>NZ_JAFFPR010000060.1 GCF_016918735.1 Leptospira abararensis
CCGTGGCTCCGGACTTTATTTCCAGAAACGAGTCGGCATGTTCCAGGAAAACTAACAAATGCTTTGGGCTTTCAAACTAAAACAGGAGAGGTGGTTACATTTAGTCCGCTTATCTGTTATGAAGTGCTTTATCCTGATTTGGTTCGGCAAATGATGGAACATTCTCCTTCTGAATTCATTCTCAATCTCACTAATGATTCTTGGTTTGAAAGCCAAACAGAAACCAGCCAACATGCGGGGGCAGGCAGACTTAGATCTATAGAATCAGGAAGGCCTGTGGTTCGAGTCGCGGTCACTGGACTAACGACGGCTTATGATCCATGGGGAAGAGAGATGATGGGAGAATTACAAACATTCCAAAAAGCCATTGGCTATTTGGATTTACCGACAGTATTAAAGGAGAGAACCACTCCTTTTCTGCAATTTGGCGCAAGTCCCTGGCGAATCATGGCTGTTTTTCTTCTATTTTTTGTTTTTTTCCGCAGTCCACGTCGTATACTTACTCATAAAATGAAAAATGAAATTGAAATTTAGGTAAGGAAAGAAAGGCTATTCTAATATGGAATGGGAAAAAATACTTCGCGATGCAGTCAAAGAA
The DNA here is from genome assembly GCF_016918735.1 of Leptospira abararensis. Taxonomy (GTDB): domain Bacteria; phylum Spirochaetota; class Leptospiria; order Leptospirales; family Leptospiraceae; genus Leptospira_A; species Leptospira_A abararensis. The sequence continues at coordinate 599 of NZ_JAFFPR010000060.1, forward strand.
AACTCAATTAAGGAATTGTATCTCCGAAAGGTACCTTCTTTAAAGACCTGCGAAGATTGGAATAAGGTCGTGGAAGTGGGCATGGTAGACCACAAAACGAAGTATGCTTATTATAAAGGTGGGCTAGTTAAATACGGGGAAAGATTGTTCTTTGTAACTCAAGAGCGTTTGGATGCAGTCTCTCCCTTTCGCAAATGGGATTTTAAAAACAAAATCAAGGTCACAGATCCAGAACTCACCGTCGGCGAAAAAAAGTAAGCCACGTTCTATCGAACTGGCTCGTATCTAAAAAAAAGACCAACAGCTGTTGGTCTTTTTTCATTTAAGAGATGTTTTTACAAACTACCGATTCAATCGGATGATCATGTTCAATTTTTCTGCGATGGCTATCACTTCCATCACCTTCGATTTCTCAATGATGATTCCCGTTGGACTCACTTCTTCCAATACAAACTTTTTTCCCTTAATTTGACCAAGGAGAAGTTCCATCACCTGTGAATCTTTGGTTCTGAGAAGAACCGAATCTTCGGTAATGGTTACGATTGGTAGGTTGTTACCCCAATCATCTAGCAAGAAGAGTAAGTTTTGTGCCAGCTCTGCTTTCGATGATTCACGAAGAAAATGAATAAATGTTTCTTTGTCGTAACCAAGTAGGATACCCAATTGGAAACTATCTTTCGTAAGTAAAAAAGTGTATACTCTGTCGTAATCTTTCAATTCGCAGAATGCCTTTAGCAAATGAATTCCATGTAAAGACACCCGATCAGGGAAAGCAATGATCGAGAAGTCTGGGTTAATGGTGATTCCACCTTTTTCTGTTACCGTAACAAGTGCTTCATGGTTGAAGTAATGGGCACCGAGTTCAGAAAGGCTAAGATTTCGTTGTGGGTATTCCACTTCGATGAGGCCAAAAAGTTGTAAGTAAAAAATAGCAGAGATGATCTCTTTTCGTAAATCAGCCAAATCTTCTTCATAAGTTTTGATTTGGAAGGTAGGGGAAAAAACCAGATGATCACGAATGATATGGGAAAAGATAACGGATGAGTTGATCTTTCCATGTGCCATAATGAGTTTTACAGTTTTATCCAAAATCCCCTTTTCATAAAAAGGAACTTCGGTTGCCGTAAATACTTCCGCAGGATTGAGGCGACGAGTTCTTGCTTCATTGACTTCATGAATGACAAGTTTCATGATTTCAAAGATATCTTTCTTTAGAAATTCATCTGTATCTTGAACAAGAATTACATTCTCACCTTTAATATCTACATAACCCAAAAGTTTTAAGATAGGGAGAATGAGTTCAATCTGATAAACCTGGCTCTTTTCAGGGAAAATTTCAATATCAGGAGATAAAAGTTCTGTTTCCGTTCTTTTATGATCTGCTTGTTTGATTTTTCCTGATTTCGCAAGGTTCAAACCTTTACGTGAAATATAAGAAATAAGTTTTTTTACGTTTAAGAAAAAATCAAGACCATTGGCTGAAATTTTTTCCTGACGAACTCGAGTGCCTTTTTTTACCGGAGGTAAAATAGGAGAAAACTGTAAGTGGTCTAAAATTTCTTTCGGAATGACAATGACCCGAATGAATTTATCTTCTACATAATATAAATCACGAACAAGATAAAGAGATGTTAGATGAGGAATGGTCTGTTCGAACCTACCTCGGTTCACAGTGATATAGTTGCGGATGGTATCCGCTTCAATCACACCACCGTGTATATAAATTTGGTGAAGAACATCTTTGTCAAAATCAGAAAGTTCATCGATTAACTTTTGAAGGAATTCAACATCGAGAGCATTCTTTAAGAATGTTTCAATGTGTTCGCCTTTTTTAGCACCAACAACTTCTTTCCATTCCTCAGGAAGTTCCGCAAGAGTAGATTTGTGTAAAGCCTTCTCAATCGAGAATTTAAACTTCTCACCTTTCGGATTTGTCTCTACCTTAATGAGTCTTAAGTATTCATCATAAGTATGATACTTGTCTAAATTGTTTGTTAGGCGTTCGCGATTTTTTCTTTGGTAAAGAAGGTAGTATTTGCGGAGAACATTTAGTTCCATCTCCACGTTGATAGGTGGAATGTTGACCTTTCTCGAAATTTCTCCGAGTGTCATCACCCCTTTGTTCTTTAAAATGGATGTTAGAATATTGACTTGTAAGGGGGTGAACTTTTCCAGGATCCCTTTTAGGTAAAACTCGTTCTGGAAAGTCTCCATGAGGCCCAAAATTGTCGATTTTTTGTCCTTTCCCGGGATCTTTTGGATGTTCCAAAGGCTTGCGATTTTTTTGATCTCGTTGAGATCGAGTTTCTCTAACTCTTGGTACAGGACAGTTTCTTGGCTCATGGGTGCGATTTGATAAGTTTTTGTTTGAGACCTATTCCTGCAACTCTATTTCAATTGCAGAAGCGAAGGGGATTTTCTCGTTTCCAATCCCGATTTAGGTCTCAAACTAGGGCGTATGGATTCCCTTTCTGACCTAGTTTCTTTTGGTTGGCAATCAAGCCTTCGAGTCGCTCATTCCAGTTTTGTGTTCACTTCCAAGGCAATTGGGATTCTCACCCAGCTGGCAAAGGGCAAACCCAATCATAGAGAAATTGCCATCACCCTAAGAGAAGCATTTTCCAATCTCGGAGCCACCTACATCAAATTAGGTCAATTCATTGCCAGTGCCCCTTCTCTCTTCCCCAAGGAATACGTAGAGGAAATGCAGGCCTGTTTGGACTCCGTTCGCCCCGTGGCTTTTAGGGATATTCGTTCCTCCGTAGAACGGGAATTGGGTGGAAAATTAGAATCGTTATTCCATAGTTTCGAAGAATCTCCCCTAGCCTCAGCTTCCATTGCTCAGGTCCATGCGGCCGTAACAAAAGAAGGCCTTGATGTGGTTGTCAAAGTCCAAAGGCCAGATGTCCACCTAACTTTAAAAACCGACATGCAGATCTTAGGAATCTTAACAAAAATTTTAGAGTTCATTGCCCCTGAATTTAAAAAATCCGGACTCACTGCTATGTTTGATGAGTTCCAAATTTCTATCTTACAAGAAATCGATTTTATTCAAGAAGCAAAGAATATCGAAGAGTTTGAAGAATATTTATTACGAGTAAAAGAATCAAGGGCTAGAGTTCCAAGAGTTTACCATACTCTTTCCTCTAAAAAAGTTTTAACCATGGAACGATTCTATGGTGTACCAATTACTGATGAAGCTGGACTTCGCAAGTTTACAAACAATCCAAGGAAGGTTTTAAGTGATGCCTTAGAAATTTGGTTCTCTTCTTTATCCAACCAAGGTTTTTTTCATGCAGATGTACATGCAGGGAATTTAATGATCCTAAAAGATGGAACCATAGGTTTTATCGATTTTGGAATTGTAGGAAGGATCTCTCCCAAAATATGGAAGGGGCTTATGTTATTTACCCAAGGGATTGGAATTGGTGAACCTACGTTAGTTGCACAAGGACTGGTTGAAATGGATTCTACTGATAGCGGGGTGAATCCTACAGTATTAGCGAAAGAATTAGATTCAGTTTTTAATGAATTAGAATCAGTCTATGTACATTTAGCCGACAATGAGATGTTTGACGAATCTAGGGTCAACCGAATCATGTATGACATGAAGGAAATTGCCGAAAAAAATGGATTAAAAATTCCTAGAGAATTTGCACTTCTCATGAAACAAATGTTATACTTTGATCGTTACGTAAAATCGATGGCTCCCGAAATCAATCTATTCCGCGACTCACAGAAATTTGCAATCTCCTAAGCGAAATCCATGACAATACAAGATTTAAAAATTGGAGAAACGGCAGAGATCGTTTCTTTGGATTCCAAACAACTTCCAAAACCTATGTTGACAGAGTTATTGGAACTTGGATTTTTTCCCGGTGCCGAAATCACACTCAAACACAAATCATTATTGCTTGGAAAAATGATCTGTACTTTGAGTGGAACCACCATTGCCTTACGAATCCATGATGGAAATGCAATAGAAATCAAATTAAAATAAACATGAAAGAAAACCGAATTTATTTAGTTGGAAATCCCAATTGTGGGAAATCAACACTCTTCAACCAACTCACTGGCCTAAAACAAAAAACAGGAAATTTCAGCGGAGTCACTGTAGAAAAACGAGAAGGAATCCTTACCTTGGAAGAATCCGAATGGATCATTACCGACTTACCGGGTACATATGGTCTTGGTGGGATTGCAGAAGACAAAAAAATCGCCTACGAAGTATTACTTTCTAGAAAACCAGAAGAACAAGTCATTTACGTTTTGGATGCCTTAAACTTAGAGCGGGGACTTCAGTTTTTACTTCAAATCATTGATATGGGAGTTCCCACTGTTGTGGTCCTTACCATGAAAGATGTGCTCGAAAAAAAAAGAATCCAACTGAATTTAGAAAAACTAAAAAAATCCATTGGACTCGAGTTTATTTTGGTAAATGCAAAATCAGGAGAAGGAATCGATAGCTTAAAAGAGGTTCTTAAAAACCCAAATGCTTTTCAAAAACGTCCTCGTTTATGGACTTGGGGAACAAAAGAAGAATCCTTTTTAACTACCGCGAAACAAAAACTCGGAATTACGAATAACGAAGCCGAATTCTTTTTATCACAATCTCTAAAATATCTGAACAAAGATCCACATTTGAGTGAAGAACGTTACTTCACCAAGTTTCCCGAAGAAACCAAAGATTGGTTACGATCTGTCGTAGAGGGAAAAGGATTTTCTTTTTATTACCAAGAGGAAATGATCTATCGATCTTTTTTTATTAAAAAAGTTTTGGCTGATGTGATTACTTATCCTAAATCCCTTCCTGGTAGTTGGGAAGAAAAGTTGGACCGAATCTTATTACATCCTGTCCTTGGGTTTGGTTGTTTTTTTCTTTTGATGGGAGCTCTTTTCCAGAGTTTATTTAGTTTTGCCGAACTCCCGATGGATTTAATTGAATCAGGGATCGCATCCTTACAATCGTTTGTGGAATCTTTTTTAAGCGAAGGCCTCTTAAGATCGTTAGTAACCGAAGGAATTATTGGCGGTGTGGGAAGTGTGATTGTTTTTATTCCTCAGATTGCTCTACTTTTTTTATTCATAGGAATTTTAGAAGAATCTGGGTATTTAGCACGTGCTAGTTTTTTAATGGATCGTATCATGGGGAAATTTGGCCTCTCTGGAAAATCTTTTATCCCCCTACTCTCTTCTGCAGCTTGTGCTGTTCCGGCCATCCTTGGAACAAGGACCATCGAAAACAAATCCGATCGTTTTACAACAATTATGGTGTCACCACTCGTAATGTGTTCTGCAAGATATCCAGTTTATATTCTAATTGTGGGAACAGTTTTTAGTTTTCCTCCCGTTTTTGGTATATTTAATATCCAGGGATTTGTTTTGTTCTCCATGTTTTTTTTAGGAATGGTGACTAGCTTTGGTTTTGCTTTACTCTTTCGTAAAACAGTGTTTAAAGAAGATGCATCTTATTTTGTGATGGAACTGCCACGATACAACGTGCCTTCTCTAAAAAGTTTATTTCATACAGTGTATGGGAAGGTGAAATCCTTTTTATCGACTGCAGGTCAGATCATCCTCTATATTTCTGTCCTTCTTTGGTTTTTAAGCCACTTCCCTGCAGAATATAAAAATAACGAATGGAAAACCAGTCCCATTGAAAGTTCTTATATTGGAACAATAGGAAAAGTAATGGAACCCGCCATTGAACCACTTGGTTTTGATTGGAAAATAGGGATTTCAATTATTACATCCTTTGCTGCAAGAGAAGTAATGGTCTCCACCTTAGCCGTATTATATGGTTCTGAAGAGAACGAAGAAGATGAATCTTTACGTTCCACACTTCGTACAGAAACAAGGGCAGATGGAACTCTTGTTTGGACACCACTTTCTGGACTATCACTTTTAGTATTTTTTGCATTTGCGAGCCAATGTATGTCAACTCTTGCTGTAACCAAAAAGGAAACAGGAACTATCTTTTGGCCGATCGTGCAGTTTTTATATATGACAATCCTTGCGATTAGCGTATCCTTTCTCATTTTCCAATTGGGAAAAATTTTAGGATTTTCTTAATTTGCCGACAATGAAGGAAACGAGGACAACTTGGATTTTAAAATTGGCACAACAACTCTAACTAGAAAGTCAGAACCATATTTGGTTGCTGAAATCGGCCTTAATCACAATGCCGATATGGAAATTGGGAAACGAACCATCGCCAAAGCAAAAGAGTCTGGAGCTCATGCAGTCAAATTCCAAACCTACAGGACGGAAGAGTTTATTGATCCGTCCAATCCCGATGTGAAGTTTCTTTTTGATATATTTAAACAATATGAATTAAGTGAAAGTCAACATCGAGAATTTCAAAAAACGGCCCTCGATTTAGGACTCGATTTTTTTTCTACTCCACTTTGCGAGTCCGCAGTAGACTTGTTATGTGGAATGAATGTTCCTGTTCTAAAAATTGCGTCTGGTGATATTGTCAATCTCCCCTTACTCAAAAAATCGGTCCAATCGGGAAAACCCCTCATTGTATCCACGGGGGCGGCTTTACCAGAAGAAGTAACAAGAGCCATTTCGTTTTTACAAAACAACCAAACAGAAGTTTGTTTACTTCATTGTGTTTCGATGTATCCCACTCCCCTAAATAAAGTGAACCTTCAGTCCATTCCCTTTTACTTAGATACAACAGACTATGTGGTGGGATTTAGTGACCACTCGGATGGAACTTTGGCATCCTCTGTCGCTTGTGGTTTGGGGGCCGTTGTTTTTGAGAAACATTTCACCTTAGATCGGAATTTAGAAGGGCCGGATCATGGAATTTCGATGGATCCAAACATGTTTTCTAAGCTTGCCAATGACTTAAAACAAAGTTTTGAAATGGGTGGGAAGTATGGAAAAAATACACATCCAGAAGAAACGGGTGGTTGGTTCTATGGAAGAAGGTCTTTATACAAAAAAGGAAATTCAGTTCTTAGTCTTAGGCCTGCGCTACATACAAAAGACAAAAATGTTTTGGATTCTTGGGAGATAGAGAGAGTGGGAGATCCTTCTGGACTCCCAGAAGGACCGGTTCGATTATCACCTACTTCCAAGTAGGTGATAAAACAATTTACATCTTTTGGATGATTTGTTCCAGAAGTGTCTTTAAAAAGATTGGATTTGGTGTTCCACTTTCTATTTTCCTATCATTGATGTAGAGGGAAGGAGTGGATTGAATGTTCAATTTTTCTGCTTCATCAATTTCTGCGTTCAATTGATTCTGTGCTTCTTTCGAAGCCATACATACCTTCAAAGAATTAACATTAAGGCCAATCGCATTTGCTAAATTCACAACACTAGATCCAGAGTGTGCGACACCCTTTTCTAAATTATCATAAAGCCCACGATACATTGGCTCAAACTTTCCTTGTTTGTCTGCACAAATTGCGGCAATGGCTGCCACACAAGAAGATGCATCAGGTCTTGGTTGTTGCATCAGACGGTTACAAGTTCCATCGAGCGGGAAGTTCTTATAAACCACCCGAACCATTCCATCGTATTCAGAAAGGACTGTATGTAAAATATGGCTTGTATGTAAACAATGCCCACAGTTGTAGTCTGCATATTTAACAATTGTTATGGGAGCATCTTTTTTACCAATAAACGGGGACCCTGCTACTTGAATTCCGAGAGTTGGCTCTTGGAAGTAAGTTGCGATTTTAGATTGGATTTCTTTTGAATCCATTCCTTTTGAAGTCGCTAAAGTATTCGAGTTGGATCCACTCACCCACATTTTGCTTGTAGCATATCCCAAAGAAAAACTGAAAAAATAAACGAGACCGAAAGTAGTGATTCCTTCTTTGATTGCCACAGGGAAGTTGAATGTTGGTTTTCCTTCTGTTTTCCAAAGGAGGTATAAAATACCAAGAAGGAAAATGGTCACTATATAAGTTACAAAACAAAGTTGGCAAATCGTTCCGATGATTCCCACAGAAATGCCAAACAGAACCAAATCAAAAATTAGTCCCAAAGCCAGAACAGGAAAGAGGAGAGAAATCATTTTTGAAACTTCCTCGTTTGATTTTGCTCTGATGATCAAAAAGAAAGAATAGGTAAGTAATCCATAAAACCCAAACCCAAGTAAGGCGATTGGAACATTCCCCAAAAAAGGGACTCCTGGAATTGCCGAATAAGAACTCTCTGCAACTTTTAAACAAGAGTCTCCTCCACCTAATGCAGAACATGCGGAATTGGCTATGTTTTCTGATCCAAGGCCAAAGTATTCGATTGCCAATAGGAAAGAGACAATGAGTCCAATGACTCCACCGATCACTCCTGCTAATGCTAAATTCTTACGATTCATCAATTTTCATTCCTCTTCTTACTTAGAATCCTGATACTTTCTTTTAGGTCTAATTTTCCTTCATAAATGGCCTTTCCAGTGATGGCTCCAAAGAGCTTACCCCCTGAGGTTTCATACAAATCTACTAAATCCTGTGTTGAGGAGACCCCACCCGATGCCACAAGTTGCAAATCGGGAAACAGGGACAACAACTCCAAATACACAGCAATGTTTGGTCCTGCCATCATCCCATCTTTGGCTATGTCAGTAAAGATCACATGGCGGATCCCCATTCCATACATCGACTTTAAAAATTCAGTGTATTTGATTCCAGAGTTGGTTTCCCAACCTTTGGTTCGGACAAGTCCGTCTTTGGCATCCACACCGATCACAATGCGATCCGGGCCATAACTTCTTAAGCCCTCTTCCACAACTTTTGGATCTTCTATAGCGACGGTTCCCAAAATAAATCGAGAGACCCCAAGTCCATCATAGAATTTCATATTTTCTAAAGAACGAATCCCGCCACCTAACTCTAGTTCCACAGAGCATTTGTCTTTGATTTTACGGATGGCTTTCTCATTTTCCGACTTACCGGTTTTGGCTGCGTTTAAGTCCACGATGTGGATCAGAGTGGCACCTTGTTCTTCAAATACTTGGATCATCTTCTCGGGTTCAGAAGAATACACCGTTTTTTTGGAATAATCCCCTTGGAGTAAACGGACAGCTTCGTTATCTAAAAGATCTATAGCAGGTAATACTAACATATTAAAGTTCTATAAAATTTTTCAGGATTCCAAGCCCTGTTGTATCCGATTTTTCAGGATGGAACTGGGTTCCAAATACAGTTTCTTTTTCCACAACCGCAGGAAAAGATTCCCCATAATAATGACAGTTAGCTGTAATATCCAACCTGTCTACACCCACTGGCCGGTAGGAATGGATAAAGTACATAAAGGATTCGTTGGGAATTCCTTTGAGTAATTTTGTATTTTTAGATTTGATATCGAAAAGTTTGTTCCAACCCATATGAGGAACTTTGAGGTTTTGTTTTCCTTCAAACTTTCTAATTTTTCCACGAATAAGACCAAGGCCAGGAATGGTTGTTCCCGTTTTCGAAGTTTCATCAGAATCTTCAAATAACACTTGATAACCGATACAAATTCCAAGCAATGATTTTTTAGCTTCCACATGTTCCTTTAAAACAGAAGAAAAACCTGCTTCGTTTAAATTCTGCATGGCTTTGTCAAAATGCCCATCTCCAGGCAAAATGATTTTATCTGCTTTTTTAATTGTTTCTATATCACTTGTAAATTGGAAGTCACTTGTGTACAAAGAAACAGCCTTCAGTAAGGAATGGATATTCCCCATTCCAAAATCTAAAACTGCAATCACTCCAACATTCCTTTGGTAGAAGGAATTTGATCTTTTGCCACACTATCAATCGCAATCGCTTGACGAAGAGCCTTACCCAGTCCCTTAAAAATAGATTCATGGATGTGGTGGCGGTTTTCCCCGTAGTGCACGACTACGTGTAAATTCATTTTGGCATTGAGAGCAAATTTCTGAAGGAATTCGAGCGTGAGTTCTGCATCATAAATTCCAAATTTCCCATCAATTGGTGGGCCCGTGTATTTAAAGTAAAACCTTCCACCAAGATCCACAGCCACGGTTGTCAATACTTCATCCATAGGCAAAGTGAAATGACCGTAACGAAAGATTCCTTTTTTGTCACCTAACTGGTTGTGAATCATTTGGCCCATAAGGATGGCGGTGTCTTCCACCGAATGGTGGCAATCGATTCCTATATCTCCTCTGAGTTTGAGGTCCATATCAATGAGACCATGTTTGGAAATATGAGAGAGCATATGCTCAAAAAACGGGATTTCTGTATCAAACTGGTAGACCCCGGTTCCTCGGACGTTTAGGTCGAGCCGGATGTCTGTTTCGGATGTCTTTCTTGATTCCACCATATTCCTAGCATGTTTGGTAGAAAACCCAGGTGTCAAGAGAGAATGTGGGGAGATTTATGAGGCGAGACTTAAGACTCCGGCCAAATCATACCCAATAAACACCCAAAAAAAATAAACCATAGCAATGACGGAAAAAATAAGAATGCGTTTCCAATGTTCCTGCAAAAAAATCCCTCTATAGAAACCAACAACTCAGGTAAGGATTTTTCTCAGTTTTTTTAGGGAAATCCTATGGATTTTAAAGGGGAAATCAAAGGCAAATTTTATTTCCCAAAACGTTGGTTGAACATACGTACAAGCTCCGAAATGGAATCTTCTACGTACTTAAAGTGTTTGGGTTTCATAGGATCCAAAGGCATCATATCATGAATTTTTTTATAACGGTCAAAAGACTCACGAACATATTCCAAATACTTCTGACTCGTAATTCCATACCGTTTGAATATAGATTCGTTCTCTAGGAACATCCTCTTAAAATCATCCGCATAGGTTCCATCATTTAGGAAATAGAAACGAAGGTCAGTTTTTGCCTGCGAAAAGGCAATGTCGATATTGGTAATGAATTTCGAGGTTTTAGCAGTGTCTGGACTTGTTTCTGGACTCTGCGCCGACAACTTAGCGGCTGCTTGTTCGATCGCTCTTTGTTCCGAATTACGTTTTTCTTTTTCGAATTCTTTTGCTAATTTTTCGCGTTTGAGAACCTCTTCTACAGAGGATTTCTTGTCTACAGGCATGATTTCATTATCCCCATCTTAAGAGACTGTCAAGAAATTAGACGAAAAATTATTCTTTTGCCTTTCGTAAGGCACAATTTACCAACCACTCACAACGCAAACAAATCGGATCCTCGGTGTTATACGTAGGCGGCGGGCAAATATTCGCATTCTCCACTTGCATTCCTTGTAAATAATTTATTACCGATGGCAGGTCTTTTTTAGAATGAATCTGACTGAGCACGTTTTCATTGAATTTTTTCTGATCGAGAAAAAGATCCTCCACCGCTGCCGGTTTGGCTTTGGATTGGATTTTTGTTTCTCTAGGAGCTTCCCATTCCAAACCTGGAATGTAAGGGAGACTTCCTGGTTTGATTTGTTTTTGGAAAATTTTGTAAAGGAGTAAAGCCGTAAGTGCCCCACCCAAATGGCAGGTATTAGAAATGGCCCCATTCCCAATTTGAGAAATCAGGTATCCAATCACAAGAGAAACCCAAACCGCATTTTTTGCTTTCACTGGAAAAATAAATAAAAGCAATTCCGCATTGGGATAAAATATACCAAAGAGAGCGAGCAGCCCAAATAGAGCGCCAGACGCACCGATGGTTTGTGTGGTCATCGATTCTAAAATAGGAATATTCCCACCGAGCAGTTCGTTCAGATAAGCAGAGAGAACCACAAAAATTCCTGCCCCAATTTGAGACGCAAAATACAAAATGGTAAATTTAGTTTTTCCGATGATAGGAATGATGTTTGTTCCTAACATGTACATCCCATACATATTCACAAGTAAGTGAAATGGAATGAGTTCTACCGCATGTAAAAAACCATAAGTGAATACTTGCCAAATGGCACCACCTAACACAAAATCAGGTGTTAATCCAAATCGATAAATTAACTGTTGGTTTGCAAAGTATTGAAGGAAAAAAATAAGACAATTGATTATGAGAATTACATTCAGGGGATGAAGGATGGGATTCCCAAATAAACTAGGACTCTGGCCTCGGTTTCTAGACATGTAACCTCCAGGATTTAGATGGCTTGGAAAGAAACAAGGGAAATAAAAAAAGGGGGAATCCTTTCGGAAAGCCCCCCCGGGAGTGACTTAAGGTAAAATCAGGCAACAGACCCTACCTTGATTATCAATCATTTCTACCATCGGAATTCCGATGCAGGGGCTTAATAGATAGGGGAAAAAATTTAGGCGATTTTTGAGAGGGAATACAAAGCTTCTCTGTTCAGAATATCAATGCGGTTTTTGTCTACGGAAATGAATTCCCGAGCTTTGAGATCCGAAAGAGCACGAACCAATGTTTCGGTTTTGGTTCCAATAAAGGTCGCGAGGACATCACGAGTCACTTTCAGCTCCACTTGGTTTTTACGACCTTGGGCATTGTCTAAAACGATGAGAATTTCTGCTAATTTTTCGTGGACCTGTTTAGTTCCTAGAGAAACCACATGTTCCTCCATTTCCTGCCATTCCTTTGCCATTTGACGGAAGACTTCTTTTTGGAAGTTGATATCATCCGCCACTAAGGCTTCGATAAGCGCACCTGTGATGTAACAGGCGTGGGTGTCTTCCACAGCGACTACATTATGATGAGAAATAGATTCGGAAATACAATCCCTAAATCCGACCCAGTCTCCCGGTCCACTGAGACGTAAGGTTTGTTCTTTTCCGCTGGCGAGTTGGACATAACTGCGAACAAGACCAGTCTTGATAAAGAAAAAGCCATCTGCTTTGACCCCGGAAGTCACTAAGTGCTTTCCCCTAGGAAAGATAGTAAAGTCCTTCCCTTCATTGATCCTTTCTATGGTTTCATGTGCAGCACAGTGCAAAACATTGTGATTTTTATAATCACAAGCAAAACAGTCAGGATTGAGCGGAAGTTCAGCCATTCAGTTTTGATGTAACCTCTTAAAAAATCCTTGTCGAGTCATAAATTTAGAAACTTTCTAAATTTTTTATTTGCCGGTAAACTTTGGTTCCCGCTTTTCTAAGATACTTTTTATCGTCTCCTTAAAGTCGTCTGAAATAAAGTTTCGTGCTTGAGATTCTGCTTCTTTTTTTAGAGCACCATCGAGCTGTTTCCAGGAATATAAATTTTTCTTTAACTCTTGTAAGGCGAGAGGTGCTGCTTTAGATAATGATAAGGCAAGTTCCATAGCACGAGAATACACTTCTGTTTTAGGAACACTGTCAAGGGCTAGGCCACAAGTTTTTGCAAACTTACCATCAAATGTTTCTCCAGTAAGTAAAAGCCTTCCCCCCAAACTTTTCCCAAGTAGTTCTGGGGAAAGAAAACTAGAACCCATACCTGGATGAATTCCAAGTCTTACAAAATTAAAAGAATACTTACCTTCTTCAGCAAAAATTCTTAAATCACAACCAAAGGTTAAGGAAAGACCGGCTCCAATGGCATGTCCATTGACGGCTGCAATGACAGGAACAGGTAATTTGCGAACAGATAAAAAGAAACCGTAGAACTTTCTCATATCACGTCTGTTTTGCGAGAACGATTTCTCAGAAAAAGATCGTAACAAATTTAAGTCACCACCGGCGCAAAACACATCGCTACGTCCAGAGATGATTACAGCCCGCGGTAGGACTTTTTCTTTTTTAATGGAATGGATAAGGTCTGCGAATTCTTCCCCCATTTTCCAGGTCATGGAATTGCGGGAAGTAGGATTGTTTAAGAAGATGGAAACGATTTTTCCATCTTCAGTTTCACGGGATTCAATTTCTAGGAATTCATACTCTTTGGATTCAAATCGCGATTTCATCTATCTGAAAGGATTCGTACCAGGCTTTATCTTGTAAAGATAAAGGTTTGTTCCCGATCTCCATATTTTCAAAGTAGTTGAGTAGGATTTCTAGGTGTTGGGTTTCCAAATTTTGGTTCGGAAGTGCGGCATCGATCCCTTTACTCACCAAAACTTCTGCTCTAATTTTGTCTTTATAATGATCCGGTTTTCCACTAAAGATCAAATGAGCAGAGATTAGGTCAAAACGGATGGTATCTACGATTCTCTGGAGTGACTCTTCTGATTCTAAAAAATAACGCGAGGCCACTTCCGTTTGGAAATAATCGCCCCAAGTGATGAGATCAGGAATTGATCCTGTCCGTTCCAAAATTTTCTTTTGTGTATCCTCGTCTGTATATAAGGAACCAGCAAATCGTTCCACAATGGTATGCAATTCGGTTAGGATGGCTAATTTCTCCGGACTGAGAAGCCCTTGTCGGATCATCGGCATAAGTTCAGGATTTACATGTTTTGGGAGAGTTAGTTCCATATACTTCCCATTTCGGCGAATTCTGTAGTTTCCTAGCACATTTTCCTCACTCGAAAATCGATTTTCGCCCCAAAGAAATCGATAATTCTAGTATGGCGATCGGCAGAACAGATTCGATGCAGGAACTCATAACGATCTTAGAATCGTTATTTGAAGAAACCATCATTGGATCAGACGTCAATATCGTAAAACACCTATTTTACTACCTGAAAGCCGATAACAGAGAATTTGAATTTATCTACGAAGAAGACATTCTTGTCGCAGCAGTCGAAGAAATCGAATCACATACAGTCACTCTTTTGATTCCTGATTTAGTGGAAAAAGGGTCAAGGCGGGCCCGGGTCCGTTTTGAAGTCATGAATATCAACTATCAGTTTGAGGTTGTGATTCTCGATATCCAAAAAGAAAAAACCGTAATCAAAACTCCCACTGAGTTACAGTCCTACCAATTAAGAACAAACAAACGGATTCCTGTAGACGATTTGTTTATGAACTTTATTATTTTATTTAGAAGTTTAACTGGTGGATCGCGTGAAGTGGGAAAAAACCTCTATGCGGAAAGCCGATTCCCTCACCTAATGAAAGAAGTACGAAAGGATAGACCGGATAGCAAACTTATCAATGTAATGTTAACGGAGGCTATCGAACGAATTTCCAAAGACTATGAAATTCATTTTTTTCAACCAGAGGAAAAACTAAATGAATACGAAGACTTTATAAAAAAAACCATCTTGCGAACTGGGAAATCAATTTATATCCCCGACTGCAATCGTATTACCTCTTATATCAATGACGCACAAGATGATGTTCTTTTTAACTACCATAACGAACACAAAGATATGATAAAGGAATTTGGGGAAGAGTTTGCTCTGGATTTTTTTGAATCCATGCGTAAACATGAATCTAGAGACTTTTATGTTTCTTATGTAATCACACCCATTCGATTGTATGAGGATGTGGTTGGATTCATTAAAGTGTATTCCACTGCCATGGAACGGTTTACCATCTCCCAAAACCAAGCAGTCTATATTTTTGAGTTAGCAGAAATCATCAGCTATGTGTTCACAAAAATCGCCATCCAACATGGAAGTTATGAAACCATGCAATCGACTACCAAGGTAGTGGATATCTCTCTCGATGGTCTTTTATTTGAAATTTATGACAAACGTCTGTTTCAGTATTTGAAACGACACAATATCATCAAAATGTTTATCCCATTAAACAAAGAACGTACCATGATCATCCGTGGGGAAATCATTCGATTTTTAGACAAAGGGGACCATTACCACCTTGGGGTAAACTATTTCAGTTCGGCCCCAGACGATATGTTACATTTAGAGTCTTATCTTTTTGAAAAGAGTATGAAAATTCTCTCAGAATGATCCAGATCCCGATTGTTTTTCTGCCAACCGAATCGCATTTAATAAATCTTCTGATAAAGTAGTTTCCCCAGTATAGTAGAGGCGTAACAACTTTCCGTGTTCTACAAGTTTGTCTCTGTATTCAGTTTCTTTGATAGAACCGCGAGTTTCTTTCCATTTCAGGTGATAGAACTCACAAGCCAATTTATGAAGGTAATAATCAGACTTTCTTAAAGAGTATGCTTTCTTTAGATATTCTTCCGAACGTTCTGCCCATTCCTCTCTTTTTTTCCTGCCATCAACACCAGTATCTGCCATATTAGAATGAAGAAGATTCAAAAAAGATGTTTCAAAACTATACAACCAAACTTCATAATTTTTTGGATAAAGATTACGAGCTTCTTTTGCCACTTGAGGCATAAGATCCAATTGTTTTTTATTCTCTTTCCCTTCTACTTTGAAATAGAAAGTCAAAAATCGCATATAATCTAAAAGAAATAACAATCGTTCTTGGGCATTAGAAAATCGTTCCCTGTTTTTCCAAGCCATCGAATATTCGAATGCCGTAGACACATACCCTTCTCCGTCTTTCCAATGAGCTTTCCCAAGCGCATAATGAGAATCAGGGGAACCTTGGTCAAGAGATACCGAATGTTTGTACATTCGGAGAGCTTCATCCATTTGACCTTTCGCAAAATAATGATCCCCTTGTTTTTTGGCCATAAAGGCTTCGTCGTATTTGGTTGTGTCAAGTAACCTAGCGGCAGTTACTGGACGATCTTCAATCAAACGAAGATATCCTTCCCCGCGGACCTGCCATCCAAAAAAAGTAGTTTGGTATACGGATTTTACAGTAATCATCCCCACAATATTTCCATCTCGGAATGTTTTGTGGTCTTGGTTCTTTTCTAGTAAGTATAAAATTTGTCCGACGCGAATTCCCTTAGGATCTGCGACTTTGATTGTGACCGTATCGGGTCTTGTATCCACTTCCAATTCTTGGGAAAGTGTATCTACTTCATAATAACTAGCTTTTTCGATTCCGACAACCTCACCCACAACAATCATTCGGAGCGGGTCAAGAGAGGCTTGGCTACGGAAGGCAAAGGCCATTCGATCCGAAGAGGACTGTGCAAAGGTAACCGTCACAAGAAATGTGCTGAGTAGAAAGAAACGGAACATCTAGTTTAAGGATCGACCAAAAGAGTTTGTCTCGTAGAAGAAAAAAGGAGAATCCCCACCACTAGGTGGGGAAAATTTAGAAAATTATCGAGGTCGAAATTCTAATCGAAACCTACCTTCCCCCACTTGTTCCTTCGAATAGAGAATTTTTCTATGAACCCCATTGATATAGTCATCCACCAAGTTTCCATAAAAGGGACTTGCTAGGTTTCCACTATTTCCAATCGGAAGCTGGGTGACCGACTCTTCAAAACGACCATAGTCAATCACTCGTCTTTTAGAAGGTCCAGCGAAGGCAGTCCAATCTTCCTTCATGAGTTTGTATTTCAAATTGTTCACAACCTCTGACCCACCTGCGGAAGGGAGAGGGCCAATATCAAAAATCCCACCTACCACTGGCAATACGCCAAGGGGATGTGGGTGTTTGATTTTATACAGATTTTTCCAAGTCCAAAGGCTTGGGGAAGCAGATAGATGGTTTTCCAAATACCTTCCTGTTTCCTCAATCGACCTTTTCAAAATATCTTCTCTTGATTCAGTGATCCCTTCTGTTCGTAAATCATCCCAAAAAGGTGAACTGGGGTTACGCAGAAAACGACGGTAAGCAATCCAATATTCAGCCATATCTCCGTATAACTCAAAATTGGTGGTTCCCATCTCATCGATTAACAACTCCCGAAGAGTGATATAAAAGAAAACGTCGTAAACAGCAGCACCTTGCGATTCGGGAAAATGTTCAAAGTTCCAAGTTTTTAAGATCCTTAATACCTTTTTTCCGTTCGGTGTTTTGGCATCCTTAACTGTCGATAAAACTAGATCCAAATATTCTGGTGCAAAGGAAGATACCGTATCGTTCTGAATGGCCGCCAGTTCTTCCAAACTCCATTTTTCCTTTGTTTCCAAAATTCCAACTAACCTCTGAAAACGATCTGGTGGTTGCCAGTTTCCTTCAGGTATTCCAAGTCCTGGAAGGGGTTTATTTGTCACTTGGTTATTGGCCGTGACAATGATTCCATTTTTAGGATTGATGATTTTTGGATTGTTCTTTACCGGAACATAACCAATCACATCGTTTTCTCCCGTAGAACCTTCTAAAATTTTACGTGAATTTCCAGACTTTAAAATTGGGAACCGGCCTACTGCATAGTAAGCGATGTTTCCATTTTTATCCGCATAACTAAAATTAAGACCAGGAGCACCAATCATAGAAGACGCGGCATCGAGTTCTGTGAATGATTTTGATTTTCCCATTTGAAAGAGAACATCTAGGAGTGGGTTTTGTAAATGGTGGTGAGCCCAGTACAAACTGACTGGTCGACCTTTGAATCCTTTGATATGTTCAGTGATGAGTGGGCCATGGTTTGTGATTCCCACTTCAAATGGAATTTCTGTACCATCTTTTTTACGAATGGGATCGCGGTAGTAAGTCAAATCCTTCCAACCAGCTCCGGTTTTGAATTTGTTTCCATCAATGGTTTCCAAATACAAATTCACATCATCTTGTTCCAACATGGTTAGTCCCCATGCCTTGTCTCTGTTATGTGCAATGAGGGGAAAAGGAATGATGGATAAAAAGTATCCGTAGTTTTCATATCCAGGGTATTCAATATAAGCTTCATACCAAGCACCAGGATTGGATAATGCAATGTGTGGGTCATTGGCAAGAACGGCCCCACCACTTTCTGATCGACTCGGTCCCACAAGCCATGAATTACTTCCTTCCAAAGGCTCAATTGGCAACTGGAGTTGATTCACAAAGGATACAAGTTGTTTTAGATTAAGAACATCAGATCCACTGGTTAGGTTCTGTTGATTTGGTTTTAGAAAATGATTCTGATTTTGAATTGGATTTAATTTTTTAACATCCTGGTTTTGTGCCAACTTCCGAACACCAGGTTGTGTTTCCAAAATAGTTGCATTTTTTTCAAAGTCATACCTCGGGAAAAGTTCGCTTGCAGAACGACCCTTTAACTCCGATTCCATGATGGTGTACAAACTGTCCGATTTGATTCCTTCGGCAAAAGAAAAACCCATATAAAACAAAAAGGAAATAGCATCAACTCTATCAAATGGCCTTGGTTTGATGCCAAGAATTGTGTATTCGATCGGCAAATTGTCTTCGGAGAGAAAATGGTTCACCCCATCCAAAAACCAATCCAATTGATTCCAGGCTTCTGGATGGATATGACTTGTTTGATTGGCATATTCTTCTGCCGTTTTTTTCAAAAGGAGAGACTTTAAAAACTGATCCGTGGGTATAAGTTTGTCTCCGAAAATTTCCGTGAGTTCTCCTTTTCCGATCCGTCTTTGTAATTCCATTTGGAAAATACGATCCTGGGCCATCGTATAACCTAATGCAAAGTAGGCGGACTTGGCGTCTCCAGCAACAATATGCGGAATCCCAGCACCGTCCCGAATCACAGTTACTTTGGAAGTAAGTTTATCAGAAACAATCTCTCCATTGTAGTTCGGAGCTTTTAAGGATACGAGTCCCCAAAACAAAAAGTGTAGGGAAACTGGAAGGGTGAGGATAAAAACAAGAAAGAGACTGGTAAATGGTCTCTTTCTTGTAAATGTTTTTACTTTGTCTAACATAGGTTACTGCAATGTTTTAATTTGACGAATGCGATTTTGTTTGTCTGCCGAATCCCAAGCTGCATTCGAGAAGGATTCCACTTTATAATACTTTGTTTTGTATTCATCCTTATAAGGGATGACAAGTTCACGGTCTGGTTCTGTTGTTTTAGCCGCTTGGATTTTACGAAGGCCTTCGGCACCTTGGTTGAACCACTCCGGATCAATTGGTAAATTCACACGATGTCCACGGAAAGATGTGGCGATATATGGACCGTCCAAATCTTTATCCCGAAGGATTTTTCCATAAAAAGTAAACTCTACTTCATTGGAACCGGAAACCAAATCACCATCATACACTGAATAGGCGACATACTCTCCATTCTTTTCGTCCTTTAAATTCGCCTCCAAATGGTATTTCCCTTTTTTGTAAACATTCACAACAGCTCTCACAATGAGAGAACCATCTTGTAAGGAGTCAGAAAACACTCCGTTAAATTCTGCAGGGATGGATGGACTGGAAAAAAAACTAGAGGTTAAAGTTGTTTTAAGATTCTCTGGCCCGTAAGTGATTTCTGCAACGAGAGACATTTGACCCCAATCAGGTTTTTGTGGTTTCCATGAAAAAGTAAAAATGTTATCTCCTCTTGTTTGGTCACCATCTGTTCCATTGTCATTCACTGATGCACTGACAACTCCAAACCTTTGACCTTCCCATTCTTTAAATACCTGGTGAGAATCGATAGATACCTTCACACGGTTTCTTGCTTTGTCACGGCATTCTAAAGTCACATACATCATGTCTTTGTTTCCAATGACAGCCCAAGTTTTGGGTTGGAATAGACAAACATAACCTGTTGGTTCGTTCGTTTTTGGATCAATGGAATAGTCGGGAGAGGTTTCGATGATAAAAGGAAATGCTAAATCATGATTTAAAATAGACATCGGTCTTGAAAACGGAGGGTATTCGGACCATTCTAAATACTTTTCTAAAATATATTCGGGGGTGGCTCCATCGTCGGGAATCCCACTCGATCCATCAGAACCACTTCCAGAACTATCATCAGCTTGCGTTGGATCAGAGCTACTTGCCATCCGTTCTTGTCTGGCTTTCTCTCTAGCATCTTGATCAGAACCTGCATTATCCTTAAATAAAAAGAAGATAAGGCCAATCACGACCAATATAACAACTGCTAGATACACACCGTATCTACGAATTAAATCCATACGCTCCCATCCTTTTGTTTTGTAAAACGGATAAGAGCCTTGTCGGTTTTGGAACTATGTAAAGTAAAATTTAAATGGAAAGAAGACTCGCAACCGTTTCCGAAATCATACTTTGTGTTGGAACTGGCATGGATTTCCAATCTTCATAGTAACGGTACACTGATCGTGAATACTCTGGAATGCCTCCAAACCGTTTATAACCACCAAGTCCTGCATTATAAGATAATAATGCTGCTTCCACCGAGTCGGTCCGTTCCAAAAGATAATTCATATACAAAACACCAAGATACAAATTGGTTTCTGGATCATATAAATCTTTTTCTGAAGAAAAGGGGATTCCTTCTTTTGTTGCCAACCATTTGGCAGTCGCTGGCATCACTTGCATCAGGCCGAGAGCGCCCTTATGTGACTTGGCCCGTTTATGGAATTGGGATTCTGTATGCACCAGGCCTACCAAAAATCCTAATTTGTCATAACGTTCGTGTTTCTTTCCCATAGGCAGGCGTAAATTCAGAGATGCTCGCTCCATTGCGGAAACAAGATCTGACCTCTCCTGGGGAGATAAACTGGGGCGGTATTTGGCAATGTAGACTTCCAACTTTCTTTTAGAAGATTCGTTTCGAACGGCAAGGCCGGCCGAACTAATCTTGCCATAAGATTCCATAAGAAAGACTAGAACTAGAAAACTAGTTCCAAGGATTTGGGTGAGTGAGTTTCTTTTTCGCATTAGGTCCTCTTGTAGGAGACTTTCCTTTGTGCATCGCACAATAAGCCCATGATTTCCCTAGGCCTCTCACGAGCAAGCCCAATTTTGTGCATCGCACCAAACCAATCCCCCAGGAAAAACGAAATGCTTGCCTAAAGTCAAACATCAGGGATATCTGGATTGCTTGGTCCCCTTACTGAATCTTTATAGTTTTTTCTATTTTGGGCTCTGTTTGGTGAGCGGGATTGCCTTTGTCTATTTTATGTCCCGTAAGGAGGATCTCACTCCTACCTTTCGTGGCCTCTTGATTCCCTTATTCTGTCTTTTTTTCTGGTCTGTGGCATGGTCGATTTGTAATTCTTTTGTGGCACCTTGGACCGCCTATGTGTTCGTATTTCTAAAAAATCCAGTCATTTTGGTTTTGGGAGTCTCCTCTTCCCATCTTGCCTTTGGGTTCCAGGAAAATAGTTTTCCTAGATGGAGAAAGTGGAGCCTTCGGATTCACATCATTTTTGCAGCTGCCGCCATCGTAGCCAATGGGATTGGATTTTTTTACAGAGAGATACATTTTGATCCGAAAATGGAATTTTATGTTCCTGATCAAAATTCAGCCTCAAAGATTGTTCAATTATCGATTATTTCCATAGCAGGCGTTTTGTGTTTAATTCTTGGGAATACGATTGCAGCACTCACGGCGAAGTTTTTTCGGTTTCAAGGATCAAAAAAAAGAAATACGGGCGGATTTCTTTTAGCGATACTAGGGATTCTTTTGTTAGCGTTTGCAGATATCTTAGTTGATCTAAACTACTTTAGCAAACCAACATTTTTATTTTTACTCACCAACCTAACGATCATTATCATGACCATTCTTGTGTTAGTTTCACTCAACCAAGAAACCATCCCCTCGACAGTTGGATTCAAAATCATGACATTCAACTTAACTGTTTTATATTTAATCCTTTCGATTGTTGCAAACTTTCTTTTCAACCGATTTAGAATCGACTTTCAAAATGAAATGAGTCGGGAAAAACATAGCATCAAAACTCAGTTTGAATTGGGGACCATTTATCCTTTTGTATATCTTTCAGATCTTGTTATTGATGTGCAGAATCAATCTTTTCGTATCAACAAAATCAATTTCACAAAAGAAAACATAACAGAGATCCAAAACAGACCAAATTCTTTTGAATCGTTTACAGTTGAGTCCTTTTCTAAAGAACCCAAGGGGATTTACTGGGTTTCTGAATTCTACGCTAAAAACCATCATTTCCTAATTGCAATCCCTTATATAGAATACAGAAACACGGTTCACCAAACCGTTGTTTGGCTAATTGTCACGTTATTATTCTCTCTGTTTACGATCTTTATGTTGTATCCAGTGTTACATAAAACAAGTATCGTCTATCCATTGACAAGATTACTTGCGGGAATTCGAAAAATGCATTCGGGCGATTTATTTGTTACAGTCAAAGTATCAAGTAGAGATGAAATCGGAGAGTTATCAAACAGTTTCAATGAAATGATATCGATTGTTCGGGATGCGAGACTTCAATTGGAACAAAAAATTGAAGAAAGGACAGAATCATTAAACCAAACCATCTTAGAATTAAGAGAAACCCAAGAACAACTTCTACAAGCAGAGCGGATGTCGACTCTAGGAAAAATTGCGGCCAGTGTTGCCCACGAAATCAACAACCCACTAGCAGCCATTAAAGGGAGTATCCAGTTTATTAAAGATGGACAATCCAACATTCCAAACCCTGAAAAATCAGAAAATTTTCTTTTAGCGGAAAGATTTATCGCAGAGTTCAAAAACCAAAAACGCTCGGAAGTCACGTCCCGGTTTAAAAGAAAAAAAGAACTCATTGCTTTCTTTAAATCAAAATCTATTCCCGATCCCATTTCCCTGGCAGACACCTGTTTTGATTTTAAGATAGAGACCGTTCCCGAAGAATACCAAACCCTATTCGATACAGAAGAAGGAAGAAGCATTTTCCAGTCACAACTCAATGACTTTGTCATTGGATTTCATTTGGGGATTATTGAAACCGCAGTGGAACGAGCCTCCAAAATTGTTTTTGCCCTCAAACACCATTCCTACTCCGGTCCCAAGGAATCGCAAAAATTCCTCTCTCTCAAAGAAGGAATTGATTCAGTTCTCTCCATGTATTCCACCAGTTGGAAACAGAATATTGAAATTGAATGGAAGGTGAGCGGGGATCCTGTGATTCTCGGCCATGCCGACGAACTTGTCCAAGTATGGACCAACCTCATTTACAATTCCATCCAGGCCTGTCCGAAAGAAGGTGGGAAAATCCGAATTTTTCTGAAAGAAGAACAAACGGAGGCACTCATCACTATTGAAGACAATGGGAAAGGAATTCCGGAAGACATACTTCCACGTATTTTTGAACCATTTTTCACCACCAAAGAACTGGGAATGGGGACAGGACTCGGCCTTTCCATCGTTCAAAAGATCATCCAAAACCATAATGGCAGCATCCAAGTCGAAAGCCAACCTGGCAAAACCCTCTTTTCCATCCACATCCCCCTAGCAAAATCCTAGGTTCCAGCCCTAAACATTGTCAGAGAAACCCTGACAATGGCAAAATTATGTTAAAATTTTGTCTAAATTTAGGAAAAAATTTCTTGTCAATCTTTTGCCAAACTTATAAAACAAAGAGAACATACCTTCGGAAATAGGAAAATCAGATGCGAACCATACTAGCGACAATTACAGCCATTCTCTTAACGGGATCCCTAAGTGCCCAAACTTACACAGTCTTCATTCATGGAAAATCAGACAAAAATCACAATGGTGTTGGGACTACTGATGTAAATAGCTACTGGGGTTCCTCAGTAAACTCTGTCGGTGGAACAAGAATCTTCATCGGTTACGATGGAAAAACCGATCCTAGAACTTATGGATCTTCTCGCGCACAATCAAACATTGCCACTGGTCTTACTAACTATTGCAAAGGATCTAACTCTTGTAAAATCGTTTGCCATTCTGCAGGATGTTATGCCATTGAATATTGGTTGTCTAACCTCGGTTCTACGGCTTCAGCAAAAGGTTTTAATCTAACAAAAGTAACAGCTCTTGCTGCAGCTTCCGGTGGATCGGAACTGGCGAATGCTCTCAACGGGATCACTTTTGGTTTCGGTGGAAACGCAATGGACAAGTCGCTGATTGTAACTACAGCACGTGGTGCCTTCAATCATAACAATACTGCTGGAGTTGCTGTAAACCATGTCCCTGGTTACAAAGGAATGTTTGGCGCTTCTGTCATTCTTCCTGGAGAAGATGACTATGCCGTTGCTTACCACTCTTCTTGCGGTTACAACCGCGCAGGCGGATTAAACAAATGCCAATCTTCACTCACTCAGTATGAAGGACTTTGGCCATTTGGATCCAACAGAACATACAACCAATACAGTGGTCACTACCGTGCACCGTCTGTTTCATCTACAGGACTCTATCTAGACCACGGTCAAATCAAAACCGAAGGTTGGAGATAGATAATCGGAATCATTTAAAGAAGGAAAAGGAAAAAAGAGATGCGTAGCTCAATCACAACAATACTCGCGATGCTGTTTGCAGGATCGCTCAGTGCTCAAACTTACACTGTGTTCATTCACGGTAAGTCAGACAAAAACCACAATGGTGTGGGAACAACAGACGTAAACGGATACTGGGGATCTTCCACTAGCACCGTTTCCGGATCTAAGATTTTCATCGGTTACGATGGAACTTCTGACCCTAGAACTTATGGATCTTCCCGTGCACAAACAAACATTGCCACTGGTCTTACTAACTATTGCAAAGGATCTAACTCTTGTAAAATCGTTTGCCATTCTGCGGGATGTTATGCGATCGAGTATTGGTTGTCTAACCTTGGTTCTACGGCTTCGTCAAAAGGTTTTAATCTAACAAAAGTAACAGCTCTTGCTGCAGCTTCTGGTGGATCGGAATTGGCTTCTGCTCTGAATGGGATTACATTCGGGTTTGGTGGAAATGCGATGGACAAATCTCTCATCGTAGGAACTGCTCGTGGTGCCTTCAATCACAACAATACTGCTGGAGTTGCTGTAAACCATGTCCCTGGTTACAAAGGAATGTTCGGAGCATCGGCAATTCTTCCTGGAGAAGATGACTATGCTGTTGCTTACCACTCTTCTTGCGGTTATAACAAAGCCGGTGGATTGAACAAATGCCAATCTTCTCTCACTCAAAGTGAAGGAATTTGGCCATTCAATTCCAACGTAACTTACACACAATACAGTGGACACTACCGTGCTCCTTCCGTGACTTCTACTGGTCTTTACCTCGACCACAGTGAAATCAAAAAAGAAGGATACCGATAGGATTCGAAATACTCCCGATTCTTCTCTAAAAGAGGAAACAGGACGAAGGTCAGCCCAAACCGGCTGGCCTTTTTTTTGCCTTCACTATATATAAATTGACACATTTGACTTATTTATGTAATTTGTGTCGTAATAAAGAAAATCAGGAAAGGGAAAAAAAATGCGAAAGACCATCACCACTGTACTTGCGATGTTATTTGCGGGATCGCTCAGTGCACAAACATACACCGTGTTCATTCACGGAAAATCAGACAAAAACCACAACGGTGTGGGTACGACAGACGTAAATTCGTATTGGGGAACCTCAGCGAATACGGTTTCTGGATCTAAGATTTTCATCGGTTACGACGGAAAAACTGACCCGAGAACTTACGGATCGGCTCGTGCACAAACAAACATTGCCACGGGGCTTACTAACTATTGCAAAGGATCTAACTCTTGCAAAGTAGTTTGCCACTCAGCAGGATGTTATGCGATCGAATTTTGGTTGTCTAACCTTGGTTCGACGGCATCGGCAAAAGGTTTTAATCTAACAAAAGTAACAGCTCTTGCTGCAGCTTCTGGTGGATCGGAACTGGCTTCTGCATTAAACGGCGCAACGTTTGGGTTTGGTGGAAATGCGATGGACAAATCTCTCATCGTATCCACAGCTCGCGGGGCATTCAATCACAACAATACGGGCGGAATTCAGATCCACCATGTACCTGGTTATAAAGGTGCATTCGGACCATCTGCAATTCTACCAGGAGAAGATGACTATGCTGTGGCATACCACTCTTCTTGTGGATACAACCGTTCTGGTGGGCTTGACAAATGCCAATCTTCCATCGTGAGTGGTAGCACTACTTATACACAATACACAGGACATGTGAGAGCACCTTCTCTAACAGCCACTGGTTTGTATAAGAACCATAGTGAAATTAAAAACGAGGGAACTCGTTAATTAGTTGTCTGATACAAAATACCCCTTGGTATTTTACACCAAAGGGTATTTACTTTAAAGGCTGAAAATATTTCAGCCTTTTTTATTTTAAATTCCAATCCAAGAAATATATTCTTTTATCCGTGTTTGATGACACCCTGTCTAGATTTCCCAATAAACCAGTAGTATAAAACAGGAACAGCAAACCGGCTAAGAACAGTTGCTGCTATTTCACCAAACATCAGTGAGATGGCAAGACCCTGAAAAATAGGATCGAATAACATCACAAAGGATCCCACCACAACGGCAGAAGCAGTGAGTAACATGGGTCGAAACCGAACCACTCCCGCATGAACCACCGCTTCCTTGAGAGGCACACCTTTTTTGATTTCTCCTTCGATAAAATCAACTAGGATGATCGAGTTTCGAACGATGATCCCAGCTCCTGCGATAAACCCAATCATTGATGTGGCTGTAAAGTAAGCTCCCATCACCCAGTGGCCCGGTAAAATTCCAATTAGGGAAATAGGAATGGGTGCCATGATCACAAGGGGAACTGTATAACTTTTAAACCAACCTAAAACCAAAACATAAATCAGTAAAATCACAACCGCAAATGCTCCCCCGAGATCACGGAACACTTCATAGGTGATAAACCATTCCCCATCCCACTTAATCACAGGTTCCCTTGTATTCCAAGGAACGTCGGCTGTTTGTGTTTGGTATTTGATTTTCGGTGCGAGTTTCAACATTCCATAAACGGGAGCTTCTTCGGCCCCGGAAAGTTCACTCATCACATAGTTGACTGGCTTTAGATTTTTACGGAATAACGCTCGGTCTTCTTCCTTATATGGATTTCCCAAAACCCGTTCCGAGGAAACCACACCTGCCTCCATTGACATGATGTTTTGGTTTTGGAAAGGATTTTTGGAACCACGAGCATTCTGGATCACAGATAAATTGACCGTCACTTCCTCAGGTTCCAGAGCCGTGGCTAAACTGACCAGAGAAGATTCAGAGAAAAGAATCGAACCTGTATACGCCAAAGCGGAAGTTTTGATTCCATAAAGTCCAGATTTTTCAAAATCAATGGGATACACCATCTTGGGCCGGCCATTACGAAGTGAAGTATCCAAATCCACAACACTTGGCTCTTCCCGAAAAATATTGTAAATTTCTTCGGTCACACGTTGTCTTTCTGCAGCTGTTGGGCCATATACTTCTGCTACCATCGTTGCCATCACCGGTGGGCCCGGAGGGATTTCCAATACTTTGGTCACTACTCCATAACGATCACCAAACTTTCGTATGTCGGATCGTAAGGATTCTATAATCTCATGACTCGATTCTTTACGATCGTTTTTGTTCTTTAGAATAATTTGTAAATCATTCATAGAATCAAGGTTTCGAAGAAAGGAATGTTTCACCATACCTGAGAAAGAAAACGGAGCCGCTTCCCCAGCGAAAATTTGAATTTTTTCTACATTGGGATTTTTTAGAAGAATTTTTGTCAGTTCTTCGGAACGGACCATACTTTGAGTGAGTGTGGTTCTTGGCTCGTAATCAAGTAAAACCTGGAACTCTTCTTTGTTGTCAAAAGGTAACATCTTCACTTTCACCCACTTGAATCCAACAAATGCCATAGAGGCCAATAACAATCCGATAGTAATCGCACCAAACACAGTGGCATTCTTTTTGAATCCAAGTAACCAATTCATAAAACGAATATAAATTTGATCTAGTTTGGAGATTTTATGTTCACCGGTTTCACTCTCAGCATGAGTATGATTCTCTTTCAAAAGTCGAATGGAGGCCCAAGGAGTGATGACAAAAGCAACGATGAGGGAAAGGATCATCGCAAGGCTTGCCCCAACAGGAATTGGTTTCATATAAGGCCCCATAAGTCCTCGCACAAAAGCCATAGGCAAAATAGCAGCAATCACAGTAAAGGTAGCAAGAATGGTCGGATTTCCCACTTCTGATACAGCCACAAGTGTTGCACGAATGATTCCTAACTTTGGATTTTCTTCCAAATGCCGTTCAATGTTTTCTACAACCACAATTGCATCATCGACTAAAATCCCGATAGAAAAGATCAAAGCAAATAGAGTGACACGGTTCAGTGTATACCCAAGGAAATAGTAGATTGCTAAAGTCAGTGCCAATGTGACGGGGATGGCAATGGCAACAACAAGTGCTGAACGCCAACCCATCCATAACGCAATCAGAATCGTCACGGAAATGGTTGCGATAAGAAGGTGTTCGATTAATTCATGTGATTTGTCTTCGGCTGTACTTCCATAGTCACGGATCACACTCAAACGAATTTCTTTTGGTAAATCTTTCTGGAATAAATTGGCTCTTTCCAATAGATCCTTAGATAAATTGACAACGTTTGTGCCTTTTCGTTTGGCAAATACGATTGTGACCGCATTTCGTTTTGTTTCCCCGAGAGATTTGTCAAAGAGTGCCGAAGATCTGGTTCTTTCTTCTGGCCCCTCTTCTACGACGGCTAAGTCTTGGATACGAACCACTCGTCCCCCGCGTTGTGCAACAGGAAGGCGTTTGACATCTGATATTTTTTTAAGTACACCACCTACTTCGATATCCATCACAGAATCGGATGACCAATTTTTCCCAGCAGGGATGAGCGCATCGTTCTGTTTTAAACTCATAGCTACTTCAATGGCAGTAACTCCATAACGGTTTAGAAGATTAGGATCCACCTTAACGCGAACCACTTTTTTAAGTCCACCTAACATTTGCACACTTGCTAAATCAGGAGTGGAAGATAATTCACGAGCCAGTGGTGCAACAATTTGGCGCAACTCATAGTCATTCATTGTTTCTGCACTGAAACTCAAGGCAAGAAAGGGAACATCGTCAATAGAATAAGACTTAACGATGGGACTTAGTGTGGTCTGTGGAAGAGAGTTCTTTACCTCCATCAATTTATGGTGGATTTTTACAAGCGATGGTTCGATGGGTTCTCCCACTTTGAATCGAACCGTAATATAACTGCCATGCCATTTACTTGTGGAATAAACATATTCGACTCCTTCCAATCCCCAAACCGCTCGTTCTACAGCTTCTGTGACTTTGCGTTCCGTTTCTTCAGGAGAAAATCCAGGAGCAGGAATCTGGATATCAATCATAGGAACCGAAATTTGTGGTTCTTCTTCTTTTGGTGTTAGGTATACGGCAAACAAACCAAGCACCAAACTTGCAACCGCAATGACGGGAGTGAGACGAGAATGCAGAAAGGTTTCCGCAAGCCTTCCTGCAAATCCTTTTCTAATTTCTTCCAATGGATTCATTTGATTCTTCCTTATTTGAAAATAATGATGTTTCTGTTCTGACTTGTAAAAGAGCGACTTCCGTTTCCATTAAAACACGAGAGAGTTCTAAAGATTTATTGAGTGTTTCTGCAAATTGGACAGCATTGATCGCACCACTTTGAAACAATCTCTGCATATTCACAATCTGTTCGTCTTGGTATTTTACGGTTTCCCTGACTAACTCGAGACTTTCCGAAAGAGTTATTTCTTTTTGGAAAAGAGATTTTACGTGGGCTTCTTCTTCTTTAGTTTTCTCTTCTATTTTTTTTAAGGCTGCTTCTGCATTGAGTTTGGATTCTTCCACAACTCCCATATCCTTGGGATTATAGAGATTCATTTGCAGATACACACCCGCTTGGTAGGCGTTCGCTGTATTACGACTTCCTTGATACCCGTAAGCTTCAGAATAAGCACCGACCTTTGGTAAAAACTTAGCCATTTCCATTTCGCTCTTGAGTTTTTCCCCTTCGGCATATTTGATTTGGGCATTCATCTGATTGGATCTTTCGTATCCTGTGGGACGTTTGAAATGAGTGTCCAAAAATACATTCAAATCTGATTCAATAATTTCTAAATCAGAAGGAGGGAGGTCTGATAGAACATATAATGTTTCTTTGTAGTCGCTAATTTGCAGATCTGATTGTTTTTCAAGAACGGCGATTTGGTTTTTTATGGATTTTAAAGCTAAGTAACCGGCATACCCAACTGGATTTCCCTTATTCCCGAGGGAGTAGTTGGATTGGAATCTAGATTCAATTTTTTTAATTTGCTCTAACCTGTGTTTGTATTCATTTAACGTTTGTATGGCCCTGTAGTAAAATCCTGCTTGAGCAAATTCTCTGTCTCGAACCGCAAGCCATTCAAATTTAAGACCTACAGATCTTTTTTCATTCATTGCAGCGAGTGTTTTTCCGGAACCACCTTCATACAGTGGTAAATCCATACCAAGTGTTCCACGGGAATAAGTATGACTTCCTGGATAGTTGAGTGTATCTTTGGCAAGTAGATTCATAGTATCCGAATTCAGCGTGGAATAAGGTTGGTTATTCGAATCTAAAAAGTTTCCTGGCCTATATCTTGTAGATGCTGTGGAAAAATCAGAGTCGGTAGCACTCCTTTGGCTTAGTTTTCCCATAAAGTTGAGAGTGGGATCATTCGTTTGAAAAGTGCGTAAGTCTGTGTAAACCCTAGGTAACCAGTGTTTGTCGGATCGATCCCTTGCAATTTCTCCCGCTTTCCATTCCAAATATTTAGATTTTCTTGCTGAAGAATTCTCTTCGATTCGTTTCCATAAGTTTTCAAATCCGACGCCCTCCGCAAAGAGAGCCATCGGACCGACCAAAAGCAAAATGCTAATGATAAATTTCATATTCTTAATCCCTCACCTTCGGTTGAAAACCAAGTTTGTTCAGAAGAATTGCCATCGGACAAAAACCAATGGTTGAAAAAACAACCAAGTTCACACCCACAAGTAGGTTCAAAAGATACCACCAAGGTGAAACAAAGGTTCCGAGTGAAACTCCCACCAAACTAAATAGCCCAGCGATGAAATAAACCACTCGTTCCAAATACCAAGTTTTTGTTGAAGCTAGAAACATTACCATACCCCCTATAGTATATAGAATCTAAATCCACATATACCCCGTGGGGTATATGTGGCAAGCGAATTATGGATTTTTTCTAGAAGGTAGGCGAGATTAAAGTGAGAATGCGGCGGTAATGGCTTTTTTTACGTCAGTTTCGATACTTTGGTTGGACTTTTTTTCTTTAAAACAGGTATCCATATACTCGTGGATGTAGGCCTCCCCAAATTTTTTCATGGCCTGGTGGGCTGCTTTTAAGAGTAGGATTGCTTTTTCGCAGTCTTTTTCTTCGGTTGTAATTGTATTCTTGATTGCTTCCAGCTGTCCCTGGATTCGATTGATACGGTGGATCAGTTTAGTTTGGTTTTCCGAAAGGCTCATTCTACATACCCGGCAGGGTATAAAGAATTCATCAAGTAAAAAATGACCCCCTTCCCCTTTTCTAAATCTCCCGCATCCATCCTTCCCCAATCACCACCCTACTACGTTTCCAATTTTGGATATTGGGATGGGGAATCCTCCTATCAAACTGCTGGTCTTAGATTTGTCCTAGAATTTGCCAAAGCTTGCCAACTGGCGTCTCAAACAAAAATTTTGGAGGTGGGATCAGGTCTCGGTGGCAGTTTGGTGTATTGGCAAAAGAAGTTTCATCCAAAACTTCTCTCTGCGATTAATCTTCCAGGAGAACAATCAGATTTCGCTGAACAATTGTTTGCTTCTAATCATGTTGCAGTCGAACCATTTCTCAAGGGAAGCTGGGAAATAATGAAATCGTTACCAAATGCAAGTTATGATTTTGTATTCTCTTTAGATGCATCTTATCACTTCCAAAACCTTCCTCTATTTTATAGAGAGAGTTACCGAGTTTTGAAACCCGGTGGAAAGTTTGTATTTACTCATTTTCAAGTTGCAGATAAAAAATTTAAAAAACTTTGGTGGCTTTACCTACCCTTTCTTATCCCGAAGGGAAATCTAAAACAAACCACAGAAACTGTTTCCGATTTAGAAGGTGCTGGCTTCAAACAAATTCAAATCCTTGATTGGACTAAACCTGTCTTACAAGGCTTTATCAATGGATCTATAAATTTTCCAACTTCTCTAAAGGCATTTACTAAAGTTTTAGGTTGGTTTGTAAATCATTTGGGACTTACCTACCAATATTATGTTTTTGAAAAATAAAATCGAAATTGGATTAAAGATCGATTAAATCATCAATCTGTTGATTAGCTAACCTAGCAGCAACAAGTAATCCTGACTTTGCTCCTGCTTCCAAAAGAGGAATTCCGTAGAGAGAATACGAACCGCATAACCAAAGATTACACTGTGGGTTAGAGTGTAACGTTGCAATTCTCCCGATGGCTTTGGCGGTCCGGTCATCCATCACTGGTCTTTCAAACTTTGCCAATTTTAAAGTATCAGTTTCTTTGGGAAGTTTGTGGGGATTCCATGTTTGAAAAATTTTTTTACCCTGCAGCTCTGGAATGATCCTACCCAAGTCCAAAGTCACTTCAGGTTTGTCATAATTATTTCTGATTTTAAAAACTAAAGAAACGGATGGATTAGAAAAATAAGATTCATCCGAATGCAAAACTACATCACTTGATTCATAACGGAACTCATTTAGAATTTCTTTTTCTAAATCAAATCCTTCACCGAGCAGATCTTTTGCTTGGTTTGCCTGTGTAGAAAGAATTACATGTTCAAATTCTTTTTCTTCGTTTGCAAATCGAATGATGGTTTTATCCGCTTTTTTATAGATTCGCTGGATCCCGGCATTTAATTGCAAGTTGTTTAGGCCGTTGGTGAGGCGATTGACAATATCTCTCGTTCCAAAACTTGCCGTTTCTTGCGGAGTATAGGAATAACCTCGGGAATGGTATCCGATTATGGTTTCTGCAGGATATGCTCCCACAGTCTCCGTCTTACAAGTGTTTACTAGGGCAAAGGTTGGAAGCAAAAATTCATAAATAAATTCTTTGGAGTATCCATACTTTATTAGAAAATCTAAAATAGAAATGGACGGGTTCTCCCTTTTCCAGTCGTCTTTTGCGTTGGTGTAAAACTTTAATAGATCGGAAAAAATCCTACGTCCTTTGGACGAAACTAAAGAATCCATTGTGGGCACACCAAAAGGAATCCCAAACAATTGGTGGGAACGAAATCCAAATATTGCCTCTTCATTTGACTCCACCCGAAAGGAATAATCAACGGCCCTTGTTCGGATGCCCGCTTTATCATAAATCTGGAAGAGAGTGGGATAGTAGTCACGTTTGATGGTTCTAAAGGGAATATCAAATTCTACCTCTTTACCATCTACCATTTGTTTGGCGCCAAACGCGGCCATCCCTATCTCTTGATGTTTTTCGTATAAGGTTACATCTTTAAATTTTTTCAAAGCCCAGGCCGCAGTAAGTCCCGTAATTCCAGAACCGACTATTGCGATCACTTCATACTTCCTGTTTTTAAAAATTGGACATGCCAAGAAAGTGCTTTTTCTAAATCATGCGGAGTATGTTTCCCTTTGGAAACACGAAGAGCATTTTCATAGTATTCACGGAGTTTGTCTCTATAAATGGGATGAGCACAGTTGTTAATGATGAGTTCGGCCCGTTTTTTAGGAGGACATCCCCTGAGATCAGCTAACCCTTGTTCTGTAACAAAAATCATTGTTGAATGTTCGTTATGATCTGTATGAGATACCATAGGAACCACTGCAGAAATATTTCCTTCTTTTGCGAGTGAAGGTGTCATAAAAATACACAAATGAGAGTTTCTTGTGAAATCACCTGAACCGCCAATTCCATTCATCATCGAAGTCCCCATCACATGAGTAGAATTTACGTTTCCATAAATATCTACTTCAATAGCAGTGTTCATAGCAATGAGGCCCATACGCCTGATCACTTCTGGGTGGTTTGAAATCTCTTGCGGACGAATGACAAACTTCGATTTCCATTCATTAATGTTTTCATGAAATCGTTTCAGTCCCTTTTCGGAAAAAGTTAAAGCGGATGTGGAAGCAATCTCCAATTTTCCAGCATCAATCAAATCAAATACCGAGTCCTGGACCACTTCGGTATACATTTGAATGGAATGGAAGTTGGGATCTTTTGCCATGCTCGCAAGCACGGCATTGGCAATGTTTCCAACTCCATTTTGAAATGGTAGGTATTCTTTAGGAATTCTTCCCATCTTGATTTCATGTTGAATAAAAGATAAAACATGGGCCGCGATGTTTTGGCAATCTTCATCAGGTGTTTTGAAAACTGTAGCCGCATCTGGTTTGTTTGAACGCACAATCCCTTTGATTTTATCAGGAGGGACTTGAATATAAGGAAGGCCGATCCTGTCTCCTGGCGTGAGAATATTAATAGGAAGTCCCTTTTCGTGGTGATTGGGGAGATAGATATCATGATACCCTTTTAATTCCAAAGGATGGGTATCCGTTAACTCAATATAGACGGATTCCGCATTTTGAATGTAAGTGGCACTCATTCCAGAAGATGTGGACAGATAAATTTTACCGTCAGTTGTAACATCAATGGCTTCTACAATAGCGGCATCAATTTTTGGTAATATTCCATGTTCGATGTATTTTACTACATGAGACAAATGCATATCAATGAAATCGGTTTCGCCTTGATTGATAAGGTTCCGAAGGTGGGAATTGGATTGGTAAGGGATTCTTAATTTAAGAGCACCCGTTTTCGCCAAAACACCATCCAATTCTTCTCCTGTGGAGGCGCCTGCATACAGATTGATGGAGAATTCTTTTCCCAACTTTTTTTCATCTTCGATTCTTTTGGCAAATGCGACAGGAATGAGTTTTGGATAACCCGCCGGAGTAAATCCAGAACATCCTAGAGTTACATGCCTCGGCAATAATGCTGCGACATCTTCTGCTGTTTTGAGTTTTTCTTCAATTAATGAGTTAGTAACGGCCATAAGTGTAAATTCTCTTCTTTGACCAAAGATAAAGAGATTGCCTAAAAATAAAAAGTCCAAATTCTGAACGTATGGATTTTCTCTTATATTTGTATTGTCTGCTCTTTGGAATCATTCTGATCGCTCCTTTCCTATTATTTTATTATAGGTTCCGAATCGACGAATCACCCTTTGGGAAAGAAGAAGGAGCTTATCTCCGACCCATTAAAGAAAAGAAGAGTAACCTCCTCGACTCTCTCAAAGACATCCGATCTGATTTTGATTCCGGAAAATTAACAGAAGAAGAATTCCAAACACAGTCTCTACCCTATATAGAAGCCTTAGATTCTGTAGAAGCAGAACTCAGAGAAAAAAAGGCAAATGTTGCGATCCTTCCTTCTCCAAAAATTAACGAAAATTGGACATGTGCCAACTGTGGTTCGTTTGTTGCTGTTCCTAATGCAAAGTTTTGTCCGAATTGTGGAACAGGTCGTCTTGCTTAAACTTTAGTGTTTGTTTAAGTAGAACTCGAAAACTGCATATCATACAAACGTTTGTATTTAGAGTTTTGATTTTTTAATAAATCTGTGTGGCTTCCGCTTTCTACAATTTCGCCATTTTCTAAATAATATATTGTATCAGCAATTTTTACCGTGGATAAACGGTGAGCGATAATAATTACAGTTTTGTTTTCATACAAACGAACAAACGCTTGTTGGATGAGTCTTTCCGACTCTGTATCCAAAGCAGATGTGGCTTCATCCAAAATCAATACTTCTGGATTTGCAAGCAGTGTCCGAGCAATAGAGATTCTTTGCCTTTGTCCACCGGACAACATCACACCACGTTCACCAACAATGGTATCATAACCTTCTTCAAAACTTTCAATGAACTCAGAAGCAAATGCGTCTTCGGCAGCACGTCGAATTTCTTCTTCGGATGCGTCTGGCCTTCCAAAAGCAATGTTTTCACGAACAGAACCATTAAATAAAAAAATATTTTGAGAAACAACACCAATTCGTTTCCGTAGGTTATCCAAACTCAAATCTTTTGCATTCACATCATCCCAAAAAATTCCACCTTCACTTGGATCAATAAGCCTAGGCAAAAGGTCAACTAACGTTGATTTACCGGCACCAGAAGACCCAACGATAGCAATGGTACCGCCACGAGGTAATGTCAGATTAATATTTTTCAGTGCATAAATATCCGTATTGGGATAAACATAGGATACATTTTTATAATCAATCGATTTGGAAAGTTGGCCGAGTGGACTTGGGGTTTTTGGTTCCTTAATATCTACATCTCTACCTAAAATTTCGAAGACACGATCACTAGCAATCACAGAGGCTTGGATTAAGTTCACCAAAATACTCATCTGTTTTAATGGACGCATAAGAAAAATTAAGGTAAGAAAAAAAGCAATAAACATTCCTTTGGAAAAACTAGCATCTTCTAACAAATAAGCACCAATTCCCAAAAATACCATGGTCACAACCGAACCAGATAACTCAGTTAATGCGGGACCAATTTGGTGATAAAAATGTGTTTTGAAAGTTTTATCGGAAAGGTTTTGGTTTACTTTAAAAAAACGATCTGCTTCTTTGTCTTCCATCGAAAAAGCTCTGATGACCCGAATTCCTGAAATCACTTCCTGAAGATCACCATTCAATTCAGACAATTGTTCTTGTTGGTTTTTGGTGGTTCGCCTGATTCGATCGGCAAATGTACTCACTGGCCCCACAATTAAAGGAATTACAATAAATAATAAAAAGAATAACTTCCAACTTAACACGAGTAAGATGATTAAATGTGTGACGATATAAAAAAAATCGTTAATTGCATCTTTTAGGTCATTCGAAACTACTTTTCCGACAATATCGACATCGTTGATCACCCGACTCATGAGAACCCCGGTCTTCTCACGATAAAACTCATTTAATGGCAAAACTTGGAGTTTTTTATAGAGCGCTTGCCTGAGGTCACTGACGGCAAGAAGTCCAGCCGAATTGACAAAGTAGACAGTACCGGCTAGGCAAATGAGTTTTAAAAAGTAGATAGGAAGGATGATGAGACAAAACAGATACACCAAGTCGTCTGGTTTTTTATCTGCAAGTTCCTCGTTTGTATTTTGTTTGAGATTGGCAAATTGCCATTCCCAATAAGTCAGTCCTTCTAGATGGTCAGGTCTTTTGTGTTCTGACAGTAATGTTTGGTCTTTTTTTGTTAGAGCAATTTGGAACTTGTAATTTTCGCCAGTCCCCAAAGAATCAAAGATAGGAATGAGAGACGTGAGGGATGCCCCATTGAAAATGGAAACAAATATAGACAAGAAAACACCGAGACTAAGTCTGTATTTGTATTTTGTCAAGTATGGCCAGAGTTTTCGGTAAATCTTCACGTATGAGAACCTTATCCCTTGTTTTCTTTCTCTTGTCCCTCACTTTTTGCCGAGAGGAAACTCCCGAATTTGACTTAAAAATTGCGCTCCCTTCCGATCCTGCGCATTTGGATCCGCTATTCATTACCGATTTGTCCGGCCAAAAATTGGCAAAATTTCTTCACCAAGGCCTATTTTTCCAAGATTCGCAAGGGTTCCATTCCACTTGGATTTTCTCTTACAAAAAAATTCCGCATCCAAAAAAGGAACTTTGGTTATTCCAACTGAATTCCTCGGCTCCTTCGGTTCAAGATATAGAATACAGTTTATCTCGTTTGCTCTTCGAAACTTATCCTAGAAAAGGAGACTATCAATTTTTACTTGGGGTTCGTTCTATATCGGAAACTCAATTAGAGTTAGAATTTAAAGAAGCCACGAGGGAAACGGAATGGAAAGAGAAACTTAGTTTACCGTTTGCCTCCATCATTGGGAAAGAAGAATGGAAAAAGGATCTCTTAAAGTCTTATGGAAAATACAGTCTAGTCTCTTGGAAAAAAAATGAATATATAGACTTAAACTTCCAAGGCGAAGTGGATCCGAACTTTCCTAAAAAAATCCGTTTTCTCATTTTACCTCAATCTTCGACTTCTCTATTTTTATATCGCAAACATCAGTTAGACGCTTTTAAGCTGACAGACTTTCTTCTTTCTTTGCCAGAAGCAAATTCAGAACTTACCCTCACAAAAAAAGGAAGGTCTGTTCAATATGTGGCGATCAATCAAAACAATCCTTGTTTCGACAAACACTTTCGAAGAGCACTCAATCTTTCAATCCCGCGTAATTTGATCATTCAAAAATTATTAGAAAATCATGCAGACCTCACCTACGGACCTATTCCTTTAAATTATATGGAAAAAATGTCCAATGGAGAAAATAGAAATGGGGAAGTATACAACAAACCATTAGCAATTGATGAGTTAAAACAGTCCACTTGTTACCCAAAAATCTTAACTACTAGTTTGGAATTCCGCATGCGAGGTGATGATGAAAACCAAGCTAAAGGCCGGGCCATAAAACAAGCATTAGAAGATATTGGGCTTACTGTTAAACTTAGGCCAATGGAAAAAGCGCCTTTATATAAAGAGAATGGAGAAGGAAAAGGAGATCTAACCCTTCTCACTTGGTATTCTGATTTTGATTCTGTTTGGAATTTTTTAGACCCACTCTTCCATCCCGAAAAAGTAGGCAATGGGGGAAATCGTTCTTTTTATAGAAATACGGAAGTAGGCAAACTTCTAGACAAACCCTTCAAAAATGAAAAACATGCCTTTCAAATCATTGAGAGAGTCAGAGAAGATAAACCCTGGATTTTTCTTTGGTCCATCCAGGAGAATTATTTGGTTTCTAAGGAGTTTCTTCGTTATAACGCGCTCGCCGATTTTCTATAAGCGGTGGCTCTAATTCCACAGAGTCTACTGCTGTTGGTTGGATCCGACTTCCTTGTGCATCATAAGTAGAAATTTCGGAATCATCATCAATCAGCTCCGGCCGCAGATTTGTGTTTTGCGTAGGGGATTCTTGTTTTACAAAGCCTGCACGTTTGGGTGGTAAGTCCCCAATATAGTAATACTGAGCATACAGTGGCACCTTACAGATGTAATCGGGTGTAGTTTCCATAATGGTTCCATCATCAGCACAAACATCCACCTTTACAAAATCTCCCACAAAATTAGAAATCAACTGATTCCCCATTCCTAGTTTTGATTTTACATTTTGTGTGTATCTGTACCAAATCCCACCAGATACTCCAGATCCCGAACCAGGAAAAGGTGCCCCTTCGTCATGGCCCACCCAAACTACTGTTACGTTTCTTGGAGTGAGCCCCGCAAACCAAACATCGCGAACACCCTTGAGGCCTTTCCATCTTGACGCTTTTAATTTAGGAGATTGAACTGTGCCCGTTTTTCCAGCATACAGAAATGGTTCGCCTTCCTTCTTCTTTAGAGTCATCGTTCCTTCTTCTGTAAGAACAGACTGTAAGGTATTGATGGCCATAGCACAGGCAACGGGATTTAATATTTGTTCGGCGGCCTCATTGGCGACAGTGTTATAAAATTCGTTCCCATCCAAATCGGTAATTTTGATTATCTTTCTTGGAGTCACTCGCCTTCCCCCATTCATTAGGGTAGCATAAATGACAGAAAGTTCCATAGGGCTTAGTTCCCCTGACCCAAGAGCTAAAGATAAATTTCTTTGGAATCGGATCTCTGCTTCTTCTTCGGGAATCGAAAGGATGGCACTTAATTTTTGGATAAAGTAGGAAATTCCGATTTCATGTAATAACTTTACAGAGACAGTATTCACTGACTGGGCAAGAGCTTGCCGAACTGTGATGTCACCCTTATAACCCTTATACCAGTTTTTGGGTGAATAACCAGAGATGTCTAATTTTTCGTCTTTGATTTTGGATGATGGGTTTACGATCCGCTTTTCAAATGCAAGAGCATAAACAAGAGCTTTGATCGTCGATCCTGGTTGGCGTCTGGCATCTTCTGCACGATTGAACCGAAATACATTGGATATTTTGTATCCACCCACCATGGCTTCGATATCTCCTGTTTCGGGATCTAAAGATATCATAGACCCACTAAGCTGTGGTAAAATGGCACGAGTGACTTCTGCCAAATCCGCCTTACCTTTGTTTTGGTATTCGGCTTCTTGTTTTGTTAGATCGGCTCTAACAGAATCAACACCCACACGTAACGCCTCTTCGGCGAGTCTTTGTTTTTCTAAATCCAAAGTAGTGTAAACGAGTAAACCCCTTTCTTCTAAATCTTCATTAGAAAATCGTTCCAAAATGAATCTTCGAATTTCCGAATTAAAATCAGGAGCTAAATTGACTCGGAAATCCTTATCGGCTCCATATTTTCCAATTTCGCTTGAGTATTTTGGATTTCCTTCTTCATCTTTTGTTTCTTTAATTTTATAAATAGTTCGGAATTTTTTTAAGCCCAGTTCGATCGAATCAGAAAACTTATGTGGAATTTCTTTCTTTGAAGGATGCAGTTCGGGATTTCTTGCCATGTCATATAACACACGTTTTTGCCTAGAAAGAGAAATCCCTAAATTGCGAACTGGATTATAAACGCTCGGAGCCGGAATGATTCCTACGAGAAGGGCTGCTTCCTCTGGACTAAGCTCTGAAGCAGGTTTACGAAAATAATATCTGGCGGCCTCTTCTACACCCGTGTTCCCTTCACCGAGAAAAATTTGGTTTAAATACATAGCCAAAATTTCTTCTTTCGAGTATTGGCTTTCTATATAAAAAGTACAATAGAGTTCTGTTAGTTTATTGAATAAATTACGTTTTCCTAAATTTAAAGTTAGTTTCGCTAACTGCTGTGAGATAGTAGACCCACCTTGAGACAAACGAAATTGAATTAAATTAGTCACAACCGCACGACCAATAGCAGTGTAATTCAATCCTGAATGGGAAAAAAACTCACGATCTTCAGAAGATAATACGGCCCAAACGATGACATTGTGTTTTGCTAAATTATCTGTGCGTATGGGTCTAAAGTTTCTGCGATAGAACTCACCCATCACTTTTCCACTGCGATCTAAGATTTTTACTGACTTAGGTTGAAAACTATCATAAAAGTTTGATACTTCTGATCGGTATTTTTCGAGCGATTTATGCACTCGAGCTTCCTCTCCTGACCAAACCACATATGCTCCACCCAAAAAGAAAAAAGACAAAAAGATTCCAAGGATCACTCCCAGTGTGAAGAGCTGAACACGCCGAATCCAAAAAAAACG
Organism: Leptospira abararensis; assembly: GCF_016918735.1. Taxonomy (GTDB): domain Bacteria; phylum Spirochaetota; class Leptospiria; order Leptospirales; family Leptospiraceae; genus Leptospira_A; species Leptospira_A abararensis. The sequence continues at coordinate 42,281 of NZ_JAFFPR010000060.1, forward strand.
AAGAAGATCCGTTAGGTGGCCATACAACACTTCTAGGATGAGGAAAAAGGAATTGGTCTGGTTGTTCATTTTTTCTTACCTTTGGATTTCGGGAAAACGAGTTTTTCCACTTCTTCGAAACGAGTGACTGGATAAAAAGTGACCCCGCGTTTTACGTAATCGGGAATTTCTTGGAATGCCTTTTCATTGTCTTTAGGGAAAATGATTTTTTTCACCCCCACTCGTTTTGCGGCTACGATTTTTTCCCTGAGTCCACCTATAGCAAGGACTTCACCAGTTAACGTAAGTTCACCGGTCATACCAAAACCTGGAGCAATCACTTGATCGGTTACAAGAGACAAAATAGCTGTAGCCATCGTAATTCCCGCACTTGGGCCATCTTTGGGTGTGGCACCGTCGGGAACGTGTAAGTGGATGGCTTTCTTTTCAAACAAAACATCGTTGTTAATATAATTTTTAACAAAGGAGAGGGCAATGTTTGCGGACTCTTCCATCATCTTTCCCATTTGTCCCGTAAGAGTGAGCCCACCTTTTCCTGGAATGAGGACTGCTTCGATAAGAAGGGTAGATCCTCCTGCATTGGTCCAAGCAAGACCGAGTGCAGTTCCTGGAACTTTAGGAATAGTCATTCGATCATCGACAAACGGAGGAGAACCTAAGTATTCCACCAAATCCTTTTCTCGGATTTCTTTAGAATACTTTTCCTTTAACACTTGTTTTAAGGCAATTTTTCGGACTAATTTATCGAATGTTTTTTCAAGGCCGCGTAAGCCCGACTCTCTTGAATATGAATTGATGAGAATTGTTACCGTTTCTTTTTTCATAGAAAAAGAATCTGGATTTAATCCATTTTTTTCAAAAATCTTTTTCCAAAGATACTTTTGGAAGATCTGCACTTTTTCTTCTGTGATGTATCCAGAAAGTTGGATCACTTCCATACGATCGAGTAACACACGCGGGATTGGTTCAAAAGTGTTAGCAGTAGCAATAAACAAAACATCCGACAAATCAAAAGGTAAGTCTAAATAGTGATCTCTAAAATTTGAATTCTGTTCTGGATCTAGAACTTCGAGGAGTGCCGCTTGCGGGTCGCCTTGGTAACCTTGCGACATCTTATCTATTTCATCCAAAAGAATCACCGTATCTCTTTCTTTAGTGATCTTCAAAGCACTGATGAGTTTTCCTGGCATGGCTCCAATATACGTTCTTCTATGGCCTTTGATTTCTGCTTCGTCCCTCACCCCACCTACAGAGAACCTGTAGAACTTTCGACCCAAAGCTTCTGCCACAGACTTGGCAATGGATGTTTTACCCACACCCGGTGGACCCACCAAACAAAGGATAGACCCTTTACTTTTCGGATTCAATTTATGAACAGCTAAAAACTCTAAAATTCGTTCCTTCACATCTTCTAGTTTATGGTGGTCACGATTCAGAATTTTTTTGGCATGAATTAGATTCACATCTTTTTCAGCCGGTTTTTCCCATGGCAGGGCATCCACTAAATCTAAATAATTTCTAATGACATTATAATCGCTGGAAATTGGATCTGAGTTTTTGAATTTATCAATTTCTCTATCTACTTCCACGATAATTTCATCACTTACTGGAACTGCTTTCAATCGTTCCAAAAGTTTTTCGTATTTGAGTTCTGTTTTATCTTCACCAGCACCTAACTCTTGCTGGATGGCCTTCAATTGTTCACGAAGGAAAAACTGACGTTGTTGGTTATCTATTTTATCATTAATTTGTTCTTGGATCTTTTTTTGGAGAACTACTAACTCGATTTCTTTTTTAAGAAACAATAATACCTTTTCTAATCGATCATTAATTTGGATGGCTTCAATGACAGATTGGTATTCCTCTTTTTCTAGGTTCAGAATGGAACAAACAAAATCAGCCATTTTTGCCGGTTCGTTTACATTCATCATCGTAAGTTTCATATCTTCTGTGAACAGAGGATTGTTTTGTGCTAGTTCCTTTGTCAGAATTAGCAAAGTTCTCATAAGAGCCTTAATATTATTTTTACTTGTACCTAGTTCTTCTTCTGGGTATCTTACATTGGCAACAAGAACTGGCTCTTTCGTATGGATGGAATGAATTTTGAATCTTTGGATGGTGTTTACTAAAATATTCATCCCTCCATCGGGTAAATTGATTCTTTTTAAGATACGAGCCACCACTCCAATCTGAAATATATTGTCTTCAGAAGGAAGGTCTGACTCATCTTCTTTTAAAAGAATCAGACCCAAAAACCCCGCACCTTTTGAGGACTCTTCAATGGATTGGATGAAACGACCCGGTGGTACGATTAAGGGAGTGATGATCCCTGGGAACACAGGCCGCACCTTAATCGGGAGAAGGAAAATTTGTTTCGGGAGAGAATCTTCCAATCTCGCCAATTTTGTTGGGTTTTCCCAAAATTCATTTGTTTCCAATCCGTATCCTACCTTATGATTCTATTTTATCGGGCCCAAGTGCTAACATTTTATCACGAAACATGGCAGCTTTTTCAAAATCCAAGTCGGATGCGTAACGTAACATTTCTCGTTTCAAAGCATCACGTAACTTGTCTTTGGTTTTGTATTTCTTCAAGGTAAATTCTTTTTCCATTTCCTTGAGAGCTTCTTCCTTACTATCTTCTTCCGCCATCTCTCGCGGTAAAATATCATGAATTTCCTTAATGATACTTTGAGGGGTGATTCCCATCTTCGTGTTGTGGGCTTCCTGGATTAGACGGCGTCGTTCGGTTTCACTGATTGCTTTTTTAATCGAATCAGTCATCCGGTCTGCATAAAGAATGGCCTTGCCGTTTACATTCCTTGCTGCACGCCCGATGGTTTGCACAAGTGATTTATAATTTCGAAGGAAACCTTCTTTATCCGCATCTAAAATGGCAACAAGAGAAACTTCTGGAATATCAAGTCCTTCTCTGAGCAAATTGATCCCTACAATACAATCATAAACTCCCTTACGTAAATCCCGAATGATTTCCGTTCTTTCGATGGTATCAATTTCGGAATGGAGGTAGGCAATCTTCAAACCCACTTCTTTATAATAATCCGTTAAGTCTTCTGACATTTTTTTTGTCAGAGTGGTGATGAGAATTCGCTCTTTTTGTTCTATGCGGAGCCGGATTTCGTTTAATAAGTCCTCAATTTGATTTGTGGTGGGACGAACTTCCACCACCGGATCAAGTAGTCCTGTGGGACGAATGATTTGTTCGATCACCGCCTCACTTTTGTTAATTTCATTTTGATCAGGTGTTGCCGACACATACAAAGTCATTGGAGTTAAAGTTTCAAATTCTTGAAAATTCAATGGCCTGTTATCGAGAGCACTCGGAAGTCTAAATCCAAAATCAACTAACGTAAGTTTTCTGGATCTATCTCCTGCATACATTCCCCCAATTTGTGGAAGTGTTACATGGGATTCGTCAATGATCAGTAAAAAATCCATATTTGGAAAATAGTCGAGTAAACAAGCAGGCCTTTCCCCCTCAGATCTTCCCGTTAGGTGGCGAGAATAATTTTCGATCCCACTACAATACCCAAGTTCCACAAGCATTTCCATATCATAATTGGTCCTGGATTCAATTCGTTCTGCTTCTAAATGTTTCCCTTGTTTTAGAAATTTTTCCTTCTGTTCTGCCATCTCATCTTTAATTTTTTCAATGGCATCTTTAATTTTAGGGCCAGAGGTAATGAAGTGTTTTGCAGGATATACAACCACTCGATCTAACTTTGTTTTTACTTTTCCTGTGAGTGGATCAATTTTAGAGAGTCCATCAATCTCATCTCCAAAAAGTTCGATCCGAATTCCTTCCTCTTGGTAAGAAGGCATAATCTCGATCGTATCCCCACGAACACGAAAATTTCCCCGACTAAAATCAATATCATTACGAGCATATTGGATATGGAGAAACTTTCGAATGATTTGATCCCGATCGATTTTATCTCCCACATGTAACATCACAACCGAATTCATATAATCTTCGGGAGAGCCCAAACCATAAATACAAGAAACGGAACTTACGATAATCACATCATCGCGTTCGAGTAAACTAGATGTGGCACGTAATCTAAGTTTGTCGATCTCCTCATTCATTGACATATCTTTTTCAATAAATGTATCGGAAGACGGTACATAAGCTTCGGGTTGGTAGTAATCGTAATAAGAAACGAAGTATTCTACAGCATTTTCTGGGAAAAACTCTTTAAACTCACGAAAGAGTTGAGCTGCGAGTGTTTTATTATGAGATAATATTAGAGTAGGTTTTTTGACTCTAGTAATAACCTCGGCCATGGTAAAGGTTTTTCCTGAACCCGTCACACCAACTAGAGTGATTTTATTTTTACCTTCACCGAAGGACTTCGCAATTTTTTCAATTGCTTCGACCTGGTCTCCGGCAGCCTTAAAAGGAGAAACCATTTTGAAATTTGCCATAGGAACCTATGTTAGTTTACGAGTTGCTTTCAGTATAGCTTGTTTTCGATTGTCGCTGATCTCTAAATCTACTGAATCGAAAAGTTTTTGCATGACCATCATACCACGCATGAGTGTTGCAGTGGAAGAAAACTTACCTCTCTGAATATCATCTTCTAGATTAAAGTCTTTTACGGTATTGATCATTTCTATGCTAAAGATTTTGTGTTTGTCGATTTGAAAATTTACTTCCACACCGCCACCGTCACCATACTTGGCTGCATTTTCCACAGCTTCAACAGTGGCAATACAAAGATCCATTCGCAACTCTTCTTGAATCCCATTGCGCTTTAGAAAATAATCAAGCCTGGCCCTAACATATTGCATAGGGTTGTAGGAAAGAGCACCCAAAATGACAAACTGTTCGGTTGTTCCCATCTTACGAATGATAGGAGAAGTATCGGGAAGTAAATATTCTCTCGGATCAATTGGGTTTGTAGTGATGATTCCGTCTTTGATTAAGTCTTCAAGGAGAGAAGTGATCCCTTCCAAAGTGGTATTGGGATGGTCCTTGAATTTTCTTTGGGTTTCCATAAACACCCAAGAGTAAAAATCGTTCACATTCCCCGAGAGGCCATTGGAGAACAAAGTTTTCACTTCTTTCTCTAACTCAGTTCTGGAGAGAGGGAACGGCATATATTCCCATTTCAATGGGAACGGAGGAGTTGTAAATTGTTTTATCCTTTAGGGATTAGTCCGTGTTTTCTCTTGGCGCAGTGCTTCATAAAGTACAATGGCAACTGCGTTGGAAAGATTGATGGATCGACTCACCTCTGCCATAGGTAGGGAAATAATATGTTCTGGAGGGCAGGACTTGTGGATTTCTTCCGGCAGACCCGAGGTTTCCCTCCCAAAAAGAAAGACATCATTCTTTTCAAACTCCACATCCCAGTACACTCTGATCCCAAACTTGGATACAAGGAAAATCCGACTCCCTTCTTCCTCTTTTTTTGACCGAAATTCTTCATAATCGGCAAACCTCCGAAGATCCAAATCCTTCCAATAATCCAGGCCAGCGCGCCGGACGGCCTTTTCTGAAAGGTCAAAGGACGGCTCCCCAACAATAGACAGAGGAACACCGACATTGACACAAAGCCTCGCGATGTTACCTGTGTTAGGTGGAATTTCGGGACGAAATAATGCGATTTCCAATTCGTGAATTACTTTTTATTCTTTTTTTCCAAAGATTTTTGAAGTGCCAACCCAAAACTAGAGACAGATCCAGAAGTTTCTTCTTTGGACATATACTCTTGGTATTCCATTCGATCCTTCGCTTCGGCTGCTTTGGAGATAGAAGCTGCAATTTGTCTTTTCTCAGGATTGATCTCCATAATGAAAACTTCTATCTTTTGTCCTGGGTTAAACACAGTATTCAAAGGTGTACGAGAAGGAACGCCGGTTTCTTTGTTTGGAACAAGACATGAAAAATCATCACCTAACCGAACAAAGAGGCCAAAGGGTTTGATCGATTCTAAAGTTCCCGTCACAATGTCGGATTCTTTAAAAGGAAGTTTTCCTGACCATGGGTCGGACAAAAAGTCTTTTACACTGAGAGAGATTTTGTTTGTAGACCAGTCAAGAGTGAGAATTTTAGCGCGAAGGGTTTCTCCCACACGAAATTCAGTGGTAAGGTCAGCATTTTTTTTGTAAGTGGCTTCGGACTGCGGAACCAAAGCATCAAACCCATCCATGTCCACAATGAGTCCAAATTTATGAATGCTTTTGACCGTACAGGAAACAAAAATTCCTACCTTCAACTCTTCACGTAACAGTTGCTTCTTGGTTTCTCGTTCTTTATCAGCAATTTTTTTCTGTGATAAAACAATTTTGTTTTGTTTTTTGCCAAGCTCTGAGATCACAAATTTAATTCGTTTTCCAGCGATGTTCGTTCCTTTTAAGGAACCATCCAATTGACTAAAGGGAACAAAGGCAGGGTGACTACCAAGTTTGACATCCCAACCGCCGCTTGCTTCCACGAGCATCTGGCCAAGCACAGGAATTTCATACTGCGCCGCCATCTCCATATGTTCTTCTGTTAGGTTGTCGCCAGAAAGACAGGTGGTAAAATAAAAATCTCCAGAGTTTTCTTTTAAAAAATAAACAACAAGAGTGTCGCCAACTTTAGGCAAAACTTCTTCTCTCCATTCTTCAATAGAGATGTTTCCTGTGATTTTATTTTCTACAGTGCGAATGAATACATAATCATTCTTAACAGCTGTTACTTTGGCTTCATGACGTGAGCCGGGTTCAATGGACTGTCTTTTTTTAAAACTTTCTTCTAATAAACGTTCAAATTCTGAGGATGGGCCTTTCATTTTGTGGTTCCTTCCTTGGTGGGTTTTGGGGTATAAACCAATTTTCCTCCTAATACCATGGATTCAATTGGAAATATTCCGGAAGCACGTTTCAAAGGATTTTCGTCATGTACGGAAAAATGAGCGGGGCCACCGATCCGAATCTTTCCTTCGTGGTCAGCAGCGATAAAGGAACAAGTCCTTAGGGTCAAAGTTTGGATGATTTCTCTTCGGATTTGCGGTAAGGTTTCGGGGTCCGCATTGGTCGAAAGTAACCCAGGAGAAAAGGATCCAAAAAGCGAAGCCCAAAATCCAGGACGGCCGGAAGGAGATTCTACTTTCCTCTCCATTGGTTTTGCCAAAAGTGCCTCCCAAAGTCGCACTTCGACTATGGCAGCTTGTCCAGGAAATAGTCCCCAGTGCCCAGCTCCACTGGCGAAAAGGAGATTCCTTCTCGCCTCAGCTTCTCTTTGGAACGTGGCCTCGTACTCCGAAAAAGAACTTTCTTTCGGAGCGATTTCCTCCTCTGCCGGTTCGGATTCCGTGGAAAGCAAATCCTTCCAACGAGCTCCAAAAACAGAATGGAGGTTTGCCCAAATTTGGATTTCCGTTTTCCAAAGCTCTGGGTTCGTTTTTAAATTTTGCAGATACAAAACGGAAAGCATGGGCGCCCATAAAAAGTCTCGTTTTTGAGCACGGTAGAGATTGGTTCCCTCGGGCATGGGATGAAAAATGACAGGAAATCCGGTATCCAAAGCATCTTCCCAACTGGTTTTGTCAGCAAAGGTATAAGCCAACGGAAGGTAACCTTTCTCTTCCCCTTCCCGCCGTTTGGCATAGAGTTCTGTTTGTGAAAACCCTCTGTTTTCCACTTCCTTTAAGAAAATGGGGAGGTGGCGGTTCCGTTTGGTGTCGGCGGTGAGACCAAGACCCGAAACATAATTGGCCCCTTCTCCCAGAGAAAGTTCCGAATAGAGGGCCGGTTTTTGTCCTTGGGTAAGGATGGGAGAAAACCATTTTGATTTGATGATTTCATTTTGCACGTTTGATAGATTGGGATCAGCTACAGATTCTACATGGCTAAATCCGGCCGCCAAATACCCAGAAAGATACGTAGGAAGATCTTCTCGGCTTGTTTTTCCCCCGCGAGCATTCGATCCCAAGGTGACTGAGGCATCACAAAATCCAGGCAATAAGTACTTAGGATGTACAATAGGTGTTCCTTCTTTTAAGGAAATGATTTTTCCCTGGACCACTTCTAAGTCGATAAATCCACCAAAATTAGCTTTTTCACTGTTCCAGATCCGAACTGATTTCATTTTCAAATTTTGCGGCAAAAGGTTGGTGGGGGCAATAGCCGATAAAAATAAGGAGAGGAATAGAAGCCTGCGGTTTTTCATACTAGCGGTCTTAGTTACCTTGACAGTAAGGACTAGAATGGAAAAGATTTCGGGTATGGGAAAGGAAACAAGCGAGATTTCTGATCACATCAAATTACACATCGAAAATGGGAAAATTCTCTCGCTAAAGACTCACCGGGTCTCCAAATCCGTTGAGGAACACATCAAAGAAGCCGTAGGCCTCATCTTGGATCGTCTGACTTACCCCACTCTTGTCCCCACTCTTTATACCATCATCAAAGAACTGGCCATCAATGCCTGCAAAGCCAACCAAAAACGTGTTTTTTTTGAAGAACGTGGGTACAGTATGCTAAACCCATCGCAATATGCAAGGGGAGTGAGAGAGTATCGTGAAATGTTTTCAGAAGAGATGTCCAACGAATTTGGAATCAAAGCCAAAAAGAAAGGATACTATTGTTTAATTAACTTCAAATTCAACGACGATGGAATCACCATCGAAGTCATCAACAACACACCCATTGCTAAAGAAGAAGAAAAAGCAATCCGAGAACGTTTGGAGAAAGGAATGGTGTATGACGACATCGCTCAGTTCTACATGGACAATGCTGATACCACGGAAGGTGCCGGCCTTGGCCTTGCTCTCATTCTGATTATGCTCAAAGGGGAAGGTATTGATCCCAATTTCTTTCGTATCATTATCGGAGAAGATTCCACCATCGCAAGGTTGGAAATTCCACTCTCCGATAAGTTTATCTCCGTCCGCGATCCCAATCAAATTTAAATATGCCCCTTCCTTTATCCTGCGCCATCATTACCCTCAACGAAGAGGATAATATCTCTCGCACCCTAGAAGCCCTTTCCTTTATAGAAGATATTGTGGTGATCGATTCTGGTTCCATAGATAAAACAGTAACAATTGCAAAATCATTTGGTGCCCGTGTTTTTTATCGTAAGTTTGTAAACTACGCGGATCAAAAAAACTTTGCGATCGAACAAACCAAATTTGATTGGGTTCTTGCCATTGATGCCGACGAAGTCGTATCGGACGGTTTACAAACAGAAATTACGGATTTATTTAACAACCACAAACTAGAGTCTGTAGGTTACCTTGTTCCACGTTTGACTTATTATTTAGGAAAATGGATTCGTTTTGGTGGATACTATCCTAACTACCAAATCCGATTGTTCAAAAAAACTGCTGGCGAATTTAGCGGCGGTTTGGTGCACGAAAGAGTAAAACTCATCGGAAAACCAATCAAACTAAAAAACCCACTCTACCACTACTCTTATAAAAATATTTCCGATCATCTACAATTCATTGATCGTTATTCGAGTTTGTTTGCAGAAGAAGAGTTTAGAAAAGGAAAATCCAGTTCTGTATTTTGGGCTTTTTTAAAAGCGTGTTTTAAAGGATTTTATATGTACTGGATTCGGTTGGGAATCCTAGATGGGAAACAAGGTTTTGTTCTGGCCCTTCTAGGGTTTTATTATAATTTTCTTAAATATTTAAAGTTATATGAAAAATCGAAATCAATCTCTTCTTTCTTTGTTATGGTTGATTCGGTTCATGATGTAAAGAGCAGTAAATCCACCAAGAAAGATGGCAACCAAGTTCACGTTGGATAACTGAGTCGATCCAATTTTTGGTGACATGAGCCACATAATGATATCACGAATGTAAGTTTGAAAGGTGGCAAACACGATGAGTGCGCCAATCCCCGCAACAAAAGTGGATCCCCAAAATTTTCCTAGTAAGTCTTTACGTTTATAATAATAAAAATAATAGGCACAGGCTGCGGATGCGAGAAAAAAGAATAAAATATCTACTAGAATTGTCCATGGTTCCGATGGTGCGGCAAGCGGTAATGAAATCATTGTTCTTGTACCTGTCTATTACCTATTTTCGGTAAGCCATTGTTTAGTCCATAAGATAAAAAAAGAGGTTTTCCTTGTATTCAAAACATACCGAAATATTTGGAATCTTGGGATATCCCTTAGGCCATACCCTGTCCCCTTGGATTCATAATACATTATTCCAACTCTCTGGATATGATGGAGTGTATCTAGTATTTGAAAACGAGAGATGGAAAGAGATCGGACTTCGGCCATTGATTGATTTAGGTGTGAAGGGTGTATCTGTTACCATTCCGTATAAAGAATGGGCCTATGGGCAAACAAACGATGTTTGTACCACCTCCAAAACCATGGGAGCCTCCAACACCTTACTCCTCCGAGACGGAATCCAAGCGGTAAACACAGATGGCACGGGTGCTATCCTATCCATCACCAAATCGAATCCAAAACTTTTAGATCCAAATATCGAAAAAGAAATTTTAATCCTCGGGAGTGGTGGGAGTGCCAAAGGGATTGTTTTTGCCATAGCGGAGAGCCTTAAAAATAACGCTCGTGACAAAAAGATCCAAAGAAAAATCAAACTTCTCGCAAGAAATACAACCACGTCGAAGGAAATCCAAACATCTCTCGGAAATCCTGAATGGCTTTCCCTCACTTCAAAAGAAGAATGCCAAAAAGAAAAAGACCAGTATGATTTAATCATCCACACAACCCCCGTAGGTATGAAGGGATACGGCGGAGAATCCTTACTCGATTCAAAATTTTTCACCAAAAAACACACGTTATTCGATATTGTTTATAATCCTCTGGAAACTGATTTAGTAAAACAGGCAAAGAAAAAAAAAGCAGAAATCATTCCAGGATATCATATGTTACTCTACCAAGGCATCCGACAATTTGAGCTATTTACGAATTCGAAAGTAAAAGCCAAATGGATAGATAAAGTAGAATCCTTACTTTTAAAACAACTAAAGAGTAGATCTTAAGTTTTATAAGTATAAATTAAAATCGTTTGATCCAATAAAGAAAACAATGCAGTTTTTAGATTTTTTATATAGCCTACAAAATATTGAAAAAACAAGAAACTTCAATGTCTTCAAAGAATATACCTTAGATGGGTTATCTGAACTTTTCCAATATGTAATCTCCAAACACAAGGTCCAGAAACCCATTCGAATTAGTGTTGTAGGAACCAATGCGAAAGGCTCCACCTCACATTACTTAGCCTCTCTGCTTTCGAAGTTAGGATACAAAACAGGACTTTATACTTCCCCGCACCTCCTCACTCCCTTGGAACGGTTCCAAGTTTTTGAAAAAGGCAAAGTACATCTTCCCAAAGAAGAGGAAGTGGAAGATTTCTTTAGAAAAACCATCCTTCCCGATCTCCACCGATTTTCCAAGCTCTCCTATTTTGAATTCCTAACCATTTTTTCGTATCTTTTCTTTTCTTCCCAAAAGACAGAATTTGAAATCTGGGAAGCAGGACTTGGGGGAAGACTCGATGCCACAAAACTTGTACAAGCCGATTATGTTATGATAACAAAAATAGGGATAGACCATTCGGAAATCCTGGGAGATACGAAAGAAAAAATTTGCAAAGAAAAACTCGGAATTCTAACGAATGTTTGCCGAAAACTTGTGGCAATGGATCCGGAGGACTCCTCGCTACGGGCCGTCCTCCAAAATTTTCCGAAAAATCAAACCCATGTTCATATCCTCCCTCTAGAACCAAAACCAAGCTATTTAGAAACTAACTTTCTTTTTGCAAAGGAAGCACTCACAGAGGTTCTTCCTGAAAAGATAGACGAGATCCAATCCATTTTGTGGGAAACCACCGAACGGCCACGCGGAAGGATGGAAGTCCTAAAATCCTCTCCTGAAATTGTCTTTGATCCTGCGCACAATCCAGAAGCGATCGCCACCACAACCACCGAGTTCGGAAGGTCCCATTCCTCCTTTTCTCTGGTTTTGGGGAGTCTCCCCGATAAAGACAGGGAAGGGATTCTAAAGGAACTGTTGGCCCTCCCCCTCTCATCCCTCTATCTTTGGGAAGGACCGGGATTTGGAGTCTTTCCGGAGCTTCCCGAGCCTTTAAGACCCATCACCCAAAGAGTGCAAAACGAAGAAGAACTCGTGCCCATATTCCAAGGCAGATTTCCGATATTGGTGTTAGGAAGTTTTCGCCTCTATGGAATTGTGGCAAAATTAATACAAAATACAACAAACATGTAAAATTGGACTTTACAAATGAATCCTGAACGACATTGTTCTTTTAGGAAACATCGTTCAGGACCATGCAAACTCCCAAAGAACATACACGAAAAGAAATCTTACAAGCGGCTCGAGAAGAATTCATTCAACTCGGTTTTGAGAAGGCTAGTATGCGGACCATTGCTAAAAAAGCAAAGGTATCCACGAGTAATATCTACAATTACTTTGAAAACAAAGAACACCTACTCACAGAAATCCTACAACCCGTTCTTTCTGGAATGGAGAAAGCCTTTGCTTACGTTTCACATCCCGATTATTTTGAAAAAAGATTTAACGACAGTTATGAGGCATGGCAGGAACGATTTAACATTGCTCTAGACTATGTAGATTCAAATCGAGATGACTTTATCCTTTTGCTTACGAAGTCACAAGGATCTCATCTAGAAGAATTCCCTGATACAGTTCTCACTCGACTTACCAAAATCAACTTCGACCAGTACAGCAACTTCAAAGAAAAAAACCCTTCCTACAGAGGAGAAGTCAGCGAATTTGTAGTGCGAAACATCCTTTCTTTCTTTCTCAACATCTTCGTTCAGATGGTAAGGCAAGGAATCTCCAAACAAGATATGTTGGTATACCAGGATAGTTTCCTTAAATTTTTACACTTCGGATACAAAGGATCGATTGCCTCTGATCTGAGTTGAATCAATCTGGTTCTCGATGGGAACCGGATACAAAATTAAAATCTGCGGAATCAAAGACCTGGCTACTCTAGAACTCTGTGTAGACCTCCAGGTCGATTTTGTAGGTCTCAACTTCTCTCCCCGTTCCCCACGCGGTATCACGCAAGAAACCGCTGAATCCTTACTTCAATTAAGGAAGAGACCCGGATTTCCAAAACTTGTATTTTTATTCTTTGAAAATTCTATTTCCGAAATCCAAAACTTAAATACCGATTTTCAACCAGACCTGGTGCAACTGATTCGTGGCGACAAATTTCTCACAAAAGAACTATGGGACAACCTGACAGAAAAAAAATCACTCCTTCCTGCCATTCGAATCCAAGAAAAGGTAACTTCGGACGAGGACTTAGAACCAAAATCAGATTTAGTGATTTTAGATAGTTATCATAAAGATTTGGGTGGTGGGTCTGGATATAGTTTTCCATGGGAATATGTAACATCCGTAAAGCGACCTTTTTTACTCGCTGGCGGAATCACTCCTGAAAATGTAAAAACTGCTTTAGAAACAGTTCATCCCTATGGAATCGATGTGGCAAGTGGAGTGGAAACCAATGGGAAAAAAGATCCAAATAAGATAAAAACACTGGTACAAAATGTCCGAACATTATGAAGCATTAAATACTCCCGTGATGCGGCAGTATATGGAAGTAAAAGAACAGCACCCTGATGGAATTGTTTTTTTTCGTATGGGAGACTTTTACGAAATGTTTTTAGAGGATGCAAAAATTGCCGCACAGATTTTAGACATCACTCTTACCAAACGCCAAAACCAAATTCCTATGGCAGGAATTCCTTACCATGCCACTGAAAGTTATATCTCGCGGTTAATTGCAGCAGGCAAAAAAGTTGTGGTCTGTGAACAAACAAAACCCGACGATCCGAAAGCGAAAATCATGTCAAGGGAAGTGGTGCGAATCATCACTCCAGGCACAGTGGTTGAAGACAATTTACTCGGCGGATACCAAAACAATTATTTATCTTTGTATTATAAAGAAAAAACTTCCGTATATCTAGCGTTTGCTGATGTTTCTACTTCAGAACTTCTATATTTCTTTTTTTCCGAAAACGAAACAGAACGCATCAACGATACCATTAAACGATTTTCACCAAAAGAAATCATTTTTACCGATGAAATTCCCCCTATAGCCAAAGAATCAAAAATCATTTTATCAAAAATTCCGCCTGACTATCTACCTAAAAAGAGGGGTGCAGGAATTGACACAGTGGTTCATGTACTAGATGCCTACCTCCAATACAACTACCGCAAACAAAACTTTGTGTTTCAATCTCCCAGACGAATTGATGAAAGTGAATATTTAGTATTGGATGAACAAACAGTTTCTCACTTGGAACTTGTGGAAAATCCAAATGATAAAAACCACACTCTCTTTGGAGTTCTCAACCGGTGCATCACGGCCACAGGCAAACGGTATTTAAAACAAAGGATTCTTTTCCCGACTCGCGATGAAAATAAAATCAAAGCCCACTGGGATAAAATTGAAATCCTATCAGCAAATAAAAAAGAAAGATTCCAAATCAAAGAACTATTAGGTGACCTCATCGATTTGGAACGAGTCCTCACTCGGTTTCGCGTGGGAAAAGCCCTACCCAGAGACTTTCGTGGGATCGATAAAAGTTTAGAATCCACAGCCAATACCAAAACTATTTTAGATGGGATTGGTTATGACTTTTCAAAACTACCCAAGGAACTAAGTAAGCTTTCCCAATTATTTTTTGATACTCTCTATGAAGGAGAACTTCCTGTTTTTCTTGGAAATTCTCCCTTCCTAAAGGCGGGATTCAATAAAGAATACGATGATGCCATCCTTGCTCGCGAAAAGGGAAAGGATTGGATTTTAGATTTGGAAGAGAAGGAAAAAAAAGGGTCAGGTTTATCTTCGCTCAAAATTCGTTACAACAAAATCCTTGGATACTTTATTGAAATCTCCAAAGCCCAAGCCAAAGAAGTGCCTGCACATTTTCTAAAAAAACAAACTTTAGTGACAGGAGAAAGATTTACATCCCTTCAGTTAGAAGAGTTAGAAAGGGCCATCCTACAAGCTGACGAAATTATAGAAAGAATTGAAAAAGAAAAATTTGATGAACTCGTGGCCCACTGCATTTCACTTTATGAAGAATTTCTAACTCTTTCCAATGAAGTGGCCTCTCTAGATTACCATCTTTCTCTTACGGAAATCAAAGAAGAATACCAATGGACAAGACCAGAAATTCGTAGTGATGGGATTCTAAACTATTCTGAATCTCGCCATCCTGTTGTAGAAACTTTTTTACCCATTGGCGAACGTTTTGTACCCAATAGTTTGGAACTCAATCCCAAAGACAACGCCATAGCGGTGTTAACTGGTCCTAACATGGCCGGTAAATCTACCTTTATGCGCCAAATTGCGATCAACCAAATTCTATTCCAAATGGGTTCTTATGTTCCTGCAAAAAAAGCATCTCTTTCGGTTGTGGATCGAATTTTTACTCGGATTGGTTCCGGAGATAATCTCACAAAAGGAGAATCTACTTTTTTTGTAGAGATGAAAGAGACAGCAACCATCCTCAATCAATTTTCAGAAAACAGTCTCATTCTCTTTGATGAAGTAGGTAGAGGAACATCCACCTATGATGGGTTATCCATTGCTTGGGCCATTTTAGAATTTTTAACAGTCAAATTTCCGAAACCCAAAACCATATTTGCCACTCACTACCATGAGCTCACGGAACTAGAAAAAGGAAATGGAATCTTTAATTTGTATTTAGATACTTTTGAGAAGGAAGGAGAAATCCTATTCCTTAAAAAAGTCAAACGAGGGAAATCCAAACAATCTTTTGGAATCTATGTAGCCAAACTAGCGGGGATTCCGGAATCCGTTTCCGATCGAGCCAAAGAAATTCTTACAGGACTTGAATCCAAAAAAAGAGAAATTAAAATCAAAAATGAAGAACCAAGTTTATTTGCAAGTCTTATGGATAATAATGCACCCAACCTATCACCAAACGAAGAAAAGGTTTTAAAAAGGCTCAAACAAATCGATCCTAACCAGATCCCACCGCTCGAGGCATTATCTATTTTAGATGAATTAAAACGTATCCTCAAAGAGAAAGACTAGGGCCGATAGATCGGTATAATCGATCCAATTCGTAATCTGATCTTTTAACCCTTGTTTCGCGTGAATTCCAATTCCGATTCCTGCAGCAGAAAGCATCAAAGCATCATTGGCCCCGTCCCCCACCGCCACCACTTGTTCAAGGGGAATTGAAAAATCCTTTGCATATTGTTTCAAATAAAATTCTTTTTTTTCTCTGTTGATGATCTCACCCAGAATAGAACCAGTGAAGAATCCACTCACTTCTTCCAATCCATTGGCTCTATAAAAATTCACGGGATACTTCTCTGAAAATAATTGTAATACAGGAGTAAACCCACCACTGAGGATTCCCAACTTACATCCATTTGCCGGAACAAACTGAAATACCTTTTCCATTCCCTCGTTCAGCGTTAATAGATCATACACTTCTTTGAAACTCTCTTTAGAAAGACCGCTCAAGTGTTTCACTCGCAAACGAAGGGCTTCATCAAACCCCATCCCGCCTTCCATCGCTTGTTTGGTCACAGTGGCTACTGCCTCATAAACCCCATGTTTTCTGGCCAACTCATCAATGACCTCTTCTTTGATAACAGTGGAATCCATATCAAATACAAAAAGAGACTCTTTCTTTTTAGGTAACAAAGAACCTAAGGATAAAAAGTCGATTTGGTATTCTGCCAAGTGATTTCGGATTGTAAGCACTTGGTCTCTCGTTAACGATTCCTCTTGAACGATCCGAACACAGTGTAACCCAAATCTGTCTGCACGAATGATTTGGAAATGGGAATCTTTGAGTTCAAAAGTTTTCTCGGTCGATGAATTTGTAATATCTGACTTTGGATTAGGAAAGGTTTCGGAAAGAATAGAGTGGGAAATAGGAGAACGAGAAATTAAAAGCAGTGAATTCATTTTTACTTTTGCAGATAGGGTCTTAGTTTTTTACCCCAAAGTTCATATCCTTTTTCATTAAAATGGAGACTGTCCCCATTGGGGCGAATGAATTCTTCGCGTAGAGTGGGAGAATCAATTTTTCTCATACTATCCCAAACTTCGATGTATTCCACATGATTTGTAGTCCTTGCTACTTGGTTCAAAAACAAATTGAACACAGGAACAATTTGATTCAGTTCTTTCACTCTTGTTGGAGGAACCGCAATGAGAAAGATCTTTGTATTTCTATTTTTGGAATGGATTTTTTGAATGATGGAAAGTAGGTTATTTTGAACCAAACTCAAACACTTACCTTGGATAAAATCATTTCCGCCAATTTCGATCACGATCTTTTCTGGATGTAACACAAGGACATCCTCTTCGATTCGAGAAAGGAGAGTTTCTGTCATATCTCCACCAATCCCACGATTGGTGACCGATTGACCTGGAAATTCTTTGGCCATAAGGTCTGGTAAAAACAAATGTACCAAACTATCACCTGCAAAAACAATATTCGATTTTTTGATTTTTAAATTATCTTGTGCGTATAACAGCCGTGTGGGGAGCCAAGCTTTCTCTATATACTTTTTAAAGTTAGAGTCATCTCGCCATCCCGGCTCTGCAAAACATTGGAAACTGGTATCGAAATAGTCACGTTTTGAGGAAAATCTACAATCGATTACACTCAAAAACAGGGCAAAAACCATGCCCCATCGGAGGAAGAATTTATTCCTGTTCTTGCGGTTCATTCATTCGGAAGCGCTTTTGCCAATCTTTGATTTGGGCCTGCGCATATTCTTCCGTGTCACAAATCCGAAACTCGATCGGGTTATTTGTGGTTGTCTCGATGAGTTTGGCTTCGATATACCCGTTCTTTAACTTGGTTGTCTCAATGCGATATCTCATCTGAATAGCTCCAAAAACCAGGATTTAATTTCCACGTATCTTTGCAATCTCTTCTAAAGTTTCATCTTCCTTGTATTTTCCAAAGAGAAAGATGGCAAGTAGACAGAATGCAGAAGCCAGAGGACCAGTCAAGCGGACACCTAGTTCCCCGCCTGCTTCTACTTCTTCGACTTTACAAATAGTAGATTCCATACTTATTTTTGTCTCTCCCTTTAGATTTTTTTCAGAATTAGATTTAGGTTCAGTCACAGAAGGAGCAAGGATTCCTGTTACGGAGGGCGAAACGTTTTTCTTTGTTTCACGATCAAGCCCCAAAAGAATTACTGTGCTAAAGACAAGAACTGCCAGTGTTTGCCCCAACTTTTGCATAAAAGTTCTACCGGCATAAAACAATCCTTCCCTTTTAGAACCTGTTTTTAATGAATCAAGTTCAGCGATATCCGCCAAGATAGCGTTTGGCAAAATACCAAGAATGGCAATCGGAATGGCTGCCACGGCAACGATCAAATAACCTTGGATATACGGTGGCAATGGTAATTCATCTTTTCCAATAAAATAGATAGAAAGAAACAAGGCGAGAAAGACATAGAATGCAAATAAAACTGTTTTTTTCTTACCTATCTTCCTTGCGATCCAATTCACCACTGGATAAAAGGCAAAAGAAAGAAGTAACATTACTGTAAGCAGTTGTGTTACAAATTCCCGTTCCAATTCCAAAAGAACAGTCACATAGTAAGAGATCCCTGTTGTGAGAATGGTGAGGGCAAGAAAATAACAAAGATCAGATAAAGCAAAGTATAGGAAATTCTTATTTTTGAATGTAAGCAAGATAGCCTCCCTGAAGGGAACACTGGATGCTTCCGCTTCACAATAGGTTTTTTCATGAATCGAAAAAACAGGGAAATACATACAAATAGCCGCAAACACACAGAGAATTCCTAAAGCATATTGGCGAGAAACTAAAGTCTGAACGGAAATGTCTGTATCAAAAACAAAGTTAGATTTCAATACATTGGCAATCATAGGTTCTGTAGATGCCACAATGATCCCCAAAGCATAGGTAACAGAGATATAAGTAGAAAGATTCAAACGTTCTTCGGGAGTATGTCCAAGTTCTGGGATGAGAGCAAAGAAGGGAGTGACATACACTGTTAAAAATAAATAGAAAAGTAACATACACCCCGTCATCCAAACAAGGTTTGTTGAAGAGATAAAGTTGTGAGGAGGAACAAAAATTAGCCAACAAAAGACGGCTGCGGGCACACCACCAAAAAAAAGGAAGGGAATACGACGACCAAATCGAGAAGAAAACCTGTCCGAAGAATTAGCAATGATTGGATCCGTAAAAGCATCCCACAATCGGCCTACGGCAGCCACGACTCCTATCGTAGAAAGACCCCAAAAGGCCATTTTTTCAATTAGATCAGGAAAACAATCCTGACCCGGTTTTGGCGCAGGAGGAAGATAAAAATAAACTTGATGGAGACCGATGATATTGATGAGAGTGGACCAACCTAATTGGCCGATCGCATAACTCATCTGCTTTCGAAATGGTAAAGGCGGTTTTCGCATGTTTCTCACTAGAGGCGGTAAAGTAGGAGCATGATACCGCCAAAAGTAAAAAAGGCAAACTACTTTTTATGTTTGTAGAGTTCGGGAAAATTTTTCTCGTCGTAAAGGAATTGTGATTCGTACTCATCCCATCCTTCTGGAACACCTTCTGTAAATTCTGGTACCATAGAACAATCCCGAATCAAGTTCATTGTTTGAACCATTTCGCTTCCTTTTACGTTTAAGTATCCTTCAGCAAACAATGAATTGGCTACAAAAAGTGCCATGGATTGTAATGAACCCAAGTGGCCTTCTCTTCCTGCTCCAATCCGAATTTCTGAATCTGGATTGACCAAACGAAATACCGACAAAACACGAATACAAAATTCAGGAGTGAGTGACGACTTCTGGATGGCATGGCCTTTGATAGGAATAAAAAAGTTAACAGGAATCGAAATCACACCAAGTCGTTTGAGTTCAAATGCGACTTGCACGAGATCTTTCAGTTCTTCGCCCATTCCAACAATGATTCCAGAACAAAGTCCAATATCAGCTTCTTTTGCCGCCTCTAATGTTGTTAGCCGATCTTTAAAAGTATGTGTAGAACAAATTTCATTGTATTTGGATTCCGATGTGTTGAGGTTATGGTTGTACCTATCAAGACCTGCATCTTTCAAAACTCTTGCTTTTTTTGCGTCCAAAATTCCTGCAGACAAACAAACCTTCATCCCCAACTCTCCATTGATTTTGGAGATGGTCTCTGCCAGTTTATCCACAGCTTTGTCAGTGGGACCTCGACCCGAGGTGACCATACAAAATCGGTAGGCACCGTTGTCTTTCGCACGTTTCGCATCTTCCCAAATCTCTTCGGGTGACTTCAAAGAATACTCTTGGATTCCTGAATCTCCTCCCTTTCTTTGGGCACAGTAGCCACAATCTTCAGGGCAGTAACCATTTTTGATATTATCTAATATATGAATGCGAACACGATTGGTATAATAACGATTTCGTTCTTCCGCTGCCCGAGCGACAACCGACAGCAAGTGAGTTTTTCCTTCTAGGATTTCCAGGGCTTCCGCTTCCGTAATTAAGGACGGAGCTGAAGATAATGTTTTTTCTTGGACTTCTGCAATCATGAGAACAGGTTTCGGGCTGTGGGAACCTGTGTAAACGAAGAAAATCTCTTCGTATATTTAGTCTCAATCTGATTCGGGAAAACTAAGGAGAGTTTGCTCCAAAGCTAAAAAAATTTGGTCGAGCGACTGGTCTGAAATTGTATAGGGAGGAGTGATATAGATGGTGCGACCAAGGGGTCTCAATAGGACACGAAATTCTTTCATTTTTTCACGAATTTGTTTTCCGATCGGGTTCAAATATTCATCTTCAGCGATGGTTTCCTTATATTCGAAGGCAAAGATTCCTCCCATGACTCGCAGATTTTGAATTCGTTTTCCCAAGGATTTTTGGAATGGTTCTACTCGCTTTTGTAATGTTTCTTCCAGTTTTTTGACTTGGCCAAGTCCTATCTCTTGTAAAAGTTTTACAGACGCATAACCGACGCTACATGCAAGTGGATTTCCCGTCATAGTATGTGCATGAAAAAAAGCACGATACGGATCTTTGGATAAAAATTGTTTATAAATGAATTCCGAGACAAGTGTGGCACCAAGTGGCATCATTCCCCCTGTAAGGCCTTTAGCCATCACAAGAAGATCTGGTTTTATTTCCGCCTTTTGGTAAGCAAACCCCTCTCCAAGCCTTCCCATTCCTGTAAAGACTTCATCGAAAATAAGAAGGGTATGGGTTTTTGTGGCCAACTCTCTTAGTTTAACGAGAACCTTTTTATCATAAAACAACATTCCATTGGCACCAAATACCAATGGTTCAATCACGATTCCCACATAATCTTTTTGTTTGATTTCCAATTCTAAATCATCTAAGCATTCCGTAGAACAACTGTTTGCTAACTTTCCCCAGGGACAGTTCATACAATTAGGAGCGGTAAATTCTTTGGTAGGAAATCTGAGATCGGAAAAGATTCGATTGAAGTAATTTTTTCCAGAAACATTCATAGCACCAATGCTATCCCCATGATAGGAGTTGGAAAAAACAAGAAATTCAGATCTTGGCTTTAGGTCTGGATGGTTTTGGTAGTATTGGATCGCAAGTTTTAAAGCAATTTCAACCGCATTAGATCCGTTATCCGAATAAAAAACTTTATGAAAATCGAAGTTTGTTAGTTCCAATAAAGCTGTAGATAAAGATTCTGCTGGAGGATGGATATGACCTGCAAGCATAATATGATCCAACACCTCGATTTGTGTTTTGAGTGCAGATACTAACTTAGGATGACGGTGGCCAAAAATCATTGTCCACCAGCTAGCGATGGCATCAATCCAAGTATTTCCTTCGGAGTCTGTAACAAACTCAGCTTCCGCTTTAATAATATTAAGTAAAGTTTCTCCCTCTTCTTGGATGGTCAGAGGAACCCAGGTATGTATTTGGATGGGATTAAGTTTCATCTTCGGGATTGAGCAGAGTATCGATGACATTTCGATCTGCATCAAAATGTTCCTTGGAAAAGGAAATAAATGCACTTGGAGATAATTTTTGCTCTGGAAAGTTAGTTACCCCCAAACAAGGTGCACCACCTAACCTTTGAATGGTTTCTGCATTATCAGTTTGTAATGAGTTTTTGGGTCCCACCAAATAGAATCCGAGTACGGGAACAAACCGTGCAGTTAGTACATCTAAAGTGAGAAGTGTATGATTGATGGTTCCAAGTTCAGTAGATCCAATCACAATCACTGGTAGGTTACTTTCTTGAATCCCCTTGATGGCAAGGTAATCCCCTGTCCAAGGAACAAAAACCCCACCGGCACCTTCGATCAGTGTATTAGTTTTTCTTTCTTTGGTAACAAGACTAAGCAGCGATTTGGGATCTAAAATTTTCCCTTCCTGTCTGGAGGCATAATGTGGACTTGCGGGAGTCGAAAATTCGTAAACAGGTTTCAGAAAGAACGAATCGGGTAGATCCACTGTTTTTTGGACTAATTCTGTATCGCTCAGTCCAGAAAGCCCCGTTTGAATCGGTTTCCAATAACGAAAGCCATAACTTTCTGCATACTTGGCCATAAAAAGACTCGAAAAAAAAGTTTTCCCTATATCCGTTCCGGTTCCTGCAACGTAAAAAGCTTGGCCCATACGGATCAAGTTTTATCAATTCTTGGCCCCGTCTATCCGATTTATATAGGAGAGGCTCTATGCAACTTCCCCTTTGGAAATCCATTCTCAAACGTGACGAAAACCCGATTACGGAGATTTCACATTTTTTACGCGAAACTGCTATCTTCGAAGGTATGTCTCGCAGGACTTTACGTGAGGTCGCGAGGCTTATCCACAAACGTAAGTATTACGCTGGAGAAACCATTTTCTACCAAGGCCAAGCCGGAACTGGAGTCTATCTAATCTTACAAGGAAAGGTGGAAATTTTCTCAGAGAGAGAAGGTGTTACTTTAAAGCTCGCCGAACTAGAGAAAGGTGCTTTTTTTGGAGAACTTGCCCTCTTTCAAGATTTTCCAAGGTCAGCCACTGCTGTGGCACTTGTGGATTCCATTCTACTAGGGTTTTTCCAACCAGAATTAAAAACTCTTTTAGAAACCAAACCAAGAGTCGGGAACGATCTTCTGTTAAGTTTTGCATCCATCATTGCCGATAGACTTCGCAAAACAAACGATACACTAGAAGCTGCTTACTTCAAAAGCAAAAAAAATAAAACCAAATGAATTTAAAAGAATTCAATCTATCATCGCTTATCTTAAGAAGTGCTTTTTTTGGTCTCATTGCACTTACCGTTTTAATTGGAGTTGTGGGAGTCAAATTTTTAGCGATCCCGCTACTCATTTCAGGAATTCATTTTTATATCTTTCATGGTATTGTAGATTATTTTGAATCAAGAGGGATTCATCGGGCAATTACAACCATTGCCATCTTCTCCGTTTTGATTGCCGTAGCTTATTGGTTTTTAGCTTTTTACTTACCAAATCTTTTTGAAAAGGTGCAACCTATTGTATCTGAATGGTCAACCAAGATGGATGATCCCAACTTTCAGTTATTAGATTTTAATAAACTTCCCGTTGTTTCCCAAAATCCAGAGCTGTGGAAAAAAATCATTAATCCTGAAGAAGTTGCAAAAATGGCAACAAGCAATTTGGAAGAATTTTTACGAGGGCTTGTTGTGATGATTCCAACATTTATTAGTTGGATGATTATCATTCCTATCATTAGTTTCTTTTTATTATTGGATGCGAATTTAATTTATAAAACCGTGATTAGCTTTATCCCCAATCGATTTTTTGAAATGTTTCTTATGGTGTTCTATCGAATGAACCAACAGATCACTAGTTACTTAAAAAGTTTGGTGATCCAGTGCGGGATTATGGCAATTGTTGCTTCCGTTGGTTTTTATATTGTAGGAGTAAAATTTTTTATTCTCTTTGGAGTATTTTTGGGTGTAGCCAATTCCATTCCTTACCTTGGACCACTCATTGGCGCCATTCCTCCCATTTTATTTTCTATCATCTTCCCTGAAATGTCGCCTTCCATTGGTTCCATTGCCTCTGTCGTAGTAGTGGCTCAATTGGTGGATAATGCCATAGTCCAACCTGTTGTCATTGCCAATGCGGTTTCTCTCCATCCACTGGCGATTATGATTGGGATTGCTGTAGGAGGAAACTTTTTTGGGATCTTCGGAATGTTACTCGCCATTCCCGTATTATCTATCCTCAAAGTAACGATTGGAATTCTTTACCATGCATTGAAAGAACACCAAATCATTTAATTTATCTCAGCGAAAAAATATATAGATTAAAAAAGATTACAAATGTTTTTCTAATTTCATTCTTCTCTTTTGTTCCACTTACCCATTTCTGAAAACACAATTCCGAAAAGGGTAAGGCCGGAGCCAATCGCTCCAACAGTTTCCAATCTTTCACCTAATATCAAATAAGCGAGAAAGAAGGAAAACACTGGCTCCAAGCTATAGAGTAATCCCGCTCTTGCCGGCGGAACTGCTTTCTGGTATCTGGCTTGAATCTGAGTTGTGAAGATGGTAGCAAAAACGGAGGTATATAAAATCCCGATCCAAAATTTCAAATCAAACTGAATGGAAATAGATTGGTTTAAAAAGAAAGATTCTACTGGGAATAAAGTTGTGGAAACAATCGCAATGAGAAGGATCTCAAAGGAAACAAGAATCTGCGTGGGTATTTTTTTACTAAAAATATCGATAAGGATGATGTAAATTGCAAAGAAAAAAGCCCCAATCAGAGTGAGTCCATCACCAAACCCAAACCCTAGAGAAGCAGTGATCTCTGCGTAAGACTTTCCATTTTGTGAAATCAAAAACAAACCCACTACAACAATGAGAACAGCAACCCAAGTGCGTAGTGATGGTAACTTTCGTTCGATCAAAATTTGTAACAAAGGCACAAACACTACATAAGCACCGGTCATAAAACCTGACTGTGTGGCAGTGGTATAAACAAGACCAATAGTCTGAAAGGCATATCCCAAAAGAGCAGAACAAGCTACAAAGAATGCGGGCAGGATATAGTCCCACCTTCGGTTTGCTTTTGAAAACAAAGTCTTACGGTAAAGGAGTAAGGTAATGATTCCGGCGAGCCAAAATCGAACCGCTAAAAATAGGAAGGGGGGCACCGAATCGAGTGCAAGTTTGATGACCACAAAGGTTCCACCCCAAAGAATGGCCGCAATCACCAAAAAGAGTTCCGGAGTGAAGATCCTGGACATATGAGCCAATCTCAAAGGAAGAAAGGTCCAGAGCAAGGAAAAGATGAATTGGAAATTTAGAATCCGAAAACCGCAAACCGGAACCACTCTCAGTTGGGAGATTTATTTTCCACCAGGCACTGCCACACAAGTTGGCGAAAAAATCAAAGAAATTTTGAGTTCCGTGCCATTACCAAACCAACCGGAACCAAGTGTTCGGGTATTTTCAGAAAAAATTAAATTAGAAAACACAAATTCTCATCAAATCACCTATCTTTTGTTTCATGGTCTCTTTTTACGCGATATACGACTTATCATAGCAAGAACAAAGGATTGGGATAGTTCTGCTGACGCACGGGAAGAAGAATGGGACAGGATTCTAACAGAGGCAGTCACAATCGCAAAACCTTTATTTACTGATCCTAATATAAAATTTTACGAAATTAAAGAGAACTTACATATCAGTTATTTTGAAGATGAAATCACTGTTTCTCTCTCGATACTTGGAGAACCAGGTTACAAACGGGGAATCAAAGCCACCTTCCCAACAAGTGCACCTGTACCCGAAGACTTGAGCCAAATTTTAATCCAACAATGTTTTGATATCTTTTTCGTGCCTAAGCAAGATGTAGCAGCGCTGTACATTCCATTTGCAGGCACATTGACATTTGCTACCGAATGGGCATTACAATCAGAAAAAATTCCGCTCTTAGCATTACCAAGAAAGTTTCTTTTCCAACAAATGGTTTTGTTTCCAGAAAAATCATTGGATCATTATAGGAAAAAGCAGAAAGAAAGTTTGGCTTCCAGTTCTTATTCCACACCCATTGTCATCCAAGACACTGATCCTGCTTTAGAAAGTTATTGGTTAGAGGAATTCAAACGATGGAGACAATTGATTCAAGTCAACAATTGGGATCATAGTATTTCCGACTTTTTTAGAACTTTTCCTGTTTTGCCAGAAACTGACGGAGAAACCTCTCATTATTTTTTACCGCTAAATCCACCTTACGGACTTAGAAAAAATGAAAGGACAGAATCGGAAGAAAAACTCTATTCTAAAATCGGGAAACGATTGGAAGAACTGTTGCGACTCACCAAAAATCGTCCCAAACTTATTGGATTTATACTTTGCCCCACTGAAGAAAAATGGAGCGACTGTATGCGAGAACTAAGAAACTTCTCTAAAAAAACAATCCATGTCACGCATGGCGGAATCGACTTGCGAGTATTATACTTTCATTCGGAGGGGAAAGTTGAAAGACGTACAAATTGAACCCGGATGGAAAGAAGTCCTACAATCAGAGTTTAGAAAACCCTACTTTTCTAACTTACGGGAATGGGTCAGAAGTGAATACAAATCCAAGACGGTTTACCCTCCGGCAAAATTAATCTTCAATGCTTTTGACTCCTGTCCTTTTGATAAAGTAAAAGTAGTTATCCTTGGTCAAGACCCTTACCATGGACAAGGCCAAGCCCATGGCCTTTGTTTTTCTGTGAATGAGGGGGTCCCTTTCCCCCCTTCCTTACAAAATATCTTTAAAGAAATTGCAGACGACTTACAAAAACCTATCCCTAAAACCGGGGACTTAACTCGTTTAGCAAACCAAGGTGTTCTACTTCTCAATGCAACCCTCACTGTCCAAAAAGACAAGGCAGGATCTCATCAAAACAAAGGTTGGGAAGAGTTTACAGACGCTACCATCCGAATTTTGGCTGAGAAAAAATCAAACATCGTGTTTTTATTATGGGGATCCTTTGCCGGAAAAAAAGAAGGACTTATTCCACCAAACAAACATTTGGTCCTAAAGTCACCACATCCATCACCATTATCTGCTTATCGAGGATTTTTAGGTAATAAACATTTTTCTAAAACTAACGAATATTTACTCTCAAAAGGATTAGAACCCATTGACTGGTAACGAAAGAAAAGGATATTTCTTTGTTTTTTTGACAGGGGTATTTTTTGCTCTAGAAGTCATTGGGTTCAAAGAAATTTTCAGAAAGTACAATACAGAACCGGAAATTGCCGCACTCTTTGGAGTAGGTTTTGCATTTTTTTTTGTTACACCTTATTTTCTCAGCTCTAAAAAACGAAGAGCGAAGGTAATCATTACCGTTAGGCGAGATGGAATCATCCTTATCCTGGGAACAATTTCCAATGCCATTGGTATTGTTTTATATTACTATGCACTCAAACAAACAGATTTGGGTCCGGCCGCAATCCTTATCAAAACAACTGTATTGTATAATGTAATGCTCGGAGTTTTATTCCTCGGGGAAAAACTAAAGATGATGGAAGTTTTTGGAATCGTCCTTGCGATTATTGGAATCTATATGATTTCTACATTAGAAGGACAAATCAAAATTCTATCTGCCTTTTGTATTTTACTCAGTGCCTTTCTCTTTGCGATCCAAAGTTATATGATTAAAAAATATGTTCCTGAAATTTTAGGCCTTGAATATGCATATTTACGACTTTTCCTTTTGAGTGTATTTTTCTTTCTCTACTCTTTGTGGATTTGCAGCTTTCAAATTCCAGACCTTTCTATCATTGTAGCCCTTGGGTTGTTCTCTCTTCTCGGCTATTTTTTAGGACGAGCCTTTTACTTTGAAGCACACAACTATTTACCCATAAGCAAACTCAACGCAACCTTACTTGTAGAACCTATCTTTTTAATGTTTGTGGGGATTCTGTTTATGAAAGAACCCATCGACAGCCAAAAACTTGCAGGTGCAGGGCTAATCCTTACGGGACTTTATCTGATTGTATTTCATAAACAAAGGTTAAAACCATGAGAGAACTTCCAAAAAACCTTACTGATTCAGAAATTCAAAATATTCTGGAAACCTATGAAGGTTGGGAATTAGACACCAAGGAAACTATTTCCTTTTTTGCCTTTCAGAAGGAATTTAAAAACTTTAAAGAGGCTTTTGGATTCATCACAAAACTAGCATTTATTTCTGAAAAATTAGACCACCATGCAGAAATTTGGAATGAATACAACAAAGTACGACTAAAACTTTTCACCCATGAAACAAACGCTCTCACCACAAGAGACAAGGATTGGATCACTCAATTAATGGAGGAGTGAGGGCATAAAAAAAGCCGGGGTTGGAATCCAACACCGGCTTTTGACTTATCAGTAAAGAACTGATTAAATCTCGATTTTGTAACCTACGCGGTAAGTTTGTCCACCGATAACCACTGGGTATGCAACCCAAGGGGCAAGAGCAGAAGCTCCACCAATAGATTGAACTCCACCAACTCCCATTCCTGCGGAAAGGATAGTTTCAAGTTCAAAGAAAAGGTGACCTTTGTCAGTGATTTTAGTTTGAGCACCAACTAACCAGTTTAAGCCGATTCCGCTTGCACCAAAACGAACGTTTTCTTTGTGGACTCCTGGGTTTGGAGCGTCACCAAGTAGTGATCCTCCTGATCCAAGAAGACCTGGAGCAAAAGTTTGAAGTCCTGGGTTGTTGATAGTTCCAGAAACTCCCCACCATCCTTGGAAGTAGTTCACACCACCACCGATGTAAATCGCTGTATCATTTGCAGCGTTATACAATTTAATACCTAAGTAAGTAGGAACAGTCCAAGCAGTGTAATGCCACTCTTGGTCTAACCATTTGTAACCCATTACAGTGGAAGATGTATCACCACCAGAGATTTTAGTAGTGTAGTTTACGTTGATTCTCCAAAAAAGGCTATTGATTCCAAAAACCCCTTCTTTTTCGTAACCTACGTTTACGTTTCCTCCAACCATAGCTCCATTAGTTTTTGCACCAATAGCCCCACCAGTGGTCCTCTTTAAGCTGATCAATGTATTTTCTGCATAGATTGCTTTTTGAGGAGTTCCATAAGGTTGACCTGCACCATCGAGTCTTGGTCTTCCAGAATCTAGACCATCTTTAGTGATAGTTCCGCCGAGTTGAGCAAGGTCGAATTGCATACCAAGACCGACCATAAAATAAGAACGAGGACCAGATTGTGCGCTTAAGCTACCAGCTAAGCACAAAAGTAAGAACCCCAGCATTCCAAAACGTAGAGATTTCAGCATTTGATGATTACTCCTTAGTGAGTTGTTTCCTGAATTTTTTTCGTACCTGCCGACAAACGAATGCAAGTGAGCAGCCGTTCATACCGACAATTGCAATGAAACTAGTCGTTCTTCTAGGATTTGTCAAATAAAATTGTTAAATCTAAACGAAAATTGTGTTAAATGTGGTAATTCCAATGAGTCTAATGCCGTCTAAACAACTTTTCCTTATTTGCAGATTGTTTTTGCTATTTGTTCTGTTTTCGAGCGACCGCTTTGCTCTGGATCGGAAGGTCATTCGTTTTTCAGGCGAATTGGTGCATTGGGATACACTTGGACCCGAACCGCAGTTTCGTTATCTGGATAGTACGAGCCTCCGAGAAAAAACCGTCTATTGCGACAAAGAGACCATGCAGTTGGTCCTGAAAAAACAGGCCTTTGAAAATCACCATATCGAAGGAAAAGCCACCCAACTAAACCCCACGTCCGATATTTGGCTTTGTGTCGGTCGTCCCCATGTCTTCCAAAAATTTCAGGTTTCGGTAAGTTCTCCCACCTCTCAATCCAAAAGGATCCAAGGCCAGGTCATTGAGGCAGATGGGGAAACGGGTCAAATTGTTTATTTAGTCCGGGGAAAACGCTCTTATTTAACCATTGAGCCCTCTCTGGCAAAGGCAATGGCAGAATCCCTCGCCAAAATGCAAACGGTAGAAATCAACGGAGACTACCGCTATGACAGGATAAAACGCTATTACACAAAAGATTGATGAATTTTTGTTCGTCATTAGGGCCAGGTTCTTTGGAATGGATTTGATGCAGGCTTTTTTGGTTTTAGCAAACGGAACGGTCATGAAGGGCCGATCCTTCGGTGCAAATAAGAATTCGATTGGTGAGGTAGTCTTTAACACCTCAATGGCGGGTTATCAGGAAATCATCACTGACCCCTCTTACAAAGGCCAACTCGTGACCCTCACTTATCCCATGATTGGGAACTATGGTATCAATCCAGATGATATGGAATCCGATCGGATCCAGGCCTCGGGACTGATTGTCAAAGAATACGTAAAACGACCATCCAACTTTCAATCCAAGGAAACTCTGAGTGAGTTTCTAATTCGTTTCGGAGTACCCGCGATTGAAGGGATAGACACTCGCAAACTAACACGCTTAATCCGAAATTCCGGTGCCATGTCCTGTGGGATTTTTATCAGTGAAACTTATGAAGATTCCTTCCTAGAAGCGGTCAAAAATGCACCATCCATGGAAGGGCAAGACCTAGCCCAAGTAGTCACTTGTGAAAAACCATATGTCTATGGAGCTCATTCTCCTAGTAAATTCAAACTAGCTGTCTACGATTTTGGAATCAAACGTAATATACTCAAACTTTTGGATGCAGCAGGTTTCAATGTCCATGTTTTTCCAGCAAAAACAAAGGCAGAAGATTTATTGAAAGAGGGATATGATGCTTACTTTCTTTCCAATGGCCCAGGAGATCCAGCTCCCTTAGATTATGCGATTGCGTCAGCAAAGGCCATTATGGATGCAAAAAAACCGCTTTTTGGGATTTGTTTAGGCCACCAAATCATCGGGCTTGCGCTCGGGAAAAAGACAGCCAAACTTAAGTTTGGTCACCGTGGAGGGAACCATCCCGTTCGAAACGAAGAAACTGGCAAAATTGAAATCACATCCCAAAATCATGGTTTTCATGTTTTAGGTGAGTCCACAAGCGAGATGCCGATCACAAGGATCAACCTGTTCGACAATACAGTGGCTGGTCTAAAAATTGCGGGCCAACCAGTGATGGCAGTCCAATACCACCCGGAAGCATGCCCTGGTCCCCATGACTCAGCCTACCATTTCCAAGAATTTTATACTATGGTAGAATCTTCTAAATCGTAAGATTTGGTAAAAAAGTGAGGCAATTCATGTCATACAATGAAGATAAAAATTTTTGGGGAATCCCATACGCAACCGAAATCACTGCAGAAGCATTTGTAAAAGATATTTGGGATCCAAGCACCGAAGAAATCCTAACACCAAAACAATTTTTTGGTCTTGGTTGGGGAATCAACCTACATGCCCTGGGTCGAAGAGTGGGCGTGATCAAATAACACCTTTTTCAAAATCTTTGAGAACGCATCTCTTCCTTTTTGGTTGAGATGTGTTAGATCCGCAAAATACGAATAATCCTCTAAAAAAACCGACTTAAAATCAATAACAACTACCTTCTTTTTATTAGGGTCAGATGTGATTGTTTTAAAAAACATATCTGCTACATAGTTAGCGTTTGTTTGAATTATATCCTTTTCCATTTTTGGAGAAAATGGGATGCGAAGGAAAACCACTTCTAAATTTCGTTTTTCCCACAACCGTAAACATTCCAGCCATAATTGAATCGAAAGATCTCTTCTTCCAGCCAAAACCTGAGTGTTTAAGTTCGGGAATTCTTCTGATTCTTTTAAAGTCGGATCTTCGCCGATGGACTTCCAAACCCAAGATCCTTGGTCCCTTTTCATACTTTCTTCGATAAACTTAAATTCTTCTATCCTTCGTGGAATGTCTGTTTGGGCAATCGGGTCATACACCAACCGATTTAGATTTGAGCTTAGTCCAAAATAGGGAAATACTAATACTACCAATTTCCAACTAAAATCAGTTAGGTTAGAAAAATATGCCTTCCGCAACAAAGGATGAGTGATTGTATAAGAAGATAAATTTCCAAAAGAATAAAACAATTGCCTGCTGGCATCGGTTACAGAGTTTTTACTAGTATTTAATGGAGAAAGATTTACATAGACTTTTTTTAGTTTAGGGAGTTTATATACCACATCCAAAGAGTCGGAAAGGATTCCCTCAGGTTGTTGGCTTGGTTTTGGAAGATACAAAACTTCTTCCACTGAAATTCCTTCTATCTCTGCAATTGTATCAGGAGACATCCCACTTACAATTTGACTATCACCTAATACTAATATTTTTGCATCAGTGGGAATTTTACGTTGTTTAGCAAAAAACCAATAGGAAGACGTTGTCTCACAAAATTGAACCACCCATTCCTCTGTTAAATGCATTACGAAAGAGAGAAAAAGAAGTGTAAATAAAATATAACGTAACTTCATGATCGTGTTTAAAACTGAAAATAAAAAAAATCCTGTTTTCCAAAAGGGGAGAATAGGGAAAACCAAACAAACAAAAAGAAAAACATAAGGAGAAATGAATATGGTTTTGTAGATATAAAAAAGTTAGGACGTTCCGTCTTCTTTCGTTCTTGCCAAAAATCAAATGCTAACAATGGGAATGCAGTGATTAGGATCATCAGTGGAATCGAAGATATTTCTGGCAAATAAGATAGATTTTTTATGATTAGTTTTGTCTCTGCGGGAGAATGGATACGAAACAAAAGGAGTCCTAAAGAAAAAGTATAAAAGGTAAAGAAAATTCCTAAAATAGATTGAAACCGGCTATTTTCTTTTACAAACCCATATTGTTTTAGGCACCGATAAAGAACCAAACAAAGCCCCAAATACACTCCCCAAATGATAAAACCGTATCCCGCACCATGCCAAATTCCTGCCAAAAACCAAACAATCATCAAGTTTGCATTTTCTCGAAAGAAACCATGCCTATTCCCACCTAACCTGATGTAGACGTAATCTCGTAGCCAAGTCGAAAGAGAGATATGCCATTTGGACCAGAACTCAGATGGATTCGAGGAAAAAAATGGTCTTTTGAAATTATTCATCAATTGAAACCCCATCATTTCAGCAAGACCCAACGCACAAAGAGAATAACCAAAAAAATCTGCATAAACCTGGAAGGCAATCACCGGTGCAACAATCCATAAAATTCCCGGCTCCAGAGATTCGAAACTTTGGGCATGGATTTCCACATACCGAGAAAAAGGGTCAGCAATCGTAGACTTAATGAACACACCCCAAATAAAAAGAGAGAGACCGTTCCAAATATTTTCTCTCGTGATTGTTTGTTTCGATTCGATTTGAGGGATAAGATTTCCTGGCCTTTCTATCGGACCAAGTAACAATAAGGGAAAAAATAAATCATAAATGGCAAATGTAAAAAAGTTCTTACATGGCAAAATGCGTTTGTCGTAAACCTCAATCAAATAACTAATATTGTGAAAAGTGTAAAAAGAA
This sequence comes from Leptospira abararensis, assembly GCF_016918735.1. GTDB lineage: Bacteria > Spirochaetota > Leptospiria > Leptospirales > Leptospiraceae > Leptospira_A > Leptospira_A abararensis. The sequence continues at coordinate 75,692 of NZ_JAFFPR010000060.1, forward strand.
ATCCCAATGGGTAATAAAATTTCCGGTTTCCATTCTAATCCGGAAAAACCAAAGCCAATCTTTAAGTCGGAAAACAATTCCCAAACAAAGACAAAATATTTAAAAACACCCAAATATAGTAAATTGGATGTTAGACCGAATACAAAAAAAAACTTACGTGTCTGACCTGAGGTCGACAAAAGATACTTCGCCAAACTATAGTTAAACAAAATAGAAAGTAACAGCAATATAGTGGCATTGGAATTCCATTGCGAGTAGAAATAAATTCCAAACAATAGAAGTAAGTATTTCCGAATTCTGTCAGAAACAAAATAATAGATTATATAGAAGAATACAAAATGCGTAAGAAAGGAAATTGAGTTAAATAACACAGGTCGTTACTTAGGCTTCTTCAACCATTTCCAAAAATTGGTTTTTGTCCTTGGTGTCATCTGGATAAGATAAATTCAAAACTCGGTAAGTTGCACGGAAAGATCCGATGATGGCTTCTTCTTTTTTCGCAAAAGATGATTTGATTTTTTTAATCACAACATCTGTTTCTTCTTTGTCTTTTCCATGAAGAACCATAGCGAACTTCCCTTGCCCTACTCTTGTGAAAAAATCCAATTCTCCGATATGATCCATCATAGTTTTTCGTAATGCATCCGCGTAACGAGCAAATGTTCCCGCACCTACTAAATGGACCATTCTGGAAACATTTTGAATTTTAAATAAGGAAACAGTAAAATTCAAATTCATCTGTGAGGCTTTTTCGATTTCGCTCAAAATTCGAGATTCTAATGGATTGAATGGATTTCTAAATAATGCTTCTTTTTCCTGTAAAATAAGGAGGTTTGCAAAAACGGGAGCAGAAGTTTCGAGTAATGTTACGGCTACATCTCTTGTGGTATCAGTCCAAGCAGAGCCAGTTGAATGCACAATGACCATCCCTACAAGCCAATTCAAATTAATGATTGGTAGAATTGTAAATTCGCTCATGATACCTAATTCATCATTTGTAAAAATTGATTTTAATTCAGCATCTTCTCTGAAGTTCTCTAATTTATAAACCCCAGGAACGTTAGAAACCATACCAACAATATCAGAATCTTTACTGAGTTTAAAATCTTTGGCCCGTTCCGGTAAAATAAAATTGGAACCAAATACAATATAGTCGGATCTGGATTCAGAATCCAAAACCAAGAACGAGAATTGTTTTACACCGAGTTTATTTTTTATATTATCAACCAAAAGATCATAAGCTTCATCCATTTTGCGAACGCGCGCAAAATCGCGAGCTGATTGCAAAACGGATTCATTGATTTCAATGACTTCTTTTGCTTGTAATAAACTGTCATTCATCAATTCAAATTCAGATACCCTTTCAAATACAGAACCCGCAATATCGCCTACAATTTTTGCAAATTCTAAGTCATCGGTAATGTATTCCTCGCCATTGATTAGTTTTCCAAGAGATAATACTCCAAAACACTTTTGACCATGCCGAATCGGAACAAGGATTTCAGAACCCATTTCATTTAATAATTTCAATTCTCGATTAGGCAACCGAGAAGATTTAAATTCACCGGCATAAATGACAGTTTCTGAATCGGCTATTCGAGAATAAATTTCATCATTAGGAGATAAATACCAACTATCTTTCGATTGGATCCCTTGCGCAGCAACAGCTTCCCATTTAGGATTTTTGGGATTTGTAGAGGTAAGAACCACCACCGAATTACAGCCAACTTGTCCAATCAGACTATAAACTAGATTGTCAAAATAATCAGAAAATTCTTTGGAAGAAGCAATTTCCTTTGTGATCTCAAAGATGGCTTGGTAGTTCTCAATTCTTTTTTTGGAGGCGAGATGATACGACATGGGGGCAGTACCAAAATCAGATTCATCATCAAAGAGTACGTCTTCTCCTATAGGAGCCGGATCTTCTTTTATGGGTCTCAGTGGCTGTTTTGCTGCTTCTTTTTTTGCATCGTTCTCCCACTCATCAAATATATTGACTTCTGGAAGTGGGGCCTCTGGTTCCGAAATATCATCATGATAATCCCGATCGATAAGATCATCATCAAACTTTGGTTCGCTGGATTTCGGGAGATCGGGTTCTATTAGTGGTTCTGAATCAGTTTCTGGTAGTATTGCATCTTCTGCAGTTAAATCTGGAGAAGATTCATCAAAAGAAGGCAAATCAAAATCTAAATCAGGTTCCGCTAAAGTCTCCGGTTCGGAATCTTCATCAGAAATCGGTTGGTAGTCGCTTGGGCTATCATCTAAATCGTTTTCTAATTGTGGGAGCGGATTTTCGTCCCAGGCTTCATCAGCTAACCCACCGAAGTCGGCATCTGTTAGTTCAGGTATATCGCTTAGATCAAATTCTTCTTCCCCATCAGGACTTGGGAGATCTCCAATTTCTGTAGCGAGTGTATCCGGGAAACTATCGTCTAACCAATCCGAGTCGGAATCTACCACAGGTATCGAGTCTTTTTTTTGTGGAACTGTTTCTTCACGAAAATGTTCCGCTTTTTTCAATAAAGACGGTTTGTCCTTCGAGTTTACTGGAGATTTTGGAGCCTGAGAACCCGAAGTTTTTTTAATTTCTTCGGCTCTATCGAGAAGTCCCACTTTATAACTCCAATTCTTTCATCATTTTTTTGTATAACTCGAAGTATTGCGATTTCGAGAACTCTCGGATCACTTCGTCAGGAAGATTTCCGAGTAGGTTGTCTAAATAACCTAAAACCTTTTTCCGATCACCAACAGATAAATTATCTCCCCCTGCATCGGCAAAAGCCTCGGCGGAAGATTGTTTTGATTCTGTGGTAGATACATCCAATTTACGAAGTTCTTCCAATGGAGAAAGTTTTCCTTCCATTGCATACTCATCTAAATCAACTTCATACTCTTCTGAATCATCAGAGGCAAGGGTTGGAACTCTGGTTTCTTTAGGTTCGTTAGTTGTTAAATCAAAACTGTCATCGATTGTGGGATCAGAAGGTAAGTCTCCAAAGTCAAACTCATCTTCATGTTCCACTAAGTTTTCGGCATCGTCTGCAGTAAGATCGAAATCGGAAGGTTCTTCGTTTCCGGTTTGTTCTGATAAAGAAAACTCTTCTTCAACCGGAAGGTCAGCAATGTCTTCTAAACCTTCTCCAGGAAGTTCTTCACCTAAAATTTCATCTAAACTTTCAGGGGAAAGAGTAACGTCTTCCTGTTCGACATCCTCTTCTTCAGAGGCTGTGATGTTTTCTAGTTCCTCCATTGACAAAGCAATGGACTCATCTTCTTCCTCTTCCGCCAATACGTCTGATTTCGGAGCAAGTTCTTCTTCATAAGGGAGTGGAGCACGATCGAAACTATCCACCAGCTCCTCTTCAGAACTTTCTTCTGCATCAGAGGCAATGGATTCTAACTCTTCCATAGAAAGAGCAATTGGGCCTTCGTCGTCGTCCGAAGATTCGAAACCTTCCATTTGACCTTCGAGACCTTCTTCCGAGTTTTCTGAATTTTCCAGATCCGATTCCGGTTCACCTAAAGCAAAATCAAAGTCGTCACCAAGATCAGTGTCCAATTCATGCGTTTCTTCCATTTCCGAATCTACCGATTCTTCTACTGGATCACCAGCAATGATATTTCCAAGTTCGTCTGGACTTAAGGTGATGGATTCGTCTTCTAATTCTTCATTTAAGATATCAGAAGCCGGTTCTTCAAAGTCTTCTTCGATTGCCTCACCAGAGATATTTTCTAATTCTTCTAAAGATAGAGTGAGAGGTCCTTCATCCTCTTCTTCCTCCGAAGACTCAGTTTCTTCGGCAGGTTCAAACTCTCCACCTAACAGATCAAAGGAACTTTCTTCATCTTCATCTGAAAAACTAGGAAGGTCAGATTCATCATCTGTGGTTAAAAATTCTTCTTCTGAGCCAAGGGTTTCTTCTAAGCTGGCTTCACCACCAGCTCCAAGAATGTTGCCTAATTCTTCGTCAGAGAGAGTTAGATTTTCGTCTTCTTTGGTTTTGCCAAATAACTCTTCTTCTTCAGGATCCACAAGAGGTTTAAAAGTGGAATCTTCTTCCGCTGTCCCTGGACCTAAATCATCTTTAGGTGTGAATGTATCTTCTGCATCATGGTCTGTTAAATCAAACTCAGGTTTTCCTTCTTCATCAAAGGAAAGGTTGGTATCAATTTCGGAATCATCCAAATCTAAATCTAGATCGGAATCTTCATCGATAAGAGCATGTTCTTCTTCATCAAACTGAGAACGATCTGGTTCTCCTGAATGGTCTTCTTCTTCTAAATCACCCGTAATATTTTCGAGTTCTTCCAAAGATAGAGAAATAGGACCTTCCTCTTCTTCTAAATCTTGTTTTGGTTTTTTAGAAGTTAGGATTCCATCTTCACCGTTGAGTATCGATTCGATTTCTTTATCAAGATCAATCAAATCATCATCGAATTCTAATTCAAGATCATCTTCATCAGTATCGTTAGCGTTATAAGATTGTTTGGATTTATTAGGAGTTTTGTTTTGTTCTTTTTCCGATTCTTCTTCGTAATCAGAAAAATCTGCATGAATGTCTTCATCATGTAAAATGGGATCTTCTTCCCCAAGTAAATTAAGGTCAGAATCTAAATCGATATCTAATAAATCGTCATAGGTATCGGAGGAGGCAACCATATCCGATATGGAATCGTCTTCATCATCAAATCCAGAAATATCATCTAGGTTTGGGGCTTCAATCCCTGGCGACACATCCATATCATCATCGCCCATATCAAAATCATCCAAATCTAAGGAAAACGAGTCTTCATCGAGCACAGGTTCGATGTTATCTAGATCTTCGTTTTTATTCTTTTCTTGATCCGCCATTCGCCTCGGTTACCGTTTTCCCAAATTTAGTATCTGGCCATCCTCTAACGGCTGTTCCAAGATACTGTCCTCCGTTTTGATTTGCGCTCCGGGTACATACCCACCCGCCATTTCAATTAAATCCTTTCCATTCGAACCTGCGTCCAATGAATAAAACCCAGGGTTCAATACTGGCCCCTCAATTTTAACACGAATCGGCTCTTCGGAATAGATTCTTTTTCGCAAATCAGGGTTTTCCTTTAAGTAATAGAATCCGGCAAATAGTATCGATACCAATACAAAACGTCGAATCCAATCTACAGCCAAAGGAAATCCCCCTCTGGTATATTTTCGGCAAGAAGGGGGGAAAAAAATTAACGTTCGTGTAGTAAAATGCGAACTTTTGCTTTCTTTAGAAGAATTTCTTTGTCTTTGGAGGATGGAAGGGCTTCCGCCTCTTCCAGGAGTTCCACGGCATGGTCATGGGACAAATCATCCTCAGAATCCCCACCTTCGGTAAGGACTCGGATTTGGTCATTTCTCACTTCACAGAATCCCCCATCGATCGCAATTCGGAACTCTTTTCCGGAAGTATGCAATTTGATAAGCCCAAAGTCCAACTGGGACACAAGTGTGGCGTGCCCCGGTAGAATCCCAAAATATCCTACAGAACCCGGCAGAATCACAGACTCTGCCTTCCCTTGGTATAGGATTTTGTCGGGTGAGATGACTGTTAAAGTCAGTTCTTTACTCATCCTGATTAACCTTTGAGTTGCTTTGCCGCTTCGATTACTTCGTCAATCGATCCGACCATGTAGAACGCTTGCTCTGGAAGTGTGTCATATTTTCCTTCAATGATTCCTTTGAAGGATCGGATGGTATCTTCCAATTTCACATACTTACCAGGTCGACCTGTAAACTGCTCTGCCACATGGAAAGGTTGTGAGAGGAATTTCTCAATACGACGAGCACGAGACACAAGGACTTTGTCATCTTCAGAAAGTTCGTCCATACCAAGAATCGCAATGATGTCTTGTAAGTCTTTGTATCTTTGAAGGATTCTTTGTACTTCACGCGCTGTGTTGTAATGTTCGTCTCCCACGATTTGTGGGTTCATGATGCGAGAAGTAGAATCGAGTGGATCCACCGCAGGATAAATTCCTTTTTCAGAGATCGCACGAGAAAGAGTCGTCGTTGCATCTAAGTGAGCAAATGCAGTAGCGGGAGCCGGGTCAGTTAAGTCATCGGCAGGAACGTAGATCGCTTGCACCGAAGTGATGGACCCGCGAACCGTTGATGTAATCCGCTCTTGTAGTCCACCCATTTCTGTTGATAGAGTTGGTTGGTAACCCACCGCAGAAGGCATACGACCAAGAAGGGCCGATACTTCAGATCCAGCTTGTGAAAAACGGAAGATGTTATCTACGAAAAGTAAAATATCAGACCCAGACTCATCACGAAAGTTTTCCGCCATCGTGAGTGCTGAAAGTGCAATACGAAGACGAGCACCAGGAGGTTCGTTCATCTGACCAAAACAAAGTACTGTTTTGTCGATGACTCCCGATTCTTTCATCTCGTTCCAAAGGTCGTTTCCTTCCCGAGTTCTTTCCCCAACACCAGCGAACACAGAGTAACCACCATGTTGTTTTGCGATGTTGTTGATAAGCTCTTGGATGAGAACGGTTTTTCCTACTCCGGCACCACCGAAAAGACCAGTCTTTCCCCCTTTGATATAAGGAGCAAGAAGGTCGATGACCTTGATCCCAGTTTCAAAGATTTCCGTTTTAGGTTTAATTTCATCATAAGAAGGTGCGTTTCTATGGATTGGCATTCTTTTTACGTCTTTAGGTAGATCACCTAACTCGTCGATTGCCTCACCGAGCACATTGAAAATACGACCAAGCGTTTTTGTTCCGACTGGAACAGAGATTGGGATTCCTGTATCAACAACTTCCAATCCTCTTTTTAATCCGTCAGTGGATTGAAGGGAGATGGCGCGAACTGTGTTGTTTCCGATGTGCTGTTGCACTTCAGCAGTAATGGTAACATCTTTGCCGTTTACTTTAGATTGAATCTCTACGGCATTGTAGATTTCAGGCATATTCCCGGAATCAAAACTGATGTCCAATACCGAACCGATGATTTGTTTAATTTTACCTTTATTCATATATACTCCGAAAGACCTTTGTTAGGAGATGGCTTCCGCTCCCCCTACGATTTCTGAAATTTCCTGCGTAATTTTTGCCTGACGAACTCGGTTGTAACCGCGAGTAAGAAGTTTGATCATCTCACCTGCAGCATCTGTTGCCGCTTTCATAGCCACTCGTCGTGCAATGTGTTCGGATGCGACCGACTCCAAAATGATTTTAACAAAAGTTGTTTTGATCACCATAGGAAGAAGGTTTTCCAAAATAGTTTTTGGATCTGGTTCATACAATACATCTGGCCCCGTAGAACCTTTTGATCCCGTTTCTTCCATTTTTAAAGGAAGAACAGTGGTAATCTCAGGTTTTTGATTGGCTGCCGAATAATAGTGAGTGGAAATAATTTCAACAGAATCCACCGATTCATTTGCAAAACGTTCCATAAAATAAGAAGCAAGATCATTTGCTTCTTTACTTCCCGCTTTGTCATCAATATTGGTTTGTGAAGTCACCAATTCGATTTTTGCAAATTTAAAAAAGGCGATCGCTTTTTTTCCAGCAGCATGGACTTCGACTTCCACACCTTTGGACTTCAACTCTTCAATACGGTTTTTTACCATACGAAGGAGGTTGGAGTTAAAACCACCGCATAACCCACGGTTAGCGGCAATTGCAAGGATAGCCACTTTTCGGATTTTGTCCGGCTTCCTTAAGTAAGGGCTGTGGATGATCGAAGCAAGGCTAGACAAAGAAGAAACCAACTCTCGTGTCAAGTCAGCGTATGGTTTCGCCGCATTGACTTTGTTAGTCGCTTTTTTTGCCTTTGCCGTGGAGACCATCTCCATGGTTCGAGTGATTTTTCTCGTGTTTTTAACCGAGTTAATCCTCTTTTTTATCTCACGCGGTGTCGCCAAGATCTTTCCCCTTAATTATTCTTTGTCAGAAAATGTTCGACAATCGATTTGATTGTTTTTTGCAGAGCTGCTTCTTGTTTTACTTCTTTTGCAGTTCTGATTTCTTCTAAAATTTCTGGGTGTTGTTCTCGCATCGTTCTAAGTAGGAAAGATTCGAATTCACGAACCTTTGCCGTTGGAACTGCATCCATAAACCCTTTTGTCACCGCAAAAATAGAGATCACTTGTTCTTCTACTGGAGTTGGTGAGTTGTTTGGTTGTTTTAGAATTTCAAGAACTCGGTATCCACGATCGAGCTGTGCTTGTGTCACTGGATCTAGTTCGGTTCCTAACTGAGCGAATGCTTCCAAGTCACGGAACTGTGCTAAGTCAGACTTCAACGTTCCCGCTACTTTTTTCATCGCTTTGATTTGCGCTGCAGATCCCACCCGTGATACAGAAATTCCCACGTCCACCGCAGGGCGAAGACCCGATGCAAATAGGTTGGACTGAAGGTAAATCTGACCATCAGTGATGGAGATTACGTTGGTTGGAATGTATGCTGATACTTCCCCTTCTTGAGTTTCAATGATCGGAAGTGCTGTCATAGACCCACCACCAAATTTATCATCGAGTTTCGCTGCCCTTTCAAGTAGGCGCGAGTGAAGGTAGAATACGTCCCCAGGGTATGCTTCACGACCTGGTGGGCGGCGTAGTAAAAGTGACATCTGTCTATAAGCTACGGCTTGTTTAGAAAGGTCATCATAAACAACAAGTGTTGCTTTCCCTTCTTCATACATAAAGTATTCAGCCATAGTCGCACCAGAATACGGTGCAATGTATAACATCGGAGCAGGCTCAGACGCGTTAGCCGATACGATGATTGTATATTCTAATGCACCTTTTTCGCGTAACATTTCGATGGTGGAAGCAACAGTAGATGCTTTTTGTCCAATCGCTACATAAACGCAAATGACCCCTTTTCCTTTTTGGTTAATGATGGTATCGATTGCGATGGATGTTTTTCCAGTTCCGCGGTCTCCAATGATAAGCTCTCTTTGTCCACGACCAATGGGGATCATCGCATCGATTGCTTTGATTCCTGTTTGCATTGGTTCATGAACGGATTTTCTCATCGCAATCCCAGGAGCTGGTGACTCAACTGGTCTTGTTTTTTTTGCGTTTAAGGGGCCTTTTCCGTCGATCACTTCCCCAAGAGGATTTAGCACTCGACCAAGGAGTTCCGGTCCTACCGGAACTTCGAAGATCTTTCCCACACGTTTAACGGAAAAACCTTCTTCAATTTTGATATAATCACCAAAGATAACAACCCCAACGGAGTTTTCTTCTAAGTTGAAGGCTTGTCCTCGAACTCCGTTTTGGAATTCCACAAGCTCTCCTGACATTACGTTTGTGAGTCCGTAAACTCTCGCAATCCCGTCCCCTACTTCGAGAACTGTTCCAACTTCTTCAACTTGAAGGTCTTTTTTGAAGTTTTTAATTTCTTGTTTTAGTACCGACGTTACTTCGTCTGTTTTAATTTTCATTCAAATGCTCCGACTGGGATTTTCTTTTGGAGGAGAGCCTCGCGAGTTCCGGCAAGTTTTGCACGGATCGAGGCATCGATTAAAAAGTCGTCTATATAGATTTTGAACCCACCGATGAGGTTAAGATCCGTATGTTCTGTGACACGAACTTCGCGTCCGAACTTGGAAGAGATAGACTTGGTGATTTGATCTACAGCTTCTTTGCCTAAAGAATCTTTGGAAACAATGCGAAGAGAACTACGATTTTTAAGTCGGTCCACTCCTGTTCTATAATCTTCCAAAATATCCTTGAGGTATAGAAATCGATTCTTACGAACCACAAGTGTAATGAAGTTGGCAACGATTTCCGATGCCTTCCCTTGAACTGACTTTTCAGCAGTTCTTTCTTTCTCAGAAGGATCAACTAACGGAGAAAGGAAATAATGGCGGATTGAATCATCGGAAAAGAAAATATCAACAAGGGTTGAAAGTTCCTCTTCCGTTGACTCAAGCGAGTTAGTTTCTTTAGCTAACTCCAAAAGTGCCGTTGCGTAAACCTTTGAAATTTGGTTCAGACTCATTTTATTTTAAGTTTATCGAGTTTTGCGATCTCTTTTTCGACAAAGGAAGCATAGTCTTCCTTCTTTAATTGTTTCTCCAAGATCTCACTCGCGATGAGAACGGACATTTCCACAATTTGGTGTTGCATTTCAGATAAAGCTCTGCCTTTCGCTAGTTCGATTTCGCGAATTGCACTGTCTTTAATGCCTTTTACTTCGTTGTGCGCTTCATCCGTCAACTTTGTGCGGAGAGCAACTGCATCTTTCTTAGCTTCATCGACAATTTTATGTGCTTCTTCTGTCGCTTTGAAGAGTTGGTCTTTGTATTCTTTTAAAGACTTCTCTGCTTCAACGCGAAGAGATTCTGCTTTGTTGATATCGCCTTGGATGCCGGAAGCACGTTCTTCGAGAGCATGAAGGATCTTGTCCCATGCAAATTTTTTAAGAACGAAGACAACAATTGCGAAAGTGACCAGGGTCCAGATAACCAGACCCGGATTGACTTTCAGCAAATTGAAGCCGGAAGCCGCGAGGATAACCAAGACTATTGTCCTTGTTCTACTTTAGTGGCACCAGCACCAATTGTTTTGTCAATTGAGCCATTGAGTTTGAGCGCGATAAGAAGAGCGATCACCACTGCGAAAAGTGCTGCCCCTTCAATCATACCTGCTGCTACGTAAAGAACGAGTTGGATCTTTCCAGCTGCTTCTGGTTGGCGGCTAATGCTTTCTGCCACTGATCCACCAATTCTACCAATACCGATTCCTGCACCAAGTAATGCAAGGCCTGCTGCGAGTCCTACTGCGATGTATCCTAAACCGAATTCCATTGTTTTCGTTTCACTCCTGTGTGTTTTATAATATAAATAAAACCAATCTTAATGTCTGTGCATCACTGTTCCGATGAACACGGTTGTGAGCAGAGAGAAAATGAACGCTTGTAAAAAGGCTACAAGTAGTTCTAAAAAGTAAATGAGCACCGAACTGAGAACAGACACTGGTGCAATGAGCCAACTTTCACTCATAAAGATAAATCCAAGTAAAGCAAGGATCATAACGTGTCCCGCTGTCATGTTGGCAAGTAACCTCATGGTCAATGCAAAAGAGCGAGCAATGTGAGTTACGATAAATTCTAAGGCCCACATGAGTGGCCAAAGGGGGAGCGGAACTCCCTTAGGAACTGCATGTGCTACGAAGGAGATTCCTTGGTAAGAAAAAGCCGTTCCGTAAATCGTAAGTAGAGTAATGGATGCTAAAGAAAGAGTGACACTGATATCACCTGTGGGAGTGATCCCTGACCAAATTTGTCCAAATGTGTGAAGGGAATGTGGTGTGTGTTCCACTACCCCAACGGCAACAAGTGCGTCAGAGGCAGCCACAGTGAGTTCACCCACAGATGGGATGAGACCAAAAAGGTTACAAAAAAGGATAAAGAAAAACAAAGAGAAGATGTAGTGGTAGTAAGAATGTCCGTGGTGGTCAAGAGATGCATCCACAACGTTTTCTTTTAAATAAGAAACAAAAGCCTCTACACCCGATGTGAATTTGTTATGAACTTTTTTTGGATCCCGAGAAATCAAATTGGCTGCTGGGATAAAAACGAGGAACATAAAAAAACAAGCGATCCACATCATGGTCACTCGTTTGGTGATGTGAAGGTCGAGTCCACCTAAGTAGTGATACTTCACTCCATCATGGTTTACAAAGACATCGTGGTTTTCTGCATCAAACCCTGGTTGTCCTTCTGTGACAATGGTTCCCCCAAAGTTCAGTGGGAACACAGGGGCATCACCTAAGTGGTGCGCCATGACTTCACTGAAATCGAAGCCCTCGTCAGAGCTGTGCCCTTCCGAATCGTTCGCAAAAAGATTCGTAAAACTAAGGGAAAAAACTAATAAAAAAGATAAAAAAAACCGATATTTAGACTTATTTTCCACTGAAATAGCTCGCAAATACAAGGAAAAGAAGGTGGACGAAATAGGCAATTAAAAATCCAGAAGTTGCCTCAAAAGGGTACTCTAGGACCTGTAAAGAGGTCAAAATGCCCAGATTTAGAAAAAAGGAGAGGAATACGGTGAAAAAGGGGAAGCCCGACTCCGACAGAGCAGGGATTTTTCTTGGTAGGAACCGAAGTTGTAAGATTGCCATTTGGATCGCAAAGGACATAGCACCACCGAAATAGAAGATGATACGGTATCCATCCGCCACCAAACCAGAAGTTAGCGGGAGACTTAAAATGAATATAACGGTTAAATATGTAAAGTAATGTAAATGGAATCGTTTTAGGTTGATGGTATTTAGATCCATTGGTTGCAGTTTACTAGATGCGGAAATGGGGGCAAGTAGGATTGCGGTGCGGAGGGGATAGAATGGTATAGTTCCCCGCCCTAATCGAACTGGGTGGGGTTAACCACCCGCCACCCAATGGCTTCCATATATCACATGTTTGCTGGTATGTGAAGACGGAATTGTCGTTCGCAAATTTTTTATCTTAGAAAGTTCGTCTTTTTGCTAGAAGTCAGCGAATGATACAATTTAAATAGACGAAAGGCCATACTTCGTGTTGAGATAAAAATACAATTTCTGAACTTCCGCTTCCGATAGATCCGTATTAAAATACAAAACCTCTGCTAAATCTGCGTCCAAGTTTCCATTCCCTAAATAAAGAGAATTGGGTATTGAGCCACCCGAATAATCGTACGATATGGGGACTTGGCCTTTCAAATTACCATTCCAATACTCTAGAGCTATTGTCATTAAGACTTGGACTGAGCCCACAGCAAGAAATTCTGCTTTGGGGAGAGGTAAAGCTGATATAAGGGCACAGCTTGCTCCATTTCGACAAACTAAATATTGCGAAATAGGATGATTGATGGAAATCTCTCTTCCTTGGCCACCATGTAAGTTTAATAAAGTGATTCCACCAGTAATCGTATCAACTAGTCTCATCACAAAAAAGGCACTCCCGCTATTAGTTACATACAACCCAACCGCCCCAGATGATAAATCCATACGCGATGTTGTTGAACTTCTGAACTCGGCTGTTGGATAACCATTGACTTGATTCAATCGGAAAACAGGCCTTTGGATCGCATTAGCTTGAGAAATATGATTCCCATAGCCGCTCACATCCGACCAAGCTGCGATTCCATCCCCATCACTAAGCGTTAGTTGGTCTGCTTTAAACCAAAGGCGGAGAGAACCAGAACCCAAAACGCGGGGAGCAACCATTTGTATGGTATATTCGTTGGTACTACCATCAACACCTGTTAAAATGTATTTCAATGGTGATGCGTATGAATTCGATGTTACGCCACTGATTTGTTCGATCCCATCGACCGTTACCGAACGACCATTTGCCTTAAAATTAGCAATATAGGAAGTTATGGAAGTAATGGTTTCCGAAGTAATCACAATTTGGTTACCACGAATCATTCCTCTTACGCCAAGGCTGGGAATGGAATATTCCAAAATCTCTTTCGGTATTGAAGGTAAATAGATTTTGCCGCAAGTCTGACTATAGTCGGATGTGAACCACTTTACCAATAAGGTGTTTCGAAAAGTGGATTCGTTAGGATCGCACGGATTATCAGAGAGCGGATTTTTACAGGAGATAAAAAAGAAGATTATGAAAAGACAAAATGGCAAGTAGGATTTCAATATGCACATAACCTAGGTCACACCATGGAAGTTCAAAAGACAAGCTAACATTAAATAATGTTAAATGATTCTAATATCTACTTTTTATGGTCAAGAATAAAAGACTAAATCAAACTCCTGAAATGAAATTTCCTTTTTAGATGGAAGCAAAATGGTCCAAGATTTCTTTTAATTGAATCGCCTGTTTTTCTTCAATCCCCGACAAACAAAAGATTTGTTCTGGTATTGATTTTGCTTTTTCACGCAACTGCCTTCCATTTTTTGTGAGTGATACAATCACAACGCGTTCATCATCTAAGTTTCTTTTTCTTTGGATAAACCCACCTTGTTCCAATCGTTTGAGTAACGGTGTCAACGTCCCAGAATCCAACTGTAACCGGTCCCCAAGCCCACTAACCGTGCTTTCCTCCTCTTCCCAAAGAACCAACATCACAAGATATTGCGGATAGGTGAGACCCACTGCTGCAAGAAGCGGACGGTAGATTTTCATCAATCGATGCATAGACGAATATAAAGAGAAACAAACTTGGTTCTTCAAAAGAAGAACCTCATCCGTTGGATTCTTAACCTTTGACAAGTTTTTCGATATCCTTTTCAATATCTTCCGGTTTTGTGATGGGCGCGTATCGTTTTACAACATTTCCTTGTTTATCGATTAAAAACTTTGTAAAATTCCATTTGATATCTAAGGATCCGAAGATTCCAGGAGCTTGTTTTTTGAGATGTTTATAAAGTGGGTCCGTATTTGGTCCATTCACTTCCAATTTTGAAAAGATGGGAAAGGTCGTCATGAATGTTCTTTCGCAAAACAATTTGATTTCTGCATCAGACCCTGGTTCTTGTTGTCCAAATTGGTTGCAAGGAAACGCCAAAACTTCGAGACCCTTACCTTTCCAGCGATCATAAGTTTCCTGAAGGCCTTTATACTGAGGCGTAAATCCACACTCACTTGCCGTATTCACGATTAATAGTACTTTGTCTTTAAACTGCTCCAAAGGAACTTCTTCAGAACCCCGTTTCACCTTGATATTGTAAAAATCATCTGACATGTTTGGTCTCCGTATACACATTAGATTGTGCACAATCTAATTTTGTTCAATCTTTTTATTTAAATTTTGTTGGGATTTTTTTTAGTTTTTAGCAAGGGGAGATTGCAAATCTGTGTATCCCCGCCCTGACTCGGGTGGGGAACTAGACCCACCACCCAATACCTTCTCCTTACCACAACCAAGGGAAACTGACTACCAGCTTCCCAACTCCCTCAGTTTTTTTACAAAAAAGTTCTTAGTTTTGCAGAATTGGCTCGCTTTCAGAGGGAAACCATTCGTAATGATACGAATTTTATTTCTCATTTCAAAAACGATATTTGGAGCAAACAATGAAAATACAATTGGTCGTACGACCTTTGTTGGTATGTCTACTCTTCCTTTTACCGGGATTCCTAGCCGCAGAAGGGGAAATTCCTTCTCCCGCAGCCATCGATAAATCAGACACGGCATGGATGTTGGTTTCGTCTGCTTTGGTGTTTTTTATGATCCCGGGACTTGCCTTGTTTTACGGAGGGATTGTCCGATCTAAAAATGTCCTCTCAACTATGATGCATAGTTTTGTTGCTATCATCGTAATGACATTGCAGTGGACGATCTTCGGATATAGTTTTGCTTTTTCCGGAGATAACCCTTATATCGGAAATTTTGATTTAGCATTCCTCAATGGAATTGATATCGATTCTGTAAAGGGTTCTATCCCTACCTATGTTCACTTTTTATTTCAAGGTATGTTTGCTATCATCACACCAGCCCTAATCTCAGGTGCGATTGCCGAAAGAATCAAACTCTCCGCTTATGTAGTTTTTATTCTCGTCTGGTCAACGTTAGTTTATGACCCAGTGGCACATTGGGTTTGGGCAGATTCAGGTTGGCTGCTAAAAATGAATGCTCTAGATTTTGCTGGAGGAACTGTTGTCCATTTGATCTCAGGGATTGCAGGACTTGCCGCAGCAATTGTCATAGGGAAACGAAAAGGTGATTCCGGTTTACTGACTCATCCAAATAACATGACTTATACGTTACTTGGATCAGGCCTATTATGGTTTGGTTGGTTTGGTTTCAACGCAGGGTCAGGACTTGCTGTCAATGGACTTGCGGCTAGAGCATTTTTGGTAACACTGATTGCCCCTGCAGCTGCAGGAGCCAGTTGGTTACTCATTGAATGGTTACATACAAAAAAAGCAACGGCACTCGGTGCTGCTTCTGGAATTGTAGCAGGACTTGTAGTCATCACACCAGCTTCTGGTTATGTGGGAGTCCAAGGTGCAATGATTATGGGTGTTTTAGTATCTCCCATTTGTTATATGGCAATTCTTATGAAAGGTAAAATTCAATATGATGATACACTTGATGCTTTCGGGATCCATGGTGTTGGTGGAGCATTCGGAGCCATTCTCACTGGACTCTTTGCTTTGGAGTTAGCTGAAGGGATGACCTTAGGAAACCAAATGACTGCGCAAGTAATCAGTGTTGCAGCAACAGGATTTTATTCTTTTGTAGTTTCTTACATACTGGCACTTGTGATTGAAAAAACAATTGGTTTTAGAATTGAAGAAGATAAAGAAATCACCGGACTTGACCAAGAAATCCATGGTGAAAAAGGATATGACATTAGGTAATCAATATGAAATTAGTCATCGCAATCATCCAACCACACAAACTAGAAGAAGTTAAAAATGAACTTACCAAAAACGAAATCTATCGTTTGACCGTAAGTGATGTTCAAGGTTATGGCCAACAAAAAGGAAAAACAGAAGTTTTTCGTGGGCATGAATACCAAGTGAATCTCTTACGAAAGGTACGTTTAGAAATCGCAGTCAACGATGAGTTTGTCAAACCCACCGTCGATGCAATTTTGAAAGCAGCAAAAACGGGACCTGAAGGTAAAATCGGAGATGGAAAGATCTTCGTTATGCCTTTAGAAGAAGTCATCCGCATTCGTAGCGGAGAACGCGGGAGCAAAGCCATTTAACTACGATTTGGTATCCGAGGGAAATTAATCCCTCGGATGGACTCTTTACATTGTAACCTTGTCTAGGACATATTCCTGATTCGACTTTCCTCCTGGAACAAAGGGATATACTCCCCAACTGGCAGGGATTCTCACTTCAATCATAGCCGGCCCCTTTTTTTCCAAAACCCTTTGTAGCTCATCTGTACCCAAACTCCAATCCCATTCCGAATATCCGATTCCAAACGATTGGCATAACAACGAAAAGTCGGGATGAAAATGAAATTTAGAACCAGAATGTTTACTTCCGTAAAACAAATCCTGTTGTTGTTTCACAAGGCCCAAATGTTCATTGTTGATCAGGATCACCTTTACATTCAGATTCTGTTCCTTTAAAGTAGATAACTCTTGTAAGTTCATCATAATGGAACCATCACCGGAAAAACAAAACACATGAGCCTCTCTCTGACTTAAGGCTACACCGATGGCCGTAGGAAGGCCAAAACCCATAGTCCCCTGTCCCCCAGAAGTGATCCAAGATTTAGGATTTGCAAAGGGAAAATACTGTGCCACCCACATCTGGTGTTGGCCTACATCCGTAAGAACGTAGTGATCCCCTTCGGGTAGTACAGAAGCAAAATCCAAAAGTATATTTTTCATCGGATGTTGTTCTGGGATTTGTCTCCATACTTCAATTTGCTCCCATGCTTTTGTATTTTGAATACAAAAGTCTTCTTCGATCAGAAAGGGAAGAACCTCGGAGATATCCTTCTGCAAACTCAAATGGACTGATTTGTTTTTACCAATTTCACGTGCATCAATATCGATATGTATGACTTTCGCTTGGTTACAAAACTTCTGAATGGCACCCGTGGCCCGATCGTCAAAACGAACACCAATCGCAATGAGAAGGTCACATACTCCCAAAGCTTCATTGGCAACCACGGTTCCATGCATACCCATCATCCCTAAATTCATTGGATCTTCTTTTTCAAAAATACCTAAACCCATAAGGGTAGTAACTGCAGGAATTTGGAACCTTGAAACAAAATCGCGCAAACGTAAATATTCTTTTTTGGCTCCGCCACCTATGTAAAGTAAGGGGAAGTCAGAAGCCTCCAAAAGTGATTTAAACTCTTGTAAAAAGAAATCCAAACTTTCATCAGTAGATTCATCTTCAATTTCTTTGGCCTCAAAAAGCTCATCTTTTTTTTGTGGATTGAACATAAGATGATCATTGGAAATCTTAATGGTTTGGATTTGGATATCTTTTGGTAAGTCAATCCATACTGGGCCCATTTTTCCAGAACCAGATAAATGATAAGCTTCATCCAAGATTTCTATGATTTGGTTTGGTTCTTCTATCTTATAAACTTTCTTAACAAGAGGAGAGACAATACTTGCTGTGGGTAATTCCTGAAAGGCATCGGTTCCAATTAAGGCCAAGGGAACTTGTCCAGAAAAAACCAATAAGGGAATTGAATCTCTTTGGGCATCAGCAACCGCAGTGATGAGATTGGCAACACCTGGACCTGAGGAAACAAATACAGCACTTACTTCACCTGTAGTTCTTGCTCTACCTTGCGCAATGAATCCGGCACCTTGTTCATGACGAGCTAACACATGTTCAATTCTCGATTCGGCCAAACTTTCGTACAATGGCAATATGGTTCCACCAGGAACCCCAGGTATCCACTGAACCCCTTTAGATTCTAAAAAACGTATGATATATTGACTTACGGTGATTTGTTCCCGCATAAAGATCCTCCCGATTTGGTTTCCCCGTCGACTTCAGCTTTCTGTCGACCGAGGAAACGAAGGAAGATTATGACAGAAAGCTACGTATGTATGAGGAGACTACGACGACGAGAGTAGAGAGGACATAGCTAGACAATCCAAGAGCGGGCATGGAATCCATGATCTCGTAGTGAGTGGTTGTCTCTAAAGCCATTACAGCCAAGGTTTTTTATATTTACTAGTGTCGTCAAGAATTTATCAGGATGAGGATGGAAAACATTTCCCTGAATCAGATCTTCTTGTTAGTGGTGAACTAACAAAGGGAAGAAAAGAAAACGAGTTGCCTATTCGTTTTCTTTGGCCCGTTTGATGAGGGAATAGAAAGCCAGGATAAAACCGAAAAAGAAACCAATAAGAAGCCAAAGTGGTTCGGTTTTTAGATATTCGTCTAGGTAGTATCCTCCCACCACAAAAAGTGCGATGGAAGATACAAATTCAAATCCGGCACCAGCCATCGCCATGGATGACTTCTCTGGTTTTTTATCCGATGGTTTTTCAGGTTCTCCAGTCATCTTATTGGAGGATGCGACCAATCCGATCCCAACGGACACCAAGTCTCCACAAACGATACCGTAAGGTTCTTTCAATCCACCCAAACCTAGACTCATCATCTCTATAGCGAGCGTTATGTGAAGAGAAGATTTCAGAATAGTGACAACGTCTATCTAACGCGTCGCCTTCATATCGTTCTGCGATTTCTGGCCCTTTTTCTGCGAGCTCCTGCCCGTCTTTGTATTCACAAGTGGAGTCTTTCCAATCAATAGAAAAGTAAATGATTAGTGCCTTACCTAAAATATCTTCTCGTTTTACAAAACCCCAAGCACGTGAATCGTGCGAGTCATCCCTGTTGTCACCCATCACCATATATTGGCCTTCCGGGATCACACAACCATGTAAAAAATCACAATACTCGAAGATATGGGCTCGACGATCATCTTCAAAACCTTCTAGAATGAAGTGTTCGAAACCTGGTTTTACTTCTTTAAACAGGGCTCTTTGAGTTGCTTCTAAGTTGTCCAAGTCAGAAAGTTCTTTTCCAATAGGAACTTCCTTTGGTGCATAGGATTGGAAATCATTTGCACCGACTTCTTTATACTCAACAAGTGCAAAGTGTACCCTTCCTCTATCTTTTGTATCAATGTACTTTCTTGTGATTCGAATTGTATCTCCAGGAAGTCCAACGACCCGTTTTACAAATCGTTTGGCAAAAATTCCTGTTCTCGATTCTTCTTGCGCAAGGGCCGTAGCCGGTGGAATAAAAGTTACGATATCACCACGTTTCGGATCATCAATCCTAAAGAGTTCCTTCTCTGTAAATGGCATACGAAAAGAGTAACGCATTTTATTTACAAATAAGAAGTCCCCGATTTTGAGCGTGGGGATCATAGAACCTGAAGGAATATTATTAGCATCTAATATAGATGATTTGAAGGCAAAAACAAGAACCACAATGATCCCGAATGAGATTCCGGAAGCGGCAGCTCCCTCTTTTGCAGGTTCCTTAGATTCTTGTTTAGGTTTGGATTGGAAGATGGAGGAGAATATTCCCATAGGTTCGAAGCTAGGGAATTGGAATTTTCTGTCAAGAAAGGGGGAAAAAAAGCGCAAAAGACTTGTACTATTTTCGGGAATCGACGATACCATACATGGAGATCTTCTGCTTATGGAAACATCAATCCACGTTTTACGAAAAACCTTACAGGAGATGAAAGAGAATTACTCTTTTGTCTGCATCAAAACAGGAACGGAAACGGAAGATATGGGTGAGGAAGAAATCTCCCTATTAAAAACGATCACGGCAGGAATTTTGCCAATCTATGTCAAAATCGGTGGCCCGGAGGCCAGAAACGATATTCGGATCTGCCAGAGGATTGGAGTTTCAGGGATTTCTGCTCCCATGGTAGAGTCGGAGTATGCGCTGAAAAACTTCATCCAGACTATGAAAAACCTCCTCACTCCAGCAGAATACGAATCTTATAATAAATCGATCAATATGGAAACCATCACTGGATACAGAAATTTGATGGATATTTTCGATTCTGCTTCTTTTCAGGCATTACAGCAAGTAACAGCTGCTAGATCTGATTTAAGCGCGTCCATGGACAAAAAGCCGGATGACAAAGAAGTCACAAGGGTGGCTAAAAAGATCATTTCTGAAGCAAAAAGCAGAGGGAAAAAAACTTCTGTAGGTGGAACCATCACCAAAACAAATTTCGATCTCATTGCAAACGAAATCGAACCAGATTATATCAATTCACGTCATATAATGGTAGATACAAAAAAAGCAATGTCTATTGGTGCTATGGACGTTGCCGAATGTATGTTGTTATTCGAAATGGATTTATTTGAATTTTTCTCAAAAACATTTCCAGAGAAAGGTTACTACTACAGAAACCGAGTCGAAATCAACCGGGAACGGATCGGTGAGAGGAAGGTCCTGTACTTCATACGTTAAGTGGTTTATTTATTTTTTTTATTCAGCTTAGTTTCCTCTTTTCTCCTTATTTCTCCTAAACACTTTCATGCCCCCTTCCAAAAGGGGGTATTTCTTTTTTTATTTGTCCTAACACTCATTAGTTATTGGAAAGAGAAAAAATCGAAAGACAACTCATTCGTAAATGGTTTATTAACAGAAAGACAAATCAGATCTCTACCTTATTTACTTTGTATTAGTTGTATTGTTTTTTTAATCAGTAGCAGCTACCATGCATTTCACCTAACAAAAGCCTTGGCTGATGCCTTCTTATTCCAGGATGCAGATTATATTGGTTTATCGGATATTCTCCTCGCTTTGGCGAACGGAGATGGTTTTACCAGTACCTACTATTCAGAATCAGGACAAGGTAGTTATCTCCCGCACCACTTTGCACCTGGGTTGGCAGCCCTATCCCCCTTTGTCAGTTTCTTTCCGAACCGATCGGGACTCGCTATAGGAGTTTTTTTCACTTACCAATTGGGAACCGTCCTTTGGATTCTTTGGGCTTATCGAATCTCAAAGAAAAATCTAAAGGAATGGGGAATCAAATTTTTGGTTTTTTGGGTTCTTCTCACAAACCAATTGTATTTATATCGGCTTGGATCCAGTTTTCATTTTGAGGTGCTTGTTCTTATTTTCAGTTTTTTCTTTTTTTTTACTTGGGAACTAAGGAAAAAGATTCATGACACTAGTTCTTCAATTCGTTGGATTCATTATTGCATTTTAACCTTATCTACAATTTTTTATCTGAGCATAAAAGAAGACATTGGTATTTACCTACTCCTTTTTTTCTTACCCGTCTTTATTGGATTTTTATACAAAACCGCGAAACTAAATCATATACATAACTCATCACAAATACTAAAACGAATTTATCGTGATGAAAATTTTCTAGCTTATACTTTAGTTCTGATACTAACCATTTTC
The DNA here is from genome assembly GCF_016918735.1 of Leptospira abararensis. Taxonomy (GTDB): domain Bacteria; phylum Spirochaetota; class Leptospiria; order Leptospirales; family Leptospiraceae; genus Leptospira_A; species Leptospira_A abararensis. The sequence continues at coordinate 97,508 of NZ_JAFFPR010000060.1, forward strand.
TGGCTAAGTTACGTTTTCATCGTTTATCCAATATTTGGTGATTCGTCGACAAAAGCACCATGGACAAAAGTCTTAACTCAGGAATACCATGTGGCCTTCAAACAAGTCACAGGTTTTCAAAAATCATTTCAAATTTTTCTGGAACTCATTGTAAGCGGAGGACTCGGGATCTTTCAATTGATACCAGAACTGATTGGAATCTTGTTTATTTATGCGACCCATTTTTTTTCCTCAAGACCCTGGCACCATGAAATATATACGTATTACTGTTATTCGCTAATTCCTTTTGTCCTCTACACGGGAATTTTATGGATCCAATCAGAGAAAAAAATTTCGATCTCGTTTGCGTTTCTAATACTCACTTGTCTATTCTGGAAAAACTCACTCGATTACAATTTTCCCTTAGATACCAAAATCGAAAGTCCTTATGCAAACTCCGAGATCCGAAAGGAAATCCAATCGGAATTGAAGGATGTCAATGTCGTCCTTCTCGGCGGGGACAAGGAAGTAGAAAAATTTCTTGTGAAAAACCAAAGTAAGATAGAAAGAATTTTTGTATTTTCTCAATACAACTTATCTTTCTTTCTCACAGATAAAGCCAAAACCTATCCACTAGAACAAATCAAAAATGCAGAATCTATCTGCAAAATAACAAATGTTTGCTATGCGGTCTTTGCCTCGGAGTTTACTGATAAAGTTTTATGGCCCTCATCTAGAATTTTGGAATATAAAAAAGAATTAGAAAATAAAAATGGAATTTTGGTTTGGAAAGGAAAACAAATCGAAGTTTGGAAACTATAGACAATCAACTTTGGTTTTGAATTTCAAATCACGTCCAAAGTTTCACTCGGAGATAGTTTCCAAAATCCCAATGTAACCAAAATAGACACTTTTCAAAAGTGAAAAACAATTAGCTTATAAGTCGAATTATGTGGCGATATGAAAAACCTCATATCCATTTTCGCGTTTTTCAATCCGAATCTGTCCCTCTAACACTAGTTTCTGGATGATACTATAAACCAAACCAAGGGCAGTCGGTAAATGGCCGCCATTATGGACTTTTTTTCCAATGGCAGCTTCCATTAAAATTTTTAGGTCGGACTCCCCTTCCCTGAGCCGACGAAGGACTCCCTTTTCCAAAATACTCAATGTTTTTTTCACAAGAGTGATGGTTTTTTTAGGATCTTCAATTTCGCTCCCATGGGCAGGTAACATCCGTTTGATGGGCTCTTCCAATAATTTGGATAAAGTGAAATAATAATCCCCCAAACTTCCATCCATTTCCGAATAAATGGCCGTGAGATTGGCTATGATGAGATCTCCCGAAAAATAAATTCCGGTAGAGGGATCTACTGGAGTGATATGATACAAATTATGACCAGGTGTGTGTAAAAACCGAAAGAGCCTCCCACCTAACTCCAAACTATCGTTATGGTCGATGGCCACATCAATCCGTAAAACAGGATCCCCTTTTTTGGTTTCGCTAAATTTACTGAAAAACTGCCTCCAACCTTTGCGTGATTCTTCTAAAATCCTATCTAATTCCTCTTTATCACCAAAGGCTTTATGGAATAGGTCTTCTGTTGCTTCTTCAAAAAGCATCATCGATTCTAAATAGTTTCCCACTCCGTCCGCCATCGAACGATACCCGTAGTAGGTTACATTTTTTGCATAGGACTTCAAAACCAAAGAAGAAGAAATATGATCCAGATGATTATGGGTATAAATGATATGGCGAATGTCTTTAAAGGAAAATCCCTTTGTTTTTAGGGACGCTTGTAACATCGGAATTGATTCAATATATCCCGAATCAATGAGGGTAAGCCCATCGTTTCCGTGATACATATAAATGTTGTTAGGTGCGTAGAAAGGTTGAGGAAGGACAATTTTAAAGACACCATCCCCGATGTCTTCCATGTCCGGAATTCTTTTGGGGATAGTGACTTTCAATTTTTCACCTTATGGTTGTTTTTTGATGATTAATCTTCTTTCAATTTCGAAGATTTTCTCTGGGATTTTTTCTTTTCCCAATTTCTTTTTATCATTTTCTTTTAGGAATAGATCAGCACCGAATTTATCCAAGGCATCATTGGCTTTGATATTTTTTAAACCAATGAACTGGATTTGTACTTCACCTGCAGGAATTCCGTATTCCGTTCCTTTGTCTTCTGTGGTTAAGATTCGAGAAATGCAAGTTACGGTATCACCAGAAAAAGCAGGTTGTGTATGGTATCCTTCTGTGAATCCAAGTTCCCAAATGGCATTTTCAGAAATATCACGTGATGCCATACCAGCTAACCAACCAAATACGAGTCCACCGTAAACCACTGGTTCTCCACCCATCGGGCCAGAAATTCCTGCAGAATATAATTTGTCGTAATGAAGAGGATGAGTGTTTCCTACACGGAAAGTCCACTGGACATGTTCATCCGTAATGGTTCTTCCATTTTGGTGTACATAAATTTGACCTGGTTTGAAATTTTCAAAGTAAGTATGTCCCCAAGTGACATCCTTCATTTCTTTAGGAAATTTTAAATTAGGGAGTTTGAGAGCAGGAGTTTTTGATTCTGGGAAAAATGCAGAAGAATCACCCGGTTTTGGATTTCCTTTTGGTTTTCCATTCGATTGATAAATCATGATTTTACGTTCGTATTGTAAAACCACTTCGTTTTTTTGATTGAGGCAAAGGGTTCTTACATGGACAATTCCCGGTTTTTCTGGGCCTTTGTCATCGACTGCTAAAATTTTAGTGCGAGAAGAGAGAGTGTCTCCTGGATATACTGGCATTAAAAATTGTGCGTTGTAATAACCTAGGTTCGCAAGCGCCTTCTCACTGTTATTTTGAACACCAATGGAAAGTGCCAAATTAAAAACCATAAGTGGGTGGACAAGTAAGTCTGCAAATCCATGTGCTTTGGCATACTCAGCAGAAAGATACAATGGGTTTGTATCCATAAATACAGTGGCAAATTCCTGTGCAAAACTTCTGTCGACTGTGAATTGGCGCGGGTGGACATAAATATCCCCTAAGTTAAATTCTTCTAGGTATCGTCCGTAAATGTTCTTTTTTATATCAGAGAGTGAGGCTGGTGTGCTTGGAGCTAACTCACCAAAGGGGGACATAGGTTTTTCGGCCATGGGAATTCCTTTTTCGAATGGGATAGGACTAATTTTCCAAGAGAGGCCCTAGCGAAAACGATTTTTCCGGTTCAGCCGGTCGCACGTTTGGCGTATTCCTCCTTCCAAATGCTATGCCAATGGTACCATTCTTCACGGACAGCACGGTACCGAACGAGATCACTCCGCACTTCCGACATCAATGATTCCAACTCTTCCACGCGGCGGAAAAGTCGTAAGGTCAAAGCCTCCCACTCTTCTTTGTTTTGGTCCATCCATGGTTCCATAAATTTTATATCGGCCGATCTTTTACCTAAAATGTTGCTTTTTTAGCTCGGTCACCATTCGATTCTGGATCATGAGCTTTGTTTTTCCTACCGAAGATTCCATTCCAGAAAAGTACCGCACAAAACCCATCCACCAAAAAGAATACCTCCTTGGTGGAGAAATTCGAATTTGGGAAGGAGAATCGCAAATCGTAAAATCTCCTATATTTATTAATAAAAATGGAAAACTGGAACAGGTCATTTTAGGCTCCTATCCTAACTTTGATGAAAAACAAAGTTTACTAGCACTTGATGCAGCGGTCAAAGCATACAATCACGGAACAGGCGTTTGGCCCATTGCCACGCCTAAAGAACGAATTGATGCGGTTCGAAAGTTTATTGAACTTATGAAAGGTAAAAGAGACCAAATTATTTTACTTCTGATGTGGGAAATTGGAAAAACGGAAAAGGATGCTACAAAAGAATTTGATCGAACCATCGAATACTTAGTCAATACGATTGAATCATTACAAGAATTAGAAACAAGTTCCGCCAATTATATCAAAGAAGCAGGTCTCATTGCACAAATCAAACGTTCTCCTTATGGAGTGGTTCTTTGTATGGGACCATTTAATTATCCTTTAAACGAAACATTTTGTACTCTCATCCCAGCCATCCTTATGGGAAATACAGTTGTTTTTAAACCGGCCAAATATGGAGTTTTACTCCTCCAACCTCTCCTGGAATGTTTTCAAAAAGCATTCCCACCAGGCGTGATCAACACCGTCTACGGTGATGGATCCAAAGTAATTTCCCCCATTATGGAATCTGGGAAAATTGATGTTTTTGCTTTTATTGGATCAAGTTCCACGGCCAATCTCATCACAAAAAAACATCCCAAACTCAACCGCCTAAGGTCTGTTCTTGGACTCAATGCAAAAAATCCTGCAATCATTTTACCGGATATAGACTTAAAAACAATGGTTCCGGAAATTCTTTCTGGATCCCTTGCTTACAATGGGCAGAGATGTACAGCCCTTAAAATTCTTTTTGTTCACAAAGATATCTTGGATGAGTTTACAAAACTTTATTTGGAAGAATTTTCAAAATGGAAAGCGGGAATGCCTTGGGATAAGGATGTGAATTTTACACCGCTCCCCGAAGAAGGAAAAACCAAATGGTTAAAGGAACTTTTAGATGATGCTATTACTCACGGAGCCAAAGTTCTAAATCCCGGTGGAGGAGAAATAACTGAATCCTTTCTATTTCCAGCCATCCTCTCTCCCGTATCACCAAACGCACGTTTGTATCACGAAGAACAATTTGGCCCACTCGTTCCCATTATTCCCTTCTCATCCATTGACGAACCTTTAGAGTATATCTTTCAATCCAATATGGGCCAACAAGCCAGTGTCTTTGGAAAAGATCCAAAAACTGTAGGCAAACTTATAGACATTCTAGTGAACCAAGTGGCTCGTGTGAATTGGAATGCACAGTGCCAACGCGGGCCTGACTCCTTTCCTTTCTCTGGACGCAAAGACTCGGCCGATGGAACACTTTCGGTTTCTGACGCCCTCCGTGTTTTTTCCATTCGCACCGTTGTGAGTTTCAAAGATAATGAAATGGGACGTAATCTTCTAGGAGAAGTACTGAAGGAAAGGGCTTCCAACTACTTAAGTCAAGAATTTCACTTGTAACCAGTTTTCTTTTTCCGATACTTGAGAAAGGCAAATCCCTAAATTGTTTTAGAGGATAAGGGAGGTAAACAACATGCGTCGGAATTGGTTCGTTTCCTTCCTTTGGTTGGGTTGGCTTATTTCATGTAACCAAGTCAACCCTCGGGATGAGTTGTTATTTACTCTCATCAGTGGACTGAATCCAGCTAACGCAAGCTCCTCCTCGATTTCTATTGGTTCCTCAGCAAAGATCAATGTTTCTAGCACTGGTGTAACACTCACCTACCCGGCTTCCCAACTTTTTGGGATTTCACTTGTAAAACTTCCAACAGCAAATGTTACGGTTACCCTCACTTTCACTTCTTCTAAATTGCAGGTAAATGGATCAAATTCTCCACTAACAAATGTTTTAACTTTTACTCCAGGAGACTACAATGTAACCCAAACTGTAAGTTTGGCATCAGCTACTCAAAGTTTAGATACTTCCACACTCAGCATTACAACAAATAGTTCAGATACCTTTTATGATAATGTAACTGGTAATGTTTCTATCAGCCATAGAAACATCAATATTACTTATACTGCTAGTTCATTTATCTTCAAAGAAGATGTAGTCGCACCATCTCTAACACCAACAATCGGCTTTTCCTATACTTCTTGTTCGGTGGCACCGGCATTGCCTAACGGCTTAAACCTCAATACCAGCACTTGCGTCATATCGGGAACTCCTGTGGATCCGCAAGTAGGGGCGACGTATGCTGTTACTGCGACGAATGGAACCGACTCGGCGAATCAGAATCTAACAATTCAAATAGAACCAACCGTATACAAAGTTTTTATTACAGCTCAAACCTATAATGGTGATCTTCAAGGAATTACCGGAGCAGATGCTAAATGCAATGCAGATACAAACAAACCAGCAACAGGAACATTCAAGGCAATGTTAACGGATGGGAGTATTCGGAATGCGTGTAGCTCGGATAACTGCGGAGGGGGTGTAGGTGAGAACGTAGATTGGGTTTTCCAATCAGGACGGATTTATATTCGTTCGAGTGATTCCGCAAGTTTGCTAAGTCCGAACCCAGCAGGGATTTTACCGGTGACTGCTGGTAATTTCACAAATCCGTATACACTCAACCATTCCTTTGATTCAGGTAGTACCAAGGAATATTGGACTGGGTTTGCCCAAACCAACTATTGGCAAGAGGCAACCTTTCAATCTTCAAATAGTTGCTCCAATTGGACAGATGGCACGAACACAACTACTGCAAGTGATGGTGGACGAGTTGGAGCCTCTAATAGTACAAACTATAGTGCCTTCCGTTCTGGAGGTGGTAGAAGTTGCGATGCCCTATACTATCTTATCTGTGTAGAACAATAAAAATTCCAATTTTCGGCGCTTTAATTTTTCAAATGATTCGCAATTTTCAGGGATCCGATTTTTCCACTCAAACGAATTCGAACCCTGCAGGAAAAGGTAACCCAGTTACTTTTTTCACTCGCTTTTCAAAGAAAAGCGGTTACAATCTTTCCCCGTGATCCAAATCCTAATCAATTCCCTGGCCGGAAAAACCGTTTCTCTTACACAAAAGACAACCGACTCCCTACTCAAAGGCATTCAATTTTTAGTGAAAGGTAGCCTAACAAGCACAGGCGGAGGGCTAGACTTACTTTCCAATGCTTTTTTTTATAAACCGGAATGGAGAGAAGCTTTACAAAAGGCCGGAGTCCAAGTGAAGGAAACAGGTCACAAATCTAACGAAAGTTTACAAAAAACGATAGAACAAACAAACCAAGCCTTTGACAAAGCCCTCTTCAAAGTGGAACTTACTGCGCAAAAAAGTGACGATATGGTTTTTGATAACCGTATGGTCTCGAGTATTCTTGGCAGTTCTCATAATCAAAAATTCAAACTCACAAAAATCGATATGAGTTTTCGAACCATCGGCAAAGACATTACAGCGAAAGAAACGATCGCTGCTTTTAAGGAATCGAATCAAACAAAATCCGTTTTATTTTTGCCTGGTCTATTTACAGATGAAACTGTTTGGCAAGAACAAACGGTAGAATACAAAGATAGAAAAATAACCTCCCCTGGCCTTGCCACCGATTTAGAAGCAGCAGGATACTATCCATTTTACCTAAGATACAATCATGGACTCCCTATCCATGAAAATGGAAAAAAACTAATGCATCTTTTGGATGTATTTTTTAATGAAGACCCAGATGCCAAACCTGATATCATTTGTTATAGTTTGGGATGTCTTATCTTTCGATCTTGCCTCTACCATGCCAAATTAGAAAACAAAGAATGGCTCCATAAGTTTGGGAAAATTGTATTGATTGCTGCACCAAACAAAGGTTCGTATTTGGAAAAAATCGGATTTTGGCTCGGGTTTTTATTTGAAAAAAGCCCCAATACGGCCCTTAAAATTATTGGGATGATTGGCAACCTTCGCAGTGATGCCATCAAAGACTTATCTTTTGGCCTCATCCGGAAAGAGGAGAAAGGTTGGATGGAAACCATCTCCGGTTACTTTGGAGAAACCTATTTTGGTGAATTGGATGATATGGATGTCTACCAAGCTTATGCTCTGATGGAAGGAGCGGAGAATCCCTTACAAAATTTCCTTGGTGATGGGATTGTGGAGAAAAAAAGTCTCACCTACTTGACGGACAAGGTATTTAACAAAAAAACAAATCCCGCCTTACGCACATTAGAACTGAATAAACAAAATCATTTTTCCATCATTAGCGCAAGACCTCTTATCCATTGGGTGAAAGTGGTCTTCGGTGTAACACCCGCAGATTGAGTTTATGTTTTACGTTGCCAAGGTTTCCAGATGTAACTTTACCGATTCTGCTAAGGCCTGGAAATCATAACCCCCTTCCAAAAAGGAAATGAGTTTACCACTCGCATAAGTATCTGCAATTTTTTTTACTTCATTTGTGAAGGTTCCATAGGCAGAAGTTGGCAGGTTCATCCCACCTAACGGATCGTCTTTATGGGCATCAAACCCCGCCGAAACCAAAACAAACTCCGGTTGGAACTCCTCCATGGCCCGGTGGATGGATACAAAACTATTTAGGTATTCCGTTTCACCGGCACCCCGTGCTAAAGGAAGATTCATTGTGATTCCAAGTCCCTTTCCCCTACCCCGCTCAGACATTGCCCCGGTTCCTGGATAAAACGGATACTGGTGGAGAGAAACAAAATACACAGAATCATCTTCGTAAAACTGGTGTTGGGTGCCATTTCCATGATGAACATCCCAATCTAAAATCAAAATCCTTTTGATACCTTTGGATTGTAAATACTTTGCTGTCACAGCAATATTATTAAAAATACAAAACCCCATGGCGTGGTCAGACTCAGCATGGTGGCCGGGAGGACGAACGAGTGCCATTCCATTTTTTAGGTTCCCCAAAAGAACTTCATCCGCAAGATGAAGGCCAGCGCCCACAGCAAGACTAGCAGCCGAAAAAGAATGAGAAGAAAAAACTGTATCTCCATCCAAATACCCAGATCCTTTTTCTTCACAGGTACGTCCCACCAAACGAATGTAATTTGGATCATGGATGGAGGATATAATAGAAAGTGGTGCTTCTTTAAAATCTTTTTTCCAAATAAAATTTTTGGAAGGTAAATCACTCAAATGATCCAAGATGGATTCCAATCTCACATGAGTTTCTGGATGCCCTGGACCTGTATTGTGTTTTAAAAATGTATCATGGAAAGTGATTCCTGTTTTTAAAGACTCCATTCATCCATCCTATTTTTCGTAATTTCTAATTGGCGGTGATCTTCCATAATTAAGTTCAAAGAAATATAATTAAACTAAGGAAATAATAACAAACGAATCCAAACAATAATGCCTTTCGAATCATTCTACTGAAACAACATAAACCGTTCGATATACACCATCATTTCCACAATTTCCGCGATGGTGCGATCGATCTGTTTTGTGATCTGAATTTTTTCTTCTGGGGAAATGACTTTGTCCATTCCAGCTCTTCCATATTCCGCATAGAAAGTTTTGATTTCTTTCGAAAAGGTTGTATTGAACCATTCTTTAAACAACCTTTGTTTCATTTGGTATTCTGGTTTGATGGAACCAGTCAGTTCCCACACAGAACCATCGGTAAACCGAAGCCTAAGCTCAAAGAGTCCCCGATCCTTTCGAATGTAGGTTTCCGCATCTGCCGGCGAAAAATCAATCTTACGAAGCATCACAAGGACAAGTAAAATATTCTCCAAAAACTCAATCAGATTCTTTTTCTCCGATCCACTGATTTTGGAATCATCACCTAAATGTTGTAAATAGGATTCGCCCATTGCTTGAAAAAGGCGGGAAACTTCCACCATACGATCTTTAAAATTTTTTGGATCAGAGAGTTCTTCTGGAAATCGACCATAAGATTTCAAATTAAAGTCATTGGAAATTTCTAACATGCCCAAATTTTCTCTGGGTTAGTTATTTTCGTCAATCGATTCGATTTGAATTTTCCAAACCAAATCAAAATCTTGTCATTACTACCATGAAACAACTCACCGCTTCGATCCTCCTTCTAATCTTAATTTCCTGCCAGTCAGCTACGAAGATTGAAAAAAGGCAAAATTCAGGTGCTTCTGGGATCAGTCCCGATTTCATCGAAGGACTTTATATCAATACCAAAACCATTCGTGATAAAAAAAGGTGGAGCCTACTTTTTCAAGTGATGAAAGAAGCGGGAATGAATGCAGCTGTTGTGGATATACAACCACACCCGCCGACACCAGAGCAAGTCGCAGAGGCAAAAGCACTTGGTTTTTATATGGTAGCACGTGTGGTAAACTTTGAAGGTGGACTGACCGAAAAAACACCTAACGCAAATTTGATGGCATCCATTCAAAAATCCATAAAGAAGGCCTGTGAATTAGGATTTCCGGAAATTCAGTTAGATTACATCCGCTTTGCGGACGGCGGAACCAATTTTAGCATGAGTTACGAAAAACGTTACGAATCCATTCTCGGAATCATCAAAGAACATAAGGAAAAAACCAAAGAAAGTTGTTCCAAAGACATTCGATGGACAGCAGACGTATTTGGACGTGTCCCCTTTATCGAAAACGATGTGATTGGTCAAAAAGTAGAGCCGTTTAGTGAAGAACTGAATGGACTCTACCCGATGTTGTATCCATCACATTTTTACGGCCTAACCAAACGAGTTGCTGACCCTTATGGAACCATTAAGGATGGACTGGATCTAACCGTCAAACGTGCTAAACAAGGAACCAAAGCCATCGCTTGGATCCAAGGATTCAATATGATGGTGGGCCCAAGTAAACTCAGTTATACGGACTATATCAAAGTGCAAATGCAAGGGGCCAAAGATTCTTTGGGACATGGATTTATTGTTTGGAATGCCGGAAACGAATACATAGATACAATGAATGCATACGAAAAATACAAATCGGAACCCACCCCGAGTAATCAAAAGGTAAGCCAAAACGGAAACTAGTGGATCTTTTCCTAAACGAAAAAACCCACTAAAAACATGATAAAGCGGGGGTTTATTTTCCCGCTTCCTCTATATTTTTCCGCCTAACATAAGCATCCGCTTCCTCTTCCGAACCAAGGAATTGGATTCGTAAGTCTTTCAGTTTCTTCTCTTTTTCTGCAGCCGATAGATTGGCATTTTCTTTTAAAAATTCTTTTTCTTTCGATTCATATTTGGAAATAGACTCATTGAATTTGGATTCTTTTGTTCTTTCCTCAGCTAAACTCGCCGCACGTTCCTTTCCAAAATATTTGGTTTCGATCCGATTGAGATATTTCTCTTTTTCTTTTGGATCGGTAATCAAATTCAATTCTTTGTCGCGAAGACTCATTTCCATTTGGTAATGATCAAACTTATCTTCTCTAGATACGAGAGCATCATAGTAGGTTCCGTATGTTTTTTTCTTCAAGTCTTCAAATTGTTTGACTCGTTGTTCTGTAGGTAAGTTTGCCGATTGTTTGATGAAATTTTGACTCCCTTCCAAAAAGGAAACTTGAGATTCCTCCATTCCAAAAATCAAATCTGCTTTATCGTTTAAGACATCCCGACGTTTGGCTTTGATTTTTTCATACAATTCCACAAAGGATAAATCGGTAGGTTGTTCCCATTTCCGATATTCTTCTTCATATCGAAAGTAAGACAAAAACAAATCTTTTACTTTTTCTTTATCCGGTGATTCGTATTCCGAATCAAGATAAGCAAGGATGGTCGCATTACACTGATCAGGAGTGTATTCGGCTTTGCATTTACGTCTGAGTGCCCAAACTTCCCAAACAAAGTTGACTTTACCCGATTTTAGATCGTCTAACAACTCTAAGTAGGGTTTGGTTCTGTCTTCGCGAAAAGGAGAGATTGCTTCTTCCCAAAAACCTTCTCCTGTTCCTAGGGGGGAAATTCTCTCCATCGCCATTTGTTCTTCCGGTGAAAGTGTTTGTTTTGATTGGTTTTGGCTTCCGTTTTGTTTTAAAAAGTAAAGTAAACCCAAGAAGAAAATGAATAAGAGGACAACGATAATAATAATTTTTTTGAAATCCATTCTGAATGTATTGAAACCTGATGAGGAATTTAGATTAGAAATTGTTTAGAAATAAAAAAGCCGGACCATAAGATCCGGCTTTTGAATCTGATTTTTATAAACCAGCTTTTGCGTTTTTTGCGATATTTAAGTAATGGCCTTGCACGTCGTAATAGTTTTGTCCGCTCCAAGCTAAGTTTGTTGCTTGTAAGTGGTCAATTCCTGTTGCAAACCAATAGGAAGAAGGTGTACCTTTCCAAGCTCCCCATTTTTGAGAATTGAGTGGAACCACACCGTCATTCGCACCACCAAGACCATAAAAAAGTCCACCGGCCCAAGTGATTGGATGAGTGAGAGCCATGATAGGGTGTTGGATGAGGTCAGCCCAAGCCATTTGGCTTCCGTAAGAATAGTATTTGATTCCCGATTTGTTTGGTGAATTTGCATTGAAAGTTTTCACATAACTGACTGTTAATGATTTTCCCATTGCGATCACATCTTGCGGGCGACCATCACGGTATACTAGTTTAGCAAGTAAACTAAGTGCAGAATTTGCGAATGGTTGTAACCAACTAGGAATCACTCCAAGAACGATATCAGCCATCGGAGCTCCTTGGTGGAGAGAGTTGATGGTAGTGACTGTTTGTGTTTTTCCAGAAAAACCTAAGTTAGAGACCATATAACGAATGACAAGTCCACCTTGGCTATGGCCCATCAAATGAACCTTAGAACAACCGTTTGCTGTCATCCATGTAGAAACAGAAGATTGGATTTGGCTGGCACGAGTAGGAATAGAGTTTGTAGCCGAACTTCCAGGAGTGGTGACTTTGGCACCTTGGCTACGAAGGTAACCATCAAGGCCCCCCCAATACTTTACGAGTCCACCAGCGAGACCTTGGGTATCATCAAAACCAAGGATTCCATGTACGAGTGCAATGCACTGACCATCAAGAGGACCGGCGAACAGACCGGAGGTGGGGACGGATAGGAGGGTCGCTAAAAACCCAATTAAGAATTTCTTTTTCATATTTCACCTGAACTTTCTATGTTTTTACAACATAAGTTCACAATAATGACACGAGTCAATAACTTATGGCAATACTGAGTCAAATGTTTCCGAACAATGTTCTTGGCAAACGCTGTTAATTCCTGCCGCGTAAGTTAATATAGTTTGAAAATAATCGTCAGTTGTCGGTTAATTTGAAACCTTCGCCATTCGGATATTGATCTTAAGAATTTCAGTATGTGGGGAGTGCCGAAAGAGTGAAGTGCGATTGAACTTCAAAAACCTAACTCTTGTAAGTGTTTCACAGGAGTGAGTTCTAAAGAAGGAAAAACTCCTTCTACTTCTTTGAAGTTTCCTTGGGGGATATAAACTTTAGAAATTCCAATCCCTGCCAGTTCCTTCAAGCGTAAACTGATTTGGCCCACACTTCTCACTTCTCCGGAAAGTCCTACCTCTCCAAGAAAACCAATCTCTCGAGATACCGGTTTGTCTTTAAAGGAAGAAGCAATGGATGCCGCTATGGCTAAATCAAGACTGGGTTCATCTATGGAAAGTCCCCCAGCAAGATTACTGAAAATATCCGATTCGGACAACGGAAATCCTAAATACTTTTCAAGAACGGCGGAGAGTAAAATCACACGGCGGTTGTCTAGTCCCTCAGCCATACGACGCGCTTGTCCATAAGAAGATTTGGTAACTAACGCCTGTACTTCGACACTGATGGCACGAGATCCTTCCATCACGGACGAAAGCACACTTCCAGACCTTTCTTCCGATTCGGGAGAAATAAATAAACGATGGCGATCTAACACTTGTTTGAGTCCGCCAAATACCATCTCGAATATGGCTGTGTCTCCCACGGCCCCGAATCTGTTTTTCACGGCGCGTAAAATTCGGTAATAATTGAATCTGTCCCCTTCAAAATACAAAACTGTATCCACCAAATGTTCTAACACTTTCGGGCCTGCAATTTGTCCATCTTTGGTGATATGGCCGATAAGGAAAATGGGCACGGAAGTTCGTTTGGCGGTTTCTAAAAAGATTTGTGAGGACTCACGGAGTTGGGTGATGGTTCCGGCTTGGTTGACTAAACTTTCTTTTAAGATGGTTTGGATAGAATCGATAAAAACCACCCTTGGTTTTAAGTCCGATATCATTTGTGAGATATTTTCTGCATACACCTCAGATGAGAGTAAAATGTTTTCGGAGGTGACGCCCATTCGTTTGGCTCGAAGTCCAATTTGCGAAGCCGATTCTTCCCCAGATATGTACAAAACCTTTCCTTCACTCGCAATGTTTTTGGCAATTTCAAGAACGAGAGTAGACTTACCCACTCCTGGTTCCCCACCAACTAACACCAAACTGCCGGGAACAATTCCCCCACCCAGAACCAAATCCAATTCGCTAAATCCAGTGGTTGTGCGAATGTGAGCATCACTCACCACAGACCCAATGGATTTGGGATCGGTATACCTTCTGTCTTTTGGTTTTTCAAAAACAGGGGAATCAAACCTACCCGTAGAGGCAATCCCTACTTCATCAATTTGATTCCATTCCCCGCAAGAAGGACATTTTCCAGCCCAACGACTAAAAGTTTCCCCGCAGGATTTACATTGGTATTGGGGGAGTTGTTTTTTTGCCATCAGTGTTCGAAAAGATTTGGTACTTCCAAAAGATCCAGTTCCACTTGTGTTTCCAAAAAGGCAAAACAACGTTCGGCAATAGCAAATCTGTTTTCACGGATCATCATCTCTGTAAGTATCGACTCGAGGGAAATTAAAAACCGAACATCTGTGGAGGCATAGTCCACTTGGTCTTTGGTAAGGATTTTTTTACCCCAGTCAGAGCTTTGGTTTTTTTTATCGATATTTTCTTCAAAAAATTCGCGGATGAGTTCCTTTAATCCGTGTTTGTCGGTGTAGGTTCTTGCGAGTTTACTTCCGATCTTTGTACAAAATACATTTTGTACTTTGATCCCAAGCCTTGCCCGAAGGAAGGTCATGTCCATTCTAGCAAAATGAAAGATCTTTGTGATGTCCTTGGATTCAAATAATTTTTGAATAAAAGGAGCTTCTGTTTGTCCAGGGAGAATTTGAACGAGTGCCACTTTATTTTTGGAATCGGAAATTTGTACAACACAGAGTCTGTCCCTTCTGGGATTGAGCCCCATCATTTCACAATCCACAGCCAACCGGTCATCCTTTTTAAAGGCTTCAAAAAAATCTTCGTTCAGATCTCCTTGTAATACGACTGGTTTTATAGTTGAACGTTTTTGGGTCATAATGGCTTACTATGGAAACCACCCTATCAAAATCATCAAATAGATTTTTCCAAGATGAAAATTCAATACAGAGTTCATAATTCCGTCACCATTTCGAACTTCCTTCCCGTTAAGGCAGGGGTTTACCAATCCGAATGTAAAAAATTCGAACTATTACTTACGTCCACAACGGATCCAAAAACAGGAACTGTACTTAGTCCCAAACTCATTTGGCGGGAGTCCACAAGGCCTGAAGTCGGATTTTCCGTAGACCATTTGGAATTGGAACTATCCATCCTACCGGAAGGCGGAGGGTATTCCCTCTTCCAACATGGGTATCAGTCCTGGTCCATCTCACGAAAAGTGGAAAGTACGGGCGTTGACAAACCACCGTTTTTATCTTTTTTGCAATACTCACAAGAGAATATCTATTCCAAACACGAATCCAAAGTAGGGAAGTTTATTTCCGAATACTTGACCCTTGTGTATAACAAAGATTCCGGAAATGGAATTTTATATGCGCCTATCGAACAGGGAGAATTTGGAACAAAGTTTGAAGTGATTTTCGGTGAATCAGGGAATGTAACATCAGTTAAAGTTATTTATGATTTTCATTGTTTGCCAGACCTTCGCCCCAATGCCAAACTTAGTATCGCCAAAATCAAAGTTCTAACTTTCAAAGGAAACCCGGAATCTAAACTTGCCAAATACTTTGAAGAACTAGGAATCAAAGAAGGCCCAGGAAATTTACCAAAAAAAGTTCCCACTGGTTGGTGTTCTTGGTATTATTATTACACTAAGATCGATCAAAAAACCATATTAGACAATCTAACAAAAGTTAGAGAACTTAATTTACCTTTTGAATTTTTCCAAATTGATGATGGTTACCAAAAAGAAATCGGAGATTGGCTAGAACCCAATGAAAAATTCCCCGGAGGGATGCGAATCCTTGCCGATGAAATCAAACGAGTCGGACTAAAACCAGGGATCTGGCTTGCCCCTTTCCTTGTTCGAAAAAAATCGGAGTTCTTTCGTAAATACCCTGAAGCCATTCTCAAAGACCAAAATGGAAAACCGGTTCCTGCCATCTACCAACCACTCTGGGGACGAGGGTATACCTATGCTCTGGACATCACTCATCCCACAGCATTATCTTATTTAGAAAAAGTATTTTCAACGATTGTCAAAGAATGGGGATACCCTTACCTAAAGTTGGATTTTCTTTATGCCGGTCTATTGCCAGGCGATGTATATAACAAAAGTTTGTCGCCGCAAGCTAGATACAGAAATGCATTAGAACTCATTCGAAAAGTGGTGGGAAAAAATACCTTCTTACTCGGATGCGGGGCACCGATGTTGCCTTCAGTGGGGATTTTTGATGGAATGCGGATCTCTTGTGATGTAGCCCCTTTTTGGTATCCAGAGAAATTACGTGTTTTCTTAAACGATAGAAACGCACTCTCGACTAGGACTGCTCTTATCAACGATATCACTCGAGCATCGATGCATAGACATCTTTGGTTGAATGATCCGGATTGCCTGCTTGTTCGTAAAAAAAGAAACAAAATGAACGAGGCACAAACCAAACTGATGGCATCCGTCATGGCAGTGTCAGGTGGGATGTTACTTGTTTCTGATGATTTGACAAAACTGGAAACTGACCGTTTGGACCTTTTAAAAAAGGCCTTCCAGTTGAACAGAGAATGTCAGGCTTATACCCCTGTTCCCATTGGTATCTTTGAGGATGAATTTCCACGAGCGATGTACAATCCTGCGGGATACCTTGGAATTTGGAATCCAACAGAAGAAGAACAAACCATACGATTTGCTGTTCCGCAGGGTTTAAAAACCAAAGAGCCTTTTTTGGACTTCTGGACAGGCACCATGGTAAACCTTCGAATTATCGGCGGTCATTTTGAAGTCACACTTCCAGCTTTTGGTTCTGTGGTTGTATCTGTTTGAATGAGAAAATTAATTGACGGTTTAGGGAATTGACTTAGAATCTTTGCAATTCGTCGTAAGAGGTTTTTTATGCGTATGATCAAACATTTGAGTATAGTTTCCGTAATCGCGGTACTAATTTCATTTAATAATTGTTCCATCCTGGATTCTGCTTCTGGTAGTGTTAGCCGTTTAGGTGTTTCTGTTTCTGATTCGGCTTCAGCCCTTGTCAAATCAGTATCGAACAGTATTTCTTCTATTTCCGATGAAGGAAAAGAAAAAGCAATGAACGAGTACAAAGAAGATGTAATCGCAAGTGTTGCTTTACAAATCCGTTACGAAAACCAAAAACAAGAATTGGAAAACCAACTTTCCGCAATCGCAAAATCTCACGGTATTGTGTCTTGGAGATCCAATCGTGCAACTTACACTGCCATTGGCCAAGGTTTAAAACAAGCAAACCTTTCTCCTTCAGAAATGAAATTGGTTGCAGCAGATGTAGCAAAACAAAATGTTACAGTCGCAAAACTGATCTTAAATGGGTACAATCTATAATTCAGATCGTCCTTGGGCGGAGAAATACCGCCCATTCCTTCTTCGTTTTACTTACTCTTCTCTTCTTATTTTTCCCCCTACATTCCCAATCTAATTCAAACCCTTACGGATTTTTATATATAGATTCTAATTCTGGTCAATCCAGTGGCGGACATTCCGCACTCCGATTTGGAGATCGCGTTTATCATTTGCAATACTCCTTTGAAGACAAAATCTTCCATATCGTCAGAGAAACTTGGGAAGACTTTCGTTTCCAATATAGTGTCGTTCAAAATCGAAATATAGAATTTTACGAGTGGGAAATTTCTGAGTTCGCCAAACGAATATTAAGACAAAAATGGAATGAACTCTATTTAATTCAAGAAACCCATATCCAAAATCAAAAGAAATTAGAACAGGAATGGGAAACCTCTGAAATCACTACAAAAGGATACGATATTCCTTTACCTATTGCTGGATTTGGATATTTTACAAATTTACCCGACCCCCATTCTCCAATTCCAAAATTATTTTCCTTTTCCAAAAAAGAGAAGGAGAACTTAAAAAGATCAAGTGTTGATTGGATTGAAGCCTCAGAGAATTCCCACCTAACAAATGATCCAATTCATTTGCCAACTACAGACTCGCCCTACAGATTAATCCACTCCATTCAAACGAAAACAGATCGCCAAACCAGCGCACAAAAAAGAAGTTTTGTTCGGAAGTTTCTCTTAGATCCTGTCCTATTGTATGAACCTTCTTTTTTACAATTAAATGGGGCTGAATTTCAACTAAGGGAACAAGAGATCAAAGTTTGGAGAGATTATCTCGCTCGCCTAGTTCAAGATTTACGTTCCTGTATATTCGGAACTGATTGTAATGATTGGGAAGAGATGACCTTACTGATACGCATTCTTTACATACAGAAATCTATCGACAGCAGGACCATAGTCTTTCCTAAAAAAAATCTGGAAGGTTTCCATTACCTTCCTGTGATTGCACTACCGGAAGCAGTTCAGATCACCAAACAGAAAGAATATGCTCAATTGTTTTCCACTCAAAAAAAAATCTTCGTTTCAGGATATGACCCCATCCAATTTTTTAATTGGGAATCTTTCCTTGTTCGTTACCAAAGTTTTTTGGAATCCGGAGTGGGAAAGGAGGGGATTGAATTTGACTGGGTAGGACTCAATCCTTACCAAGATCCATCCAAAAACCTCTCTAGTTCAGAGGAAACAGATATCCAGTCGAAACAAAGAAACTATGAATCCTATACGAAAGGGGTCCAAACTCTTTACTCCTACCATCTGACTCATAAGAATTGTACAACAGAACTTTTTCGTTATATGAATGAAATGTTTCCAGAAGGTCAGATCGGAAATGAAACTTTTTGGGATCCATTATCAAGTGAGGTGATGAGTCTTAATTTTATACCTTCAGTGGCAGCTTTAAAACTAGGATCTAATTCTGGCACCAAACAAAGAAAAATTTACCCTTCCTACCGAAATCTAAAGAGAAAAAAAATAGTGAACTTTACGGAAAAACATTTTAAAGAAAGTTTTGTTCCTAGTTCAAAAATTTATAAACCAAACCCCATAGATCATCCTTTTTTATTCTTCACCGAAGAAACCATTTGGAACCGTCCCCTTTTGGGTATAGCTAATACAATCTATGGGATTGGATATACGGGAATGGGAGTATTCAGTGCTCCCTTTGATAAAGGAAGTCGGTTTTCCAAAGGAACCGAATCTGTATTTTATAGCCTTCCAGAACTTGTGTTTTTTAATATCCGTAAAGGTCATTTTCCCTATATCGCTGCAGAAGAAATCCCCAAAGAATATTATTTAAAAGAATCCTTATGAAAACATTTTTTTTATACCTTCCCTATCTTTTCCTTTTCGGTTGCCAATTCTTATCCGTAAAACCTTGGTTTCTTCCTGGAGAACGAATTGTATATATCTGCCTATCGATCTTTTTTATTCTCCTCCAATCCTTTGTCCTGTATGGAAAGACAACTAATACACGTTTTGCGTCGGAATGGAAAAACTACATACCTCCCAACTGGATTTTGGCCTCATTATTTTTTCTAGGTTTGGTATTATTACCCATTCGAAATATGGATTGGGGAGATGGCCTCCTACTCCTTGAAACCAATCTTTTGGAAACAAAACTCTTTGGTTTCCAATTCACCTTGGATGAAATTTTAGAAACCCTCCTGCATAGCCAAGTTTCTCACTTACTTTCTTGGTTTGGTTTTCCAGATGACCCACGGATTTCTTATACATTTTTATCCCAACTGGCAGGGATAGGAATGGTATTTGGTTTTTTATGGACTGCGAAAGAAAATCGCAAATCAAATACGGCCTCTATTCTCATCTTACTTTCGTCAGGTGGAATTTTACTTACCTTTGGTTATGCCGAAAACTATACGCTCGTCACTTTTTGCCACCTTCTATTATATATTTTTGTTTCAAGATATGTGCAGAACCCGAAGGATAACAATCTTTTGTTATATGGAGCGACGGCCCTTGTAGCCATTTCTATGTTATTCCATTTGGTTTCAGGATACCTAGTCATTCTATTGGGTTATTTATGGTATGTCTATGCTCCAAAAGAAAAAAAGTTAAAGCACCTTATTGTTTCTGCGCTTATCGGTTTTAGTATTCTTATCCCTTGGTTCCTATACTTCTTATTCTATCATGACCCAGCGATTGATAGAAATAGCACCCACTTAATCCACCCACCCTTTTATCCTAAAAACCGATTAGTATCACTCAATCACTTCAAAGAAATTTTAGGTGTTTTATATTGGAATGCTTCAATCGCCACTTTGTTTTTGTTCTATCAATTTTTCTTTTTCAAAAAAGACTGGAAGGTTTTTGTCCAAAGACCGGAAACCAAAATAATGCTAGTGGCTTGCTTTGCTTTTTTTCTTCATGGATTCTTTCACAATCCCCAGTTAGGTTTCCCAGCGGACTGGGATCTTATGGGATTCTATTGGTTACCCATTACGTTTCTCGCACATCAGTTTTGGATCCAATCCCGAGACCTTACTCTTGAATGGATTCCACCATTTTTATTTGGAACAGTCATTGTGATTTTTTCAGCCTTCACTTTAAACAAAGCGAACCCCGACAAAGAAATCCTTTGGGAAGTTACCAAAACAACAATTCAAAGTTATGTGACAGAAAATAAATCTTACATAGACAATTTACCCAAAGAAGATAAGAAGTTCTATGCCAAAGGAGATTTTTTATTTTATAAAGGAGGAATGATCACAAACAGGCTTTGTGATTTTCCTGCAAAAAAGGAAATCATCCGAAAAATGAACTTACACCGAAAAGAATGGAAACACGGATTTGAAACTGGGAGTTTCCGATCCAAAAAAGTGCTCGGTCAATTTTTGACCGAAGCTACAAAAACCAATGTGGAATACATTAAATCTCTAGAAGTAAATAAGATATGTCATCCGATGCCTTAGAGGATGTTTCTAAATATTGGATATAGTTTGTTATCTCTGTTTTCATACCTTCCACTCGACTGGCCCCAGCAGGAAGTTGGATTAAAGTTTGAACCAAAGGATGGGTGCTGGAAGCAAGTAATCCATCCGAATACAAAAAGAGAATGTCTCCTTCCTCTACCTGGATTTCATTTTCAGCAAATTCCATATCTTTCAGAATTCCTAAAATTTGACCAGACTGATCTTGTAAAATCAATGGAGCACGACTTTCCTTTTGAAAAACGATAGGAAAGGGATGCCCACCTCTGGCGTAAGTGATTTTTTTCTTAGGATGATCGACAACAATACTAATGGCTGTCATACTATGAGTTCCGATTTCATTACAAAGCTCACCATTCAAACGAGAAAGTAACTCCGAAGGTGCCACTGTTGTCGTTCGTGCTAATTCTTTATGAATAGTTGTCATAAGGATAGCAATCAGACCAGATGTCACGCCATGGCCTTCAATATCACCCATTAGAATCAAGGTTCGATCTTCTCCCAAAGGCAAAACTTGAAAAAAATCACCCGATACAAAACTCACAGGTTTGATATCAGCGTATATCTTGTGAGTAAGCTGAGGTAAATTCATTGTTTTCGTTTGGATTTTTGCAGCAAGCCTTAGGTCACGTTTGATAGACTCATCCATAGACTCTTTATCTTTTAGGAAATTATAATATTCAAATGCACGTGAAATCGCTGCTTCGATCGATTTAGTGTGAAAAGGTTTTAGAATAAAATCAGAGGCTCTGTGGTAAAGTGAAGAAACAACAGTTTGTATATCATGTTCCCCAGTCATCATAAGGACTTGGGTTTTAGAATCATAGGCTTTGATTTTTGGCAGAAGGTCTAGACCAGAAGTCTGAGGCATATTGACATCTAAAAACACAATGGGATTCCGTTCCCCTTCGAAGTATTCCAAACCTTGTAGCGGGTTTGTAAAATACCTTACAAAATACCCCAGCCCATTGATGATGAGTTCAAGAGTTTCGCAAATCTCTGTATCATCATCTATGATTAGAATCTCAGGTTTAAAAGAATATTCGGACATCTACTAAATTATCGGCTTTGGCAGGTCTTATTTTGAGACCAATGTGAATTTTAGTTTTCCTTTCACTTCCTCCACCTTTTTAAAATAGGCCTCATGGAAAACCTTTTTCTCCAAATAAGCATCTGTACAGGAAATCATTTCACCATATTTCCATTCGTAAGGTTCTCCATTTTCATAACGAACTCTGTTCTGATGGATCTGTGATGATAAATTTCTTAGATTAGTCCCGCGAAAATTTTTCACAAGAGCACGAAAGGTTCCCTCTTTTTCAGGATCGATGAAACGAAATTTACGAGAAAACAAAACAGCATCATGAAAGTATTCAGGAACATTAAAGGCACCTGATGTACCAAGTTTTTTGGAAAGATCACGTATAAAATCGGTGAATTCATTCAGAACGTTAAGACCTGGATATTCTTGCCCAAAGTACAATTCCTTTTTGATATCTCCTGGCTCAAAATTAATATTTTGAGTGAGAAGCCAATCTATATAAATCATAGGGAACTGTTCATCGTCACCTTTCAACTGAAACTGAGATACTTTAAGACGAGTATGAACTAGGATTTTTTTACTTTCAGACTTAACATAAATACGATTGTCGTAATCATTGAGAATTTCTAACTCAATAGTTGAGTTATGAAACCCACGTTTTTCGACAGCCGTGATGAGACCTGCACTAACTAACATCTGTTCTACTTCATAATGAGTGAACCGGTTGAATAACTTAGGTTCCATATTTAAAGAAGTATTTAGTTCTTTAGATACATCTACTAAAGACAAATCATCTAAATCCAACCAATCGGTTTGGTTTTTCTTTTTGTCTGTAGAAGAAAAAACTCCCATTACTTTTCACCAAATGCAGTGATTGTATTAAAATGAATTTCAACAGTGTCGCGAAAGTCACGAGCATAACCGCCCGCAAGAGTCACAACACAAGGAACACCTAGCGACTCAGCAAACTTACGAACCATCAAATCTCGTTCTTTCAGACCTTTCATGGAAATTTTTAATTCTCCAAGAGAATCATCTTCATAAGGATCAGCACCTGCAACATAATAAATTATATTGGAATCAAAATCTTTGCGAATTTGATTTAATGATGTTTCTAATGTAGTTAGATACTCATCATCCTTTGTATTTGGTTCTAAATTCACATCTAAATTAGATACTTCTTTCTTTGGATAAAGATTACCTTGGTGCATCGAAAATGTGAAAACTTTGTCATCATATTGAAAAATATATGAATTGCCATTCCCTTGATGCAAATCCAAGTCAATGATGAGGGCATTAATATTGGGATTTGTTTCTTTTTGTTTCCGTATAGCAATTGCTACATCATTTAAATAACAGAAACCTTCTGCTTTATCTGGGAAACTATGATGGTATCCACCGCCCATATTCAAGGCAAATTGAAACTTTTTAGAAAGTTCTGCTGCCATAATAGTGCCGCCAACTCCATACATAAAACTTTCCACAATACTTCGATTAAGCGGAAGTTCAGAATACATGGTTCGCGAAGTGTGTTCATAACTAAACAAATCGTCTAAGTATTCTTTTGTGTGAACGAGTTCTAAATCTGCGTCTTCTGCTTTTTTAGGTAGCAAAATGTCCCATGATGCATACACGGGATCTCTTTTGACACGATTGTAAAGGTGAGAATACTTATGTGCAGGGAAAACATGGCCCGGTAATTCGAGATTGTACGAAGAATGGTAGATGAGAGCGAGTGCATTAGATGCCATTAAAATGATATTTTTGTGAAAAATGACACAAGTCAATTCAAACCGAACAATTTACTTGCAGGAAAAAACAAAAAAGCTAAGAATAGGGTCTATGCCGGTAGACGAAAAAATCCCCAACAAACGCACAAAAATTATCTGTACCATCGGTCCTGCATCTGCCAACCGCGAAACTATCTTAAGTCTCATCTATTCGGGAATGGATTTAGCGCGGATGAACTTTTCTCATTCCACCCATGATTACCATAAAGAAATCTTCGAGTTGTTACGTGAGTGTGAACAAGAATCTGGCAAGTCCATTGGAATTCTCGCAGACTTACAAGGGCCGAAAATTAGAACCGGAAAGTTGGGAACGGGACCCTTGGAACTCAAAACGGGCGACCAAATCACCATCAATAATAAATCCGATTTTCTCGGTACAGCGGATGAGATCGGATGCACTTACCAATACATACTAAACGATATCGATGTAGGACACAAACTGCTGATTGATGACGGCAAACTCTCTTTTGTTGTAAAATCGAAAACAAAAGAAAAAGCAGTTTTGGAAACCGTGATTGGTGGAATCTTAAAAGACAACAAAGGAATCAACCTTCCTGGAACTCCAATTTCAGCACCAGCTCTTTCGGAAAAAGATATCGAAGATTTACAGTTTGCCTTGTCATTAGGTGTAGATTACATTGCCTTATCCTTTGTTAGACGAGCAAGTGATTTAGAAATGGCACGTCAGTTTATGAAAGATAGTTACGCTGGCCTCATTGCAAAAATAGAAAGACCAGAAGCGATTCAAAATATTGAAGAGATCATCGACAATTGTGATGGAATTATGATTGCTCGTGGTGATTTGGGTGTGGAGTTAGATACACAATATGTTCCCATCATTCAAAAAGAAATGATTACCAAACTTAATCAAAGAGGAAAACCTGTCATCACCGCAACACAAATGTTAGAGACGATGATTGACAACCCACGCCCGACACGGGCGGAAGCAAGTGATGTTGCTAATGCGGTAATGGACGGAACCGATGCAGTAATGTTATCTGGAGAGACAGCTTCTGGAAAATATCCGGTGGAAACTGTTCGAACCATGACAAGTATCATCCAAGCGGCAGAAGAATCTGAAATTTATCTATCGCATTTGCGAAATATGGATCGGACAGAATTTGAAGTGGAACGAACTGCCCTTGGTAGCGCTGCAGAATCCATTACTAGGTCGATCAATGCAAAAGCGATCATTAACTTCACAAGGTCTGGATATTCCTCACTTCTCTCTTCAGAATTTCGCCCTCTAAAACCAATTTATTCATTTACACCTTTTCTTGGCACAGCAAGGAAGATGCAGTTGTTTTGGGGAGTCGAATCCTACGTAATGCCAATGATGGATAAATTTCCCGATATGATTGCTTTTATGAGTAAAACTTTAAAGTCAGAAGGGAAATTAAAATCGGGAGATACGGTTGTGATTTTGTCTGGTGCACCAGGATCTGTGGCACAAACTGTTGACTTCATTCAAATCCACAAAATCAAGTAACAATTGTTTTGCGAATGCCTCGGGCTGCGATGGTTGCCGTAGTCCAGGCATTTTGAAAATTAAAACCACCCGTAATTCCGTCCACATCAATGACCTCACCAGTAAAATAAAGCCCTGTGATATGTTTGCTTTCCATGGTTTGGAACTGGATGTCTTTTCTGGAGACTCCTCCTGCAGTTACAAACTCTTCTTTAAACACACCTTTGGCAACCATTCGAAGTTTGGTTTGTGTTAAGGAAAGACTCAAAGCCCGAATTTCTGATTTTGAAATATCCGAATAACGTTTATTAGTCTGTATTTTCGATTCTTTTAAGATCCAATCCCAAAACCGAGATGGCAATTTCCATTCGGGATCGTGAGTCAATTTATCTGCCGGTGTTTTTTCCTTTTTTGATATATACTCATCTTCTATACTTTGTGTTGATCTTCCAGATACCCAATTCACAGAAAGATCCACTTTGTAATCTGCTTCAAAGAAACTGCGAGCCTCCCAAGCAGACAACCTAAGGGCACAAGGTCCACTGAGTCCCCAGTGTGTGATAAGCGTGGGTCCCTTTTGTGGTTTGCCCTTGGGCAATACTTTGATTTCGCAGTAAGGAACCACAAGGCCAGTGAGTTCCATAAGATCTGTTTTTTCTAGAGTCAACGTAAAGAGCGAGGGGACAGGTATAATGATTTTATGTCCCAGCTTTTCTAAAATACTCCAAACTTTTCTGTTCGATCCAGTCGCAAGAACAACAATATCAAAATGTTCCTCAGTTCCTCCCTCCCATAAAACTCTGAAACCTTTGGTTTGGTCCGAAACTTGATTTGAATATATCCCAACTAACCCCTGTTCAAAATGGACAGGAATACGTTTTGATTTTAATTCATTTAAAAAACACTGGATGATGGTATCGGAACTGTCTGTTGTAGGAAACATCCTTCCATCGGCTTCAGCTTTTAGTGTTACCCCTTTTTTTTGAAACCATTCGATCGTATCTTTTGGCCCAAAACTTTCAAACGCCCAACGTAACTCTTTGTTTCCTCGAGGATACCTCTCGGAAAGAAGTTCTGGATCAAAGAGATTATGAGTAACGTTACATCTCCCACCCCCAGAAATTCGAAGTTTAGAAAGAGGCTCTTTTGACTTTTCAAAGATTTGAATTTCGCATAACCCCTGTAATTCCTCATGAATTTGTAAGGCCGCAAAACACCCGGATGCCCCAGCACCAATGATAGCAATTTTTGGTTTCTTTGCCAATCCTACCACTCACCAGTGTTCGGCATAGAAAGCCAGGGTTCGATCAAAGGTAAAGGTTTTCCTTTCTGAAGAAGTTCAATGGAGATTAAATCAGGAGACCTAACAAATGCCATACGACCATCCCGTGGAGGACGATTGATAGTAACTCCCATCTTCTGAATCCGTTCACAAGTCTCATAAATATTATCCACCTCGTAGGCGATGTGTCCAAAATTCCTTCCCGAAGTATAAGGATCCGATTGGCCCCAATTGTAAGTGAGTTCGATCTCGGGTGCATCTGCCTCACCGGTAGATAAAAACACCAAAGTAAATTTGCCTTCGGGATGTTCATTCCTTCTAGTTATTTTGAGTCCAAGGACCTCCACAAAAAAATGAAGGGTCTTATCCAAATCCAAAACTCGAATCATTGTGTGTAAATATTTCATCTTTTCTTACTATAAGAAAAAATAGACCAAAAGCACAAGCCAAGAAATATATTTGGGAATCTCAAATCGAAGCCAATCTCTATTTCCCTCGAGAAGTCTACCCAAAGAAACGAAGGAAAAAACTAAAAGAATAAATACAGAACCAATCTCTCCCAAAGAAAACAAATGCATACGTTTCAAAAAATATAAAGTAAATATTGTAGGAACCAAAAAAGAAAATAGGAGAAAGAGCCGATACAACGAATCACCAGCCTTACGCCTGTATTGTGGTGCCAGTGCTTTATAAGCGATTTCCCCTCTGTGATGACTCAACCAAACCTTAGGGTCTCTCACTCCACGATCCATAGGGGACTGAAGGTCATCTGGCCTGACTGACGGATACGAGAAAAAGGAAATAAGGCCCTGCCATTTGTTTTTTGTATGGATTAAATCTGAAAACAAATCTCGAAATACATGTAATTCTGCACTCACTGGATCATAAGTCTGCAGTTGAGAAACAAGGCCATATCTAGGTTCTTTAGTTTCTTCACAAAAGGTTCCAAAAATTCGATCCCAAAAAATAAACACTCCGCCATAATTTCTATCGATGTACTCTGGATTCATAGCATGATGGACTCTATGATGTGATGGAGTGACAAAAACATACTCGAACAAAGCGGGAAGTTTTCCAATTGTCCGAGTATGAACCCAAAATTGGTAAGTGCGATTCAGTGCATCAATAATTAAATAGGATTCAACAGGGAATCCAACAAGAGCCAAAGGTAAATAAAAAAGTCCAATGCCGATATTACGAACAAAGGACTGCCTGAGAGCCACTGATAAATTAAATTCTTCGCTGGAATGATGCACTACATGAGAGGCCCACAAAACTTTGATTTCATGGCTAAAGCGGTGAGCCCAATAAAACAAAAAATCGAGTAGGACAAATAAAACAATCCAATGTAAAGGAGAACGGGGAGATAAAAAAACTTTGGAAAGAAACTCGACACCCCAAGAAATCTGGTATAACGCGTTATAAACAAAAACCAACGCGAGGAGAATGAGACCATCAAATATGCGACTGAGAACCCCTAAACTCAAATCAGATAAAGAATCTTCGTAAAAATAATAATCCTGTTTTTTCAACCGAGTATAGAGAACCTCAGCCAACATTAGCAAAATATAAATAGGAGCAATGGATTCAATGAGTCTCATAGGGTATCCTTTAAGTCCTTACTATCTATACTAGTCCGGTTTGAAAAGCAACCTCGTTTCTAACGATCTACCTCTATTGAGATTCCAAAAGAAGACATTACAACGAGAGCGTTATTTAATAATATTATTTTTATCCTTAGAATTATTTTAATTTATTACTTAGATCAGTGTTCAATTCATTGAAAGCGTTGGTAAGTCCTTGGTTCCAACCAAGAACCAATGCTTCTGGATCCTTTTTCTCAATGGCCTGAATTTGTTTGTATGTTTTTCTAAACACAGGAGTAGAGATAGAATCTTTATCTTCATACACAACCACTTCAAATTCGATGACTGCTTTTGGTTCTTTTGTTCGAAAGTCTCCATACATTTGAGAAAGATTCAGCTCAATGAAATGGGTAATATTTACCCTTGTATGCATACTAGCATCCCATTCAAAGTTACCCGATTTTAAAAGGGAACGGACGAATTCTTCTTTAAAGTTGTGAGCGGGAGGAATAAAAAAACTATTATAAAAATCCGATTCATAAACCGCATTTTCTTTACGATAAACAAACTCTTTTCCTTCAAACCTTTGGGAAACAAAAACCTTACGCACAATGAAAGTTTTTTGTTTTGGTACTGAAAACAATTGTTTGGTCTCACCAGTTTCAATTAAGAAGAACCTTTTTTCTGGGAAGGTTTTACTCACACCCAAACATTGATTCAAAAGGAAAAGTAATCCCAAAAGGAATATAGAACGAATAAAAGATTTCATTATTTTTATTTCCAAAGTTTAGACTTGTTTGGTGCTTCTCCAAAGAGAAACTGAGAAGGATATTTTTTTGCATTTGCAGTAACCTCTTTTAAATCTTCAGAAGCGATTCGCAAATTTTCAATCGATGTAGAAATATCGCCTTGGTTGGAAGCAAGTAGCGTATCCAATCGTTTTAAAGTGGTTTGGAGTTGGGTGACAGATGCATCCAGTTTTTTTGGTAACCCTTGTGTCTCGGGGCTTGCAATGAGGGCTTTTACTTCTGCATTGGTTTTTCTTAAGTCAACGAGTAGTCCCGTTGATTCGCGAGCCAAGTCTCCGAGTTTGGCTTCCTGGATGGTTTGATTCAAATTTCGAATAAGTTCCCCTACCCCCAAAAGAATTTTATCCACATCTGCCTTTTCTACTTTATCAAAAAACTTATCAACAGAAGCAGTAAAACGAGAGATGGTACTCGGTGCCGAAGGAATATAAACTGTTTTTGGCTCCCATTCAATGGATAATGGTGGATTTTTTTCAGGATTTAGATAATCCACTTCTAGATAGGCTGTTCCAGTTAATCCTTGTGAGGCGAGTCTAACCCGAAGCCCACTCTGAATCATCCTTTTCACTGTTTTCTTTAAATCATCGCCATAAACTCCTTTCACAAAGTCAGGGACAGACATTTTAATCAAAACATACCTTCCATAACGAAGTTCCGTATCCTCAGTGAGTTTGTCCGAATATTCATTTTGAACAAAAGTAATCTCTTGGACCGTACCTACCTTAACACCGCGGTGTTTGACTGGGGAACCAATATCCAAACCTTGCACCGATTCGTCGAAATACGTTTCTAAACTAACAGATCTTTGGAAGATATTGCCCGCAGTAAAAACGATCAAAAACAAAATAAGTGTAAAAAAACTAACAAGGACGAAGACCCCAACTTTAAAATAGATTTTACTTGATTGGTTCATAACGGGGAACTCTCCTGTGGAATACGATTAAAGAATTGTTTTACAAATGGATCTTTCGATTTTTCTTTGAGATCTTTTGGTTTGCCTTCGGCAATAATCCCTTTTTTAGATTTATCTAATACAATCACACGATCTGCCATAGTAAATACGGAAGGTAATTCATGCGTAACAATTACAAAAGTTACACCCAGAGTTCTCGACAAACGAATGATTAGATAATCTAACTCAACACTAGTAATGGGATCAAGGCCAGCACTAGGTTCATCTAAAAATAAAATTTCAGGATCCATCGCCATCGCTCGGGCAATGGCGGCACGTTTTTTCATACCACCAGAAAGTTCAGCAGGATAAAGATGAGCAAAAGGGAAAAGGCCAACCATTTTCAATTTGGTAAGCGCCATTTCATTCATGATGGCAAGTGGTAATTTAGTAAACTCTTCCAAAGGCAATCGGATGTTTTCGAGTAATGTCATAGAACCAAATAATGCACTCTGTTGGTACATCACACCGATTCGGTTCCAAATCTCTATCTTTTTCTTTCCTTCGGCTAAAACCATATCATCTTCATCAATCCATATACGGCCGCTAAACGGTGAGGTTAATCCTATCATATTTTTTAGAACGGTAGACTTCCCACAACCAGAGCCTCCCAGGATTCCGAAAATCTCTCCTCTGTTCACCTCAAAAGAGATATCTTCCATAATCACGGTCTGGCCATATCCAGTGGTTAGATGTTCTACTCGAATGATCGGTTTTTCTTTCATATGCGTAGGTAAAAGTATAGGACGGAAAAAATTCCATCTAAGATGGAAACAAGAATGATAGAACCAACAACTGCAGAAGTGGTAGATTCCCCAACAGCACCTGCTCCAGATGCTGTTTTTAGTCCACGGTAACAGCCAATGGAGGCAATGATCATTCCAAAAAAATATGATTTCAAAAGACCACCAAGAATATCGGAGAGGCCTACAGCAAGGTTTACTTGATTGATAAAAGTAACAAGTGGAAACCCGAAACTAATTAATACAACTGCCCCACCAATCAAACCAAACAGATTAAACACAATTGTAAGAAGTGGAGTCATAATCAGTGAAGCCACCAAACGAGGAATAATGAGAAATTGAACGGGAGGAAGTCCCATTGTGGTCAATGCATCAATTTCTTCGGAAACTTTCATGGTTCCAAGTTCGGCCGCAAAGGCAGAACCAGACCTTCCCGACAAAATAAAAGCAGTCATCAGAGGACCAAGCTCACGAAACAAAGATAAACCCACAAGGTTTGCGACAAAGATTTCTGCACCAAACCTTCGCATAGGAATTGCCGATTGAAAAGACATGATAAGGCCGAGTAAAAATCCTATCATTGCAATGATGGGAAATGCATTCACACCCATTGATTCCGCAACACGGAAGGTGTCCTTCCAACGGATTTTGGAAGGATGTAAAAAAGAACGCCAAAAGGATACAGTAAGTTCCCCTGTGAAGGTAATTAAGTATTTAAACTCTAACAACGAATCAATGGTAATTTTTCCGATTTTTTCTGATCTTCGAAGAGAGTATGCGAGCGTTTCTTTATTTTTTTTACTATCATCTTCAGAAATGCTGAGACGGTATTTGAAAGTCTCACCTAATCCGTACAAAGCGAATTGGATTCGCCTGGTTTCACATTCCAAACGAATTAACTTTAAAAAAGAAATTCCAGAGGTATCTGATTCTTGTAAATTCCCAGCATGAACCGCAACGTTACGCGGTGGATTTTTTTTCAGAATTTCAAAAAATGCAGTCCAATCTTTGCCTGTTTCTGAGGCAGTGAGGATCGCTGGGAGGTGGATCTCTAAGGTGCTACCTTCCCACAAAAAGGAGGATTGTCGTTGAATGGTATCCACGTTTCATACGTAATTCTAATTCAGAACGAACCCGAGGCAAGTGATTTTATTTTACAATCCAATCGAATGATTAAAAGATGAACCATAGTGTGGAATCTAACAAGTTATTTGATTGTTTTTTCAGCTGGACTCTCTCTCCTCTTTGCTTGGGGAGAATTCCTGAGAAAGAACAGTTCCGGACAAACTCTGGTGCAAGGTTTGTTATTTCTCTTTGCTGCCATGTTTCAGGCACATACCTATTTTACATCTACAGGCCTTTACCAATTTTTTCCGCATTTTTATCTCGTCCATTTGCCCTTTACCGCCTGTATTGGAGTACTGCTTAGGCGTTACTTTTCTGAGCTCTGGGATGAAAGCCCCAATAGAAACCAGTTTTCATACTGGGAGTTAGTTCCAGCAGGGATTGTTACACTCCTACTCATTCCATTTTATATATCGTCAGCAGAAGAAAAAATTTCCCTTCACACACGTTATTTGAAAGAAGGTGTTCCTCTGATCTTTCAAATCACAATTCTCATTGCGGTTTCACCCATATTTTATGCTGCTTTTTACGTCTTCACTAACATGGTTAAATACATTCGCCTGGAAAGATTCAGAAAGTCAGCTCACCTTCGTTTGGTGGGCATTGTTGTAGGGATTGGTGCCTTTTCTAGTTTGATTGGAATTTATACTTTATTTTTCCACCAAAGGCATGGGTTGGAGATTGTCTCAACCTTCATCGCTTTTTTGCTGATTGGTGTTTATCTTTTGCGGCAAAAAAGTCCAGAATTATGGGGTGAAGTACAAAGAATCGTCATCGAAGAAAAGAAATATCAAACTTCGCAGTTGGGTAACTTCAACTTAGAGGATCTTCAGAACCAACTGAAACAACTTATGGAAGAGGAAAGAATTTACCGAGATGAAAGTATCAATTTAGAAAAGTTGGCCGTAGAGATGAATCTTTCGGAACACCAACTCTCTGAATATTTGAACCTCCACCAAAAAAAAAGTTTCTTTCATTTAGTGAATCACTACCGCATCAAAGAAGCCAAAGAACTATTTTCGATGCATCCAGAAAGAAACATCCTTACCATTGCTTATGATGTTGGTTTTCCTTCCAAATCCACATTTTATGACGCCTTCAAACGAGAGGTGGGTACAAGTCCTAGTGAATTTAGAAAGTCTCTGAAATTATGATCCGGATGGACCCGTTCGGAATCTTTTTTTATTCCGGCTTTACCGATCCGGTCGATTTGGGTTTTATTTTTTGTTAGAATGGGATCATCTTCAAGGGTTTTGTTTAGGAGAGTTGTATGTTTGGTGGACCGGTTCAGTGTGAATTAGTAATTGATTGTATTACCAAAATTGGTTTTGCACAAGGAATTTTGAATTTCCTACGTTATTATCCAATTGCGGGGTTAGCTTTTCTTTTATTCTATGTTTGGCGAAAGGATTTTTTCGAAACCTATCGCATCCAAAAAGTTTACCCTAAAGCTGAAAAAGTTTGGAAGGAATTTCGCCAATCGGCAGTCACACTCATTGTCTTTACATTAGTTGCTGTTACTAACATCACTTTGATGAAAGCAAAAATAGTTCCGAGTGCTGTTTATTTCGGACCTGTTTCGGGATGGTCTGGGGCCGGATACATTTTGTTAAGCTTCGCCCTGATTACCGTTTGGCACGAAACTTGGTTCTATTGGATGCATAGATTTGCTCACTTAAAAAAAGTTTACCCGCATGTGCATTCCGAACACCACCAATCAGTAAACCCCTCTCCCCTTGCTGCCTATAGGTTCCAAGCAACGGAAGCATTTTTAGAAGCCATCTACATTGTTCCCTTTGTGATGTTTGTTCCGATTCATTTCTATGTTTTAATCTTCCATACATTCTATGCGATGGTTTTGAATATATGGTGGCATTTGGGGTACGAATTTTTTCCTAAAGGTTGGGCATCACACTCTATCACCAAATGGATCAACAGCTCCACACACCACAATCTCCACCACCAAAAATTTCAAGGGAACTACTCACTTTATTTCAATGTTTGGGATCGTTTGATGGGAACTAATTTCCCAAATTATGAATCTTACTTTGAACAAGTGACTGCAGAAAGAGATAGAAAACGAAAAGAGAAAGTGGCAAGTGCCAACGTCGATCGCGAAGTTTTGGTTTAGTAAAAGTTTCTGAATGAGTTAGCAAACTTCGACCACTCACCCGTAGCGAAATTTGCTAACAAAAAAAACCGGATTATCTAAACAATTATTATCTTCTTTGTCCCCATTTGCTCAGGTGAAACGTTACTTTCATACGAGGAAAAAAATGAAAGAATTCACTTTAATTTTTAGAAATAGTAATCATGAAGGCGAAAGACCTTCCCCAGACCAAATGCAAAAAGTTATGCAAGAATGGATGTCTTGGATGGCAAACATATCCGCCAAGGACCAGTTAGCGGATAAAGGAAACCGATTGGCTGTGACAGATTCAAAAACTGTTCACCCTGGAAATTTAGTCACGGATGGACCTTATACAGAGATCAAAGAATTTATCAATGGTTACATTGTTGTCAAAACTGAAACTCTTGCTGGTGCAGTTGAAATTGCCAAAGATTGCCCCATTTTGAAAATAGGAGGGAACGTCGAAGTTAGAAAGGTCGTTACTCCTGATGACAATAGCTGAGAAAGGAACCACTATACTTTCTGATTTGTTTCGAAGGGAACAAGTTAAAATGACGGCAGTTTTATGCCGTCATTTTGGAATCAAAGACCTGGATTTGGTTGAGGATGTGATTGCTGAAACGTTTTTGAAAGCTACAGAGTTATGGCCACAATCAGGAATTCCAGAAAATCCTTCGGCCTGGCTTTATGTAGTCGCAAAAAATATTGCAAAAGATACTTTCAGAAAAAAAACATCTGAAATTAAAAAGTTTAAAAATCTACTAGATTCGAATCCAAAAGAAAGTTTAGAAGTTAGTTTTGATGACACTATCATAGCGGATAGTCACCTAACAATGATTTTTGCCGTCTGTGATAATACGCTTTCATCCAAAGGTAAAATCTGTTTAAGTCTACAAATTCTCTGTGGACTTAGTGTTGAAGAAATTGCTTTTGCACTCCATTCTAATAAAGAAACTGTAAAAAAGATTCTATTTCGCGCACGTGAACAATTGGGTGAATCCAACTTTGAGATCAAAAACCTAACGCAGGAAGATATCAGTCTTCGAATGGATACGGTTCTCTTAACTATTTATCTTCTTTTTAATGAAGGTTATTCTTCAAAAACAAAAGATTCCGTGATTCGTTTAGATTTAATTAAACAAGCGATGAACCTTGGCCTCTCTCTTTTAGAAACAAAGTTAACAAGAACACCCGAGTTATTAGCACTCATGTCACTCTTTTGTTTTCAGGCATCGCGGCTTGATTCCAGAATGAATCCAGAAGGTTCTGTAGTTATATTTACAGACCAAGATAAATCAAAATGGGATCAAAGCTTAATTCAAAAAGGAAATGAATATTTTTTAGAAGCTTTCAATCCTGATTCGCAATCAAGATACCATTATGAAGCAGCAATTGCTTACTGGCATACACAGGAAGAATCCTTAGAAAAATGGAAATACGTCTTGATGATTTATGATCGATTCTTGGGAATTTATTACTCTCCCTCTGTTTTTTTAAATCGAGTGTTTGCCTATTCGAAAGTTTATGGAAAACAAAAAGCACTGGAAGAGGTAAAAAATTATAATGATTATAAAAATCGTGATTACCACTCTCTTCTCGGTTATTTATATTCCAACTCAAATACAGAACTAGCTTCCCAACATTACCAAAAGGCCATCCAAATGACCAAATCTAACAAAGAAATTTCTCTCTTACAAATGAAGATTAAGGAATTAGATTTAGTAAATTATTAAAAACAAGGCCTTTGCCTTACCGACCATGTTTTACCCTTTCAACTCGTGGATCTAAATGAAATATAAATTTCTTACCTTTATTCATCCAATAAAGAAACAAAACCTGTAACTGATTCCTTTTGAATAACCAGTTGACCTATTTCTCTTTATCAACCTTAACAGAGATAAAGGGGAAGTTATGAAATATGAATTGAAGGACAAAGTAGTTCTAATCACTGGTGCTACTGGGGGTATTGGAGCTGCTTGTGCCAGAGAACTTTATGCTAATGGCGCCAAACTAGTATTAACAGATATCTCTCAATCTTCAGTTAATGCGTTGGCTTCTGAGTTTGCAAAAGACAGGGTTTTGGCAAAAGCGATGGATGTAACTGATTGGAGTTCCATTAAGAAAGTAATCAAACAAACTGTTGCCACCTTTGGTAGACTTGATATCACTCTTGCCAATGCAGGAATTTCCTGGAAAGAATCCGCATATACTGTTTTTAATTGTGATGAGGCTGAATTTGAAAAAATTATAGATGTGGATTTATTAGGTGTTTGGCGGACTATCAAAGCCTCACTACCGGAAGTAGTCAAAAACCAAGGACAAGTTGTAGTGACTTCTTCCATCTATGCTTTTACCAATGGAATGTGTAATGCACCCTACGCCACATCCAAAGCAGGAATCGAAATGTTGTCCCGCTCCCTTCGAGCGGAACTCGCAGGAAAAGGGGCAAGTTCCACAGTATTGTATCCCGGTTGGATCACAACCCCACTCACGGAAGGTGTTTTTGGTGGAGACAATCTAACAACAAAAATGCGAGAAATTGGGTTTCCCCCTTTTTTAAGAAGAGCCATCACTCCAGAAAAAGTGGCAACGGCACTGATCAAAGGATTAAGCAAAAGAAGCCCTAGAATCATTGTCCCTGCAAGATGGATTCCTATCCAAATTCTCCGAGGCATTGTAGGAATTTTTTCGGATTGGTTTCTTGCAAACAATACTCGCATCCAGTCGATGGTTCTCGAGTTAGAAGATAGAACCAAAAAATAAGAATAAATTTGCCCTAGAGTATTTACTTTATGGAAAAAGTGTTTTTAGTTCCATACCCTGCGGCAGGGATCGAGCGGAAATCCTTCGGATTGGAGGGAGAGCCCGACCCAGCCAACTTGCCTGTTTGGTTTTAGAAACAAATTGGGGCCGCCCAAAAAAAATCATAAAGAAGGGACATAAAATGCTTTAGGGGGAAGAAAAACCGACCGAAGGGGAGTGTAGAGAGGAAGAGAAATATGTTTGAAGCAACACATTTCATGAAAACTCAAGACCTTTTGGAACGGGGCCTCAGTGCATCTACCCAAAGGCGAAAAGTGATTACTGATAATATCGCCAATGCGGACGTTCCTAATTTTAAACGTTCGGAAGTGGTGTTCGAATCTATGCTGAAACGTGCCATCGAATCGGAAAAAATCGAACAGGACAAAGCTGTCCCTACCAAAATCACAAACGATCGTCATATTGATTTTTTTAAACCGCTAGATTATCGGGATGCCAAACCCAAAACCAATTTGGATTATCTCACCACAATGAGACCTGATGGAAACAACGTAGACATTGAAAAAGAAGTGGTGGATGCCAACCAAAACCAAATGAGTTACAGCCTTATGGTGGATCGCTTAAACCAAAACAACCGCCTTCTCAACATTGTGATGAGAACCAACTAAGGAGTAAGTTATGGGAATGTTTGATTCTATTAATATTTCGGCTACTGGGCTTTCTGCCCAAAGACTCCGCATGGATGTCATTTCGAATAACATTGCAAACTCGACAACTACGAGAAATACCAATGGAGACGGCCCTTTTCGAAGGGACCGTGTCATCCTAACACCGATTAATCTCAGAACCAATTGGAAAAGTCCAGTGTATCCTTTTGGTGTGGCTCCCGGCGAAGGCAAAGGGGTGAAGGTGATGAAGATCGAAAAGGATATGAGTCCTCTCAGGCTCACTTATGACCCGACTCATCCTGATGCCATCCAAACGGGCCCGAAAAAAGGATATGTCGAACTTCCCAATATCAACATCGTCACTGAGATGACGGATATGATCTCGGCTTCCCGCTCTTATGAGGCAAACGTGCAACTCATCAACGGATCCAAAGCGATGATGAACAAGGCGATGGAGATTGGTCGGGCGTAAAAAAGCCGGCCCAATCCGGGCTTTCTACGAACTTTTCTGCTGTTTTTTAATGTGACATAATTTTTTTCTTTAGGTTTCACCGATTTGGCCGATGGATAGAATGAGGAAAACACCCATGGCCATTGATCGCATTTCCAATCTCAGTTCCCAAACCTACAAACCCTATTCCCTTCTCCCAAAAGGCGACAAGGTAGGAATCTTTCGCTCCAATGAACGCCACTATGGAAAAACCAATGAAGCCAAGTCCCCTGATGAAGTAGCTGGCACTTTTGGAGATGCTTTGAAAAAGGCTTTTGAACAAGTCAATGACCAACAAGTGGAAGCAGATGAACTCACTCAAAAAATTGTTTTTGATCCAAACTCAGTGGAACTTCACGACGTGATGATTGCTGCGGAAAAAGCTAGAATCTCTTTGACATTTGCAAAAACAATGTCTGATGGATTTGTAAGAGCTTACCGCGAACTAACAACACTTAGATAAATAGTAATCCATGGGTTATGGCGTAGGGCGACCAAACACGCGCTCTACGGCCTCATATCGAATTTCAATTTTATCTGTGGGGCTGACACGAACTCCCCGTTTCATCTGCACTCCATCTATCCTTTCCTCATTCACATAGACCACCCATCCCGCTGTCCAAGAATTGGATTTTCCATTCACTTCCATAATTTCTTCTGTTCTATTGGTGGAGATAAAACGCATCGAGGGATCTTCTTTTTTAGACAACTCAGCAAGAATCACCAATAAATCTTTTGATTCCAATAGAGAAGAGGGAATGGATTTTGTTTCTTCAAAATCCCGAGAGAGAAAATGAATTTGGATTTGAGGGTCTTTTGATTTTTTAGATTTGGAAACCAAAGAACATTGTAAGAGAAATGCGAATCCAACAATCCCTAGAACTAAAACAAATGCTAATCGAAAACGAATAACAATACCCACACCGAAAGACAATTGCCTTCGATGCAACGAATGTTTCCCCTTATCCCTTGGGTTGCAATTTTTCGAAAGCATACACCAACCCTTGTGCATTTAGATTTACATCCAAACTTAATAACTTCCAATCGGATGCCGTTAGAGTAATGGAATGTTTGTTAGCGAGAGTTTGGATCATGGCCTCCACTTTTGATTCCATAAAGGCCAACCTATCCTCTTTGGTTACGGCCTCCAACTCAGAAATAGCTTCTTGACAAAGAGTGAGTCCTTCTTTTAGGTCCTCTGCATTCTTTTTTAAGTCTCTGATTGGACCAAAATGAGTTAAGTAGGCAACCTCAGCCCCAGTGTCTAAAATTCGATCAAGGGAACGAATGGCTTCCGCAAAATCAAAGTCAGTTGGCGTAGTCGTTGGGAAAATAAATCGTTTTCCATTTTCTAAGTGAGGATAGGAAATCCCAAAGGAATCCCCTGTATAGATCCCATTTGTTTTCCTATCATAAATACAGAAGTGGTGGTTGGCATGTCCCTTGGTGTATAAAAATTGAAAGGAATGGCCTTTCCATTCCAACCACTCCCCATCTTCCATCACACGAATCCTTTCTTTGGGAATGGGTTTGATTTCGCCGTATAAAGAATCAAAGTTTT
Organism: Leptospira abararensis; assembly: GCF_016918735.1. Lineage (GTDB taxonomy): Bacteria > Spirochaetota > Leptospiria > Leptospirales > Leptospiraceae > Leptospira_A > Leptospira_A abararensis. The sequence goes on from NZ_JAFFPR010000060.1 coordinate 136,773, forward strand.
CTTTTCCATACACCGAGGTGGCACTTTTAATGAGTAGACTCGGATCGATCAAATGTTTGGCGGTTTTGGGATGAGCCAGTAAAATTGCATTGGGACAGGCTTCGAGTAGGGCCCAAGCGCCACCAGCGTGATCCAAATGGACATGGGTGACAATCACATAATCAAGATTTGGTGGCTTAACACCATTTAATTCCATTGCTTTTAAAATCTTTGGAATGGCATGAGTTGTATTGGTTTCCACAACAACTCCCCGACCTTCTTCTTCTAGAAGATAAGCCGAAGCCACTAGGTGGATGTTTGCATATTCGGTATCTATAGTTTGGACTGAACCCATAACCAAAGATACAATGAGAAGGATTCGGTTGTCAGCCGAAATTCCTTCTTCTTTTCCAAATCAAACTGGTAATTTTAAAGCTTTGTAAATCGTTTCGGCTTGCATCTTTTTTGTTTCCTCTGACCACTTCCATTCCGCTGCGGCAACATCAATGATAGCCTTCATAATTTCATCGGAAAGAATCCCCAAAGTTCCAAGACCTGTCCTTCTTAAAAAGATGTCAGAAAGAGATTTTGCCATTTCGTAACGAATTGCATAAACCACTTCTGCCAGTATTTCTCCGTCTTGATTTAGAACCGCACTTAAGTTTTTGGTCTTTCTTGCCAGTTCCAAAATGATCTCGAATTGTAAGCCGTAATGACGGATTAAATAATCTATTGTTTTTTCGGAGAAGTCAGTATTTTGTTTAATAGCACCTTGGATGAAAATTTCCACATTCGGAATTTGCGATGCGTATAAATATTGTTTTGCGGAAATATTTTCAGTCGACTTTTTTGTTAATTTCTTTTTGATTCTCTTGAAAATCGATTCGGCAAAATTCCGGCTCGTTGTATACTTCCCACCTGCCGCTGTGATGAGTCCTTGGACTCCGTCCCTTGCGTGGTCATACAGTTCAGACCTTCTAGATGCCGAATAGGTATCATCTGAGCTTTCGATGAGTGGACGAAGGCCTCCATAAGAAAAAATCACATCATCAATCGATAACTTTTCTTTTAAATGCGAAGTTTCATTGATGTAATTTATGAATTCTAAAATACTTTCGCGTGTGAGTTTCCAATCTTCCACATTTCCAAAATAAGACTTTTCTGTTGGCCCAATCATCGAATGCCCTCTCCAAGGGGCAAAACTGAAATGGCCTTTATCTCCAACATAAAGTGTCATTAAGTTTGTTAATTTCTTAGTGATAATATAAATCCCTTCTGATCTTTTTTTAGGCAGAGGTTGTTCGGTTTTAGGAGATTTAGATAGTATATGATGAGTCCAAGGCCCCGATGCATTGATTGTTACCTTAGAACGAATTTCGGATTCTGCATTGGAAAGTGCATCGCGTACTCGAATTCCTACTACGGTTTTGTCATTCCAAAGCAAATCTTCCACAACAGTGTAGTTAGAAATCTTGGCTCCGTAAGCTACGGCAGATTTCAAAAAACTAAGTGTTAACCTTTCTGGGCTCAAACAAATCGCATCATAAAAGTATGCAGCATCTTCAAAATCCCCTAAATTCTTTTCTAAAAGTTCCTTTCGTTTGAGATATTTATGATTGGGAATTTGTTTAGATTCATCCCAAGTCCATCGGCTATCAAAAGATAAAAGGTCATAAACAAAAAGTCCAATCCTTGCGATGAGTCCAGGTTTTGGAAGCACCATAGGATAAGGATAAACCAAGTTAGGTGCAATGTTGGAAAGGATTCTACGTTCTTTTAATGCTTCTCTGACTAAACCTATTTCAAATTGTTTTAGATAACGAAGGCCACCATGAATGAGTTTCCCTGTGGCAGCAGATGTGGCTCCACCAAAATCTTTTTTTTCCACAAGAGCCACAGAATAACCGCGACTAGCACATTCATATGCCAAAGTGGCGCCCGTGATTCCGCCACCTACAATGGTAACATCAAACTCTTCGCCATCATAAGATTCTATAAAACGATCCAGTTTTAAATTCATACCTTACCTCCGAGAGCAACCAAACGGCTGAGTTGTGATTTCAAACTTTCTCTTTCGCTTTCGATATTCCAAAGCCCCAAACGAAGGATGAGAGAAGGCAATCTCCAAGCCGCAATTTCAGCATCTGTAATCCCACTTAAGGTTTTATAGGCTTTCAAATAACCTTTTAGAATGAACTTTCGGATGAAGGTATAAAAAATGATTTTTAGTTTAGGAGTTCCTGGCCAAAGTTCTGCATCGGTGAAAAGTAAAAAAGTAAAAGCAACATCAGCCGCAGGATTTCCTTTGGCCGCAGTCATCCAATCGATAATGATCTCATCTTTGCCTTGTACGATTACATTTTCAGGATGGAAGTCCAAATGAAGGATGGAATTTCCATTCGGTAATCCGCTAATGTAAGATTTTGCTTTTGCTTTTTCTTCTGAACTTAAAAAGGAAAGAGGTTCCGAAGACAAACAGGAATTTAAGACTACTTTTATATCTTTGTACCTATCCGATTGGATTTGGTGGATCCCGTAGTGCAAACGAGCGAGTGTTCCCGCAATACGAAATAGTTCCAATGGGTTTTTATCAGGAAGTTTAGTTAGAGAAATTCCAGTAATTCGATCAAAGATAATTCCAAATCGATTTTCTACTTTCGCTTTCCCGTAACATTGCATCTTCGAAGCACCCTTTTGATTTGCCTCTACAGTATTTTCAACCTCTAAATCGATCTCTGATTCTTTTGCATCAGGAAAAAAGAGTTTTAGAATTTTATTCTCTGGTAAAAGAAATAAATCAGCTGACCTTCCAATGGCGAAAGGTTTTCCTAAACTCTCTTTGGTAAATTGAATGTTTTTTTTGTCCATAATGCGTCCTGATTTTATGTATTTAAAATTGCAAAGTTGTTTTGATTGGATTTATAAAGGTTTTTAAACACCTTAAAATTTCTATCATAGATTTTTTTATGATTTGGATTTGGGATCCACTTGTCTTGAATAGGAATCATGGATTTGATATCTTCAAATTTTGGAATCATTCCAAGTCCGTAAGCTACAATCGCCGCTGCTCCCATCGCGCCAACGTTTTCTGGATGAACTACCCTTTCAATGGTTTTTCCTGTTATATCAGCTAACAACTGACAGATAAATCCGGATCGGGCCACCCCTCCGACAAAACGAATTGTATCGGATGTAGGCATCTTCCCATCTGAAAGTTCTAAAATCCAACGTTTGTGAAAGAGGATTCCTTCCACAACCGAACGGATAAGAGTTCGTTTTCCTGTATGCAAACTAATGTTAAAGAATATCCCTCTTGCTTTTGGGTCTTCAAAAGGACAACGGTTTCCATGTAACCATGGAGTAAAAATCACGCCATGGGAACCAGGCTCTGTATCTTTAATCGAATCAAACATAAATTCAAATAAACTTGCGTAAATAGCCTCTGGACCATCCGTGATTTTCTTTTTTTCTAAATACAGATCAATTTCATCTAATGCCAAGTGGTCTTTGACCCATTGCAAACATTTGCCTGATGTTTCTTGTTCCCCAAAATAATTATAATATCCTTCTCTAGCACCGACAATCGAAGCAATCCTTGCTCCTATATCCACCGTCCTTTTTTTGGTAACTGTTGATATCCATCCAGAAGTTCCCGCATAAATATGAGTATCACCTTCTTTAACAGCGCCAGCTCCCACACCAATAAGGGATGCGTCACCACCACCACCAAACACGGATATGTTTTCTTTTAATCCTAAAAATTCTGCGGCTTCCTTTGTCAAACCACCAACTCTGTCAGAAGAATTGATGATCTTTGGCAAATGATCTAACCTAATACCGAATAACTTACATAAGATGGGACTCCAATTCCCTTTTCCCACTCGCGAGTTATATAAAAATGTCGCGAAGGCGGAATCCCTTGTCATCACCGCTTCGTTTGTACATCGAGCGATGAGAAATTCTTTGACATCCAACCACCACTTCACTTTAGAAAAAACTTCGGGTTCATTTTTTTCGACCCATTTGTATTTCCAAATAGGATCTTTCACACTGGCAGCGACGGCACCTGTGATCCAAAGAGATAACAAAAGTTTTACGGCGTTAATCCCTTCAATTTTAATTCCATGAACAATCCCTTCTTTCATTTCACGAGTTGCCCTTTGGTCCATATAACTCATCGCAGGACGAACCGATTGGAAATTCGAATCCACAAGTACAAGACCTTGCATCTGCGAACAAAAAGAGATCCCTTGGATGGAACTGGGATTGGTATTCGATTGGGCTAAAACCTGGGTCGTTGTTTGTTTTAGAGCCGACCACCAGTCTTCGGGGTTTTGTTCGGCACCCCCGTTTTCTAAAAGTTGGATGGAGTATTCCAAACTGGCTGATTGGACGAGCTCCAAAGCCTTTGACATCCGGAAGAGGCAAGTTTTGACCCCAGTTGTGCCAATATCATAAGTTAATATATATCCAGATTCCATGGTAACTCCAGCGGCTTTCCTTACTTACACACTCGCAGGTTCTCGCTCCCATTTGTGGATAAACCGCCAAATTGGAGTCTGTCGTTTTTCTCCTGGCAGAGGAAAAAAGTGAGTGATGACTCACAAAGATTTAGAATCATCGGCTCGGATGGCAAATCATTTTCCTTCGGGATCTCCCCTCTCGGGAATTTATTCCGAACGATTGGTTTCCATCCAAATCCATAGTTTGCCAAAAAGGGAACAGAAATGAGCCAAAACCCAACCAAACTCTATCCTTACCGCTGGGTCGTATTGTTCGCCTACATCGTCATCACCGCAACCATCTGTTTGCAATGGTTGACCTATGCACCGATTGCCCGGGATGCCAAAGAGTTTTATCAGGTAAGCCCCATCCAAATCGATTTACTCTCCCTGGTCTTTCTTGGGATTTTTGTGATCATCGCCATTCCTGCCTCCTATGTGATAGATACATACGGAATCAAAAAAGGAGTCGGATTCGGCGCCATATTAACAGGTATTTGTGGGCTTCTAAAAGGTTTCTATGCTGCCGACTATACCATTGTTTTATTTTGCCAAATTGGGCTCGCTGTAGCCCAACCGTTCCTTCTGAATGCAGTCACAAAAATTAGTGTATTGTGGTTTCCCATCCAAGAAAGAGCCACGGCTGTTGCTCTTGGAACTCTCGCTCAATTTTTAGGAATCATTCTTGTGATGATTCTCACACCCATCCTACTCCAAAGAGGAAACACCATCCCTGATGTGATGATGATCTACGGTGTCGGCTCTGTAATCTCTGCGATTCTTTTTCTTCTTCTCATCAAAGAAAAACCGCCGACCTCTCCGAGTACCCACGGGGAAGACCACGAACTCCCCTTTTTAGAAGGACTTCGGTTTTTATGGAAGGGGAAGGATATGCGTAAGATTCTATTTTTATTTCTCATTGGTCTCGGTGTATTTAATGCAGTGAGTACTTGTATTGACCAAATCTGTGAAATTAAAGGACTCAATATCGACGAATCAGGGTTAGTTGGCGGAGTGATGTTAATTGCAGGAATCATCGGCGGGATCATCATTCCACCGATCTCAGACAAATTACAAAAACGAAAACTATTTCTCATCATTGCTATGGCTGGATTTTTAGTGGGCCTTAGTTTATTTGTCTTATTCCAAGGATTTATATTTTTACTCATTGGTTCCATTGTGATTGGATTTTTTCTTCTGGGAATTGGGGCACCGATTGGATTTCAATACTGTGCCGAGATTACCTCGCCTGCCCCAGAATCCACATCACAAGGACTCCTCCTCCTTGTGGGACAAGTTTCGGGAATTCTTTTCATTTTAGGCCTTAACTTTTTTGGGATGGTATCTTTTTTATACGTCCTTCTCTTTCTATCCATGATCAATTTGATTCTAGTATTTTGGCTAAAAGAATCTCCGTTTATGGAACCTTAGGCGATGAAGAATTAATATTATTATTCGTTGAATGACTTATGTTGCCACTTGTTACTGAAAAAAAGGTACACGAGTGGTGACTTACTTTGAACCATTACCATTTCAAACAAGAAGCGATCGACATATACCTAGATAGATGTTTGGCTGTTAGAAATACAAAACATCCGAAAGGAATCTGTGTAGCTAAGCCGAGAAGGATGTTTCGATTTCCGACAGCTACCCCGTAAGATAGATTGATAACAATATCAAAAATCATAATAAGAACGGCGAGAGTGATCGCATAGCGGAAATGAACCAAAAGCAAAACAATCACGAGTGGATCGAGAATGAGTAAAGAAGTCCAAAAAACATTCAATACAAACGGTGCAAACGTATAACCCAAAAAACCTAACTTCACCATATCCATGGTATGGGAAATGGTTCCAATACCAAATCCAATCACATAAACTGCGATGAGTAATAGATTTTTTTTGTTCCAATGATTGTTTTGCATGATTTGTGAATGTTTAGCGATATCGCCATTGCAAATAGATTTTTATGTAATAATTAAGAGTTTAATGTTATCTTCGACTTCTTTTAGTGCAGGTTTTTCTATTTCTTCTATGAATTCAGCCTTTCTAATCGTCCAGTCTAAACTCTTAATTTGATCGGATAAAACAGCTCCTTTAATTTTATTGCCGTTGATTTTTACTTCAAACGGATATCCTTTCTCTTTGCTGGTGATAGGACAAAAAATTGCTAAACTCGTTTTCAGATTATATTCCGCTGGAGATAGAACTAGAGCAGGTCTTCTTCCCATTTGTTCATGCCCAACTTGAGGGTTGGAGTTTAGCCAAACGATCTCTCCTCGATTGGGGACGTATTTATTTTTACTTACCAAAACTCATTACCTACAGTATCACCCGAATCAACTTCATTATGAAGGTTCTTCTTGGTAATTTTTTTTAATTTTTGATCCAAAGTTTCCTTAATGTAAGGATAGATAATGATTCGATTCCCTTCTTGAATCACTTCCACTTGGCTTCCATCATTAAGCTCTAATTGTTTTGCAAATAGTTTTGGGATTCTAATGCCGAGGCTATTTCCCCATTTCTGAATTGTCGATTCCATGAATTATACATTGTATATACTTTGTGGAATAGTCAAATATTTTTTCTTCAAAAAAATCAAGGAGGCAAGACCCTGAATTCTTGTGCGCTGATGATTCATTACTTACATATTTGATATAATGAGATTCTTATTTCAACTTACTAACCTTAATCTCCTGAATAATCTCAACCGTCACTTCCACCAAACTCTTTTCCAATTGTTGGGTAAGTAAATCCAGATCATTAAAATTAGGATTTTCAATGAGGACCGCTTCCAGAATGGAATACTGAGGTTTGGTGGTTCTATTTTGGTTCCACTTTGTATTTCTAAAATACTCCCAATACCTTTCCTGAATGGGGATGGTCTGCCCCAAAAGCCAAACTTCAAATTGCATTTTCGAATGGTTTAGAACTAAGCCCATTTTTAACTTTCTGTCTTTTAAGAATTTGTTCGAATAATAGAAATAGGTATAGTCCATATAACCTTGGAATAAACTACCAAATGAATAACTTTTGGAAAGGTTCTTAGATAATGTAGTACCAAGTTTGGTTACATATTTCACAAGGCCTGCGTAGGCAACTTGGATATCTCCGATTTGGAGCTGCTTTTTGTATGAATTTACGGAATCCTGAAAGTCTTTCATTGTTTTATCTTATTCCCTCACCAACTGGCACTGGTTACCGTATCTTACAAAATAGAACCGAACTTTCCGTTGTTATGCGAAATAGTTCCCATGGATCAAAACTGTTTCAATTTCTATAAAACTCTGAACAAAGGCAACGTTTTCTTTCTGGAAATAACGAATATGCCTATCATCATGAGCAATCCCCAAAAAATGAAATCCAAACTGACTCGCCGATTCATAATCCGCCGGAGAATCACCTATATAGACAATTTCATTCTTATTGATATTTTCTTTCATTAATAATGCATACATTGGCTCAAAGACCATTGGATTGGGTTTATGAACTGTTGTGTGTTCGGAGCCCTGAATTTGTAGAAACAAACTTGTATTGATTTGAAGTTCATTCAATTCACGAATGACGACCTTCTCACTTGATGAAGTTACAATTCCAAACCGAAAGGAGTCTTGATATTTTCTGATAAAGTCAAAAGTATGCAGATGAGGAATATTCAAATCTTTTTTTGAAAATTCTATATAGACACTCCAAAGGTAATTTATGTCAGATGAAAATCGACCAAAGAGTTTGAGTAAAAAATCTTCAGCAGGAAGTCCCCAGGCTTCATCAATTTCCTTTTCGGAGATATTGGCCTTAAATATTTCTTTCGCTACTCTATCGATGGTTTTATAACGAGTTTTTCTTGTTTGGACTAACGTGTCATCGTAATCGAAAATAATAGCTTTTAACATAGTATCAATGTTTTAATTTTTTCGAAATCCAATTTACGTTTCGGTAATATTTCTATTGTCGCTCTTCACCAAATTGTCTTAAAACCCTTGATCTTCAGCTTTGAAATTACTGAATCTTTACTAATCAGAGTAAAGTTACCCTTAACAGATAGATAAATAAGAAATAAAGCAAATGGATCACGATGCTCTAAAATTTCGAACCTGGAAAAAAGGATTGCCTCTTCTCCAGAAAAATCTAAAATTTCAATATTCATTTTAGTTAATAGTTCAGGTATTAATTCTTCTCTGAATCCTGATATTGATAATTTTTTAAGTCTTATTTTCAATGCTATTTCCCATAATGAAATGCTTGAAACTACAATCCGGTTACTAGAATTTTCGAGAATTTTTAAGACATTTTTACTTAGTTTGCCAGGATCAGATATACACCAAAGTATACAATGTGTATCAATTAAATAATTCATTTTGAATTCAGCAATTCATCCTCTGTCATTTTGAAATCGGACGCGAAGGAAATCTTTGATTTTCCTTTTAAAATTCCTAAGATGCGTTTTCCCTTTTTTTGATTATGCAGGGGAACAATTTTTGCGACTGGTTTCTTATTTTTCCCAAAAAGAATTTCGACTTCTTCTCCTTTTTGAACTAATTCTAGGATACTTGAGAAATTGCTTTTTAATTCACCCACAGGAAATGCTTTCATCTGAAAAAAATATACCATTAACTTGACTACTTGTCAAGATGGATAGTTAGTTTTTCAGTCTAAATTTTTACCCATTGCATATAATGACCTAGCATTCCCGATTGACCCACTTTAGCGCTATCCAAACAAATCCAACTACCCGCCGAGCGCTCTACGAATCACTTTCATGACTCCTGCCACAACTTCTTCATCTTTCTCAAACACATCTTCTCCTAAATAGATCTTCATTCGTTCTTTATAATATACTGTAGAATAAGAAAACTGCAAGGTCATAAAGATACTATCGAGTAAAAACGCAGACAAATTGCTATCCACTTCCGAAGAAATGTTTCCTTCCTTTTTGGCAAGGTTTATCATTTCAATATAACATTTTGCAGATAAAGATTCGAGTTCGCCTGACAAACGTGTGATGAGTTCATAATTACTTTCCGTTGTCATTTCATTGTAGAGGCGAATGATGTCTTGGTTGATACGTGAATGAGTTTGGATGATGCGGATGATCTTTTCAATTTTACCAAAGAGATCTAAGTCCATGGATAGGACCGATTCTAATGTTTTTTCTAACTGAGTGATTCCATGATCCACAACGGTGAGAAAAAAATCTTCTTTGGTTTCAAAGTATTTATAGAGGGAACCTACGCTAATCCCTGCTTTTTGAGCGATGGTATTGGTATTGGCACTGGTAAACCCGCGATTGGCAAATTCCGAGATGGCTATGGTTAAAATCCGGTTTCTCTTTTCTTCCGAAATTCGTTCAAAACTGTCATTAAAATGCTTCGTTACCATATCTATCTCCGTCCAATAAACGAAAAAAGGCTGGATTTCTCCAGGAAATTATAGAAATTTCCAAAGATTCCGGCTTTCCCGCAATATTTTATCAATTCCTGGTTGACAATGAGTGAGTTATCACTCATTGTCAATAAAAAAGACCCGGAAGAGGAAAGAATCAATGGCCCAAGGCTTTTCCATGAACGAATACCCCAATGTAGACCAAATCTACAAAGACCTACGGAAATTAATTTCCCTTCCGATCCGATCCATTCGTAAAGACGCGATGGACAGCATCCTCGAAAATTACTTCGAGAAAAAATGCATTAAATCCAAAGCCATGATCACCAAAGCCTCGGAATACATCCCTGGTGGCGTACAACACAATCTTTCTTTTAACCATCCCTTTCCTCTCGTTTTTACAAAAGCATCCGGTGCCTATTTGTATGATTTGGACGGAAACAAATACATCGATTTTTTACAAGCGGGTGGGCCAACAGTGCTTGGTAGCAATCCAAGTGTTGTTCGCAAAAAAGTCATAGAACTTTTAGATACAACGGGGCCTGTAACTGGACTCTTTCATGAATACGAATATAAGTTAGCTGAAAAAATTGTAGAGTTAGTTCCTTCGGTGGAAATGTTTCGCATGTTAGGTTCAGGAACGGAAGCTTGTATGGCATCCATTCGAGTGGCAAGACTTGCGACAAAGAAAAAAAACATCGTGAAGATGGGTGGGGCTTATCATGGTTGGAGTGACCAATTGGCCTATGGACTTCGTATTCCTGGCACAAGGCATTTCGAAGCCAACGGAGTTCCTAAATCCATTTTCAAATACACTCAAGAATTTTATCCGAACGATTTGAACGCTTTAGAATCCGTTTTGAAACGCAATCGATTCCATGGAGGAACCGCAGCTGTTCTCATCGAACCTGTCGGACCAGAAAGTGGAACAAGGCCTCTTGACTTTGATTTCAACAAAGGAGTGAGAGAACTTTGTAACAAATATGGGGCACTCCTTATCTTTGATGAAGTAGTGACAGCGTTCCGCATTGGCCTCAGTGGGGCACAAGGGTACTTTGGTGTGGATCCTGACCTAACTATTTTTGGAAAAGTTGTTGCGGGTGGATATCCATCTGCTGGTGGCCTTGGTGGAAAAAAAGAATACATGAAATATGTATCTGCAGGTCTCCAAACCGGCACCAAAAAGGCGTTAATCGGTGGAACGATGGCCGCAAATCCCTTAAGCTCCGCTGCCGGTTACTTTACTCTTTGTGAAATGGAAAAAACAGGAGCCCTCGAAAAATCAGGCCGTGCAGGAGACCGTTTAACCAAAGGTTTACAAAAACTAATCAAAAAATACGATCTCCCTTTTGTGGCTTTCAACCAAGGTTCCATTTGCCATTTGGAGACCGTCGGTACGATGTTACTCGATATCAATATCAAGAAGTTCTGGACCATCAAAAAAACCATTGCCGAAGCTCATAAAAGAAAACATGCGATGGAAGAAATGGGAGCGGCTTATATGTCAGAAGGTCTTGTGACCCTCGCCGGAAGTCGGCTTTACACAAGTGCTTCCGATACCGATGCCGTGATTGATGATGCTCTCAAACGATTTGAAAGAGTCTTTCAAAAAGTGGAAGGTGTGGCTTAATAAAAAGTCAGCGTTAATAGGTAATAGGTAATAGGTAATAGGTAATAGGATAACAATCCAGGAGATGGAGTTAGTCGACTAACATTTCCTGGATCACTTTTTTGATTTTTTGAATGGTTTTAGGATCAGTCGAACCCAGTTTTTGAATCAATCTTGTTTTATCAACCGTTCGAATCTGATCCAAAACAATGGCACCTTTTTTCCCTTGAAAGGTTATATCTACTCTTGTTGGGTAACTCCTCGACCTAGTGGTCATAGGTGCTATCATCACAGTTCCTATGTACTGATTCATTTCATTCGGAGAGATGACAATACAAGGCCTAGATTTTTTAATTTCAAAACCCACGATCGGATCTAAATTGATTAGATAGATGTCATATTGATGGATTACCATTCCCAATCCTTTGAATCTAAATCAACGGAATCTGGAACGAGTAACTGATCTTCTTTTCTTTCCGCCATCGCTTTGAATTGGTCTTCCCAACCTAAGCGTGGTTTGTTTTTATAAGGAGTGATGGTGATTTTATTATCTTCTATTTGTAGATCGACTTCATCTTCAATGTGACATTCCGCCAAAACAGTTTTAGGAATTCGGATTCCTTTTGAATTTCCGATCTGTACAATAGAAGTTTTCATAGTAATTACAATGTAATCACTCCAAAAAACCCGTCAATGGGAATTTCCAGGAAAAATCGGGTTTATTTCTACCCCATTCCGAAAAGTACTTGTACGTTTCCGAAGAATCGGGGCATTATGTCTCAAATCACGACGAGGCCCGTACTATGCCTGAACCACTGCAAAAAATCATCGATAATCTCAAAGAGTTGTTCAACAAACTCGATAAAACCAAAAAAATGATTTTGGGTGGTGTGCTCGCCGTAGTGGTAGTGGCAGTCATCATCCTCTCCAATGTCTCGTCCCAAAGAAACCGTGTGGTTCTCTTTAAGGATTTGGATTCCAAAGACTTCTCTGAAGTCACAAAAAAACTAGATGCCCTTGGGTATTCCTATGGCTCCAGTGAAACAAGTCTCATCACTGTCGATCCAGACCAAAGACAAGAGATCGTCACCAAACTCGCACAGGAAAATTTAATTCCTGCCGGTGTGACAGGTTGGGAACTTTTTGATATTGAAAAGTTTACAGAGACCCAATTTGACAAAGACATTAAAAAGTATAGAGCCCTCAAAGGTGCGATTGAAAAATCACTGAACACCTTACGCCCAATAGAAAGAGCCGATGTAAACATTGCTATCCCTGAAGGAGATCTTTTTGAAGCCAACGCTTCACCGGTAAAGGCAAGTGTTATCCTTCACTTCAAACCTGGTGTAGAGGGAATGAGTAAAAAAGAAATCAAAGGGATTGTGAACTTAGTCGCAAGGGCTGTTCCCAAATTAAAACCGGAAAACGTAAGTGTGGCCGATCCTGATGGTAAAATCATTTCAGACTTTGAAGAAGACTTAGAAAAAGAAAGATTAGAACTTCGTATCGTCCAAGAAAAACTGAGGATTGAAGAAGAAGAACGTGTGAAACGACTCATCGACATTCGGAATACCTTACGTTGGTATTTGGGTGGAGAAGATCGTGTGGACATCACTCGTTTTGAATATTCTTTCAATTGGGACCAAGAGTCCTTAACCGAAAACGAAGTACTACCTGTCGTTGCCGAAGAAGATAACCCGGAAACACCGTATAACGAAAGAAAGCTTGTGGATGGGTATTCATTAAAAGTTTCTTCCAAAGAAACCAAAGAATCGTTTAAAGGACGAGGGTTTACACCTGACGGTCCAGCGGGAACAGAACCAAACCTTCCTCCTGGATACAAAGACACGGACTACCAAAAAGCAGAATACTCGAAAGATGAAAACATCAATAACTATGAGTTCAACAAACGAGTCAAAGACATCAAACGCCAACCTTGGAAAATTGAAAAAATTGGTCTCTCTGTTGTTGTGGATGGTGTTTGGGAACGAAAAGAAAGAGAAGATGGACTTGGGTATGATAGAAAGTACATTCCTGTTGCTGAGAATGATCTAAAACTCGTTCGTAAAAACTTAGAAGCAGCGATTGGTTACACAAGATCACGTGGGGATCAAATCAGTGTGATTACGATTCCCAAAGATAGAACTGAACAGTTCCGTGCGGAAGATGAAGAGTTTCAAAAACAAAGAGCCATTCGGAATATGGTCATTGCTTCTCTCGTAATTTTAATCCTACTCATCCTTGCGATCTTAGTCTATCGTGCGATCAAAAAAGAAATCGCAAGAAGAAGAAGACTCAGAGAAGAAGAACTGGCAGCGCAACAACAAATGATGCGGGAAGCGGCTCTACGAGTCATGGACGAAGGGGGAGCAGAAGTCGAACTCTCCCTCGACGAAAAACTCAGACGCGAGTTACTGGAAAACGCAATCAACTTGGCAAAAGAAAAACCAGAAGATGTGGCTCAGTTACTTCGCACTTGGCTTGCCGAGGAAGAACAGACTTAAGATAAGAACTTCAATCTCCGTTTTTCCAACGAATGTTGGCACCGTTGGATATCCGGGAATACACTTCCCGGAAGTATTGGTTCGGTGCTTTTCCGTCTGGGTCTTGCGAATAACGGGGCCTTAGGCGATTCACAAAATACATATCCAATTCCCCTTTATTTTTACCGTGAATTTTCCCTCTATATTCGGTAATAAAAAAATACTTCACAAGTTCATAGGTTTCTTTGGAGACATTGATTTTTCCCGTTTCTCCACCCGACTCCATGCGTGAAGCGGTGTTTACTGTATCTCCCCAAATATCATAGGCAAACTTAAATCGTCCGACTACTCCTGCAACCACTGGCCCCGTATGAAGTCCAAGTCTTAACTCCCAAAAGGGTAAATTAAGCGCTGATTTAATTTCTTTCAATTGGTTCATAAAACTTTGGATCTCGAGGGCCGCCAAACAGGCGTCAATGGCACTGGTTCTTGTTTCTACAGGAACACCACCCGCACACATATAACTATCCCCAATGGTTTTTAGTTTTTCTAAATTGTTCCTGAGAATGATTTCATCGAACTGAGTAAAACATGCATCAAGTTCCTCAATGAGACTTTGTTCGTCCATACCTTCGGCCACTTTGGTAAACCCTTTGAAGTCAGTGAATAAAACCGTTACGTTTTCAATCCGTGATGGAGTAACACTTCCCTTTTGTTTCAGTTCTTGGGCTACTTTATAAGGCAAGATGTTGAGTAACAATTTTTCTGATTCTTCTCTTGCCTCTTCTGCTTTGTCTTGGGCAATGAGGGCTTTTTCTCTTTCTTCATCCGCTTTTTGTTTTTCTAAATCGAGGAGAAAATAACTGATATCAAGTTCCTCTGCCAAGGGACGAGACATGATGTAGACCACAAGGTAGTTGAATAATACCAGTGGCAATACAATCATGGTTAGGTGAAATGCCGACTCCCCGACTCCGTATTGCTCACGTATGAGTGGGAAATACAAAATGGCAGCAATTGCCATCGTGATAAGACCTAAATTGGCGAGTCTTTGGCTTAATTGGATCGTTCGTCCTTCCAATGATAAGGCTCCATGACGGAGAACCGCATAACCGAGTAAAAACGCTGGGACAAATTGAAAGTCCGCTAAAGGATAAATCGGAATTCCATGACTAGGAAGTAATGCTGCTAAAAGTAAAACCGCAGATAGTAGAAAGGAACCAATGATCCATTTGGAAGCAAAGTTAATGTAACCTTTGTTTCGTAAAAAAGTAACTAGCACCAAAATCAAAGCAATCGCGCCATTCGCACCCACAAGTAATTCCGCAGGGCCTCCGTGGTGGACTCTCGACCATGGATAGTCAAAATACCCAACAAATAAATAAGGTGAAGGAGCAAGAACTGCGGCAGAGACACAAAGAAAATCAATTCCTTGGATCCATTTGGGTGATTTCTGACCGATAGCTTCAAATACCAAACGTACCATAATACTTGGGGCAAAGGCGAAAGCTACGAATGTCATTTGAGAGATTCTAAGTTGCACTACATAGGAAATGTTTAATTTCAAAGGAACAGATTGGATCACATAAAAACCAGTGAGGATCAGCGCAAAGGCACAGAGTTGGTTGATCCTTGCCGAAGGATTGGCTCCCGCTACAATGATGGATAAAAATACAGCACCAAACACGGATACTACGGGAGGAATCCCCCAGGGATACCATTTCGCAGATTCATAGGCATCGGGTGACAATCCAAAAGAAACCCCAAAGGAAATAAAAATCAGAACAAAAGACAAAAGCGCAAATAAAAAATAGAACATTCCATTCTTTTGGAATAGAAGTTCGTTCACATCAAAAAAGTCAGATCGAAACACTCCGTAGGCCACCAGTAACATCGGAATGAATAAAAAGAATCCTCCTGGATACACTTTAAATCCAAGGATACTGGGGGCATTCATCGTTGTGAGTAAAAAAAGTAAATTTACCCCATGAAACAATGTTAGATGGTAATGTTTGCGAATGTATTGGTAGTGTTTGATAAATGACGGTAAAATGAGTAAAAAGTATCCAAGAGGTGCCAAAATTCCCCATGGCCGCACATAAGCACTCCCTCTAGGATACTTTCCAAACGTGAATTCAAATACGGTGGTTTCGAACCCTTTGCCAATCAGAACTCCAAAATACAATACAAAACTGGCAAACCAACACACATACGAATAATACAATAATAACTTACTTTGTTTACCCGTCATATGGTAGGCCAAATAAAAGGCAGCAGGGGCCAAGGGTGCCACAAGGAAGTATAGTAGATCATTCCAAAAAACTAATGTGTTTACATCCTGAATCCAAGCTCTCGTGGTGAGGACAAGCCCAACTGATCCAAAACTGATAAAAGCAATGGTTAAGTTCAAATGGAAGATTCTATTTTCATCATCCGATTTACGAAATTTTTGGAAGGCAAAGTAACTAAGAAATAATCCTACAAAAAATGTCAGAATTCCTGGAGCCCCATAAGGAATCTGATACCAAAAGTATTCCCAATCCGATATAATTCCTTCTGGTTTTAAAAAATAAATAAGAGGGTATGATTCCATCCCTATAAAGATCGGCTTTCGGGAAATCATAAAGTAGCAAATTCTTCTATTTGACTCACTTCCTCTTTTGTTGTGCTATGTCGGATATGGTTGATCTAAATTTTCCAAAAAAGAACGCTACTGAATGGTTGGCTGCCGGTAAATTTTTCGAATATAAGAAGTTTCAAATCTTTTATATCCAAGAAGGAAGAGGACAAAACTTAATCTTACTCCATGGGTTTCCTACATCCTCTTGGGATTACTC
This sequence comes from Leptospira abararensis, assembly GCF_016918735.1. GTDB lineage: Bacteria > Spirochaetota > Leptospiria > Leptospirales > Leptospiraceae > Leptospira_A > Leptospira_A abararensis. Next base: position 153,564 of record NZ_JAFFPR010000060.1, read on the forward strand.
CAAAATTTTTAATGGCCTGTCTCGTTATTTTAATACAATCGCCATTGATTTTTTAGGATTTGGATATTCTTCGAAACCCAAAAAACATAAATACACGCTCATGGAACAAGCTGATATCGTTGAAAGTTATATTGAAAAAAATGCACTTCGGAGGGTGAAGTTTGTTTTTCATGATTATGCAGTGAGTGTGGGCCAAGAAATCTTAGCAAGGCATTTAGAACGAACTGAGCGGAAGTATGAAATTGATGGAGCTGTTTTTTTTAATGGAGGACTTTTCCCCCATTTACACAGACCCACATTCAAACAAAAACTCCTCGCCACACCAATATTAGGTGCAATTCTCGCAAGGTTCTATGATGAAAAAAAATTTGGAGTCGCATTCAGTCAAGTTTTCGGGAAAAATACTAAACCCACAGACAAAGAAATATCTGTTCTTTGGAAATTGATTACCTATCCAAACAAAATTCTCATCCCACACAAACTTTTGAAATACATTCCAGACAGAAGATTACACGGGGAACGTTGGAAAAATGCTCTCCTACAAACGGAAGTACCACTCCTTTTTATTAATGGCGGAGAAGATCCCGTGAGTGGAAGTCATTTAGCAGATGAAATAGAAAAACTCCCAATCAAAAACAAAAAATTAATTCGTTGGGAATCGATCGGACATTACCCGCAATGGGAAAATCCAGAAGAAAGTTTTAAAGAAATTTATGAATTTTTAAAATAGAACTTATATTTAAATCAATTCAAAACTTTAAAAATACGCTCTCAAATTGGTGATTTAGTTTAAGACCTATCTAAAGTTAAAGACTATAATTAAATGCGATTTTTTTACGATCTATCAGATGGAAATTCTCCGGGAACTTCTAGCCCGGTTCCATCATCTGTCGGATCGGCTTCCGGATTTTGTTCTTTGATTTTATAACGAATCTCAATTTTTTCAGGACTGATTTGTAAAATTTCAATTCCTTTGAGATCTTTGTTTTTTATGATTCGTACTTTAGCAACTTGCGGCTGTAATTCAGGAACGATTTTGTTTTTGATGGGATCGAAGATATAGTTACAAGGTACTTGGGCTGTAATTCCTGTTAGAATCTGTGCCGAACGAATCGGTTTTAAAGAAAAATAACGAATCGCCACTTGTTCTTCAGAAAGTTCGGCATCTAACTTTCCATCAAGTCCCGAACAAACAATAGGGATTCCTGCAGCAGTTTGTTCTCCCGTTTTATAAGAAAGGGGAATGATGTTTACATTCACAGTCACATCCCGATTACCAAGGACATTGACTCCTTTCGGAAGATCAGGAATACGAACAGTCTTCGCAAAAGGTTCCTTCTTGTCTGTGAGTGAAATTTCTGGCAATAGAACCTTGGAGATCTTTTCCAAGTCTTGTGGTTTTCCACTTAAAGTTACTTTTTGTGGACTTACAATCTGAGTCAGCTTTTCAAAGTTAGCCGGAGGTGCCCCTTCAAATACAACTTCCAAAGGGACTACTTTTAATCCACGCGATTCAATTTCCACGGGAACTGTTTTTTTAAGTTTGGTGACTTTGACTCCGCTCGGAACACCTACGATTTTTTTAATGGGAACTTCCGTAACTCCGAGTTGAACGTCTTCTGGATCAATCACAGCTTTCATAAACTGCGAATAATAATTCACCACATCTTTCAATCCTTCCACTCGAACCGGGATTGTTTTTTCCGGATTTTTAGAGTAGTTTAAATTGCCAGATAACTTTGGATAGTCGATAGGGACATTAATTGTTTTAATTAATACTTTGGAATTTTGAAGATTGACATAAAAAATACTGGCAATGATAAGAGAAACAACTTTTGCTTTCCAATTTCTAACAAATTTTCCCAACAGTTTCAAAATCATATACTGACCCCCGTATCCTTTTCTTTTGGTTTACGGAGCGAATCATCTTTTGTCCTACGGCTTCCTGTCATAAGCCCGCTGACAAGTGCTTTGAGTTCCAGTGGTTTGACTGGGTGTAACATTTCCCCTTCGTAACAAATGGTAATGTCACCTGTTTCTTCGGATGTAACGATAATGATAGCATCTGTTTCTTCGGAGAGTCCGAGTGCCGACCTATGCCTTGCACCGAGTGTGGCAATCTCCACAGAACTACTCATAGGTAAGTAAGAGGCCGCACAAACGATTCTATTTTGTTCAATGATCACAGCCCCATCGTGCAGAGGAGAATTTTTAAAGAAGATTGTTTGTAATACTTCTGAGGTTACTTGTGCATCCATAGGGACTGCATTTTCTGAAATATCTTTCAAACTAATGTCTTTGACGAGAACTATGATAGAACCCGTTTTTTCCTGAGACATGATCCGAACCGCTTCGACTATGGGATCTAAATCAAACGTAGGTTTCAGAAAGAACAACCTAAGTAAACGGATACGAGCCAAATCTCCAGTCAAACGACGTAACTCTGGTTGTAATAAAACGATAATAGCAAACACAAGTGCTGGTCTGATGTTGGTCAAGATCCATTCCAGAAGTTCAAAGCCCAAGTATTCCGCAAAACTTCCAGAAATCCAAATGATCCCCACTCCAAGCAATAGTTGGATTCCACGAGTCCTTCGAAGTGTGGTATAGGTTTTATAAATTAAAAATGCGACGATTAATACATCCAATGTTATGGAGATATAGTTTTTACTCCATGGAATGATGTATAATCCTCGAAAAAAATCCAATTTAGATTCCTAACACATCGAACATATTATAGAGTCCTTTGGATTTGCCGTGTAAAAACTCGGCGGCTTTGACGGCCCCAGTAGCAAATGTTTTGCGATCCTGAGCCTTGTGAGTGATTTCTATTCGTTCTTCGGAACTTAAAAAATAAACAGTATGTTCCCCAACCACTTCACCAGCTCTCATGGTATGCATGGCGATTTCTTTTTGGTCCCGTTCCGGATACATTCCGTGCCGACCATAAATGACATTATCTTCCGTTCGTTTGGTGGCATTCAAAAGAACTTCTTTTAAATACATGGCCGTTCCCGACGGGGCATCTTTTTTATGGCGGTGGTGAATGTCCAAAACTTCCACATCAAAATCTTCGTCTAACACCTTTGCAGCGATCTCTGTTAACTTAAATAACAAATTCACTCCCACAGACATATTGGGTGAAAACACGATCGGTATAGAAGTGGCGGCCGATTGGATGAGGGCTTTATCCGATTCGGTAAGTCCTGTTGTCCCAATCACCAAAGGTTTTTTACTGGCAAGGGCAATATTCAAAATGGATTCAAATCCAGTATGTGTGCTGAAATCAATTAACACATCAGAAGATTCACATGCTTTTTGTAAGTCGGTAGAAAGTAAAATCCCCGTTTCTTTGATTCCTGCATGATTTCCAGAATCAAAACCAGAATAGACAGCTCCTTCTCTCACAACGGCTGCGCTTAACTCTGATTTTTTGGACGAAGAAAGCACTTGGATGATGGCCTTCCCCATCCTTCCGCCAGCACCAATCACACCGACTTTGATTTTAGACAATGCCTTCCTCTTTTAATTGGAAAACGGTTTTTTTGAAAGCATCGGCAGGCGATCCTTCAGACAAAGCTGTCATAGGAAGACGAAGTTCATTTTCACAATACCCAAACCAACTCATAGCAGCTTTGATAGGAATGGGATTTGTTTCAATGAAAGCACTGATAAACACTGGAAGGAGTTTGTAATAAATCTTTTTGGAAGCTTCCAAATCTCCTCGTAAATATAAGGACACCATATCCACACATGCTCGGGGAAAAAGATTGGATACAACAGATACAACCCCCCTTCCTCCGATCGACAATACCGGAAGTGTTAGATTGTCATCCCCAGACAATAATTCAAAGTTAGCTGGCGAAGTAGCAATTACCTTAGCCATTTGCCCCAAATCACCCGTTGCTTCTTTGATCGCTGCAATTTTTGGGTGGGTCGCAAGCCTTGCTACGGTTTCTGGCAGTAAATTAACATTGGTTCTGCCAGGAATGTTGTATAACATCACCGGTTTGGAAGATACGTTAGCGATTTCTGTAAAATGACGATACATCCCTTCTTGTGTGGGTTTGTTGTAATAAGGATTCACAGAAAGAATTCCATCCACTCCATCGGCGCAAGCGGACTCAGTGAGTTCAATGGCTTCCTTGGTGGAGTTGGATCCCGTTCCTGCAATGACCTGAATCTTTCCTGCAACCACTTGAACCGTCTTCTGGATGAGTTCTTTATGTTCTTCGTAAGAAAGAGTGGGAGATTCACCCGTAGTCCCACAGGGAACCACTCCTGCCACACCGGACCGGATTTGGTTTTCTAGGATTTTAAAATAACTATCATAATCGATTTTCCCCTGGCGGAAGGGGGTGATGACCGCAGTATAAACGCCCTGAAACATAAATTAAACATCGAAGAGGGACGGAATTTTGCAATAAAAAACTGCCAAAAGACCCCGTACAGATAAACTTTGCGAAAATGGTCTCTTTTTTCCCGCCAATACTAGCCATTCTTGCCATTCTCAGCCTTATTTTGCATACTTTCTATGTCTATTCCCGTTTTGGCGTCAAAGATGTGCCAAACGAACGAAGCCTTCACGACGTTGTGACCAAAAAATCAGGAGGAATGTTTTTCATTCCCCTGTTTCTTGTCTCGGTAATTTATCTCCTCTTTTCTTCTAATGGAAGAAATTCACTTCCTTTCCCAGAGGAATCTGGACCAAGACTGGATATTTATCTTTTGTTAGCTGGGGCTCTTATATTTTGTGTTTTAGGTTTTATTGATGATCTATATCACCTCACGCCGAAACTTCGATTGTTTTTAGAGTTTACCGTTGTAGCTCTTTTTTTAGTTGGAACGAACCCCGAGATCACATATTTCGGAATGATTTCTCTTCCAAAACCTTTCCAGGTTTTTCTTTTGACTGTCTTTCTTGTATTTGCAGTCAATTTGGTAAACTTTATGGATGGAATGGATTGGTATTTAGTTACCACTCTGTTTCTTTCCTTTTTTTCTTTGGCAATTGTCGCACCCCAATTTTATGTTGTAGGTCATTTTGGTTATAGTTTGTATCTTATTTTGTTTCTCTCTATGTTTGGATTTATATTTTATAATTTTCCAAAAGCAAAATTGTTTATGGGTGACAGTGGATCTTTAGCCTTAGGTTTTTTAGTCATGGCATTACCTTTGTTTGTTGGAAAGTGGGGGAAACCAAATTCCAGTATTTGGGATGTGACTTATTATTTTTATTTGTTCCCATACTTTTGGTTAGATGGAATTTTTATTCTGATCAAACGATTCTTTCAAAAAAAACATTTGTTCTCAGCACATAGAGAACATCTCTATCAGAGAATTACGGAAACCAAACTAGGAAAAGTTGGCTCTTTGGTTATTTTTTCTCTTTTAAACCTCACGGTTGTTTGTATCCATTTTGTATTAAAGTCCAATGGAATTTCCAACCTAATGACCCTCGCCATTCTTTTGCTTTATTCAGTCATTAGTTATGGTCTTCTTTGGACTCTTATCCCTAGAAAAAACCTTGCATAAAGTCTTCGCACTCCCATCCTTTCCTTTATGCCTCTATCGAAAAAAGAAATTCTATTCTGCCTTCTCAATGGTTTTCTCATCGGGATTGCCAACCTTATCCCCGGTGTTTCCGGAGGGACTTTTGCACTCATTCTTGGGCTTTATGACAGGTTGATCACTGCCATCACATCCCTAAACTTAGAAACCATCAAAGTATCTTTATCTTTAGTGTTTGGTTTTTGGAAAGAAGATGTAAGAAAACGATTTGCAGAAGAAATGAAACGAATTGATTTCTGGTTCCTTGTCTTTCTTGGAATCGGTCTTTTGTTATCTGTTGTTTCTGGAGCCAAACTCATTCAGTTTTTACTCCAAAACTATCCACAAGCAACCTTAGCATTGTTTATTGGACTGATTTTCCCATCTCTAGCCGTTCCATACAAACTCATCGAAAAACATAGTATCTTTGTATGGTTGTTTTTAATTCCAGGAATCTTACTCACAATTGTTCCTAGTTTTTTTATGGGCGATACAACAGGATCTGAAAATCCACTCATTGCTTTTCTCACAGGTGCCGTTGCTATTTCCGCAATGATTCTACCAGGAATCTCTGGTTCTTACATTATGCTTGTACTCGGGGAATACCAAATTGTGATTGGAAAACTCTCTACTATCCTCGAGCCAAGTTCCATTATTTTCCTCGGAGCATTTGGAATTGGATGTTTGCTTGGACTTCTTATTTTTACTCATTTTGTAAAATGGTTATTTTTGAAATACAAATCTCATACAATGACATTTCTACTAGGCCTTATCCTCGGATCTTTCTTTATCCTTTGGCCATTTAAAGATTATGCCAATGGTCAGGCGATTGTAGGAAGATCTGGAGAGGTGAAAAGAGACATTCAAATCGCAACCGCGAAAAATGTTTTGCCGAGAGACTTTGCAGAGGCACAAATTCCGCTTGCTGCTCTTGTTTTCGGACTTGTTCTTGGTTTTGGTCTCAATCGATTGGAATCTTTACAAGAGAAGAAGTAGAATCTTTTAGCCTTTCCATTAAAGTCTGGATTTCAAAATCCAGACTCCTGTCTTCAGCCATTGTCTCTATCCCTGCAAATAAATCTATTTTTGGAACCAAATCTTTTCTTTTGGCAAACCTGGATGATTGGTAAACCGAAAAAGCCAAAATGGATAACAATTTATACCCGCTAGCTACTGTTCTACGATTACGTAAAACAGAAATAGCACCCATAGGAACAATATCTTGGTTATTCCCATTGGTAGGAAGGGACTGGACAGATCCTGGCATACTATCTCTTCGTACTTCTGCTGTTAGATGAGTGGACATAAGCCCTAACCCAGAAAGACCTGCATAGGTTCCTGGTTTTTCAGACAACATCAGCGGAAACTCGCCGTTTTCTTTTGGTTCATAAAGATAATTCAAAAACCGGTCCACCCAAGTAAACCAAACTGCCATCACATTTTGTAATCGGTCGGCGGCAAAACTCACTTGGGCCGCATAAAAACCTCCACCTTCCGCAAACCGAACATCCGAATTTTCTGTTTTGATTAAAACCGGATTGTCCGAAAGTGAATTTAACTCTTGTTCGACGACCTGGCCAATAGAAATGATTTCATCTAAAATGGAACCAAGGATTTGGGGAATGCAGCGAATGGAATAAATATCCTGAATTCGTGTTCCTTCTTGTTTCTCTTTGGAGTTTTGGGAAACGATAGGATAAAGAAAACGAACAATTTCTTTGGGACCTAAAAATTGTTTATGGTTATGGTAGGCCGGATGAAAGGCATCCGAAAATACAGAATGATAACTAAATAAAAACTGCAAAAGTTCTAAGGAATAGGAGAGAAGATTTCGAAATTCAAGGACTTGGAGGCCAAGAAGGGCCGTAGTAAAACTGGTTCCATTGGTGAGGGAGATGGCTTCTTTTGCCTCTGGTGTCCAGGGAAAACCAGGGATCTTTGATGCCGCTCCGTTCCAACGAGAGGGGCCTAAGTCTTTTCCTTTGCCAGTAAATCCGGACTCACCAAGAAGTGCCAAAGGGATATAACTGAGAGGAATCAAATCTCCAGAGGCAGATAGAGAACCTCTTTCTGGTAAAACAGGAATACAATCGTTTTCCAAAAGTGCATTCAAAAGTTCTAATGTTTTATAACGAATCCCCGAACCACCGAGTGACAAACTATGAATCCTTGCCGCAAGAACTGCCCTTGCCTCCTTATGATTCAAATGCGAATGCGGGACTCCCTCTTTGGTAAAAACAGGTTCAACCGTCAGATGATAGATTAAAGATTTTTGGATTTTTTCGACATCATCATTGGAAACGAAGGCATGAGGGCCAAATCCCGTATGGATTCCATAAATGAGTTTTTCTTTGGATGATTTTAAAATAGATTCTAATTGATTTCGTTCCTTTTCTATCGCAAGACGAACATTGGTTAAATGAGTGAATGAACCAGAATTGGATAATGTTTGGAGTGTAGATAAATTCAAAATGATATAAAAACCGGGGAGACATCCCCGGTTTGTCCAAAAGTTTAGACGAAGAAGATAAAGGTAATTAGAATAAAAACAGGAACTAAAATTCCCATAGAGTATGCTAAATAACCACCAAAGGACGGCATTTTTACTTTGTTTTCTTCTGCCACAGACTTCACCATAAAGTTCGGAGCGTTACCGATATAGGTATTCGCACCCATAAAAACCGCACCCACAGAAATGGCTTTTAGAATTTCTTCTGCTTGGACATTTCCAATAAACTGACCTAGAGTTAATGGAGCAGCAGCACCCACAGGTGTGAGTAGACCAGAAGCTAACGAACCAAAGGTGAGGTAAGTTGGCGCATTGTCTAAGACTGAAGAGAAAGCTCCCGTTGCCCAGAAAAACTGCCAGTTTTGTGTGATTCCAAGTTCCTTACCATGTGCCTCAAGAAGTACGAGAGCCGGAATCATCGTAATGAAAATTCCAATGAAAAGATAAGCGACTTCTTGGATTGGATGTAAGGTAAAGTTATTGAACTTACGATCTGCCTCTTTGGAAGTAAACTTAGAAAGTCCAATGAGAACAAGTAGAACTGCCTCACGGATAAATCCAAGAGTAGGAGTATTATTGATTTCTGGAATATAGTTACTGTTCAAAAAAGCAACCGCCAAAATCACACCAAGTAACCAAATGAAATTCACTTGCCCACCGATAGAGAAAGGAGTCGCAAGTTTATCGTCTTTTTTGAGATCTTTTTTTGTTTCCTTTTTATAGGCGATAGTGTCCCAAATAAAATAGACAACGAGTAAAATCCCTACAGCCACTAACATCTCAGGCAAAAGTTTGAATGTCCAAGTGAAAGGAACTCCTTTCAAATATCCCAAAAATAGTGGAGGGTCTCCGAGCGGTGTTAAGGAACCACCGATATTCGAAACAAGGAAAATAAAGAAAACAACTGTGTGAACCACATGTTTTCTCTCGCTATTTGTTTTTAACAAAGGACGAATGAGTAACATCGATGCCCCTGTGGTTCCAATAAAGGAAGCAAGGCCCGCACCTATTAACAAATACAATGTGTTATTGAGTGGAGTTGCATGGATGTCCCCCTTGATCACAATTCCACCGGAAATGTAAAATAAAGATCCAAGTAAAATGATAAAGGGAACGTAATCGAAAAAAACTGTGTGAACAATATTATGGCTGTAACCATAAATTAGAAGTACCACAAAAGAAATGGCTCCGAGTCCAACAGCAAGGATCAATTTGTTATTATTGTCTTCCCACCAATGAGAAGTTTTGTGAGAGGCAACCGGTAAGATTGCGATGGAAAGTAAAATGGCAACAAAAGGTAAAACCGTCCAATACGGTAATTCCTCATGTACTGATTCGCCATGAGACGAATGTCCTGTTTCTTCCTCTGTCGTTGTTTGAGTCGGAACCGGAGTCGGGTCTTCCGCAAATAAACCTGCTGTTGTCACTGACAAACAAACCAGGAATACTATCATTGTGAGAAGCTTCTTCAACATGCTCACCATCCTATTTTTTTAGGACAGCTTATCTGAAATCGAAACCTCTTGGAACTAAAAAAAGCGAGATTCTCCAATTTTTAAAGGAACGAATTGTGCTTCCGAGATTCCCACTTGTTTTAACTCCTCTTTAGTGCGGGGCACAGGAGAATCCAAGGGTTCATCCGAGAGAACAAAGGTCATATAGTGCATAGGAACCAGATACTTGGCTTTCAGATCCATAAAAGCCTTCACTGTTTCTTCGGGATCGATGTGTACGGGTGCCATCATCCAGCGGGGTTCCGTTGCCCCAATTGGTAAAATGGCAACGTCAACAGGCCCAAATCGTTCTGCGATTTCGCGAAAATGGGTATAATAACCAGTGTCTCCCCCGAAGTAGACTTTTTCCTTTTCTCCCGAAATCAAGTAACTTCCCCAGAGAGTTTCATCCCTGTCGAGTAACCCGCGCCCACTAAAGTGTTGGGTAGGAGTGAAAGTGATGGATAATTCTTTCGTTTTCGTTTCTTCCCACCAATCCATTTCCTTTACATTTTTCAAACCTTCAGCTAACAATAGTTTCTTGTTTCCAATTCCAGTGAATACAAGAGGATGGAACTTTTCTTCTAATTGTCTGAGTGTGGGTAAATCGGTGTGGTCGTAATGATTGTGTGATAAAATCACAATATCTATCCGAGGTAAGTCTTCTATTTTGATTCCGGGGGGAGTGTAACGTTTGGGGCCAATAAAACTTACCGGAGAACACCTTTCGCTCCATATGGGATCTGTTAGAATATTCACTCCATCGATTTGAATGAGAGTGGTTGCATGTCCCACCCAAGTGACAGAAAGTTTTGATTTGTTGGTCTGCAATTGTTTGCCGTCATTTGGCATGATAGGAAAAGGAGGATAATCTTTTGGATCTAAACTATTGGGGAGTTGAAAACGTTGGAATTGCCAAGAGATGACATCCCAAAAACCTTTGGTTTCAAAGTTGGGGTTTGGGTTTTTAAATCCGTTTGCTGTATGGTGGGATTTACGAACACTTGCATCTGCAAAACAGGACAAAACAAAAAAAAGAATTAAGGAGACAAAAGATAGGGACTTCACGAGGATTAGACCGAAACAAACTTCCTATGTTTGGAATTTTCGATTGCGTTTTTTAAAATCGAGAACCACCTTTCTCTTATTATGTTTAGGCACGATGAAACAAAAGATTTGATGATTGCCTATGCAAAATGGAGAGACACCGTCGATCGTACCGAAGGAAGTGAAACTGCCTTTGGAGCCAATGCCGAGGTTTCCGAAATTGCTCGTGACCTCCGAGAAGATGCCGAGTTCGAACTGAGAATTCTTATCCAAGATTTAAAAAAACAAAATCCTGCTGCCATCAAAGAATGGGTCGAAATCACCAAATTGTATTTAAATAAATTCGAAAGTTCTATCCCTGAAGAACAAATCCAACAACGAAAACAAATTGCACGGGATTGGAAATTTTCTCGTTCCCCATTAGGAATTTCAGTTCGTTACCCACACCCCTCACAGTATTGGGGAAGTGGGATTGGTGTCCTAGGTCCTGATTTAGACTGGTAAGATTCCTTTACTTTCAGAATCCTAATCCCAATGGATTCAATTTTCTTTATACTCTCCAAACTTGGAACAGTCCTACTCTACCCCCTTCCCGTTTTTTTTCTTATGGCCATCCTACTCCTCCTAAAAACCAAATCAGGACATGGGAAGTTTCGCCTCTTACAAATCATTTTGTTTTTATATTTAGCATCTAATGCTTATGTTGCCAACTTCCTGATCCAATCTTTGGAAAAAGACTATCAACCCGTTGCCATAAGGGATGTTCCTAAGTCGGACGTAGCGATTGTGTTAGGTGGAATGATCAACACAATATCCTTACATCCAGGTAGACCAGAACTTTCAGACTCCGCAGACCGATTGACAGATGCGATCCGGCTTTATAAAGCAGGGAAAGTAAAAAAGATTCTTTTTACTGGCGGATCGGGACTTCTATTTGCAGACGCTTATAGAGAAGCAGATTTAGCAAAAGAAATATTTTTAGGACTCGGTGTTCCTGAAAAAGATTTAATCTGGGAAAACCAGTCTCGAAACACTTATGAAAATGCTGTGGAAACGAAAAAGTTGTTAAACGAAAATAAATTAGAGTCAGCAGTTCTTATCACTTCTGCCTTCCATATGAAACGCGCGACCGGTTGTTTTGGAAATCAAAACATTCGGTTTTTCACTTTTCCCACAGATTTTCGTGCCACCAATCTCCAATCAGGGGCCTTTGAGCTTTACATTCCTTCCGCTAGTTTTTTGGACCAAACTACTCTCGCGATCAAAGAATGGGTGGGATATTTTGTATATCGTGCCAAATCCTATCTGTAACACTTCTAAATCCGCCTTTTTTTTAAGACCTTTTTGTTTGACCGAAACTTGCAATCAGGGAGGCTAGAAGAAAGACGGGAATCCGTCTAAAGAATGGATTATGAATCGTAAGTTTTTAACTCTTTTGTTTCTCATTGGACTTTCACTCGGCGGGATCGCGTATTTTTCTTCGCAGGAAACTTCTTACCTCCTTTTGGATGCCTCAGAACTGGCAGCAAACCAAACCAAATACTCGGACCAAAATCTTCGTGTGCGTGGGTTTGTGCGGGTGGGAAGCCTAGTCCGGGAAGGGAAAAAAGCCAAATTCGATTTGGAACTCAATGATCAAATCATTCCTGTATTTTTTACAGGAGCCACTCTTTTGCCAGATGCCTTCAAAGAAGGAGCAAGGGCGCGAGTGGATGGAAAGTTGGATCGCGGAGTTTTAGTAGCATCCCATGTGGAAGCAAAATGTGCCTCTAAATACGAAGCGGGATACGCTGAGGAAAAATGAATAATTTAGGAACCATCCTTCTCGCTGCCTCTTTAGCCATTTTAGTTTTTTCCGCAATACAAACCATCTACGGAATTTATAGACAAGAACGAAAAGCCATTGAACTTGGCCGTCTTGCTTTAATGACAAATCCATTTGTCATTGTACTCACCTTTGCCGTTCTACTCACACAACTTGTAAGATCAGACTATAGCAACTATTATGTGGTCATGCATTCCAGCGAACACCTACCTTTGTTCTATAAAATGACATCGATATGGTCAGGTTCCTCTGGAAGTTTGTTGTTTTGGAATTTGATTCTAAACGTTTTCACCTTTATCGTGTTATGGCAAACTCGTAAGTCCATTGAAGATAGAATCCCCATGATGAACCTCATCCTTGCAGTGTTGTCTGGATTTTTTTCTTTCCTCGCTGTTTTTTATGGAGATGCCCAACCATTCCGTGAATTTGTTCCGGAAGCGGCTGCAGGCCGGGGTCTAAATCCCCTCCTCCAGCATTGGGCGATGATCATCCATCCACCCATCCTTTATATTGGTTACGTAAGTATATCGATCCCTTTTGCCATTGCCATGTCCGCTCTGGTATCTGGCCAACTCTCCGAAGATTGGATGAAATTCATCCGTAAATGGACTTTGTTTTCTTGGTTTTTTCTCGGAACGGGAATTTTACTCGGGTCCAAGTGGGCCTATGAAGAGTTAGGTTGGGGTGGGTATTGGGCCTGGGATCCGGTAGAAAACGCATCGCTTATGCCTTGGCTTCTCACTAGTGCTTTTGTGCATTCGGTTGTGATCCAAGAACGTCGAGGGATGTTGAAGTTTTGGAATATGTTACTTGTGATCCTTGCTTTCCATTTTAGTTTGCTTGGCACCTGGATCACTCGTTCGGGAGTCCTGGAAGGTCCTCATAGTTTTTCTAAGTCTACGATTGGAACTCCTTTTATCATTTATATCATTGGTAGTTTTCTTTTCTTTACAGGTTTTGTCATTTATAGAAGAAAAAATCTAACTCCAGAAAGAAATCTGGAAGCCATCACTTCCAAAGAAGGGAGTTTTCTTTTAAACAACTTTTTACTCGTACTTTCGACTGCAGCGATTCTGTTAGGTGTCTTTTCTCCACTTTTGTATGGAAAAGAATTTAAGGCTCCTTGGTTTAATTCTTGGGGAGTTCCTGCTGGGATTTTTCTTTTACTTCTTATGGGATCGGCACCACTTTTGGCTTGGCGAAAAGGGGCAGGAGCTGTCTTTTTTTCCACCCTTCTGAAACCTTTTATCGCCGGGATCATTGGTGGTGGTTTGTACATCCTCTTCTATTCCCAAAACTTTACAAAACCAGACAGTAAGTATGGAGACGTACTTGCCGAAGTGTATTCGGTTCTTACGGTTACCATCGGTATTTTTACCATATCAGGGATCATACAAGAATATTATAGAGGGATTAGGGCTCGGCGAGAAGAGTTTAAAAACGAGAACTTTTTTGTAGCCGGATATCGAATGTTACTCAAAAACAAACGTCGGTATGGTGGGTATTTAGTTCATTTTTCCCTAGTTCTTATTTTTATTGGGTATGCGGGAAACGCATTTAAAATCAATACATCCGTCCGATTTTTTTATGAACTCCAACCACCCACTTCTGAAGAGATAGTTTATCAGTCCATCGACAAAGCAATGATTGGTGGGTATCAAATTGAAGCCTCCACTCTCAAATTAAAACCAGTCCTAATCTCAGGTCTTGGTGGTGAACCTAACATTCAAAATGTGATTGTTTCCCAAGAGGGAACATACGGAATCTTTCGAGGAACAGAAAAACTTTCGGATTTAGTTACCGAACGTAGGTTTTACCCACAGATCTCTCACCTAACGGGAGATTTCGAAACTCACATTCCCACCAGTGAACCGGCTATCCTCTCTATGGCAAAAGAAGATTTTTACATCCAACTTGGTGCCATTGAAACTTCTGATCTGAAATCAGAAAACCCAGATCTACCTTTGATGTTTATGCAGTATTACTTCACACCAGGAAGTGAAATGGACAAACTCAAATTTTTTCTCAACTTCCCAAAACAGATTGTAGCCAACTTAGAAGTTTGGGTGAATCCACTGGTAAAACTCATTTGGCTTGGATCTTTACTCTATTTCCTTTCTGGAATTTTTTTGTTACTCCCTCTTGGGGAAACCAAAAAGAAGACGGTAGGTTAACAGATGGAAAAAGAAAATTTTTATCACAGAAACCACCAATTGAGGATGGTTTTTTCGCAATCGTTCCCACTAGGAAGATTGACTGCCATAGGATCCAAATCGAAAGTCTGGATCGTGCTCTTTGGTTTCTTACTCCTATTACCAAACCTTTTATTGGCTCAGAAAACGACAACCAACCTAAAAGAAGAAGGGCAAATCCAAACCTTCTTAAAAGTGACCGAACAAATTCGTTGTATTTGTTTGCCGAGTCTACCTATCCAATCTTGTTCGTTTAATATGTGTGCGGCCTCGAGTTACCTCAAAACCTTTATCGAAAATCGAATCAAAGACGGGATGAAGGAAGAAGAAATCATTTCAAAAATGGAAAATGGTTTTGGAGATTCCGTTTTAAAAGACCCCATTGTGGTGATGTTTCAAGAAAACGGAAACCAGGGAATGGTAGATTCCATAGTTTATGGTTTTGGACCAAAAATTTTAGCGCAACCAGATGGAACATGGATCAATTTCACCTTATTTACGTTAGGTGTTCTCGGGCTTTTTGGAATCTATAAATTTGGGACCAGAAAAAAGAAGGAAACTCCAGAGGCAAATTCTAAGCCATCAAGTGATCAAAAGTCTACCACCGAAGAAATCAAAAACAAAATCCGTAAATTCGAAGAAGAAACTTAATTGAACCCATCTTCAATAAAAGACGAATTGAAAGTGTTAATTTCAAAACTAGCGGGTTGTGGAAAAACAAATAAAAGTCGCGACATAAGCGATAGTTGGTATATTTTAAATAATTAATTTTAGAAATTATACTAATACTCTAATCTAACACCAATGAATTTCGTAGATTTAAACAGCTTAAATATATCAACAGAACTTGACATTTTAAAAAGGGACACGCAACCTAACAGCATATTACTATATCAGCACAAGGGCATTTTTTTTGCTAATAATAACAGGATAGGAAATGTTGATCAAGATATTGCTCAGACAAAATTTTTAAAGTTATTGGAAAAAGCAAAAGAAGATAATATTGCTCTAGTTTTATCTCCCGAGTATTCATGCCCAAAAAGCGTTATAAATTACATAATTAATAATGAAAACATGAAACCGACACCAAATAAAATATGGGTCTTAGCAGGGGAGTCAATAAACAAAGAAGAGGTAAGACTCTTAGTAGCAATTAATCAAACCAATATTTTTATCCATTGTGAGGATGTTTATACACAATCTGATAAATGCTTTTTAAATCCATTGTATTATATTTTTTTTGGTCAACACGAAGGACTTACTAAGTTAATTATACTAATCCAATTCAAAACCAGACATATGGGCGGATTATGGAGCGGCGGACAAATAGAGGCTAACAATTTAATTGAAGGCAATGATATTTATATAATAAAAAACTCAAATGATTCAACTAGACTAGTAACTTTTATTTGTTCTGAAGCTATGAACGTAAAAGACGAATTAACTGTTAAAGTGAAAGAAGATATTGATTGGAACGACAAGCCATTTTTAATTCTCAATCCGCAAATTAATCCCAACCCTTCTCACCCTGAATTTATTAAGTTTAGAAATTTTATATTCGAAAGCGAAAAAAAGGAAGTTGTTTCATTGAACTGGGGAAAAGAAACATATGCAAATAATAATCCTTGGTATTCAGAAGATGTAAATTCTCCCAGAAGTGGTATATTTTTTAAAACATTGGTAACGGAATTAGACCATTCAACTTCAAAAATAATAAAAAATCACAATAAAGGGTTTTATTTCTTATATCAAAATAGAAATAAGTTCGTATATTTTCTAAACGGCAATTTGGAACTAATTCAGATTCAAAATAAATCTGTAGATATTAATCAAGGAGTTCCTCAACAAAGAAGACGAAGTGGCCCAGAAGCAATTAGGATTTATAATTTGAACAATGAAATGTCTGGCTTTATAGAACAAGAAACCATTCATGATAAACATATAGAATTTTTCCAAGAAAGAGGAATTGAAAACCACTTTCTATTAGACCCAATTAATTCTATTGTTGACAAAGAAAGACTTATAAACATATCTACTGGTTTAGTAAATGGAAAAAGCGATAACGAATGGCATGAAGTCATCTATTTAAACAGCTTTAATCTGAAAGAAGCAGATGAGTGCAATTGCAGAATGACATACGTGGAAGATACTTACCCAGCAAGTGAATCTAATAGAGAACTTATATGTACAAATTTAAGTGAACTGGATCAACAAATTTTACCTAATAAATCTAATTATCCAGATAGTATCAAAGATTTAATTCATCAAAATATTCTACTCTCCTATTCTCAAGATGCTCATATATATAAATACAAGTATAATATAACGAATGATAATGGAGAAATTAGAAAAGCAACAATTTGTTACTTAGGTAATGCGTCAATAAGCAAAGTCAGAAGAATTTATGATGAACTTCAAAAATTATTTGAATATGGTACGGAAGGCAAAAGAAGAATTGTTGTTTTTTATAAAATTGGTATAAATCTAAACGCAGAATATGATAAAAGTGAAGGCAGTATAACAAACCCTCCGAAGGATAATACTTCATTTCTATAAAAGACCGTGAACACAGCACAAATAATAAACAAATCTAAAGAATTGTTTACTCAATTCGAAAAACTAAGTGACTCTTTATATAAAGGTAATTACCTAATAAATAATAAACTTGCTGGTATCTATTTTTTAAACTTTAGCGAAAGGATTACAGAAGAAGATTTCAATGAAATCCAATACAAATATTTAGCCGAAGAATTCTATAAAAACGAAGAATTCCTACAATGGAATATTTACCTACTTTTTATTAATTGTGACATTTCTAAATCTCTAAGATCAACGATATTAACTGACGATAAATACGCTCGTAAATTAATCTTTCAAGAAAATGAATTTCTGAATTATTTTCATTTAGAAGAATCAAACCAGACTTCCTTACCGGATATTGTTTCTGAATGGAAACGTGAGCTTGAAAGTGTGGATTTACAAGAAATTTATAGCGTCGCTTCTTATACCGAAATTAAAGATCGGTTTCTTTCTAATTCAAGTATAAAAGAAGTTGATGAAGTAGTATCAAATGAATTAACGAATGTATTATCAATTGAAAAAGTCACGAATGTTAACCTCAAAAGTAATTATCGAGATTTTCCATTAATAAGAAATTTTGATTTTGGTTTAGTAAATCTAATTTTAGGAACAAATGGAACAGGAAAAACCAGTTTACTGGAATCAATTGAACTTATTTTGACAGGAAAATCAAATCGAAACAGCACCAAAGACGAAGAAAATGGCTCTATAAGCGCCATTTTGAATGATGAAACAGAAGAGATATATACTCCACAAGATACAGCAAAGTATAAGTCAAGAGATGTTAAATGGTATAATCGCAATTATCATGCAAAAGGAAATAATTGCTATCAATCATTCAATCAATTTAATTTTTTCAACACAGATGCCGCTTACCAGTTTGCATCTACCGAGCACGAAGACCAAATTAATAAGTCCTTAAAGCAAATTATATTTGGTTCTAATTATTCCTTTTTAAGAGATAGGATATCAGGTTTGGAAAAAGTAATGAAACCTGAATTAAGTGGTCTTGAAAGAAAATTGCAAGAAAAAAGAGAGTCAATCAATGCAAACTCAAAATTAATTGATGATTTAAAATCTGATAAGACATTGGATGAGATTAAGAAAAAAATTGCAGGGAACATATTAGAAATAAAATTTAAAATTAAATATTCTGAAGATAACTATTCAATACCTAATTTGAGTATAAACGAATTAAGAACTGAAATTGAATACATCCTCAACCAAAATCTTGTTTTCAACTTTAACAACTTTAATTTCTTAAGATCCCAAATCTATGATCAATTAAAAACAGCAAATGCATTAAAGGAAAAATATAATGAAGGGGTTAGTAGGCAGGCGGATTTACATGCTGAAAATAATAGCTTAGAATTAAAGAGCAGTAAAATCACGTCATTCCTTAAATATTTTGCTATTGAGGAAATTGATAATATTGAAAATGCTGAGGAACAACTCCAGCAATATAATTCGAAAATATTAAAATTAGAAAAATTAAAAATAGAACTCTCCAAGTTAAATCTCGATTCATTTTTGAGCAATAGCCAAAGCATTACTGATATTGAAGTGGCGAGAAAGGAAGAATTGCGAAAGGTTTCTATAGAGCGAAAAGCGGTAGAAAATGATATCATTGTTTTAAGTGAAAATTTCTCAGCGATTGAGGATCTAATAAATAAAATTAAATTATTAGGCAAAGAGTATCTTTCACATAATGAACATTCTAAAACCTGCCCATTATGTGAACAACAAATTCCCCATATTGAATTATTTAATAAAATAGATGTCGACTTCAAAAGAAACCTTGATAAGAGCATATTAAATGAAAAGTCAAATAGACTTTCAGAGTTAAAAATCAGTGAAGCAACCTTAACTTCAGAATTAGGAATGCTAAACAAACTAAAATCCATTTCGAAAGAACAACTTACTGATATAGACACTTTGACAGCAAGAGAACTAATTAATAGATTATCCTCTTTATTAACAGAGACAGAAGTATTACTTATACAAAAAACGAAAACAGAAGCAATTATAGCCCAAATTCAAAACATCGAAGGTTCAATAGCAGAATTCATTTTACTTAAAGAAAACATCAGAACATATTTAAATCAAAACAATCCATTTAACAAAGTAGAATTAGATAAATTATTAGGAAGCTTGGAAAAAGACATCAAAGAAAGAACTGAAGCAATAGACAAAATTTCTCAAGAGAATTACAAGCTAATCTCGGACTTAAATAAGTCGCTTCAACTTAATGAAGTCACAAATAACATTCCCAAAATATTAGATGGAATCAATTCAAAGATTGATAAGTTAAATTCGATTGAAAATAGCTTTACCAAAATTAAAAGACATATAGACCTACCCGATGACAAGTCTATTTCAGATTTGAGTAAGGAGCTGAATGTTCTAGAAAAGAATATTTTATCTCTTGAAGATTCCGAAAATAGAAAATTGGAATTACAAAGAAGGATTGAAGAACTCCAACATGCAGAGTCTTTCATTTCAGAAAACAATCTAAAATATGAACGACTTAAAAAGGCTGTCGTAATGTTACAAAAATTATTATCAAGCGATGGAGAAGGCAATTTAGAAGAATATTTTAATAACAATTTGAAAGAAATACTAAATGTTTTTAAGACAATCCACTCTCCTCAAGAATTTACAGATATAAAGTTTGAAAACAAGAACCTAGTGCTTTACAAAGGAGAAGCTAAGTATTCAGTAAGTCAGGTAAGTACAGGGCAAAGAGCCGCATTAGTAATTTCGATTTTTATCAGTCTAAATCGAAAAATTAAGAACGGCCCAAAAATTATTATATTTGATGATCCAGTTACATTTATCGATGACTTTAATGCTCTTTCATTCTTAGATTTTTTGAGATATTTTATTGTTAAAGAAAACAAGCAAATATTTTTTGCTACAGCCAATAAAAAATTCTCTTTCTTGTTCAAAAAGAAATTTGAGTTTTTAATGGGTGAATACAAAGAATTTGAACTAATAAGATGAAGAACAGAAATTAACTTTCGCTTATCACTCGTTCTACGGCACATTTTTCGACATAATGCTTTTTCATCTATAAAAAGCTCACCGAATCAAACGCTTTCCAAAGAAACTATACTACGAGAATCGTAGGTAAGCTATTTCATTAATTGACCTTCTTTCTGTTTAATTAAAAAAGTTAGAGAGAATGCCACTTCTTTCGAACCAGGATGAGTTCTTCCACCAAACGTTGGATGTCCGAAAAACTTAGTTTTGCATTCAAACTGATTCGTAAACGCGGAGTGGAAACTGTTGGGGGGCGAATGGCCCTCACATCCAAACCTCGCTCCTGCAAATTTCCCGCATAGAACAAGGCCTGTTTTTCTGTTTCCAGTAAGAGTGGGACAATATGCGATGTGGAATCGGTAATCAAAAATCCATTCTGTTTTAATGAATCCTTTAGCTTATTTGCAAGGGATAAAAGATTTTCTCTTTCTTTGTTCATAGAACCTAGTAAGGAAAGTGCAAAAGAGGCGAGTTCCGAAATCATAGGCAGTGGAGCCGTAGAAAAAATAAAAGACCGCATTACATTCACTAAGTGATCACGACCGATTTTTTTGGTAACAATGATCCCACCTTCGAGTCCTAAAGATTTTCCTAATGTATAAACCCGGTAATCGATAGATTGAATTTCCGAAGGGGTTAGGTCCTGAAAGACCAGACCCTTTCCACTAGGGCCATAAATTCCGAATGCATGGGCTTCATCCAATACGAGGACAAATCCAAATTCTTTTTTTAAAGACAAAAGGGTTTTTAAGTCGGGAGAATCTCCATCCATACTAAACAGAGATTCTGTCACCACGATTCGCTTATTCTTCCGTGTAGGATCTTCCAAGTCTAATTTTTCTAAGAGAGATCGCAGGTGGCCTAAATCCAGATGATTGTAGTATTTTTTCTTTGCACCGGCTATACGAATCCCGTCCAGAATGGAGGCATGGTTGAGGCGATCGGTAAACACGTAACAGTCGGGAGCGGCAATGGAATCCAAAAGACCAAAGTTTGCCGTAAACCCTGTAGAAACAAGTAGAGCGGCCTCCCCTTCCACAAAACTCGCAAACTCAGCTTCAAACTGATCCATCGAGGAAGTATTGCCCCGAACCAAACGAGAAGCAGTGGAACCAAAAGGATAAATATCCTTTTTCGATTGAAAAAATTCCAACATACTCGGATTAGTTGCAAGGCCCATATAGTCGTTAGAACAAAAATCAATTCCTTGGTAGAGACGTGTTTCCCGAAACAATTGTTTTTCGTGAATGGAATCTAGTTTTTTTTGGACTTCTTCCCAGTGATTTGCCATTGGCTACCAGTTTTCTTTTTCCTTAAATTTTTCCGATTTAATTTTTTACCCTTTTTGTTAGAATGATCCCACAGATGAGCCTCCTCAAGCCCGATGTCATTCAACGTATCCGTACTGCTCGGAATATTTTGTTTCTTACGGGAGCCGGGATTTCTAGCGAAAGTGGGATTCCTACCTTTCGTGGCGAGGATGGGTATTGGAAAACGTATAAAGCAGAGGAGCTAGCCACACCGGAAGGATTCGCGAGACATCCCGAAATGGTTTGGGAATGGTATGACTGGAGGCGGGGGATATGCCGCGAGGCCAAACCCAACGAAGGCCACCTAACTATCGCAAAGTGGCAATCATCTTCTCCGTTTGTCAATCTCATCACACAAAATGTAGATGGCCTTCATGCAAAAGCGGGGAGTAAAAATCTTCTAGAAATCCATGGCAATATTTTTCGTGCACGTTGTACCCACTGCCATGCTAAATTCCATTTAAACGAGGATGGATATGATAAGCCAGGCCTCAAATTTTGTATGGAATGTGAATCTTTGTTACGCCCAGACATTGTTTGGTTTGGAGAAGGTTATGACAACAAACTCCTCACCAAAGCTTGGGAACAAAGTAAAGTGGCCCATGTGGTCTTTGTGATTGGCACTAGCGCCAATGTCTCAGTTCCTGCAAACTTGGCTCTAACTGCCATTCGCAATGGGGCACTCGGAATCGAAATCAATCCGGAAACCACATCACTCACTCCTTCCATACAACTTCACTTTGGTGGAAAATCGGGTGAAATCCTTCCTGAAATTTTTAACGAAGTTTATCCAGAGGGAATACCGAAGTAAAATAATGACTCGTATCCTTAAATTCTTTTCTGAAAAACTTGCGCTTTCATAAAATAAAGACATACAAATCATTGAATATAATCAAGAGAATTATATGACCACAATCATCCTACTGATCCTTTCCAATATCTTTATGACCTTCGCATGGTATGGCCACTTGAAGTTTGCCAAGTCCAGCAATATGTTTTATATCATTCTCTTTTCTTGGGGGATTGCTTTTTTTGAGTATGTGCTTATGGTTCCGGCAAACCGGATTGGATATTCTGTTTATAAATTTGAAGGGTTCCAATTAAAAATCATCCAAGAAGTGATCACTATCTTTGTGTTCATTCTGTTCGCGACTCTCTTCCTGGGAGAAAGGCTCAAATGGAATTATATCGTTAGTTTTGGACTGATTCTTCTTGCGGGTTATTTTGCGTTTGGTTTTGGAAACAAATCAAACGGTCACTAAGAACTGAACTAGAGCTTCTGCGATTTTTTCTTTCGGCAGTGGTCCAATTTCTTTCTCCAATCCCTTGCCACTAAAGATACGAACGCTAGAATCCACTTCTCCAAACCCTTTGCCTGCACCCACATAGTTTCCCACAATGAAATGAAGCCCTTTTTTTGTTAGTTTGTCTTTCGCATATTTTTCTAGTTCTCTTGTTTCGGCAGCAAAACCAACACGAATCGAATTCTCTATTTTGTGTTCTGCGACAAATTCAGTGACTTGTTGTAATACATCTGGATTTTCTTCTAACTCAAGAAGAAGACCTTTCGTTCCTTCGGAAGTTTTTTCTTTTTTAATTTTATGTTCTGCGGTCATGATAGGGCGAAAATCCGCAGGAGCCGCCGCCATCACAAGCAAACTATCGTTAGTAATCTGAGACAAAACAGCATCTCGTAATTGGATGGTGGTTTCCACTTCTATATTGAGTTTGGCACCTGGGACATTGGCATATCGTTCCAATGTATTTCCGTGGATGTAAATCACTTCAACAGGATATAACAAAAAGGACTTAGCAATTTCATAACCCATTTTTCCCGAAGAGGCGTTGGAAATATAACGTACAGGATCAATCCATTCCCGAGTAGGGCCAGAGGTAACGATCACTCGTTTGAATTTTAGGTTCATGAATTTGTTGTATGGAGTTTGATAATTTGTTCGGTAATGGATTCCACCGTGGCAAGTTTGCCGTATCCTTCATCCCCACAAACAACGATACCTTTATCAGGTGAAACTATAGTCACACCATCTTTTTCCAAGGTTTTTAAATTTCTTTGGACTGCAGGATGTAAATACATTCCTGGATTCATAGAAGGTGCAACTAACACAGGCGAGGTACAAGCTAAATAAGTGGAAGTGACTAAATCGTCAGCAATTCCATTTGCCATTTTTCCTATGATATTAGCGGAAGCAGGAACTACGGCGAGAACGGAGGCAATGTTTTTGATTTCGATATGCGCCATACCTGTATCAAATTCATCCACTCTTACAGGTTTTCCTGTCAAAGCTTCGAAGGTAATTTTTCCGACAAATTTGGTAGCATTGGAAGTCATGATCACACGGACAGGGTATCCTTGTTTGGTAAGTCCTCTTACCAAATCACAAGCCTTGTAAGAAGCTATGGATCCTGAAACCGCAATCACAATTTCTTTCATCTACCTGTCCTCGTAAGAGAGCTCCCTCTCCATTTCAGAATCATTATCTTCTTCTAGTTTCGGAGTAAACAAAATGGAGATGATCTTATTTCCTTCCATTTTCTTTACTTTAAGACTTCCCTTTTTAATTTGAACGATGCTACCTTCTTTCGGCATATCTTCGTTCTTTTCCATAAAATAACCAGCGATGGTCCGAACTTCTTCCATATCCGAAGGTTCTTCCCCTTCTAAAATATCGGACAAACTAGAGAGTTCGGTTTCTCCATCCAGAGTAATGGTTTTGGTTTTTCTATTCTTTGAAGTAACATCCACTTCATCTGTGTCTGTTTCATCTCGAATTTCACCAAAAAATTCTTCAATAATATCCTCTAAGGTAAGTAAACCGGAAACTCCACCATATTCATCAATGACAATCGCCATGTGTTGTTTTTTCTCTCGAAGTTTGGTCATCACTCGTTCAATGGACATAGATTCTGGAACTTTCACAAAATCTTTTTCCATAATCACGGTGATCTTTTCTTTTTTGCCTTTCGCTAAAAGATGGGCTGCTTGCCATTTTAAATATTTCTGTACATGGACAATTCCCACAATACGATCCAAAGTTTGATCATATACCGGGTATCTTGAAAAACTATGTTCTGCAATGAGGGGAAGCATCTTATCTATCGTTGACTCTTGCGAAATTCCAATGATAGAAAGTCTATGTGTCATTACATCTTTGGCAGTATGTTCAGAAAAATCAAAAGTCTTTTGGATGAGTTGCATTTCTGCATTATCAATCCGACCTTGTTTCCTTTGTTCTTCGATGATGATCATCAACTCTTCCGCAGAGTGAACATACTTATCACCCGTACGTTGTAACCGAAAGATTGTGAGAATTCCTCCTGCCAAACGATTCATTACGAATGTGACAGGGAAAAAAAGATAATAAAACAACCACATAGGAGCAGACACTCCAAGAGCAATTGCCTCTGTGTTTTGGATGGCAAGTGTCTTCGGAACCAGCTCTCCCAAAATCACATGAAGGAGTGTGATGAGAGTGAAAGATACTCCAATAGAGATGCTATGGATGGTAACAAGATCCAATTCAATATGAAACATATGAAGGAATCCTGAAACAACACTGGCAAACAAAGCCTCGCCGATCCATCCAAGGAGTAGGCTTGCGACGGTGATTCCCACTTGGCAAACCGATAACATATCATCAATTTTTGAGACGGCCTTTTTGGTAAGATGAGCCATAGCTCTGTTTTCTTTGACGAGCTCCTCTAGGCGAGAGGGGCGGATGGAGACCATAGCAAACTCTGCTGCTACAAAGAAACCATTGACAAAGACAAGAAGGAAGATGAGAAAGATGCCGATTATTTCCATAGAAACTCGAGCACCACTAAAGTATTATGATCAGGGTCCATTGCGTATGAGGAATAGAATTAAGTATTTTGGACCGATCTCCCAGTGTCGCCTACAATTTGGCCCATTTTTGCCGGAAATAAAAAGGAAATGGAATTCTGTCCAAAAGATTCTACGCTAATTATGTCACTCTATTGGGCGGTTGCCTGGATCCAGACCCCATCTTCCCGATAACGTGCTGGATCGGCAAGACCAGAAACGGAACTTGCATCCAAAACAGGGAGGGTAGGAAGGTATCCAATTTTTTTTGTACCCGATCGAAACCAGAAATTCAACCATTGGTAGTGCCAAGAATAATCCGACCAGGACTTTCCAAGAACGCGTTCGGTATACACTACCATTTTAGGAACCGTGCGGTAATCAATCCGGCGAAATAGTTTTAGAAAAGGAATTTCTTCCAAGGTTCCAGCCTCTGACTTACAAGACCAAGAAAGATTAGTGACCGAGCTCGCCGAACCGGTATTTGCTGGAAAATCCCAAAGATGTAATCTTTCTTTTTCTTTTAAAATACGAGAACCTTCAAAATAAGCAGTCTCCACAAGATTCATACCCTTTCCTTCCAAAGAACGCATGTTTTGTGGACATTTCCAAGAAAATACATTCATTGGTTTCTGCGCCTCCGTTTGCGGAAGAAAAGAAAAGAAAAAGATAAACCCGGTCTCCTTCATTTCTTTTTTGAGGGATCGCATCAAACTAGCACCTGACTCATTCAAATAAATTTGTATATTGTCCGCATCTTTGCTGGAATTTACGAGTTCTCTTACCGAATCAATGGCATCGGAAGAGTCAGGTCTTTGGGAACGAATCACCTTCCAACTGAGTTGGTTGCGTTTGGATTCCCTTGGATTGAAGGTGAAAAGATAAAACTCTTCTTTGTAAGGTAATAAAAGGACAGTCGGAAGTTTAGCAGATTCTAAATTACGTACGGACTCTTCTTCATTTTTTCTTTGGATTTGACTTTCCGTTTCCCGACTATCCGCATAAGTAGAATCAAAAAACTTAGATTCCCGAGCAGTAGAAAAACCAGAGAGGTATTGGAATTGTTTGTCCACAAATTGGATTTGGAACAAAGAATGGGGACTTCCCTTTCCAGCACGAATCCATTTTACAGCATTATATTTGTAAATAGAATCTAAAAGTCCCCAAACATCGTTGTCATCCCGCAAATGGCTGAGAGCATATTCAAAAAATAAATCAGTAGAAAACGCAAGTGGACGGTAGTTGCGAATATAATACAAATCTTCATAAATATTATTTTGGAGGTAATCTCCGACGCCATCCCGAATGTTCCCATTGACAGGGCCTTTTTTTCCTGAGGCTGTATGGGCAAACACAAACCCAAAGTTACGAAGAAATTCTGCGGCATAAAAATTATTTTCTTCGTCTAAAATTCCCCTACTCTTTGTTAACTCAATAGTAGATTTACGAAATTCCTTTCTGTAAATTTGATTATAACCTTGTAAAATGGTTGCTGCATATTCCAACCGCCTCCATTTTTTTTCCTGAGCCATATAAATGATTTCATCTGTCATTCTTGATGACAACTCAGGATTTTGATCCATTAACATCTGGGAAATTCTAAGTTTAGGCCAAATATCTGCTTCTGTTAGTTTTTCTGGATCTTTGATTTTTTGTAGGGCTTTTAATGCAGCCTCTGGCCCACTCACTTTATATAAAGATACGGAAATTAAATCCTTCACTCCAGTAATGGACATAGGTTCATTCAAAAATGGATGGTGGATGTCTGATGACCAATTACTCAAATCCAACTTTAGATAATAATCTAAAGATTTTTTATAATCTTTTTGGAAATAAGCAAGAGCACCTAACTTTACATACACCCGATTTAAGATAGAAGTTTTTTTCCCTTTAGCAGATCTAAGAAAGTTTAACAAAGATTCTTCGGCTGCCGAATAATCTCCACCAAGGATTTGAAAAAAAGCCATCCTTTCGTTCGAATTTTCGCCAACGGAACCATCTGCGATTTTTTCCAAATCCATAATCATTTTTTGTAAATGGATTCCTTCTCTAACAAATCCTAAAAATGCGAGTTTGGCTGGAAGATCTTCATCGATTCGGTCCAAAAGAGGAATCCATTCCAAATTCGCATCCTCAAAAAATGGAGAACTAACGCGCATAATGTTCACAAAATGTTTATGCATATCTTTTTCCTTTCCAGAAGGAAGGTCGATATAGTATTGCAAACGGAAAACACGGCATAGGGAATAGTAAGGTTTTGTTTTCTGGCAATCCATACGAATCATGGATTTTTTTTCATCTTCCCCAGCTTGAAACAAATTGGTTCGCATGTTTTTTGCTAGGTTGCGAAAGTAAGTGTTGGGTTCTTTTTGAATGTAATTATCGAGAATTTTAATCGCTTGCACTTCTTCGCCTTGCGATTGTTTCCAAAGAGAAGTCAGTAAAAAATCGGCAAAAGCATACTCTCCTTTTTTAGTCCGGAGGTCATACAGAATATTGGCGATTCCTACTTTGTCTTTTTTACGAAGGTAATATTCCCCTAACATGAGATAGTAGTCGATCTCTTGGATTTGGGACATTCCTTCCGGGTTCTTAAATCGAAATTCGTCCCTCGCATTTAAGATTTCTTTCCCTTGGACAAAGAGTTTGGAGGAAGACCCAGATACCACCCAACCATGATTTCTTTGGGATTGGCCCCATAAATTTCCCGCCGGAAATGCAGAAATACAACATAGAAAAATAGAAAGTGACAGGCGATTCAACATCGTATCCATTATTCTTTAGGACCAATCGTTTTGGTCAAGTGACATAACAATTCATGGCAGAAAGTTTCAACTACCAATCCATTGTGGAAAGTTTTGACGAATTTTTAATCTATGTAGATCCCTTTTTAGAAATTCAATTTTCTCGCACTTCCCCCAATCTTTATTTGCCACCTGACTCGATCTCCACTGGGAAACATATCAACGACCTCCATATCATTCCAAGAGATGCACTGATCCTAACCAACCTTTGCCAGGAAACATTAGCAAAACGAACCCCTTTCCAATTCACAACCAGTCTCCTCGGAAATCCCTTTCGAATTTCAGGAAGGTATTTAGAATTTAAAAACATACCGGGAGTGATCCTCCGTGGGGAACCAAACTTCAGTATCGAAAATGTAATTTTGGATAGCGGACCTTATGTGATCTTTCGATTTAAATTTGATACGGAGTTTCTAACCACATATGTATCTCCCAATGTTTCGCTAAATCTTGGATACCAGGCAGGTGACTTTAAAAAAGGGATGTTAAAACCAGATGACCTCATTCATCCCGATGACAAAGAAAAAACACTGGCCGAAGAAAAAGAACAAATCAAAAACAAAGTCCGCACCTACCAAAGAGAGTATAGATTTCAAAAACAAGACGGAACTTATATTTTCGTTTCCGACTATAGTGTTGTCAGTTTCTTTAACTCCTATCCAACAGAAAAAATTTCTTATCTAATTGATATCACAGAAAGAAAAGACAAAGAAATAGAAATCCTAAAACAACGAGATGAATTAGCAAGGGTCAAACTACTGTTTGAAGAAACGAATGCCGCAGCCAATGTGGGTGCTTGGGATGTCGATTTGGTAAATCATACACTTTTTTGGGCAAAAGAAACAAAACGTATCCATGAAGTTCCTGATGATTATCTCCCTGATTTAAAAACTGCTTTCGATTTTTATCCATTAGAATCACATCGCAACATGTTACTTGAGGCATTCGACAATGCGGTAAACAAAGGAACTTCCTATGATTTAGTTCTACAAATCAAAACCAGATTAGGCAAACTGAAATGGGCAAGAACTATCGGACATTCTGTATTTAAAGATGGGAAATGCATTCGAGTATTTGGAAGTTTTCAAGATATTACAAAAAACGTTGAATTAGATATCCAAAAGCAAGAGGCTCTTGGGAATTTAGAAAGCATTCTTGATGCAACCACCCATGTAACTATCATTGGAACTGACACGAATGGGATCATCACACACTTCAACAAAGGTGCAGAATTCCACTTACAATATAATGCTGAAGAAGTGGTTGGGAAAACCTCTCCCGCAATTTTCCATAAACCCGAAGAAATACAAACACGTTCAAATGCTCTTTCCAAAGAATTTGGAGAACTCATTACCGGATTCGATACTTTTATATACAATGCAAAGTTAGGTGAATTTGATTCTCACGAATGGACTTATGTCCGCAAAGACAAAACTGAATTCCCCGTACAACTTGTAGTCACTGCAAGTAAAAACAAAAAAGGAGAAATCACCGGATACTTGGGGATCGGAATTGATATTTCAGCTCATAAAGCCACCGAAGAAGCGTTACGTGCTAGTGAGAGCCGTTGGCAATTTGCTTTGGAAGGGTCTGGGGACGGGATTTGGGATTGGAATGCGATGACAAACAAAGTTTTCTTCTCTAACCAATGGAAAAACATGTTAGGATATTCAGAAGAAGAAATAGGATCTGACATTTCCGAATGGGAGTCAAGAGTTCATCCCGCAGACAAACCAAATTATTTTGCAGATTTAGACAAACATTTTAATGGAGAAACGTCTATTTATGTAAATGAACATAGAATGTTATGTAAAGACGGATCCTATAAATGGATTTTAGACAGAGGAAAAGTCATTGAGTGGACAGAAGACGGAAAACCACTCCGGATGATTGGAACTCACTCGGATACAACCGAACGAAAACTACTAGAAAATGCCCTCATTGTTGCTCGCGAAAATGCAGAAAAAGCCTCACAAGCGAAATCAGACTTTCTTGCCAATATGAGCCATGAAATCAGAACACCTCTCAATGGTGTGATTGGTTTTTCCGATCTTCTTATGCGAACTGATCTCAATCAGGTGCAAAAAAAATACATGGAAACAGTGTATCTTTCGGCAAGTTCATTATTAGACCTTATCAATGATATCTTAGATTTTTCCAAGATTGAATCCGGAAAAATGGAACTCTATAAGGAAAGAATCAATATTTATGATTTACTCCATCAAATTGCGGAAATCGTAAAACACAAAGCATACGAAAAAGGTCTTGAACTTATTCTTAATATTTCGCCAAAGGTTCCAAGAAACATTTTTGTAGATTCCCTTAGACTTAGACAAATCCTTTTGAACTTAATTGGAAACGCATTGAAGTTTACTTTAAAGGGTGAAATCCAAATCAAAATTTCTGCAGAACCAAAAGATAAAAATGAATATGAATTACTCTTTGAAGTGATTGATACAGGAATTGGAATTAGTCCCGAAAATAGAAACAAAATTTTTGAAGTATTTTCACAAGCTGATACATCCACCACACGTCAGTTCGGCGGAACTGGCCTTGGATTATCCATCTCTAGTAAACTTTTAAATTTATTTGATTCTAAAATGGAACTAGAATCCGAGCGCGACAAAGGATCTCGTTTCTTTTTCAAAATTGTAACTCTTGCTGACAACGAAAGGAACATGGAACCAGAGCTTGGCGAAATCAAAAAAGTTATGGTTTTAGATGACAACGAAACCAACTTATTTGTGATCCATGAAATGTTAGCTTACAAAGGAATCCAAGTTGATAGTTTCCGATCACCAAAAGAAGCCCTAAACTCAATCTCTTTGGGGACTTTCTACGATGTAGTGATTTCTGATTTTAATATGCCGGAAATGAATGGTTTAGATTTCATTGAAAAACTTTTAAAAATTGTAGAATCAAAAAATTTACGAAAACCTTTCCTCTCTCTTCATACATCTTCCAATGACGAAAACATTTACAAAAGAGGAAGAGAACTCGGGATACAGTCTGTCCTCTTAAAACCCATTCAAACAAACATCTTGTATGAAAGTTTGGACAAATTGATCTCAGGCAAAAGTTCGGAAGTAATCACACCTAATTATGAGCCAGTTCATCCGATTGTTACGAATGAAAAAATTAAGATCATGATTGTAGAAGATAATCCAGTAAACATGATGTTAACTAAGGCGATTGTCCAAAAATCCCTACCGGGAACTATCATCATTGAAGCGGAGAATGGAGCTTTGGCAGTCGAAAATTTCATCCAAACAGATCCTCAACTTGTTTTTATGGATGTCCAAATGCCAGAAATGAATGGTTATGATGCTACAAAAGCCATTCGAAAGTTAGCAAATGGAAAACTTGTGCCAATCATTGCGCTCACCGCTGGTACTTTGTCAGGTGAAGAAGAACGTTGCCTCGAATGTGGAATGAATGATTATATATCTAAACCAGTGGTTTTGAAAACTATATCCGAAAAGATGAAACGCTGGCTTCAAATCGTTTAGACTGCTAATCTACTGACCAATTTCCACAATATACCACACAAAATTTGACTCTATTTTTATAGAAACAATCGATTCTCGTTTTCGGAACATAGAAATGGATCATCAGTTAATGATCCATTTCCGAAAAAGAGGTCATTTATGGCAGAACAAACCCAACACGCATTGGGAGATTTAGCCGCTCGCCAACTGGCAAATACGGTAAAAACAAATGCACAATATGGTGCAATCACCCCGCGCTTTTTAGTCAGGTTACTTGACTGGGAACCATTAGAGGCTGGGGTTTTACGTGTCAACCGAGTTAAGTCCAATACACAAGTTGATGTTCTATGTGGTCAAAAAGGAGAACAAGAACTTCCAGAAACATTTGTTAACTACGAAGAAAAACCTCGCGAATACACTCTCAGTTTAATTTCTACAATCCTTGATGTACAAACAAGAGTCTCTGATTTATATAGTTCTCCACATGAACAAATTAACGAACAACTTCGGTTAGCCATTGAAAGCGTAAAAGAAAAACAAGAACTCGAACTAATTAATAATGAAGATTATGGACTATTAAAAAATGTTCCCACTCACCAAAGAATTAGTACAAGAAAAGGTCCACCTACTCCTGATGACTTAGATGATTTGATTACAAAAGTTTGGAAAGAACCTTCTTTCTTTTTAGCACATCCTTTAGCGATTGCCGCTTTTGGTCGTGAGTGTACAAGAAGAGGAGTTCCACCGGCCACCGTTACCATGTTTGGTTCTCAATTCTTAACTTGGAGAGGACTCCCACTCATACCTACTGACAAACTTCTTGTGAATGGTGAAACAAATCCAAAATCAGCGACTGGAACTTCTAATATCTTACTTCTTAGAGTCGGTGAAAAAAAACAAGGTGTTGTGGGACTTTTCCAATCAAATTTACCAGGGGAACAAACTCCAGGCCTTTCGGTTCGCTTTATGGGAATTAACAGATCTGCCATTGGTTCGTATTTGATTTCTCTTTACTGCTCCGCAGCCATACTTACGGACGATGCCATAGCGGCACTAGACAACGTAGATGTGGGAAATTATTATGAATACAAATGATCCGAGTTTTCTAAAACTTAACCCGGATTCAATCACAGATGGCATCGGTGCGAATTTTCCTGATGAAAGGTCGCTCGAAAAATTGGCTCGGGAAATGTTTGGCGTATTGCAATCATTTGGCGGAAGTAATATTCCCACAAATGTTTTGTCTTCTCAGAATGTTCAGAAAGAGAAATTACCTTACTTAGAAGATTTGAAATTAACGGAAACAGGTTTTTCCTACTCCGATTTTCAATCATTCCCAACCACCAACATACCACAGTCAGGTGGCGGAAACATTGCTTCAGCAAGAAGGGACTTTCCCATCCTAACTGAAACTGTCAATGGAAAACCGTTGGTTTGGCTCGACAATGCGGCAACCACCCAGAAGCCAACTTCCGTGATTGAAAGGTTATCTCATTTTTACTTCCATGAGAATTCCAATATCCATCGTGCGGCTCATACTCTTGCTGCAAGATCTACTGATGCTTATGAAAAAGCTAGGTCTCTTGTACAAGGATTTATCGGAGCGGGTAGTGTAGAAGAAATTGTTTTTGTGAGAGGAACCACGGAAGGAATCAACCTCCTTTCCAACATCCTCTCCGACAAACAGATCCAAGCTGGTGATGAAATTCTAATCACCCACTTAGAACACCACGCAAACATAGTTCCTTGGCAGATGGTCTGCGCGAAAAAGGGTGCGAAGTTAAAAGTGGCTCCTGTGGATGATTCGGGACAAATCATTTTAAGTGAATACGAACGACTGTTAAATTCTAAAACAAAAATCGTATCGATCACACAAGTATCCAATGCTTTAGGAACAGTGGTTCCTGTGGAAGAGATGACAAGGTCGGCTCATAAAGTGGGGGCTCTTGTGATAGTGGATGGAGCTCAGTCTGTCTCTCATATGCCAGTGAACGTACAAGAGATCGACTGCGACTTCTTCGTGTTTAGTGGTCATAAACTTTTTGCCCCTACAGGGATCGGTGTGGTTTACGGGAAAAAAGCCATCTTAGACAGTTTGCCTCCCTGGCAAGGAGGAGGGAATATGATTAAGGATGTCAACTTTGATCACACTACTTTTCAAGAAGCACCTTTCCGATTTGAAGCAGGAACCGGTAACATTGCAGATGCGGTCGGACTCGGAGCTGCCATTGAATATCTAAACAAGTTCGGGATGAAACAAATTTCTGCATTCGAACACGATCTATTGGAATATGGCACCAAAGAACTGTTAAAGGTACCAGGACTTCGTTTGATAGGAACTGCTAAAGACAAAGCAGGTGTTTTATCGTTTGTGGTGGATGGATTCAAAACGGAAGAAATTGGAAAACGATTGGCTGAAGAAGGAATTGCTGTACGAGCAGGTCACCATTGTGCGCAACCGATTTTGCGAAGATTTGGATTGGAATCCACAGTGAGACCATCACTTGCCTTTTACAATTCTTGTGAAGACATTGATGCACTGATTCGAGTGTTGTTTCAATTAGGAAGTCGGAACCGGATTGGAATTTAGTTCAAATAGTAAAATCTAGTCCCTGGATTTCGTTCGAACTTCTCACTCTCACTTCTGATTTCTGATACACAACGGAATACGGAGGAATGCTTTGGGTAATCCAGGCATTTCCTCCGATGATTGACTGTTTGCCGATGACAGTTTCTCCACCTAGGATTGTAGCTCCCGCATAAATCACCACTCCCTCTTCAATCGTAGGATGACGTTTTTGTTTCGCCAAAGACTTGTTTACCGATAAAGCTCCGAGAGTGACACCTTGGTAAATTTTTACGTTGTCGGCAATTTGCGTAGTTTCTCCGATCACAATCCCCGTTCCATGGTCCATAAAAAAAGCTCTGCCAATTTCTGCCCCCGGATGGATATCAATTCCAGTAGCTTCGTGAGCCACACCCGATAGAAGTTTAGGGAAAATGGGTAAGGAAGATTTAAAAAAATAATTTGCCACTCTGTGGACAGCACCAGCGTAAAACCCCGAATAGGCGAGAATTACTTCATGGATACTTTCAGCAGCCGGATCTCCTAAGAAGGCAGCTTCGGCATCTTCCCACATCCATTGGTACAAACCAGGAAGTTTAGCAACAAAGTTATGCAGAATATCATCCAATGCGACAACACGACCAAACTCTCTATCCGCATAAGAGGCATAAGGTTCTAATAGATTTTTCCAACGGATACGAAATAGTTCCAATTGATCCATGATTTGGTCCTTGGAGGAAAAATTACGCTCCGAATGGTATCCAGAAAATAGAATCGAAAACAATTCTTCTAAAAAGCGGCTGGCCACTTGTTTTCCGCCTACTACGGATTCAGGGATGGATTGGCGATTCAGTATGGATGTATAAAATTCGCCTTGTCCGTTCGATAACATTTCACTCTATTAAGAAGTTTTGTTGAAATCAGTGAATTCTAAAAAAGAGGGGACTACAAAAACCAAATCAAAGTCGATAAATCAGATGTACATTCAAGCCAAAATATTGAATGAGATTGTCCATTTGACCCTATTTCCATCTCATGGACATTGTGCTAGTCTCTGTTTCCAAACTTTCCAAAACCATCGGCGAAAAAAAACTCTTTCAAAACCTTGATTTCTCTATTAGTGAAGGAGAAAAACTCGCCATTGTTGGGATCAATGGTTCTGGTAAATCCACCCTACTTCGAGCCATCCTCGGCAAAGAAGAAACGGACTCCGGCCAAATCATCAAAAATAATAATCTCAAAATCTCCATCCTTGACCAAAATCCTGTTTTTGATCAGAAGGAAACCATCCTCGATCATATCTACAAAGGTGATAACAAACTAGTCAAAACCATTCGCCAGTATGAAGATATCTGTGACCGAATGAGTGAAGGTGTCGAAGGACTCGATGATGAGTTTACCGAAATTTCCGGGGAGATGGACAGACTGTCCGCTTGGGATTATGAACAACAAGTTAAGTCCATATTAAAAGAATTAGGTGTTGAAAAGTTAGAAAGAAAGATGTCTGAGTTATCAGGAGGGATGCTTAAAAAAGTAGAACTCGCAAAGTCTCTCATCGACGAAAGTAATTTACTCATTTTGGATGAACCGACAAACCACTTGGATGTAAAATCAATTTTATGGTTAGAAGATTATCTGGCAGGCCTCGACAAAGCCATCATTCTCATCACTCATGACAGATATTTTTTAGATCGGATTGTGAATAAAATTTTGGAACTCGACCGTGGCAGTCATTTCCTTTATGAAGGGAACTATTCTATTTATTTAGAACGAAAAGTAGAAAGAGAAGAAACCCTCCAAAAACAAGAAGATAAAATCAAACAATTTCTCAAACAAGAAGTGAAGTGGTTGAAACGCCAACCCAAAGCTCGTTCCACAAA
The DNA here is from genome assembly GCF_016918735.1 of Leptospira abararensis. Taxonomy (GTDB): domain Bacteria; phylum Spirochaetota; class Leptospiria; order Leptospirales; family Leptospiraceae; genus Leptospira_A; species Leptospira_A abararensis. Next base: position 189,691 of record NZ_JAFFPR010000060.1, read on the forward strand.
ACAAAAGGCACGGATTGAACGTGCAAGCGAACTACAAAATAGAGAAAAACGCGAAGAACAAAAAGATTTAGAACTTAGTGTTGCAGCCAAACGCCAAGGGAAAACCATTTTAGAAATTCATAATCTAAAGAAGGCCATTGCTGATAAATTACTCATCAACGATTTTACTTATACCTTTAAAGCCAAAGAAAGACTCGGTGTGATTGGACCCAACGGTATTGGGAAATCGACTTTACTCAACTTAATGGCAGGCCGCATTACGCCTGATAGTGGGTACATCAAACCTGGAATGAATACAAAAGTTGGTTATTTTGACCAGACAAGTTCGGAACTTCCCCTCGATCGAAATGTTCTCGATTATATCAAAGACGTTGCCGGTGAGATGATAGAAACCGAATCGGGTGAAAAAATCTCTGCGGCAAAGATGTTGGAACGATTTTTATTTGATGGAAAGTTGCAATACACACCGATCGCCAAACTATCGGGAGGCGAAAGACGTAGACTTTTTCTTGTGCAGATCTTAATGACTGGCCCGAACTTTCTCATCTTAGATGAACCGACCAATGATTTGGACATCCAAACACTTTCTGTTTTAGAATCCTTCCTGGATGAATTTCCAGGAACCGTTGTGATTGTATCGCATGATCGTTACTTTTTAGATAGAACGGCTGAGAGCCTACTTATCTTTCGAAAGGAAGGAAAACTAGACCACTATATAGGAACCTTCTCTTCCTTTTTAGAAACAGATACTTTGGAATTAGAAAGTGAACCTAGTTCCCCAAAACAGACCGTAGTTCCCCAAGTGACAACTACAACGGGGAAACCACAAAAATCCAAACAAGACCAAAAGAAACTCTCGAAATTAGAATCTGAAATTGCGAAGTTAGAGTCCACAAAACTAGAATTAGAAAAGAAATTAAGTACATTCGCAAATGATCATACCGAACTAAGCAAAATAACCGAAGAAATCCAAAAGATAGAGTCGGAAATTCTTTACAAAATGGAGGAATGGGAAATGCTTCATTCCGAATGAAGACAGTCCTATATACAAGAATTTTTATTTGGACACCCATCATCTTTATTGGGTACTTCATCTCAGCTCAGATTGGTTTTAAAATTGCCTTTTTAAATAGCCAAGTTTCTCCCGTTTGGCCCCCAGAAGGCGTAGGCCTTGCATCACTTCTTCTCCTTGGTCCGGTTGCCTTACCTGGAATTTACTTAGGAGCCACACTTGCTAATTTTTTTAACAACCCTCATTTACCTACAGCATTTATTATCGGAATTGGAAATACCCTTAGCAGTTATATAAACTACAGCATCATCAAACGAGTCACAGAAAAAAGTGATCCTATCTATTCTACAAAGGATTTAATTTATTTTCTAAGCATTGGAACCTTTCCTGGATCTCTTGTGAGCACTGTGCTCGGTGTTACCAGTTTATGGTATTGGGATTTTTTATCTTCAGACTTATACTTCAATGTATTTTTTACTTGGTTCTCAGGAGAGATGTTGGGTTTTCTCATTGTTGCTCCCCTACTTTATGTTTGGTTCCATCCCAAAGCAAAACTAAAGTTAGAACTACGCAAACAAATCGAACTGCTACTTTGGATCATTTTAGTGTATATATCGGGCTCTATTGCTTTTAGTGACGAGTGGCCCTTACTTTTTTTACCCATTCCTTTTGTCATTGTCACAAGCATTCGGTTTCGTCAGTTCGGTGCCACACTGGCAACTGTTGTCCTCGCATTTACCGCTGTGACACTGACCATTGAAGGAAAAGGTGTATTTGCAAGGCGTGATGCGAGCGGACTTTCGATCAATGACTCACTTATCTTTTTAGATGCCTTTTTATTTTGTATCAGTGGGATTGCTTACTTTTTGGTAACGGCCACGAGGGAAAGAGAAAGAGCACAACTCGCATCGTTAAGATCCTTACAAGTTCTAAATGAACTGAAAGAAAAAGCCAATGAAGAATTGGAACAAAAGGTATTGGAAAGAACGGCAGTCATCGAAGAACAAAGATCGGAAATCGAAAAACAATTGGATATGGCAAAACGGATCCAAGAATCCCTTTTTCCTCAGAAAGAAGTTTTTCCTGAAGGTGTGGAAATTCTTTTCAAGAACATTCCCATGATGAAAGTGGGTGGTGATTTGTATGATATTGTTTGGAAACCCGAAAAATTCGAGTTAGGTGTTTTTATTTGTGATGTTTCTGGTCATGGAATTCCGGCAGCCCTACTCAGTGCCCTTGTCAAAACCTCCCTTGACAAATGGAAAGAAGACCCCTCCAACCTAAAAGAAAATTTAGAATCGATTCGAAACCAAATCATTCCCAATCTTCGGGAACATTTTGTAACGGCTAGTTTACTTCATTTACATACAGATTCGGGTAAACTTCGTTTTGCTCGTGCAGGACATTTTCCTCTTTTTATCATTCGTTCTTCCGGTGCCATGGTAAGTTTAAAACCTATGGGAAGAATCATCACTCCTATCTTTGCTATTCTTGCCGAAGAAGAAAAATTCCAACTGGAACCAGGTGATTTGATTGTGATGTTAACCGATGGCCTAACAGAAGCGAGAGCCCCGGACTCTTACCAAATGTATGGAGAAGAAAGACTCCTCCATTTGATTCGTGATATGAGAAAAAAACCTCTGATAGAAATTAGAGATCAGGTTTTTCAATCGGTCATCCAACTTTCTGGAGGGATCACGGCCATCCAAGATGATTTGACCTTTGGACTCATTCGTTATACGGGCGTTTGACGATTTACTCCTTCAAAGGAGGCTCTAGAAATTCTTCTATACAAGGAAGTAGGATCTCTGATCTTTCTTTTTCATTCATGGGACCAAGTTCTCCACCTCGAGGAATGACAGATTTTTCATAATCAGCGTAATTTACATTAGAAACCATTTCGATGATTTCTATTTGAGCTGTGTTGGTTTGACGAAGGTAAGCACCGCAAGAGATAAAGGAACCGAGAGATGTATTCTTTTTTCGATAAAACAAAATCTTATAGGAATCTGGATAGGGAGAATAACTACGCAATCGCTGCGGGTATTGTTCTTTCTTCGCTAGGATCCAACCATGGATATCCATCCCTTCAGGTAAAGTTACCGGATTTTTGGGATACACTCTCTTTTCTGGTGGCAAGAGGCTCGCACATCCCACCAAAAGAAAGGCGGAGAGAAACAGGAATAGAAAAATAAAACATAGCAAGGAACAAATCGAACGCGAGATGGCATTCTATTCGGACAGATTGTACGGAAAGGCACAGTTGAGTCCGAAGAGAGTTGGTAAAGATTCAAATTTCCCAAGATCTATAACCTCCACTTTCCTGGGTTCCCCATATTATGGTATCTACCCGCAGGTACATGGAGGGGATTGTGACCGCCACCATGGTGGGGAGATTGGAAGGAAGACCGTCCCCCATTGTAGGGGTAATTGTATCCATTCCCGTTTTGGTATTGGTATGGATAGTGGCGGAAGTTCTGTCCATTCCCACCGCGATATCTGTCATTATAGGGATCGTGTGCGAAAGAAGATGTCACACATCCTCCGCCAAGAAGACCAACAAAAAACAAGGAGCAGAAAAACCTAATGAGTCTTTGACGGTTAAGCTTTTCCACGGATTCAAAATTGATTCTGTTCATCATGAATCCAGTATAGGTGAGATAAAACATTTCTCCAATGGAGGGTTTCCGCAATTGCGGTGATCACCTATACGAATGGTTTCTGTTGGATTAAAATCACAAAAGGCTGGGGAAGAAATATTATGTCTCTTATGCGCCCTTGATGGGGAGGAGGCGTCAGCCGTCCGAAGGACCGAAGCGAACGCGGAGTCCGGACCGAGCAAGGAAAGGCGCCCTAATTCGTTCTTGTTTCCCTCCTAATAGTTAAAAATGATGGAAAAATAAGTTAAATTTTCCGCAGGAAGTGTGCCCATCCATGGCAAATATCTATTACGACGACAGTTGCGATCTAAATCTCCTTAAAGGTAAAACCATTGCAGTGATTGGCTACGGAAGCCAAGGTCACGCCCAAGCTCAAAACATGAAAGATTCTGGTTTGAAAGTCATCATCGGACTTCGCGACGGATCCAAATCAGTAAAAGAAGCAAAAGAAGCTGGTTTTGAAGTTTTCAGTGTTGCGGAAGCCGCAAAAAAAGCAGACATCATTCAGATCCTCGCTCCGGACACCATCCAAGCTGACATGTATAAGGCGGACATTGAACCGAACCTTAGCGAAGGGAAAGCTCTTGTATTCTCTCATGGATTTAACATCCATTATGATCTCATCACTCCTCCGAAAAACGTAGATGTGTATATGGTAGCACCAAAAGGTCCAGGACATTTGGTTCGCCGTGTTTACACAGAAGGTGGTGGAGTTCCTTGCCTAATTGCGATCTACCAAGATGCAACAGGCCAAGCAAAAGCACGCGCCCTCGCTCACGCCAGTGGAGTCGGTGGAGGAAGAGCAGGAATTTTAGAAACCTCTTTCCGTGAAGAAACTGAAACTGACCTCTTTGGAGAACAAGTGGTTCTTTGTGGTGGTGTTGCCAACCTCATTATGAGTGGATTTGAAACTTTGACGGAAGCTGGATACGATCCAGAGATCGCTTACTTCGAATGTTTACATGAAGTGAAACTCATCACTGATTTGATTTACGAAGGTGGCCTTGCTCGTATGCGTTATTCTATTTCTGATACAGCAGAGTATGGAGATTATATCAGCGGACCACGCATCATTGATGCAGGTGTGAAAGCTCGTATGAAGGATGTACTTACTGATATCCAAAAAGATAAAGGGGCAGCGTTCGCTAAACGTTGGATGGCCGATACAAAGGCTGGATACCCTGAATACAAAAAACTCAAAGAAAAAAATGCAGCCCACCCTATCGAAGCCGTAGGAACAAAACTACGTTCTATGATGAAGTGGCTTGCGAAGTAATTTTTAAGGTAACAACAGTTTAAGTCTAAAGAAAGGAAGAAGGGATTTTATATGAAAGTAACACAAAAGATAGTACTCGCAGCACCAGCACGAACTCCTTTTGCTCAAATTGGCAAGGCGCTCTCACAGTATTCTGGCCACCACCTCGGAAAAATCGTAGGTGAAGAAGTAATGAAACGCAGTGGTTTGAAACCTACTGATATTGACGGTGTGATCGTTGGAGAAGGATTTTCTAACGCACCTAACTCTGCACGTGTGATTGCCAACTTACTCGGACTTCCGATGGAAATTCCTTGCCTTACTGTTGCCAACAACTGTGTATCTGGTTTGGAAGCAGTTGCTGAAGCCACTCGCCGCATCATGCTTGGCGAAGGAAAAGTATTTCTCGTGATTGGTGAAGAGTCACAAACTTCTATGCCATTCGTTGTGAAAAATGCACGCCTTAACAAAAAAACAAACAGTTTGGATGCTCTTACTAAACTTCTTCCAAATGATCTTCCTGAAGGTGTAGAACTTCGTGATACATTAGAAGACGGACTTGGTGATGGCGAAACATCTTTTGGAATGCAAGTGACTGCAGAAATCCTCGCACAAAACTATGCGCTTCCACGCGAAACACAAGACAAAGTAGCTTACGAATCTTTCAAACGTGCATTTGATGCCACACAAGAAGGTCGTTACAAACCATACATTATGGAAGTAAAAGACGATGAAGGAAACATGTTACAAGCTGACGAAGCAGTCCTTCTTCGTGAAGGTCTTGTGAAAAACCCTACTCGTATGGGTCGCGCGATGTTACTCTTTGACAACCCTCAAATGAAATTTGACCAGTTCAAAGAAAAATACAGCAAATACTTAAAAAAATCTCATGGACCGACTCTTTCCATCTTCAATGCAAGCCCACGATCTGATGGAGCGGCTGGGATCATCGTAGCTTCTGAAGATGCAGCTAAAAAACTAGGTTTAGTAGCGAAAGCTTATGTAAACGGTTTTAATATGCGCGGTGTGGATCCAAACCTAATGGGTCTTGGCCAAGCAGAAGCAACTGTAGCTCTTCTTGGAGAAACTGGTGATAAAATCGAAAACATCGACATCATCGAAATTCACGAAGCATTTGCTGCCACAGCAGTAGCGGCTCTGGAAGAAATCAAAATCAGAACTGGTCTTGATTGGGAAAAGAAATTTGATGAGAAAAAAATCAACCCGAACGGTGGATCTATCTCCATTGGACACCCGTTTGGTGCTACTGGTGTGAGACTCCTTCACAACGCCATCATGGACTTTGAAGAAAACAAAGACGTGAAAAAGGTGCTAGTGACTGCATGTGCACACGGTGGGATCGCAGGATCTATGATCGTAGAAAGAGCATAATCGAATTTAAAATTCGAATTTGTTTTTATCGAAAGGTCGATGGAAAAGCCAAGGGAAACCTTGGCTTTTTTGTTTTATTTATGAACCATAAGGCTTTATCAGCTACCTTAAAAAGTGAGTGGAATTTACTGCTTACTTTCAGAATGAAGTCTCAAGAAAACGTCCTGAAATCCAATTAGAATGGGTATTGGAAACTTTTTATTTTCCAGAATACAAGAAAATTCAGGAAGACGGAAGGATACGACTTTGGAAATGGATTGACCCTGTAGGAAAATACCTTAGAGTCATTCTGTTAGATGATCGATTTACTATCCACAATGCATTTTTCGATCGAGGTTTCAAACCATGAAAGTTACCTATTATTCAGAAACAGATTCCCTCTATATAGATTTAGCCACTAAGTCCGCTTATGAAACCAAAGAAATTTCGAAGGATATCAATATCGATTTAGATGAAAAAGGAAATCCTGTCGGTATCGACATTCATGGAAATGCTTCCAAATTTGTTGATTTGTCAGCCTTTGCATTGGAGAAACGATAAATTTCTAAGTAACTATTTTCTTTAACTAAAAACTCTGCAACGATTACCAGCCTTGGGATACATACGATGTTGTATGAGTGAAATCCTTCCTTTTTAACAAACCTTATCAGCTCACGGCAAAACCCTTTCTAAATCCAAACTCTGCAAAATAGTGAACTTATTTGAAAAGATTTTTGTAAATAACAGAAAGGAATTGTGAAAGCGAAAAGGGTGTGGTAAGAGGAGCGTATTGGGTGGCGGGTCTAGTTCCCCACCCTAGTCAGGGCGGGGATACAAGATTCACAATCCTTTTTTGACAGAGGGCTCAAACCATGAAAATTCAAGAAGAATGTAAAAGCAGGTTTGAATCCTTAATCTCCAAATACATTGACAGAAACTCCACATTCGCTCAATCTCTTTGGGAAGAGATTCAATCACACTACTCAGAGCCCCACCGCACCTACCACAATCTAAACCACCTCTACCAAATGTTAGGGGAATACGATTCGGTATCTACGGAATTACAAGATCCGGAGATCACACTCTTTGCTTTATTCTACCATGACTTAATTTATGACGTCTCTTCGAAAACCAATGAAGAAGAAAGTGCAAAGATCGCCAAAGAAAGATTATCCGAATTGAGAATTGCAACCGAACGGATTGAAACTTGTATAGAAGAAATTTTAGCAACCAAATCACATAGATTAGGTGACAGATGCCACCCAGATACCTCTTATTTTTTAGATATTGATATATCAATTCTCGGGAGTGAGGAAATCAAATACTACGAATATGCGAAAAACATTCGCAAAGAGTATTCGATTTTTTCCCGCGAAGATTACCAAAAAGGGCGAATCCAAGTATTGGATCACTTTGTTGAAAATATTCGCCTCTTCCATACAGATTTCTTCTTTGACAAATATGAAATCAAAAGCCGCCACAATGTGAAATTAGAGATCCATAGTTTACAAAAAGGTGAACTTATTTAAAAAGAATTTTTGGTTTTGCAAAAGGGATTTGAAAAAAGCAGAAGACCGTGGTAAAAGGAATGCATTGGGTGGCGGGTCTAGTTCCCCACCCTAGTCAGGGCGGGGATACAAGATTCACAATCCTACCCTCCAAATCTCGCAAGCATCGGAACAAGCCCTTCTTTCGTTTGTCCCGCCGTATCGTATCCAGGAAAGATCTTGAATAATTTCAAATAAAAATGTTTTTCAATTCGTTTGGTTCCGTTTGTCGTTTTTTCAAGTACATCTTTGGTAAACAAATGAAACTCAAAATAACCTGTATTAAACTTCCCGTCAACATTCAAGCGACTCCCCAATCGAATTCGTAAAGGATGATTCGTATCCAACGATTCAAAACAAGTCTCTCCATCAAAAGATAAAGATTTAGAAATATGAATTTTCTCTTTGATGCCCATTTCTCGAAAGTCTTTGGCACCGGGATGTTGTAATACAACTTTTCCCTCTCTTCTAAATTCTAAACTGTAGGAAAGGATTTCTGAGTTAGATGTATCTAATGCATTTATATCAATCGTTAGGTGATGATCTAAAACTTCTGTAGAACGAGTGATAATACTTCCTTCCCTTTGGCCAATCGTGATGATTTTACCTACCGCGGGTGAGACAAAATATTTAAATACCAATCCTGGATCTGGTAAGTCTTTACCTTGGACGGTCATTGCAGAATGGATCGGTGTTTGTGTAATGGTATGGATGTCGGCAATGGGAACTTCTGCTAAACTTGATTGGTTTTGATTCAATCCAGAAGTTATATTTCTGGGAATCGATTTTGATTTGAATGCTTCTAATGATTTTAACTTAGCAATCGTCAGCCTTTGCATGACAGCAATTAGGACAAGTACGGCAACGAAGAGGATCAGCACAAACACCCAAGTTTCATAAGCATTCATTTTCTCTTCTAACGTTCGTATTTGTTCCATCGAATACGGTTTCATTACTTGCGCGAGTATCATCCAACAACCTTTGAGAGGAAAAAGCCTACACTACTATTGTCGACCTATCGTTCCGAGAAAAATACCATTCCTTTGGAAAAGAGGTCGACTCAAGGCAGTACGTTCCCTATTTTTTGTACTATGTCGGGTTACAAATTTTTACTCTACATTCCACTTATTCTATTTGTTTTCCCCATCTTTGCTGAAAATCACTGGGATGATTACGTTCACGAAAAAACCGTTGGTTCCACCTATCAAATATTTGGTGACAATGTAAACCTTAGAGAGTCCGACAATATAAAATCTAAAGTCAAAAAAACACTCACCATGGGGACTACCATCACCATTCTTACAAAAACGAACCAAATTATGGAACAAGATTCAGTAAAAGAATATTGGTACCAAGTTCAATCTGAGAATGAAACAGGTTATATCTGGGGAGGACTAATCGCAGACTATTCTTTTCCCTTGGAAGAAAATACAATTTTATGCAGAAACTTGGGTGTCAAACTTCGCAAAATAGAATTAAAACTAATCCAAGGTAACAAACTTTTATCGCATACAAAATGGGAAGTAGGTCCCGTAAGCAATGAAACCTGGAAACATGAAATTTATCCCGCAACACAACTTTCACCCAGCCCTAAATTTCTTTTTGGATTAACTTATTTTGTTTTTTCTGAAATCGAATATGGATATACGAACGAACAATTGATTACTATCTCGGCTGATGAAAAAATAGTTTCCCATTTTTCGTGGAACCCAGGGTCTTGTGATCCTCCAACTTGTGCCGAGTCTTGGTTGGTGTTTCCCAAGGAAACTCTAGCAGAAGATGCAAAAACACAGCGAAAAGTTACCAAAGGGAAACCAAATACAATCCAAGAAGTAACCCATAGTTTCGACATTGATGACTCAAATTTTCACGAATACTACAAATCAGAATACATTTGGAATGGAACCATCTTCCAAAAAAAGGAAAACCAATAAACTCTATGAAACAATTCCTCACAACAATTGTAATTTTAACTTTTACACTCCCTCTATTTGCCTGGAACAACCATGCAGGAATTACCTATCTCATTCTAAAGGATCACTGGAAGAGTAAAAACTCTCCAAAAGTCAAAGTAGAGTCATTAAAAACTTTTTTAGCAAAAGAAAAAGTATCAATTCAAAATAGTTTGTCCATTTCTGAGGAATGGGCTCTAAAACGCCTCCCCCATCTAACACCAACAAATGATAGTTTGAAGTTTTCCAAAACAACAAAAGATGCAGACCTTGTTGTCAGTTTTTATAAAGCCCTTCGGGTCAATCCGAACCACAAACCAGCCTTGTATATCCAATCAGTTCCCAAAAGAAATGGAACCAAACTTCCATTAAACCAACTCACAACACTGAATGACAAAGGGAAGTTGGGAAACGAAACCTTTTTATCCTTACAAGAAGGGCAGATGATCGGTGCTGACGAAGTGTTGATTTCGGCAACGGATGAACCTGATTATGATTTAGATTTGTATTTATTTGAAGATAGTGGAAGTGAAGTGGGGAAAATTTACGGATTTGGAAGCCAACCTTTTGGAAATCCAGCAGTAGAATTTTCCTCTCAAGCACCATTCCATATGGGTTTCTTTTATGAACCTGGTATCATTTTTACCCTTGCTGGATTTTTAAAACGAACTTATCCCGAATACCGTATCCACCAATTTACAGAACTTTCCAATTTAGCATTTCGAACAGGCCATCCTTATTGGGGATACCGTTTTGCCGGTTGGGCACTGCATTACATCCAAGACCTCACGCAACCTTATCACTCGTCAGTATTACCAAGGGTCAGTGCGGCCAAACAAATTGGCGTACAACTTGTATCCATTGTTGGATACCAATCCCCAAAAGATGATATGATTCGATTTGTTTCAGGAAGACATACCTTAATCGAAGAATACCAATACTATTTAATTCGAAACTTGATTGAAACAAAAAACTGGAACCACCCAGTGGCAAACTCTATCACTGGATTTTCATCAAACGATCAGATTGAATGGCAGGGGATTGATGCTTTGCGAGGGAACATATGCAAAGAAGCATATGATGCCGGAGAACCAATGGACGAACAGCTGGAACATTTAGAAATTCCCAAATACGAAACGCTCTATGAACCAAACCATCCAATCCATAATATACTTGGATCCCTTTTACGTAATACGTCAAAACACACAAGAGCCTATTTGGATGCTCTAAAAACTAACTAATCGAAATCGTCAGCGGCAAACCTTTCCAGTAACTCCAAAGGAATAATCTCTAACGCACGTTTGTGGGTAGACTCCAAAAAAACTTTGGGAGGAACACCATTACGGTAAGCCTCTAACCATCTAGAGGCACAAAGACACCAACGTTCTCCTGGCTTCACACCTGGGAAAGCATACTGAGGCCAAGGAGTGATTAGGTCATTGCCACTTTGTTTTTGGGATTCTAAAAATTCTTCTGTGGCCAAAACGCAGACTGTGTGAGAACCAACGTCATCATCAGATGTATTACAACATCCATCCCGAAAAAAACCAGTCAGAGGATGAGTGGAACAGGGAGCCAGAGGTCCGCCGAGTACATTCAAAGATTCATCCATTTCCATAGAAATCTCAAGCTAGGGTAGGATTCGAAAATGGGAAGATGTTTCTGTACTTAGGTGCGAAAAAAGATGGGGGTTTGCACCCCCAGTAGAACGACCAAAAGGTCTTGGAAAGCCCAAAGTCAATCTACTATACATATATTTGCTTGTCAAGCGATTATGCTTTTACATCAAAAAAAAGAATCTTTTTTTCTTCTCCATTGACCTTCACTCGGACCTTCCAACGACCAATAAACTTGGGATTGTTTGCTATCGACAGATATCTGCCCTCAAAGGCCAAATTCTTTTGAGCAACCCAATCCAATTTCATAGGCTCAAAACCCTTTCCATCAATAGAAATATCCACCTCAATATGTTGGTTTCCTGGTCTTGCAAATTCTAAGGAGACTAAAAAGTTCTCTCCCAATTGGAAAGAGTTTTCACCGCATTGTGTCTTTTCTCGTTTTGGCGTTAACTTACAAATTTGAATATCTTCTTCTTGTATATCTGTTTTGGTATCAATTCCTGGACGCTGATGCCAATACATATAATATTCATTTAATGTGTCTCTGTCGGAATATTGTGTTCTAAAAACTGTGGGGATTGTAGTTACTTCCAATTGACGATTCGGTTTGTGTACTTCAAAATGGAGGTGTGGTCCTTGCGTATAACCAGTATTACCCGAGTATCCAATCAATTGACCCGCATCTACCATATCTCCCAGTTTAACCACAACACCATTTTTCATTAGGTGGGCATAATTTCCCAAAGTTCCATCATCATGTTGGATGATGATGAAATTAGCCTTTGATAACAGCTCCCTTCGGAACCCACCTTCCGAATAACGAGCTTCAGTTGCCATCACATAACCTTTTCTTGCTGCGTGTACAGGAGTGCCGACAGGAATTCCAAAATCAATAGAATAAGCAAAGTTACCAAAATGAGTCACCGATCCATTATACCCTTGCACAACCTTTGCTCGAATTTCTGGGCCGAAAGGCAATAAATAACTCACAGAATCATCATGTATGCTATCCCAATCCCCTGGCCGAACTCGGAAGGAAAAAGAATGGAAGGCATTTTTCGTTTTATCTTCCAAAAGAAATTTTGTAATGAAAACGGGGGTTGGCCCCTTCACAACTACGAAGTATGGGAAAACTAAATCCGTTTTAAAATTGATAAGAGTCGCATTGAGTAAAACTGAATTTGTAATTTTAGGGTTAGGATTGTGGTTACGAATTGATAACTCAATTCCATCCTCATCCTTAGTTTGGATAAGACAAATCCATTCTTGATTGCATTCTTCGGTAACATTTGATTCCGCATACAGGCCAAAGAAAAAACCAAAAAACAATATGATAAATAAAAACCTAATCACTTTACACTCGTTACTTGAAATTGAATTTCTTTTTGAACAACACCATCAATTGAGATGGTTGCAGTCCAATCACCCTCGGGAGATTCCAAAGAATCATCTATTGGAACATCCAGATAGGTATCCCACCACTCTGGATTTGTCTCCCAATTATACAATTTAACAATAGAGGTCCCATTTTTACGAACGGAAATTTGGATCTTATACCTAGAAGGTTTCAAAAGAGGAATATAAAAGTAAAGAGGAGAACTTCTAGAAAAGGAGGTGGCACTACATCCCAACCGTTCCAAATTTTGAACCGATTCACAAATCTGGATTTCCCCCACATCGGAAACCATTTTAATTATCGGCTCATTTTCCTCTCGACGCCAATGCAATTGCCCTTCCGAAAGAACCTCCGCATCAGAGGATTCTGTCCGAAACACTGTTGGTATTGTTTTTTTACGTAAAAGGGAAGTCGGTTTGTAAACTTCAAAATGCAAATGGGGACCATCACTAAATCCAGTACTACCGGCATATCCCAGGGGAGATCCTGTCGTCACCCTTTGGCCACGTTTGACAAGAACTCCCATATAACGGAGGTGAGCATATTGACCGATGGTTCCATCATCATGGAGAATTTTTACATAATTCGCTGAGTGGATATATTTGATTTCGAATCCACCTTCATTATTTTTTTGTTCTGTATCAATGACCACCCCATCCCTAGCCGCTGTTACCAAATCTCCCTCTTTCAATCCAAAATCGATCGAATAACGATTGTCACCTTGGTGGCTTTTGGTTCCTTTATAACCTTGGTAGACCCGAACCTTCATACCTTTTTCAAAAGGTAAATCATAAACAACTTTTGCATCATGCGATACAGAATAATTACCAAGGATCCATTTGTATTTGATTTGGTAGACCCATCGTTTGTTTGGTTTGTTTACATTCAAACGAAATAGTTTTTTACGTTTTGGCCCTTTTAATACTGTAACTAATGGAAGTTTAATGCTGCTTTTCATATTCTTGGAAGTTGCATTGACAGAAACAGTTGTGTATGTTTCATCGATCGCAATTTTATTCTGGAAGTAGATGTCGACTCCCGTTTTGTCCTGAACATAAATAACACAGAGTCTGTCCATGGAGCAGAACTCCGAATGTTCTTTGGCAATTAAAAATCCAATAGGACAAACTAAAAATAGGATAAAAAAACCAAATCTCATAAAACAGGAATCATCTTAAGGATAGGAACACTTAAAAGACAATCTATTTTCCATCATAAAAACTTGATTGCCGAATGATTTCTTATCCTTAAACTTCGACACATGAGTTCAACCCTATACACTTTCCCAATCTCACATTTTTCTGAAAAAGCTAGATGGGCACTGGATCTTGCAAACTATCCCTACCAACTAAACCCACTAGTCCCAGGACAACACATCCAAACATTAAAACCTATTGTAAACGATCTTTATGTGCCAGTTTTAGAGACGGAAACCGATGTCATTCAAGGTTCAGGGCAGATTCTGGATTTAGTTGAAGAAAAAGCATTTGGTCACAAAGCATCAGCAGAAGAAAAACTGATGGAAGAGAAGGTAGATACACAAATAGGGAAAAGTTTACAAACTCTTTTGTATCACTTCATCCTAGATTATCCCGAAATTGTAGGAAAATTATTTTTATTAAAACCTGCTTCACTCAGTGATACTGTTGGACCTCCTGAACATTTTGATTTGATAGCCCTATCTCTCAAAAGAAGATACAAAATCACTCCCAAAAACCTAGAAGTCGTAAAACAATTATTAGATGAATGTTCCAAGGAATTAATAGAAATCTACAAAAGTCGTAAATTTTTTAACGGAAACTCCTTTGGAAGAGTGGATTTGACTTTGGCAAGTCTTATGGGAATGCTTGCCGAACCCAAAGAATCTCCCGCCTATCCTTGGTTTGCCTCTGTACAAATGCCTGAAACCTTTCTTAATTGGCGTAAAGAATTAGGATTCGAATTGTTATTTGATAGAATCGGAGAGTTTTATAAAGAATTTCGAACCCAATCTAAATAGTCAGGATTTCCTGAAACGATAGGCCATAAAACAATGCAGGGAATTTCATAAGAATGTAATTCTTTGATTCTCTGCATTAAAAGCTCGGCTTTCTCACTTGTCGTTTTGAACAAACAAACAACTTCCTTTGATTCCTCCAAAAGATCTTTCCAAATGTAGATGGAATCCATTCCCTTAACTATGTTAGCGCAGGCAGCCAATCGTTCTGTGATGACAATTTTTGCGATTTTTTTTGCTTCCTCTTCTGAGGAAAAAGTGACATAGACAGTGCTGAATTCCCATGTTTGATTCATTTAATTTATTTCCTACTTGCCCAAAATTTTAGATACGTATGATTTTGTGTATGCAGTTTTCTACTTTCAAAACTTCCCTACTCGTTGCCGCTCTCTGTCTTCCGATCCTTGCCGGCCCACTCAATCCTCCAAATATTACTTCCACCAGTCAATTGTTACCAAAGTCAAAAAAATACACCCCCATTCTTGCTATGGATGGAAAACTCAAAACCAGTTGGGTCGAAGGTGCGGAAGGTGAAGGGATCGGTGAATCCTTACAAATTAAATATAAGTCTCCCATCAACTTTCGTTCTCTATCCATCTACAATGGATTTGGTGACCCAAAACTTTGGGCAGCAAACAATAGAATCAAAAAACTAAAAATTTCCACAGAAGACGGAAATGAAGAAATTATAACTCTGAAAGATAGTTTGTCTCTTCAAATGATAGAATTCAAATCCGAACTTCGAGCCAAAGAAATCTCTCTCACCATCCAAGAAGTATACAAAGGAACTAATTCCGAAAACACTGCCATTGCCGAAGTGGTATTCAATTCCGAACAAGCGGGATCAGCTCTCATTCCTCCCAAGAATACTTGGGCCATCGGAAAATGGAAAACCAAATCCAATATAGCTAGAATCCAACTTCATAATGATGGAACTTGTGAAATGGGATATGAAACCGCTAAGATGTTATGTACTTGGACAGAAAAAGGAGACAGAGTCATAGTCAGTTTAGAAGCAACTCTCCCTCTCACCAATACAGATATTTTGGAAATCAAACGTAGAGGAAATCCATCTGATCCAACACTTGAGATCAATGGAAAACACGAGTTCATCTCTAACCGGGACGGAGTTTAAATTTAAGAACTTAAAGTTTAAGTTTATTTAATCCATCCAAGATAACCAAATGGATTCTACCACGGAAGGTTCTTTTTCTTCCGTGGTTTCAAAATACAGAACCGAATTTTGGTATGGTTTTCCAGATAAATCTCTCACAGGCGTTAGAAGTATCATTATTATATCCAATTCTTTTTCCAAACGTTTGATGGTAGACCACTCATCAAGAGAACCTTGTTTGGGATAAGGTAAAATCAAAATTCCACTGATCACTTCTTGTTTTGGATTTCGTTTTTTACGAACTTCAAAGAGGATACGACCAATCGAGTAACGAAAGTTAAACTCAGAAACCGGCTGGATTTGAACCCGCCCCTCCTCTTTGTATAAAAATCCATCAATGGCACATGGCCCCGAATACTCTTTCGGGATCAGACCCTGAACATCACGTACGAGATCCATCACTAAAGGTAAAAAGTGAGCCGAGTATGGAAACTCAGAACCTCCGATGCGAATCCCCCGAAACACCCCTTCTTTATCAATAAGCATGGCTGTAGAGGTGAGATAAAAGAATTCCCCATCCCGAACATCCCAAAGAGTGGAAAAATCAAAAAACCTTTCCTCCCCGACCCAAAACTCCGCAAGGATGGGGAAACCAAAAAGTCGTTTGTTTACTTGTGACATTTTCCAGGAATCAGAAGCCGATCTAAAAATAATATGATTTCTTCCTGCAAGACCAAATTCACTTTTGAGTACGATGGGAAGTTTTGTTTCTTCCAGTTCAGCGAACAAATGTTCCTCGGAGGAAATTACCTTTGCTGGCAAAGGAGAATGATTTTTTCGAAAATCAAGTTGTGTGATCTTGGAATTGAGATACCGTGAGGTTTCAATGCGAATGGGATCTTCGATTAGCCTTCCCTCATACCATTCGTTCCTACATCCCCATTCAACAAGGGACACGTCTCCTAGAAGAGAACCATCTTGGACGGGAGTGCCTGGAGTGAGTCCAGAATCCTTCCAATGAGTAAAGAGTTCCTCACTCGGTAATTCTTCTACGAGGACAAAATCTTCCTCATGCGAAATAGGAAAGAACATCTTCTCCAAACAACGATTCCTCCGTTTGAGGGAGGAATCTAAATTTAAGGGATTAAGAGGTAATCTATACTCAAAAAGTGAGTCTAGATAATAGAGAACCTGAGCCAATCAATAGATGCGTCGGATGGCAGTAGCAATCCGTTGAACGTTGTCTTTTGTTAGGTTAGGATAAATCGGAATACAATGCCCTCTTTGGTAAAGGCGTTCTGCATTCGGAAACTCCAAATGGTTAACTTCCAATACTCGATGAAGTGGTTCATCCACAGTTCTTTGTGTTCCAATATGAATGGATTTAAAATACCTTTGGATCTCTTCGTAGTTTTGTGCCGAGACAACAATAGGAAATCTTTGGAAGGTATCTTCTGTTGGATTTTGAAAATAAGTTTCTAGCCTAGAATTCTGCACCGCTTGTAAATAAGCTGAAGCAATTTTTTTCTTACGTTCTAAAATAACGCCGAGTTTGGAAAGTTGTTCAATTCCAAGGGCGGCTTGATAATCTACTAAATTGTAATCATACTTTGGTTCACCAAAGTTTCGTTTGGCGGAAGGACCCGACTTGTATGATTTTACGGAAGTAGAAAGAGACGCTTCTGAAGTAATGATCATCGCACCGTTTCCAGTAGTAATGATGTTTTCCGCACTGAGGCCACAAATGGCAATTTTGGATTGTTTTCCCACGTTAATCGTTTCGGAAGTGGCTCCAATCGCTTCGGTAAAGTCTTCTAAAACTTCCAATCCTTCGATGGAGTAATCATTCAAACGAATGAGAGATCCAAAACTATGATCAAAAAGAGCGAACGTGGCACCCGATTCATTTTTTTTACGAAGGAATTCTTCCGGACAAGGATGAAAGGAATTTCGTTTTAAATCCACGAGCACTGGCTTGGCTTGTAAAAGAAAGATAGCATCCAAAGCAGAGATCGGAGCATAACTCGAAAGTAAAACCGAGTCACCCGCTTTTACACCTAACACAAGTAAGGCCAGATGATAAGCTGAAGTTAGGGAATTAGAAGAGATAGCATATTTGATTTTAAAAGTGTGACAGAACGTTTTTTCAAATCTTTCTACAATTTCACCGGTAGATAGGTGTTCGTCCACGAGGCATTCTAAAACGCCTTTCAGGTCTTCCCGAGAAAGGGTTGGTTTAAAAAATTCGATATCTTTTTCTTTTCGAATGGGTCTTTGTATTGTTTCGGTGCTCATCCAACAGCACTCCTATATATTATGTCACTTAAATACCTTGTTTCTGAATTATGTCACTTCATTTTTCGAAATGCGAACATAATTTTAGGATTCCCTTGGAAAAATGGTTCTGGATGAGGAAAGTCTGGTGAATATGGCCCCCATGACGGATTCTTTTTCTTCTCTTTGGGCCACCCGCCTCCGCCAAAACCAGGGAATCCGATCCCTTATGGAAGATCTGGGCCAAGTCACCGGCCACCCAGACGAAATCCTACTCGGGGGAGGAAATCCGGCCCATATCCCAGAAGCAGAAGAAATTTTCGCGGATTGTTTTCTCTCCCTGGCCAAAGACCCGTCGCTTACAGCACTTCTCGGAGATTACCAAGCCCCCATCGGCAATGATCGTTTCCGCACACTCGCGGCTGAATATTTATCTCCGCACTTTGGTGTTACGCTGACTAAAGACAACATCGCTTTTTTCAATGGCAGCCAAAACGCCTATTCGTATTTACTCAACGTCCACTCCGGTAAAATGAGTGATGGGAGTTTTAAAAAAATCCTTCTCCCCATTGTCCCAGAATACATTGGTTATGCGGACCAATCGATAGAAGCAGATGCCTTTGTGGCAACCAAACCCGAGGTAATTCCCACAGGAAATCATAGGTTTCGTTATGGATTAAACAAAACTGATTTTGATCTTTCGAATGTAGGTTGTGTGGCTCTATCACGTCCCACAAACCCCACGGGTAATATTTTGTCTCTAAAAGACATTCACTGGATAGAAGAAAGAACCCAAAAAAAATCGATTCCCCTTCTCATTGACTTAGCTTATGGAAATCCTTTCCCCAATTTGATTGGAGAGGAAGAACCGATTATTTACCGGGAAGGCAGAACCCTTTCCTTAAGTTTTTCCAAAATTGGGCTGCCAGGGGTTCGTTTGGGGATCATCATCTCAAGCCCAGACACAATCGAAACTCTTTCATCTTATGCTGCTGTGGGGAATTTGGCTGTGGGAAACCTCGGTGTGTATATGATGGAGATACTATTTCGAAAAAATATCCTTCCCGATCTTTCCAAAAACATCTTACGTCCGTTTTATGATCAAAAAAAGGAACTTGCTATTTCTATCTTTGAATCGGAATTCCAAAAACATGGAGTCGAGTATGAAATCCATGATCCTATGGGTGGATTTTTTCTTTGGATTCGTTTCCCATATCTTTCTGTATCCAATCACAAACTTTACCACCTTTGTAAAGATAAACGGCTCTTTATTGTTTCGGGACATTATTTCTTTCCCGGTTTAAACTCAGATTTTTCGCACACTCAAGATTGCATACGTTTGACATATTGCCGTAAGGAAGAAGAATTAGCCAGGGGAGCCCATATCTTGGCTGAGATTGTGGCCTCACACCAGGCAAAATCCAAATGAGTGAAGACAGTATTGATCTATCAGACACAGTTGTAGACAACCCCTCATCCAGAGAGGAAAGTTCATCCGATAGACCCTCTGCTCAGTCCTACATCTTTTTGTCTGATTCAGTGGGGAGCCTAACGCCCACTGCACGATGTATCTTAGATGAACTCAAAGATTGGCACAAACGTGTAGAAAAACATGGCAGTAAAGAAAAACATGCATCCTATCTTATGACCGTGGATAAACTTCCCGAAGCCCTGGGAAAGTACACAAACCTCGGCACCCAAGGTCGTTCTGAAAATTCCATCCACCATGCCCTCCGCCAAATTTTAGACATTGACCATCGGGGCCAAAACAGAGCTGCCTATGCTTATCCTTACCTCATCCGTACCGGTAGCAAAATTTCTTCTAAAATTGCCCTGATTGCACCGCAAAACGAAAATAAAACGGATACCCAACCTTACAGGCAGGCATGTTTTCGATTTTCACAAGATCTCATCCAAGTGCTTTTAGAGAACCGTGCCAAAAAAGGAAGAAACTGGGACGAAGACAATCCAGGCTCTTTGCTCTTACAAAAAAATAAAGAGGGAAACACTTGGCTTTATCCTAAGCTTGGCTCTTTGGAAGCGGAAATCTCTTCACTCGTCAGAAAAGGATTTGGAAATTTACCTTATATCCCCATGCCGGACTTTCTCCAAGACTTCACAAACTTTGCACGGGAACAAAACCTAGCACTTTCTGTTTTAACTGATTATCATATTGTCATTGATGAACTGAACATCCTACCCGATGGAAGTTTCAAACGGTTGCCAGAAGTTGTGAACCAAATCTTGGCTCATATGAACGGGTTGGAACATTTCACAAAAGAACAACTCACAAGACTAGCCAAAGATGCAAAGTATGAATCCTTTCTAGCTTCCTTTAACGATTATATATCCAAACCAAAATTTACTTCCGCCGATTCTAAAATGAATCCAGAAGAAGAAGTAAAAAAGTTTTTAGCTGTCATCGAAAACTTTCCTTATCCCACAGAAAAAGGAAACAGAGCTTTATCAATTAAAGAAACAATTGAACTCAGTGTAAAAATCCTAAAAAGACTTTCCGAAGAAAAAGGTTCTGTTCTTACACGTAAGGACGATAACATTTACGGAACCGTAAAAAATGCGGTGATCAGTCGAATTCCAGAACATACAAAAAATCATAACACACTGCTTCGTATTGATTTTGAAGAAGAAGTGGCAAAGGCCGGAATCACATCGGAAGAAAAAGCCAACGAATACATCAAACGTTTGAAAGACGATGTGTTCTCAGACCATTCCTATTATGAAGAAAAACTTCCGGATGGCAGGTCAGTTTATTACGTAGTAGATCATGGTTATATGGCAGCTGTCATCCATAAACTAGCGTTTGAGGGTAGAACCAACCCCGAATACAAAAAACAACTAGGTTATGCCAAAATCATCAATCATAAACTTTCCAATCCCAAACATCCAGAACTCAACAACAAACTCAAACCTGAGTTAATTGCAAAATTGAATGCGGATGTAAAAAACATGGAAGTGGAAGAATTGGAAAAAGAACGTTCCAATGAAATCCGTTCTCGTTTCAATGCTGTTCCTGGAATTTTGACCTTTGTAGTGAGTACACTGATATTCATTACAGGTGCTTATTACCTTCGTTCGGCGATGCCTATTTTTTTCGGCGTTCCTTTTTCCGTTGTGCTTGGATTTATGGCAGCCATTTACTTCCGAGAAAAATCCACTGAAGAAATCCGTGAGGACATCAAAAATTCTGGAAAGTTTTCAGGGATAGGAGACTGGGGAAAACCAACTTATAATTCCAGTTCCTCCTCTTCTTCCTATGAAGACGAAGCGGAAACGAGTAAAAAAGAAGAGAAACTTTCTCATATCTACAAGGCCGCAGATAATTTCGTATTTCCTAAACGATTCAATAAAATCACAGACAAAGTTTTGGATCCAAAGTCCTTACGTTCTCGAATTTACGAAAACCTAGACAATATCAAACGAAACAACATGACTCTTGCTAAAGAGAAAGATGACGATAAGGTGGCTTCTACAGTCGAATACGCTGTCTTACAATCCGTTTCCACCATTGTCATTCCTGACGATGTTGCCATTCGTGACCTTCCGAACACAATCCTCATCAACCGCACTGATATGAAATCTGCGCTGTTTCGTGGCCAACTGGCTGACCATTACAGAGAGGAAATGAACAAAAAGAAGTTCGATAAAAAATTAGTTAAGTACTACACCTACCTCATCAACACGGTAGAGATGGAGTATTATAAATACCTTCCGAAAAAACGAGTTTAAATACTAAAATTATTTGATTCTGCAGGGGTCGCACCTCCTATGGAGTTGATGTATCAAAACGGTATCGTACAATTTCCTATCATCATCATCGATGAAGATTTTCGTTCCGAAAATGCCAGCGGTCTTGGCATTCGAGCTATTGCAAAGGCCCTAGAAGGCGAAGGGATTGAAGTTCTGGGTGTTACCAGTTACGGAGATTTAACGAGTTTTGTGCAACAACAAAGCCGGGCTTGTGGCTTCATCCTTTCCATTGATGATGAAGAGTTCACACCGGAAACAGAAGGCGAAGTTCCAGATGCTCTACGCCAACTAAAAGATTTTGTCACCCAAGTCCGACATAGAAATGCCGACATACCACTGTTTCTTTATGGAGAGACAAGAACTAGTCGCCATATACCGAACAGCATCTTAAAAGAATTACACGGCTTCATTCATATGTTTGAAGACACCCCGGAATTTATGGCACGCGCTATCCATAGGGAAGTCAAATCCTACTTAGATAGTTTACCTCCACCTTTCTTTCGTGCCTTAACCCAATATGCACATGACGGAAGTTATAGTTGGCACTGCCCTGGCCACTCGGGAGGAGTTGCCTTTTTAAAAAGTCCTGTAGGCCAAATGTTCCACCAATTTTTCGGGGAGAACATGCTTCGAGCTGACGTTTGTAATGCGGTGGATGAACTAGGCCAACTACTCGACCACACAGGTCCCATTTCTGCCAGCGAAAGAAACGCAGCACGGATTTTTCAATGTGATAGTTTGTATTTTGTTACCAATGGAACTTCCACTTCCAACAAAATTGTTTGGCATAGTACAGTAGCCCCAGGGGACGTTGTGATCGTAGATCGCAACTGCCACAAAAGTATTTTACATGCCATTACCATGACTGGGGCCATTCCTGTATTTCTTATGCCTACAAGAAACCACTTCGGAATCATTGGACCCATTCCCAAAGCGGAATTTAAATGGGAAAATATTCAGAAAAAGATCGCAGAACACCCGTTTGCCAAACACGTAAAAGGAAATCCGCGAATCCTCACCATCACACAAAGTACTTATGATGGAATTCTCTACAATGTGGAAGACATCAAATCTGAGTTAGATGGCAAAATCTCAACTTTACACTTCGATGAAGCTTGGCTTCCGCACGCATCCTTTCATAGATTTTATACAGGAATGCATGCTATCGGTTCTGACAGACCTCGTCCTAAAGAAAGTATGATCTTTGCCACTCAGTCCACACACAAACTACTTGCCGGCCTATCGCAAGCAAGCCAGATCCTTGTTCAAAACAGTGAAAAAGAAACCTTAGATAGAAACCTTTTTAATGAAGCATTTTTAATGCACACCAGTACAAGTCCACAGTACGCCATCATAGCTTCTTGTGATGTGGCAGCTGCCATGATGGAATCTCCCGGAGGGAATGCCCTTGTGGAAGAGTCCATTGAAGAAGCACTAGATTTCCGACGTGCCATGCGCAAAGTTGGTTTGGAACTGGAAGAAGATTGGTGGTTTAGTGTTTGGGGGCCAGAAGCTCTTGCCGATGAAGGTGCAGGAGAACGAGACGAATGGATTCTGAAAACCAATGACCGCTGGCATGGGTTCGGAGACATTGCCGAAGGATTCAACATGTTGGATCCCATCAAAGCAACTGTCATCACTCCTGGTATGAGTGTGGAAGGAGAGTTTGCTGATTGGGGAATCCCAGCACTCATTCTCACCAAATACTTAGCTGAACACGGAATCATTGTAGAGAAAACAGGACTCTATAGTTTCTTTATCATGTTTACGATTGGAATTACCAAAGGTCGATGGAACACTATGGTAACCGAATTACAACAGTTCAAAGATGATTATGATTCGAACCAACCCCTCTGGCGTGTGATGCCAAAATTTACAACCACACACCCAAAATACGATCGTATTGGACTCCGAGACCTATGCCAATCTATGCACGAAGTTTATAGAGCAAACAATATCTCTCACCTAACAACAGAGATGTATTTAAGCCCAATGATTCCTGCAATGAAACCATCAGAAGCATTTTCGAAAATGGCACACCGTGATATTGAACGAGTTCCGATTGATGAATTGGAAGGACGGATTACTTCGGTGTTGTTAACACCTTACCCTCCAGGAATTCCACTTCTCATTCCTGGTGAAATATTCAACATGACCATCATTCGCTATTTACAGTTTGCTCGTGAGTTTAACTCAAAGTTTCCAGGATTCGAAACAGACATCCACGGCCTTGTGGAAGAAAAATCAGAATCCGGACATATGACTTACTATGTAGACTGTGTATCTGAATAAAAACTAAAGTTCACAAAAAACAAACTCCAGGTTGACTTTTTTGTCTGGAGTTTGTTTGGACTAATTCTCAGAAATTTTTTACCTACTCCCATTCAATCATTTTAACTACATCTTTCAAACAGTCTTCTCTCATAGTTTGATCCTGTTTGATCATAGGAAGACCGGAATACCATTTGCCATCAGGATACTTTAAATCTACCCAATAAGAAAATAGAGTGGTTTCTCCGTTGTTGTTTTTGATTTCGATGTTCAGTAGTTTTAAATCGGAAACACCAGTCTCTTTATAAAACACTTCTCCATTGCGAGTCCGAATCCGAATTTTTTTCGGAACGACTTCAAAGGTGATTCCTTTTTTTTCTTCACGTTTTTGTTTGAGTTCCCAAGAGTCGATCCGTACGGAATCAAGTTCACTTACTGTTAACTTTTTTTTGTAAAGGATTCCATCTTTGGAATGTTCAAAAGACATCGACTGACTGCCGCTAGATGATTCTCCGCGAACTGTCCTTCCATCACAGAGGGTTAAGTTGATGACCCTAGATTCAGTAGAATCTTTGTCTCCACGAGCATTTCTTGGTTCCTTGGATTCTTCCATGGGGAGAGAGGGAAGATTTGGTTCTTTGGGCAATCGTGGTTCTCCGAGTACCGGAGAAAAAAATCCGAGGGTCCCTACCCAAAGAAAGAGTCGCAGTCGGATGAAGTTTTCCATATTCTGACCTTTATCCATGGATGCATTTCTTACTGCAACTTTTCAAACCCTTCCCCTGCCAGTTCTTTTACTCGTCATCATTGGCTCCATCCTCGTTTTGGGCAAAGCCGCTGACATACTTGTAGACGAGGCAGTCTCTCTTTCCACTCGTTGGGGAGTTCCCAAAATGATCATTGGGGCCACCATCGTAAGTTTAGGCACAACCCTTCCTGAAGTTTCTGTATCGGTGCTTTCCGCACTCGAAGGAAATCCAGGGATTGCTCTTGGAAATGCGGTTGGTTCCATTATCTGTGATACTGGCCTTATTTTAGGAATTGCGATATTAATTTCTCCACCTGACATCGACAAACGATTAGTGAACCGTCAAGGTTGGATCCAAGTACTTTCTGGATTTTTACTGGTTTTTGCTGCCCTTCCTTGGACTAACCTAACATCTGTTTTCTCTACTGGGGGACGTATCGACCAAGGAACTGGATTTGTATTTTTACTTCTTCTAGCCGTTTACATTTATTTAAGTATCCGTTGGTCCAGATCCAAACCAGGAGAATTGGAAGCAGGGATTGATGACACAACCGAATACGATTCCGCACCCTTTTGGATTGTATTATTAAAATTAGTGGGAGCCATCACATTTGTGATCCTTTCCTCGAAAGTGTTGATTCCTTCTGTTCAAGAAACGGCCGTTAGACTCTCGATTCCAGACTCCATCATTGGAGCCACACTTGTAGCCTTTGGAACTTCGCTTCCAGAGCTTGTCACTGCCATTCAAGCGTCACGGCGGGGACATTCGGAACTAGCAGTCGGAAATATCATCGGTGCGGATATTTTAAATGTTCTCTTTGTATCGGGAGCTGCCGCTGCTGTCACAAGAAATGGACTCGAAGCTCCGGTGAGTTTTTTTACATTCTACTTTCCTTCGATGCTGATTGTTCTCATTCTATTCCGCTTGGGAATTGTTTTTTCTAAAGACAAAATCAAACGACCATTTGGTGTATTTTTACTTTTCATCTACATTCTTGCCACGGCCGCAGGATTTGTTTTTAAAGGGTAAACTTTAAATCGGGTCCACCATCTCTTCCTAATCCAGAGGGGATGGTTCTTTTTATTCTCCATTCATCGTAACTCAACTCCACGAAATTCACTTCTTCTTTTGCGATCTCGGTTTCACAAAACAACCTTTGGGCACCTTGTCGTATTAACAATCTTCCTCCTTCGTTATCAAATTGTTTGGGATGATCAAATACGTAAATCTCACGGTTTTGTTCCATAGCACTATATGCAGTAGAAATCGTACCTGATTTTCGACCCGACTCCATAATGTATACTCTGTCCGCAAGACCCGAGATCACACGATTCCGTTTTGGGAATGTCCATTTGGCAGGTTCTGTTTTTAGTAAAAATTCAGTAAGAAGGAGTTGGTTTGAATCTTCTTTGATCCGTTTGTAAAGATCCCGATTCCCAGGAGGATATTCCATTCCCAAGGTAGTTCCGAGTACGCCGACCACAGGAACACCCCAGTCCAAAGCGGATAAGAATGCTTGCCTATCAATGCCAAGAGCCATACCGGAAACAACCGACAAATCCTTGTTTGTTGATAAAAATCGAACGAGTTCTTTTGTGGCAGATAGGGAAATAGGGGAAGACTTTCTTGTTCCTACAATGGCGACCAAAGGAGCTTGTAACAAGGCGAGATTTCCCATACAGGCAAATACCAAGGGTGGGTCATAAATTTCTTTTAGATTTTTGGGATACTCGGGGTCATAAAAACTCACAAGTTTCCAAAGGGGACTTTTGCCCGCTTCCCATTCTATACACTCTTTCAAACATTGGTTCCAGAAATCCTCTTCAAAGTAATTTGGCAGGACTTGATACAACTCAGAAAATTTGGTGTAATTACACCAAATTCTTGTTTTGCGAAGAAGAGGAGAGACCCTAGGATGCCCGAGAATCGAAACGACCACAATTTATGAGGTCAATTGGATTTGTTTTGGGCCCCTAATTGATTTAAGTTTTTGATCACATTACGATAAGAGGAATTTTCTTCCAGAGATTCCCGGATGGTTCCTTTTTCTTTCATCTCTTCCAAAATGGATTTGATACGAGTGTATTCATCATAGGCTAAGTTAGATTTCCCCACTTGGTATAAAAAGTTTGCTTTGGCAAACCTTGTCGGAACATTATAAGGTTCTTTCCGTAAAATTTGATCCAGAAGGGAAAATGCAGTTTCCACTTCATCATACCCACTCGTTAGTTTTCCATTCCAAACCTCATCCTTCAAAGAGGAATCAAAATAAACAAGTGCCAGTTGAAATGGAAACCGAGAATCCTCTTTGTCTAGTCTGGATAATTGTTTGAATAAATTGATGGCCCGACTGCGCCTTGTGGATTCCCAACCCATATCTTTGGAGGCATTAGCATAAGCGACTGCAGTCTCATATAACAATTGTTTATCTAACTTTCCTGATTGGATTGCCTTATCAAAATATGGTAAGGCGGATTCATATGAGTGGATTTCAAAACCACCTTGTTTTGCATTCGGAAGAGCCTCCGCCAAAGCTTCGTCATAATAACGAGCCCCCAGATCAGCGGAACCAGCCCGCATATAAGCCCTCGCGATCTTCCAAGAAAGGGCAGCGGATTGATTGGATTTTTGAACCATTTTTCGGATTCTTTTGTCCATCTCTTCGATTTCCGCCTCTTCTAAGGCCAACTTTTCTTTCCAATTGACAATGTCTTTTTCGGAAGCGGGTTCGCCTCCAAT
Organism: Leptospira abararensis; assembly: GCF_016918735.1. Classification (GTDB taxonomy): domain Bacteria; phylum Spirochaetota; class Leptospiria; order Leptospirales; family Leptospiraceae; genus Leptospira_A; species Leptospira_A abararensis. The sequence continues at coordinate 217,414 of NZ_JAFFPR010000060.1, forward strand.
GCGTTTGCGGTATCTCGATTCGGTAAGTGACTTGAGGTAATCACAACCTGTGAAACTAAAGCCAAGAAGGACAAGTAGGATGCCCATTGGCAATAAAACCAAAGAAAACCTGCTGTTTTTTGTGCCCATCGGTTCGATTTTAGTTTCTTTCTTTTGGATGAAAAGAAAAAAATGTGATTATGTCTCATAGTTTTCGAAGGCTGGGTGAATCAGATCTTTCTCTCCTCCTCCAATGGGAATCTCTCTGTTTCCCCGGCGAGGAATGGACAGAAAAAATGATCCAAACCCATCTAGAATTCCATGTGGCTTTTGGTCTCGGAAATCCAGAAACGCAAAGTTATGCGCTCGTCTGCGAAACTCCTTGGGAGATAGAAATCTTTCGGATCGCAACTCTTCCCAACTATCGAAAGTTAGGTTTAGCTAAGGAACTTATCTTGGCTCTCTTCCGAGAATTTCCTAAAAAAGAATTTTTTCTGGAAGTTAAGGAATCAAATGAAGCAGCCATCAGACTTTACCAGTCCGTTGGTTTTATAGAATTAGAGAGACGTAAAAAATACTATCCAGACGGCTCCACAGCCGTTCTGATGAAAAGGAATCTACCTGAATGAAAAATGCATATGTCACTGGCGCATCCCAAGGAATTGGAAAAGAATTTGTTCGAGCCCTCGCGAAAGACTACAATGTTTTTTTGATATCGCGGACTGAATCCGATTTAAAAAAAGTAATTTTAGAATTAGAACCTAAATCTCGCGGTATTTTAAAATACTTTGCGCTCGATCTTACCAAAAAGAAAGATGTGGAAGAACTCGCAGAAATCATAACAAAAGATAAAGATGCAGAACTTGTCGTGAACAATGCGGGGTTTGGAACTGTAGGTGAGTTTGCTACTTTGCCACTCGACAAAGAACTAGATGAAGTAAATTTAAATGTAAAAACTCTCGTCCATTTAAGTCATGTTGCACTGAACCGATTCAAAAAAAATAAAAAAGGTTATTTGATTAACGTGGCATCTATCGCAGGTTACCTGCCAGCTCCAGGTAGTGCGATTTATGCAGCAACCAAAGCTTTTGTAAAATCATTTACCGAATCCATCCATGAAGAAGCAAAACTTCACGGCATTTATGTACAAGCACTTTGTCCTGGACTTACTCATTCCGACTTCCACCAAAGAGCAGGAATTAGTAAATCTAAATATCCATCTTTTATGTGGCAGGATGCAGATGTAGTAGTTGAAGAATCACTGAGTGCACTTAGTCATAACCAAGCAGTTTGTATCACTGGTTCCTTTAACCAAGGAGCGATTACTATTTCCGAACTCATTCCACGAGGCTTTTTACGAAGGTTAAGCGGAAAATACTTAAAACTAGAAGAGGAATAGAATCGAATGGATGTTGCAAAATTAGATGCCTGGTATCGTAGATTACTTATAATCTTTTCCATTATCGCCGGAGGATTCCAAGCATACTACGAAGGCAATGTTTGGATAAACGCAGTCTTTGTGGTTTTAATGGCAGGGGTTGTGGGTTACTTCACCAATTTCCTTGCCATCAAAATGTTATTCCAACCTAAACATGGTAAGGTTCTTGGTTGGTCCGGGCTTGTTCCCAAAAACAAATCTAAAATTGCAAAATCACTCGGCGAAAGTATCCAAAGTAACTTACTTCATCCAGATATCATCTTATCTTATATCTACGAACGTAATTTGGTCGAAACGGGAATCCAAAAAATAGTCAAAGAAATTGATGAAGCTATTCATAATGTAGAAATTCGAACCATGCTCGTGACTAAAATCATTTCTATGCTTAAAGCTAGAGGGCCTGAGATTTTAGAAGTTATCTTTGATTTTTCCGAAGAAACCATGAAAAAAATGGCCGAACGCCCAGAGGAAATTCAAAAACTTTGGGACTATGCGAAAGATCGCCTAACATATTATTTAACCGAAGAAGCCAATCGCGAAGATTTAGGGAAACAACTACGAGTGGTCCTTCTGGAAGAGATGCCAAAACTTGCCAACCTACTCAACGAAGGTTTAGAAGAGTATTTAAAAACAAGAAGCACACTTGGAAAAATTGGAATCGGTGTTAAAAAGATATTTTCCTTTAACGAGGAGGCCATCCGCGAACTTTTGGAACGTTTTGTAAAAGATCCAGAAACATCTGACCAGTTCATGAAGATGTTGGATGAAATGATGGCCGGTCTCCAAGAACGATTGAACTCTAAAGAAACACAAGAATTCATTACTGGAAAAATTTCTAACTGGTTGGAAGCCAGTGGGGACTATGCAAGACAAAACCTACTGCCTTCTGGAATTGAACGTCTACAAGATTATTTAGATGATCCCAACAACTGGGAAGAAATTGAAAAAAACTTTTTTCGAGCAGTAGATTGGGTAAAAAAACGCCTTCTAGAATTTATGAATAGTGAAGAGGGAAAAGTTTATCTCAAAACCAATATTGAAAAATTTGTCCACAATATCAATGTGACTGCTCTTGTGGAAGAACGAGTGATGGCACTTGACACCGATGATTTAGAAAAAATGATATTGGACAATACTGGTGGGAATCTTGTCGTGATACAATTCTTAGGTGGAATTTTAGGAATGATTGCCGGACTTATCCAAGTTCATATCTATTTTTCTGTTCCAGTGGGCGCTCTTGTTCTCATTACCTATATTGCACATTATAGAAACCAGAAACGTTTTCCAATGGAATCACAAGAAACACCATGAACTCCAAATACAAAATCTCCTATTTTACCATTTTTATTTTTTTTAACATCCTACTTGGATTCACGATGCAATGTGCGGAAAAAAAAAGTTTTGTTAAATTGGTTTCAAAGGAAAATGATACAGGGCTTTTGTATTTGATTCGACCTGAACACCCTGCACTTTCCCTTTGGAACTACGAATGTTTGTTATCACATTATCCAGATAAATTCTCTTCTCGGATCCAACCAAACCCTATTTATAAAATAGAACTTCAAAATGCCTCACTCGGTTATCTTCGATTACAAGAAGGAACCTATCGATTGGATGTAGTTGGGAAACCAGATGCAACAAAAGTATTTCAAATCAAAAAAGGAGAAGAGAAATACATAGAACTAAAAATCTTTAGTGAAACAAAGATTAGCAGGAGCGAACTAACCTTTCGAGAAATTGATCGAGAGTTCACCTTGTCAGAAGTCCTTTCGGTTCCTGTTTTCGTAGAGCACCAGTTTTTATCAGTACAAATGCCTGTTGAGTAAAACTAAAAACTCTTTTGCAAACTTGGATTGGCCTAGGTTCATCCAGTCCACATGCCCACCACCACGGATTTCCCAAAAAACCTTTGGTTCGCCAGCCAAGCCAAAAATTTGTTTTCCATTCTCAAAAAAAACAACTGTATCTTCGGTTCCATGAATGATGAGAAGTGGGATCGGAGAAAGTTTGGCAATCGAATCACGGGGACTTGTGCGATCGTGAAAAAGCCAGGCGAAGAGATTTCCTACTGGAGGGAAAAGCACATGGTTCATTGTTTGTTTGGCAACTTCTCGATAAGACGGGAACGAACCATCAATACAAAATAAAACCACTTCATTTTTATCTTTCCAATCAGAAAGAGTCTGCATAGCAATGGCTCCACCCAAACTTTGACCATATACAATCAACTTTGTACCTTTATCTCTGGCCTGTTGCAACGCGAAGTCCAAAACAAGTTTGCTATCTTCCAATATATCGTATGGATCTGGCTCTCCTTCTGAATCCCCATAACCTCTATAGTCAAATACAATCAGCTCATAACCATGATTCACAAGCCAAACTAGGGATAAAAAATGAGCACTCATGTTTTGCCCGTTCCCATGAAATTGTAAGATGACTGCTTTCGGAGTATCAATCTTTTTAGAGTAAATTCTCCAAACATTCAACCTCACACCATCCTTGGCAGTAAGGAATGTCGAATCATACGAAAACCCCATTTGTTTAGGAGTAAAATAAGTTTCTTTCGTTGGATGATAATACAACGAAGAACAATTGATAAAAACAAAACTAAAACAGATAATGATATGATATAAGTGCTTCTTCATAAAACCTTTCTCCATTGACTTCCAATCGTAACTCATGTGTATTTGAAAATGCATACCTAATTTTAAACGTTGCATAATAAGTATTTAAATTATGGCTTAATTGATAATTTTGAGCCGTAGCTCCGGTATAAATTTTCCAAGGACCCCATTCATTTTGATAAAGCAAACTTAAGTTTCCCCCATAACGGACCCCATTCTCAAACATCCTTCCGTTCTGAACCTTAATCCCTGCAAGAACACTGAGCACACCCATACTCATTGGAGTTTTCCCAAATTCATTTGAAAAAGAATATCCAAATCTTAAATCGAAGTTACCAACTTGTTTTCGCAGGGTTTCATCATTGTTCCGATAAACAGCTGTCTGAATTCCTGTGTCAAAAACATAAGAAAAATCTTTTGAAATTGAGTTATAGGGATTTAAGGAGGTAACCTTCACCGCACTCATCGACGTTAGTTCAGGTTTTTTATTTTCGTAGGTGCGAACTGTAGTATCAAAAAAAGCTAACTCCGAATTAGGTGCATGTCCTTTACCTACATTCATTAAATCATGATAAGCAATTCTGTATTGGAACTCAGCAAAATTCCCCAAAGAAGATGTACCGAAGGAAGTGGCAACTCGACTCAGCGGATGAGAAGCTTCTGGTGGAGTTGATAAAGGAACTTGCTCATTTGCGGTATACTCATCATTTTGTTTACTTCGAAAAATTAATAGTTTATCATAATACTCTTTATGTTGTTTTGATAAGGTACCTTTGTTTGCATAACGATAACGGTATGTATCTAAAACAGCATCAGTCACAAGAGACATACGGAAATTCTCTTTTGGTTCCGGCAAAAAAGCATTTTCAAAACGTATCATTTCCCAATAGGTTGTTCTTTCCTCTTCGGACATATCATAAATTTTGTATTTAATTTTGGAATAGAGGGATGGACGATATTTTCTTGAAATCACAAATCCATCTTCAGCTAAGTAAAGTTTAATGGTGTCACCAGGTGCGACGATCCAACCAGTTTTTTTACTAATATCTAATCCAGGAATGGCAACTTCTAATATCTCCATCAAATGATAAGAGCAGTTCTCATTGATAAAAAAGTAATCAAAATCAGCTCGGCCCATTTCCCAAAGATGACGCAAAAACCTTTCCCTTTCCTCAGGTTTTAACTTCAGTTTGTATTCCCAAAGGTCACGACTTTCCATATCATTGTATTCATTGACTTTCAGATAATAGGGAAATATAGCAAAACTACCAGGATATCCTCCGGTCAGCCCCCGATATGCATAAGAAAATGGATCCATTTCTCCTGGGGTTGCTGCATAATTCACTCCATAATCCAACAACTCGGCATTTTCATTTACCTTATTATTGAGTTTGAGGAGTGTATGACCAAACATAGATGCAGGTGCTTGCATATAATAAGAAGAAAAAACTACCGATAAGGATTCTGGATTTAATGCCTCTTTCCAAGCTTCAAACCTTTCGCAAGGAACTTCCGTTAATCGGTTTTGGTCAAACTTTAACTTTTCTTTTAGCCAATGGTAGCGTTCCGGGTAAGCACATTGTGGGTGTTGTAAACCTTCGGGAATTGGTTCTTCGGTAAAAAAACTGTGGAGTGTTGCGATTAATTCTTTTTCAGGATTGTGTTTCCCATCTTCAAAGAGAAAGTAACGTTTGTTATCTACTTCACTTTCCCAATTCCCCCACCTAGTTTTTTTAAAACGCAAAAGCCGGTACCAATGTATGTCCTCGGCCAAATGTATTTCTTTCGATTCATCGATGAGTTCTTGGAGGTACTGCTGAGCCTTGAGAGATTTAGGAATTTCCTGACCTTGTTTTCTTGCCGTTAAAAAATCTAGTTCTAGTATATTGATGCTAGGAGGTTCTATCGCTCCAAGCGAAGAGGTAAAGATGAGAAAAAGAAGAGTTAGTAAGTACAGAGGAAACACCAGAGTATCCAAATAATCGGATACTCTGATTTTTTACAAAGGTTTAGATTTTACAGTAATTTTTTACTGTTTGGTCTTTTTCCAAAGTTTCGTGAAGATTGGACAACATCAAACTTGGGTTGGCTTTCGATTCTTCTGTGAAGATTCTAGAGTAGTTTTCTTTCACTACTTCATTGAAACGAACACCAGATTTGCACTCAAAAAGAGTTGCTAGGTTAGAAAGTTTTTCCCCTTTCCCAGCTGCCATTTCTTGTTCCAAACTATCAAAATTCATATGCACATAAATTTCACGTGCATGTTCTTTTTGAGCAACGCCATCTGCTGTACAGTTAGACGTTCCAGTAGTGATACCAAAAGTTTGGCTTCCTGCTGTTCCGTTTGTAGTAGCAACAAAAATCTGGTTGCCACCAGGCATTACTAGAGTTCCAAGACCGCATCCTGCCATTCCATATTTAGGTGCAGCAGACATTTGAGAAGCAAGAAGAACCATGGAGATTCCGATTGTGGAGATGAGTGTTAACTTTTTCATTTTATTTCATATCTCCTTAGATTTGTGAACAAGACTTAGCGAGGATTTTATCGCTTTTAACTTCTGATTTAACCGCGGAAAGAACGCTTGCAGGTGTAGAATCCTCAGTGATGAGTTTAGCATAGTTTTCTTTCGTTACTTGGCCAAATCTGGATAAAGAATCGCTAGAACAACCAAGAAGGTTTCCGAGAGATTCTAACTTTTCCCCTTTCCCTGAAGCCATTTCTTGGCCTAAAGAATCGTAGTTCATAGTGATGAACAACTCTTGCACTTTGTCCTGTTTTACAACACCATCAGCAGTACAGTTGGATGTTCCAGATGTAATACCAAAAGTTTGGTTTCCGTAGATCCCGTTGGATGTCGCCGCTAAAATTTGCGTTTTGTCATTGCCCTGAATGATTAACGTTCCGAGTCCACAACCAGCCATACCATATTTTTTTGCTTCTACAGATGTAGATGTCATTGCGACAGCTACAACGGCAAAAGACAAAAATAGGATTGAGGTAATTCTTTTTCCCATTTCGAATTCTCCTTTTGAAACTTTCGAATCAAATTCCGTCGAAATCTATCAGTATAATTACTTTAGTCAAAAACTTTTTGAGTTATTTATGAAATTCTAACCTTTGATTTTCTGAGAGGTTTACAATTAACCATCAGGGAAATAGAAAGATTCTAAAAATAGATCAGCTCTTTTATAATCTAATATCAGAGATCTCTGCTGTTTAGCTCCATCCGATCCCGACCGAAAAGGCCAACCCTCTCCCATAAAACGAAACCGATACAAAGAGAAGTTCAGAATATTAGGTGAAAATTTTCGAAGCCTTTATGAACATCGTTCAAAATTGCAGAAAAAGGCCATGCAAGGAAAACTTTAAGTTACAATTACGTTTTGCTTTTTCAAATTTCGGGCATTTTAAAAACATAATTGTAAGGAATTCAAGGACCCAATTTTTTCCTTCAGGGAGGGGAGAACTGAACAAGTGTCATACTTTTACAAAAATTGAATTTTTATGTTACTAAAGTTTTTTTTTGTTTACGTTACCTGTTAGATTATGCCATTCTTGCTCCAAATTATTAGGAGAAATGATGAAAACATCGAAACTGTTAATCGCTGCTGCGGTTGCATCGTTGGTATTAGCAAATTGCGCTTCACCAACAATTAAAGAAATTAACGAAACTGCTGTCGCTATCGCAAAAGAAGCGAAAGAATTAAAGGCAAACGGAAAGGTAGAGGAAGCAATCCGAGTAATCAATGTTATTGACGTTTTACACCCGAACGATCCCCTGCTTAACGAAATCAAAAGTGGAGCTACGGCAGAACAAATTGAGTCAGTAACTCCTTCTGTAATGTTAGGTTACAACAAAGCCATCCGAGCAAAAGTGCAACCGACTACAACTGAAAAAGTATTATGGTACATTCCAGACAGAATTTTTGACCTTGTTGACCAAATTGAATTATGGATCCATCTTGGACCACAAATCGGAATTGGTGGTCACGTAACTCGTGCAGTCCAAGTTGAGGCCTACACTGGCGCAACGGTTGCACTCGGTGGTGGACAAAAGAAAATGCTTGGTTTCAAATCAGAAGCAAATACTGAAATCGGTGTTGGGCCAGTGGTAGCTGCCGGAGTATTTGGTGCAAAAGTGGGAACAGGTGGACTCGCTTACAATGCAGACGCTCTTTGGTTCCACAAACCTTCAGAAGCAATCTACCAAACTTACCGCGACTATTGGGGACTTGGTGCGCATGGAGGATTCATTTTCCTTGGTGCTGAATTTGAATACCACCCATTAGAAATTTATGACTTTTTCGCTGGTATCTTCCTTTACGATCCAATGAATGACGACTTTGCAACTACAAGAAAACTTCAATACACATCTAGACAATCTGGATTGATTAGAAATTTCTCTAAGAGTGTAGGTAGTTTAGAAGAAGAAGACATTGCAATGTATAAAAAAGAATACCCAACTATCAATGTTGGAGCAGCAACAACTCCGGAAGCACCTAAGAAAAAATAACTTTTTCTTTTTTCCTCTGGAAACGAAAAGCCAACCCAAACTTGGGTTGGCTTTTTTATTTATTTTACTTTCAATGTTAGTTGGTATAACATTTCTCTTTCAAATTCTTCCACATGGATCTTGTAAGCATTCGCCGGGGGAACCTCATCCTGGGTAAAAAAGGTTTGTAATCCCTCATTAGGCCACATCCAAATTGCTGAAACAATCGTATAAGGCCTGCTATAATAAAAACTGTTTTGGTATTTTAAATTTTTATCAAAGACAATAAAAAAAGTTTCTGCTTTTGATTCTTCATATATGGGAACGAGCCCTAATGTGATTATCCCGAAAAAACCAGTAATGGCATTGATCGCTGATTTGGTTCTTTCATGATAATAAGGCAAATGTACAGCCATTACGATATAATCTGCATCTATTTTGCGAAGTGCGAATTTATCTTTTTTCCCCTTAGCAGGCACAAGGATTTTCTCGATTTCGCTTTTACCAGAGGCTTCTGTAACCCTCAAGTATTCAATTACAAATCTTTTGACATCCGAAGCATCTACGGGTATAATTTTATCAGTAATGGCCTGATCAATATATTTCCCATTTTTAAAAAACTTATACGTTTGGGATTGATAATCTACTTCCGCATACGTTTCTTTTGTGAGAAGGCTACTATCTTTACTTGCCACTCGGTAGGTATGGAAACCGAACAAAGCAATTTTAGGTGCTGTTTTCTTTGTAACCAACTCTTCCCAATGTTCATCGACTTTTTTTTGATTTTCGGGGCGAATCGTATAACTTGTCTCGTAAACGTAACGACTACAATTCATCATAAGCAGGAGGAGAAAAACAAGGTAAATCTTTTGATTCATATTCAATTTCATATTTTATCCACTAACATTACCCATCATTTATTATCGGATGAATCTATCAATATTTCTTCTTCTAACAAAAGGTTTTCGGAAAGTAGGCAGCGATAACTATAAACTAATCTCCAAAAAATTCAATCCCCGAATAAACCAACCTTGGTTTTCCATCGATTGTTTTTAGATCCATCCGTTCCCCTAAATTCCGACCAAATCCCAAAATCCTAAGACTTGTAGGTGATTCCATTTTAAGAGGCAAGGTGACAGTATTTTCCATACCACCTAGCGAGTAAGTAACGGTAGAGGCTAAAAAACCACGTTTGTCTTTTTTAAGTTCCACTTGAGGAATAAGAGAATAAGGATCGTTCGTTTGGTAAGTGGTGAAGTAAGACTTGTCCGGTAACTTTTGGTCCGGTTGGAAAAGAAGGGCAAAACCAATACTTCCTTTCGCAACTTCTCGAGAATAGAGGGTAAAAACTTTTTCCCCTTCCCAGGTTTCAAATTCGATCCGAAAACTTTCGATGGTTGGATCTTTTACTGGAACAAGGCCAAAAAACAAACGTAAGTCGGCACCAAACCGGTTCTCTCGTTCCACTAAATCAAAGTTAAGTCCCATGATTTCTAGCTGAGGCGTTTTTTCCTGCTTTAACTCATGAACCCCAAAAGGAGATACATAGAGCCCCAAATATCCATCCAACCGGTTTTGTTCTTTACGTTCCGGCAGAGGTGGAGATTCTAATTGCGAACCAGTTTTGTATTCATAAATAAGATCCAAAATTTCTTTGTTCGTTGGTTGGATGGCCCCTGTTCCCAAACCCAATGTATTCCCGGCAAGGAAACTCGCAGTTTCCGTTTCTTCTTCATACACCAAATCAGCGAAGTAAGGTGGTAAAGAACCCGAATGCCCGGAGATCCAAACCGGTTTTCCCAAAGCTCGCATCTCTGTAAGTAAAACAGGAAGACCCAGTTTCATTTCAAAATTAGATGTAGGACCAGTTTGGATGCGATGGAACTCCGCAAAACTTTCTTTGGAAAGTAAGCCTTTGTTTTTTTTACTCAAAAAAAAAGATTTCATAAAGAGCCCCATATCTTCCCCGGTAGTAGAAAGAGAGCCTGCAGTTATATCTCGAATGAGAGGACGACTCGTTTTTGTTTTCCAAAAAAATCCCTGGTAACCTGGAACTAGTTCCGATCCTTCATGAAACTCAAGTAAGGTGGAATGTTTCATCCCTGCTTTGGAAAATATTTCTTTTTGAAAGTAATCTTCGATTCCCAACCCAGAGACTCGTTCAATCACTGTTCCCAAAAGACCAAAACCAAAATTGGAATAAGAATGGACTTTGTTCGGTTCCTTTCTTTCTATCTGGCTAAGTTGTTTGGGAAGAGCGCGAAACGAATCCAAAACTTCCGTATCATTTGCCTCAGGTGAAATAAAAAAACCAGAAGCTAAATCAGAGGGAAGACCCGAGCTATGGGTCAGGATATCTCGGATTGTGATCTCTCTAAGGTTTGGCTCCATTTTTTGCATCTCTTTGATTTCCGGGATGTAACGGGAAACAAGATCATCTAACTTCAGTTTGCCTTTATCCTGCAATTGCAAAAGGGCAATTCCTGTAAATAGTTTGGTGATACTTCCAATTTTAAACCTTTGGATCGGATCGGACTTCTCCCCTCCTAGTTTTCCTGATTTGATTTTACCATCACCTAACAAATACATATATGACAAAGATTGAATTCCAGAGTTTTGCAATTCTTCTATTTTGGATTGAATCACCTTCTCAGTAGCATCAATGTTATTATGATAAACCTCTTTCGGTTTTTCTTGCAAAGAAGAACATTGGAGTAAAATTAGAATGTTTAAAAAAAGGAAAAAGGATTTTGATTTGCGATTCGAAAAAGGAGGAAGGGGAAAAAAGAATGGCAATGATTTTAAGGAGAGGAGTGAATCTTCCTTTTCCTTCGCTTTTGCCTTCATCGAAGGCTTAGTTTTTTGGCGCGAGCCTTTGGATTTCATTCCCCTAAAAAAATAGAATCATAAATCTACTGCAAGTCCATAAAACAAAGAACTCACGAAACCTATGAAATGAGGAGTGATCGCTACTAAAAAAAGAGCCAATGGCAATTCGGCATCTAACACCGAATGCCTAATTTGTAAAATTTAGTCTTGGATGACACTCATAGAGTATTCAGAAATCGCTTCGCGACGTTTTTCTGCATAGTCTTTGTGAAACCAAAGGTCTTGGGTGTTTTTGGCAGTCTTTTTGTTTCCCACAGTAATGGTAGTCATACAATGATCCACCGCATACTTCATGGCTTCCTTACCTGTTTCTCCGAGTCCCTTATTTCGTTTTTTACGAGTGATTTCTGCACCTTGTTTGTTGACACGTGCCACTAACTTATCGTAGTCGGAGTCATCGATACAGAAGACAGTTTCTTTTTTGGCATCCTTCCACTTCACATCCACTTCGTATAGTGGTGCTGCAGAAATATTAATAAAACCTAAATCAAAAAGTTCCGGCCAATACTCATAGAAAAAAGACAACATAAGAGAACGAATCGCATAACCATCAAAATCCGCATCTGTGATGATACTGATACGATCGTAATGCAATTCATCGATGGACTTCACTTTTTGGTCGAGTGGAAGACCTACGATCGCAACGATGTTTTTCATCTCTTCGTTTTGGAGAGCTTTTGCGAGAGACATTCCCTTACAGTTTAGTGGTTTCCCTCGCAAAGGAAAAAGACCATGTAATTTTGGATTTCTTGCCGGACGTAAACCCGCAATCGCCGAGTCCCCTTCCGCCACAAATAGAATTCGGCCTGGATCGTTTGGTTTGCCTGTCGGAGGCATAAGCTTAGGGATATTGTTCCGAGACGCCTTACGGAGGCCTTTCTGCGCGTCCTCAAGCTGTTTTAGCTGGGTTCTACGCTCCATCACCATCTTAATTTCTTCGATCAAACCCGTTTTCTTTAAAAGTTTGTCCAAATGTTTGTCGACCGACTTTCGGATATCATCATTCAAATCATTGATGAGATAGGATTTATCTTGTGATTTAAAACGGGGATTGAGGATACGAAGGTTCACATACATGTGGAAACAACTTCTAACATCGTTACGTGTACATTGTGTATTGAGTTTCTTTTCTAAACTCACAATTTGCGATTTTTTACGAACCTCATCACATAACCTGTTTTCCAAATACTCAATGGCCGAACCACCTTGTGGACAGAAAATCGAGTTCACCCAAGTGAGGGTTTTGTTTTGGCCCACAACCACATAGGTGTCCATATGGATTTGAGAAGCAGAAGTTTTATCCGCATAATCCAATTTATAGTAAACCATCTCGGAATTACTAAAAATCTCATCAAAACCTTTTTTGAATTTATACTTTTCCTTTCCAGTTTTGTGGATAAATACTACTTCCAAACCAGGGTTAGACATCGCAATGTCTTGCAGGTATTGTTTCACCAAATTAATATTAAACGAAGTATCCAGATTATTAAAATAGGCTGGGTTTAATTCAAACTCAACTGTGGTTCCGTGATCTTCTTTTTTAGCAGTTTCTACAACAGCAGTCATTCCCGCTTTATCACACGGAGCTTTTAGTTGTTTGATTTGGTCTGCCGATAAAAGAGGGCAATCAGCAAAAGTTCCATGTTCATCATAATACAAATAAACACGTTCTGTATCTTCTTTCGAAAGTTTAAAACCTCTAATGGTTTTTTTAACATCATCATGGATACTAAACATTTTTTTATAAGCTTTACCACCATTGATGGTCTTCACTCTAAAAAACGAAGAGACCATACGAACAAGAGATATACCAACTCCATTTTGTCCTGCCACATGGTCTTCTTTGACTTTATCATCAAAGTTTTCTCCATACATCAAGTGAAGATAAACACCTTCCGCATTGTCAGCAGGAATCCCACGACCATTGTCTTGAATGGTAACCCGTTTGCGATCTGTAGACAATTGGATGATGAGTTTATTCATTTTGTCTTTTTCTGGGATGGATTTGTCGTTTAAGTTCTTTCTATACTCATCCACGCAGTTCATACAAGCTTCATCCAAACATTTGAGTTTGGCAGGAATGTCTGAAAGTTCTTCGTGCACAATGTCGTATGTACCAGCACTATCTTTAGTAAAAAAATGTTGTTCGAATGTGGACAAAGAGTTTTGCCCAAGCCACATTCCGGTTCGCATCCGAACGTGTTCTACATTCGATAATTTCTTAAAATTTCGCGAATTCCCTGAGGTTTTTTCAGTTTTTTGAGCCATATGTATTTATTTCGGATCCCATTTTTTCTTCAGTTCATCAAGTTCATCGGTCATAAAACCGGTGAGTTTTTTATCATCTTTTTGTAATGCAGTATACTCAGTGTATTTGGTTTTTGCTTCTACGATGGCATCTTCACATTTACGAACTTCTTCCAAAGTCATTCGGTATACAGGAATGGAACTCAACCATTCGAAGTAAATGAACTTAGCAGCTCTTAGTTTATCTTCAAATTCTTTTTTGGATTTAATCCCTGTTACTTTTTCGTTCCATTTTTCTTTAATGAACCGAATGAGTTCTGAGTTCCTATCAATCTTTTCTTTTTCCAAACCCGCCAATCGTTTAAAACGACGAATGAGATGAGTTTTTCTAAAATCACAAAATCGTTTGATGATTTCTTCAGGTACAAAGTTACGAAGTTTTCCTTCGTGAGTGATAACGTTGATAGTAAGGACTTCGTTGTTTTCTTTAGTAAAAAGTTCTTTGATTTCTTTTTCGGAAGGTTCTTCGCCTTTTTTGGCAATGAGCTCAATTTTAAAGGTTTGGCTGGAATGATCCACATAGTCTTTTAGCCAGTTGTCTTTTCTTTCAATCAAATCATCTAAATAATTAACTACTTTTTCACGGTTCCAATTCATGGGTGAATCAACAAGAAACAACTTCCCATCTTCTTTTTTGAAACCAAATGTGGTGGACATGACAGTGTTACCATTGTCATTTTTAGACAATTTCACTTCTCCACCGTACCCTTTGTACCACGGAGTGACTTTCTTTGGTTTTCCCGTTTTGAGATAAGTGACTTGGGAATCAATTACATCACTTAGTTTGTGAGCAGGGATGAAACAACGAAATCCCGTTGCAATTCCTTGGATGTTGTTTAAAAGGACAACGGGAACTTTTCCCACAAAGTGAATGGGTTCGTCTTCTGTTTCATCGTAGTTTTTGACATAATCAATGTCCGGCAAACTTTCAAAGAATCCTAAATCCTTGGCAAAGTCAGAAAGTTTTACTTCTGTATACCGAGGAGAGGCGATCGCATTAGGATCCAAAACATCACCAAAGGTTCCTTCTCCATGAACGAGTGGATAGTTATTCGCAAAAGCAAAGTCTTGTGCCATTTGAGAAAGGGCATCTTGGATGGAACGATCCCCGTGAGGATGGTATCCCATCGCAAGGCCGGCTACTTTTACTGTCTTTGTGTGACGGTTTCTTGCGTCCGAGTTCCACATCGCCCAAAGTATTCTTCGTTGAACAGGCTTTAGACCATCAATTTCTTGCGGAATGGCTCTCGAATCACATACATAACGAGAGTATTTCCTTTGGTCATCATTCACTTGGTCTTCAAAGGGGCGTTTCGGATACTGTTCTTCGTTCTTCATGGTTCCAAATGACACAGGGATGGGGTGAATTGACTTGTCAAGCGGTTTTCCCTTTTTAGACTGGCGATACACACTGATCTATGTCCCCAGAAACTCAAGAATACTCCCGATTCTATTGGCTTTTTTGTATCTTGATTTTTTTTTCTGGATCCAACTGCCAGAACCTGAAATCACTCATCACAAGAGATCCAATTTCAGAAATTCCCGCATCGATTCTCTATTTAAAATCTCCCCGGAAAATGAACCCATCCTTCTTCAAAGAAGGGTCCTCTCACTTCCGCTTTATTGAATGGGAACCTGGAAAATCTAGTGGATATGCAGAGAAAATTGAGCTCAGTTTCCTTGCTTACGATAGTCTTTTTTTATCGAAAATAAAGTCAGAATTTGGAAACGAACCTTTTGAATCTTATAAGATCATTTGGAACAGAAAAGTGGGAAAATTCAAAAAAGAAGAATCCGAAAAACGAATTCTCTTTGTTTATACAAGCGCCTACGTTTCAGAAACAAAAGGTTCCACACTCACCTCACTATTAGAAAATAAAACAAACGTCATTGAAAACAAAACTCAAATCGAAGAGTTCGACATATTCGAATTAGGTGGTGATACAGGATCACTCCTTGAGGAAGGAATTCGATCTACAGTTGGTGGGGATAGCCGCTGGTCCCATAGTTTGGGAAGTATGGAATTTTTCGCATCTTCCACTGTTTTTACCAAACAATCAAACAATACAATCCAATCGGAACATGTTTCCAATCATTACGACTATTTACAACTTCGTTATGAATACAATGAAACAGAATCTGACAAACTATTTTTTAAACCGATCTATAAAGAAAATGATACACAAGTTTTTTTTGTCCCGCCTTACGCCAATGGACTGACTACCAAAACAAAAGAACCTTTTGGTTATAAGCGGATCGGAGATTTTTTACTCAAAGAGGAAATGAAATGACAGAAGTTCGTACTCGTTTTGCCCCATCCCCATCAGGATTTCTCCACGTTGGAGGAGCAAGAACTGCCCTATTTAATTATTTATACGCAAAAGCAAAAAAAGGAAAGTTTTTACTTCGTATCGAAGACACGGACCAAGACCGGTCCACAGAAGCATCCTTCAAAATCATTTTAGAATCTTTAAAGTGGCTCGGAATGGAGTGGGATGAAGGTCCTGGAGTGGGTGGTCCCAATGGCCCGTACACTCAGTCCGAAAGAATTCCTATCTATAAAGAATACACTGACAAACTGATTTCAGAAAAGAAAGCTTATCGTTGTTTTTGTTCCGCAGAGGAACTAGACGGCAAAAAGAAACAAGCTGATGCCATGGGAATTCCTTATATTTATGATGGGAAATGTTCTGATCTAACAGAAACGGAAATCCAATCCCAAATCGATAACAAAATTCCTTTCACAGTAAGATTCAAAACTCCTCATAAAATTGTGATCGTTGATGATATGATCCAAGGAAAGGTAAAGTTTGAATCCAAACTCATTGGTGACTTTATCATAGTCAAATCGGATGGATTTCCTTCGTATAACTATGCTGTGGTGATCGATGATGCACTTATGAAAATCACACATGTGATTCGGGGAGTGGGGCATCTTTCCAACACACCGCGCCAAATATTGATCTTTGAAGCCTTTGGTTTTCCGCTGCCTCGTTTTGCTCATGCTAGCGAAATTGTAGGAACCGATGGGAAAAAACTATCCAAACGTGCGGGTGCCACATCGGTTCTTGCATTTCGTGATCTCGGTTATTCCAGTGATACCATGCGTAATTATATGGCCCTACTCGGTTGGACTTCTCCCGATGGGAAAGAATACATGAGTGACGAAGAGCTTTGTTCCGTCTTTGATGTGGAACGCTGCTCCAAATCCCCTGCTACCTTCGATGTATTTAAAAAATTGAAAGAAGAAGAAAAGGAAACTGTTGATTTCAATAAGTTATCCCTTCTTGGTCTTGCCGAATACTTAAATCCTAAATCAAAACTCAATTGGATGTCGAATAAATACATTCGCGATGTAAACATTGAAACTTTAGGAAAGGAACTCGAACCATTCCTAAAAGATTGCCAAATCCCGGAAGCCTTTAAGTCGGGAACCAATCCGCAACTCCTTTCCATTTTGGATTCCGTTCGTGTGTATTTGGATCGCCTAATCCAAGCCCCACCCTATATCGAAGAATTCTTTTTAGAGAATCTCCAATTCGAAAATGATGAGGCCAAACAATTGGTTTTGGAAGGAAACGGCAAGGCGGTGGTTTCTGCTTTTTATCAATATGTCAAAGCCCATGCCTTAGTGACTCCCGACGAATACAAGGAAGCCATGACAAAGGCGGGGGAAACGACTGGAGAAAAGGGAAGAACTCTCTTTATGCCCATTCGTGCCATTACTACGGGAAAATCTCACGGGCTAGAACTGCCCATCCTCTTTAGCCTTCTCGGCCAAGAGAAGCTCGTCAAACGGATGGAACAGCTAGCTTTGGCCTTAGGGATTACGGTTTAGGAAATTTTTTCCCCTCCCCTTCCGATTTAAAGGTTTTTTGACTTTTTTTCTCCCTCTCTTTCGTGTAATATAAATAGGAGAGGGGGACAAGGCGGCCATTGACAGCACCATCAGAAGTTTTACCGTATTTGTTAACTCCCTCCGCAGGATCGTATGCGATGTTCCTACCTCCCGATATGTCCTCTGTCAGGCATTTCCGAACTGAACTCAAACGCACCCTAGAAGACAATGGTTTTAGTGCTGATAATATCATGCATATTGAATTAGCCGCTGACGAAGCGCTTACCAATGCGGTGAGTGCCAATGTTTCTTGTCACTGTGACGAAACCATCATTTGTCGGTGGCGGATTGATTCTTCCAAATTCACCCTTTATATTTTGGATTATGGATCAGGACTGTCGGAAGAAGGATCTCTTCCCGACACAGACAAAGACCTGCTTAAGGCAAACCAATCACAATGTTTTAGTACCTTTCTCGACCATATCAAAAATCACCAAAGTAAAAAACCGGACACCCTCCCTTATAATGGTTCAGGCCAAAAACATAAGAACATGGGAAAAGGATTGAAAATTATCAATGCCATGATGGACTCCGTTAAAGTAATGTTTCACGGAGAAGGAATGGTAGACGAAGCTCCGGCGGGGTTCAAAGTTATGGGCTCCATCATCGCTCTCGAATACGACCGTTCCAAACACTTATAATTTGATCCTTCATATCAATACTTCCCGCGAATGGCGCGGTGGAGAACAACAGCTTTATTATTTAGTCCAAGGACTAACCACTTTCAAAATCCCACAAATGATTGTAGGCCAACCTGGATCTCCTTTAGAAACCAAATGCAAAGAGAATGGATATGAATTTGTTCCCATCGAAATGCGTGGAGAATGGGATAGAAAGGCATATAAGAATATTCGATCTCTCTGTATTTCTAAAAATGTAAAACTCATCCACACTCATACGGCTCATGCACATACATTGGCTCTTCTTTCCAAAAGAAATCACTTAAATATTCCTCTCATTGTATCTCGCAGGGTAGACTTCAAACCGAAATCCAGTTTCTTTTCTAGATGGAAGTACCAACATCTAGCAAACGACTATTACTTGCCCGTTTCGCAAAAGATCAAAGAAGTGATGATGGAAAGTAAAATTGCTCCAGAAAGAATCATCACAGTTTATTCGGGAATTGATTTAAAAAGATTTTCTAAATCCGTCCCTCATGAATACTTAAAAGAAGAATTTCATATTCCCAAAAAATGCATTGTGATTGGGAATGTGGCAGCTCTTGTGGATCACAAAGACCAAGAAACATTACTCAACGCAATAGCAAAGATGAGAACGGGTGCTGACTTTCGCCTAATGATCGTAGGTGAAGGGAAACTTGAAAACAAACTCAAAACCCAAGCGGAACAATTAGGAATCACCGAAAAAGTAATTTTTACTGGTTATCGTAAAGACATCCCCGCCCTACTTTCTTTATTTAATATCTTCACACTCACCTCCAAAGAAGAAGGCCTTGGAACTTCTGTTTTAGATGCGATGGCCTCAGGACTTCCGATTGTTGCCACCAATGGTGGTGGAATTGGGGAAATGTTAGACCATAACGAAGGTGCTTACGTATGTTCTGTGGGAGATGCAGAGAATATTGCGTTAGGTTTGGACAAACTGGTTGGCTCCGAAGAATTACGAACCAAGTTCGGAACGTTCAACAAAACCTCGGTCAAACGATTTTCTGTCACCAAAACAGTTGAAAAAACAAAACTAATCTATTATTCCTTTTTAGGAGATAGTTTGTACGGAGAGGGAACATGAGCGGAAGACTACTCATCATTGACGGCCATGCCTTGGCTTTCCGAGCCTATTTTGCTTTTGCTGCATCCAACCTCACCAATTCCAAAACGGGACTTCCTAGTGGTGCCATCTTTGGATTCTGGAGGATGTTATTCAAACTCTTGCAAGATGAAAAGGTATCTCATATTGCCTTCACATTCGACCCGGGCACAAGACTCGAAAGAAATGATTTGTATGAGGACTACAAAGCGCATAGAAAACCAATGCCTGAGGATCTAAAACCACAGATCCACAAAATCTATGAGATGTTAAAGGCATTAGAATTCCCCATGTACAAAATGGATGGAATTGAAGCAGATGATATCATCGGTTCATTGTGTAAAAAATTTGCGAAAGACTTTGAAGAAATCATCATCCTCTCGAGTGACAAAGACCTATACCAAGTTCTCGATAAAAACATACATATGTTACGTGGGAAACGGGGTGTTTCCGAATTTGAAAAAATCGATCCCAAGTGGGTAGAAGAAAATATTGGAATCACCAAAGAACAAGTGACCGATTATATGGCGCTTCTCGGTGATGCCTCCGACAACATCCCCGGTGTCAAAGGTGTGGGTGAAAAAGGGGCGGCTAAACTCATCCAAGAATTTGGAAACTTAGAAACCATTTATAAAAAACTAGACCAAGTCAAAAACAAATCCCTTATCGATAAACTAGCGGCGGACAAAGAGAACGCTTTTTTATCTCGAAAACTCGCTACCATTGTCACCAACCTCAAACTAGATATCAAAAAGAATGATTTAAAAATTCCGAATTATTATGATCCGGCCAAAGTACAATACTTTAAAGATGAAGGATACAATGTCCTCCACCGTGACCTTGCCAAACAAGCGGGAATTCCCATCACCAGCGATGGGGATAACAAAGAAGTCAGTTCCGAACCAACAACTGGAAAAAAAGGAAAAAAAACTGCAGAAGATTCAACCAACGAAAAAACCGAATCAAAACCAAACAAAGGTTCTGCGGTATCTAAAAAGAACTACAAACGAATCCAAACTTTAGACGATTTGAAAAAAATCGTTAGCAAACTCGATCCGAAAAAACCAATCTCTGTGGACACAGAAACCACATCTTCTGATCCCATGCTTGCTGAGTTGTTAGGTGTTTCTTTTTCTCAGGAACCTGGTGTTGGTTATTATATCGCTTTCTCACATCCAGAATCTATTTATAGCCACCTCCTTCCAACACCCGAAGAAGGACTAGTAGTTTTAAAACCAATGTTAACCGATCCCAAGTGGAAAAAAATCGGGCAAAACATCAAATATGATTTATTAGTGCTTCGAAATTACGGTCTGGAACTTGCGGGAATTTACTTTGATACCATGCTTGCCTCTTATCTTTTGAATCCAGGAGAACGTCGTCACAATATGGACGATATGGCCGTCGATTATTTGGATTACAAAACCATCACTTACGAAGAGTTAGTTGGCACGGGCAAAAAAAAACAAAACCTATACGATATAGACCCTGAAAAAGTTTCCGAATATGCCTGCGAAGATGCTGACATCACCTTACAACTTTGTAATGTGCTCGCACCAAAAATGGACGAAGGTATTCATAAAAAATTATTTTTTGATATTGAAATGCCAGTTCTTTTGACACTGGCGGATATGGAATTTGAAGGAATTGCCGTAGAACCAGGATACTTCGAATCCCTTTCCAAAATCTTTGAAACTAAAATCAAAGAACACGAAAAGAACATTCATTTCTTTGCCGGAAGACCATTTAACATCAACTCAACGAAAGAACTACAAACCGTTCTATTCGAAGACTTACGTCTTCCTGCTGAGAAAAAAACACAAACGGGATACTCCACAGACCATTCTGTTTTGGAATCTCTCCAAGGAACTCACCCCATCATTGATCATTTGTTAGAGATCAGAAAATTTTCCAAACTCAAATCCACTTATACGGACACTCTCCCCACACTCATCAATCCCAAAACGGGTCGAATCCATACAAGTTACAACCAAACCATTGCCGCCACAGGCAGATTGTCCTCAACAAACCCCAACTTACAAAACATCCCGATCAAAGATGAAGAAGGAAGGTTACTCAGAAAAGGATTTATTGCCAAAAAAGGATTCGAAATCCTATCCCTAGACTATAGCCAAATTGAACTCCGAATCATGGCCCACTTTGCCAATGACCCGCAAATGATGGACGCTTACAAATCGGGAGCCGATATCCACAAACGAACCGCAGCCGGCCTTTTTGGGATCCCAGAAGACCAAGTAACTCCCGATATGCGAAATAAAGCAAAGGTGGTTAACTTTTCTGTGATTTATGGAGTCACTTCATTTGGACTTTCCAACAACTTAAGGATTAGTCGTAAAGAAGCTAAAGAATTCATCGAAAAGTATTTTGCCACCTATACGGGTGTGGGAACTTATATGGAAGAAATCGTTGAGTTTTGTAAAGAACACGGCTATGTGGAAACACTACTTGGTCGTCGGCGTTACCTTCCCGATATCCATTCCAAACATAAAATGGCCAGTGAAGCTGCCAAACGTGTCGCCATCAATTCACCCATCCAAGGAACTTCTGCGGATATGATAAAGTTAGCAATGATTCAGATCCAAAAGAAAATCAAAAAAGAATCATTTCGTTCCAAACTCATCCTCCAAGTCCATGATGAACTAGTATTTGAAGTAGATCCAAAAGAAAAAAAAGAATTCTACCAAATGGCCAAAGAAGAAATGGAATCTGCAATGAAATTAAAAGTTCCCATTGTCGCCCAAGGGAAGTTTGGCGGTAACTGGGATGAAGCGCATTAGGCCTTTTGCCTTACTTTTTCTCTTTTTTCTATTTTATCTTTGGAACACGAAGGATCTATTCTTAAACGATAACCTCTATGGTCGATTCGACTGGGATATGTATAGTTTCCATGTCGAATTCTTAAGAAAGTCCTTCTTAGAATTTGGTACCATCTTCCCATTATGGAATCCGTATTATGGTGCTGGGTTTCCTGTCTGGGAAAACCCAACAAGTAAGGTGGCGAGTTTCACCCATCTATTTGTTCTTTTTTTTCCCACACTCACCGCACTAAAGATTAGTTTTCTATTTTACTTTATCTTATCTGGAATTCTCAATTTTCACTCCTTCCGGTTTTATACAAAATCAAATGTTTTGGCTTCGTTACTTTTCACATTGGTATTTCAATTTTCTGGATTTGTATTTCAAAAATTCTATGCCGGCCACTTAAACCAAATCCCTGGACTATTTTTACCGGCTCTTGTATATTACATTCTTAGTTTTACTAAAAAACAAAATTGGGGAATCGCGATATTAGTTACAACAATCACCTATATTTTGTTATCCGAAGGAAGCATCTACCCCCTTTCCCAAACAGCATTCCTTGTATTCTTTATGGTCATTAGAGAAGTGTATCTTTCTGATTCTCCTATAGGGGCAATCAACCGATTTGCAAAACTCTCACTCTTTGTATTAGGCATTCTCGCCATCAAATGGTTTCCGATGTACCAATTCATCCATTCCGTGGGTAGATATTTTGTGGGAGATTACCACCATTTACATTGGAAAGACTACTATCCAATTTTTTTCGGTTCTTCCCAACATCCACTACTCGCCAAACCTCTATCACAAATGCAATACCGGTATTGGGAGTATGGAAACTATCTAGGCCAGTTGCCATTATTTCTCTCGCCTTTGCTATTCTTTACAAAAAGAAAAATGGTTTCCGTTCTCTTCCTTCTTTTACTTGTTTTGTGGTTGATGGCAGGAAATACTTCCACCTTTTCACCTGCAGCAATCTTAGAACTCCTACCTATTTATTCCTTAGAACGAGTCTATCCCAGATGGAGTCTTAGTGTGGTTTTTTTATATGTTTGGTGTTTGGCGGTTGGGTTTCAAAATCTTTGGAACCAGGTTCCCCAAAAATTTCATACAATACTCGGTGTTATCACTATACTTTGTTTACTACTTCATGCCCAAGAGGCAAGGAAAATGAACACAAAGTTTCTTTCAGAAATCTTTGTTCTTCCTTTGCCAGAAGTTTCCATTCAAAATCAAAATCACTATCCAATCGCTGTTTCTACCGTTCCCGATTACGGGGCTGATTCAAAAATGTTGCCAGCCCTACAAGCGAACCTATCGACGAATGATATTTATGAAAATATAACTTTCTATTTTACGAATCAAACGATAGGAGATACAGACTATAGAGGTGAATTCTATATTCTTGAGACGGGTAAGAAGATAGAACCGGAATCCTGGAAACCGGACGAGTTTCAATTCAAAATATTACAAAAAAAGCAAACCCTTGTTATTAATCAAAAATTTCATTCGAATTTTTCGACAAATGAGGAATCGATAAAACCATGTTCCCTTAAAGGATACTTAGCAATAAAAGCAGAGAAAACGATCAATCATCTAACAATAGTTTACAATCCATCCCTGGCACTAAATTTCAAAAACAGAACGGAACAAAACTGTTTCTAATGATTCAAACATTTTTTTTAATCAATTAGGAAGGAAGTCATTTTGTTTTAAAAAACTATTTCGAAACCAATTTGCTTTCACAATAGAAAATAATCCATACGAAACAAGTATGGCCTGCAAAGGCATTGCAGTGAGTGTAAAGCGATAGTCGGCAAAAAAGACTAAATGTATCCAAAAAATTATTAAATACAGAAAACAAATTAGGAATTCTTTTTTTATTACCAGTTGGTAAATGCCGAGAAAGAGGAAAACTGTAAGCAAACACCGGTATAAAGTTTGCGATAAGGAAAGGGGATTTTGATAATACACCGCTAGAGGCCGAGGCCCACCTGCCCCCCAAAGCCAAAGTACCGTTTTTTTCCATAAGTTCTGAATGATAATTTGGGGATTTTTTAAGTTTATCTGTAAAATATGTTGGAATATTTCATCTTTATTTTTGCTTAATTGAACTTCTTCAGAATAAGTCAACCAGTGCCTAGAGTATGTTCCCTGTGTATACGGATTATTCCCTACCAGAAAATTAAACTCCATACTTGAACTAGCAATTAAAGGTACAGATGAGTCGATTCGTTCTTTACCACCAGTACTAGCTACAAAATAAAAGAACAAAAGACATACAGGATACACAACATTCGAAATTCTAAATATACTATTTGCATAATACACCACAATAGAAACGATAAAAACAAGTGGAAACCAAGATCGGAATTCAGATAAAACTAAAGCAAGAAACAAAACTGTAATTCCATGAATCAATTTTTTATATACGTTTTTTCCTGACTTGGATTTAAAAAGTAAAAATAGATAAATTGAGAATATAGGATGAAACAAGTTTTCATTCCAAAATTGATTGGAGAAAGAAATATAATGGCTAGAAAAAAGATAAAACAATGCGACCAAAATAGTAACGGCCTTGCTTCCAGTATAATCCAAAGTAAAACGAAGCAAACAATACAACCCAACTGCTCCGATTAAAATCATCATGATCTTTGGAACCAATTGTCCCTCGCCAAACAACTGAAAACAATGAAATAGAAACCAAGTCATTCCCCGACTAAATGACCCATTCAATAAATCCTGCCCACTAAAAAGGGCTTTGGCTGCAGAAAAGTATGTTTCCGGGTCATCTCCCTTGATCAGTGAAAAGGGATCAAAATAAAGGGCAGTGAATCTCTGAATCGTGCTAACAAAAACCAGACCGAGGATCGCCAGATCCATTCGCTTTGTAAAACGATCGTAGAGGTTTTGAAAAACATTCGGCCTAGTAATGAATAAAAAATAAAGCGTAATGACAAAAGCAATGACAAAGTATTTTTTGAGAGGTAAATAACTATCAGCCTTTAACTTAATCGTTAAGAGAACAACAATCATCACAATGTAAAGAATCAAATTACGAAATCTGTCCTGATGCAAACGTAGGTCTTGGGGCAGAACAAAGAGATATACCACTCCAACTAACACAAAAACTAAAAAACAACCTAACTGGTAGTAAATATCACGATACAGCCACGGCCCTACCGTAGGTGGGTCTGTGGCCGAAAACGACATATTTTCTAATAAAATTCTAGATTGATTGGAGTTTACATAACCAATTAACTTCAGAAAACTGAAGGCGATTACAAATAAAACCAAACACCTTAGAATGATTCGCAAAGATTTTTTCATCGACTAACTAAATAACAACATTTGGACGAGCCCGAACCAGAGTAAACCCATAATATCCTTGTTAAATCATAATTTTCTAATTCTATGGACTTGACAGCTGAATTCGCCCTTGAACTTATTGTCAGAGATAATGAAAAAGTATTTTGATCACCTAACTAACCTGCGTCCAAACGAAACATTAAGTCTTCATGCAATGCGAGGGATAGGTATCCTTTTTGTTCTTATGGTTCACTTTTGCCATACCTTGGCCAAAGAAGCTTTTAACGTAAACCCTGAACTTTTCGGGTTTTTCACAAACTTTACATCAGTTTTGGATGCTTTTTTCGTGTTAAGTGGCTACCTGATTTCAGACCAACTTTTTAGTGCACACAAAAAGGGCAAAGACATGAGTTTTAAAAAGTTTTTCAGAAATCGTGTTCTCAGAATATTTCCTGGCTATTATTTCTTTATTACAACTATTATTATATTAACTTTTTTGCAAATTCTATTAATTGACAATGTAATTCAAAAAAAAGGGATTACTGATGTAGCTGTTCTCTCCGACTTCGCTTCCTTAAAAGCAAGGTTTAGCTCTTCTTGGGCAGATTTTGTCTTTGTAGGAAACTACATTAAAGGAATTCACGATCATACTTGGTCTTTGTCGGTAGAGGAACAATTTTACCTTTTTATCCCCTTCTTTATGACATTCGTTTTATTTAAACACCCAAAACATACGATGACATTTCTGGGTATTCTTTACTTTATTGCCATCCTCTTCCGTATTTTTTATTTTTATTCAGATGCAGTGATCATTAAATCTGAAAAAATGTATTACTCCACCGAAACTCGTTATGATGCTTTCATAGTTGGGATCATGATCGCATATTGGGGCCAATACAAACAGGATTTTCTAAAATCAAAGTTGTTTAATAGTTCCGTAGCGCTATCAATTTTTGCAGTACTTCTCTCCATAAACCATTTGATTCCAAGAAATGATTCTTTTCTATCCGTGACTTTCAAATACAACGTAATTAATATTGGTTATGGATTTCTTTTGATCTTTTGTTTGCATACAAAAGAAAGAGCGTATGATACGAAACTAGGTTCTATTTATAAAAGTACGATTGTATTTTTAGCAAGGACTAGTTATACAGTTTATCTCTGGCATTTAACTATATCTTCCATTCTCGGAAATTCAGGATTAATAACAAAACCAGAAAATATCCACCCAGGTGTTTACTATGTGACCTACTTCCTCATTTATTGTATCATCAGCTTTTTAGTTGGGTTTGTATTATACCGCTTTATAGAATATCCATTTATCCTCAAAAAAGAGCAGCTCAAAAAAGTGTAACAAGGTTGTCATATTAAACCTTCTCAAACAAAATCCGAAATTCACCCTTTTGTCACATTGTCGTAACCAAGGGTGGTTACCTTTTGTTCAGATAAACAAGAGGATAGAATCCGATGAAACCAAATACAATCAACAAAACAGAACGAATCTTAGAAGTTCGTTTAGCTGAAAACCAATTGGAAATTGAAAGAGCACTTGCCCTACGTTACGAAGTGTTCAACTTAGAGATGGGAGAAGGTCTGCCACAATCTTCTGCAACTCGTAAAGACCGTGATGAGTACGATTTGTACTGCCACCACCTAATTGTTATCGATAAATCTACAGATGACAAAAAAATTGTAGGAACCTACCGCATTTTAACACGCCAAAATGCAAAAAACGGAATCGGTTTCTACAGTGAAAACGAATTTGATATCACTTCTATATATAACCTACCGGATGAAATTGCAGAAGTAGGACGTTCTTGTGTTCATCCTGAATACCGTGATGGTTCAGTGATCTCACTCCTTTGGCAAGGTCTTGCTGAATTTATGAACAAACATAATGTTCGTTATTTGATGGGTTGTGGATCTATCCACTCCACTGATGCGGCTGTTGCTTCCCAATCGTATGGATTTTTAAAAGCCAAAGAAGCGATCGCTCCGGAAGAATTTCGGGTGTTCCCAAATCCAGACTACGTCCTTCCTGGGTTTGACGCTAATTTTCATGTAGAAGATCCTAAAACAATCTCTAAAAATATCCCTCCACTTTTGAAAGGATACCTCCGAGTAGGTGCTAAAATCTGTGGAATTCCTGCGCTGGATTCTGTTTTTGGTACTACAGATGTGTTTATTCTTTTCGACCGTAAGGAAATCACGGAGAGATACGCGAAACACTACATGAATGCATGAGCCTTAACCAGGAAATAGATTACCAGCACCCAACAAAAAAGGACCAAGTTAGATTCTTTCTTTTTACTCTAGTTCTGGTTCTTACCATTTGTGCCGGTTATTTCCTGGGGTTTCCTCGGTATTATCTCGGATGGTTTTCTTTTGCGATTGCATCGTTCTCTGTGGCCGGAAACGATGCAGTCCAAACCATCGGAACCTTTATCGAGAGTAAAAAATCGGTCCACTGGCTCCAAAAGATCCTCGTTTTCGGAGGTCTTTTATTTTTTGTCCATTTGGTTGCTTGGTTTTTACATGGCGGTGAAATCCACTTCCATAGACTCGATTCCATTCCGGAAACCAAAGACTTCAATTTACTCCAACTCCTCGCACCTGTATTGCTTGTAATCATCACAAGGCTTCGGGCCCCCGTTTCCACAACCTTTCTCGTTTTAGGTTTGTTTGGTGGCAAAAGTATCGACCAAATGTTAACCAAATCCTTCTTTGGTTATGGCCTAGCTTTTCTTGTGGCTATTGTCGTTTGGGCGGTTCTTGTAAAAGTTGATCCCCACGAATACCATGAAGTTCACACACCAGACCCAGTAACAGAAAGAAGGTGGTCTCAGTTACAATGGTTATCCACTATGTATTTATGGGTGGCATGGTTATTACAAGATACTGCCAATATCGCCGTTTTTTTACCACGCCAATTAGGAATCATCGAATTCTTAACCGCTGTATTCATACTCATTGTGGCCCTTCTTGTCATCATACGCACAAACGGAGGAACCATCCAAAGAGTGGTTTCTGAAAAATCAGACATCCAATGGGCCAAGGCCGCCACGATTGTCGACTTAGTATATGGAAGTTTGTTATTCTTTTTCCAATACGTAAGTAATGTCCCCATGTCCACCACCTGGGCCTTTCTTGGCCTCCTTGCTGGTCGGGAAATCATTCTAAACGTCATCACTTACAAAGACCTGCCTTACCTGGACACTTTTCGCAAAGTGGGAAAGGATGTGGTGCTAGCCACAATTGGAATTGTGGTTTCGATTCTTGTTTTCTTTCTTTCTTACTTCCTCTATCCAGAACAAAGGGCTAACACCCCTCTCGAATTCTGGAATTCTCCCACCCAGGAAGATTCCCTATAATTTTCTTTGACAGTATCTGCAATTGTCAGGGTAGTGTCATATATGAGATTGATTCTCACATAGAGAACAAGGAGCCATTATGTCCATAGCAATGATGTTACGAGAAGGAACCGCCGACAAACACCAGGAAACCGAAAAAGTTCCTTATATTCGGGCTATTTTTCGAGGGGGTCTTGATTCCCAAACTTATACTTACCAATTGGAAAGCCTACTTGCCGTTTACACAGTAATGGAAGAACTCTACCGCCAAAACAAAGACAACCCGATTCTTGCCAAACTTTACTTCCCAGCTCTTTTTCGGGAAAATTCTCTGAAAGAAGACATCGCTACCTTCCAAAAGAAGTTCGGCACAAAACTTCGTGGTTCCATTTCCAAAGCGACGCAAAACTACATCGACCATATCAAAAACATTGCAAAAACAAAACCGGAATTACTGGTCGCACAAGCTTACGTCCGTTACCTGGGAGATCTTTCTGGTGGACAATCGATCAAAAAAGTAGTAGCAAAAACTTTTGAATTGGAAGGTAATGAAGGAACTGCTTTTTATGAATTTCCTGAAATCGAAGACCTTATGGCTTTCAAAGGGGTCTACCGCCAAAACTTGGATACACTCCCTTTGAACGATACACAGAAAGCAGAACTATTGGCTGAGGCAAATGCCACTTTTGATTTGAATAAATTTTTGTTCATTGAACTCGATTCCGATCTAAAAGAAAATATCGGAATGGATCGTTACCAAACGCTCCTACCAGCAGGTTAATTTTTGGGATTCCCGTATACACTCGTAACTTTAGTTTTTTTATCCATGTTGCCGGTAACAATGATTGTGCCGGTAGTAAAGGATGTTGTGAAGGATCGGCTAATGGGGTCCAACTGGGAAGTAGCATACTTTACAAGTATCCCTATGCTCGGTTCCTTTCTTTTTGCACCGATTGCGGGAATCATATCTGACCGTTTTAAAAACAGAAAGTATTTCATTAGTTTCTTTTGTTTTTTGGACGCAGGACTTTTTTATTTACTCACCATTGTTACCGATATGGGACTCTTTCTTTTTTTAAGATTCCTTGAGGGAGCAGCTCACATTTTTATCATTGGTCTCCTCCTTAGCTCCGCTGCCGATCGAGAAAACGATCCGGATAACAAACGTTATTATGGCAAAGGAATTCTTATGGGGATCACGGGAATGTTTTTGTCCCTGGGTGGTGCCTTTGGAATGCCTCTCGGAATTCTCGGAAGAAAAAATCCTCTTTTGCCATTTTATGTAGGCTCTGGAATTCTGATCTTTGTTGGTTTGATGAGTTTACTCATGTTAAAAGACAGAGGAATTCATAGAGTCAAAGATTTTAAACTAATCGACTTAAAAGTTGCAATCTTTGAAAATCCATTTTTATTTGTTCCCTTTTTATTCAACTTCATCGATCGTTTTACTGTTGGGTTTATTATCTCTTCTTTCAATATCCACTTAAGGGAAACATTAGCCTTCCATCCAGGGATGCTTGGAGTGTTTTTAGGACTCGTTTTATTTCCGATGAGTTTACTTTCCTACCCATCAGCCATCCTCTCTCGCAAAACAGGTGTTTTACCTCTTGTGCTTGTTGGATCGACTATTTACGGAATTTTTCTTGGGCTTTCAGGCACTACCAATGAGTTTTGGTACCTGTTTACATTTTTACTCATCTGCGGGGTGGGAGCGGGTGTGATGTTTGTTCCCTCCATGTTGCTTGCAAGTAAAATGTCAAAGCCGGGCCTTACTGCAACTACCATGTCCGCTTTTACCGGTGTGGGTTCCCTTGGGTTTATGTTAGGTCCTGTTGTTTCTGTGCAAATGCAAACGGTCTTTGAATCGATTTTACCACCGGCTTATAGTTTTTCTGCCCTCTCTTTCTTTTTTGGATTTTTGGAGATTGGTCTTGTGTTTTTAACCATTCCTTTTTTCAAAAAGATTTTGGGGAAAATGGGTCGAATCGATGAAGAAAGAGAAAAGATATCACTTGCCAACCCCGATCCCATCCTGTAGAATCTTTGTTTAGTCCATCTTTAAGGTAAAGGTTTATGATCAAAAAACTTTTGATACTCAGCACACTCACTTCGGTTCTTTTCTTAGTTTCTTGTACTTCCGGAAACAAAGTTCAGGCAGGAAGCACTAAAGTTCATCCACACACAGCACTTCGTAAATTAGAAATCGATATGATTAAAGTAGGCGATGGTTTGGTAAAAACGGAAGCGGTTCTTGGCAAATCGACTGAAAAATCAATCGATCCTACCGGAACGGTTATGGTATGGTACTTTGCAGAAGATCGTGATGTTCCCGAACAGTACTATACTCTCAAAGAAAAACCAGATGTAGTGGAAAAGTTTTTGAAACTCACATTTGATCCCAAAAACAAAATCACAGCCAAAGACTTCAAACTATAAAATCATTCTGCGGATTCGGACTCTGTTTCTAATTCCGCATCTGTGGGAGCAGGAAAAGGGAAACCAGGGAAACTTGGTTTGGCTTTTCCTTCCACATCATCATCTAACAAATCAACGGTGGTGAATCCTAACAAAAAATCAAAAGCTTCTGCCACATTGAATCCAAGTCTCGCACCACCATAAACACCTGCAACCAATTCCAAATTCCAAGAATAACCAGGGGGATACCCAAAAGGTTTTTGATCTTCTGGAGGAAGATAAATCAAAAATTCCTTCTGTCCAGTTTGGGCAACAATGTCCTTTGTGAGTTCGCGGCGGAAGTGTTCTTTTTTTCTTTTTTTGCGATCTTTGACTGGATCATACCAGTAAGAATAATACCGCATCTTATAACTTTTTACATTGGCCCTTTCATCGCTCGTAAGAGGGATTCCTTTTTTATCCACAAGCCAATTTCCTTTGGCGTCCAGTGTAGGAAGTCCCGAATGAAAACTTTCACCACCTAATACACCAAAGACGAGCTGTTGGGAATGATAGGTCCCGAACTGCCCACCACGAAGGCCAATTCCTCGGCCCAAATCTTTTTTCCCCATCTCCGACTCCCCGCCTTGGAAAAGAACCCCAATGGGAAGTGGGCCCACTTTAACAGCTGCTCCATACATGGGTGTTTCGGCACCAACGGTGACGATGTCCTGAAAATCATTTTTACGATTTTTCCAATAGGTTGCACATTGCAGAAAAAAGGAAAGGCTTAGGAGGAGTCCGATGAATCGCATTCTTTTCCAGTTTTTTTCATTTTCTACTTTTCGGAATCAAAAAAACACACAGTTTGGAGAGATATGGCTTCTTTTGAAGACTTCCCGATGATTGAAGTGAAAAAAATGAATGAGACGGAAGTTCGTCTCTTTGCTCTTCTTTTCAATCTCCTCCGCGAACCAAAAGGGATTAGTTTCCAAAAGTTTCGCAACATCATGCCTCGGTTCTATAAAAATGAAGATAGGGAATCGGATCGTAAAAAACTCTACCGCGACCTAAACCAACTCAAAAACCTTGGATTCAATATCAAGGTAGCTCAATTTGGTTACCAATCAGAAGACTATTTTCCTTATTATTTAGAGAAAGAATCCATCGACAGAACTCTTAAATTCACCAAAGAAGAGTTAGAATACCTTTCACAAGTTTTATTTGCCCAAGAACCTACCTTCGAAGGATTGAGCCTCTCTCAAAAACTATTCTCCCATCATTTGGATCTCATTCCCAAATTCGCCAAACAACCAAAAGAAGAAGCAGTGTCGGAGGAAATCCCCGACACTGCGAACACTGAAAAAATCCTCCAAGCCATCAAAGACAAAAGAGCCCTTACCATCCAATATGGATTTGATGCAAACGAAAGAATCATTGAGCCTTACAGACTTGTTCGCAAAAATACAACGGACTTCTATCTACTTGCTTATGATCGCGGAAAAAAATCCTTACGACGATTCATACTTCCCAAAATCACTGTTAAAAAAGAATCTAAAGAAGAGTTCCAATCCAATCTTAAAATTACAAACCAAGATCTCAACTTTCACCCCTTGTTACTAACAAAACATCCAGAAATCGAAATTCCTTTTCAAATCAATCCTGATTACGAGGACCGTTGGAAGTTGTTTTTAGAAGGTGCGAGTTTTGAAAAAGCGAGTGACGAATATCGAGTGAGAACAACCAATCAAAATGCGCTTTTCCAATTTTTTGTCCTTTCTCCTGAAGCTCTTGTCTCCACTTCCGAAGACTGGAAGAAAAACTTCCAATCCTATACAAAACATTGGGAAGACTTGTATCAATTTGTTTGATCAACCGGTTACACCCGTTACCAAGTCTCAGTATTTACAATACTTAAGATGTAAAAATGCTTTCCATTTGGTAAGGGAAGGAATTGTTCCCAAACCCCAATCCTCATCTTACGGTGGTTATTTGGAATGGGGAGATTTTCTCCAATTGTGCAAAAGCCGATTCCCAACTTCAGCGACCATTGACAAAACAATGGAAAGGGAAGAGAGTTTTTTAAAAACCAGGGAATGGATTTTGGAAAAAAAGTCCATATTTCATGCCCACCTGCGTTCGAATCCATTTGTTTCCACTGTAGAATATTTAGAATACGATCCGGAAAGAGATGGTTGGATTCTTTGGGACTTTCGCCCGATTGGTTCGGTCAAACAAGACATCCTTCGTTCCTTTTACTTTCACAAGAAAGTGGCAGAAGGAATGTCACTCAACATCCTTGGGTACAAACTCATTCGTATCCAAACAAAATATCTTTTCCCTGGTGGGCCTATCCTTCCCGAAGACTACTTACTCTTAGAAGACATAACACCGAGAATGGAATCGGAATTGGGTACACGCGAAGAAGAATGGAAACAATTTATCTCTGAAGTAGAAAGAACAAACGAACAATCTGTACAGTTTTCATTTCTCGATTCCAAACCCAGTTGCCGTTCCCTAAAAACCTGTTTATCGCCAAATCATTGTGCCGAAGGGAAAGAAAATGCCAAAGAGATCTTTGATTTTCGAGACAGTTCCGAATTAGCCAAACAGTGGTTCGCCATGGGGTACAATTCGTACGAATCTGTTCCCGATTCTGAACTTACACCCATCCAAAAGATACAAAAACAGGCCCATATCTCAGGGAAAACTTACTTTGACCGAAATGCTTTTGAAAATTACCTAACAAATGTTACAAAAACGGTAGCATTTTTAGATTTTGAGTCCATCAATCCCTACCTTCCCCTCTATCCGAACACAAGGCCATTCCAACATGTTCCCTACCTCTATTCCTTACACATTTGGGATACGGAAACCGATATTATAACCCATAAAACCTACTTACATGAAGATGTGGGCGCAGATCCCCGACTTGCCCTCATAACCCAATTACAAAAAGACCTTCCTGAAGAGATGACCATCTTCTCGTTCAATGATTTCTTTGAAAAACTGATCATCCAAGAGACGGCCATAGCCTTTCCGGAGTTTTTAGAGTTTTGGGATAGAGTCAAATCGATGTTTATCGACCTAGCGATGCCTTTTAAGAAACTTTGGATCTACCATCCCGGTCAAAATGGCAAAGCATCTTTAAAAGAAATTCTGCCTTGTTTTAGTACAGAAAGCCATGGCGGACTTTCTATTCGCGAAGGACAAGATGCAAATTATCAATATTTAAGATTAATAAAAAAGCAGGTGACAGCCGAGGAAAAAAAACGTGTTCTGGAGGATTTGAAAGCATACTGCAAACTTGATAGTTACGGTTTGTTTTTAATCTATAGAATGTTATTAGAACGATTATCGGTTATTTAATGTTAGGTATCAAAAAATCAGTCGCACAACTTGTCTTTTCGTTACCAGAACATTGGATTTCCACTTTGGTTCGTAAGAACAACCAACCGGAAACTAGCGCTTTGGATCCGCGTTGTGCATTGGCATGTAACATTGCACGTTTCCTTCCCAAAATGGAACAAATGAGTCCAGAAAAGGCACGTCGGCACTACCGCGATCAAATGCGGATCTTCGATGAACCGGAATTTCCCATCCCACACATCGAAGACAAACTCATTCCCACTCCCAGCGCCTCTTTCATTCCTATCCGAGTCTACAACGCAAACCCACAAAAAAGAAACCTCCCCACCATCCTTTTCTTTCATGGTGGCGGACTCACCATTGGTAATTTGGAGACACATGATAATTTCTGTCGGAAAATGTCTCATTACACAAAAAGCATTGTGATTGCTGTCGATTACCGTTTGGCGCCGGAACATCCTTATCCCGCTGCCCATGATGATGTTTGGCTTGCTTACCAATATGTTCGTAACACCGCTTACCTCTTTGGAGGATCACCAAACGCCATTGCCGTTTGTGGAGATAGTGCAGGAGCCTTACTTGCCACAACCCTTTGTCAGAGAGCCAAAAAAGACAAAGTTCCTGTTCCTGTATTCCAAGCCCTTCTCTACCCGATGCTTGATACAGCAAAAGAGTCAGAGACTTACGAACTTTTTGGTGAAGGTTATGTCCTCACACGTTCCCTTATGCGGTGGTTCATCCAAAACTATCTTCCGAACAAAAAAGACAGACTCACTTCTACCAACTCACCGGTTCTAGCTGACTCCAAAGAACTAAAAGGCCTTCCCCCCACTTACATCGGAATCGCCGGTTATGACCCACTCCGCGAGGAAGGGGAAACCTATGCCAAACATTTACAATCGGCCGGGGTGAAGGTGGAAGAACGCCTTTTTCCTTCTCTCGTACATGGATACATCCAACTGACAGGCCTCATCCCCAAAGCCAAAGAAGCAGAACAGGACCTTTTCCTTTCCCTGAACCGTTTTTTTTCTACAAGAAAAATCTGATCTAATCCATTCAAGAATCGACAAGGAAGGATTCGATACTATAAAGGACAGAATTCTCTGAGGTACGTCATGATTCTACGATTCTCCATCGCTCTCTCTTTCCTACTTGGGATTTCGGCCCTCTACGCTGAAAAACCGGCTTCTGCTACCTTAAAGGAACGTGAGACCCAAAAACAAATCGACCTTCAAAGAAAAAACGGGTTTGGCGATAACGAAATCGACACCCTACACGCAAACATCATTGGGAACTTACGAAAAATGAAAAAACTCCAAGATTTAGGGGTGGATAAAACCGCTGCGCAATACTTGGCTCATACTCCCGATGAACACAAAGAACTCTATAAAAAAGACAAAGATGGTAAACCCTATTTGGAAATCAAACTTCCTCAAGGACAGTCTTACATCGATTATCCGACGGTTTTTTTGTATGATGGAATTGCATACATTTACCCTAAAGAAGACTATAGTGATTTAGACAAAATCATTCTGGCTTTTCGCCGAGTGAATGCAGACGGAACGATCCATGTAAAGGAAATGAGAAGGCTTGTAAACCCATCACCAAAATCAGAAAGTCCTGACAAAGATGAAAAAGGTGAAGCTAAATTAGATACAAATTCCGATATTCGTTTGGAATACTATAGATCCCTTACTTCCGATACCATTTGGCCAAATGATCCTGTGCAACCGGCAGAACCTGATATTGCAATGGTTTTAAATGATGACAAAGACCCACTCCCTTATGATAAACAAAAACATATCATGAGATCTTACAAGAAAATGTTGCGTAAAATTTCGAAACAAACTGCATTCAAATTACGCAGTATTGAACTAGATCAAAAACAAATGATCACAAAAATTCTGGACTATAATACAAACTAAAAAGTAAAAAGAGAACCGCACTTTTTAAGTTTGTTGTTTTTCCCGCCGACTGATGAGGAGCTGCGATATCGTTTGCTCCTCTGTTACATACTTCCTCTTTAAATACGAAAGTGCATTGTTGATAAAACGAGGCACTTTTTTTTCTGCATCAAGTAGATCCATCTTCGTTAACATAAGTTCATCGATGGTTGCCAGGGCCAAATTTCTTTGGCTCTGGTGTAATTCGAAATCGTCTTCATCTTCTACTATCATGATTTTTCTTGGAAACGATGTGCCGCTTCCACTCCCCGTTCTTCATTTACAAACAAGTTAATGAGTAGTGATAGAAAATAAAAGAAAGCAACCACAAGGAAGGCATTCCGAAGTGATACTAATGTTTGGATGTATCCAAATAGAAATAGTCCCGCTGCGGCCGCAATTTTTCCAGATAGACCCCACATTCCAAAGAACTCTCCCGATTTGGATTCAGGACTAAAGATACCCACAAGAGCCCTAGAAGCAGATTGAGTGGAACCAAGTCCCATTCCAGCTAGGGAAGAAATGAAAACAAATACCCATTGCACGGTCCAAGTTTTACCAAGAGTGGCATTGGCAAAGTTTGTGATGTCATATACAAAATAAATCAAAGCACAGGTCACAAGCCAGAGAACAAGCGTAAGATTGAATGTTTTTTTAGCACCGATACTATCTTGGATCACACCGAAGGCAAGGGCACCTACAGCAGCAAAAATCTGGATAAAGATAAACATGGCTTGTTTGTGTTCGGCCTCAATATGAATTTCTTGTGATCCATAAATGAAAGCAAAGGAAATCACAATGGCAAGGGCCGCCATAGTAAAAAACAAAGAAACCAAATAAATCATTAAATCTTTGAAGTGACTTGCATCCTTTAAGGTTTGGATCACACGGTCTTTTCCAATCTTAAAATAATTTACATTATGAGAAACACCAAGTGGCAAATGTGGTTCTTTCAAAAAGAGAAAAGTAGGGATTGCAGCAATTAAAAAGAAGATGGCAGTATAAGGTCCGACTAACTTTAAGTTTTGGAAATTGTCTAAAGTGTAATCACCAAGAGTGGTGGCAAGAGCCACAGAACCAATCCCACCGAAATAACCAATCCCCCAAGCATAACCCGAAATTTTACCTAGGTCCTCTTTGGAACCAAGAAAGGGTAAAAAACTAGAGGCGAAGTTCTCGCCCGAAGCAAAGAAAAAATTGGAAAGGGCAACAAGAACCATCCCAAGCCAAACCATTCCTGGTTCCACATAGTAGAGTAAAAAAGTCGCGATCACACAACCTACATAACTTAAGAAAAGAAAAAGTTTTTTCTTAGAACTGTAGTCCGTAATGGCACCAAATATAGGTCCAGTAGAGACAACGAACAAATAGGACGCGGCTAGTGCCCAAGCCCAAAGGGAATTTCCCATTCGGTACGGATTGTCCGAGGTCATATCTGCTGGAACAACCAGTCTTGTAAAAATCTCACAATAAACAACACTGATGATAACGGTGGTGTAGGAGGAGTTCGCAAAATCGAACATACACCATCCAAAAATTTCACGGTTTTTTTTCTTTTTGGCTTCCGGGGTTCTGTCTTGGGACATAGAGGGTGTTTGAATTTTCCTTGGTTGAAAGTAATTAAAGAGTTTCCCTCCCTTTCCTAAATCTGTCAAATGAATAGTTCAGGTATGGATCCTTTCGATTTAAATTCCCTCATGAGACCCAAACGGGTCTGTTTATGTCGAATGGTGACTGAAGATGAATTAGTCCGTGCCATCCATGCAGGCGCCGTGACAATGGAACAAATCAGAGAAACCACAAGGGCCTCTACCGGCTGCGGCACCTGTTCGATGCAGGTGTACCACATCCTCCAGCGCGAATTGCAGAATCTCTCACGGAGGAAAATTTCATGAAATTATCGATCAATATGGCTATGACCTTGGACGGGAAGGTCGTTCGACCGGATGGTCGTTGGTATGGCCTTACTTCTAGCGAGGACAAAACCCAAATGGATGTCTATCGTTCGCAATCGGATGCGATCCTTGTAGGGAAAAACTCTATATTAAACGACAATCCTATCGTCAAAATTCGAGCGATCCCCAATGCTCTCAACCCAAGACCTGTCATTTTGGTTCGCAAAGGAACCCTTCCCCCAGACAAACATGTCTTTGAAGAATCCGACCATATCCCTCTCATCATTTGTACCAAATCGAATTTAAAAGAAATCAAAACAAGCCTCGAGAACAAAGCCGAAATTTTTGCTTTGGATTCTGATGACATCGATCCCAAAAAAGTCACAGGGATTCTGAAACGAAAAGGATACAAAAACGTCCTTTTGGAAGGGGGGCCCAAACTCAATTTCTCCTTTTTGGAAGCCGACCTTGTGGATCGAATCTATGTCACTGTGGTTCCTTATATCATCGGAAAAACAGGACTTGCCGGTATTGCCGACCGTAATTCCGAACTTCCAGGTTTTGACAAAAACAGTTGGACCCTAAAAGACCATTTTGCCAAAGGAAACGAAATTTTCCTTGTTTATGAAAAAGGCTAATTTTTTTAAAAATAGGATTGACGAGATCCATCAGCATCAAATAGTTTGATATTAAACTATTCAGCAATAAGAGGTTCTATGTTTTACAAACTACTCGCAACAAACAAAGACATTACACTCACTATCCTCCGTGTCACACTCGGAGTTGTGATCCTTCCCCACGGAGCTCAAAAAGTTCTAGGTACTTTCGGTGGATACGGATTCGAAGGAACTATGGGTTTCTTTACTGGTCAATTGGGCATTCCTTACATCTTTGCTCTTCTTGCCATCATCGCTGAATTCTTTGGTGCGCTGGGTCTCATCCTTGGACTTTTCACAAGAGTGGCTGCGTTTGGAATTTTCTCAACTATGCTTGTGGCAGCAGTTCTCGTTCACTTACCCAATGGATTTTTCGCTGATAAAGGTGGATTTGAATTTCAACTTTTAACTTTTGGTTTGGCAATCCCTCTGATCATTAAAGGTGCTGGTTCGTTTTCCCTTGATGATATCATCGCACATAAAATCGAAGGATAATCATCTATAAAATCTTGACTAAGACTATCTAATAGTGTTAGCCAAACTTTGACCTCTCTGATTCCTTGTCTTAAACCATCGATAAGGAATCGGAGATGCACACAATCAACCTTTCTACTCTCCAGTCACTACTACCAGAAGCAAAATTTTTAAATACAGATAGTATCGTTTCTGTTTCTTTTACTGGACTCACCTCATTATCACTCGCAACTGCAAATGATATTTCCTTTGTAGCTTCTAAAACATTTGTGAACGAAGCAAAAACTTCCAAAGCTCCTGTACTCATTGTATCCTCAGATGTTGTAGACTCACTCACAGAAAAAGCCTTAATCATTGTTCCCAAAGTAGAGCTAACGACCGCAAAAATCATTCGTCTCTTCTTTCCAGAAAAACAACCTACAGGAAAACATAGTGCACAAGTTGCGATTGATCCTTCGGCAAAGATTGGATCCAATACGGATCTTGGGCATTTTGTATCTATCGGCAAAAATTCTGTGATTGGAAATGATTGTATCATTGAAGACGGAGTGAAAATCGGTGACCGAGTCCAAATTGGTGATGGTTCCAGAATTGGAAAAAACTGCGTGTTCTTTGATGATACTATTGTTGGCAAACGTTTCATTGTATTTGGAAATTCTAGTTTCGGTGGCGACGGGTTTGGATTTGTCTTCGCAGATGGAAAACACAACAAAATTCCACAAGTGGGTCGCGTTGTGATCGGTGATGATGTGGAAGTAGGAAGTAATTGTACAATTGATCGTGGCGCTCTTACCGATACAACCATCGGGAACGGATGTAAATTTGATAATATGGTTCACATTGCTCACAACTGTAAGGTGGGAGACCATGTAATCATTGCAGGTCAGTCCGGTCTTGCTGGAAGTGTCACCCTTGGAAACCATGTAATTATCGGTGGCGCTTGTGCGATCAGTGACCACTTAACACTTGTTGATGGTACCATCATTGCTGGTGGATCAAGCCTACGCACTTCTCCGAAAACAAAAGATGTTTATGTAGGATGGGATTTAGGTCTTACTTTCCCTGAATTTCAAAAGTATCGTGTGAATATCAAAAACATTGTGAACTTAAACAAATGGCTGAAGCGCATCGAAAACATTGAAAAGAAAGTGGGAATCGAAACTAAAGAATCTTAAATCGGCTTGAGAATCCTCGTTTCAATCACAGCTTACTTAAGTAGGCTGTGAACTTCAAACTCCTAATAGATTTTCATCTTGCCCCAAGAGACTTCTTGTAGACTTGCGCTTTACCATAATACACTTCCGGAATTTTATTATCAGTTAGTTTGTATGAATAACCATCATAGAAAATTTCTGTAATGTGTAAGTAACTTCTCGAACTATACAGCTCTTTTACAAAATCTGCATTAAATAAGTCGTCTTTAACTTCCAATACTTTATATTCGGCAACGCAAGGAGAAATCCATTTAACGGATGACCTGATGAATTTATCAGGATATACACGATAACTCACTTCTTCCAATTTAGTTCTCACTATAATCAATTCACCAAATTGCGCGTTATATGAGAAAACACCTGTATGAAACGTATCACATTTTTTGTCGCCAATCGAAGCGAAAATTTCAAATGGAATGAATGGCGATATTGCAAGCAAGAATGTGATCACCGCTTGTTTAATTTGGTTTTTAAACATAACTAAAGTTACCATAAATTCAATTCTATTTTACGTTACCGAATCCAAATACAATTGCACTCTTGATTTGACTTCTTCTAAAATGGAAGGATCAGGGAAAGACACAGGATTCCCTTCGGGATCGGCCCATAGGAACTCCACTCCTTCTGTTTTCAAAAGGCTCAAATAAAAAATGGGGGATGGGTTACGCCGGTTCCCTTCCAGTCCACCTAATCTCAGTGTAATGGAGCCCATGTCAGAGACCACCCATTCAAAGACCTCACCTTCCATTTTAGTTTTCCAGCGAATGGGAAAGGAAAGTTCAACATTTGCATCCATATTTAGTTGGTCATCAAACTTCGGATAATTTCCAGACAACCACTTATAGGCGATGATCGAAAATTCTTTTAGAATTGGTAAATCATTTAGACCAATGGAATTCATACGACTCTCGTTCAATGTTTCTCTCTCAATTGCAATTTCGCTTGGTCCCAAAACAAATCGAGTTCCTCTAAGGAATGATCCTTAAAAGGTTTTCCTGTTTGCAAAACCAAGTCTTCTACCATACGAAACCGGGTTTCAAACTTTTCATTGGCCCGGCGGAGGCAGGTTTCTGGATCGACAGAGAGTTTGCGTGACAAATTCACTAACAAAAAGAACAGATCACCTAACTCATCTTCGACTCTCTCATTATAAGGCAATTTTTTGGAATTGAGTGAACCTTGGGATTTTAATTCCACCTCCAGTTCCTTAATTTCTTCCTGAAACTTTTCAAAAACTCCAGAAACAGTGGGCCAATCAAATCCTTGTTTGGTGACTTTACTTTGAATTTTTTCGGAACGTTGGATGGCGGGGAGTGCTCTCGGAATTCCTGCCAAAATGCTTTTATCAGAGTCGTTACTGCCTTTGGATTCTTTTTCCTTTTGTTTCAACTGATCCCATTGGGTAAGGACCTGTTCACCGGAATCAATTCCTGATTTGTTTCCGTAGACATGAGGATGACGAAAGACTAATTTTTGGAATACATCGTTTGCCACATCTTGGAACGCAAAAGCTCCGCGTTCTTTGGCTAGTTGGCTATGAAAAGTAATTTGGAAAAGTAAGTCCCCGAGTTCTTCTTTTAAGTGGTTGTCGTCACCTCGTTCGATGGTATCCACCACCTCATAGGTTTCTTCTAGTAAATGGGGGATGACGGAAAGATGGGTCTGTTCTTTATCCCAAGGGCAACCTTCGGGGCTACGTAAATCCGCCGTGAGTGCGAGTAAGTTTTCCAAGGGAGAATCAAAATTAGGAGGGTTCACTGATTGTATTTTTCCCGAACCTTGCGGGAAGCAAACGGAAATTTTATCTTGCGAAAGGCCCCCCCCTTTACGAGTCTATCCCTATGTTCCAATCCCGTGTCTCCGTTGCCATCCTCATGGTGATCGCTACTGTCATCAGCCGTATCCTACCACACCCACCGAATTTTACGCCTATTTTGGCTGTTTCTTTGTTTTCGGGTGCTTATTTGACAGACAGACGACTTGCTCTTTTAGTTCCGATCTTGGCGATGTTTGTTTCCGATTTTTTCATTGGGTTTCATGACCTAATGCCTGTGGTTTACGGATTTATGATTCTTGCAGTCCTTTTTGGAAAACAAATCGGATCTTCGCTTACCAAATCCTTTGGATTTACAGTGGCCGGATCGGTAGTTTTCTTTGTTCTCACAAACCTTGCGGTTTGGGCGACGAGTGGAATGTATACTTTGGATCTGTCGGGCCTAGTGACTTGTTTTACACTTGCCATCCCTTTTTTCCAAAACTCAATTGCGGGTGATTTAGTGTATTCGGGAATCCTTTTTGGATCCATGGCTCTTCTGAACAGAACCGTATTTGTTACGGCAAAACAAAACGCTTAAAGTACTTAAGTTTTTCTTTTTACAACTCTTGAAACATTCGGTGGACTCGGTCGCTTGGACCATCTGCCGAATCCTTAATCCTTTCCACTAACTGCAACCGATCTCGTAAACCCATCCGATTCGCAATTTGAATTCCAAGTCCTGGCCTTGCATTCATTTCGAGTAGTAATGGACCTCTCGATTCATCGAGTACAATATCCACACCCAAATACCCTAGTCCAGACATATCGTAACACCGAGAGGCCATCTCCAAAATTGTTGGCCAATGAGGTATAATTCTTCCGCTTAATGTCTGTTTTGTGTCTGGATGGAGATGAATGATTTTATCATTACATACTGCATGGGTGAGTTCTCCTCGGCGGAGGTCAACACCCACACCGAGTGCTCCTTGGTGGAGGTTCGCCCTTCCTCCTGATTCCTTTGTAGGCAATCGCAACATGGCCATCACTGGATAACCTAAAAATACAATCACTCGAATGTCGGGAATCCCACGAAAAGAAATTTCCCGAAAGAAAGAATGGCATTCCAATCGTTCTTGTAAAATACAAGAATCAGAGTTGCCATCTAAGGAATAAAGTCCTGATAGAATTCCTGAGATATGATGATGGAGTTCTTTTTCCGATAGGATTTTGTCATCTACCTTATGGTAATTGACAGAACCATTGGCGACTTCGGATTCGCGTGTTATCACAAGGATTCCGTTCCCCATACCACCGTTAGCTGGTTTGACAACAAAGCCCGGTCTCCCTTGGATGAGTTCCCGTATATTGCGAATCCCACCGAAAGTATCCACAACTCCATAGTGATAGGGCATCGGCACATGGAACTGTCTTGCAAGTTCTGCTGTTTTCCATTTATCATCAACTAACGGATAGTATTCTCTGGGATTATAAGGTAAAATATATTCACCAATCCTACGGTTGATTCCAAGGACACCCTCCCCTTCAAATTTTTTGAAAAGGGAAATCACGACTTAAATATTTCCTTAAACCGAAATAGTTCAGATACACGGTAACCTTTGTATTGGCCAAGAAGGATTTGAATGGCGATTACAACAAATAACAATTCAGGATGTGTAAAAAAGAGGATTTGTAAAGAACCAAAAAAGAAAATCATATAACTGATAAGGGCGATCAGCAATGTTCCTGTCAAAGTCACCAAAGAATGCATCACACCTTCTTCAATGATCATAATCGAAAATCGCTCAATAAAGATCGTAGTAATGACTATAGGAAACAAAGTCACACTCATCTGATTGAAAAAAGAAATCTCTTCATTTAAAACAGAAAATAAAATTAAGGTAATTACCGTGATGGTGAGCAGAATAGAAAGCCTAGGAACTGCGAGTAGATAGTATTTATCCAAGGCATACCTTTCAAAAAAACCAAGCCCTATCATTAAAAGAAAAAAACTAATCCCGAAAAGGAGATTCGTCTCATAAAAAAACATGGCAAGTAAAATCGGGGTAAAAATTCCAAAGGTAGGAATCCCAATCATATTCCTGGCCACCGACAAAACCAAGGCACCGATAGGAATCAGGATTACTAAACGGAATAAATTTTGTAATGGTGTCGGAAGGCTATATAAAGAATAATACCTTAAAAAACTATTACTAGAAGCCACTTCTTCGCTATACTCTTTAAAATTATAACGATTTACATTGGATTTTGT
Organism: Leptospira abararensis; assembly: GCF_016918735.1. Lineage (GTDB taxonomy): Bacteria > Spirochaetota > Leptospiria > Leptospirales > Leptospiraceae > Leptospira_A > Leptospira_A abararensis. The sequence goes on from NZ_JAFFPR010000060.1 coordinate 262,255, forward strand.
GATATACGCCGTATAACGAAAAGTAGCTGGCTCTTCTCCAAGAGAACGCCTCTCCTCCACAGACTTCCAAAGCGGTAAATACCCGCTGGCACTTTGGGCAAAAATATTTTTGTACGTGGACACAAAATACCACTTCCCGTGAATTCGAATTTCATTCCAAAAACTGAGTTTCGCTTTATTATCCTTTGTGTTTTGTTTGGACAAATCAAAGCCAGCGACTGTCCTTGCTTGAATTCCTTTCATACGACAGAGAAGAGAAAATAACATGGCTTGTGTATAAGCACTTCCATTATTCAAACGGATCGTATCTGCGAGGGTGATCTCTTTGGTTGTATTTAATACTTCTTCAGAGATAAAATAGTATATTTGTTTGGCAGAAGCAACATTGTCTTTGTCATACGGATGGATTTGTTCGAATAACTTTTTTGCTAAACGTATTTCTTCTGGGGAAAAGTTTTTTAAAGAAAGGTAGTATGGTTCTTTGGTTGGCTGTTTTCTATTTTCAGGAATGATTTCTGGTTCTGGGTTGGTATGTGTATATGGCAGGATTTTTATTTTTGCATAGTATCCAATAGAAGAATTCCAATCCTCTCCTTCCCAAATTCCCAAATGACCATATTGTTTTTTCTGCAAACGAAAATCTAAATCCTCCATTTTGGTATTGGATTTAAGGACTCTTGATTGGATGAATTGTTTCGGAATAGGAAAGGTGACTTCAGAAACAGCTACATTTTCTTTTGGGAGGATTACTACTTGTAAGTTAACAGTATCATCCACTTCCACAGGCAACAAGGACAATTCAGCAACATTAAGTTTATAAAGAATTGATACAATTGGCAAAATGATAAGGATAGATACAGTAATTAAAGTTTTACGATCCAAACTAATCCCCTAAGGCATGTGATAATGAAACATCGACAAGAAACTTACCCATAAGAAAGTTTCGACCAATGAGTATGGGATAAGTTAAGTTGGTTCTATCATTTAAATTAATAATCACTTCTTCCTTATACTTTCCCATCTTCATCAATTCACTAATAATGATTCTATTCTCAGAAACACCGGAAGTACTAGTCACCTTAGCTTCTTTGACAAATTTACTTTTTAAACGAACTGGTTTTTCGTCCACGAAGGTATCAAACAAAACAAACACTTCCCCGTTTTCAGTGACCCTTTCAATATTGATCGCATGGATGGAACAGGATTTAGCTCCCGTATCTACTCGAGCACGAAGTTTCAGTTTCCAATTAGGAAATTCAACCCACTCCACTCGACCAACTATAGGCTTTAAATATTGAGGAGGAATGACAATGGGTTTGATATGCGAATCTGGTTTTTTCTCGATGATTTGTTTGGAGCCAAAACAATTCATCAATACAAGAATAGAAACAATTACAAATAAGTATGAGAATTGGCGAAAAATAATTCGTGGATGGAGTGATGGAAATTTCATAAAATGACTAGAAAATCTCATACTGACTTACGCTGCTTATTTTTCACTTCATTTTGGTATGCATTGAATAAATCAATGTATCTCAAATATCCTAAACATTTACCATCTTCAACAATCGCAAGTTTGTCGACATCATATTCTAAAAGAATGCGAAGGGCCTTTCCTAAAGTATCTTTTGTGCAAACAGAGGGAACATCTTGTACAATTTCTCCGCAGGTAATGAGGTTTTTTAAGTCTGCTTCAAATTCTGGAAGGATTCTATTTTTTCGAAGTGATACAATTCCCTTATACTCATCCCCTGCTCCAAGTAAAATGAAATCACTGGCTTGAATCCCTGGAGCATTGGATTGTAACTCCGTAAGGGAGAGATTTTCGGAGACCATAGCATACTTACGAAATTCAGAAAAATGGTCGGTGATACGAATCCGATCCATGATGTCTTGGTTCATATCCCAGTGGTGGGAGGGAGACAAAAATCTGTTTTTGATTTGGTTTCGATAGATGGAGGTTTTATGAGACAATACGACAGCGACTACAGATACAATCATGAGTGGAGGTAACAATTCATAACTTCCAATCATATCACAAACCATAATCATTCCTGCGATGGGAGCTTTTGCTACTCCCGCAAAAAAAGACCCCATTCCAACCAAAAGAAAGGGAAAGATGATTATATTTAGTTCGGGAAACAACACTTGCGCCATAGATCCCACAAAGGCACCTAACATTCCACCGATGGCGAATGATGGCCCGAGTAAACCCCCAGAACTTCCCGAACCAACAGTAAGTGAAGTAGAAAAGACTTTAAATAAAGCCACGGCCAATAGAAAAAAAGGTCCAGAAAATCCAAAACTTGTAGATTCTAAAACTTCGCCATTGATCATCCTTTGGATCAGTCCAAATCCAGAACCCAAAACTTCAGGAAATAATAAAGCAATACAACCTACAATAAGTCCACCAAATGCTGGTTTTAAGTAGTTTGGTAAGGGAAGTTTGGAAAACAAATCTTGAACAAGATGGTATATTTTTACGAAAAAGTAACCTACCAGATAACAGAGAAGCCCAAGTAGAATGTACAAGGGAATATGTCGATAGTCATTCAAACTATATTCTTGTACAGAAAATATAGAACCACTTCCCGCAATACTTGTGTAAGTAAGATAAGCAGTTACCGAAGAAAGAATACAAGGTACAAGAGAATCACTTTCGATATCTTCTTGGTAGACCATTTCAACCGCAGTGATGGCTCCACCGAGCGGAGCACGAAAAATGGCACCGAGTCCTCCGGCAGTTCCTGCTAACATCAATGTCCTTCGCGCTCGTGCTCCTGCACCCAAGAACCCTGCCAAACTCGAGCCAAACCCTGCTCCAATCTGCGCGGTGGGGCCTTCCTTTCCCCCTGACCCACCGGAACCTAACGTAAGTATGGTGGCAAGTGCTTTATAAAAAGGAACTTTGGCCTGAATTTTTCCTTCATTAAAATGGAATGCATAAATCAGTGAATCTGTTCCACCACCTTGTGCTTCCAAACAAAAGAAACTGGTGATGATTCCGACTAGGAGTCCGCCGATGGCAGGTAAAAAAACGATCCAAAGTGGAGAAATGGGGCCGACGGTTCCAACGGAATGGAAGTGTAAGTCCCCCGAAGGAATGCCTGGATCATAACCCATAAGGTTCCCAAAGGTGAAGGATTCTGTCCAAGTCAGGATCCAGTTGAATCCATAGGCGCCAAAACCGGAAAGCAAACCAATGAATAGAGAATAGACATAAATCGATCGCGGTCCCTGGATAGAAAACACGCCCTTTAGACCGAAATTTGACCCCATAGGTCAAGATTGTAAATTCGTCTAAATTTCCCAAGGAAATTCTGAATCCTCTTGACCCAAGAATGAATTCCTGTGACGATTGGATGGTATGGTTCGATCTATCGTAATCCTCTTGGTATTTTCCTCAGTTTTTACCGCTTGTGGTCTTAAGAACGAAAACAAAGCGGAATTGTCTATGCTTGCCGAAGGAGAACCCGCTCTCTACTTCTTGGGAGAAGTCGATAGCGATATCACCACTAGTTGTGGGCAAGCCACTCCGGCTACCACAAGCACCACAGGAACGGGAACCACCACAGGAACCACAGGGTCAACTTCCACGACCAATAACACACGTTTCACGGTTATTTCCCAGTTGATCTTCAAAACCAAAGAAACTCTTAACCTACGTTTTACTTATGATAGCACACAGATCCAAGGAAAAATCGATCCACAACAAGGTTTTGTCCTTGCGGGCGGAGCATTTGGTAAAACGGTCCAAGGAACACAAGGTACTGTAGAATGGTTCAACCAAGGGATCAATATAGATACATCACTCCAAAGCGCACAACAAATCTCTTTCTTTAACTTAGAAATTACGCTGAACGGAACGTATAGTTCTTCTACTTCCTCCACCAACATTTTAAACTCATGTAATACATTAGATAGTGTGAATTGTACATCGGGAACTTCCACAACACAATGTTTTACTTCAGATAATAAAACTTGCCTTGTGCAAAACACAACAACAGATGCAAAGTCTGTGATCATCCGCGGAACATTAAAATGCAACGCACCAAATATCGTTCCACAATAAAATCCAGCTAACGATCTTAAAGATTGTATCGGTTCCTTTTTTGCTTTCTTTTACTCCCACTTTCGCTTTGGGCAGAAGGTGGAGTGGGACTTTGGCATTTAGGAACAAATCCAAACACTAAACTAACAGATCTTAGCCCCAAAGACTATAATTCTCTCTTCTATTTCGGATTCACAAAAGATAGCCACTATTACCAAATCAATTTAGAAGAAAGCCCTTCAAGATACTTTCAATTTGAAAACGGGATGATTTCTGAGTTAGATTATGAGTTAATACAAAACGGAAAAATTGTCGCAAAGATCCAAACAGGGTTGGTTAGGAAAAAACTTCCGGAAGTTGCTTTTTCCGGAGGATTTGTTTTTCCTGCTAAAGAAAAGGGAACTTACCGATTTCGGATCCAATCCGATGATACACATAGAATTAATTTTCGAATTCGTGATGAATTCAGTTTATTACAGTACACAAAATCCATTTCCCTCTGGCAAGGTTTCTACTTTGGGCTTTGTATCTTAGTTTGCCTGCTATCTGCAACTCAATACATAATCTTAAGAGAAAAAATTTATCTGCTTCTGACTTTTGCCACAGTATCGATTCTATTTACAAACGTTTTAAGATCTGGTTTATTTTATGAATATGGCTTTAGTGATTGTGAGTGGTTTTATAGATACGTACCTGGCCTTATTTCATTAAGTCCATTTGGACTAATTCTTTTTTTAAGAGAATTCCTTCAAACAAAACAGAAATACCCCAACGCAGATAGGTATTTGATTTTTTATGCATATTCTTTGTTAACTTCCATTTTTATTGTCTTTATTGATCTACAGTTATACTTTCGATTTATCTATGCAAATAATCTAATGTTGTCTACAGCAAATTTCGGTTATGCCATTTATTGCATGATAAACAAAAGAGAAAATGCAAATGTTTTGTTTTATGCATTTTTAGTCAGACAAATCAGCACAACCCTACTCATCCTCACTAACTTGGGACATTTACCATCATTTCCTTTTTTGTCTTCTGCCAATGAAATTGGGGCAGCACTTCAAATGACAATCTTCACGATTGCCATCTCTAAATTTCAAATTCAAACTCGCATCAGAAAAGAACAAACTGTAACCAAAGAAAATGCGGAGTTGGAAACTATGGTATTAGAACGAACCAAAGAACTACAAACCCAAAAAGAGAAACTAGAAAGAGCCTTACTACAAATCAGTCATACAGAAAGCCAACTTGTATTTTCAGAAAAAATGTCTGAATTAGGCAAACTAGTGGCTGGTGTTGCTCATGAAATCAACAACCCGCTCAGTGCAATTAAAGCGTCGATAGAAACTTTAATTGAATCAAAAAACAATGAGATCAAAAACTTAGGGAACAAAGAAAATATCTATTCCTCACTCGCCCCGAAAGAAATCAAAACCATCAAACAAATGTTTACCTATCAATCTGATTTTGGGCTTGTCGCAAGTTACACCGAACGAAAGGATAAAAAAGCAGATCTCAAACAAACCTGCAAAGACAATGATTTAGATTTGGATGACGGAATGTTGGAAAGATTCTTAGATGTGGGAATTACCAAGTTATACGATGAAGAAATAGCCCTACTAAAATCAGGACAGGAAAAACTTTCCAATCTAATTTTTGAAGAAAAAAATTTCAAACTCCATTTATCTATCATTCAAATAGCAGTAGACCGATCTTCAAAAATCATATTAGCTCTCAAAAACTTTTCTCGTGTGACAAAAGCAGAAGAGAGGAGGATCTTCACTTTACTTGATAATATAGAAACAGTATTGACAATTTATCAATATAGAATGCGAGGAAAAGTTTCTTTAAAAAAAACATTTTTAACGGACGCAACGATTCTTGGTTGGCCGGAAGATTTAATTCGAGTATGGACAAATTTGATTATGAATGGACTGGAAGCCATGAACCAAAAAGGGAATCTTATGATCACTACAGAAAAACATGGAAATTTAGTTGAGATCAAAGTAATAGACAATGGCCCTGGAATTCCATTAGAGATTCAGAAAAAAATCTTTGATCCTTTTTTCACAACTAAGAATCACGGTGAAGGAACAGGGATGGGACTTGGCATTACAAAATCAATCATTGAAAAACACAAAGGGAATATCTATATAGAATCTGAACCTGGAAGAACTTGTTTCTCCATTCAGTTACCAATCATCGAATTCATTGACCCCAATGAACCATTCGTCGAAGAATGATTATGATTATTAAGTAAGGCGATCTAATTGCTCCACAAATAACTTCCGTTCGGAGCTATCTGGGAATTGATTTAAAAAACCAAGTAGAAAGTTTTTTTCAGAATTTAGTTCTTCGTGCAACATTGCAGATATTTTCTTAGATTCCATCAGGCCCAGGATATAAGATTCATCAGAAGTGTTTCTTTCTTCTTTTTTGAATACAGATTCTAACTTTCTTTTTTCCAAAAGGCCAAGTTGGTTACGAAGGACAAGGACAGGATATGTAAATAATCCATTTTTAAAATCTTTCAAAAATTCCTTACCACTTGTGCTAGAATCTACAAAATAATCCAAACAATCGTCTTTCTTTTGGAAGAGTTTACCCAACCTAACACCGAAATCGCGAATGACAGCCCTTTCCTTTTTGGATTTGTTAGCAAGGATTGCTGCGGATTCTGTACAAACTCCAAATAACGAAGCAGTTTTTCCATAAATGATGGAATCGTAAATTTTTAAGGATATTTTAGGATTTTTTTCCCATTCCATTTGCAACAGTTCACTCACGGATAGGTCCTTTAATACTTGGGAAAAAATTTCCATAAGTTCTGGATTCCCAAGTGAGTTGAGTCGACTGATTCCGCAAGCCAAGAGATAGTCGCCGGCAAGGATGGCAGTTTTGTCTCCAAATAAGGATCCAATGGTGGGTTTACCACGACGGATAGGAGCATTATCTACTACATCATCATGAAGTAAACTCGCAGCATGGATGAGTTCGGCAACACTTCCTACATCAAGCCAACTTACGTCCGTTACACCCAGAAATTGACAAAATAAATAATGTGAGAATGGACGGATCCGTTTTCCACCAGAAGTGATTACATGTTTTTTTATTTTTTTAAGAACGGGAATATCTTCTTTGATGATTCCATCCAAATTTTTATCAAACTTAGCTAAGATGGATTGGATTCGAAGATTTGATTTCATTCTTTATTCCACATGCGTGGATCTGCTTTCTAAAATCTGCAGGTGGTCCTTAATGATATTTTCCATTTCTTTTGTTTGGTTGTCTCTGTAAATATGGATTAGATTCCGACACATACGTTTGATCATAGAAAGTGTAGATGCTTTTGTGAAATATTTTGGTGAATTGGTATATCCGTTCGCTTCTAAAAACTTTTCACAAGTAAACTTGTCTAACAAAACGCCACCATGGAATGGATCAATATAGGTAAAGTATCCTTCCGATTCATATTGCAAAAGAAAATGAAGTGGCAAATTGGTTCCATAAAGTGGCAATCCCAACCGTTGTCCAACTAACAAATAGACTACGGACAAAGAAATGGGAATCCCTAACCGACTTTTGATTACTTGGAATAAATAAGAATTACCAGGATCATTATAATTCTGGATATTTCCAACAAAACCTTCTTCTTGGAATAAAACCTGACAAAGGATTTGGACTTTGAGTTCGTCGGTTAAATAACCGGAATGATCATCATAGAGTTCTGAAACACGAAGCGCAATCCGATCCAACTCATGTTTAATTTCAGCATAGTTTTGATCAGGAAATCCAATACTAGACAATTGAACTGCCATCTCTTCCAAATCTTTATAATGGTTTGTATTCCCACGTAACGTGAGTTTAAAGAAAGAATGGCGAAGTCTATGACGAGTGATTTCCGATTTTAGATTACGCGCTTGTACTCGAAGGTAAGGGTCTTTTACTTCTTCCAAAGCAGATTCTAACTGGATCTGCCATGGAATTCGGGAAGCGATGAGTTTTAATAAAAAACGTTTTTTTTCAGGAGGAGCAACTTCCCAATCATACAGAAGACGAGTGATATCGTCAGGATAAAAATCAGGAAAAGAAGTTTGTCCCATACAAAAACTATTTATAAAAAATCAAAAATGTCAATCGAATCTGAAAGTTTATACTAATTCCGCAAGTGCTTGTGCTTCTTGTTCTTTGTTCGGAGGAGTTCCATGCCATTTAGGATTGTTTTCCATATAAGAAACACCTTTTCCTAAAATAGTTCTAAACACAATCAGTGTTGGTCCACCTGTATGTTGTTTTGCTTTCGCAAAGGCAGCAAAGATATCTTCCATATTATGTCCGTCTGCATTGATTACATTCCAACCAAACATCTCAAACTTTTTATCCAATGGTTCTAACTTCATTACTTCTTCTGTGTTACCATCGATTTGGATGTAGTTACGATCCATAAAGGCAATGAGGTTATCAGTTTTGAAGTGGACTGCAGATTGTGCGGCTTCCCAAGTCATTCCTTCACCACATTCCCCATCAGATATGCATGTATAAATTTTATATGTCTCTTTTTTTAGTCTCGCACCAAGTGCCAAACCAACAGAAACAGATAAACCTTGCCCCAGAGATCCAGAACTAGATTCGATTCCCTTCATATAACGAGTGGAAGGGTGGCCTTGGAGATAAGAATTGATATTTCTAAATGTAAGTAAATCTTCTACGGGGAAATATCCTGAAAGTCCCATGGAAGCATAACGAACCGCACAGACGTGACCATTAGAAAGAATGAGTCGGTCTCTTTCTGGCCATTCAGGATTTTTTGGATCATGATTCAAAATAGAAGTATAAAGTGCCGCGTAAATATCAGCAAGTCCAAGAGGACCACCTGGGTGACCTGAGTTTGCAGCCGTTACCATTTTGATCACTTGGATTCGGATATCTTTTGCAAATTTTTTTGCGACTTCAATTTTTTCCATGAACATTCCTTAAAGCGGTTTTGATTGAAATAAAAACAGACCGGAGATATAAACAATCGTGTACAATGGCAAAAAGATGTAATGCAATTTTACGTGTAGGTTTCGTTTTCTTTTCCATCCCAAATAACCCATACACAACATAAGAACGAGGGCTATGGCTGCAAAAAAACGATGGATATGAATGATGATTTCTGGCGCCATTGGATAAATTTGGTGTTCCGTTATGCCACCTAACAAATATTTCATGCTTAGTAAGTAGACTGCGGCAGATAAATTTGCTAAAATCCCGATGGTATTGAAAAACCTATGTCGGTTTTGGTCCTTCTTTCGAAAAAAATAACCCAAATAGAATCCAATAAGGGAGACCGTCATGAGAGAATTGACCAAAAACAGTGCCATCTCCTGTCATTCTGATAGAATCCACCTCCGCTCAAAGAATTTTTATTTGACCTTAACGGCTTTTCACAAAAATTGGAAATGCATGCCGCCTTAGCTCAGTGGTAGAGCAGCTGTTTTGTAAACAGCCGGTCGGAGGTTCAAATCCCTCAGGCGGCTTCATGCACTTCTTCGGGTAGGTACTCAAGTGGCCAACGAGGGCAGACTGTAAATCTGCTGGTTTTACCTTCGAAGGTTCGAATCCTTCCCTGCCCAAACTAAGTTCCGATTCAAAGGAACAAAACTCCCAACTAACAAGAAACTGAAGGATTCGAATAGAACCCGAGCGACTGCGACAATAGGAGTAGTTTCCGCACGATGCGGAAAAGCGAGCGGTGACGGGCCCGAGCAAGCGAAGCCAGGATGGCGGAGCGAAGGGTGGGCGAATGCCTTCCCTGCCCAAACTAAGTTCCGATTCAAAGGAAAAAAACTCCCAACTAACAACAAACTGAAGGATTCGAATCGTTCCCCTTAGTGATTGCGATCTACCCTAAATCACCCAGTTCTGCATCTTAGTTCGATAGAAATAATACGCCCCGTCTTTTTTCCTTTGCAACTGAACTCCAAACTGACCTCGTTTGGAACGTACAACGGATACAAAATTCAAAGTCTCTTGGCCTTCCCAGAAAACTGTAGGATATATTTGTTTGCCTGATCCATCATAGAAGGCCCATTGTGTTTCTTCGGTATCTGATAGTTCTTCGGTAAAAAACTGATCTAAACTTATTTCTGTTTCTGGTAAATGCATACAATTGACAGAAGGAGAAATTGGATTTCGCCCAAATACATGGATGGGTTTTTGTTTACAAAAACGAATTTGATCTCGGGAAGAACCAACAAGTTCTAATCTTAAAGTTTGTTCTGGTGTGACTAAAAAATTAGATAACACAGGATAGGTGAAACAAAGTAAACTTAGAGCGATAGAAAAAAGATAAAATTTACGGTTCATTGGTTTGTCCCCGGAAAGAGTAATGTTAAAAATTCATTTCCTTCTCTTTCCGCTAAAATGCGAATGCTTCTTTCATACTGTTTCCAGGAATTGTTGGCAGTCGGAGAACAATAAAAATACAACAGGGTTTCGATTTCATCTGAGGATGACTGACTAAATTTAAATGTAGAACACATCTCCTTTGTATTTCCGTTGAATACGAGAGATTTTGTGGTTTCTAAATCGGATCTTGGTTTGGATCCAAAACTCCCACTCATACGAAAGTAACGAGCAGACAATTCATATTCTGTTGTTTGGCGGTAATATACCCCCATCAAATACAAAACATCTGATTTTTCTTGCTCCGACCGTTCGGTTTCTGGTTCCCCGAGGATCGTTTTTAAAAATTCCTTACCAGAGTCAGCCCCGATTTTAAATTCAGAAATCCCAATGAATAATGGAGTTTTGGCCATAGACGGATTCTCGGAGTAAATCGATAAAATCGCTTTATATTGTTTGCGTTTCAAAAGAATGATGGAGGCAAACTCATATAACTTTTGTGAGTTGGCTATTTTTAGATGCTCTGAAAGTTCACTAGACTTATCTGATGAGGCCTTCGATGCTAATACATAAGTAGCGGAAAGTTCCGATACACCAATCGGTTTATAAATCTCTATTAGATGAGACCAAATCCAACCTCTTTCTTTTGAGGGTATGAGGGATGGAAACTTACTTCCTAAAAACAAAGCATCCAAAAGTTTCCCATGTTTTTTATACAAAAAGAAAAGTCTCGAAACCACAGCCTTTTGTAACTTTCCGGATGGTTTTTGACTGAGAGCCTTTTCATATAAGGGAATGGCAAAAAGTGTATTCACCTGTTCCATTTCATACCCCTCTTCGTAATACGAATTGGCAGAAAGAGAAAGATTAAATACAAACGAGAATAGAATGATACAAAAAGAAATGAGTTGTATGCGATTTGTTTTCAATTAGTACAATCCTTTCATCAAATCTTTGTTCTCTGATTGTACAGACTTATGATCTTCTGTGCAAATTCCTTCGGGAGGATAATCGGAAAGATAGAGTTCATTCGCGACAGGACAGGTCGGGGATGCTTGTTTTCCCGTTAAGGCACAAATTTTATGCGGCTTTGCATACACCGGTTGACTAAATTGGATTTTCGGAATGATATTTTTTTTATCAATAGAAGAAACAATCTCTCCCCAAAGCGGTGCTGCCACTGCCCCACCAAGTCCACTACCACCCATTCCAAATTTTGGATTGTCGTAACCAATCCATACTGCCAATGCTAAGTCTGGCCTTGCTCCCACAAACCAAGCATCTTTATAATCATTTGTGGTTCCTGTTTTTCCAATCAGATCCCCCGCATAACCACCGCTCCGTACTCCACTGGCACGACCACTATCTCTAAGTAAAGATACCATCACCTCGGCAGTATCTGGGCGAATCACTTGGCGCTCTGGAGGTAATTTTAATTTAAACTCATCGGCCCCACCCGCTTCATATAAAACAACACCCTTCGCATTTTTAATTCTTTGAATGAGGTAGGGACGTTTCACGGTTCCTTGGTTGACAAAACCAGTAAAGGCAGATGCCATCTCCAGTGGAGAGATCTCTAAGGTTCCGAGTGCCAACGACAAATCACCGCGATACCGAGCTTTCTTTTCAGCATCGTTCGGAAAAAAATACTTTGTAAAATAACGTTCAATGCCTGCACTTCCCAATCGCTCCGCAACTTGGACGGCTGCCGTGTTTTTTGATTTCACTAGGGCCGTGCGTAAAGAAATCTCTCCATCAAAACTTCCCCCCAAGTTTTCAGGTGCCCACTCCTTTCCACCACCACCACGGTAGTACAAGGGAGCGTCTAGAATTCTTGTTCCGGCTTGGATCACACCAGCATCAATTGCCGAGGCATATAACACTGCCTTGATGGAACTTCCCGTTTGCCTACGCATCTGTGTGGCCCGATTGAACTGGTTTTGTGAGTTAAATTCCTCACCCCCATGAATAAATAACACCTGACCTGTGTTTGGTTGTATTCCGACAATGGCTGCTTGGACAGCGCTTGTATCTTTTTCAGAATCCAAACTGTCAGTATTCCAAACCATTTCGTTTAGGATGGTTACCTCTTCCATTTTTTGACGAAATGCTAAATCCATGGGCGACTCCGGTTTTAATCGGATTCGTTTTTTCTGAATTTTCCCAGACTTCCTAGTTTTCGAAAGATACTCACGAACCATGGGACCAATCAGTTCCTGTGCCCCGCGATCCAAGGTGGTTTCCACAGTGTACCCACCACTTTCGTAAATATTTTTATCTCCTTCTAAAGAAGAAAGAACTCCGCGAACATGTTCTGTTACATAGGGAGCGATGTCTTGTCTGGATCCGAAAACTGTTTCGTTGGGAGAACGAGTAGAAAGGTTATGATAGAAACTAACAAACTTATCCCGATCTAGGTTGGGATAAATGCCACGATTGCGAAACATCTGCAATATGGCTCGGACTCGGGTGTATGATTCTTCGGGATTTTTGAGTGGAGAGTATTTGTTGGGAGCTGAAGGAAGAGATGCTAATAGCACCATTTCTTCTTTACTTAACTCCATCGGATTTTTCTGAAAATAAAATTTAACCCCTTCCCCAAATCCAAAAGCACCATGACCCAAGTAGACATGATTCATATAAGTTTCCAAAATTTGTTCTTTTGTTAAAACTGATTCCAGAGCAAATGCAAGTTGTGCTTCACGCCACTTACGATTTAAACTTTTACGACGATCATCTAAAATAATTCGTGCTAACTGTTGTGTGATGGTAGAGGCACCTTGTTTATAACTTAAGTTGATTATATTTTTAAAAATGGCTCTAAGGATTGCGGAATAATCTATCCCCCCATGAAAGAAAAATTTTTGATCTTCAATATTCAAAAGGATTGAAATCATATCTTCCGGATAATCTTGCAAATGTAAGGTGGATGTTCGTTTCTGGAAAATTTCACTCACCATCTGTCCGTTACGATCTAGAATTTTTGTAGGAATATTTTTAGAAAGAGACTCCAAATACATGGGCACTTCTTTTTTGGTAGCAAGGACTCCTGCCACAAAGTAAGAAAACCCGAGGATAAACAAAAATAAACAAACAGAAGTGAGAGTGAAAGCAAGCTTCACATAAGAAAAGGAAGTAGTTTTTCTGCGTCCACTGGTCAGTCTTTGTTTTAAGGGTTTGGGTTTGAATGTCCGAACTTCAGGTTCTTTTTCCCTTTCAAAGACAACCTTTCGTTCCCAAAATGGTTTGGATTTGGATTCCGATCTTTCCTGAAAGGAATTCGGTTTGGTTATGGATGGCGTTGGGATTTTAAAAGGTTGGAAGGATTGCTCCGTATCGGAAACCGGTGTTTCCTTGGTTATTACCTGCAAAATTTCAAAACGATAGTCAGAAAAATTAAGAATTACCTTCTCTTTGCAATGAGCGCATGTTAGCTGAAATTTACCTTCCCTGGGGATTGGTTCGGGTAACCTAGATGCCTTTTGGCAGTGGGGACAAAGGTATTTGGGAGAAAGTGCCGACATAGGTTCTCCCTAATCTTATCGGACGTTTGTTAAAATTACAAAATCAGCGATTTTCACAAATTCGCTACTCTCTTCCCGATCTTTGACAAATCCAGAGATAACTAAGACAGAAAGCCCCATTTCTCGTAGTCTGTGGACGACACCACCCCTCCGGTCCGAATGGAAGCGACCGTTTAAGTGGACCACCTTCTTTCCCGTTTTGTAGAATTCTCGGGAAATTGCCTCGGCCATCCCTTGGTCCCAGGTGGCTTGCCCGAGAACCAAGTATTGGTTTGTCGGTCCGTGGCCTCCGCCATGTCCTTCCGCAAAGAGAGCCATTAACCTTTGTTTGTAATCCTCGCTTAGATATTTTTCCAAACTATAGGCAGGCGGTAGATACTGAATTGCTAAATCAGAGAACTCCCGATAAGCGGACAAACCCTTTCTTGAAATTACATTTACATAACGCCTGGGCGGATTGGCAGCAATCACATTACACTTTTTTTCTTTGGCAATGACAACTAACGGTAAATAGTCGGATTTGAAATTTTTCCAATGAGTTATTGAAGAAAGAAAATGTGACTCTGAAATGGTTCCTTTCGTAAATTCATTTACGAGGATCTGTTGGTCTTGCTCCAACATTTCCAAAGATAAAGAGGTGGATTCTACCTCAGATATACTTTTAAACAGAGTTTCATAAAAACGATGGAGGTCCCCATTGTCATGTTCTTCTCCCAGAATGATGACATCATATTTGGAAGATTCTTTTACAATCTCTGTGATGGAAACAGTTTCTGCCGTGGAAGTACGAACAATTTGTACAGGAAAAGTAACTTCCTCGGCAGAAATTCCTAAGACAAAAAGAAAAACAAATACAATCGGAGATCGAAACAGACTACAAAAGGCTTTCAATCGCTTGTTTTAACTCCGCACTTTCTGGTTTGGTTCCAGAAGGAAACCGATGGACTACATTCCCATTTTTATCGATTAGGAATTTTTCAAAGTTCCATTTCACATCCCCTTTTTCTTTTGCATTCTCTGTCAGAAATTGATAAACGGGATCTTTATCATTTCCAAGAACTTTGGTTTTTTTCATTAGATCAAAAGTAACCCCAAAGTTTAGTTTGCAAAACTCTGCAATTTGCGATTCTGTTCCGGGTTCTTGTCCACCAAAATCATTCGAAGGAAACCCAACTACTTTTAGTCCTTTGTCTTTATAAGACTGATGGATTTTTTCGAGTCCTTCATATTGTGGCGTATAACCACATTTAGATGCTACATTGACTACTAGGACGGGATGTCCCTTGTATTCGGAAAGAGAAACTTCTTTCCCTTGGATTGAAACTGATTTGAAATCATGGAATGACATCTTTTTTGCTCCAGCATAGATAGGAAAACCAATCAAGAGAAAAATGGCAAACAAAACTTTTCTTTGCATGGAACCCCCCTGTTTCATGTTTAGACTATGTCTGCATTGTTTTTCGCTGTTCTTTCCGAAGCCAAACCATGGTTGGAACTTTTGCAGGCGAAACCCTTGGTCCATTCTGGGAAATTTCGAATCTTCCAAAAAGATTCTCATTCGATAATCATTTCTGGCACAGGCAAAATTTCTATGGCCTTGGCGGTTTCCGAATTTGCTCATACCTTATCCAAAGAGGAAAGGAATCAAATGAAGGTTTGGAATTTGGGAATTGCCGGTTCTAATCTTAACAAACTATCATTAGGTGATTTTTGCTGGATCCATAAAATTACTGATGCCGCCACCAAAAGAGACTTTTATCCCGACAGGATCATAAATTCCCTATTCACCAAAGAAATAAATCTCACAACATTTGATAGGCCCATCACTAAAGAAAAAAATATAGATAGGTTTTTTTCTCTCACAAAAGAAGAGTTAGATGGAATTAGTTTAGTAGACATGGAAGGCTCTGGATTTTTTGAAGCCGCCTCCCTATATTTTCCCTTAGAAAACATAAACGTTGGAAAAGTAGTCTCAGATCACCTCGAGGGAAAATTTTGCCAAACAGAAGATGTGGAAAAGTGGATGGAAAATATTGCAGGAAAGCTTTTCGAAGAATGGATTTCCCCTTTGCCTTGGGCAAGTATTGACGAAATCGACACCATTGAATGGCCGAAGGTCGAAAATTTCATCGGGGATCTTCGCCTAACGGAAACCATGAAACATGATCTAAAAAAATCCGTTCGTTTTTTTCGATTACGAAATCCCAACACTCAACTTCCTTTTCCCGATGAAGCAACAAAAGCCAATCTAAAATCCAAGTCAGATTTAAAAAATTATTTTGAAACATGGAAAAAATCCCTCCATGTTTAAATCATTCTCTCATATTTATATTGAAGAGGGGATCAAAGACCACTCGCGCACCAAAGAAATTTTAGCTAAATTTCCCAATGCCATACCAGTTTTGATTCGGCATTATAAAGATAGTTTTAATCGGAACTCCCAAAACTTTCGAATCCAAAAAGAAACTCCCAAGTTAATTTTGGCCGAAAAAAAAGATCAATTTTTATATCCAGGAAGTGATTTTTCACCTAACTTCTCACATCCTCACTTTTACTACAATACTTTGGCACTCAATTGTATTTATGATTGCGAATACTGTTATTTACAGGGAATGTTTCCATCCGCAAATCTCGTGTTATTTGTGAATTGGGAGGATTTTTTTTCTGCTACCAAAGATTTTTTAGAGGAGAAAAAATCACTCTATCTTGCCTTATCCTACGACACTGACCTTTTGGCCTTGGAATCGTTTTTTCCTGCGACGAAAGAATGGCTTAAATTTGCAGAATCACAGCCAAACTTGAGTTTGGAGATCCGGACAAAGTCAACTAACTACAGTCAAATTGCGAAATCTACCCCAAACCCCAATGTGATCTTAGCATGGACCTTGAGTCCTCAAACCATTATTGAAACCATCGAACATGGAACCCCGTCTTTACAAGCCAGGTTAAAGGCCATAAGCCGTGCTATCCGTGACGGTTGGAAGGTTCGTATCTGTATTGATCCGATTCTAAGAGTTCCGAACTGGCAAACCCATTACCAATCGTTAGTCGATTCATTAGGGAAAGAACTAAAAACAGAAGGCCTTGCTGACATTAGCATTGGTGGGTTCCGAATGAATATTGATTTTCTAAAAAGGATGGTGGATGTCAGAAAGGACTCTTCCATTTTATTTCATGCTTTTGAAAAAAAAGATAAAATAGTTTCTTATTCAAAATTAGAAACAGAAGAAATTTTAGAACTAATGCAAATGGCCTTGCACAAACATTTTTCTCCTTCTCAAATAAAAGTAAGTTATTCCTGAATTTTTCCTTTTCTTTTCTATCACTACTTCTTAACCTTAGTAGCCTACCTATGAAGAAAAGAGTCATTTTACTGTATCTATCTTGCGTGTTCTTTGGATTGTCCGGTTGCACGGAAGTCAATCGCAACAAACCAATCGCAAAAGAAGGAATCTTGGACTTATCTTCATGGGACTTTTCTAAAGATGGAAACATCACCCTGGATGGAGAATGGGAATTTTATTGGAATCAAACAAAGAAAGGAATCCAAATTGATACGGAACTAGATAGAGAACCTAAGTACATCTACCAAACTATTCCTTCAAATTGGAAAGGTGTCGACTGGTTTGGTGAACCCCTCGGTGGATTTGGTTATGCGACATATAAGTTAAAAGTTTTCTTTCCTGAAAATACCCCCATCCTCGCCTTTCACAACCTAGACCTCTCCTCTGCATACCGATTGTACATCAATGGCAAACTGGTTGTGGAACAAGGGAGTTTTGGAATCAGTCCCAGCTACTTCGAACCTTCTTACAAATCCGTACTTATGGATATAGAACCTGTCTCTGGTGAAACAGAAATTGTTTATGAAATTTCTAACTTTCACTACTCCAAAGGCGGATTTTGGGAAAGTATGGAAATTGGCGAAAGACGGATGTTATATGACAAAGTCAATCGTAGTTACCAAATTACATCCTTTCTTGCCGGCAGTATCTTTCTTTGGGCCTTATATCACTTGGGTTTGTTTGTTATGCGAAGACAAGACAAAGCCAGTCTTTTTATATCACTATTTAGCTTACTCATTGTTATGCGCCTTCTTACGATTGGCGAAAGGAATATCCTCAATATCTTTCCCGGTATGCAAATGAATTTTCTCATCCGATTGGAATTTGCGACCATCTACATAGCAACCATTGTCTTTGCCTACTTTTACCGCCTAGTATTTCCCAATACTGTAGGTCAAAAGACCATGTGGGTTCTCGGAATCCTCATCACACCATTCCTTGCTTCTCTGTTTTTACCAGTCGCCATTTTTAGTGCCCAAATTCACTATTTCCAAATCTTTTTAATCTTAGTCTGCATAAGGATTACCATCGCCATCATTATGGCTTACCGCTCTGATACAGTGGGAGCGGGTCTTTCACTCATTGGGTTTAGTTTTGTTTTTGGAACGGTTGTCCATGATATCCTTTATCAAAACAATGTAATCAACACTATGAATCTAACTCCATTTGGATTTTTGGGTTTTATTTTGTTCCAAGGATACATTCTTTCTTATGGATTCACAAGGGCCTACCTCTCGATTGAAAAACTAAAAGAAAGATTAGAAGTTTCCAATAAAGAACTAAACATTCTAAAAGAGGGATTGGAAGACATTGTTGTCGAAAGGACTCATGAATTAGAAAATTCCAAAGCAAATATCGAAAGACTGAACGAATTTGCTAAAACATTAAACTCCTCCCTTGAGCTAGACAGTATTCTCGCCAAGGCTTTTGATTATTTGAATGAGGAAGTTTTATGTGACTCAATGATTTTACTTTTAGTAGATTCAGAAAATTCAAAAATCATTTATCACAAATCCGTTTCCTCTCCTAACTCCGGATTGGCGTTAGAATCAAAATTACAAGGAATGAGTTTTCCTTTGGATCCAAGTGCCGGACTTTTTTATCATGTATACAAAAGAAATCGTCCTTTTCGATTTGCAAAAGTTTGGGAATCACGTCTCAACGAATCCAACCAAAAATTTGTACAATTGATTGGAAAACATCCCGGTATGATCATTCCACTTAGTTCGCAAGGCAAAGTCATCGCAATGTTAGCAATTTTTAGTGAACAAAGAGGAACAAGTTTTTCAAAATCACAACTCCAACTTGTAGAAAATACAGCAGAGAACATTGCTACAGCGGTCACCAATTCCATCCTCGTGGAAGAAATGAACCGCGAAAAATTCATTGCTGAAAATGCACGAATGCAAATGGAAAATGCAAAAAACGAAGTTGTGAAACTAAACGAATTCACAAAAAAAATTAATTCGGAATCTAGTCTTTCACAAATTATCGAAGAGATGTTTAATTACATTCTAAAAACATTTGAAATCGAGGCTACACTCCTCCAACTTATAGATACAAAGAATAAAGAGTTATATACTTACAACACGACCATCCCTGCGTATGCAACAGAGGAACAGTTATTATTCGCGAAGTCTTTCCGTGTCCCTCTAAACGAAAAAGGAGGAATCATTTACAAAACTTACCTAAGAAAACGGGCCTTATTTGTTCCCAAACCTCCGAAACAATATGAATCAGAGTTAGACGAACAAATTTTTTCTAAACTCAGCCTCACCTCCTTTGTTGCTGTCCCACTGGTTGTACAAAATGAAGTGATTGGTATGGCGTATTTCACTTCCTACCAAAAACCCCTAGAAATCAGACGTGAAGTACTCCGAAGGATCTCTGGCTTTTGTGACCAAATCGCTGGTGCCATCCAAAACTCGTTACTATTACAAATTACAGAAGAGGAACGTAAAAAATCTGAACGAGCCAAGGGAGAAATCCAAAAGATGAATGAGTTTGCAAAAAATGTAAACTCTCAGAATAACTTAGAAAATATCCTCGCAGAAATATTCGGATTCATTCGGAAAAACTATAAAATTGAACATTGTGTCTTGTATTTTCTGGACAAAGAATACAATGAGTTTCGTTATCTCAACCACTCCGGATTTGACTTGTTAGTTGACGAAAATATAAACTTTTTTAAATCCCTTCGTTTTCCCCTCCGAGAAGAAAGTGGATTCATATACAAATGTTACAAAAGAAAGCGCCACTTTTATATGAAACATGTCCCGAAAGACATGCCATTTGCTGTTGACAAACAAATTACAGAAAAATCGGGAATGAAAGGATTTCTCATCTCACCTCTTGTAAACAATGATGAAGTGGTTGCTATGGCTATTTATGGAATCAGTGATGAAAACATCCAACTGACTACCGATGAAGTAAATTCCATAGTCGGTGTTTCCGAACACATTGCCAGTGCCATCAACAACCACTTTTTACTTAAAAAAATTGAGGAAGAAAAACAAAGATCCGATTCTCTTTTACTCAATATCCTTCCCAAAAACGTAGCGGAAGAGTTACAAAAAAAGGGACGAGTCAATCCAGTTGAATTTGAAAATGTAACACTACTGATGACTAGTTTTCCTGGATTTTCACAAATCACTGGACAATTGACTCCAGAAGAACTCATCGAAGGACTGGATTTATATTTTTCACGATTTGATGAAATTATCAAAGCCCAAGGTATGGAAAAACTTCGTATGACTGGGGATATGTATTTGGCAGCGGGAGGACTTCCTGTGGGTAACTTCACCCATGCAGTGGATGCCTGCCTTGCCGCCTTACAAATCAAAAACGAAGTGATTCGAATGATGGAAGACTTTAGAGACATTCCTTTCCGGCCCAATGGAATTACAATTGCCATTCATTCAGGCCCAGTAGTGGCAGGAGTCATCGGCAAATCAAAGTTTAGTTATGATGTTTGGGGCAAAACAGTCACGCAAACCCAAGCAATCCGCCGTGGTGGTGTGGGTGTTCCTATCAATATTTCATTAGAAACAATGGAAAAAGTAAAACGGCTCTTCCATATAGACAACCAACGTCAAATCAATACATATGAAGGTGATCAGTTCCCGATTTATGAATTGTTATCCTTAAAACCCGATTTGTCTGATGATAAAGGATTATTACCTAACGAAAAATTTGCAAGGTTATACACGCAGCAAAAACGTGGAGCCAAAATTCTTATCAAATGATCTACCTACTTTTTGGCATTGCACTTCTGTTTGTAAGTATCCTGTATTGGATCTTTACCTTATACAAACAAAAAGAAGATAGAGACAATACAATCACTGTGTTTCAAGCTGAATTGAATTTACTCAAAGAAGATCTTGCTAAAAAAGAAAAAGAACTGATAAGCACCAAATCTATCTCAGAAGAATTCTCTGACAAATTGGTTGATTCCTATAGCCAACTCTCTGATTTGGATGGCCTACTTCGAGAAATCAACTCTGCTTCTGACCTAAAAGACATTCTTAAAATCCTAGGTCGTTACATCAGAGAAAAGTTTAAAGTCCCACATTATCTATTGTATGTTTACAAAGAAGATTTAGAATCTCTAGAATTTTTTCACAGCAACTTTCCAGAAGAACTCACAGAGAAAGTAAAAGAAGAAATTATGGGAAGGCAAATTCCTGTTTCCGATTCCTACGTAACAATGTATGCCCATGCCTATGTTCGCAAACGCAAACGAAGTTTTTATATCCAAGATTTTGAGTCTTATAAAACAGAAGGTATCGAACTTGCAAACAAACAATCAGCTAATCTAAAATCTCTCCTTATCGTTCCTTTATACCTACGTAATAAATTCATTGGGACACTTGATTTATTAGATTATTCGGGAATTTTTGAGCTCACCGAACAACAATTAAACCAAATAAAAATCATTGCCGATTACATTGCAGGAACCATTGAAACCGGTTACCTTTTAAATGAACTCAAACAAGGAAATATTACCATCCAAAGGGAAAAAGAAAACATAGAAACCAATCGATTGAAGTTAGAAAACTTACATCGATTCAACCGCAAAATAAACTCGTTTTCACAAATTGAAGATATCACAAGAGAGGTTTTTTCTTATCTCAAAATCAACCATCGAGTGGAATTAGGCTTCATCCTTCTTGTAGATCTAAAAACAAATGCTCTTGTTCCCCTTATGGAGGGGGCTGAAGTTTTCAACAAAGGACTTCTTGTAACTAATTTCCTTAGAACATTTCGACCTACTCTATCACCGAACATAGGTTCTCTTTTCAGAACTTACCAAAAACAAAAACCTGTTTATTTAAAAAAATCAATCCAATGGAATCAATTGTCTCCAATTGATACATCGATTGTAGATAGTTTCAAATTAGAACTCTTTGGACAAATTCCACTTGTGGTCCAAGGACAAACCATTGGAATCATTTGTGTCACTCGCCTCACCAGAGAACAAGACTGGACTAAAGAAGAATTCGGAGAAATAATTTCTTTTTGCGAACAAGTTGCTGGCGCCATCCACAATGCAAACCTTAGGCGAGATTTAGAGAATGAAAGAGAAAAAACGCTCCACTTCATCCGAAACATTTTGCCAGGAGATTTAGCTGATGAGTTGATTGAAAGAGGAGAAGTCGCTCCGATGGAATACGAATCGGTAAGTATTCTATTTACCGATTTTAAGAACTTTACGATGGCAGCAGAATCTCTTTCTCCAGAAGATCTCATTGAACAATTGGATGGATGTTTCTCTCAGTTTGATGACATCGCAGTGCGCCACAATTTTGAAAAATTAAAAACCATTGGTGATTCTTATATGGCTGCTGGAGGAATCCCTCAAGGAAATTTCACTCACCCAGTGGATGCATGCCTTTTTGCTATGGAGATCAAATCCTTTATGACTCAGATCAGATCCTTTAAACAAATGTTAGGTCAAGATTTCTGGGAGATCCGAATCGGTATCCATACGGGACCTGTTGTTGCAGGTGTTGTTGGAAAAACAAAATTTGCTTACGATGTTTGGGGAGATACGGTCAACACTGCTAGTCGAATGGAAAGTTCAGGTGATGCTGGCGAAATCAATCTTTCGGAAATAACTTACGATAAGGTAAAACGTTTTTTTGAATGTGAATACAGAGGTAAAATCAAAGCCAAAAATAAAGGGGAACTCGGGATGTATTTTTTAAAGCGACTTCGTCCTGAATTTTCAAGGGATGCGGAGGGAATGGTACCCAACCAAATCTTTTTGGATTTATATAAAAATTTGCAGATCGGTGCTAAGATCATTTATAGACAGACTGGTTCTTAAATTAGTTTCCACCACCAGAAGAACTAGATCCACTACCCGACCCTGAACTGCTTCCGCCTTTATTGCCCGAACCAGAACTAGAAGAACTGCTGGATCGTCTTGTTGATGTCGATGTTGTTCTTGTAGTCGATGCCACAGGACATTTTTCATAACAAATCATGTACAAACTAACGCAAGTCACAGTTGTGGCAGTGGTATTATCCAATTGAGGGGCAAGGGCCAAAGCACAAACATATTGTTCGCGAACACATCGATCCATACACTGAGATCTTGTTTCATGGTTTTTTGAGTTGGAACATCCAGCAAATGACAGCACGAATCCAAAACAAAGAAATGATAATTTTAACATCCATCCGTTCATGTTGTTATGATCTCAGATTTCTGCCCATCCTACCATGGAGGATGTCCGCAAATGTGGGTACTACCTAAGAAACGGACTTGCCTATCCAGGGACTAGTTGCGAAGGTTAGATAGAAATATGGACACTCGCCAGGTAAGAATTCTTTTTTTAGGTTTTTACGTTTTATCTCTCATTGTTTGGATTGCTGAAGAAATTTTCACTCTTACCAACCCACCCGAGTATTTTGATCGATTTAGAATCGTCATTGCCACTGTTGAGTCTTTCATTGCTATATCTTCTTTTCTTGTCGTCTTTATCCTTTACAAAGAATTGAAAGCCGAAGCTGTCGAAAACGTACAAGCAAAGTCGCAAATCCATGTCCTGAAACGCACAAACCGGATCTTAAAAAATCCAGAACTAGGTTTTTGGGCAGAGGCAAAAGCCCAAATGGAAGAATGGAATTTGTCGGAAGCGGAGACTGAAATCGCAATCCTCTTATTACGTGGCTTTTCCCAAAAACAAATTGCGGCAGTTCGAAAAAAAAGCCTTCGCACCATTGAGAACCAAACAGCATCGATCTATGAAAAATCATCCATGAGAGGGAAATTAGAATTTATTTCTTATTTTTTAACTCCTTTATTGCCCGAGGAAGATTAAACAAAAAACCTTGACCATTCTCGTTTTCTTTGGTTATTTATAGTTTGTTTTATGAAAAATCAGAGAATCCTTCTAACGTGTATTTTTCTAGTCTTTTGTTCCTTGTCGGTTTTCGCTCAAACCTCCCTTGAGGAAAAAGACAAACAACGACAATCGGGCCTTGTCACTACCAACCAAAAGAAACAGGAAGAAATTCTACAGAAGTACAATGACTTTGTGAATCGAGTACAAACCAAATTCCCAGGACTCAAAATTTCCTCATCCCCTATCGACTTAAAACAAGCAGAAGGAATTTCAGATCATAATGCTGCACCTGGTGCGAAAGAGAAAAAATCAAAATCTCTTACAGCAATCGCCGCCGAAAGTTTTTTTCTCCAACTAGAACCAATGAGCAACCCTTCGACTCGTTCTGCTACGAAAGTAAAAAAAGGAGATTCCTTGGAAGTGGTGATGGTTTTAAAACAAGATGTAAGCGCCAAAAAAGAAGGATCTCATTGGGTTTTAGTTCGAACCAAATCCAAACAAGAAGGATACATTACCCAAGATTTACTTTCACCAAACAAACCCGCAGTTAAGGCAAGAAACACAGAAGGTTTATCTTTAGACTTATCATCACTTTCTGGACGAATCGCAGAGTCACCAAATACAAGTTATTCTGATTCTAGAAAAGGAAAGGATATGTGGGTGGAAGCAAGTTCTCTCAATATGAGAGGAGAACCTGACGTGAATGCTTACGTTGTTGCTAGGTTACCAAAAGGACTCAAAGTCAAAATCGAAACATCCACTGCAAACGAAGAAACTATAGACGGAATCACTTCCTATTGGCACCAAGTTTCCTCGGCTTATGGCAACGGATGGGTATTTGGTGGTTATTTAAGTGCTTCGGAAGTGGTCTCTTACGAAGTCCAACCAGGTGAAATCTCCTATCCACAAGAAAATCCGGATGAACTAAAAACAGGAGAAAAACGATATGTTCGCTCCACAAGTTTACGAATGCGCGATGAACCAAATGACTATGGTTCGGTGATCACCACAATTGTTGGTGATGAAAAAATCAAAATCATTGATACAAAAAAAGAAATAGAAACCATCGGAGGAGTTCGTTCCAAATGGATTTACATTTCTTGGAATGATGAATGGGAAGGTTGGATCTTCGGCGGATTTGTATCCAAAGAACGTGGACCTCTCGTTGATAATGACGATATCTCTAAATACTTTCAGATTCCGGTAGATAACGATCGTTATGTATCTTCCAATTTTGGAACTAGAGTGGATCCAGTGACGGGAAAGGTGGGTGCGTTTCATTCAGGAATCGATTTACCGGCGTCCATCGGTACACCCATAAAAGCTGTGAGTGATGGGAAGGTATGGAGGACCATAACAACTAGCGGTGGTTATGGGATGCTTACCATTCTAAGCCATAAAAACAATATATTCACCTACTATGCCCATCAGAACGAACGCCAAGTAAAAGAAGGTGACAGTGTCCGATCTGGAGATATCATTGGTCAGGTAGGAAACACCGGTAAATCCACCGGCCCACATTTACATTTTGAAGTTAGGAAAGGCCCTGACCAACAAGCGTTGGATCCAGATGCTTATTTACCCAAATGAAACATAATCAAATTACTTTTAGTTTTATCCTTTTCCTCTTTTCTTTCGGTGGCAGTTTTGCACAAGAAAACTTAGCCGAACCCACATCAATGACCGTTGTCACTCCCGACATGGTTCAGATTTTATCCAAAGGAAATGTAAAGGAATTTGAGACAGCTATCACAAATGGTGGTGACATCAATGCCAGTGATGAATCGGGAAAAACTCTCCTTGTTCTAGCAGTGGAAAAAAACAAACCGAAACATTTTGAGATTTTACTGAACCAAGGAGCCGACCTCAACAAACGAGATCTTTCCGGCAAAACATTGTTACATTATGTGGTCACCTCTCGTTTCACAAATCAAATCAAAACCATTGTGGAAAAAGGCGCGGACCTGAATGCTTATGATGCTGATGGAAATACCGCTTTACATGTTGCCGTTCTAAAAGCAAATCTCGCCGTACAGAAGTTACTTGTGGAAAGTAAAGCAGATGTAAATTTGCGAAACAATCCGAGGAAGTCTCCTCTTTATTTGGCTTTTGAAAAATCAAAAATAGATTCTATTAACTATCTTCTTCAAAATGGAGCGGACATCAACCTTCCCGATTTAACTGGTCGGACGCCGGTTTTTGTTTCGATTGACCAAAAGAACTTAAAACTACTGAACTTAAGTTTGGATTCGAACGGAAACCCCAATACAGAAGATACAAAGTCCATTCGACCGATTATATTTGCTATTGAAAAAGGATTTACACAAGGTTTGGAAGTTCTTCTAAACCGAGGTGCTGACGCAAATGTTAAAACACCAGAGGGAGAATCCCTACCGTTTTATGCGGTAGAAAAGAAAAACCTAACAGCCGTAAACTTACTCCTCAAAAAAGGACTGGCTGTTGATTCCAAAAACTTAAAGAACATAACTCTATTTGAACTCGCATTACAAAAAAACGATTCTAATCTTCTAAAACTTGTTTTAGAAGCGGGTGCCAATCCCAATCAAACATTATCCACAAATAAAAATCCATTAGAAGAATCCATTGAAGCATCCAAATGGTCCATTGCAGAAATTCTCATCCAGAAAAATGCAGATGTGATGATACCAAATATTGCCGGATACCTTCCCATTCATTTAGCCTCTAGAAAATCTGGCCAAAAGATAGTAGAAGAGTTAGTGAAAAAAAATGTTCCCGTCGATGTTTTAAACCAAAAAACTAACGAAACATCACTCTCTCTTGCTTTGGAAAACAAACAAGTTTCTATTGCAAAGTTTCTTTTATCAAAGAAAGCAAATCCCAACCACAAACAAAAAGATGGTTCCAGTTTGATTTTTTCAACTATCGAAAGAAAGGATGCAGAAGCATTCAAACTTTTAGTAGCAGCGGGTGCTGATCTCCAAACCTTAAACGAAGAAGGCGAAAACCTAATCACTACAATTTGCAAATTGGAGATTGATAAAAAAGAACAAAAGTTTGCAGACGAAACTATTAAACTATTGATAACCAAAGGCGTAAACCCTAACACAAAAAACAAACGCGGGTTAAGTGCTCTTCACATTGCCCTCAACAGAAATCGTATAGATACCATGTCTCAACTCATAACCTTAGGTGCTGATCCCAACCTAACAGATAATAATGGCCTTACTGTTTTACACAAAGCCATTCAAAAGTTTTTATCCTCTAGAGAGAATATGCAAACAGAAAGTTATAAGAAATTAGTACTATTCCTAGTAGAAAGAAGAGCGAACTTAAACCAACAGGATAAATTAGGGAAAACTATACTTTCCGAACTAGCAATCCAGTTTGATCCTGGTAAAAGTGATTCCATTTTGGAATTGGCTAGAGTTTTCGTTTTAAATGGCGGAGATTCAAAAATAGAAGATAAAACAGGAAAGTCTCCTCTGGAATATGCGGAGGATAAGAAAGTAACTGAATTGATTGAGATTTACCGCGGCCTTTAATGTCCATTCCTAAGAAAGATAATCGAATCAACATCTTTGACTTCGTTAACACTGTCCCCACGAAGACATTCAAACGAGGAGAAATCATCGTAAGAGAAGGTGAACCGTCTAACGAAAAGATGTATTTCATTCTTAGTGGTTCACTTTCTGTGGGAATGGGTGCACCCGATCAGGGAAATTTTCATGAAGTGCGTAAACTTTCCACTGGTGAATTCTTTGGAGAGATTGCTCTCATTTCAAGCCACCCAAGAGCCATGACAGTTTTTATAGATTCAGACCGAGCACAACTTGGAATCTTAGATAAACAAAATTTAACTCGTATCGCCAATTCAAACCCTATGTTTGTTTATGCATTGTTACAAACTTACGTAGAACGTTTGATAGAAGCAGAACAAAAACTAAAAGATCTAACGGAGTCAAGTGATGGGACTTAAAGAATCTCTCGCAAAACTTAGTATGATCAATATCAAACGGGGTGAGGTACTCTTTAAAGAAGGGGTGCCGTCCAACGGAGCTATGTTCTTTTTATTTGAAGGACAGTTAGATATTTACAAACAAATCGAAGGTAAACATGTCAAACTGAGAAGTATTTTACCCGGCGAATTTTTCGGTGAGATGGCCATTATCAACAATAGTCCAAGGGCTGCATCCATAGTAGTTGTTTCAGAATCTGCAAAACTGGGAATCATCAATCGGACAACGTTCGGGCAAATGAGCCAAGAAAGTCCCGAGTTCCTCTTTCTATTACTTAAAAAAGTAATAGAAAGACTCTATGAGACAGATGGAAAGATCCGTGCCATCAAACGCAAACAAGACGAAGATACAATGATAGCCAAAGTGTTACCAACACCGACTAACGAAGACGATGCTGTATCCACATCTTCCCAAGATCCATTTTCCGATAATGCAACACCTGTTGGGGAATAATCTAGTTAATTTTGTTTTTTACGTTTTAACTTAAAGAATTCTGGCGAAATCTGAATTTCCGGAATCATCCATCCCCGATCCCGAACCACTAATTCCTCAATTACTTCCGCAATTTGATTTGGTAACAAATAGGACTTTGGATCCTCGTCAGGTTCAAAATTTAAGTTCTTATAAAAATCAGTTTTTGTTATATCAGGAATGATTAAATGAACCTTGACACCAAACTTTCGTAACTCGGCAAATAACTCTCTGGCATAATGATGGATCCCTGCTTTAAGAGATGCATAGACATTTCCCCAAGGAGAGATTTCCTTTCCTGCAACAGAACCAATAAACACAATACGACCCTGATTTTCTTTTAGAATGCGAGTCAATTGACTAGTCAGTAACATCGGTGCTGTCACGTGAATGCTGATCATCTCACGAATTTTTTCCGAAGACAACTCTTCTACCGGTGCAAAATAAGCAAGGCCTGCATTATGAACTAACAAACTGATTTCTTTTTTTTCAGGAATACGATCAAGCAACTGGTCCAATTGTTTGGCATTGGAAAGATCACAAGAAATCAATGTAAACAATTCGTTGGAATAAACGCAAAGATCTGGATTTCTTGCCACCCCATAAACTTTATAACCCAAGGAAACCAACATTTGCGAAATGGAAAGTCCAATTCCGCGCGAAGCTCCCGTGACTAATGCTACCTTTGTTAAAGTCACAGGCTTTCCATAAATTCCCAAACAAGTTTTGAACCATCGACCACTTTTGTTGTTTTCCCTTGGTCAATAAAAGGAATCATTGGTGTTTCCCCAGGCCAACTATGACCAAGTCCATTCAATCGAATCAACTCAACCTTAGTATTTTCCGCACAAGTTTCATATCGTAAAAAATCTATTTTTATCTCTGCCAAATCCTCTTGGTATGTTTGAGTTTTTGTTACAGCAGAATCATTACACAGATTCCATTCTTTCCAACGTAAAATTGAATCATCAACAGATAGAATTTCACCACCATCTCTCACATACCCTCCGCTATATGGAACGAGAGGATCATCAGTGCCTGCAATAATCCCGACAGAAACCGGATTTGAATTTAATATTGATTTTCTTTTGAGAGTATAAACTGAAATCTGCGCCGCAACACTCAATACACCTTTCCATAAACCAGGTTTTTCGGCGGCCATTCTCTGAGCCATAAAACCGCCATTGGAATGACCTACCAAAAATACTTTTTTAGGATCCACTGACCCTTCTGCAATCAATCGTTTTACCATTGCTTCAATGAATGCAATATCGTTGATTTGGTTTTCATCTGCTGGAGTATTCCCTCGTCCGTCAGCCCAACTCCTTTTATAACCATCAGGAAATACAACAATGAAACCTTTAGTATCTGCCAAAAGATCTAATTTAGTTTGTTTAATCATGGAAGAACCTGATCCAAATCGACCATGTAAGGCAACTAACAAAGGTATTGGTGATCCATTCCATTGTTTTGGATAATGGACAATATAAGTTCTCTTGTTGTTTTGGATGTCAATGAAGTCCAACTTTTCATTCGGTAACAATCGTCGATTCAATCCCATACAAGATAAAACCAAACAGAAGAATACAATCAGGTAAAGGTTTCTCATATTTCTTTTATCTCCAATTCCGTAGCATCAATCAATTGTTCTTTATAAATTCGATTGGGCCATTGAGTGATCATAAAAATCACAACCGGAATTCCTCGCCACTGATCCATCCCTATATCGTATTTTGATTCATTTTCAACCACACCTAGTTTAGAATATCGAAATGTAAGTGTTTGTTCAGTTCTGATATGAGAGGGCACCATCCCTCCGGATAAAAAAGTTAGTAAAAAATTCAACCGATGCAAAATTACATATTTATACACCGGATCTTTTTTTTGGAGGATCACTTCTAACTCTGAATTTGCGTTAGGATCTTCTCTTAAACCCGCATTGGACAATCTATCCATAATTATTTTTTTTTCTTGTTCATAACGATAGAACCCGATAAAAACAACTCTTACTTTTTCTTTTCCAATAGAATGAGTTTTACGTTCTTTAGAAGTGACTGGATCTGGAAAGGCGGCACAGTTCAGAAAAAAAAGAACTGATACAACCTCTAACAAAATTAGAATCTTATGTTTACAGTTCATCCTGAGTATCTCCTAGAAATTTTGATACTTTTTCCGTTAGGATCGGTTTCCATTCCTTCCGATCATCTCCCCACATTAGAAGAAGGGAAATCCAACCAAACACTCGATACGATTCCATAGGATATCGATATTCTTTCTCGAATTTACCTTTTTTGCTCAGCCGAAAGACCAAATAGTCATCATCTCGATCAATATCAGGAATTACAAAAAATGTACTTATCGCCAAAAATCGATTCAATAAATAAACGCTAAATCTTTCAGGATTTCTTTCCGGTAAATACGATACAGGTTCGGTCGCTTCTCCTAGAAAAAATTTAAACTTAGGACTTGATTCTAGTATAATTTGGACATGTACATCTGTTTTATTTTGATTCTGATATCGAACGGAAGAAAATTTTCCAGACGATTGGAGGGCAGCAAGTATATAAGAAATTCTGCGACGATCTGCTTCATCATCCCAACCTATCAATTCATAACTCAGTGACTTGTCCTTGCTATATTTAGAATAATCAGCGTTAAGTCTTTCTGAAGAATAAAAAACAGAACAGGACCAGAAGGGAAATATAAAAGCAAACACCAAACTACTATTAAAAATTTTCCTCAAAGCTGATTCCTATCCTCTTTTTAACTCAAACTTTTGTAATTTATATTCATTTCCATTCAGTAAAACGGAAATTGTATGTATGCCAGGGTAATAAACCCGTGTAGTGATGGGAGCAAACGAGTGTTTTTTGATGATTTCCATTGTTTCGTTTGGTAGCAACATTCGCTCACCTAACTGGAATACTTTATAGCCATAATTACCTTTCGATAACAAAAACCCAATTTTATACTCCATCCGTATCTTCGTTTTATCTTTAGTTGTTTGTTTAACAGAAATTTTAAACTCAAGTGAATTTCCGATTTTGACTTCCTTATTTAATAAGGAAAATTTTATTTTTTCTGGTTTCCACTTTGTATTATAAGAAAAGAATCCTAATGCTTTAGTGTTTCCTTTTTTTAAAAGTGTGCGTAACGAATGTTTTAAGTTTTTATCCAATTCTTCTGATTTTCCAAACTTATTCCTACAAAACTCCAAAACTAAATCGGGGTTCAATTTGGATATGTCATTCAAATGATTTGCAGCACTCCTGCGAACAATCTCATCTTTATCATCCCAAAGAGTTTCTAATATTGGTATATGAATTTCTGGATTTTTTTTTATCTCTGGTATTCCGATTCCCCAAGGTAACATAGGGCGACTACCTTCACTTGCTAACCTTCGGACCATTGGTTCTTTGTGTTTTGACCAAAGGTGCATTTGCTTTAAAGTTTTATTAAAATGATGTTTATAGAAAAAACGGATCGCAAACTCGGCACTTGAAAATACAGTAACCTTTTCCAAGGCCTTCATAGAAGTTTCGAAGTCATCTAACCCTGATTTTGTGACAATATCATTTAGAAAAATATAAGGAAAATTAAAATCTGGAATTCCTTGATTTCGAAGTGAGTTTATCAATGCAATGAGATTGGGATAAATCAGAGAGATCGGCCCCTGCCAATATTGAACCAAAACATCGGAAAGCCGATTGATTCTTTCCTTTAACTCCATTTCTTTCCAAGGTGAAAAAAACACCTGCTTCTGAAATTCCAAAGGACTGATCTTGGAATCCACTTGGTTTAAGTGATTTCCCAAACCAAGAACCCATTCACGGGAATACATTTCTTTCAAAGGCTCCATACGTACTAGAACGAATCTAGAGCAGGCTATCGTAATTGAAATCGAAAAAGTAAACTTGGATTAATTTACGAAATTCAAATATCCACACATGGGGGTCGGTTTCCCGATGCGAAACACAATAATTCTGCTCAATTTGATGATTATACGAATGTCGCTTAAACTACCCCTCCCGCCAAGAATGGGGGAGTGGGAGAGCCATTCGGTTGATAAGCGCTTATCGTTTATTATTTACGGTAAGATTTGATACTTATTTTTTCCCAACTCCTGACCATGGGTGAATTTTGATATCCCTTCTCGTTTTTCTTCTTAATGGATTTAGATCATGCCCAGGGACTATAAGAACATTTGGATTTGAAGATTGGAATGCCAATAATTGCCCGAGTGAAATCCTCGCCGCTTCTCCATCAGAGGAAATAAATGGAAGTCCAATCGATTGAGTATTAATGTTATGTTCTGTCCAAGCCATATCGCCGGTTAGAAGTACAGGCCCTGATTCTAAATTTACTAAAACAGAAATATGTCCAGGGGTATGTCCTGGTGTCGAAAGAACGATTACGGATCCATCTCCCACCAAATCATAAAACCCTTCAAAGGAGCCAAATTGTTTTGTTAAAGAAAAATTAATTTGATGCCAATTCGGAACACCATCATACTCATTTTCCACATAATTATAGTTTGGTGATTCAAGCCCATGATTTATTTCACGACGATCTGCTACAATACGGGCCTTAGGGAATTCTTCTACAGCTCCCACATGTTCTGGATGAAAATGTGAAACTAAAATATCTCGAAGGGAATCTGGATTGTTCCCGGTAGCTTTCAACTGGTTACGGAAGTCCTGGCCAGGGTCTTGTTCCATAGGCATTAGTCCCACTCGATGAATCCAACCTAAATGTTCAGAGGGATTAGTTGCTATCTCTGAATGGTGGCCGGCTTCGAAGGCAATCAATCCATAGCGCGGATGGGAGATCAAATAAGCAGGTTGGTCCATATTAACTTTCCCCTCTCCGCCTGTGTATGCAGCCCAACCATCGATGACCATCCGACCGGTTTGGAAAACTTCTAGTTTGAGACCAGGAATAGGTTTCTCGAGATGGACCGGGAGAACCTCTTTTGTATAAGGAACTGCTGCTCTGCCGAAGCAACCAAAAAGGGAAAAAAGAACAACCAAAGCCAGGATCGGGGATAGGGATTTCACAATTATCTCTCCATAAAGAATCTTTACATAAAGATATTTTGATTTTTACTTTGACGTCAAGATAATTTTCCCAAGAGTCAGTGAATGGATGCAATCGATGAGATTTTAAAGCAGTGGCAAAAGGAAAATCCCTCCCTTGCTCTCCGCGGAATGGAAGTATTCGGACGTTTAGGCCAAGCGGCCCTCCTTGCAAGCGATGTAGTGGAGTCGAATTTAGGAAAGTGGGGATTAAAATTAGGGGAATTTGATGTTTTGGCCTCACTTCGCAGGTCGGGTGCACCCTTTCGATTGAACCCAACCCAACTTTGGCAAGGAATGTTACTTTCTTCCGGAGCGATGACCAATCGATTGGATCGCCTGGAAACTGCAGGTTATATAGAAAGATTGCCTGACCCAAATGACAGGCGAGCCACCCTAGTTTCCCTGACAGAAAAAGGTTTAAAACTCATTGATGAGGCAGTTGTCTCACACACGCAAAACGAAGAGGAATGCATTCAGGATTTCACAGATGAGGAAATTAATTCATTAAATTCTCTCTTAACAAAACTAAAACAATCGATCGAAAAAATTAGGTCTCTACAGTAGGCAACCAAACGGAGAAACAAGCTCCTTTGACAACATCTTCCGATTCAATTTTCCCACCCATTTGTGATATAATTTTTTTACAAATATCAAGACCTAACCCCATCCCTTCGCCATTAGGTTTTGTTGTGAAAAATGGATCAAAAATTTTTTCTTTAATCGAATCAGCAATACCAATGCCTGAATCGATAACCGATACTTTGATCCAAGGTTCAATCAATTGGATTTTGATTTCTAATGTTCCGCTATAAGACATCGCATGTAATGCGTTATTTAGCAAATTAATCCAAACTTGATTGAGTTTGTCTCTATTACCTTTGCATTTTTTTTCAGTTAAATATGATTTCAATATGGTCACTTTGTTTAGATTATAATGGTAAAGTGAAAGGATGGTATCCATTTCAAAAGCAATATCAACGTTTGTATCTCCATTTAATACATCTTTATCGGAAACAAGATAACTCTTCAGAGCTTTAATTACATGAGTGGCCTTATCGGAAGCAACCGAAATTATTTGATTCGAACGGTAAGCAGTTGTTATGTTAGAGACAGTTTCTAAAATCTTAAGCGAATTTTCACTTTCTAATATCTGAGAGAGTCCATCACCTAATCGAAAGGCGCCAGTCTCAACCACTAATTGCATATGTTTCCCATACAAGCCCATCTTTTCTATATTTGAATACTTCGAAGCTAGATCTTTCTTAATAGACCTTTCTATTTTTCCTTCAAGAAAAGTTTGGTTCTTGAGACTTTCTTCCAACAAAATATGAAATCGTAAAGAATCTTGCTTATCAAAGCCAACAATAGTATCCATAATAATGTTCATCTTATTTTTTAGAAAATCAGCAAGAGAATGGTTGGAAGAAACAATGGCACCAAGTGGAGTATTTAATTCATGCGCCATGCCCGCTGCCAACTGCCCGAGTACAGCCAATTTTTCTGAGGCTAAAAGTCTATCTTGCGCTTCAGTAAGTTCTTTTAATGTATTCAACAAACTTTGATTTAAAACTTGTAGGTATTCGTTGGAATGTTTCAATTCCTCTGTTCTTACCTCTACTTGTTTCTTCAAATTTTCAGAATATTGTTTATTTAATCGTCTCCATTGGACTAACCAAATAATCGCTAAAGAAAAAACAACAATCCCAAAGGAATAATAAATCCAATCATAATTAGCGGGAGGATGAGGATCGTAAATAAATCCTTTTAAATTAATATTCCTCGGAAGCATACCCAGCTCCGCATATACCTCGTTTATGTGTTTCCATCGACCAGGATTCATATATCCCATCTCTACAAGGATTGGTTGGATTAAAGGAGTCATTTGTTCCGCTTCAAAGAGTAATCGTTCCTTCGGATTTCTCTTTGAATATTTCTCGTAGATTAAGTCTACGATTTCTTCTTTATGGCTCATTGCATACTGCCAACCACGAAGACTCGCTTCTCGAAATGCCTTTACTCTTTCGGGATGTTTACGAACCTCCTCTTCACTAGTAAAAAAGTTATCACCATAAAAATCAATACCAGCCACTCTCGGTGAATAGGCAACATAAGGGAATCCCGCTTTTTTAAAGTCATAGGTTTGTGTTGTTGAATAACCCGAATAAGCGTCTACTTTACCTTGAATTAAGTCATTCGGGTTGAATCGATGCTCTAACAACTGTAAATCGCTTAAGTTAATTCTTTCCTTTTTGAGATAAGCAACAATTTCATCCATATGGGGAGTCAACATAACCCGTTTTCCAACTAGATCATGAATACTTTGTATATTTGATGATTTTTTAAAAAAAAGGACAGATGGCGAATGTTGTAAGATAACAGCGAGAACTACAACAGGTTTTCCCGCATATCTTTCCTTAATTAGTTCATTACTTCCAATGCCGTATTGTCCAGTAGATTGAATGACTTTATCGTGAATCCCTTTGATTCCAATTGTACTTTCTATAATTTCTACATCAAGACCGGCTTCCTTATAATAACCTTTTTCGAGGGCAGCATAGTAACCAGCGAATTGAAATTGGTGAAACCATTTAAGATGGAGAGTTACTTTTTCGATCCCAAAAATGGGGGAGGCAAAGGTAAATAGGAGGCAAACAAAGAAGACATAACAAAATTTTTTAGAGACAATGTGCCAACCCATACTCTGTTTTTTATATAGATTAGGTCTCCAAATCAATGAATTAAATGAAATGAATAGTATTTTATTTATGAGATTTCTTTTGATTCATCGTAGTATAGATAATTTCTCATACAAATTGAAACAGAGACTCAGGTTTTGATTTTACTCTTAACTTTTTCAATCCAATCTAAATTCAGTTTTGTTTGTTTTTCTGCGAATTCGAGCGTCAAAGACCAATATTCTTGATCTGGGTGTTTGTCCCAATCTCTATCTAATTCTTTTTGAAATACCTTCAATGATTTTAAATCTTCCTTTTGTTTACGAATCTCTTCTTCTAATTGTTGGGTTAATAATTTCGGATTCATATGCCTTCCAAAAAATACCTTAAACAATAATTCGTTTCTTTTATTAGATTGGATTGGTGATTCGTCCATCCAACGTCGGAATTCTTCTAAGCCAGGACGAGTGATTTTATATACTTTTTTCTTTTTCCCACTAACATCCGTTTTCTCCCATTCGCGAATCAAACCTTCTTCTTCTAACTTAGAAAGTGTTGGATATATCTGGCCAAAACTTTCGTTCCAGAAAAAACTAATCGTAGACTCTATGTATTTTCGGATTTCATATCCGTTCATTTCACATTGGGAAAGAATTCCCAACAATGCATATTGTGTTTTACTTTCTCGTTTCATTGGAATGTTCCAAATCTTTTTTAAATTGATAGTATTTACTCGAAACTTCTTCTGGCGACTCAATTTGAGGCCAATGCCCAATCAATTCTGATAAAAAATATACGGGTTTTGTGGGAAAACTTTTTAAAAAACGATTTGCCATATGTCTACCTGAGTTTGGATCCGCTGGTCCACAGATGTAACAAAATGGAATCGTTGTATCCGACATGGCACCGATCCAACGTTTTTGATAACGCACTTTATCAAAAACCATTCGGCCAATCAAATAAGCTATGGATTTGCCTTCCTTATAATTCAAAATTTCCCAAAAGATTCCTAACCAATGAGAATCTGGTTGAGTGTTTGCTCCAAACACTCGAAACAAAGAAACTTCTACAGACTTACGACTCATCTTTTTACTTAAAAATTTTCCTATCACATTGGGAGTCTGTGATAACAGCCTTTGGATCAGTCTAGGTTTGTAGACGTCAGTGAACAAACCTCCATTCATAAAAGCAACAGAGCGGATGTTAAACAGATTTTTTTCCGATGATGCTAACATTTCCTGAACAACACTCACAGCTAAATCATGAGCTAAAATATCTGCTTCCTTTATTTTCAGGTGTTTTGCGACTGCATTCACTATTTCTGCATATTCTTCGAATGTATATTTATGATTTTTAGGTTTATCCGAAAACCCCATTCCTAAAAAATCCAAAAGTATAATCTTCCTGTTTTTGGATAATTTGGGAATGACTAAATTCCAATCGAAACTATTGAATGGATATCCATGTAAAAGAAATAAATTTTCACCCTCACCTAGCGTTCGATAAAAAATAGAATGACCTTGAAAATTTAAATATTTACCACTTTGTTCAAACTCATTTAATTCTGGATTATAAAAATTCACATCATTTACCTTGAATCGCCAAAGACTCTACAACTTTTGTCCATTTGGAAATATCTGTTTGTTTTCGAGTTCTCACCTGTCCAAAAATACTTACTTTCACTGGAGACACTCCGCAAAACTCTAGTGTACCAAACTTTAACAATTGTACACCTGGTGATTTATTGAACCATTTATAGTACCAACTGGGGGCATCCATCGTAACCAAGATACGAGCCGTTTTTCCTAACAGTAGTTTTTCGGGAAGTGGAGAGTTTTTTCGATACTTAAAAGAAAAACCAGGCAAAAATACACGATCAATCCATGCTTTTAAAACTGCAGGCATACTGGCCCACCAACTAGGAAATACAAACACCATGTGATCGGCTTCAGATATTAATTTTTGACTTTGAATTAAATCAGGTTCAAGAGTTTGGATGGAATCCTTTTTGTGACCCGAATATAAATTATAATCAAATTTTAGTTCCGAAAGTTTCAAAAAACTAACAGTATGACCAGATTCTTTTGCCGAATTCACATAACTTTCGGCTAAATGACCACAAAGTGAATTTGGGTTCGGATGACCAAGAACAACAAGAATATTCTTTTCCTTTGTTTTCATAATAACTCCATATCTACCAGATATATTTTCTAGCTATATCTAATAGATATAGATTGTCAATGAGGAAATTTAGAGTTTTTTGAATTATTGTTCTACACAATAAAAAGGTAAGTTGCTATTACAAGGAAAGCTGCTAAAACCGATTGCTGCGGTGCCTGTTCCTGCTGTATCCCCTGCATTTCCATTACCAGAATCCACAGTCCATGATCCGCAATGATTGCCATTGTTTGTCCAATCTGCACTCAGACCTGTCCAAGCGGTGGCAGAGGTAGGTCGAATCCCCACGATGGGAAAAGTAAAAAGAGAAGCGGCAGTTGTAGTTCCAATCACCGTCGGACTGTCATTTCTCAAATAGGTAGAAAATGGTTTGAGAACCCAATCGATTTGCCCATCACCTACTCCAGCAGTTAAGGAGGCTCTACGAACGCCAGAACCACCATCGGCTAACATGGCTTTACAAATTTTACCTACAGGGCATTTTGCATCCGCTTGGCAAATGGCATCAGCACCAAAAACCCCTCCCAAAATTCCAGTATAACTGCTTGAAGTTGTAAAAATAATTTTATCATTGTCTATGATTTCCATAGAGATGATTTGATCTTGCAGTCTCATTGAGGAATCATTCGAAGTGACGACTAATCGAATCGAAAAATTGCGAGTTCCATTGATGATGGTATCATTTACAGCGGTTACCGCAATGCTTTTAGTTACACTCCAGTCAGAGCTTGTCCAAACAAAAGAAGGTGGAGAAACAGTCGCATAACTTGAATTACTTACAATTACTTGCACAGACACTGGATCTTTTGGCGCCATTCCTAAATACAAACCAAAAGAAAGAGACGACCCTTGGAGAGAGTTCCCACCAAACTCAGCGATGGTTCCAGTTGTCGAACTAACATTGAGCCCTGGGTTATTTACAATTTGCAGGCCCGGATAACAAGGATGATGTTTTTGTCCTAAAAAACCTAATTAAGCAGAAGTTTCCGCATAGGCTTTTGAGCTGATATCACAGGTATTATTCAAAGATCCATTAGCACATGAAATCAAAAAAAGGAACGAAAGATTGAGTAAAAGTCGCATAACAAGAAAAAAGAACGCATTCGACTTAAGTTCAGCCATAACCATAAATTGAAATTAGAACAACGTTTTCGACCTATGATTGGATGTAATTCAAATTTTGAACTTCAATATTTTTACTTACTTCATAATCCATCCCCACCAAACAGAGCTTTGTCAGAATATTTGCGACAAACCCTACAGCTATAGTAGTCACTAATGCTAACTGTCCATTCAAAACATGTGCTGCCACCGATGCCATAACAAGAATTACTTCAAAGCCATACATTTGGTGATCCAGCATCATTCACAACTAGAAATGGAAATTGCAGAAATGAGGTTACATTTGTATTGGCAATCAAATGCATGTAGTCCAGAAGATAATGGTAAGAATATTCAACTTTATTAATTAAACCAATTCAGATATTCTTTATTTTTAAAATTTTTATTTACACAAAACTTACCATTACTTAACTCTTGTTAAAAGAGAAAAATGTGAAAACAATATCCATATCAAATAGAATGATTTCAGTAATGTTAATGCTAACACTTATGTCCTTATTAAGCTGTGAAATAGCAGATAAAAAAAATGACGAAGCGAGCCAAAGTTCGCTACTTACACTTATTGGAATAGTTTCGCAAACAAGCCAGGCTCAAATTCCAGACACATATCAAAGTGTTGGAGGAACATTAACTGGTCAATTGAATGGAGGAACATTAGTTTTGCAACTTAATGGAGCAAACAACCTCTCTAGAAATACATTAGGGAATTTTTTGTTTAGCACAACAATCAAGTCAAATAGCAGTTACTCTGTTTCGGTTCTCTCAAATCCAAATGGAGTGACATGTGGAATTACGAATAAAGCCTCTGGAACCATCGGAACCTCGAATATAACTGACGTTACTGCAGATTGTAATATTTGTGGGAATGGAGTGAAGGTTTCCTACGAGGCTTGCGATGATGGTAACTTGGTGAATGGAGATGGATGTAACAATACATGTAGAGTAGAAGCCGGATTTTCTTGCAACAATTCGTCACCTTCCGTTTGTGTTAATATATAAAGCAAAATTTCTATGAATCATTGTTTTCAATCTGATTGTTTAATCTTGAAAATTTCAAGATAGATTGAAAACATTCCACTTTTAGAGAATAACTTTCAAATTCGCCCTATTTTCACTAAATTTGAGCAAAATATATAGTAAATCAATTCCCATATTCAAAAAGTTGAAAATTGAGATCGCCAAATTCAAGCCAAAATTGAATAGATATATCTCTAAATTATAATCTCCATAATGTTCTTGGCTGTATAAGGTTCATTGGAATAAGGAATTTTTTTACAATAGAAAACTTTTCATATCCAAGGTCGATGCCGACACTATCAGTCCAGCCAGAACAAGTATTACTATCGAAATACAAAACTGATCAAAACGATTTAAGAGAAGTCTTCACTCAGCTTGCTTTAAGGAATTCAAAAAGACATCCATCAAGTTTTTTATAGCAAGTTTCGTCGGTTCATCTGTAATTTGACCATCCAAAGAAACTTTTCCTTTCACTCCAGAAATCAAAAGATTTGTTTCCTCCGATAATTTAGCACCTATTGTTTTCAAAACTAACAGTAATGATTCATGTGCTTTTTCTCCGACGGAGGCTGCTGTAATCAAGGCTACCGGTTTGTCTGTAAACACAACAGAAGAAACAGCCCATTCCAACGCATTTTTCAATACACCTGGAATGCTAAATACATATTCAGGTGAACAAATAAAAACCCCGTCAGCAATTTGAATTTTATTTAAAAAATCTTTGATTACCATTGGTGTTTCTTCATCAGAAATGCCAGAGGCAAAAAAAGGAAACTTTTCAATCTCATCGTAAATTTTGAATTCACATTCTTCTGAAAAAGAATTTTGTAAGGTTTGCAGAATTTTTTTGTTATACGATGTAGGGCTAATTCCACCTGAAATGGCGAGAATTTTTGTTTTCGAATCTTTCATGTTTTATATAGACATTCCCATAATTTTTTTGGTTCCATCTGTTTCCTTGCTGTAAGAAAATAATTTCAATATAGAGAATTTTTCATAGCCATTGTCTTCTGTCTGGTATTCCCAGAGCCAACCCCATAAACTTCCCCTCTTAATGTATCCCCTCTCAATTTCCGTTTTTTCCTGATACAAAACACCTAACAATACGTAAGTTGAATATTGGTTATCATATTTAGTTTCATTATGATAATAACCGAGCCCAGCCATCATTAGTTCCGTTTTTTCTTCTTCCGAATCAAAAAGATAATAAAGAAATGGCCCATACAACCTTGACTTTTCTTTCTTTGCATCGGCAGTCCTTACGATTGGAAAAAAATTATATATGGTATTATAAGATTTGTCATCATAGCCTAACCAAAGAAAAGTCATTCGATTGATCTGAGATGGTTCTCTTTTAAAACTCCAAAGTAAATCACCCAAACTTCTGATCCTATAATCAGATTCAGTATTTTCTGATTCTATTAAATATAGAAAATTATAATGATGACCGCTTCTTTCCCATTTTAAATAATTAAAAAATGTAAACGTTGTAAAACCGTCACTATGCCAATAATTAAAAGAAAATGGAATCACAGAAAAACTAGAATCTGTTTTATAGAAAGGAAAAACTAATAGATGAGATAATTTTTCTTCTTTTGAATCCTCTTCTATTTTAGTTTTTGAGCTACTACTATAATTTCGCTCTTTATACCACTCCCAATCGACAAACCATAAAAAATTTGTTCTTGTTCGACTGCCTTTTATGTTTCGATAGAAAAAAGGAGTTACCCAAACAGTCTGTTCCCTTTCTGAACGAGAGGGATTTCGATCTTCATAAGAAATCCATAAAGGCCAAAATAAAAATTCCGTGCTGACCAAGGAGGCTCCTGTCCTCTTTTTATGAACTGATAATAATGTGAATGTATGACTATCGGAATATTCCTCTCTTTGATAGTTTCGATGAATATAAAATGGAAGGAACCTATGACCAGAATCAACATTCGACTCATAGACATTCACCAGAGGCCAAAGATACGAACGTTCCTTTCTGTTATTTTCTTTAATATCCTCGGTCAGATAAATGTTCAAAAGATAAGCCCGAAATTCTGAATCCTTATCTTTTTGTTTTCCATATAACGGAAACAATACTTTGTATTCCAAATCGTCAGATTGATAACTAAACCAAATCGGAAAAAAAGGCGGTAATAATACGACATTGTCTTTCGATGTTTCGTCCCAAGTAAACCAGGCAAGGGGTAATAATCGAATATGCCTTTTGGAATCGGCCCTCTCATAAGAGAAAATTCCGAAAAGAAAATTATAACCGATAAAACTATCACTATTCTCTCGGTTGAATTCTCTTTTTTTTACCAACTTGGGATTATCTATTTCGATCGATTTTGTTTTCTTAGAATCTAAGTCTCCATTCAGAACTTTGGTTCTTTGTGAATATCCAACTAAGTTGTATAAAACGCCAAAGTCAAAATCGACATACAAATCACTATTGTTAGTTGATAAATTCACATTAGCAGAGTTTGTTTTCGTATACCATAACAAATTGAAATGGTAGTCTTCTTCCGAGTCCGAATAGTTAAGATATATTGGGAAAACAAGATCGAATTCCTTCCCGGGAGCTCTGTAGTGTGCAAGGAAGGGGAAGCCAACTAATAGCCGCTCTTCCTTAGCCTTATCATTTGAATAATAAATAGGCCCCAACCAATATTCATTCTTATTGGAATGATAGTTATTATAATACAAAAGTAAAGGAAGGAATAAGTAATTTTCTTTCGAATAATACACTAACGGGAAAAACGAAAACTTATGAAGACCGTTTTTCTCACTTACTTCCAAATGCAATAAAGTGAAAAGACGAGTATAATGATTTTTATTTTC
This sequence comes from Leptospira abararensis, assembly GCF_016918735.1. Classification (GTDB taxonomy): domain Bacteria; phylum Spirochaetota; class Leptospiria; order Leptospirales; family Leptospiraceae; genus Leptospira_A; species Leptospira_A abararensis. Next base: position 305,786 of record NZ_JAFFPR010000060.1, read on the forward strand.
GACACTGGTGTTTCGATTGTGATAGTATAACAATGGGATGACGGGAAAGCCAAATTTGCTATTTGTTTCGTTCGAGTGAGAAAAGAAAAAGGGAATTGTGGTTAAATAGGAACTGTTTATATCCTTTCCCCAGAAAACCAATGGATAAAAAGATTGATCCACTGAATCTTTTTCTTTGGTTCGATTTACGTTGATGATTCGTTTGTATTCGCGGTTATCTGATTTGCTTTGTATATGATAGTAGAAAGGAAATACAGATTTTGTCTTTGCTTTTGGGTAGTCATAATAGCGATAGAAACCCAAGACTCGGACAGAATAATGGTCTGTCCAATTTTCTACGTCATAGAAAATATTACTGGCAATAAACTTAGCACTTCGCTCACTTCCATAAACCTTTATTTCCTTTTCTGATTCTAGATCAGGCCAAGTTTTTGCAAAGATTCCGTATGATAAAACAAAGAGATTGAAAACTAAAATGTTTTTATAAAAAATAATTGTCATTCCTTAGAAAATGCTAACAGCCATAGAATCATTATAGGCATTGCCATTTTTATGCAAGAAATTACTTTCTTATTTTGGGTTGTTCATTCATGGGAAGAAGCACCAGTTGTTTTGTTTTCTTAGGTAAATGTTCAATGATCTCCGCTGATTTGGGAAAAATCGAAGAAGCTTTGGTATATGCATATTGATAATTGATTTCGGAAACTAAAATTGGTTTAGAAGAGGGATACATTTGGCCGATTTGTTTTTTTCCATAGCGGTCATAAAATGGAATCACGGACTTAGAAATTGAACGATAAGGGAGGTAAGTGGATATCTTAATCAGTTTTCCTTCCTTATCATATTGATAATCGTTATAACCGAGTACGATTTCTTCATTAGATATAATAATGCCTTCCATGATGTCTTCTGTGAATTCGTATGTTCCTTTTCCCATTCCAAAGATAAAGGCTGTACCTGTAAATGCTACATAGACAATTCCGAAGGCAGCAAGAGCGACTACAGTACCTGTAGCATAAACAGGCATATAAACAGGAGCCAAATCATTGGCCCTTCGAATATCATATTCGTAGCTTAAAGGTTGTCTAAATCCAAAATTTTCAGACATATTGATTGCATAATAAACAGGGTATTGTAAATATTTTTCTGGTTCTAAACCTAAGTCTTTAGTATCAACTAAAATAGCGATACTTCTTACCATTCGATTGGTTTCTTTATCTCGTAAAATACCATAATACAATTCTCCCCGAGAATTAGGTCTTTCTATAGATCCAGAGAGGTTGGGAAGTATATACTCGGAGAATTCTAATTTTTTGACAAACTGAGCAGGCGCTAGCTTACCATTTAGGTTTAATTTTGGAATATGCACTTCCTGCGTAGCACAGGACACAAAGGAGATTAGGAAAACAAATGTTAAACTACGGAATTTGTTAGGTTTCATTTAAATATAAAAGATATAGTTAGTATTCCATTTGTAATAAACAATCTCTTTTTCGGATAACCAAAGACAAAACAAAATCGTTTACAAAAAAGCTTCAAAACTAATATTTATACGTTTCTACAACTGTTTGTAAATGTTCTCCTGTAACTTCAATGTCTTTTGCTGTTTCCAGAAGGACCAATGAATTATCAGCAATGACTTGTGTTCCAGTTGCTATCGTTTCGATGGATTTGGAGATTTCTTCGACTGCTATTTTTTCTTGAGATGCAGCATTTAAAATATGTAGCGAATTTTCATTGATTTTATGAACTGATTCCACAATACGATTAGTATCTTCTGTTTGTTTGTCCTGCGCAGAACTCACAAGTTTTGCCGTTTCTTGAATCTTAGAAATATTGTTCAGTAACTCTCTAAAACTTGCTTCTGTATTCATCATTAGGCCGACACTAGTTTTAATGGCAGTTTTAGTATCTGTAGTTAAGGCTTGAATGTTTCTAGTGTTGTGAGCCGTTTGTTCGGCAAGTTTTCCTATCTCTTCGGCAACCACTGCAAATCCGCGACCGAGATCACCTGCCCTTGCGGCTTCAATGGCTGCGTTAAGCGCGAGTAAGTTGGTTCGATCGGAGATCTCATTGATAATATTGACAACTTCATCGATCAATTCTGCTTTTTGATTCACAATATGAATGGAATCCGCAGTATTTTTCGTGGTTAACATTCCGTCGTTTGCTTGTTTGTAAAACTCTTCTGTAAGATTTGTCATCCCTAACATTGCATTGGCAACTTCTGCCATTGCGATTTTGAAGTCTGAAGTCACTTTTTCGATTTCTTTTAAGTGGTCAGCTTGAGTTGAGATACTTAAAAAAACATTATCCACAGAGGCGGCCAACTCTTCTGTTGCCGCAGAAGTTTCTTCGGTGGAAGCAGCTTGGTCCTGTGTTGTTGCGGAATAATTACGCACTAAATTTGCCGCTTCTTTTGATTTATCAGATAACTCGCCAGAAACTTGTCTTAAGATAAATACGATTTCAGTAATATTTAAGATAAAAACTCCCATCCATTTTAATAGACCTCCAATTTCATCATGAATTCCATAATCTAAATTTTCTTTTAGCTCTCCCGATCCACGTACGATTTGACTAATGATATTTGTACTATTTCTAATTACAGACATGATGCTTTGTATGATTAAATACTGAAGCACAATAAAAAAGATAAGAATGGCTACCGTAGCAAGTGTGATTATTAAAGCGTAATTTTTTGCAACCTGGGCTCGCTGCAAAAATTTTTCAGATAGTTGTTTTGAGATAATTTCGTTCACATTAAAAATTTGGTCGATCAAATTGGTCGTAGCATTGTAATATTCTAGAGGTTTTACCGTTGGTATTTTTTCTTTGATAACTCTATTTTGAATGAGTGCATGTAAGGAAGGGAAATCCGCTACTGCATCTTTGTAAGTAGCAACGATAGTTTTACTATCGGGATTGAACTTTGTAATAAATGCTATACTTACTGAAATTGATTCAAAGTGTCCGAGAGTGGCTCCCATAATTTCTTGAATCAAAATCTTTTCTGAATCTTCGGCCTTTTCCCTCTTTCCTAAATATGCCAATCCTGTAGCGCGAAGTTGACCAAGTTTTTCAGCCAAATAAGGTAGTTTCGAAAGGGAAACATCAATCATAAAGTAAGTATCTTTATCAGGATCTAAAAATAATCCAGAGGATTCCCCTACCTCACTATTCACGTTCAACATTTTTTTAATCAGACTTACATGGGCGATATAACTTTCTTTAGGTGTTAAAGTAAGGTTTACTTCTTTAAGGTGTTTCCAATCTTTATAAGTTTCTTTGGACAATTCATACACATGAAAGTGTTTCCCTTCCTCCTCATTTAATTCTAAAAATTTTTGATAAGCGGAATCTAATTCATATTCGATTTTTAAGGAAGGTTCTTTGGCTGATAAATCCGCACTTAAAACTCGAGCCAAAAGACCCCTATGTTTTGCAGTTAGTCGCATCAGTTTCGCAAGACTTAAATTGTATTCTGCACCTTTCAGTCGATTGAAGGAATCTTCATATTCAGTTTTTTTGATTAAGATTAAATTGATACCTAAAACCATCATCATTATGGCCATAAGTCCAAAGACAAACAAAAGTTTTGTTTTAATTTTAAATTTATATAGTATCTTTTTAGGATTTAAAGTAAATCCCGATTGTTGTGTCTTTGGATTCAGATAGAACTGCTCGCCAGTTTTGATTTGGGTTTCTGAGGCAGCGCGTTCCACGTACATGTGACCTACAGTTTTTCCTTCGGTATCGTAATAAGGGGTGATGGTTGTATTTGCCCAGAAATAGTTACCTGACTTAGTTTGGTTTTTCAACATTCCATTCCAAGGCTCATTTGAATTCAAAGTTTTGAAGATGTTGAAATCAATCGATTCCGGAGTTTCTGGATGTTGTATTTTTTTGAAGGAATGGCCGAGTAACTCACTTCTTCCAAATTCGCTCAATTTAACCAAATCATCGTTAACGGAGACTATATTACCACGCAAATCTGTTTTGATGGATAGAGTTGTGTTCTGCGGAATTTTCACCTGAATAGTCATACCATACTCCCCAAAGGCTATAATAAAAATAGAAAGGGAAACGAAATCGGAGGAATTAAGAAAAAAGAAAAATGGAAAAAGCAATCCAAGATTGATTCATTAATTGCAAAAGTTGGAAATTCTTTTTTTACGCTAATCTGGAAAAAAATGCTTCCCGAAACATGGCCTAAGCAGCGCAAATTTTTTCCCATTCAAATCAATTTTCTAAGAATTGGTTTTCTTTTGGAAATAAATTTCCAATTCTACTTTAACAATTTTGAATTATAAACTTTTTTTATGAAAGATTATTTTCAAAAAATATTTTTTACTTAAATCATTTCAAAACCAAACAAGGGAAGCGGTGGGATTTCATAAGGAGGAAAAAATAACTTCAAGTCTATACGCACAAACATCACCAATGAACCAAAAGAATAAAAAGATAATTCCTTTCATACAATCGATCCTCCGATAAAACTGATCCAATACAAAAAATAAGCTAACAATTGCTATCTATAACAAAAAAAATACCATATTTTCTAGAACTATTCTAGTTATAATTATAAAATTCAAAACACCTCACGCATGTTATTAAATTCATTCTAATATTTGAATTTCACAACTTATAAAAAACGAGTCGCTTTTGTTTCATTTAAAGTATTATCGTGTACATTCTTACATAAAAAATATCGCTTTAAACAAAACTTAGCGATCCATTTTACAAGAAGCGAAAGTAAGTTCCATTTGATTTACAAAAAGTAATCGGAGGATTTCAGAGTGGTCGTAAAGAAAAACGATGTCATTATCATCGGAGCGGGGATCGCTGGTTTGGTGGCGGCATTCGAATGCCTAAATCAAGGAAAAACGGTCTTAATCATTGAAAGAAATACCAAGCAACATATTGGTGGACTCGCCAAATTATCATTTGGTGGTATGGCTTTAGTTGGCACTCCACTGCAAAGGCGTCTAGGGATCAAAGATAGTCCTGCGATTGCCTTGGATGATTGGCATTCCTTCGCCGATTTTGGTCCACACGATGTTTTACCGAAGCAGTGGGCCAAACAGTATGTCCATGAAAGTGCTGAACAGGTTTATCATTGGTTACTCGGTCTCGACTTAAAGTTTTTTCCCGTTGTCAATTGGGTGGAACGAGGACAGTACAAGAGGGGAAACTCAGTGCCTCGTTACCATGTACTCTGGGGAACTGGCCATCGTTTGGTGGAACGTTTTGAAGAATTATTAAAAAATCATCCGAGTAATGACCGTTTGACTTATCTTTTTGAGCATAAAGTAACTGATTTGATCCAAGAGAATGGAAAAATTGTAGGTTGTATCGCCGAACAGGAGAATGCGAAACAGAATAATTTATCTTTTTTTGCCGAAAATGTGGTCGTAGCGACCGGTGGGATTACAGGATGCCTCGATAAAGTAAGAGAATACTGGTACAAACCTTGGGGGAAGCCACCTACAGAAATGCTCAACGGCTCCCATCCTTTTGCTGATGGACTAGTTCATGATGCTGTGAGTCGGCATGGTGGCAATCTTACCCATCTGGATAAGATGTGGAATTATGCAGCAGGGATTCCCAATCCCAAACCAGAATTCGAAGCCCATGGGCTCAGTTTGATCCCCTGTAAGTCTGCCTTGTGGTTGGACCATAGTGGCCGTAGGCTTGGACCGGAACCAATGGTGACCGGATTTGATACCAATGAACTTTGTCGTCGAATTTCGCAATTAGACAAACCCTACACCTGGCAACTGTTAAACTGGCGAATTGCCGCCAAAGAACTGGCAGTTTCGGGTTCGGAACACAATCCCATGATCCGAGATCGAAAACTATTTTCCTTCCTAAGAGAAGTTTTACTCGGCAACCACCGCTTAGTGCGACAGTTACAAAAAGAAAGTGATCATTTTATCGTGGCTCATGATTTACGGGAACTTGTGAATCAAATGAATCGCTTAAATGGTGACCAAGCAATTGATTTCGAAGTATTAAAAAACGAAGTGACTCAGTTTGATGATATGATCCGGCGCGGAAAAGGGCTTTGGAACGACGACCAATTAAGAAGGATCCAACATGCTAGATCTTGGCGCTCCGATCGAGTGCGTACCTGCAAACCCAAACCCATTCTCGATCCAAGTGCAGGACCTCTCATTGCCATCAAACTGCGACTCATTACCCGCAAAAGCCTTGGGGGAATTCAAACCGATTTACAAAGTCGCGTATTAAATACGTTAGGTGCACCGATCGAAGGTTTATATGCAATTGGGGAAGCTGCGGGATTTGGTGGTGGTGGTGCAAGTGGTTTTAAATCTCTAGAAGGAACTTTTCTCTCTGGCTGTATATTGACTGCAAGAGCTGCGGCAAAGTCGATCGGTGTCAGTGTTTAAAGAAAGTAATAAGTAATCACAAAGGAAATAAAAACATGAATAAAACAGGTGCTTGGTTAGTAAGATATGCTCTGGAACAAATTGGAGTTCGTTATACCTTTGGAATTCCCGGAGTCCACAATACCGAAATTTATGATGAACTCAATAGTTCAGATTCCGTCACCCCGATGTTAGTCACCCATGAAGGTTGTGGTGCCTTTATGGCCGATGCCATCAGTCGTACCAGTGATTCCATTGGGACCTTACTCATTGTGCCCGCAGCAGGAGTGACTCATGCAGCAAGCGGGATCGGAGAAGCTTTTTTAGATGGCATTCCCATGCTCGTCATTGCCGGCGGAGTTCGAAGTGATTCACAATTTAAATACCAACTGCATGATATGGACCAACATACACTGCTCAAACCCATTACTAAAAAAACATTTAAAGTAAAATCGCAAGACGAAGTGGTGGAAACTCTTTACGAGGCGTATCAAATCGCTGTTAGTGGAGAGCCAGGGCCTGTATTTGTGGAAATTCCAGTCAATATTCAGCTATATACTGGTCCGGTACAAAACCTTCGCACATACAAAGATTACTGCAAGGCACAAACTATAACCTATCCACCATTTCCTTTTGCAAGTATAGACGAGGCTGTGGAACTATTGGCGAAGGCCAAGTCACCTGGTTTGTTTTTAGGATGGGGGGCGGTCGACGCAACAACATCCACGATAGAAATTGCCGAACTACTAGGTGCACCAGTATCGACCACCTTACAGGGTTTAAGTGCATTTCCAGGGAATCATCCTTTGCATTGCGGAATGAGTTTTGGCGCTGCCGCAGTTCCTGCGGCAACAAAAGCATTTTCTGATTGTGATTGTTTACTTGCGGTAGGAACTCGTTTTGCCGAAATTGCTACCGCAAGCTTTGGAGTGACTGTTCCCAAAAATCTCATTCATATCGACATCAACCCCGATGTATTAAGTGCCAATTATCCAGCCAAAGTAGGCATTACTGGCGACGCTAAATTAATATTACCCGAATTGGTAAAAAAACTCAAACTTAAGTTAGATGAAACCAAACAAAACCGGAATGACCACAGACAAAAAATCCAATTAGAGATTCTTAAAAATAAAAAAGCGTACACGGAAGAATGGTTCCAACATGACAGCAAGGATAGAGTCAATCCTGCAAGATTTTTCAGCGTTTTGCGTTCCACACTTCCCGATGATGGTTTTGTTGTGGTGGATGATGGCAACCATACATTTCTTACAGCAGAACTAATGCCGATCCATAAACCAAGGCATATGATTTCTCCGACTGATTTTAATTGTATGGGTTATGCGGTGCCGGCAACGATCGCCACAAAACTAGCCAACCCCGACAAGGCAGTGGTGGGTATCATAGGAGATGGTGCTTTCCTTATGACCTGTATGGAAATTGTGACTGCCAGTAGAAACCATATCGGAGCGATTTTTGCCGTCTTCAATGATGGTGAGTTATCCCAAATCGCACAGGCCCAACAAGTTCCTTACAATCGCAAAACCTGCACGGTTCTTGGGGCCACACGTTTTGAAGGGATCGCCCTTGCTACCGGTGCCGAATATATTCGTATAGAAACAAATGGCGAGATTCAAGAAAAGTTAGAAGCCGCTTGGAACCTTACCAAACAGGGGAACCCCGTCATTTTGGATGTCCATATTGATTACAGTAAAAAAACCCGTTTCACCCAAGGAATTGTGGGAACGAATCTAAAACGCCTTCCCTTTGCTACAAAATTGAGAATGATCAGTCGAGCCCTCGTGAGAAAAGTGACGGGATAGGATGATTATTTTTTCTTGCGTATCTTACTTGCACCCATGGAAGGACTTCTCGATTACCGCTTACGTGATACCCTAACACGCGTAGGTGGGTTTGATGAATGTGTCAGCGAATTCATTCGAGTGAATGATACGCTTCTCCCCTCACACCGGTTTTACCGTTATGTTCCCGAGTTGTATGAAGGATGCCGAACCAAAGCAGGCGTTCCAGTGAAGGTGCAACTTCTGGGTTCCGATCCCATTTGTATGGCAGAGAACGCAAGTAAGGTGGCCTCTCTCGGTGCATACGGGATTGATATTAATTTTGGATGTCCTGCTCCCACAGTGAACCGTAACCGGGGAGGTGCGGCTCTCCTCAAAGAACCCGATCTTATGTTTGCCATTGTAAAAGCGATTCGTAGCGCCGTTCCCAAAAACATTCCAGTCACTGCAAAAATGCGATTAGGTTTTGATTCCACAGAACTAGCGCTAGTTTGTGCAAAAGCTCTAGAAGAGGGAGGAGTCGAAGAAATAGTCGTCCATGCCAGAACGAAAACCGATGGATACAAACCTCCTGCCTACTGGGATTGGATCGCAAAAATTCGTGCTGCAGTAAAGGTTCCTGTTGTTGCGAATGGAGAAGTTTGGACTGCCGAAGATGCTAAAAGGTGTCTTGCAGTTTCTGGCTGCCACGACATTATGATTGGACGAGGTGTCGTTGCAAACCCAGCCCTTGCTTTAATGATTCGCACAGACAGAAATAAAAGCCTCCCATGGGAAGAAATGAAAGAAATTTTGTTCCAGTATTGGTTGAGTTTAGAAACAGATATGGAAGCAAAAAGCCGGGCAGGAAGAATCAAACAATGGTTACACTATTTATCGCGTGAGTATCCGGAAGCTGAAAAAGATTTTGAAACGGTAAAACGATTCACAAACTTGGATGACTTTACAAAGTATCTGAATGCGCAAGTAACCATGGCATAGGACAGATTTTTTTGTATTGAGATCCAACTACGACTGACAATGGATTGGTTTTATCTACCTAATTAAATTGGTTCACTTTTTCTAAAAAGGACTTCACTCCGTCTTCATACAACCTCCTATCCCAAAGAAGAAGTTTTTTCCTTTAAAAACCAATACACTTCTTTATCCTATTCCTTATGTTCGAATCGTTTTCCAACTCTGAAATCCTTTCCGGTATGATCACCCCAGCAGTTCTTGTATCCGCCTGCGCTAGTTTGATATTTTCCACAGCCAACAGACTGGGTCGTATTTTTGATCGAGTGAATCTATTAAAGTCGGAAGTGGAATTCCTTTTAGAAGGCAAACGAGGGTTTCAAAAGGAACGAATGGTCTATATGCGCCAACAACTCTCTGTCCAAAAAAAACGTGCCGTTCTCATCCAACGTTCCATGGCATTTTTGTATTTGGCAACCTCTCTCTTTGTGGTTTCGAGTCTGACTTTAGCCATCACTCTTGCCTTTGCCAAAGGGTATGCTTGGATTCCCACTGTAGTGGCAATTACTGGAGGAGTTTGTTTATTTTTGGCAAGTGCCCTTCTTTTTTATGAAAGCAGATACAATTTAACATTCATTAATCGACAAATTGAATTTACTGAGTTTTTAGAAAGAGAAGTGCAAGGGAAATAAAAGTCAGGAAACCATGGCCCAAAAAGAAGTTTTTTTATTTTCTTTTTGGGGCGCCTCGAATCCTAACAATCACAAACAAAATTTCGATTACCGACCGCGTTATACGCTCCAATCTTTCGCATCGCGAAAGGATTTCCGCTACTACCGCTGGCGCTTAGATTTCATTTTGAATCTTCATCAAAAAATCACCAATATAAAATTGCGATGATTTCTCATGATCTCTTGTGGACTCGCGCCAGGGCTCCGTAGGGCTTGGTCTGAAGAGGCGTAAGCCCGCTGAAGACGGGAGCAAAGCGCACCCCGAAGAGAGCCCGCCCGGGTGCCCTAGAATGCAAACTATGAACTTATCGAAATTAAAATCTGAGATTTTCAGAAAGGGCGTGTGAAAAGGAGCTGGTCGTGGTAAAGGGAACGCATTGGGTGGCGGGTCTAGTTCCCCACCCGAGTCAGGGCGGGGAGTACAAAATCCACACCCCCAGCCCCTCCGACCCTCTTTTGTAACAAATCTGACAAAAAAAAACGATTTTCCTGTCACCTTGGCTTTCTAGAACGGTAAGTAAAAATTAGATTCGGAAATTCCTTCATGAGAGAAATCAAAACTGTCACGATTTTAGGTGCCAACGGAGCCATGGGCTCTGGAAGTGCAGGCGTCATTGCCGCCTTCGGTGGTGCTAAAGTCCATATGCTCGCTAGAGATGTTGAAAAAGCCAAACAGGGTATCGAAGCCGCTGTCGCATCCGTAAAAACGGATACAATTCGCGCAAGAATGATCCCTGGTTCCTACGATGCGGATCTGGAAAAAGCTGTCGCTGAGTCAGATTGGGTATTCGAACTCGTGGCGGAAAGTTACGAAGTCAAAGAACCGATTAACATTCGTATTGCGAAAGCTCGTCGTCCCGGAACCATCGTGTCCACTGTGTCTTCTGGTCTTTCCATTGGTCGTTTGGCAAAAGCTTACGATGAAGATGGCCAAAAACATTACTACGGAACACATTTTTTCAACCCTCCTTATAAAATGATCCTTTGTGAACTCGTAACTCACTCTGGAAATGATAAAAAAGTCACACAAGCGTTAGGTGAATACTTGGATAAAGTGTTAGGCCGTGCTGTTGTGTATACAAATGACACTCCTGCCTTTGCTGGAAACCGCATTGGGTTTCAGTTGATGAACGAAGTGGCACACTTTGCAGAAAAGTATGCTGACAAAGGGGGAATTGCCCTCCTTGACGAAATCATGTCTGGTTACACTGGCCGCGCTATGGGACCACTCGCAACTGCTGACTTCGTGGGACTTGATGTTCACAAAGCAATTGTAGACAATATCTACGACAATACAAAAGACGAAGCTCACGAAACATTCAAACTTCCTGGTTACTTCCAAAAGTTAATCGATGCCGGTAAACTTGGTATGAAATCTGGTGGTGGTCTCACAAAAGTTGTGAAACACGCTGACGGAAAACGGGAAAAGTTTGTTTATAATATCAAAACTGGTGAGTACGATCCGTACCCAAAATTTGATATTCCTTTTATCAAAGAAGCTCGCCAAAAAATCAAAGAGTCCGACTACAAAGGTGCGATGGACGTAGTAAAAAAAGCAAGTGGCTTTGAAGCTGACATTGCTCGTTACTTCATTTCACGTTACATCAGTTATTCGCTCTCCCTTGTTGGGGAAGTGGTGGATACAAAAGAAAACACTGACGGCGCTATGGGTTTCGGTTTTAACTGGGTTCCAGCTTCCGCTTTTGTTGATTTCCTTGGTGGCCCCAAAGAAACAATTAAGCTAATGGAAGCGTCTAAAATACCAGTTCCCAAACTTTTAAAAGATGCAAAAGAAGGCAAAAAGTTTTACGAACTTGGCGACAAACTGGATGCAAGGTCTCTCTTCAAAGGTTAATTAGGAGTATCATATGAGTGAAAAAGTATTTGTACTAGGTGGGGAACAAACCGACTTCCAACGCAACTGGACCAAAGAAGGAAAAACCTTCATGTCTATGATGCGAGAAGTATTAGATGATGCTCTTGAGAAAGTTGGCATTAGCTACGATGAAATCAAACGATTAAATAAAGAAAACAAAGTGGCTGTATTTGTTGGTAACTTCGATGCAGAACAGTATGCCAACCAAGGCCACTTAGGTGCTTTTTTGACAGAAGTAAACCCGGCTCTTTTTGGTGTTCCTGGGGCTCGTTACGAAGCCGCTTGTGCTTCTGGATCCGTTGCCCTCGACGCTGCCATCACACATATCCGTGCCGAAGATTATGATCTAGCGATCGTTCTTGGTGTGGAAGTGATGAAAACAGTTTCTTCCTCAGTGGGTGGAGACTTTCTTGGAACAGCTGCTTATTACGATAAAGAAGCGAAGGGAGTTCAGTTTCCTTTCCCTAAACTTTTCGGAAAACTAGCAGATGTTATCTTGGAGCGTTACGAACTAAAAGAAGAACGATTTATGGATGCTCTTGCAGAAATTTCTCGGATCAACTACGCAAACGCAAAACGTAACCCAAAAGCACAAACTCGCACATGGTTCATGAACAAAGAACATGCGATGGCTCGCGGTGGAGATAACAATATGGCTGTGGGGGGAAGACTTTGTATCACTGACTGTTCTCAAGTTACAGACGGTGCTGCTGTCACCATCCTTGCTTCTAAAGATTACACGAAAGAATACGCTAAAAAAACTGGTCGTAAAATCGATGATATCCCTCGCGTCAAAGGTTGGGGCCACCGTGTAGCACCGATTACATTTGAAGCAAAAAAACAAGAATCCGTTGGGGACAAATACATCCTTCCATGGACTCGCCAAACAGTAAAAGATGCATACAAACGTGCTGACTTAGATGTAAAAAACATTGATGTGTTTGAAACACATGACTGTTTTACTTCTTCTGAGTATGCGGCGATTTCTGCGTTTGGAATTTCTGAGCCAGGAAAAGAACATATCGCGATCGAAGACGGAACCATTGACTTTGGTGGTAAAAAACCAATCAATCCATCTGGTGGACTCATCGGTGTGGGTCACCCTGTAGGTGCCTCCGGTGTTCGTATGATGCTCGACCTCTACAAACAAGTCACAAACACAGCTGGTGATTACCAAGTAAAAGGCGCTAAAAATGGCCTGATGCTCAACATCGGTGGATCTGCGACTACGAACTTCGTGTTCATCTTAGGGAAGTAGATAAATTCTAAGAGGAGTCGGCATCATTCCGATTCCTCTTTGGTTCCCACATACTGTCTCAATTTCCATTTCCAAAAAAAATCTTAAACATTATAGTTTATTAAAAAAATTTATGGTTACTTTCTTGAAAAAACTGGAGTATTCCAATTTCGCACGATTGTAAGCCAAATAAAGTTGGAGATTATATTCAGCTGCTCTCCATTTATATCAATTTAATGCAACAAACCGAGTTGAAGTCTATTAGTGTAATAGGCTTTTATTTAGCTCTAGTATCTGTGATCTTAGCTTCTGATAATTACAAAAATGCAGTCATCTCATTAAATATTTTTTTGTTTGTTATTGGCTTATTGGCAACTTACATCAACTATTCGTTTAGAGGCTGGAAGAAAGATTACCTAACTCATGCAAAAAGTATTGTTCAACTCATATTAGTCGAATTTCCGAATTTTGATGAGTGTAAGCATATTCCGATAGCATTACGTAAAAAATTCACACCAACACAAACACTTTATTCTATTGATGACATATTTATAATTATTCCACTTTTTGGATCTATCTACTTGTTTTCTTATACTGTAATATTAGTATTAAGTCTCTCGGCAAAATAGACTATAAATAAGAATCACATAAAACTCTGTTTGAATTCGATAACCCAAAGGTTTGTCTTTGGGTTTTTTATTTTCTGCGGATTTCGCCAGCCAAATCAGTTCCTGGGGCAATGGTGTTAAACACAGTTCCATATTTTTTTATATTTTCGTGTAACAGGTTTAGACGGTCATCCGATTCCTCTGTATCCACAATGATCTGGTAACGAATGGATTCCATTTTGGGCGGAACATCCTGACGAACCCCATCTACGATGACTTGAATTCCTTTTAGTTGAAAATGAAGGATGGGAGTCACTCTTTCCACTCCCTTAATGATACATGCCGAAAGTGCAGAGAGTAATAACTCCGCCGGGTTAAATGCATTTGGATTTCCCGCCATGTCCGTATCCAAAACAATCTCTGCCGATTTACATTGGGATTGGCTTGAGTGCGAATCAACTCGCGTTGTTTCCACATGGAAACTCATTTTTGGTTTGGGGTCTGTCATTGTCTGATCCTGAATTGCACTTGTACAATCTTAAAACTGAAATCGAAAAGCAACAGAATCCAATCGATCCGCTACTTGGTCTAAATTTGTAATCGACTCTTCAATTGCTGCGATGGTTTGTTTTTGTTCGTTGGCAGCGGCGGACAACTCTTCCACAATGGCGGAGGTATTGATCAATTGGGTTTGGATCTTTTCCATATTTCCGAGAACACTTCCAGACATGGACTCTGTCCCTTCTGTGGAACCGTTGATCTTCTCTGCACTTATTTTTGTTTCTTCTGCATTCTTTAAAATTTTATCCATCTCTACTTGAACCGTTTCGAATTCGAGAGAACCCACTTCTACTTCGGTGAGGCCCTCCTGGATATCAGTTACAGTTTGTAATATCTTTGCAGTCAGTTCTGTAATAAAAGCAGAAATTTCTTTTGCAGATTTATTGGATTGTTCAGCAAGTTTTCCCACTTCCCCGGCAACGACTGCAAATCCTTTTCCTGCATCACCTGCCCGAGCTGACTCAATAGATGCATTTAACGAAAGTAAGTTGGTTTTTTCAGAAATGGCAGCGATGGTTTCTGTGATTTTTCGGATGGCCTTTGTTTTTTCGCCCAACTCTTTGATGGTTTCTGAAGTTTTAAAAATTTGTTTTTTTGCTTTCAGAAACTGAGTCATTGCTTTATCAGAACGGTCTTTTCCCACTAAGGAAAATTGGTAGGCTTCTGTGGACTCCAATTGCACTGTATTCGATTCATTTCGTATATTACAGATGAGTTGGTTTAAGGAATCCATCTGATGAAAAATACTTTCTGAACTTTCACGAGTGACGATACTTGAATCGGCCAAAGAAAACATGGCTTTAGATAACTCTTGGAAGGCCACATGGATATGTTCTACTGCAAAAGTGAGTGCTTTGATTTGCGACTTTACAATTTCGGCATTCCCAATCAATTGCGAAATCATTCCTCTAAATTCAAATTGAGTTTTTTTGATCAAAGAAAGGATTTCTGCACAATCACCGCCATTTTCTAAAACCACATCAAACTTTAGATGACCCTTGTATAAATTCTCCAGGTATCCCTTTACCTTCAAAAGAGAATTTTTATGATCTGTCATTTTTAGATAACCGAAAACAGTCACAACGAAAAACAAAACAAACCCAAAAGTAAATACCATAGGATGATTAAAAAAATTTGGATTGGATTGTTGGGAAAACAAAAACAACAAACTACCACTTACAATCGTTTGTATACGGAAAATGGAAGAGGAAGAAAATCCAGCGATCATTCCCACTTTTGTTTTGGGTTTCCATGTTCCCGAATTCATTTTAGCATATAGTGTCTCGGCATTACGGATTTGTTCTTTGGTTGCCTTGGTCCGTACCGACATATAACCAATATGTTTTCCCTCTTCGTAAATCGGCGATACGTTCGCATCTACCCAATAATAATCTCCACTTTTACAACGGTTTTTGACAACTCCCACCCATGAATTTTGGGCCTTAATTGTGTCCCATAAATCTTGGAAGGCGGCGATTGGCATATCGGGGTGACGAATTAGGTTGTGCGGTTGACCGATTAGCTCTTGTTCAGCATAACCACTGATGTGTAAAAAATCTTCATTCACATAGGTGATGATCCCTTTCAAATCTGTTTTGGAGGTGATCTTTGTTCCTTCTTTGAATTCGATTTCTGTATCAGTGATAGGCAGATTCTTACGCATAGATTCGTTATCGCAGAATCCATTGAATCAACCAAGAACAAATTAGAATATTCCAAAACCTACTAAAAGTAAGAAGTTCGATTTCTTGGACTCGAAGTGGGCATTGGCTTGACATTGTACTCTTTTTGTCATAAGTTCTCACGGGATTCGAGAACAAATGAAATTACTGGCAATGGATGGTACAAGTAACAACGTGAAACGAGAGTCTCTTTTTTGGGACCTAACCCTAAAACTCGAAGCCTTCACACATACAGTTCCTGTTCCTTTCGCAGTTTATTACGCCATCATCACTCAGAAAATGGAACCTGCCCATTGGCAAATTTTCATTGCGCTCTGTGTGGTTTTTGCCACCGGGATTGGCCTTCTTGGAACCTTTGTTCGCCATCTCCTTCTGAAATATCTCTATGCCAAAATTGAAAGGATTCCCATTCCGACCCTGGGAATTTCTTCTTTATCCCAAGAAGAATTGGAATATGCGAGATCTGTAAAAATTCTTCTTTTCCGTTATCCATTACTAGAAGCCATAGTTATCGTTATACGCTGGTTATCTGGTGTTATCCCAATCAGCCTTTTGTTTTTTTATTTGGTGACTTACATGCCTTCGGTCGTTCGATCTGCCATTTTTACCTTTGTAATGATCGCACCGATTTCTTTTGTAACTTATTATTTTATCTCCGAAAGTTCGATTCGTTGTTTATTTGATCTTCCCCAAATCAAAAATATTGAACTCCAAGAAAAGGACATTCCTAAGTTTAATTATTTCACGAGGATCCTAGTTGCTTTTTTTAGTTTGGCGGCCCTTCCGTTTGTTATCTTTTCTTATATTCTTTATTCCCTTGCGATGGGTGAAATTGCAGTCAAAGATCCGATGATCCCTATTGTGACTGTATCTTTTATATTTATCGTTCCTCTGATTGTCTGTTCTTATGTAGTTGCCAAATCAGTCAATGAAGGACTAAACGAAACTAGTAGGTCATTAGGAGAACTTGCCAATGGTAATTTTGATGTGGTAGTCACTCCCAAATCCAGTGATGACTTCGCAAAACAAGCATTTTATCTCAATTCGGTTATCTCTAAATTAAAAGGGATGTATGAGGAAATTAGGAATCTAAACGAAGGATTAGAAGAAAAAGTAACTTTAAGAACCAACGAATTAAACCAATCCTTACAAGACATCAGCAATCTAAAAATCCAACAAGATGGAGATTATTTCCTTACCTATCAATTGCTAAATCCACTTGCCATCAAAGATGTAGATAGTACAAAACTGGAAGTCGATCATTTGGTTCGACAGAAAAAAGTATTCGAATACAAAAACCAAAGATATGACATTGGGGGAGATATCAATATCTCCCATTCCATTGTCTTACAAAATAGGAGATTCTTATTATTTGCCAATGCAGATGCCATGGGAAAGTCCATGCAAGGTGCAGGCGGGGCACTAGTTTTTGGAGCGGTATTTCAATCCATAGTCCAAAGGACAAAAACAGATCCAGGTTACCAAGTATTAGGTCCAGATGATTGGTTAAAATACAATCTCCAAGAAATGCATATGATCTTTGAGGCCTTTGATGGAACGATGCTTGTTTCGCTGACAATGGGTCTATTAGAAGAGGATACAGGAAAATTATATTTTCTAAATGCGGAACACCCACCTATTGTTTTGTATAGGAATGGAAAAGCAGAATACTTACAAGCCGATGTTTCCTACAGAAAACTCGGAACTTTAGGAGCCATACCCATCCAAAACATAAAAGAATTCCAACTCCAATCGGGCGATGTACTCATCATTGGATCAGATGGAAAAGACGATGTGTTACGAATCGATGCTTCCGGAAAATGGGAAGTCAACTCTGATGAAGAGGTTTTTTAAATCTCGTGGAATCGACCAAAGGCAATTTGTTAGCCATTACAAAACAAATTGAATCTTTAGGACAAGTCATCGACGATATTTCTTTGATAAGGATCTGTTATTTACCCAAAACAAAGTAGCCAACCAAAACCCTTCACCAAAAGATCGGAAATTTCTTCTTCCGGAATTGACCTACCTACCGTCCAATACTTGAGCTTATGAATGAACCAAACTAAACTGAAACTCCCTATTAAAATGGGATATGGATCGGCAGAGACTGGTATAACGGCCGTTCAACTCTTTACTCAAATTTATCTATTGAAATACTATACGGAAATTGTGGGTCTCAATTCCAGTTTGGCTGGAATTGCCTTATCCATTTCAGTCCTTTGGGATGCGATTAGCGACCCATTCATGGGTAGGATCTCTGACCACACTCATACCAAATGGGGTCGCAGAAGGCCCTACATTCTCCTTGGTGGGGTTTTACTCTCCCTGGCAGTCTTACTCCTCTTCTCACCCCCGCATTTGACAACGCAGCTTGGTAAGTTTGCTTATCTTTTGTCGGTTTACCTTTTTGTAAATACGGCCATGACGATTATCTCGGTTCCCCATATTGCCTTGGGTGGAGAACTCAGTTTTGAAAGAAACGAAAGGACATCTATCTTTGGATGGAGGTTATTTTTTAGCAACATAGGAATGCTGATTGGAATGATTGTACCCGCCGCCATATTACAATCTTTAGGCGATGAATCTTCCAAGGAGAATATCATCACATCCCGAACCGTAGCCGGAGAGATTGTATCTCTTGTGATTTTGGTTTCCTCGATCACTACCTTTCTCGTGACTCGGGGAAGAGACAATGTGAGAAATCACACAGAACAAAAGATCCCTTTTTTTACTGCATTTGTTTCTGTTCTCAAAAACAAAATGTTTCTTATTTTGCTTTTTGCCTTTATCATTGCGACCATTGGTAGGACATTCAACTCAGCCATTGCCCTTTATTATTATGAATATAGATTGGGACTCAAAGAATCACTTGTCGTCATCAATATCCTCTTGCCATTTTTTCTGGTTCTGATTCTTTCTATTGGATTCTGGGTTTGGATCGCTAAAAAAATTGGGAAAAAAATTCCTGCCTTTCTCGGAGTTTTTGGACTTGGGTTACTTACTGTCATTGTTTATCCCCTCTTCCCTTATGGAGAATTGCGTCCTCCTCTCATCGCTGCCTTTGTCGGAGGAATCTGTGCCGGATCCATCCTTATCATGGACTCAATTTTGACTGATGTTGTGGACTATGATGAATTCAAAACTGGAGAAAAAAGAGAAGGTTTGTATTTTGGGATTTGGAAGATGGGAGTTAAGTTTTCTCAGGCCTTTGGAATTGCTCTCACTGGTTTTTTACTCGATGCCATTGGATTCCAAAACGGTGCTACCACCCAATCTCCAGAAGTCGGCTTTCGACTGGCAATGATCTTTGGTCCTGGAGTGGGGTTCTTCTTTATATTTGGTTCGATCCTCTTTTTATTTTTTCCATTAACAGACATAAAACACATCCAAGTCCAAAGAATCTTATTGAAACGTAACGCAAAGAGAACCAAGGTATAAGGGAGACTATTTATGAAACCAGGCCGCACCCTTCAATTCATCGCATTTTTATTAATCTACTTTATAGTTCCCTTTTGTGCCTGTTTGTTCACGCTACTTTTTGCAAACTATACGGCCTCTGCATTTTTGCCAGATCAGTTCTTAGCATTATTCGAAGCGACTCAAATCAAAAATGACCTAACATTAGCTATATTCACTTGGGCCCCCTTTCCCATCATTACTCTCATTTTGTTTTTTTACAGCCTACCGATCGCAAAATTTCTTTTTTCCTCCAAAGGTTGTAACTTTATCTCTGAAGAAAGGGCTCGTCACCGCATAGTTCACTCACCGCTCACCATTAGTATTTTAGGATTTATCGGATGGGAGATCTCTAATTTTTTAAGTGTTTGTCGTATCGATACACTCTTTCCTGATGCACCCCACCAAAGTATCATTACCGTTTCTATTTTGTTTGGATTTTGGGGACTATTTGCTTTTGCCTTTTCCTATGCGACAACCACTTACTTAAACAAACTTCTCATCATCCCTTGTGTATTTCCTGAAGGGGGGCTTGGAAAGTATGCTCATGGAAAACAATTTTCCATTGTTACCAAACAATTTATCTTTTGGGCCGCATCCACACTCTTTCCCATTGTTCTTTTAATCTTTGGAATTTTACTCCGAACCAATCAAAACATTTTGAATCTCCATGAACTGGTTCATAACGATGTTTTGTTTGAAGTCATTGCCATCATGCTCGTTTTTTCATTTGCCTTTGCGATGTCTTTTGCATCCAGTTTACAACACCCACTGAACCAAATTGAAAAAGCCACGGAACTCATCAAAGAACAAAAGTTTGATACCAGAGTCAAAATATTTAGCTCCGACGAGTTAGGTCTTCTCGGGGATGCCGTCAATGAAATGGCCGAAGGACTTGCAGAAAGAGAAAGAATGAAAGATACCTTTGGACGAATCGTTGACCCAAGGGTTCGTGACTATTTATTATCCAACGAACATAGCCTAGGTGGAAAAGTAGTCGATGCTTCCATTTTATTTTCAGACCTTCGCGATTTTACAAAACTTTCGGAAAAAAGAAAACCAGAGGAAGTATTGTATATCCTCAATCGTTACTTCCAAGAAATGAGTAATGCCATAGAAATCCACGGAGGATTTATCAACAAATTCATAGGGGATGCCATTCTTGCCGTCTTTGGAACTCCCATGCCTATGGCAGACCACGCCGAACGTGCGTTTGCAACAGCTCTTCAAATGCAAAAAAATCTAGATTCTTTGAATGCACAATTTTTAGCAGAAGGACTTACCGAACTGAAAATGGGAATTGGCATTCATACGGGGAGCCTTCTTGTGGGAAATATCGGATCTGCCAATCGTATGGAATTTACAGTCATTGGAGATACAGTCAATACGGCCTCACGAGTGGAAGGCCTATGTAAGGGGTTAAAGAAAAATCTACTCCTTACAGAAAACACCTCCGTTTTGTTGCCCGAAGAAATTCGTTCCAAACTCCAATCGGAAGGAGAATACGAACTAAAAGGAAGAGAGTCCAAAGAAAGGATTTATTCTTACTCATCTTCAGAATAAAATGATTGAACTCCCTCGTGAAAACATCCAAAATGGGGATGGAATGAAGTTTGTCCTTGGTCTTTTATTATTTAGCCTCTTTCTTGTTTCGTGTAACGAAATCAAATTGGTAAGCACTGAAGACATCCTCGATCTTTTGGAAGGGGATGGAACACAAGGTGCTGCTTCCCAATCAGGATCGTCTAATTCTTCTTCCAGCTCTTCCACTAACAATGGCAATTCGAATAATCTAAACTATCACGGAATGACTGATTCCGCAACCGGAACCAACACTTACGGTTCTACGGGCTCCACTGTCGGGAACCCGCTTGGTTACTAGTTCGCTCTTTTCTATTTCTATTTTATAAATTCAAAGAAATCATCCATAAGCGGCCGAAAACAAGACCTAATGGTAATCTTTGCTACCTTCTCATTTTTTGGCCCATAATTTAGAATGATATCATTCGGATCGCGGATGAACGAAAAGATTTTGTTCACCTGCATTTCGGCATGGCCATCGCGAACTTTCACAACATATTCAAATTCATGTTCGTTCGCATCCACTTCCCCAATTCCATAAGGAACGTAACACTTGATAAGACCAATCCCTCTGATTTCTCCGGTTTCTTGGTTCTCTTCTTCAATCTTAGATAACTCCGGATCCAATTTGTATTCCAACCACTGTTTGGCCTTTAGATAACTGCGAGTTTTCTGATAGGTTTTGTGGTCTCTGGAATCTTCTACGGTTCGGTATTTGGAGGATACGGTCCAAAGTTTCAAACACATCGAGTTCTGAAACAAAAGGAAAAATATAGCTAATAGGGCGAGTCTTTTTGGCATCATTTCTATGCTTCCTGTTCCTCACCCGGCTCGCAAAACAAATCTTCACAAAGATGGAAAATTTTCTCCTTATTGGGGAGTACGGGAAAGGGTACCACATTTGGCGGCAAAAGGGATGTGTTCTGGTTTGTTTTTTTGATCTTATGTCTCTTGGACTCGATTCTATCTCTCACTTTATTATTTTCGGAACAGCCCTCCCCCATTCTGGAGTGCCCGAATAAAAATTGGATTGAATTTGTCGGGGCATCACTTTCAATCTTGAACATGCCCGATTTTGATCGTATTGATCTTATGAATTATGCCATGTACGGAAATGATTTTGATCCCCAATGGGATGAAATCCGTGCATTTTTAAAATCCAATGCAGCCGCTCAAAAAGAGTTGGAAGAGATTAAAAGAACCGTTCCAAGCCCTCATGTGGGGAAAAAACGTAGAGAGAACTCACTCGTGACTGATCCAAGAGAGTCCAATGAAGGCAGCGGAGTGGGCCAAGAACCGAGAAATACTGGTTCAGATCCCTCTGCTAAGTCCTGGTGGCAAAAGATCTTAGGAGAATGAAATGGAAAACACCGTAGACCAAATTAAAAAGAATGTTGAGAACATCAAAAAGTTTGTCACTCCGTTCTTTAATTTGGCTGTGACCACAACTGTCTACGGATACCATAACATTGTTCCCAATGGCAAACTCATCCTCACTTGCAATCATAGAAGTGATATGGATCCCTTTGTCATTGGTTCGGTTTTTCCCAGGTTTATTTCCTGGATTGCTGCGGAGTACACAACTCGCATTCCTCTTTTCAAAGACTTAGTGGAAAAAACAGGAACCATTCCTATGGCCATTGATGGCAATATCTCCATGGCAAGTATCAAAAAGGTACAACAGGTCTTTAAAAATGGAGATGTGCTTGGAATTTTTCCAGAAGGCCACGACTATATGGTGCAAAATGATTTCTCAGCCCCACTCGCCAACTTCCATTCTGGGTTTGCTGCTTTTAGCCTTCGCAACAAGGTAGATATCCTACCAACAGTCATCATTCCCGATGAAGAAACAGTCACAGATTACCCCATCCCTCCACTGGTACGTGCCTTTATGGGTATGCCGAAAGAGGTTTGTGATATCAAACGCCGAGTTGTTTATAAAAAAATCAACGTTGTGTTTGGGGAAGTGATTAAATATGAGAACTATGCTCATCTCCCACTTGACAAGGGTATGGTGGAAGTTTCGAACGAAACCAAACGTAGGATGGGTGAATTACAAAAGGTAGATTATTTAAAGAAATAATCTACCTTCCATTGAATTGTCTGAACCAACAAATGAATTCAGACGATCATCTATCTACATTGTGGATGAAAACTTTTGTTAGTTGGTGATTCAATAAATTGGAAAAAAGGCCGATGGATTGGCCTAAATTTGCTCCCTTTAAACTTCCACTTCTCCAGAAAATACTTCTCTCGCAGGTCCTGTCATCATCACAGATCCATTTTCTTTCCATTCCACTTGAAGGGTTCCCCCGCGTAGATCAATTTGAACAGCACGCCCTGTTTTTCCATTTAAGATGGATGCCACAGTGACCGCACAAGCTCCTGTACCGCAGGCCAAGGTCTCACCGGTTCCTCTTTCCCATGTTCTTTGGTAGAGATGGTCTTTTCCTCTGACGGAAACAAATTCCACATTAACCCTTCTTGGAAAGAGGGGATGGTTTTCGATCAGAGGCCCGATTTCTCGAACCGGAAAGGCATCGGCATCATCCACATAAATCACACAATGTGGATTCCCCATACTAACAGCCGTAAAATGATATTGCTTCCCTTGGACTTCGATCACTTGGTTGATGACTGCATCATCGCCTGCCCATACAATGGGAACGAGTGAGGGTTTGAGAATGGGTTCGCCCATATCCACAGTGACCATTTCTACCTTGCCTGAGGTTCCTGTTTTTAAGTCGAGGGTGAGGACCCCTTTCCCAGTTTCTATGGTAGGTTTTTGATTTTTGGTAAGGCCATGATCGAAAACAAATTTTCCGACACAACGAACTCCATTGCCACACATCTCAGATGAACTTCCATCGGAGTTGTACATGTCCATTTGGAACTCACCGGTTTTTGAGTTACGAATAAAAATCACTCCATCACCACCGATTCCAAAATTGCGGTCGGATAGTTTTTGGATTTGTTCGGGACTCAAGCGAATATCGTTTTTTGTGGCATCGATATACACATAATCATTTCCAATTCCTTCCATTTTGGTGAAGTTAATTTTCATCGGTTCCTCTCTTATCTCACCCCATGTTTTTTTTGCCATGGATGTTGGCAAGTCGGATCAAGGTTTTTGGTTTGACCCTTGTTCTCATCATTTAGACTGACCGATAGACCATGAAATCTTGTATCCTTTGCCAATCTTCCGAGTCCAAAACCGTATTCAATGAAAATGGAACCCCCATTTTAGAATGTAAAAACTGTGGTCACGTGTATTCCTCTTATGAACAAGAAGAACATTACGAAGGTTATTGGGACGGAGCAGAACAGACTTATGATTTAAAATGGTGGGATGATGCCCACAGGGCAGTGTATTCTGATTTTATTTCTACTTATTTAAAAAAAGACGAGGGGAACCTACTCGATGTAGGCTGTGGGCTTGGATTTTTTGTCAAAGCCGTACTCACAAAAAAACCAGGTTGGTCTGCAGTGGGTTATGAGATTTCCAAACAAGCAGTCAAATTTGCGAACGAACAAAATGGAATGAAAACCGTACACGCAGGTCTTGTCCAAGACTCGAAACTACCCAAAGAAAGTTTTGATATCATCACGTTATGGGATGTGATCGAACACATTCCAAAACCACATTCTCTTCTCACTTATCTCCATGGACTTTTGAAACCCGGAGGGATTCTCTTTTTACAAACGCCTAACTTTCCCATCCAACTAACCAAAGCCAATTTGAAGGTGAAACTGAGAGGAATGTTGGAGGGAGTTCATTACCTAGAAGCCAAAGACCACGTAAACAATTACAAAATGAAAACACTTGCTGAACTCGGAAAACAATGCGGATTTACAGATCCAAAGTACAAAGTGCTGATGCCCATCCTTTCTGTATCGGGTAGCAAAAGTAAACTTGCCGTTTATTTCAAGTTAGGTTATTATTATCTTACCAAATTTATCTTTGCTCTTAGTTTTGGAACCATCAACTGGAATAATACTTTATTTTTGACGCTGAAAAAACCATAACTCGGCAAAGTTAAGAGCTGCAACTGTATTCGGTACCTTCCAAACGGGTGCCGATGATTCAAAAGGATATTCATTTATCAGCTAGAAGAGGATTCTTAGGATTTTGACTTGTAACAAAGGTAAACTTGCGATAAACTAAGGGTATGATTTCCCTATCCTCTATTTTAGCGGCCTTGTTCTTAACCCTTGGACTAATCCTCTCATTCTATGGAGTCTTGACTTGGTCCGATTCTATGTATGAGAAGTCACTGGGGTGGAATCTAAATCTAATTTGGGGAAGCGTGGTTTTTGTTGTGGGGATTTTGTTTGGAGTTGGGAACCGGATTTTTGCCCGATTCCCCAAAGAACCAAATCTTTAAACAGAAACTCTTTCGAGTACAAGAGAAAGGAACGGAATGAACGCCTCTAAAAGTTCTGGAAGTTCGTATTCCAAAATATCACCCGCATACACAATATCATTTTTTTCCATCGCAGATGCGATATTAGAGAGTGTTTCATTCAATCTGGTGATCACATCTGATAACTTTTTATCATCAATGGAAAGCGACTGCCAATCCAATTCTGAATGGCGAGTTTGCACTGATACAAGCGCCGACATAAGCCCCGTTAGCCGTCCCACAGCATCATTCAAAATCTCAGAGGCCAAATGATCTTTTCCTGATTGGAAGTTTTCATTCACTGCCATAAAGTCTCTTATGACTTTTTCTTTATCATCCACAAAACGAGAAATAATTTCGATCAGATCGCTTTCATCCATACGCATTACCGCAAGGCGAGTGCTTAGATCCATAAGGAAAAGTTTTACATCCCGAAGGTCTTCCAAAAAGGTCTCAATCGCTTTGGTAGAATCTAAAACTTCGGATCCATTTTGCAAAGACTCTAAAATTTCTTCGACGTTCTTACCTTTCCCCATAGGTTGGATGAGGGTTAGGTTTAAATTTAGAATTTTAGTGGTAGTTTGGATCATGGAAATGATCCAAGGGATTCCTTCTTTTAAATCCTCTGTTTCTTTTTCCGTCAGAGAATCACGACCTACAAGAGTGGTTCCCACTTTGTCTACGTAATTATCGACTTCCCAAAGGCTATCTTCAATGACATCTAATTCTTCACCCACAAATAAATCCAAACGTTCTGTTTCGTCTACACCGACTGCGTTTAGATCGGAACGATTCAGTTCCTTTCCGTTGACGGTGAAATGACGAAGGTATTTTCCATTGGATTCAATCCATTTTTGAATTTCATCCAACACTTGGCCGAGGTTTGTTTCGCCATCCAGTTTAGTATCTAATTGTTGTTCGTTGATATAAATATTCATCATTCCCCACCGTTACCCCTAAACATATTATTCTGTAAATAGTTGCCCACTGATTTGTTTTTCCCTACACCTTGTTCCATGTAGAGAAACCGTTGTTTCAGTTTGGCTTCGAAACTAATGAGATGAGACTCATGTTCTTTGATTTTTTTATTATTCCCTGCGACACTTTCTTCTAAAAGTTTTACTTTGCTTGTGACAATTCCAGAAGCATATTGGTTGTAAGGTTTTAGGATTTCTAATAATCGAATTCCAACCCCTTCTTCCATCTTTGCATCGTTATTCGGGTCAGAGGCAAACAAATCACGAACCCCATCTGGATTTTCAGAAAGAACGGAAACAAGTCTTTCTTGGTCAATTTGTAAAAGTCCGTCTTGGATTTTTTCCCAGTTGGATCCTACAGCCCCAGTGGAGATCCCAATGTCTGTGAGAACTTTAAATCCGTTGTCTTTCGGAGCCGGATAGTATGAGTTAGCTGTTGTTTTTAAAGAAGCAATTAATCTTTGGATCGAATTTTCACCAGCAAGGATTCCTGATTTGGATTTGTTATCCCAAAAATCCTTGGAGATATCTGCCGCTTTGGAATCATCACTTTCTTTTTTATCAGAGATTCTTGCATTTTTTTCAACGGATATCACTTCCTTTGAAAACTTCATCAGTTCATTATACGCATCCACCCATTCTTTGATGAGGGCAGAACCTTTTGCATGATCCACATGGATCTTTAAAGTGACAGGTTTTTCTGTGACTTTGTGAACATTAAAAGAAATCCCTTCCAAAACATCCGCAATCGCATCGTTTGTTGCACGAGTGATTTCCACTCCATCAATTTTGATTTTAAGATCTTTCCCTTCTTGTAAAACCTTAACTGGTTCTGCAGTTCCCGGCGCGGGGGGTGTGACAAGAGTGACCGATTTGATAAGAACAGGGGTAGTCGCAGCATTTGATAAAATAATCGTTGTTAGATTTTTGTCCGCTGCATAATCACCCGCAGGGAAAATATATTTGGATTCTGTTTTGGAAATGGGGAGGAATTTATTACGAACACTGCCCTCTTTTTCAAAGCCAATCCCGAGCTCCATCACCGCAGGAGCTTCCCCAACGATTTCAATTTCTACAAAGGCTCTTTCTTTGATTTCTGTCACTGCAATTGGAACAGCAAAGGCAGTGTCTGCTTTGATTGAAATTCCTTCTTCGGTTTGGAGCAACTTCTCCGTTTCTGTTTCCGATTTTTTAAACTTTGCCGGTTCCCATACTTTGGATTTGAGTATATCTAAAGACAATAATTGATTTGTATTTTCGAGTCCTGCCTTGTTTTCCCCCACAAGACCCGCCAGTTTCAAAATTCCATTAGGATCAGAAAACTGGAGTTCATTTTTTTTACCGGTCTTCACTGAAGTCACAGTGAGAATGGATGAGTCTTTATCAATTTTGATGAGAGAAGTTTCTGCAAGACCGCCGGCCATATTTTTAATGGATTGAGTAAGCTCCGGTAATCCCCCACCAGGGAAGGTCACTGTTTCTTTGGACTTTCCAGAATAGATGGTAAAACTGCCTTCTGGCAAACGAATGTCTGTATCAATGGCAACACCAGATAACTGATGTTTGCTTGCCATTTCTGTGATTTCTAAGGCCCGATTTCCCGATTTGGCAGCGCGAGAGGCCTCTCCCGTAATCACCCCTTCTTCGGAAGAAGAGACCGATTTGGTAGCAAAAGGTGCGGTAAAGGAAACAAGAGCACGAGTTTTGGTTTGGAGGTTTGTCGTAAGGTTTTTTACCTCACCCCAAATTTGCATTTGGGCTTTGGCATACTCGTTTTCGGTTTCCCATCGCCGGATAGGCCGACGTTCGAGTTCGACCAGTTTTTTAACGATATCGTTTGTATTTTGCCCGGTCATCAAACCTGGCATAGTGTATGCTGGCATATCGTTTCAAATTCCTCTGAATCTAATGTCGTCGAATTCTACAAAAGGATTAGGAATTTACAGAATTTTTTCCTTCCCAAATCCTAGAATTATGACTGCTAGCCCTACAGAAAAAATAGAACTGGGGAACCAAAATATCTTCTTCGACCGAGAACTTTCCTGGGTCGACTTCAACCACCGTGTCCTAGAAGAGTCTTTCGACAAAGAAAACCCTCTCCTCGAACGCCTTAAATTTCTTTGTATCACAGAATCGAATTTAGACGAGTTTTTTATGGTCCGTGTGGCCGGACTTGTGAACTTAAAAAATGCAGGGATCGAAGAACGAAGCCTCAATGGAAAACGAACTTCCGAAACCGTAGCCGAACTCTACTCCAAGGTTGAACAATTTGTTAAAAAACAATATGAATCCTTAGATGAGATCCTCATCGAACTGAAAACAAACAAAATCGTAGTGGTTCAAGACCCAAGTGAACTTGCCGGTGATGATATCCAATTTGTAAAAAATTATTACAAAAGGGAAGTCTCTTCCATCCTCACTCCTCTTGCGATTGACCCATCCCATCCGTTCCCACATATTCTGAACCGAACTTTGAATCTCGGAATCACTTTGTATTCGGATGATGATAAAAACAAAGCCAAAGAACTTTTTGCCATCGTTCAGGTGCCAAGTGTTCTTCCCCGTTTTTTACAATTACCTCCGAATAAAGAATCAGATGTGAGAAGATACTTTCCCCTAGAAGAAATCATCAAACTTCACTTAGGTGATCTTTTTTATGGGATGAATGTAAAACAAATTCATACCTTTAAAATTGTTCGTGATGCAGATATCTCCATCAACGAAGAACAAAACATTGGTGACCTTCTCACCACAATGAAAAATGAATTAAAAAACCGAATGTGGGGAGATGCGGTTCGTTTGGATGTCCATTCGGGTGCGGGTCATATCAAAGAACTATTACGTGGACTTTTAGAATTGGAAGAATACCAAGTGATGGAAATTCCCACCTTACTTAGTTTAAATGATATGATGTTTTTCCAAGGGTTGGAAAAAACAAGCCACTTAAAGTATTCCTATCCAGTTCCTAAATCTGGATTTGCTGCTAAAAAAAGTGAATCTATCTTTTCTGAAATTCGTAAAAACGACCACCTCCTCCATCACCCATACGAAAGTTTTAAATCCATTGAGGATATGTTAAAGATTGCAAGCCAAGATCCTAAAGTACTTGCGATTAAAATGACTTTGTATAGAACCTCAGGAGATTCACCCATCATTCAATTTTTAGGAGAAGCGGCAGAGAATGGAAAACAAGTTACTGTACTTGTGGAACTCAAAGCAAGGTTTGACGAAGAAAGAAATATCCGTTGGGCAAAAAAATTAGAAGATAGTGGTGTGCACGTAGTTTATGGTGTGGTTGGTCTCAAAATCCATTGTAAGATGTTACTCATCGTACGCCGGGAAGATGATAAACTCAATCGTTATGTGCACTTAGGTACTGGAAATTATAATTCTACCACTGCCAGGTTTTACACTGACATAAGTCTATTCACTGCAAACCCAGAGATTACGGAAGATGTTGCGATTCTTTTTAATACCATCACAAGTTCTGGCAAAATGCCAAGGCTTTCTAAAATCTATGCTGCTCCTACTTTTTTAAAAGAAGAGTTCCTCCACCTCATTCAAAGGGAAACAGACAATGCAAAAAACGGCAAACAAGCACGAGTGATTTTTAAGATGAACTCTCTTGTGGATCCCGATGTGATTTTAAAACTCTACGAAGCTTCACAAGCTGGGGTTAAAATTGACCTGATTATACGAGGGATTTGTTGTCTCCGGCCCGGAATTCCAGGGGTTTCTGATCGAATCAGCGTTCGCTCCATTGTGGGAAGGTATTTGGAACACTCTAGAATTTATAGTTTTGAAAATGGTGGAAAACCAGAAGTGTATTTGGCTTCTGCGGATTGTATGCCAAGGAACTTCCTTCGCCGAATTGAAGTTATGTTTCCCATCCTTCAAGACAAACATAGAAAACGAATTGGAAAAATTTTAGAACTCCTACTACGAGACAACACACAAGCAAGGGTCCTGGAATCGGATGGCTCTTACACTCGTTTGACACCAGGGGATGATGATCCTGCGGTAAACTCTCAAATTGACATGGTTGATATCTAAAGGATTAGAAATGGATTTTACAAAAACAACAACTGATTTAGGCCAACTCATTGGCGATAAAAAGGTCATTCAAAAAAATGATGGGACCATGGATGAGGCTTTATTCAATTCTTATGGAACGGATAGAACTAAAGTGTATCTGCCCAACTACCAAGTCCTTGTTTTTCCAGAAACAACAGAAGATATAGCAGCCATAGTATCTTACGCATACAAAAATGAAATTTCTGTGGTTCCTTCTGGAGGACGAACAGGATACGCTGGTGGTGCTGTTGCCAAAAATGGTGAAATCGTCATCTCATTATCCAAAATGGACAAGGTGGTTGATTTTGATCCTTTTCTCGGCACCTTACACGTACAAGCTGGGATGATCACCAAAAATCTTCACAAAGAAGCCGAAGAACGCGGATTTTATTTTCCAGTAGATTTTGCGGCAACTGGATCCAGTCACATAGGTGGAAACATAGCCACCAATGCAGGTGGTGTGCGAGTGGTTCATTATGGACTCATCCGAGACTGGGTTCTTGGTCTTACCGTTGTGAATGGAAAGGGTGAGGTTTACCGATTCAATGGAGAAATTTTAAAAAACAATACTGGATATGACCTCAAACATCTCTTTATTGGTTCCGAAGGAACCCTCGGGATCATCACAGAGGCAGTCGTCAAACTCACAAAACCTCCAAAAGACATTCGTGTCATTTTCCTTGCTGTACCCGAATACAAAAATATTTTAGAAATCTTTCGAGAAACACATAACTTCGATTTACCGCTACTCGCCTTCGAGTTTTTAACCGACTATTGTTTGGAAAAGGTGAAAGAACATTTGGGAGTTCCTGATCCATTCCAAACACCAAGCAAGTATTATGTGCTCATGGAATTCGAAGTGAATGGAGAAACTGACGAAGAAAAACTCTATTCCATTTTAGAATCCATCACCGAAAAAGAACTGATTACTGATGGGTCCATTGCCCAAAATTCTCGCCAAAACGAAACTTTTTGGAAGTACCGAGAAGGGATTTCTGAATCCTTATCTCTTGCTTACACGGTTCACAAAAATGATATCTCCCTCCCTCTTCGTAACATGGAATCTTTTTTGGACGAAATGACGGCCTTACTCACATCGAAGTACCAAGGATTCCATATTGCTCTTTTTGGACATATTGGGGACGGAAATCTCCACCTAAATATTGTTAAACCAAAAGACATGTCAGATACAGAATTCTTTACTAAGTGCAAACAAGTGGATCCAGAAATGTTCACTCTCATCCAAAAGTTCAAAGGTTCCATCTCGGCAGAACATGGAATTGGATTACTTAAGAAGGAATATTTGAATTTTTCTAGGTCCGAATCCGAAATTGAGACGATGCGAGCCATCAAATTGGCATTTGACCCCAAAGGAATTCTTAACCCAGGAAAAGTGCTTTAATACGGAACAAACGTGGGTCTTTCCATCATACTGGTCGATCTGCTTATTTTATAAGCATCTTCTAAAAAAAATGCTAGATTTTAATCAGATCCTGTCTATACTGTATCTATGCTCAGGAAAGTGGTAAAAATATTTGGGATTTCCCTACTCACCCTCACCCTGAGTAGTGCTTTTCTTTCGGAAGAAAATGTACTCATGCGCACTCGTGGAGCCAAATCCAGCCGAGTGGGTGGAAAGAGTCAACTCTCAGGTTCTCTTTCCATTTCGATCAGTAGATCTTCTGCTGAAGAATCTTCAGGTACAAAAGATTTAGAAGATGTACTTACATGGGGTGGAAAGGGGCAGTCTTCCTTTAGGACTTCCCACCTAACACACAATAAAAACCACCACGTTTCTTTTATTTCAGGGCTTCTTGCCTCTCGTTACCTAAGTTTACCTCCACCCGTTTAACTCCTCTCTACCGCTTAAACCTGTGTCCCGTAAGGGACACAGGATGTTTTTATATTCTTAACATTTCCTATGATTTGTTTCTCATTTGCCAAAGACTCTTATGACTGCTCCAGGGAATTCCTGACTCTGGGCAGTCATTTTTTTGAGAACCCATCCGTCCCATTTCTTATATTCTAACCAATCTGATCAATGTTTAAGATTTGTTTGAAACATTAAAA
This sequence comes from Leptospira abararensis, assembly GCF_016918735.1. Classification (GTDB taxonomy): domain Bacteria; phylum Spirochaetota; class Leptospiria; order Leptospirales; family Leptospiraceae; genus Leptospira_A; species Leptospira_A abararensis. Next base: position 338,190 of record NZ_JAFFPR010000060.1, read on the forward strand.
GTATTTTAGAATTGAACACCTACATCAAAATGAATGAGTGGACAAAATGACGGCAAACTGGTCGACAAAACTGATAGCATTCCTCTTAACGATAACCATAGGTTTTTCGTTAGACGATACGTCTGATACAGTTGCCGAATATTTAGAAGCAAGTCTACACCAGGTTAAAAAATCCTATTCTGCATCACTGGAAACTCCAGAAAACACTGCTATCGACGATCCTGAAATCTCAGCCATTGATGATTCTGCGACCATCAGTCGTTCTCGAGCAGACTTTTTAGATTTTTTTAACGAAAGTAATTCCGCTTTATTGTCCGAATCACTTTTGATTACCTTTGTTGATTTGATTTCAGAGGGAAATTATATTCCCAATTTACTTTCCTCTCTCCTCTTAAATATTCCACCCCCACTTTCTTTCGTTTAATCTATTTCGCATTCGTTGAATCCGGAAGTATGTCCTCTTATTATAAAGAGTCATACCTATGTTTTCTTTTTCTCACAATCTTTGTATGTTTGGTAATTTATGAGTTTTTATAACAGAATCGGTATCTACCTCTTTCTTGTGTTTTCTACCTCCTATCTATGGGGGGAGACCAGAGTAGCACAAGCAAGTGAAGCGCTTAAAAGACAACTTTCAGATGAAAATCCAAGGTCTTCCTTGGGATCTAGTTTGTATCCTGATGACCAAAGGTTTACTCGGGAAATTGATTTAGAGTCTGCAGAGACGTTACTCTGGAAAAATAACCTTTTACTCATTGCAGCTCGCTTTCAAATCGATGTTAAAAAAGCAGGAATTCTACAAGCAGGACTTTACGCCAATCCGAACATAGCCATTGACCAAAGTATATTTGCAGAACCCACACAACGTTACTTTGATACAACAAGGTCGGGGCAATCGGTAATCCAAATCCAACAAGTGTTTTTACTTGGTGGGAAAATTGACAAACGTGTGAAAGTTGCAGAACTCAATGCAAAGATCTCCGAACAAGATTTTTATGATTTAGCGCGTGCGGTAATTACCAAACTAAGAAGAACCTTTTATACTGTTTATTTTTACAAAAAGGCAGTTGTGTTTTATGACCAAAGTATCGCATCCATTGAAAAAACTGTAGATTCCTCGGAACTTGCTTACAAAAGAAGAGCACTCCTCCAAGCAGAACATTTACGTTTAAAAGCCCTTTTATTCTTTTTGAAAAAAGAAAGAGAAGATCTGGCGATTAAGGTCTACGAAAAAGAAGCAGACCTAAAAGTCCTTTTGAATGATGATTTGTATCGCGATGCGAGAATAGAATTTAATCCTATCGTCAACGAAACTCAATTAGATATGATTGTGCCGAACCAAGTAAAGTTAGAAGATTTAGTCGAGATCGCACGAGAAAACAGACCAGATCTAAAAAAAGCACTACAGACATTACGATTCGAAGAAGCCAATTTAGAACTGCAATACGCAAATGCCATTCCTGATTTATCATTTGGTCCTGTTTATAACCGCGGTGGTACTGCTTTCCAAAACTATTGGGGAGTCACAGCACAGCTTAGTGTTCCGCTCTTTGATAGAAACCAAGGAAACATCCAAGCTGCAGAAAAAGCCATTCTTGTCCGCAAACAAGAGCTAAAGAACAATATCCTCGAAGTAGAAAACGAAGTGGCAGTAGCCTACCAATCGGCACGCATCAAGGACGCACTTTATAAACGTTTTAGTAACGCCTATATCAAAGATTACGGAAGTTTATCATTAGATATGATTATGAGTTATGAAAAGAAATACATAACCATTTTAGAATTCGCCGACTTCTTTGAAACCTATCGATCCAGTATAGTGGAGATGTTAAAACTCCAAACGGATCGAATGGAAGCCATTGAAAATGTAAACTACTCCGTGGGAAAAGGAATCTTTATCCCTAAATCTGAAAATCAAACCAATCCTAAATCTGAGGAATAAAATGTTAATCACCTTAAAATCTCTAAACCAAAAGGCAAAAATCCTCCTGATTTCAGGAGTGGCTCTTGTAGTCATTGCAATCCTATTTATGGTTTTTTCGAAACCAGCAAAACCGGCTCACAAACATCCAGAAAAAGCGGAAGTTTTTGACGGTGGATTACGTATCGTTTTTAAACCCAACAGCCCAGGACTTGAAATTGTGAAATCAACGGCAATCGGTGGCGGTGGAGAGTTTGTAAGTTTGGAAGCACCAGCAAGACTCATCGCATCTACTTCTCCTTCCGTGAGTAACGGATCACGAATCATTCTCTTCGAATCAGCAGAGTTAAACGATCTTTACGTGGGTTATATCCATGCAAAAAACAAACTACACAGATCAAATAAAAACCTTAGCAGGATTAAAGATATGTTTGTTCACCGAGTTGCTACAGAAAAAGACTTAGTGGAATCAGAAACAGATTCTGGAAACGATGCAGCAGAACTTGCTGAATTCGAAGGAAAATTGAGAGCACAAGGTTTGAACCCAAGTGAACTCAGTACTGCAGGAAGTTTAAAAGCCTGGATCATCACTGACGTTCCTGAATCCCAAATTTCTACCTTACGCAAAGGGAAAAAAGTAAAGGTAGTATTCGCATCTTTCCCTGACGAAGAGTTTATCGGAACCGCAGAAGCCATTGGAGATAACGTAGATCCACTGACAAGAACTGCAAAAATGAGGATCATCGTTGTAAATGATAAATACAGATTAAAACCAGGTATGTTTGGCGTTGTAAAATTCCCAGAACAAACTGGCGGTGATAGTGTTGTCCTCCCTTATACAGCAATTGTGACTGTTGAAGGAAAAAATTATGTATTCGTAGAAGAACAACCTTTAACATTCAAAAGGCGAGAAGTAGTATTGGGAATCTCTACAAAAGAAAGAGTCAATATTATCGAAGGTCTTACACCAGGTGAGAAGGTAGCCGTCCAAGGTTCCATTCTCTTAAAAGGTTTAAGTTTTGGTTTTTAATATGAAAAAACTAATCCTTTTATTCCTTACCGTTTTTTTATTCGGTCCTTCTTTGTTTGCCCAAACTTCTCCTTATCCCAAAGATAAAGATGGAAATGAAATCAAACCAGAATGGATCCCAACTAAATCTGACCAGTCGGCCTTTGGTGAAGATGAAAAATTAAAAGCCGATAGTTTGGATGCCAAACGACTTCCGAAGTCTACAAATTTTTGGGTGTATGGCGCCTCCATCGGATCTCCAGCAAGTGTGAACTTTAATTTAGGATACTACTTTAAAGATGTCGTATTACGAGGATCAGGCGGAGTTTGGGGACCCCATTGGTATGGTGGGCAGGTAGACTTAGGATATACATTCTGGAAAACTCCTGTCATTGCCCATAGCATATCCCTTGTGGGTGGGTATTTTGAAGTGAATCCATTTGCACCGGAAGCGGGTCGTGGTGGCCAATCTTCCTATCCTACCGGACTCAATATACCTGGATACAATCGAAGAGATCCTTCACAAGAAGATCTACTCATTCGTTCTTACGTAAACTCCATTGATAGCAATGTGGGAGCTTATTTAGAATATGAAAGCAGAGAAAGACAGAGAGTTCATCTATCACAAAGATACATTGGTATGACTTACGACTTCTTACTTGGAAATTTCTTTTTACAAGTAGGTGGTGGAGTTGGACAAGGCGACTACAAAAACCCGCAGTTATTACTACAGATGGGTTACCTCTTCAATACGAGGGAATATCATGATTAAAGATTTCATAGAAACATCACTTAAAAATCGCGTTACCACGCTCATTGCGGCAGCCGTTGCCGTTCTCTTTGGACTATGGGCATGGATTGACATTCGTAAAGAAGCCTATTCTGATATTGCCGATACACAAGTACGTCTGATTGCAAAATTCCCAGGAAAAGCTGCCGTAGAAGTGGAAGAAAGAGTCACTCTTCCCATTGAACGCGTATTAAATGCGATTCCTAAAGTAGCGGTGCGAAGATCCAGAACCATCAATGGTCTGGTTGTATTCCAATTTGTTTTTGAAGATGGAACAGATGATTATTTTGCTCGGATGCGGCTTATGGAACGTGTTGCCGATGCAGACATTCCGGAAGACGTTCATCCTGCACTTGGACCGATGAGTTCACCAGTGGGTGAGATCTATCGTTATGTAGTCGAATCATCAGAAAACCATACACCCATGGAACTGCGAACCATCCAAGATTGGATTGTAATGCCAAAGATGTTACAAATTCCGGGTATAGCCGACGTTGTGACATTTGGTGGACTTCCTAAACAGTATCATGTGGTCACTTCTCCCGATAAGTTAATTCGTTTCAAATTAACTATTGGGGACGTGATTAAAGCCATCCAAGAAAACAACTTAAACACGGGTGGAAACTTGCTCCTCCAAGGGGAACAAGGTTTCCCAATTCGTTCTCTTGGTGCCATCAGAGATCCTAAACACATTGAAAACATTGTAGTCAAAACCGTAAATGGGGTTCCCGTTTTTATTCGAGACTTAGGTTCTGTTGAAATTTCTCATCCGATCCCCAGCGGAGTCCTTGGTTATACCATTCAAAATGATGAGGAAGGTATTATCGATGTAGATTCGTCTGTTCAAGGTTTGGTGGCCATGCGTCGATGGGGAGACCCGAACGAAATGGGAGAAAGAATTCGTGAGAAGGTAAAAGAAATCAACGAAAACTATCTTCCAAAAGGTGTACAACTTCGAAATACTTATGATAGAACAGACTTAGTAAACTATACTCTTCGCACAATTGGTAAAACATTAGTGGAAGGTGTCGTCGTAGTCAGTTTAGTATTAATTTTCTTTATTGGAAGTGTACGTGCCTCCCTTGTCGTAGTAGCAACCATTCCATTTGCGATGTTGTTTGCTTTCCTACTAATGAACATGACGGGAATTCCGGCAAGTTTACTTTCATTAGGTGCCATTGACTTTGGTATCATCGTGGATGGGGCCGTCATCATGGTGGAAAATATCATGAGGAGATACCGGGATGCAACTCCAGAAGAAAAATCACATGGTATCTTAGCATTTACACGGGACGCAGCATCGGAAGTAGGAACAGAAATCCTATTTTCGATTTTAATCATCATCTTAGCCTACCTACCTATTTTCTCTTTTGAAAGGATTGAAGGCCGTTTGTTCAAACCAATGGCTTTTACCATCTCCTTTGCGATCTTAGGTGCGTTAATTTTTGCGATGGCAGTGATTCCTGTACTCATGTCCATCATCTACAAAACTTATTTTGAATCAAAAAATCCGGGACCTATTGAATGGCATAACCCAGTTTATGATTGGATTGAAGTACGTTACAAACGAATCATCGAGTTCATTGTCGATAGATCGCGTAAAGCTGTAAAATACACATTCAGTGTAGTGACCATTTTTCTTGCTATCGGTATGTTCTCACTTGGAACAGAATTCCTTCCGGAGATGGACGAGGGTGGATTTAACATTCGTATATTCTTTCCTGTAGGTATTTCCTTACCGGAAGCAAGAAAGTTTATGCCAAAAATCCGCCAAACTGTTTATAAAAATGAACAAGTGAGTGTGGTCATTTCGCAGTTAGGAAGAAACGATGATGGAACCGATCCACTTCCACCAAACCGATTGGAAGTTCTGATTGGTTTGAAAGACTATAGTAAATGGAAAGAAAAAATCACCAAACAAGAGTTACTCATGCGGATGAGAAATGATTTAGAAGCAACACTTCCTGGTGCCAGAGTCAGTTTTTCGCAACCAATTATGGACAACCTTTCGGAAGCCATTATGGGTACCATTGCTGATTTAGCTGTTTTTGTTTCCGGTAACGATTTAAAAATCATGCGTGGAATCGGAAACGAAGTCCTCGAAGAAATTAAGGAAATGAAAGGAGCTAGTGAATTCGGTATTGAACAAGAAGCAGAAAGTCCCCAGCTAACCATTAGTATCAATAGGGAAGCTGCCGCACGATTTGGAATCAATGTAATTGACATCCAACAGATGATTGAAGCTGCCATCGGAATGCAACGAGTGAGTACCCTTTACGAAGGCCCTTCCGACATTCCTCCAAAAACGCCAGCGCGATTTGGAATTGTAGTTCGATTTTCTAAAGAATACCGTGCATCCAAACAAGCCATCGAAAACATGCCGATCATTTCACCGAAAGGAGAAAGGATTCCTTTATCACAATTGGCTGATATTGAAGTGATTGATGGACCTACGATGATTTTCCGCCAAGAGGGTCGCCGAGTTGTCACCGTTCGGACGAATATCCGCGGCCGTGACCAAGGGGGATTTGTTTCTGAACTTCAAAAACGAGTGAAGAAAAAAATCAAACTTCCTGATGGATATGAAATCCGATTTGGCGGGCAATACGAGAACCTCTCCCGTGTTGGTAAAAAGTTAGCCCTTGTCATACCAATTACGATTCTCATTATTTTCGGTGTCCTCTATTTGTTGTATAGAAACCTCAAGTATGTATACGTTGCTTTGGCTTGTATACCACTCTCACTCCTTGGAGGAATCTACGCTCTTCTAATGAGAGGTTACTATTTCAACGTTTCTGGTGGTGTGGGATTTATCTCGCTCTTTGGAATTGCAACAATGGCTGGCGTACTCTTCGTTTCCAGAACCAACCACTTATTAATCGAAGAACCAGACATTACAACAAAAGCAGCAGTGAAAAAAGCAGCTGTAATCCAATTACGTCCAATGCTTATGACCATGTTACTAGCGTTACTTGGTCTAATCCCAGCAACTCTAGGAACAGGGGTAGGTTCCGATGTTCAAAGACCACTTGCGACAGTTATCGTAGGCGGTTTGTTCTCTGCAATGTGTCTTGTGTTAACCATCCTCCCGTCTCTCTACCTAGTAGTAGTGGGTGAAAGAAAACCAAATGCAAGGGAACTAGAAGAGATGAGTCATAAAAAACACATTCCATTCCTTGACTTTGTAACTGAACTCAGCGAAGAACCTTTGGAAGAAGATGATGATGAGGATGAAGCTCCAAAGAAAAAGAAAAAACAAACAAAGAAAAAAAGAAAACCTAAGACCTTATAATCAATAAAGAAACCTAAGGTTTCCCACTTCTCCTATCTTAACCTCCAAACCAGTATAGTGGTTTGGAGGTTTTTTCTTAAAAACTAATACCGAAAGGAAGCTGCAACCACAAACAAACGTTCTACGCGAGTGTGTTTGTTCTTATCAGTTTCAAAAACAGGATCCATGGATTCCCTTTGAATCAGTTCAAAACGGATCATACCTGGGTTCCACTGTAATAAATCAAATGTGGCCGTATAACCATCGGTCATAAATCCATTTCGTGTATAGGTTGTAGCCATTACTTGTTTTGGATCATAAAATCTTTCTACGCGAAAACTCAACCGGTAAAGATCCTCATAACGAAAGCTGACCCAAAAAGTTCCATGATACCATTGGTTGTATACCCTTGACTCTCTGTTGGTATAAATTCCAAGAGTAGGATTGATTTCTTTCCACCAAGGTTCATATTGAAATGATTCTTTGGCTTTTTGCGCCCCAACATCACCTGACAAAGCGAAGGACAACCAATCCAACGCCTTCCACTCTAAAATTGTATTATTATAAAGTCTTGTTTGTTTTCGTTCATAATCAGGAGCTTCATTCCCAACAAATTGGTTTGCTGTAATCGTAAAATTAGGTGCCAAAAAAAACTTAAACTGAGTTCCGAGAGATTTATCTTTGTTTTGGTCAGTAATATTTTGCCAACCATTCATCACGTGAAATTGAAATTGGAACTTTTCTGTAAACTTAGTTGTAAGGCGAACCCCCGAAGAATAGTAAGGAACGTAATCTAGAGCCAGCGCCCTAGTATAATTCCAGTTATCTGAAGAAATCCATGATTCATGCCCGATATGTCCCAAATAAATTCCCGCATCCACCCATGTGTCTTTTGCCAACTTAAAGCCCACGTAGGCTTCTTGGATGTGTTTAACCGAGTTTTGATTAGAACTAACATCTTTATTTGACTCAGGCGCATAATTAGTATTTACCGATGTCCCAAACTGAAAAGCCAATCGTCCTCTAGTTTTTTCTTCCTGCCACTTGGCATCCACAAACCCTAAATTGATATTAAACTCATCATTGCGGACCGCTTGCGTGGTGAATTGTCGTTCTTTCGATAGAGGGTGATTGGAGTTGTGAGAATAATAGGTATCCACAAATGCTCCAAACTTCAAACTAGCAGGGAGCGGATTTGGCGATGGTATAGTTTCCTCTTTCTTCTGTTGACTCAGCTCCTCGGCATTCAATACAGAAAAACAAAGGGACAAACTGCATAGAAGGATAGAAGATTTAAAAAACCCTAATTGTATCATGCGATTTGCTCAGGCAAAGCTGAAGTAAAAAAACTTATCTCTTTAACAACTCTTTGATTTCCTTCGGAAACCCAAGCAGGTCTTCAGGAATAGGGATTAGTTTTTTTCTATATTTAGTTTTGTATTCTTTTTTAAATTTTGTATGGCAAGACTTACAAGTTTCATCCGGCTTACCAACTGCTAATTTAGCATCGATGATTTCTTTCCAATCTGCCTTTTGATCATCGGGAGCCATGTCTGGAACCTTTTCTAATATTTTATTGAGATAGTCTGCGTTATCTTTTTTGTCATACAACTTCGTTGCCGGTTTTGTATAATCCTCCATAAAATCATGAAGATTCATTTCGACTGAAGCATTGGCTTTTTTTTCTGCATTCAGTACAAATCCGAGTGCTGACAAAAACAATAATAAACTCAACATCATTCTCAATTTCATAATTACCTTCCGCTAGGAATCCTAATGACTTAGCTATTGAGAATCAAGTCTGTTTTTTCGAAGTATGGTCTCTCCTAACCCGAATTTTTTTACGGATTCCAAGTTCACTCGCCCTGTATATTCATCTTCGTAACTGCCAAGAGCTTGGATAAAATCAGGGTCCATTCCCGCAAGTGATCTTGTTTCTGGAAGGTAAAGATAACCCTTCGCTCTTCTCGCAGTAAAAGGAAATTGAATCAGAGATTTATAGTGATCCCAATGGTTCTTCTCTTCAGGAACAGAACGTTCAAAGGCACGAAGTCCTCTTTTCACATGTTTCACTTCGTCTTCAAATATAGTAAGCATGATATCGGATGTTAGCTGATCGCCAAAAAAAGAAAAAACTTGGGCATACACTTGTGCGTAGTCTAAATTTGCCCCTTCAAAAGAAATTGACATAACCGCAGAAAAAGATTCTAAACTTCCAAATTGACCAATTTGTTTCCAAAATATATAATTCAAAGGAATGTCACCAAAATCGATTCCAAACTCTCTCATACGTTGCAAATACAATTTTAAATGCGTTTGTTCCTCTTCGATTGTTTTCAAAAATCCATTGCGGATGGATTTAGGTGCCGAAGGAAAAGCAAGTAAAGCCCAAGCAAATAACTCAATTGCCATAAGTTCATGATTGGCAAAATGATGGAGGCTTAGGCCCCGGTTGGATTCTAAATTGAGATGTTCCAAACGAGGGATTTTTACTTTTTTATCGGAAAATTGAAGTTTAACCGAACGTCCCGGTGTTTCGATTCGAAGAGCAGTAAACTCCGTTTCCTCCTCCCATTGGCGACTTGGAGGCAAAAGTTTATCTTCTAAGTTTGGAGCAAGTAACAAATGTTTTGCGTATTCAGAGATTTTCATTTCAATGATGACTTTTAAAAAGGAATTTACAAAAAAATAAAATAATTAGGAGATAAATCCAAATTCAATGGATACAGCCAAAACTAAAAGTACGAATTTTTATGATTCTGTTTATGCAGTCGTAAAAAAGATTCCCAAGGGAAAGGTAACCACCTATGGTCATATCGCATTATTACTAGGAAGTCCAAGAGCCGCAAGGGCAGTAGGATATGCTTTGAATGCACTCAAAAAAGAAATGGAACAAAAAATTCCCTGGCAACGAGTGATCAATGCCCAAGGTAGAATTTCGTTTCGAGGTGATGGTTTCCGTGCCTCTTTGCAGAAAAAAATCCTAGAATCAGAAGGTGTTATCTTTGATTTAAACGAGGATCGCTTAAATTTTGACAAGTACGGATGGTTTCCATAATATGAAAAAAGATTTCCCCATTACCTTAACAATTGCTGGTTCCGATTCTGGCGGAGGTGCTGGTGTCCAAGCGGATCTAAAAACATTTTCATCCCTCGCTTCTTTTGGAACCACCGTCTTTACTTGTTTAACTGCTCAGAATCCCGATGGAGTGAGCGATATTTTCGAAATTTCCCCAGACTTTGTCTCTGCGCAACTGAAAGCGGTTGCAGGATATTTCCCGATCAAAGCAGCAAAAACAGGAATGTTATATTCAGCAAACATCATACAAACTGTTGCTGAATTTTTTTATGAAAACCCAGACATACAACTGATCCTTGACCCAGTGATGGTTGCCACAAGTGGAGCCAAACTTTTAAAAGATGATGCAATCCAGTCTTTAACTGAAGAACTTTTACCATTGGCGAAGTTAATTACACCTAACCTAGATGAGGCGTCTCTACTTCTCGGTGAAAAAATCCACCAATATGACCAATTGGTTCCTATGGCAGAAAAGTTATTTCAAAAATACAAAGTTCCCGTCCTTTTAAAGGGAGGACATTTACCAAATGCATCAGAAGCCACGGATGTTTTGTTCGATGGAGAATCATCTTATATTTTCTCCAGACCATTTTTAAAAGGTAAAAATACTCATGGCACTGGCTGCACCTATTCTGCCGCGATTACATCCTTTCTCGCTCATGGAAAAAACTTACCCGAAGCCGTTGGTTCTGCAAAAGAATATCTTCACCTAACATTAGTTGATGAAATACAAACTGGTCCAATCCATCATTTGAATCATTTCCCTGAACCAACCAACTGAACTTAAATCTAATATTCGATATTCAGTTCTTTGATTTTTTTATCTAAGGTGTTTCGATTGATTCCTAAAAACTTGGCGACACGAGTTTTGGTATAGCGGAACTTTTTCATTGCATATTGGATGAGTCGGGATTCTACTTCGCTGACAACAATTTCCATAGCACGACCGTCTAGACCATCTAATTGCCCTGGTGTCAATCGTCCTGATCCTAAATCCAAAGGTTCTGCGCCAGATGTGGTTTCCACATGATTGAGTTGAGTCACTTCTGTAGTGTTTTCTGGTAAATCTTCCAAACTTGCTAAAATATCAGAGAAATCTTCCTCGCTGAGTATTTCGTCCTGAGCAAGAACAACCGCTCGTTCAATTACATTTTCCAACTCACGAACGTTACCTGGCCAACGATATTTCAAAAGAAGTTTGGATGCTTCCCGAGATATACCCTTAATTACTTTATTATTATCTTTCGTGTATTTTTCCAAAAAGTGATTCATTAGGAGTGGGATGTCCTCGACTCGATCACGTAACGGTGGTGTGTTGATTTTCACAACATTCAATCGATAAAAAAGGTCGGCTCTGAACTTTTTCTCAGAAACCAGTTGTTCCAATTCAGCATTGGTTGCGGCAATAATTCTTACATCTACTTTTTTGGCCTTTACAGATCCAATTGCTTCAATCTCTCGCTCTTGCAAAACACGAAGTAACTTGGATTGTAGATTTAAATCCATTTCACCAATCTCATCTAGAAAAATGGTTCCTGTATCTGCCAATTCAAACTTCCCTTTTTTATCAGTCACCGCACCGGTAAAGGATCCTTTTTTATGACCAAAAAGTTCGCTTTCTAATAAGTTCTCTGGAATAGCCGCACAGTTAATTTTGATAAATGGATTTTCAGAACGAGAACTATTGTAATGAATCGCATTGGCAATCATCTCTTTTCCTGTTCCCGATTCTCCTGTGATTAAAACTGATGCTCTTGAATCCGCAACCAGCTGGATTTTTTCAAACATCTTCTCCATACTTGCTGCTTTTCCAATGAGAGATCCAAACTTATATTTATTCTTTAGTTCTCTTTTGAGTTGGATATTTTCACGAGAAATTTCTTTTTTGGCTTCTTCTACCAAATTCTGAATTTTAATCGATTGAGAGATGATGGATGCAACTACTTGCAAAAAGTCTAAAAACGATTTTAAATCCGTATGTTTGTTTTGGACAATAAATGCATTCACAACACCTAACATAGTTTGTTCGCTAAGTATCGGTGCACACAACAAACTTACGTTATGTGGATCATGTTTAAAATGTGATAAATATCCAACTCGATTTAAAAAGTCTGGGTGACTTGCGACAGATTCGATGATGATCGGTTCCCCAGATTCATATACTTTTCCAGTGATTCCTTCTCCCGGCTGGTAACTTCCTTTATCAATTTCTTCTGGTGATAGACCTGAAGCTGCAACGATACGAAGTAATCCTTCTTCTTTATTAAATAATACGATACTCCCTTTTTCTAAACGCAGGGATTTTTCCATAGTGACCATAATCGAATCAAAAACTTCGTTTTGGTCTAATGTGGAACTAACCACTTTGGAAATCTCAATGAGGGTTGCCTGGATTTTAGTTCTTTGTTCTAAACTACGAATAGTTTGTAGATTTTTAAAAATTTGTCCGGCTTGGTTTGCAAGGACACTGACTATTTCTAACATCTCTGCTGTGAATGCATTCAGGCGATTTGAATCGAGTGAGATGACACCGATGATGTCGTCTTCTACGATCATGGGTGCAACTAACTCTGATTTGATTTCTTCTTTTACCTGGATGTAGTCTGGATCTTTTGAAACATCGTTAACGAGTTTTGCTTTCCCGGTAGAGGCTGCCATCCCCGTAATCCCTTGCCCAATTTTGAGTTTGGTTTCACGAAGCAACTGTTGGTTCATTCCCCGTGAGGTGACTGCATCTAAAACCCCATGTTTTTCATCGATGAGCATTAGGGATCCCGATTCCACACCGCAGATTTGGATGCATCGATCCAAAATGAGCTCAAGAAGCCCGTCCGGGTCTTGGGTAGAATTCATAGCAGTGGCTACTTCATGGATGGATTGGATGGGATTAAATTTTTTCACGCTCATAGTTCTTGCTCTTTAGTATTACGCTCTGCCTCGAAAGAATACAGAAAAACATTGTTAGTGACCAATACACTATGCTTATTTAATAAACAAATAAACCATTTTTTAATCATATCTACCGACATCCTTTCGATTTCTGCAGAAAAAACAACATTTGCTTATAGATTAAGCATGAATCGTACCAGGTTTCTCTGATCTGACGGAAATTCTTGTAGCTTATGAAAAAAGAAATCGAATACCTTGGCTTAGGATGAACCGAGAGCCCAATGATGACCGGATTTGTTTGCTCTGTGCCGAATCTCAGGTTCCCAACGGGATCACAAAGGATGGCCGTTTTTTCTGCCAGACCTGTGATCGGGAATGGATTTTAGAAAAACGAAAAATTCCAAGAATTGGAAAAAACATCCTAAGTTCAAAAGAGAAAACAGAATTTCTTTTGGACAATCTCTCTCTCTTCAATTCTTCCATGGGTTTGGAAGAATTAATGCAAAGATTTACTGAACTCATCTCTGTGCGTTTGAAACGTGATAAGGTTGCAGTCTTTATCACCAATCTAGAATTAGGTGAGATTAAGCTTGCTTATTATTCGAGTCGACAAAGAACATTACAAAGAGCCATCAAACGAATCACTTTAGATTATGATTTGAGTTATGGAGTTTTGATTGAAGCAATGGCGAAAGGAGAGTCTTGTTTCTATAAATTCTCTGAACAAAGCCATCCATTCTACCAATTTTATTCAAAACTTACAGGAACAAAATCGCAACTAGTCATTCCTATTCTTTATGCCAATACGGCAGTAGGAATGGTCACCATCGATTACGAGGAAGAAGATTATTCAGACTTTCTGGAAGACCAAGAAATTTTGCAACTTGTAGTGGGCCAATTTGCAGTTTCACTACGAAATTCTCTTTTATTTTCTAAATCGGAAAACCAATCCAAAAACTTTCAAAGTTTGCATACAGCAGCACTTACCCTTAGCCAACTCTATTTAAATAATCACGATGAAATGATCCGTATGATTCTTTTAACGCTTTCAGGAATTGTGGAATCGTCTTTGACCTGCCTTATCGAAAGAACGAGCGATTCTTCCAAAGCGAAAGTATTCAAACTCTATCGGGATTTAGACAACCACCAAATCCAGACAAAGACAGAAATTATCGATGTAGACAAAATCATATCTCTATTACAAACAAATGAAACCATTACGCTTAGTCCAATTACCAATTCTAGTTTGACAAACCTCGAGATCGAAGGTAAAGAATCCATAATTTTTCCACTCATTTTGGAAAACGGAACCAGTTGTGTTTTTGTCCTCACCAAACAAGAAAATCGATTCCCGCAGGATGAAATCGAAGCCCTCAATGCGTTCGTTTCCTTAGCTAGAATCACTATGGAAAATTCCAATTTATATCAAAACCTTTCCAATAAAGAAAGGTTGGAAAAAGAAATTGAAATTGCAAAAGAAATCCAAAGTACCCTCTTACCTAGAAAAGCTCCAGAAGCCGAAGGGTTTTCTTTCGGTGGTTTTATGGTACCTGCGCGAGGAATTGGCGGAGACTACTATGATTTTATATTATCACCTAACAGAAATGAGCTGTTTATTTGTATTGGAGATGTAAGTGGAAAAGGTGTTGCCGCAGGCCTTGTTATGGCAACGGTCAGAACTATTCTGCACTCCCTTGTCCGCGTAAAAGATTCTCCTTGGGAGATCTTAAACGACATCAATAACTACCTCTATACTAGTTATAAGGAAGCCATCACTCCTCGGTTTATGAGTATGATTTTACTCAGGTGGAATCTCATTACCGGAGAGGTCCAGTATTCGGGTGCTGGGCATGGAAATTTTTATCACTACAATTCAGAATCGAATTCTCTCTCTATCATCGAAACAGAAGGTGTAATCCTAGGAATCCAACCTGATATTTCCTCCTTCCGCAATGAATCTAAATTGCGATTTCATTCGGGTGACACCATATTATTGTACACAGATGGAGTGACAGAAGCACGAAACGCTTCGGGAACACAGTTTGGAGAACCCAAACTCAAATCTAATTTTTTTTCCTTTATCTCACTAGAGCCAAAAAACATACTCGAGAAGATCTATTCAGAACTAAAAGAATTTGTCAAAGAACAGGAACAACACGATGATATCACTATGGTGGCAGTAAGGAAGATATGATCCCGGAAATCCCCACTTCTATTACAAAACTTTTCGAAACTGCCTTAGCCAGAATGGGTACAAAGGTCCCCAAAGTCTGGGCAGAAAACAAAACCCAGTTTCTCATTGCCTATTCTGGGGGGAAAGACTCCTCAATTCTCGTTTTGTTTTTTAAATATTTAAAAGAAACATATCAAATCCAAACACCCACTCTGTTTTATTTGTCCCATGGAATTCGTTCCATCGAAACTGAAGAAAAAGAATTATTTCAATTCCTGAAATCTACAGAATTCCCTTTTCATTTTGTAAAAAAAAAATCCCAAATCTATCTCTCAAACTAAAAAAAGGCTTAGAAGAAACGGGAAGGCTAGTTCGTTACCACGAGCTTAAAAAAATTACCGATAGAATTCCTGCCATTATCCTCACTGGACATCATTGTAGGGACTATACAGAATCCATCTTTTTGCACCTAACGAGAGGAGGTGGTAAAAAAGCATTTTATACTCTTCCTCCATTTGATGGAGAACGTTTTTTACCTTTAGTTTTTTTTGAAGATAAAGAGTTAGACTTACTCTACGAGTTTGTATTGAACAACATGAAAGTTTTTGAAGATGAATCCAACAAAGATCCAATCTACAAACGAAATCGAATTCGAATGGACTTACTCCCTATATTAGAAAAAGAAAATTGGAACTTTCACAAAACCTATTGGAATTTTCATGACCGTTCTCAACTTAATTTACAGTTTGATTTAAAAAAAGAATCCGTTTCTAAACAAGAACCTCATATCTTTCGTATCCCCCACGAAACATGGACAAGCCTCAATTTATCATCCAAAAAAGAACTGATTGATTTTCATTTAACGTTACTCGGGCATTATCCTTTATACAAATCTGGATTTGATAATTTTCATCTTCAATCAGAAGGGGAAAGAGCTTTTTTAGAAAATAAAAACTGTTTTTTATACAAATCAAAGTTTGGTGATCTTTTCATTATTGATAAAAAATCCCCAGCATTTAAAAAAGCAGTCTCCCATCGGGATGGGGATACTCTTTGTATTGAATGGAATCAAAACAGGTTCAAACTTTCTGATCCAACCGAAAAATACAGTCTTGGATCTTGGCACCACGGTCAAAAAATTCAAATTCGCTCTGGAAATAAGGAAATTTCTGAATGTATGAGGGAAAACGGAATTCCTTTTTTCTTAAGAACCTACATTCCTATTCTCTATTTTGATGGAGAACCGATCCAAATTTTGTTTTCTCTCTTTTCGAAAAGCGAAAAGAATTATCCGAAACGAATCTATCTAGAAAGGTGAGCTAGATGCACAAGTATTCCAAAGAAATTCCCTTTCCGGAAACTAAATTCTTCACTTCCATTGCCAATCTAAATGAAAAAGAAGAATTGGATTCGATTCCTTCCATCGCCTTTATGGGAAGGTCCAATTCTGGTAAGTCCAGTTTACTGAATGCACTCTCAAACCATAGAGGACTTGCCAAAGTTTCTAGAACTCCAGGGAAAACGAAACTCATCAATATTTTCAGAACTAGAGAAGGATTTAACCTTGTCGACTTACCTGGGTTTGGTTATTCAAAAGCTTCTCACAAAGAACACAAAGATATGATGAAACTATTGGAAGGTTTTTTGAACACTTGGAGACATTTGAAAATTCTATTTATCCTTTGTGATTCACAAAGAGAATTTCCAGAAGAAGAACTTTCAACGATAGAAGTTGCTATGGAGAAAAAAATCAAACCTGTGGTGATCCGAACTAAAATAGACAAACTGAACCAAAGTGAACAACACCGGGTTCGCACAGAGATGGAAGCTGCAATGAATGAAATTGGGATTCCGTTTCGAGTGTTTTATCTTTCCGCGACGACAGGAAGGGGTGTGGGTGAGTTACGTGAGTTTATAGTAGAAAATATGATAGATCAAACAAAGGTGTCTAAGTAATTCCCTGAATTTGATTCGGTCTGAATACTCATCATTCCAAATAAATTAGAAGTCATCATTTTACGGAAGTCCGTGAGCAAAGCAAACGTTTCTCTTAGTTGTTCTTTCACTCGGATCAGTCTTACTTCTTCTTCCAAACGTTTTTTTTCCGATTCAATTTCTTTCAATCTTTCAGCCGACTGAACATCAGAGGATGACTTTTTTGTTTTCTCAGATTCTAGTCGTGTTTCGAGTTCTTTAATTTTAGATTCCAATTCTTTTTCATGCGATTTTTGCATTAACTCTTTGGGATTTAATTTTGTTTTCTCTTTTGCATTGGCTTTTTTATCTTCTTCCTCTTTTAATTGGAAAAGATCCTTGATGGACTTTCCATCCGAATAAGGAGTGAGTGTGGAATCTTCTTCTGCATTCGATTTTGGGCGAGTGACTGCTTGGGTTTCCCCACTCACAGCCACCATCCGACCATCTCTTAACTCATAATTGATTTTGACTTGAACCGACTGAACATCTCGCCCTTCTTGGAAGGCTTCATTTTTGAATTCGGCTGCATGTCCGAGTTCATGTGAAATGACATGCAAAGCGGAAAGGGATTCCGGGGAACTTTCCAATTGTCCATGACCAACATAGTTCACCCGGCGATCTTTTAAAAGATCTACATTCATACGATTGAATGGGGACTCGTCGATTCTCATGGAAACCTCACCACCTATTGGGTACTTCGGTTTGTCTTTAGAAAATATTAGTAAGAAATTGGATTTTTGGAAAGCGAAAACTCTCCTGGAGGGCCAGGAGAGTGAGTGAAAATGGTTGTTATCTAGAGGCTACGGGCCTGTTCGAATGCAACGGACATAATTCCTTTGTGTTTTCACAACATTTCTTTGGACCCCATAAGACTGTCTGTCAAAAGAAATGGCATAGGCAGTTTCTCCTGGAAGGTCTTCACTATTGGACCAAGCAGTCCAATAGTCCTCTTCCTGAGTGGAAGGGAAGAATTGGAGAGTGGCCGCTCTACCAGGAATCACTAATCTTTGGTATTCGATTGCGGTAGGAACTCTCCAAGTGGCGCCTAAAAAATTGCTGTTTTGGCAAGCACCATACAATTCGCTGGAACCCAAAATTCCTATGGAAGAAAAACCTTGGATCACCTGCGGAAACGAAACCGAATTACAAGCATGTGTATTGGAATCACAAAAGGCAACTTGAGCAGCTCCTGCTCGGGCGGAATCATAAGGATTGAAGATCGAACCTTGTGGAGCCCCCAAACAATCATTAAATCCTGCACGATAGACTTGCCCATGTGTACATTTTTGCCAAATTAAATTGGCTACAGTGTCTGTAATGGTTCCGTTTCCATTGTCACGAAGACTTTGGTTAGCGATAAGGCCAGCAAATAGCTGGTTAGTTTCTTCCGGGCTTAAACCGTAGACATCTTCTACCGGCTTCATTTCACAATTCATGAAAAAAGATAAGACCAAAAGAGCGAAACAATATTGAATTTTTTTCATAAGCTCTGCCCTCCTAAAATATATGGTTAAAGTTAATGAAAGTTTGTCTATCTTCATTCGAAATCGCATGATCAAAATAGATAACAGTTGCTTGGTTCCACGGAATTCGTAGACCAACCCCTCGAGAGTGTTTGTAGTTTTTAAGATTTGCATCTTCCGTGCGATCCCATACTCGACCTACATCGTAGAATGGAACCAATTGAAAGTCAAAGTGTTGTCCACCAAATTCTGCTTCTGCGAACTTCCAACGAATTTCAAAGTTAGCAAATGCCATGGTTTGACCCACAAAACGATCTTGTTTGTAACCACGGATGGTCGTTCTACCACCAAGACCAGATTGATTTACTTCTGTTCCCCACATATTACGATATTCGTAGAAAGGTGCATCCCCATTGGTTTGGATCATAGTTCCCCGAGCAGCAAGGACAAACTTTTCTAAAATTTCAGGGGGTTTATTTGTAAACCATTGGACGGGGCTTATGAAAATACGACCCGAAACTAAGTTCTTATTGAATTCCGATGTTGAACCAATGGCCTTAGTAGACCGTTCATGAGTGTATTCTAAAAACACTCCACGGTTTGGATCTGGTTCAAAGTCGCGTGTATCAAATACAATCCCTGCACGAACCGTATTCGTATAACCACCGTTAATGCCTCTAATTTTTCCATCTTTATCTTCGCGGGTTAACTTTGTTTCCCCTTGTGGAGTTCCAAAAGTACGATCCACATCCAGAAGACCTAGAATTCCGTCCGCAGGTCCTAATTGTGCATCGTTATACTTACCATCATAACGACGAATGATTTGTTTGGAGAGACGAATACCCGTTACTGCACGAAGTGTTCCTCCGAAGAAGGAGTATTCACCAGAGGTGCTAAAGTTAGGATTTTCAATGTCATAACGATTGTATCTATGATCACTGACGATAGGAGCTTCCCCAGAACCGGCATCCCCTTGTCGGCGATAGTTTAAATTGTCCTCATAATCGGCAAAAGGAGCATTCCGTCTGATTTGACCATTGGGATCATTTCGTTCTAAATAAGAAAGGGGTTGGAGAGTATTTTCCCCGATTCCAAAGAAAAGAGAGTTTGGATTTCGTTCATAGACTAAATCCGCACGGAGCCTCCATTTGGTATCGAAGATATATGGTGCATCGATACTCAATTGGTGGTAGGGAGCCCGTTTTGTTGTATTAAAATACTGAGCAAAGACCCTGACACGGTAAGGTGTATATTCAAACATTGGGGATGTTTTTGCCCCGTTGTAAAAATAGAGCACGCGGGCCCCATACCCCACTCCCACATTGGGATCAGAGTTGATGAGAGGAAGGCCAGTAAAGTAACCCCCCTCTTTTTTATTCTTAAAATCCCTCTCGCTCAATCTCCTTTTTTCAGAGATCTCGAACGGAAGGTCGGTACGAGGTTGACGTTCCTGACCGAAAACCCCGTGAAAAAACGAAAAAAACAACAGAAGTGCAAAACTTCTTAAAATATGATTGTACATTCTCTACCTATCAGCCAAAGAAACTGCCTTATGGTGGGAAGTTTGAAAAATATGTCAAATAGATTCGAAAATTTATGTTTTTTCCGGTTCGATTCTGTGTAATATGATCAGCACTTCGTCTTGTTGGACGAGATCGCCTTGCGATTTTCGAATTTCTTCCACACGACAAAGATAAGGTGCCTTAACAGCGTTCTCCATTTTCATTGCTTCCAAAATCAAAAGTGTCTCCCCCTGTTTGTGTTCCTTTCCCACTTCTGTAGAGATTTGCACCACTTTTCCAGGCATGGGACTTTTGATTTCGGGTGAAGTTTGAGCCCCACCTTCATACTGACGTTCGGCTAGTTTTCCACTCCAAGTCTCACCTTTCCAATGAAGGAAGAGTTCATTTCTTACTTTAAGATATTGTAATACCGATCCATCTTTCATGAGAACGGTTTGTAATGGATTTGTATTGGATGAGTTTGGTTTTTCTTTTACCAAATCTTCTAACTGGAATGAAAAAGAGTCCATCCCCATACGAACCCGAACCGAAGATCCACTTACATAAACAGAGGCAGGACCAGATTTTGTTTCAAATAGATAATCCATATTAGGTGGTTTCCTTTACCCAAGGGTTGTTCGATTCTTTAGAAGTAAAAAAGGCACCAGCTAAGGCCAATTTCATTTCATCCTTGGTTTTGTCTGACAATAATTCTGACTCATTGTCTGCGATGAAGTGTGTCGATACCTTTCCATCTGCAAATTCTTTTGTAGACACCAGTCTTTGCAAAAATTGTAAATTGGTTTTGGGGCCAAATACAATGGTTTCCGACAAACACTCGATTAGGCGGTTGATAGCAGTAATTCGATCCTCGCCCCATACTATTAATTTTGCAATCATGGGGTCATAAAACATGGTGATCTCAGAACCAGAGACAACACCTGAGTCAATACGTAAATAATCTCTTTTAGGAAAGGATAAATGGTGGATCCGTCCTGTAGATGGTAAAAAACCTTCTTTGGGATCTTCTGCATAAATCCTAACTTCTAATGCATGTCCTTTTTGGGGAGGAGTTTGAATTTGTGGTAAGGGTTCTCCTTGGCAGACTCGAATTTGCCACTCTACCAAATCAAGACCTGTTGTCATTTCTGTGACAGGATGTTCTACCTGCAAACGAGTGTTCATCTCTAAAAAATAAAACTCTCCACTCTCACCTAATATAAATTCTACGGTTCCTGCACCTTCGTATTGAACTGCCTTGGCAGCCATCACTGCCGCTTCCGACATTTTGGATTTTAAATCTGCGGAGTAACGAGGAGCTGGAGTTTCTTCCACAACTTTCTGGTGACGTCTTTGTAAGGAACAATCCCTTTCGTGTAAGTGGATGATGTTTCCGTTTGTGTCTCCAAAAATTTGGAACTCAACGTGGCGAGGATTTGTGATGTATTTTTCTAAAAGGATACGATCATCACCAAAAGCAGAAAGTGCTTCTCTTTTTGCCGAAAGAATCCCTGGTTCCAATTCTTCCAGTGTATTGATGCGACGCATTCCCTTTCCACCACCTCCAGCACTTGCCTTTGCCATAATGGGATAACCAATTTTTTCGGCTTCTTTTTGGAACACAGACATTTCTTGGGAAGCACCTTCGTAACCGGGAACAACGGGAACACCATTCTTTGCAACTAACAAACGTGAGCCGATTTTATCACCCATTGCCTCGATCGAATGGGGTTTGGGACCAATGAATCGAATTCCATGTTTTTCTAATTTCGTAGCAAAATCAGTATTTTCTGATAAAAATCCATACCCAGGATGAACAGCATCCGCTCCTGTTTCTAAACAAGCCTTAATCACCTTTTCTACATTTAAGTAAGAAGAGCGGGCATCTGTTCCGCCTAAAGAGAACGCTTCGTCAGCAGACTGAACAAATAGACTGTGTGCATCTGGATCAGAATAGACAGCAACAGTTTTGATTCCCATTTTTTTTGCGGTGCGAATGACACGTACGGCAATTTCACCACGGTTGGCGATGAGTATTTTTTGGATCGGCTTCATATGAGTAGGATCAAAACTAAAGGGCCATGAAAATAAATCAACAGAAAGATCGGAACTTCATTGACCGCCACCTTCTGTGACAAATTCTTTTTTTATGGTGAAACAGTATATATCTCTCCGATTTTCGGATCGAATCTTTCTAACTTATTTCTCCTTTGGTTTTTTGACTCTCTTCCTGCACCGTATTTTATTTTTTATCGTTTATTCCTATCGTTTGGAAGAGTTCCCATTTTTAATCCTACTCAAAGCATTTTTAATCGGCTTTCGATTTGACTGGGTTACCATTTCTATTCTGTTAGTCGGATTTTACCTACTTTCCCTTTGGGGCAAAGCCTCAAAGATAAAATTGTATCGGCATTTTTGGATGATCACTCCGCTCGTCATTTATCCCTTTTGTTTAGTCCATTTATTTGCTGATTTATTGTATTTTGAAAATGCAAACAAACACATTGGGTATGAAGCTATCGTATTTTTAGGAGATTTGGATGTTTTGGTCTCTTCAGCCTTTGAGGAAGCACCATTAAAGATTTTATCTTTTTTTGTCTTTATTATCTTGTATGTAACGGGGATTCGTCACTGGTTTTCCAAACAAAAAATCTCCGACCAGGTGAATGCCAAAGGAGGTTTTCGATCCAATCTGATTGTAAGTATTCTTTGGATTTTATTTTTCTTTATCGGACTTCGGGGTGGACCACAAGAATCCCCTTTACGTGCAAGCGAGGCTATTATCTCAGATGATGCCCTCATCAACCAACTGGCGTTAAATGGAATTTATACAACCATAAACGATTTTAAAAGCCAGTCCATTCCTAAACATCTAAAAATGACTGACAAAGATATGTTGGCTGTGGTTCAGGAAGAAATTTTATACGAGGGTTCTGAATTTGTAAATGATCCAGAGTTTCCTTTAGTTCGAAAAATCAAAGGAATACCGGGGAGAAAACCAATCAATGTTGTTTTGGTCATCCAAGAATCTTGGACTGGAAAGTATGTTTGGCCTGTATCCGATGGATTTTGGTCGGGTAAGGAAGTAACACCATATTACAACAATTTGGCGAAAAAGGGGCATAGTTTTCGAAAATTCTATGCAAATGGTGGTAGAACCAGCAATGCGTTGCTTTCGGTTCTTACCAGTGTTCCCGATAGGCCGGGTCTCACTGCGATTCGTACACCGCAAATTTTAAGCAACTTTTCTGCGATCGGAAATCTATTTTCTGGATTTGGATACCAAACCAGTTTTATTACAGGAGATGATTTAAAATTCGATAGTTTAGCCACCATCCTTCCTCACTTTGGATTCAAAACTTTGATTGGAAAAGAAGACTTTCGTAAATCGGGAAAATACGCCATTGGTGCTTGGGGTTATGATGACGAACATCTGTATACAAAAGCTTTGGAAGAAATGGACTTGTACCAAAAAGATAACAAACCCTTCCTCATGACCATTCTCACAATGACAACACATTACCCATATAAGGTGCCAAACTCGAAATATGAAATTTATGATTCTACCGTCACCGATTTTGACTATCTCAATACCTATCACTATTCCGATGCTGCCTTAGAAACATTTATGAAGGAAATACGAAAAAGAAAGTATTTTGAGGACACTTTATTTGTATTTGTAGGAGACCATACCCATCACAGATATCTGTCTTATTATGAAGATAGAATGGTTCCTTTTTTATTATACGCACCAAAATACATAAAACCTATATTAGATGATAGAATTTCATCTCAATTGGATGTTCTACCCACCATTTTAGGAGTGGTAGGAAGAGAGACCTTTTTTTCAGGGTTTGGTAAGGACATGCGTGCTAGTGGTGTGAAGTCGGGGATTACTTACTTTGCCTATGGAAGTGCTTGCGGTTGGATTGATGAAGAAAAAATTCTTTATCAAAGTGTAGATGGAGACACTCAGTTTATTTTCCAAATGATCCCACCCTATGGGCAAGACCCAGCCTGTAATCCAGATCGAAAAAACTGCTTTCGCCAAACGATCAAGGCAAGGGCCTTCTTTAATTTATCCTTGGAGTTGATGAATCGTAATTCTCTTTATCCACTAGAAGGTTCTTTACGGTACACCAGGAAATGAATCTACATATTTGACTTTGAAGTCCGGAAAACTAGCCACAATCTGAACTTTGAAATCGGCAAAGGAGCTGACTTCTTGCCACTTCCCACAATCGGAAGGAAAACTATTCACCTTTTGTACTTTGAGGTCAGGGAAACTATCTACAATTTGTACCTTAAAATCAGGAAAACTAGTAACGAACTGAACCTTACCTGCTAATTTTTTCCCTTTGAACGTACAATCAGAACCAACTTCTCCGGCAAAAAGAGCAGAACTGAACAAAATTCCTACGAGGAAACCAACCAACTTCTTCATAAGCTCTCCCATTTTTTAAGAAATAAATTTTAGACAAAAGATGCAGCCTGTCAAGCCTTTTGCTCATAAAATTGAGAGCCGATAGCTAGTTAGCGAATTACAGTATTAAATCATAAATTACCTATAAGTTACAAAACTAAACCTGAGAGAGTTTAGCTCTTTCGGCTTCCGTTATCGCATCTAACTCTTGTTTTTTGGTTTGCATTAAGTTATTTAAATAAGTTTGGAACTCTTCCCAAGAAGAAAAATCGGTAGGATCATGGGCACCCAAACCCAAATAACCAACTACATTACCTTTTTGGTAATTTTGGTAAGTAGTCACGCCTGACTTCAATACCACAAAAACTGGAATTTTTTGATCAAAAGCAATTTTCACCATCCCTTTCTTCAAGGGGAGGATTTCTTCGGAATAGGTATTTTTTCCTTCTGGGTACACAATGTACGAAGTGGTTTTCAAACCTTCGATTAAGTTTTTTACAGAAACAGCAACAGACATGGCTTTGGAATTATCAAACACTTGGGAACCCATAGCCACCATCCACCAGTAGGCAAACCATGCTTTTTTTATGACTTGATTAGCCAAAAATGGTTTTCTGATCACATAACAATCATAAGGAAAATCCATTTCGTTTACATGGTTTAAAAATATCATATGTCCTTTTTCAGGTACACTAATTTCGTTAAATACAATGAGTTTAGTTTTTGTAATTTTTAGGACATCTTCTGCCCAAATTTTGGTTCCCTCTAAAAACTCTTTAATACGAGCTTCTTTATTTCCTGTGAGAGAACGGTAGATCCCTCTGATCAAATAGGGGCTTGCTTTTCCAAAAACAAGAAGGGTGATTCTTAAGTAAACCTTCATCACCAAACGCCCGTAGTGGACACTCAGTCCATGCAAATTTTTCTTAATGAGATCGTCAACGACCGGAATTTTCGCCATAGCAACAATTAGACAAAAGAGGTCATTCTATGGAAATAAAAAAGCCCAAGAAAAATCTTGGGCTTAAGACTTCGGAAACGGTGTTAGTTAACGTTTCTTATTGTTGCGGAGTGGATGTTGCTCCAGCAGCAGGTTTCGCAGGAACATTCAATGCTTTTTTACGTTCCTGGTCGTATTTCATGAACACCATATTGTTGGAATCCAAATCATACACTCGGCCTCTTACGTCTGCATGGTCCACTCGGTAATCTTCCGGAACACGGACATCAAACATAGCTTGCATACGATTGTCATATTTGACGTAAGGGTTCTTTGAAAAATCGTAAGTAACGCCATCAACCTTCATTGGTTGTCCTTCCACAGGTGCACCATTTTCATCCTTTAGAGTCTCTGATTTTGCTTGAGAATTGTTCAGGTAATAGTTATCGTATGGATACTTCAGCTTATAAATGTTAATTGCATTTGCTTTGGAATCACGAGCTAAGTTGATCGCACCAAAATAAAGATCGATACGATACTTTCTATGAGATGGTTGTAGTTTTTGGTGTTTTTCCAAATTTCTTTCCACTTTCAATGCAGTCGCTCGAGCTTCTTTGGCAAGCCCCAGATGTTTGTATCCCAACTCCAAGTTTTTTTCAATGTCATATTTATTATAACTATAATGAGCTTCTTTTGGATCATACATACGGCGTGAGAAAGGAGCTTCTCTAGGAATGTCCATAACATCTTGGCGGAAGTAAGAACCTTTTCCATATTCGATAGAAATATCAAGAAGAGCCTTATCCATATGGTTGTTTGGATTTTTTCTTTCCATTGCCGTTTTCATCATCTCTTCTGCACGTATAATGTAGATCTGCGAAAGTTCTTCGGTTATCTTTTCGATTCCCAATTGGCATTCGAGAAAACGTTGGTAAGCCGATGGAAAATTACCTTCGAAGTGGTATTGCAAACCTTCTTGGTAGATTCGTTTGGCTTCGCCGTATTTCTTCATACGAAAGCCTTCTTTTCCTTCCGGTGCATTGATCTCCGTAGGTTTACCTTCCGGATCTTCACCACGGAAATTTTTAACCATAGGTTCTAACTCACGTAGGTAAGTCAGAAGCTCGATTCGTTTGTGGTATGATTTACTAGAGACCGATTCTGCAAACATAGGTGCTTGCATCATGAGACTCATCATGAGAATAAGAAGGGATTGTTTCATTGCTCTGCCGTTCATTCCGTTTCCGTACTTTCCTTCCTTGGAAGAATCTTACAAGTAATTTCGGGGTGGCCCCTGTGAGTATTATCGGAGATTTCTGATATTGGATTGACAGATTGTATTTTAAAATTGAGCCTTTTCCTAGATTTTTCCTATGTCCCTAGCTGCTGCACAGTCAAAAAAAGTATCTTTTCGTGCCAAAGAGTCCACAGTCTGCCCGATTTGTGATGAAAATCACCAAAAAGAACAAATGTTCCAAGGTGGTGGAAGACTTATCGCCGGGAAGTTGGCTCAAGATTTACGTCGTTTATATGAAAAAAACAGAAAATTTGGTCGTGTCAGTCCCCTGGATTATGTCATGTCCGTTTGCCCTCGCTGTTTATACTCTTCCTTCCCCAAAGATTGGAATTCACTAAATCCCGCAGACAACGAAGCCATCCGTATGTCCACTGATAGCCGCAGAGCTTATATTGAAAAAATTCTAGGCCCACTTGATTTTACTGCAGACCGTCAAATTGTGTTAGGTGCTGCATCTTATTTACTCGGGATGGATTGTTACCAACTCCGTGGTGCGAGCGTTTCCCCCACTCCCAAAAAAGCAGTTTGTGCGATTCGTGCTGCTTGGTATTTTTCTGATCTACATGAAGAGTTTCCTCATATCGGTTATGATAAAATCAGGGATTTACTCTACCAAAAAGCGGCAGTTATCTATGGTTATACCTTAGAGCTCATGCAGAATGGGAACGAACCTGTAGACCAAGCGGCTGGAATGCTCGGGCCCGATACCGATAACAATTGGGGATTTGATGGTGTTATCTATCTCAATGCATATCTTACAAAAAAATTCAAAGACCAAATGGCTCCGAAACCAGAAGACCAAGTTTTGCTTTTATCTCGCGCTAAACGAACACTCGCAAGACTATACGGTTCAGGAAAGGCTTCCAAAGGAAAACCAGGTCCGATTGTGGAAATGACTCGAGAGTTGTATGATGAATACAATGCCATCTTGGAAGCGATGGGGGGCGAGAAGTAAGGGTTTGCCCAATTACGCACTTCTCGTCGAATACGACGGTACTCATTTTTATGGTTGGCAGAAACAAAAAGACATTCCCACAGTCCAGTCTTCCATTGAATCTGCTCTTTCTATTATTCTAAGAAGAAATCCCGCATCACGTTTGTCAGTTGCTGGAAGAACAGATACTGGTGTTCATGCATTAGGTATGGTATGCAATTTTAAAACGGAATTTCCCATTCCCAACTTTCACAAATTCCTAGTGTCTGTGAATGCTCTCACCAAAAGAGGAGTCTCAGTCAAAAACATTGTCGAAGTTCCCATAGAATTTCATTCTAGATTCAGTTGCACAGGTAGAGAGTATATCTATAAAATCTATTATAGTAAATACGAAAGTAGTTTTGTGGAAGGGAGAGCTTATTGGGAGAAACATCCAGTGGATTGGGATTATGTGGAAAACCAACTCACGACCCTTATAGGAGAAAAAGACTTTCGATCACTCACAAAGGCAAAGTCTATGGCTGGCAAACGCTCCATCAGGAATATATTTGACATTCGTTTGGAACGATTGACATCAGATTGGATCCAAATTCGTATCCGAGCCAATGGATTTATGCACAATATGGTTCGTATTACTGTAGGAACTTTACTAGACATTGGGAAGGGACGTTGGAAATCTAGATCCATCGGCTCCATTTTGGAAGAGAAGAACCGTTCGATTGCAGGGATCACCCTCCCGCCGGATGGACTCTATTTTGTCCGCGCATATTACGAAGATTATCCAGAAATTCATGAATTGTATAAAATCACTCTTCCTTAGCCTATTTTTTGCACTCACTCTGTTTTCTAGCCTTCTTTCTGCACAAACACTAGAAGAATACAACAAACGTCGTTATGAAATTGGTGGCTGGGTCGGAGCTGCCAATCCTATGCCTGGAACCCCTACAGTTCGCGTGTTAGAGACAACCCTAGGTGGAGGGTTTTATGCACGTATGCCTTGGCCTTGGATTTTTTATACAGAAATTGGTGGTTCTTATGCTGTATTTTTGTCAAGGTCAGAGAGGTCTCTTACTGCGATGCCACTTTATGCAGCTTTGGCTTACAAAATTCCCATTGAACTTCCCATCCAATTCTTCCTCAAAGGTGGTGGCGGTTCTGCCTATGTTGTAGCTCGTCCTTCAGATACTGCGAGATGGAATCCATCCGCCTTCGCTGGGTTAGAAGCAAGTTTTATTGCTGGTCGTAGAATCCGAATTGGTGTTCGATTGGATTATCATAAGATCTTTGAGACCCATATGGATGTTCCGAATCAATACCAATACCCACTTTCTAGTCCTTATGATGACCCTCGTTTGCAAAATCCGGCCAATTACACTTTGCAGAACGTAGATTTTTTCTATTTTGGTCTAACTGTAGGAGTGTTGTTTTAGTGAAGTCATTATACCTACAATTATTGTTTCTCTTACTCAATGTTTTTGTGATCATAGGTTGCAAAACCAAACTAGACCTTGGTGACGAATCTAAACTTCCAGTCATTTCAACCTTATTCAACAATCGAATGTTGTTACTCTTAAAGGGAACTTATGCAACAGATAATCCTTTGGACTGGGCTGAACTAAACAATGGAACCGGGGATTTGTATGTAGATGCACAAGGGGAAGGTCTCGACCCCACGATGACATTGGTGAATAGACCCAAAGCAGGTAATGTTCCTATCTTTTTAGATATTGGAGAGGTGAGAATTTCCAGTAAATACCTGAAAGGATTAAACGAACTCACTCAAATTCGCGACACAGTAGATTCCAATAAATTTTGGGACTATATTGCACCGAACCGACAAGTTTTTTGTACGGTCACTTATTCATTTGATAACAACACTTGCACGGAAAGTAACGGAATACTCAAAGCTTCTGATTTCTTTAACGGAATCGGAGCACAATTTCCTTCCAATGACCCCTCTTCCCAGACAGAAAGTTGGGAGACTGCTTTACTTACCGGTCAACCTTGGCTTGGTCGCCAGTATTATTATGCTGCTATTTACTTTCGGTCTCTTGTGACTGGTTATGCACTTGATGCAGGACTTCCTGTAACCGGTCGTTTTGATAATAGACCTATTGTCAACGGGCTTAACATTGTTCCGCGTAACAACTATGTTGCGGGAACGACTTCGTCTGCGAAAAGTACCATTGTGCCTAAAATGTTTCCTGCTTTATACACCCAAATCCCTACCCAGGCAGATATGCAGATTCGAGATGGATTTGATCCGTATATTTTGGAAGTTCGAGTTAACTTAAAAGAAAATTTAATGTTACACTCTTATGTTACCAGTAGGTCTACGACAGTAACTTATGTCGGTGTGAGCGATATCTTTTTCGATCACAAAGGGGAAGGAGACGCTGGCGGAAATATTTTGACTAGGGCTCGCGTTATTTATCCGGAGACCGCTTCTAGTCTTACAATTTCAGGCGGCGGCAATTCTTTGTTACACTATTATGGCATCTTTAGACACCAGGAAACTGAATTTTTAAACGTTTTGCCTCTTGCGGCAACACCTGCAAAACAAAATGCAAAAATAAAATACCTAAATCCTGGTATTTATAAGGCGGTTTGTTTGGCGGATCTGATAAAGCAGGACGGATATCCTGACACTGTAGTACGTGAGACTACATTTAATATACCAGAATATCCGTTCCGACAAACATATAACGTTGATTTGACATGCCCTTAGTAAAAAATTAGTTTCTCTATTCAATTTTACTTTTTTTTTACTCCCGTTTTTTGTGAAGTTGGTAAAAGTACCAATCATATGAAAACGATATTGCTAAAACTCCGTTCCCTTCTTTCCAAGGATTCCCTCCCCCATGGAGAGTTGCAGTTTCCGATTCGCTTCAAACTCCTACTCATCACATCAGTTGTATTACTTGTCTCCATGTCAGGAATCATCTTTCTCGCTTCCTATTTTTTCAGAAAGGATAGTGAGGTTCGAGTTAAAGAAAACAATATCAAAATCAATGAAATCTTATCATTAAAAGTAAAGTCCGACTTACATTCAATAAAACAAGATGTTCATATTACAGCCTCTGCCATTTTAAGAAATCCGAACTCTGCCAATGCCATCGCCAAAGAGTTGTTTGAAGAAGATCAAAACTTTCTTTTAATTGGAGCCTATGATGTTAGTCTCGATCCAAAATTTGAAGCTTTAAACGACGATTTTTTACAAAAATACGATTACCAAAAATCAGAAGTAAAGGGATTACTCAGAAACATCCAACCCAAACTAAAAAAATCTTTTAGTGGGACTACCGTGATTTGGAATGCCAGTCCGCATTTTCGCCATCCCATCCTTTGTCTTAGTTTTCCACTTTCAGAATCCAAAGACACACATACGATCCTTGTCACTCTAGTGAAACTAGACAGTCTTTTAGATGCATTCCAAACCTCAGGACCAGTAGAAACCTTTCTAGTCAGTGAAGATGGAAGTGTTCTTGCGCATCCAGATGCGAAAGTTGTTCTCTCAGGAATTAATCTTAATGATCTTCCTATTGTAGAACGAATGAAAAAGTCCACCGTAGACAATGGACAGTTTCGTTATGAATCTAAAGACGGTGTATCTTACCTTGGATCTTTCAAAAAACTTGGATTAGGTGGAGTAGGCGTTGTTTCCCAAGTTCGTGAAGCAAAAATTTTTGAAGAAGTAAATAACATTCAAAAACGGAATGTTTACATACTAATTGTCTCATTAGCTCTTTCTTTTATTTTTGTCTATGTTTTTGCTAAATCGTTATCAACCCCTATTCTAAAATTAGTAGATGCTTCAGAAGAAATTAGACGTGGAAACTACCACATTGAACTCCATGCAACCAGCCATGATGAAATTGGAACGCTAACCAAATCGTTCGTAAGTATGGGACGAGGTTTGGAAGAACGTGAAAAACTAAAAGATTCCTTTGGAAGATTCGTAAACCAAGACATCGCAGAACTTGCTGCCAAAGGAAAACTATCGATTGGTGGGCAAAGAAAGTATTGTACTATCTTTTTCTCTGATATTAGAAGTTTCACAGCTATTTCCGAAAAGTTACAACCAGAAGAGGTTGTAGAATTTTTAAACCAATACATGACTGAGATGGTAAAATGTGTTCAAGAAACTGGTGGGACTGTAGATAAATTTATCGGTGATGCCATCATGGCCACTTGGGGAGCTCTTCGTGATTCAAAAGAACACGCAAAATCAACAGTAGAAGCAGCACTCCGTATGCGAGACAAACTCATTGAGTTTAACAAAGGAAGAGGAACTGTTAAAAAACCGATCATCCAAATCGGATGCGGAATTAACACTGGTTATGTGATTGCAGGACAAATTGGAAGTTCCGATAAAATGGAATACACCGTGATTGGAGATTCGGTCAATCTTGCATCTCGGGTAGAATCTTTAAATAAAGAAACCCATACAGACATCCTCATCACAGAAACTACTTACCAAGAAGTGAAATCCGATTATCATGTGATAAGTATGGGGGAAATTGAATTAAAAGGAAAATCCAAAGCTCAAAAAGTATACGCTGTTCTTGGAAGAAAAACGGATCCCAATTATCCAAAAAATTTGAGCGAACTACAGAAGTTAGTTGGTATTACCGTAATGAAAAAGGGGAAAAAATGAATTTAGATAAACGAGACCGCCTCGTCCTATTCACCCTCTTAGCTGTTGCTCTACTATTTTCCCTTTTATTTTATTTGGATATCAATCGCAAAATTGGGATTGGGGATAGAGAAGTTGTAGGGACCATCTTTTTTAAAAACAATATTGTTCAAAGAAAATTTGAAGATGAGGTGATTTGGGAAAAACTAGAAAACAATAGTCCACTTACCAATAAAGATACAATCCGATCGGAAGCATATTCCGATGCACTCATTCGATTAAAAGATGGAACAGAAATCAATATTGATGAAAATTCAATGTTTAACTTAGATTTGACGGGAGAAGAACCAAATCTTGAATTCACCCAAGGTTCCCTAGAAGTTAAAAAGAACGATACACAACCCAATCAGCTCAAAATCACAAGTTCCGGCAGCGAAATCAATGTCGATTCTGGTAATGTTAAAATTGAAAGATCCAAAGAAAGAGAATTGAGTCTATTTGTTGAAAAAGGTAAAACAACGGTCAAACAAGACGGTAAGTCTGTTGCTGTAGAAGAGGGAAAAAAAGCTGAATTCAAAAAAACAGGAATCGAAATCAAAAAAATTCCCGTTGTATTGATTTCACCTTCTTCTCAAAAATTATTCTTTGCCGAACCAGAAGAAGTATCCGTTCACTTTCAATGGAAAGTCGAATCTGGGTATGAAAATCCTATTTTGGAAATCTCCAGATCACCTAACTTTCAAATGACGCTAATCAACGAAAAGGTGGAAGGGAATCAAGCGGATTTTAAACTAAAAGAAGGTACCTTTTATTGGAGATTAAAGGTTAAAAACAAAGTTGGTTCGGGTAACGAATTCAGTGAAATCAATAAATTTTTTGTAACTAAATTGGAAGTCTTCCAAGGGGAATCTCCTGAGCAAGGAACTGTAATCCCCTTCGTTCAGACATACCCACTTACTACTCTCACTTGGACTAAACTATCCACAGCTAATACTTATAAGTTGATTGTTTCCAATTCTCCTAAACTTACAAATCCGATAAAACTATTGGAAACAACGGCAACCCAAATATCTTATGATGATCTAAAGGAAGGTACCTACTATTGGAAGGTCATTGCCAAGTCATCATTTCCCGATACAAAAGATAGAGAGAGCCAAGTCCTTTCCTTTATCATCAAAAAACAAAACACAGTTCCTGCACCGAAATGGTTACGACCTTCTCCAGGATCTGAAATTTCCGCCGAAGAAATCAAACAGAACCAGGCTATCTTGATTTGGGATGGCAATGCAGAACTAAAATCATATCAGGTAAAAATTGCCAAAGATTCCAAAATGTCATCAATAATGTTTTCTGAAGAAACAGCTTCCAACTTTCTCGTCCCCAACTGGAATCAATTGGGGAAAGGAACTTTTTTTGCAACAATCACTGGAAAATCAAAAGAAGGCAAAGAAACGGAAACCTCTTCCTTACTCAGTTTTACTATAGTAGACAAGAAGAAAAAACCGGAGCCTATAGAAGATCCAACAGAAAGCAAACCTGATCACAAATTAGAACCTAAATTAGAAATGATGTCTCCGAATGGAACCATTGTTCAAATGAAAGGAAAATCCAGTTTAGACTTTCAATGGAAGGTAACAGGAGTGACAGGGGAAAAATATGATCTAGTTTTATACCAACACAGTGGAGATAAAAAGACAGCCATATATAAAATAACAACCAAAGATTCAAAACATAACTTAAAGGATTTAAGTATCCTAGATGAAGGATCTTTCTCTTGGGATCTCAGTGTGTATAAAGATTCGAACTTGTTAATATCCAGAAAGGGAAGTTTTATACTAGCATTGGATCAGTTTAAATCTTTAAAACCTTCTGACATTGAATTCATTTCTCCAAAACGGTTGTATAAAGAAAAAAGATGAAACTAAATACTAAACGAATTCTTATATTATTTTGGTTTATCTCGTTTTCGATTGGAGCACAAGATGGAACCAAACTCATTGCATGGAAACCGATTCCCGAAGCAAGTGGATACCAAATCCAGATCAAAGAAAAATCTGGCAAAATAGTTATCGATAAAAAAATTGATACCGCCTATCACTCCATCGAAGATCTCCCATCCGGTGTTTATCAAGTTAGGACAGCTCCCTTAAACTTATTTAAAAAACCTGCCGTTTGGTCTGCCTGGAAAGATTTAGAAGTCATCATCTCTGAAGCGCCTAAGGTAGTGATAGAAGAACAAAAGCCAATTATACTTCCAAAATCAGAATCAAAAGTTGAAAAAACTATAGCGAATGTTACTATCGAAGGGGAACACTTTTTAGAAGCGACCAAGGTAGATTTAACAAAGAAGAATGAGACACTTCCTATCTTAAGTAAGGAAGTGAAATCACCAGAACGTATTGACTTAAAAGTAGATACAACGGATGCAAAGTCAGGTCCTTATGATTTAACAGTCACCAATCCCTATCAGAAACCTAAGGTAGTTACGAATTTTGTTCAGGTTGAAGAACCAAAACACATGTCTACAGATACGAGCGAAGAATCTGAAAACTCAGGATCCAAAAGGCCGAAAGGGAAACTTTTTCGAGATTACACTTACGAAGAAATGTTAGCATTTTTAAAAACTGATGTTGCAATCAATTGTAAAAACACAAAGATTCCAGCATTAACTTTGAGTGAATGCCATAAAACTTATGTTATATTAAATTTTTCGAGCGAAGACAATCATTCTGTTTTTGAATTCTATAAATTGATTAACGAAAATGAATCTGATCGAATCAGTGCTTATCAATATTTTAGTAAAAACTGCTCGCCTAGATTCCGACCGGCCTTCGAAGGAATGGAATTACAATGGAAAAATCGAATCAATCTGGACCCCGATGAACGCCAATCGTTACTCCAAGAATTGACCAAATTTCGAAGTTGCCCGAGGTAAATTCTTATTCTTTTGCTTGTAAGGAATCCCTTTTTTTAGTCCTATTAAGAGAATGAGATACTCTTTGATTGCATCGGTTGGAATCACGCTTGTCACAATCCAAGCACTTCATTCCGAACCATCCGTTCTAAGCCAAAATGTGAAAGAAGTCACAACTAGAATTCAAGATTTGGCCCTCTACCCTACTCTTTCTAAAAAAAGACTTTATGGTGCCGTTTCTAAAGGTGGTGCCATTCGATTTGATTTAAAGGCAGGGGAATCATCACCCCAGTCGATCGGGATCGGAGTGGCAACCGATGGCAAACTAAAAGAATGGGTTCTCACTGTATACTCAGGAAACGGCCAAAACGAAAATCCAACCATCTTAAGAAAAGAAAAGATCGAAGGGGAAGCGCAGTGGGTCTTTGAATTGTTAGCGCCGCCCGAAGAGATTACCGTAGAGATTCAAAACGTAAGCTCAGAAACTCCCGTGACAGTTGTTGAAATTGTCCATGGTTATTATTATGGATATTCAGTGGATAAGGAAAACAACACCAAACCGCAACCACAGAATCCTACCAAACCAAATCCTACGGATCCAGAAAAACTTTCACCCAATGATGTTCAAAATCGAACGGAATTTTACCGGGCGCCTTTTACAAAAGACTGAATTAGATTCTTAAAGATATAATCGGTATACTCATCATAACATGTCGGGGACATGTGACCTGCATCACTAAAGTTGTTGCAGGTGTAATTTGTATCATCATTCATATTCCAAAACGGAATCCCGTTTGATTTATGATATTCTAACATTCGAGGATACCAATCATGATAAACGGTGTCGACCTTCTCTCCACCCACAGATACCTTTAAATTGCGAATGTGATCCATATAGGGCAATGAAAGTCGAACCCAAATCACAGCAGAGGGAACTCCCAATTGTTTTGCAAGTTCCAAAGATTGGTTTGTAAAACTCAAAACCTGATCAGAAAAATGAAAGGGTACGAGATAGGAATGGAAGTCACCAATCGCTGATTTTTTTAATAACTCTGGTGGAAGAACTGATTGATGAGTGCCAGGAGTCATAGCAGAACCCTTTCCTCGATTCAAATTTTCCATAAGACTATTACGCAATTCACGATAAGGAAATAAAAACATCTCCTTATTTTTAGCCCTAGCTAAAATTATATCTAATTTCGGGCGGTATTGATATGCACGAAACATTCGCTTGGCGATAAGAGTCGAAATATCATCTGTTGAAAATAATGAAAAATGTTTTAACACAAAAGATACATTGAGACCATTTGTCAAAGTTTCATCTACTTTTAATGTAGCTGCTGAATTGTACATTTCGACAGAATGATCGAACAAAAAGAAATCCGGTTTTACATTATCTTTGTGAAACTCTTCCATCCACTGTAAAACATAATCGGGTTTTCCTCCTGGCACGGAAAAGTTAAACATCACCCAACCTGGGTATTTTTTATGAATGTATTCATTATCAAACAAAAGAGCACGAGAATTACCAAAATAAACCAACACTTTGTCTCTATCTTTGTTTGATAAATAAAGCTTTAAATCTTCATATAACCTTTGTTTTTGGATATAGTTAATATCGGAAAGTGATTTTGAAAAATAGGTATGTATGTTTTCGAGAAGTAATAGTTTGTCTAGGCAAAAGGTAAGGAAGACAACTAGGAAAGGGACGAGTAAAAATCGATTACGAATTAAATCCACACTGTCTCCTAAAACTTATAGTAGATAAATTCTCCGCCATCTTGTGAAAGAGTAGCAAGAAGAAAGATTGTAACAATACCAAGCACGGGGACAAGCCATATATCGTGTTTACGAACCCGTTCCCAATACTCCGGAACATATTGTATATGATGGAAAAAAAGTAAGGCAACTGAAGTATAAAAAATTCTCTCCAAGTTTTCAATGTGTTGGAATCGAAAAGAAGAACCATTTCCAAAAAGGGATGTTGCAGAAACCAACCACTCATTGGCATCACCGACAAACATGGACTCCAAACTATTGGAAAAGTGAGTAAAAATACCATAAAAATGATCCACCATGTTAGTTGCATTATTGGATCGAAACATAAGTCCAGAAATAGAAAATAATACAAAGACAATCATAGCTTTGAGAACGATTAGAAATTTGTTTTTTTGAGGTGTTAACTTCCAACCAAGGTTATCTTCGAAATACCTTTCCCCAGCCAAAATTACTCCCCAATAAAATCCCCAACAAATAAAGGTGTAATCAGCGCCATGCCAAAACCCTCCGAGTGTCATGATGATGATTAGGTTAAAGTAGGTACGAAGTTCTCCTTTGCGAGAACCACCGAGTGGGAAGTAAATATAATCCCTAAGCCAAAAAGAAAGTGTAATATGCCACCGTTTCCAAAGTTCTCTCCCTGATGTTGAGAAAAAAGGGGCCTTGAAATTTTCAGGAGTTTCAAATCCTAAGAATAAAGCAATGGAACGAGCCATGTCAGTGAGTCCCGAAAAATCGCTATATACTTGGATCGAATAACAAATCCCAGCGATAAATAAAGAGAAGGAATCATATTCCGCAGGAGATCCAAACACAGGCGAAATGGTAAGAGACATCGGATCAGCAACGAGTACTTTTTTCACAAGCCCTGACATAAGTAAGTAAGATGCTCGGTACATCTTTTCTTTGTTTGGTGTGAGTTTGTCCAAGTTCGGAAAAAAGTCGGACATCCTCATGATGGGTCCGGCGATGAGCACAGGGAAAAAGGCCACAAACAAAAAGTAATCTTCTACTTTGACTACAGGTTTTGTTGAATCACGATAAGTATCAACAGCGGCAGCAATGACTTGAAAGGTATAAAAACTAATCGCTAGAGGTAACGCAATATGAATGAGATCCGGGACCTGTTTAAAGAACGGATAGTTAGTTAGATCAGCAAGAACCTTGCTGAAAAAATAAATATATTTAAAAAATCCTAAATTGATAAGGTTGAGTGAGACAGTTAGTCCAATCCAAAACTTAGTGGGACTTAATTTGATTTTTCGATAAAGAAGATAATTGATGCTAATGACGACAAGAAAGTGGACAGTTAATGCCAAAGAAAAGTAGGCATAAAAACCAATTCCTGCCATGAGTAAGAAATACTTACGAGTTGCCTTCGGAATAGCCCAATAGAGCAAATAGACTATGGAAAAGAAGATTAAAAATGGGATTGAGTTGAACAACATATCAAGGAAGGAATTGTCTCTCCCAGTAATCGGTTTCCGAACTTGGTGTCAATCCTTCTTTCAGGTGGTTAAATTCGGTTTCGTCCTCTTCGGCTTCTCGTTTGACCCAGTCTGCATAAAATTCTTCGGAAGTCATTCGTTTGGCCCGAAGCCTACGAGCAAAACTAACAATTTCTTTATCGGAGGTGATCACCAAACACTGTGAAGGTACTGGGCAAAGATTGAGATAACCGATGATAAGTTCATCTGCTTTTTTTTCATGACTGTAATGAACTGAGAATTCACCCCATTCTTCCGAATAACAATCAGAGGTAAGGTCCTTTTTTCCGTCGAAAAATACTAAAATCTTAGAATGTTTCTTCTCCGCATAGAATCGTTTCAGGTGGGCCAATAACCCGTCCCGGGCATCTTGCAGGCGGTATTCCCCCAAACAAAAAGCCAAATCGGGAAATTTATACATTAGATTCATCCCGTCGATCAGGATTCTCTCATTTACGGGCACAACTCTATTGAAACCACTTGCCAGATTCGATTAAACCAAAAAAACGTAAACATGGGGAAAAAAATAATCATCGTCGGTGCCTCGAGTGGGATCGGAAAAGCCATAGCAGAAGCTGAATTGAACGCGGGGAATTCCGTGGTCCTTTTGGCAAGAAGGGAAAAGTCCCTAGAGTCCATAGCCAAAAAAGCCAATTTAGGAAAAGAGAAAAGAGCCTTTCCTTTGGTCTTTGATGTGACTAAATTTTCCACTGCAGAAAAAACATTTCAAAAAGCCGTCTCGTTACTTGGCAAAGTGGACGAAGTGTATTTTGCCTCTGGTGTAATGCCTGAAATCTCTCCTAACGAATACAATACGACAAAAGATTTGGAAATGTTAAATGTAAACGTTTTAGGTGCCGTTGCTTTCCTAAATCCCGTGGCTACTTATTTTACGAAACAAAAGTCTGGTAAAATTGTAGGGATCTCATCCATTGCTGGAGAAAGGGGTCGTAAAGGAAATCCAGTTTACAATACTTCCAAAGCGGCCCTCAACACATACCTAGAAGCACTTCGTAACCGGCTGTCAGAGTCCAATGTCCAAGTAACAACCATTAAACCAGGATTTGTCATCACAGAAATGACTAAGGGTCTCAAACTTCCTGAAAAAGGATTACTCAAAGCGATCACCGCTGAAGAAGCTGCGGAAAAAATTCGTAACATTGTGGCGAGCGGAAAAGACGAAGCATTTGTTCCCGGGATCTGGGCACTCGTTGGTCTTATCATTCGTAACATTCCCAATTTCATTTTTAAAAAACTGAGTATATAACATGGTCGCAAAAAAAACAAAATCCATTCCTGATATGAAAGTTCCCAAGAAGGAAAAGGTGGAAGCATGGGGGATGAGTTCTTTTTCTCTTTCTCCAGTATTTCGTCCAGAGACAGAAGAAGAAATCAAAGAACTCTTTGTATGGGCAAACCAAACAGGCACTAAAGTGGCGTTACGTGGTGGTGGCTGTAGTTACGGCGATGCATCCACAAATACTGATGGAATTGTTTTAGATCTAACTCATTTCAACAAGGTTTTAGATTTTAACTTAAAAACCGGAGTGATGACAGTTCAATCTGGAGCACGAATCAAAGACCTTTGGGAAACAGGAATTGAAAACGGATATTGGCCACCTGTAGTTTCTGGAACCATGATGCCAACACTTGGTGGTGCACTTTCTATGAACATTCATGGAAAAAATAACTTCAAAGTGGGAACCATCGGCGAACATATCAAAGAATTTACATTTCTAACTGCCAAAGGAGATATCCTGGTTTGTTCTCCTAAAAAAAAT
Source organism: Leptospira abararensis (assembly GCF_016918735.1). Classification (GTDB taxonomy): domain Bacteria; phylum Spirochaetota; class Leptospiria; order Leptospirales; family Leptospiraceae; genus Leptospira_A; species Leptospira_A abararensis. Next base: position 378,455 of record NZ_JAFFPR010000060.1, read on the forward strand.
ACAGATCTATTTTATTCTGCAATTTCCGGCTTTGGAATGTTAGGTTGTTTTCTAACAGTACAAATCAAAATGAAACCAATTTACGCAGGTAAGATGAAAATTGATCCAGTGTATGTTAGAAACTTTGATGAACTATTTGCCTACTTTGAAGAACATTATCAATCATCCGATTATTTAGTTGGTTGGATCGATGCGTTTGCTTCCGGAAAATCAATGGGGAGAGGCCAAATCCACAAGGCTACCAATTTAAAAGAAGGAGAAGATCCTGATTTTCCTGGAAACTGTTTATTGGAAAGACAACACCTTCCTACTCGTTTGTTTTATCTGATTCCAAAAAAATGGATGTGGATTCTTATGAGGCCCTTTAGTTTTAATTTGGGAATGCGTCTTATCAATTTAGCAAAATGTATTGCAAGCATTCTCGTAAACCATAAAGCATATTACCAAGGTCATGCGGAATATGCTTTTCTTTTGGACTATGTTCCCAATTGGAAATTTGTATATAAACCGGGGGCAATGATTCAGTACCAAGTTTTTATTCCCAAAGAGAGCGCCAAACAAGCATTCCGTGAAATCTTTACCATTTGCCAAGAGAGAGGAATCGTAAACTATCTATCTGTTTTCAAAAAACACAAACCAGATCCATTTCTTTTAACCCATGCAGTGGATGGATTTTCCATGGCTATGGACTTTCCGGTTACCAAAGGTAACAGAGACAAACTTTGGGCACTTTGCCATGAAATGGACGAAATTGTTTTAAAACACAAAGGTAGATTTTACTTTGCTAAGGACTCAACACTACGCAAACGTGTGATGGAATCTTACTTCCCCAAAGACAATCTCAAAAGATTTCACTCTTTAAAGAAAAAATACGATCCTAAAGGAATTTTACAAACTGACCTTTACAAACGAGTGTTTCTAACTTAAATATTAGTGTTTCTCGCATAGTCTTTCAATCTATGCGAGAAACAGATTCAAATCTTAACCATGTATTGGATTCAAAAGAAAACTGAAATACAGACAGATAGATTTAAATATTCATTCGTCTGTATAAAAAATACGCCGCCGAAGTAAAGATAACCGGTGTCATCCACATACCAATCGAAATCGGTAAAGCGCCATTCTCTGCCAAAGTTTTAGCCGTAGAATTTAGAATATAATACAATAAAACTACTGCGATGGTGAGACCAAGACTTGCCACGCCTGCCGAACGTTTGGTGATGGCACCAGCAAGTGCTCCCAGAGCAACAACTACAAAAGACATGAGCGGCATAGCAAATGCCATATGTTGTTGGACGATCACATTGCGAAAAGGAATACCTTTTGTGATCCTAGACTCAATTTCATCTGCCAATTCAAAAAAGTTCATTTCTTCTGGATTCCGAATGGGTTTCGAAAAATAAGCCAAGTCTTCTGGAAAGTCATAAGTTTTTTCGGGATACTTGATTCGAGAAACAAGTTCTAAGTTATCATTGAACCTGACTTCTTCTGCGTCATACAAAACCCAGCTGTGTGGTGATGGGATAAATTTTGCTTTTTGAGAGGATACAGTATAAGTAGGATAACCGTCTGGTTTGATTTCAATGTAATTGAATCCTCCTTTTACAGTATTATCTTTTTCATCGATCCAATAGACATAATAGAATCCTTTTTTGCCTTTAATATGCAATTGGTATACAAAATCTATCAGACGATTGGAACCCTTAACCATCATACTATATTCAATTTGGGCCTGTTTGTTAGCTGGGATCACGACTGTTTGACCAAATAGAGTCATAAAAAGCCACATAGCGATTCCAAAAAATAAAATGGGTGTAATGATACGGAAAAAGGAGACTCCGGCAACCATCATCGCAACAAGTTCTTTGTTTACACTAAATTGACCGATGACAAAACAAACGGAAAACATGAGAGCTGGTGCGACCACCTGATCCACCATCGATGGCAAAGAATACAAAACATGCAAATACACATGCACTTGATTTACTTTTGAAGAAACCAAATACTTCATCACGTCTGTGAATTTATAAATCACAATCATGGAAGTAAGCATGATGAGAGTACCAATAAAGGTTTTAAAAAAATCTAAAAATAAATAACGATCTAAAGTGCGAAAAGGAATGAATTCTTTTTTGAACCAAAGAAAGGGTTTTAACAACAAATTCATAAAATTTCCAATAACAACATACTCATATCGTCGGAAATTCGTTTTGCCGAAAATGACATTGAGTCCTCATATAGAGCATTCAAAAATTCTTCACCTTTTTTGTCAGAATGATTTTTTACCGAAGAGAGTAAATGTTCGTCTCCATAAATCTCACCTGCATCGTCAAAAACTTCTAAAATTCCATCAGAATAGAGTAAAATACGATCTCCTGGATTGGGAGTAAGAGTAAAATCCTTTAGATTGGGTTTTAGATAGGATACAATGAGGGTTCCCATTCCTTCCATAAACTTCGGTTCGGAATCTTTTTCCATACGGATTAGGGGTGGGTGACCCGCAATAGAATATTGGATTTCTCTTGTGGTTGTATCAACAAATAATACACAAGCGCTGATGTGATTATTGGGAACTAATGCCTGTAAGTCTGTATGAATCGATTTTAAACAAGCAGAAGGTTCTGTCTGGTTCCCGTGAATTTTAAAAGCAAGGACGGCCATGGCAGAAACCATAGCAGAGGCAATTCCATGACCAGAAACATCGGCAAAAAAAAGTGCCAACTTTCCATCTTCTCTTTCCAGAAAACTTATGGCGTCTCCGCCCACTTGTCCAAAGGAGCGAAAAAAGGAATGAAGTCTCATTCCTTTTGTTTTAGGCCACTCGGTGGTTACCAGATTGGACTGGGTTTCATTTGCTAAATCCAATTCGTTTAACATACGGTCCTGAAATCCTTTGAGTTGGGATTCCGAAACACGAAGTTTTTCAACAGAGCTCAATCGAATATTGAGTGTTAGATAGGAAACAAGAGCTGGTGTGATGATGGCCGAAAGATATAACGGCAAATCCACTTGTGGTTCTTTCGTGTAAAGGCCAATGATAATTCCAGCAGAAGACACAGTTCCCAAATAAGAAACAAGGGATCTTCTATCCACAAAACTAACGCCAATACAAGAAAGTACCAAAATCATTCCAACCAGATAACCGATGTAAAGTGAGTTCCAATACAAAAGAATAAGAGAGTGGGCACTCATGGTATAAAAGAAAAATAACATGATGGATTGGATTTGTTTACGAACCCAATCAGACACATAAGTGGCAAAGAAAAAACCTAAGGTTACTGAGGCGTGTAAGATACGAATCCACTTGGGATCATACAATCCCAACTCATCAATGGGTGCAAAAACTCCAAAACCAATAAAACTAAAAAAAACAATAAGGCAGATTCTTGAAATCTTCATTACCTCATCATCAAGTTTAAATCGTTCTTGGAAGGATTGTTTTATCATACCAAATGGTTAGATCCAAATTTTGTTTTAAAATGGTCAGGAAGAGCCGATGGTTTTTGTAATTCAAAATCAAACCACACAAAAGCAGCGTTTCCAGTCAGAACACATTCCTCGTTTTCATTCCACATAGAACAAATCACCGTAAAGGCTCGAGAGGATATGGAATCCACTTCCAATGAAATTTCTAAAGTGGCGGGGAAAACCACTTGTTTGCGATAATCCATATCCAAATGAGTGAGGACTGGCCCTGCTTTAACAGGTTTTAGTGGGGAATCCCACAAACCTTCTTTTGTAAAATAATCAGCCCTGGCAGATTCAAAGTATCTGACGTAAGTAACATTGTTTACATGCCCGAAGGCATCCATCTCACCCCAGACTACTTGTTGGGTGAATTTATGTTTGTATTTGCTTGGTTTTGGCATTTTATTTTACCGAACTTCAAATAAGGAAAGAGATAAAACTTTTCCATCTCTATCTTTTACTTGCAAACGATACTCTCCCTTCTTTGGTTCCCAGAGGTAAGGCCCTTCTGCGGAACCAATCTTTTCATCGTTTAAATAATAAGAATACGAAACCTCGTAGGAACTGAAAGTAAAGAGGATTTTTTGACGGCCAAAGGGAATATCTGGATCCAATGCAAAAATACTTCCACTGATAGGAGTCAAAATTCTCTTTGACTTTGTTTTCTCTACTCCGCCGTCTTTAGACAGACTATATGCCGTATCTGTTGGATTTTCCAGTTCTGGTTTTATTAATTTTGAATCTAGTGACTCATGTAAAATATCCATTGTCTCTCGCCAAACAGGAGCGGCTCCGGTGATCCCCGAGACATCTAACATCGGTGCTCCTGTAGGATTTCCTACCCAAACACCTACTGTATAAAATTCTGAATAACCAATACACCAATTATCTCTCATGTCTTGGCTTGTGCCTGTTTTGACTGATGTATAATACGATGTTGATAGATAATTATCCCAGCCAAATCCCAAGGATCGTGCCTCTCGGTCAGCAAGGATCTCTGATACCATATAACTAACAGTAGGTGAAAAAACTCTAACAGAAGAATGGCTTTTTTTAGAAGGTTGGAAAGTAAAGTCAGAATAAACTCCCGCATTGGCAAGGGTGCGGTAGGCGTTGGTAAGTTCCAGTAGAGTCATATCAGCAGTCCCTAGTGCCAAGGAGGGACCATAAAACTCAGGATACCGAAGGCCACTGATTCCCAACCTCTCTAACACAAAAACAAATTCATTGATGTCTAAAAAAGACAAAGCCCGGATGGCAGGAATGTTGAGAGAGGAGGCTAAACTTTGTCTTACCGTTACGTTTCCCTTATAGGACTTATCATAGTTTAACGGACGATAGATTCCCTGGTAAACAGGAATCCCTACCGGAGAATCAGAAAGAATAGAATCAGGAGTGAGTTTGTTTTCTTGAAAATTCTGTGCATAAACAAATGGTTTTAGAGTGGAACCCACTTGTCTTTTGCTTCGAATGAGGTCTAGTTTTGCAACAGAACTTTCTTCTCCAATATTGGGAACATAAACAAGAATCTGCCCTGTTCGATTATCGATTACGATGACGGCCCCATCCTTAACATTTTTATCGGCAAGGGTCTTTACATTTCGTTTCAAGATCTCTTCTACTTTTCTTTGGAAGTTTAAAGATAAGGAAGATGATACTTGCGAATTCAAATATCCATCTGCTTTGGAGAAATCTAAAAGAGCTTTTGTAAATAAAGGAACAAAAGAAGGATACTGCGAATAATCCAAATTACGAAACAAGGATTCTCTCACCAAACGAGAAATGTCAGAACAATCATCCACCCCATCTCTCTCCATTTTCAGTAAACAAACACGCCGCGCCACTTTTTCAATAGAACTTTGCGGGGAACGAATGAGAGCGGCGAGTAGATAGGATTCGTTAGGTGTCAGTGCCTCAGGCGATTTCCGAAATAATCCCTTACTTGCGGAAGTAATTCCTTTTAGTTCACCTCTGAAGTAAATTAAGTTGCTATAGGCTGTAAAAATTTCTTCCTTAGTCCAAGTTTCTTCCAGCTCCACCGCTCTTTGGATTTGTTTTAGTTTTTGAAAGATTGACCTACGTTTGGATTCCTTTGGTTGTAATTCCAAATCCAAAAGAGAGACCAGTTGCATCGTAATTGTCGATCCACCACGTAAGGTTGACCCGGTGAAATTTCCTAGGAAGGAAGAAACCAAAGCATTGGAATCCACTCCCCCATGAGTAAAGAATCTTTTGTCTTCTGCATGTACCACCGACTCAATGAATGATTTAGGAAGTTTATCGTAGTCAGTCCATTCTTCGGATCGGTATCCATTTTTGATTCGATATCTTTGGACCAATTGCCCATTCCGATCAAACACTTGTATGTCGGAAGGTTGGTAAGTGAATTTTACTTCTTCATAAGTAGGTAAAGACCAAAGAGGAGATCCTAGAAATAGGAAAACGAATAAAACAATGGAAACTAAATTTCGAATGGATTCAAAATCAAGACAGTTTTTTTTACCGAAAAGTAGTCTCGGCATTTTCATAACCTGTTTCGATGATCGAATGGCTTCCATACTCCCTCACTTTATGAGGAACTGATGCCCAAATTTTATCAATGGCTTGGCGTTCTGGAATTTGGCATAAAATCAAAAAAGGTTTTTTCGTAGATACACAAAAGTTATATAATTGTTCCAACATCTCTTTCATACGGGCGGGAGTTTCCGACCAATAAGTGTAAGGCGGATCTAAATAAAAAATATAAGCCTCTTCCTCACTCAATTCCCACTTTAACGTATGTTTGGTTGCATCTTTTCGAAACAATTGTACATTAGTGAGGCCTCGAAAAAGAGAGTGGAGTTGCCTAAACCTAGTTTGGTCTAATTCGTAAGTTAGGAGTCTTTTGACAGATAGGCTATAAGCTTCGGCAGAAATTTGTCCACTTCCTGCAAAGTAATCACAAAACAAGACAGATTCAAAACTAAGACCCCAAGAAAGCAGACGAGAGTCCATCAAAGAAAAAATGGCTTTTTTCATAAGGCTATTGGTAAAATTTAAATGTCCGGATACATCTGCTGGAGAAGGAATTTCTTTCCCTTTCCACTTACCTTGTGATACACGTAGTCCTTTCATTTACTTACCTGAAGACTTAATTTCTTCTAATTGAGATAACACATGTTTGGAGGGAGAATTTGCCTCAATTTCTAAAAAAACCTTCTTTGCTTCCGACTCATTTTTTAAATCCATTAACCCAAGACCATACAATAGGAGTGCATCGTTGTATTTGGGGCTTTGTTTTCCTGACTTTTGGAAATCTTTTCCCCACTCAATGAGTAAATCCGACTCCCCAAAGACAAGTGCTCGTTCCATAAATAGATAAATGGCGTTCCAATAGTGAACCGATGATCTGAAGTTAGGTGGAGATTCCCGAATTACCTTAGTCTTTAGTTGAGACCAATTTTCCTCTGTGGAAACATAAAGAAAAAAAATCCTAGGATCTTTCTCTCCCTCTGGCCCATTCAAATACTGGAGGGAGCCTTTGGATACAGTCGCGTAATTTCCTTTTTTGAATTCTGTGTATAGGGTCGAAAAACCGGAGGCCTCGCCCCAAAGGAGCGAAGGTAGAATCAAAAAACCAAAAATATACTGAAAATAAGTCAAATTACAGTTCGGTGATATTCGCAGATCCGCACATAGGGCAGATCAGTTCCCAAGAATCGAGGTATTCGTCCTCCCCTTCGGCTTCCCAACGGTGGTCACAATCCTCACAAGCATACGTTACGACGTCTTCGTTGAGGCTATCCGCTTCGAATTCGTCATCTTCTAAAAAGTCATCTTCCATACCCTTCTCACTAAATCACAAAGAAAAAGCCGTGTCAAGTGGGGAGGGCAAAAAAAAATGGGAACCAACGATGGCGATTTACTCCCGGTACGAACCGCACAGAAAGAAGAAATCAAAGACACCGCTAATTCTATTGGTTTTAGCGCTTGGTCTGTCCGTGTTAGGGTTTACCTATAGAAAAGAAATTTATTTTCTTTTTGCAAAAGACCAAAGTGTCAGGGCAGAAAAAACCAAAGAAAAAACAATCGAACTCTGGAAATCGGGAAATCTGAAAGAAAAAGATATCGAAGACTTCCAATCGATTGCTACTACCTATTCCGAAAAAGATCCCACAGATCCTGTTGCCTTTCATTTAATTGCCCGGAGTTTATTTTGGAATTTATATAGAATTGGAATTTATTTTGATCACGACAGTTTGATTTTGCATTTAGGATCCGAATTCCAAGACTTCATTGGCTCTTCAGTCCTTGCAGATTCTACTTTGGACTCCGTATTTTGGAATGCAAGGACTGCCGAATCTTTTTCCTCCTCTCCGTTTTCTGATTGGGAAAACAATAAAGTTTTGTTATTCCTTGGCGAAACACACCGACATGTGAAAAGGCCCCAAACACTAATCACCGAATATGGAAATTTGGATCGTTCTAAACTTTCTCCAGAGTTCCAAACCGTTTATATTTGGTTACTCACCTTCAATACGATGTTAGCTGGGGATGCATCGGGACTCGACAAACTCATCACAATCACAAAAGATCCAAATTATAAAGCAGGAATTCAATTCACACCTAGGGAAGAGAATTTTTTGCGAGGTCTTGGAAAGTATTATAAAAAAGATTATGTAGGAGCTTTGTCACTACTGAGACAAGCTAAGTCAAACAATCCCGACCGGATTACAGAGACTTCTATCATTACAGAAGCCACAATTTTTCACTTACAAAATCTTTCTCAAAAAGGAATCGATTTATTGGAAGATTTTTACCTTTCTTCTGGTAAAAAGAATCCAGAGATTCCCCTCCTCATAACCAAGATGATTATGGAAAAACCGGGAGCCAAAACCAAATTAGATCTAACACCGGATAAAAAAGAATGAAGGCTTTTGTTTTCCTACTTTCTCTTTTTTTATTCCAGTGCGGATTATTTTATAAAGGTGTTCCTAAAGCCGGCGAATTTTGTTATGTGCTTACCAAACCTCCTGAATGTTTGTATGTAGACTTCGAATCCAAAAAACTAATTTGGAATGATGTAGAATACATTTTGGAAGAAAAACTTAGAATGGATTATTTTTTTAAATCAAATGGTGAGTTGTATGAACTTACCGTTTCCACAGTGAATCGTGTGGAATTAAAAAATCTTACCACAGCAAACTTTAACAAGTTTTATATGAGAAAAAAAGATAAGTTCACTGAGATCCCATCTCCGAGTGCAAAACATGAGTAAGTCCATTGAGGAAATCCAAAAAGAAATTATCGCAGAATTCTCCGAACTAACTGATTGGGAAGAGAAGTTTCAATATTTGATTGAGTTAGGTGAGGAACTCCCTACTTATCCAGACGAAAAACGAACAGAAGAATATATTGTCCCAGGTTGCCAATCCAGAGTTTGGGTCGCCCCAAAACTGGAAGCCGGTAGATTAGAATTTGATGCGGATAGTGACACGGCTCTTACTAAAGGACTCATCGCTATTCTTATACGCGTATTTTCAGGACAATCTCCAAAAGATATAGCGGATGCCTCACTAGGTTTCATAGAAGAAGTTGGCCTTGCTAAATTTCTTTCGATCTCAAGAAGAAACGGACTTTTCTCCATGGTCCAAAAACTAAAAGGATACGCAGAAAAAGTATAATCCCTTTCTTTTTTCCTTTGCAAACGATTAAGACTCGCATAGAATTCTGAAACGAATCTGAACCAGGAATTCTATGAAACAAAGTTTTATCTGTATCCTTCTTTTACTCGCTTTTGTCCAATGTGGCAAAGATCTATCTCCCTTTGGTGGTGAACCAGAAGTAATCACACTGAAGACTCGCTTAAAACCAGAATGGCCAAGTCCTAACTGGAAAGTAGTTTCCCCTGAATCTGTTGGTGTATCGAGTAGCAAACTGGGGTTAGTAGAGGAATATGCCTTCACTCGCACAGGAGATGAAACAGATAGAAAAGGTAGAAGGACCGATGCCCTTGTCATCTTAAGGAATGGAAAACTGATTTATGAAAAGTATGCGAGAAACTTTTCGGAAGACAAAGTCCATTTAACTTGGTCGGTATCCAAAAGTATTTTGCAAACCATGTATGGAATCGCAGTCAAACAAGGGTTAGTTAAATTGGACGATCCTGGTTATTATCATTACGAACCATTGAGTCGCGATGAAGCGCACAAAAAAATTACGATTAGACACCTTCTCAATATGTCCTCAGGGCTTGCAGCAGAAGAAGGATATGAAAGTGGCCCATTAAAATCATCCGTAATCGCCATGTTGTATACAAGGGGTCGCAAAGATATGGGAGCCTTTTGTGCTGGTCTTCCCCTTCGTGCCGAACCGGGAACCCAAGTCTACTATTCTAGTTGTGATACGAATATCCTCTCTGCTATTTTGAAAAAAGTATATGGCGCAGAAGAATATGACAAACTTCCTTTCGAAAAGATATTCAAACCTCTAGGAATCACCAATGTTACTTTTGAAAGAGATGGTTCTGGCACTTATGTGGGATCTTCTTATTTGTATATGACTGCCAAAGACTTAGCAAAAATTGGTTACCTGTATTTAAATGATGGAGTTTGGAACGGGGAACGTCTGTTACCTGAAGGTTGGGTGCAGTTCACAAGAACCCCTGCCCCTGGATACAAATCTACACCTTACTCCGAAGATTTATCACAAGACAATTATACCGCCCACTGGTATGCCAACACGGGAGTTCCAGAAAGAGGAATCCACGAACCATGGCCCGATGCACCAAAGGATACTTTTGCCGGTCTTGGGCACTGGGGACAAATGTTGTATGTGATTCCAAGCCTTGATTTAATCATTGTTCGGTTTGGAGATGATCGCGAAAAGGCATTCATCAAAAATGATTTTTTAAAATTAGTGAAAGAGTCGGTAATTCGGTAACCTTATGAAAAGAAAAATATCTGTTCTGCTTTCTTTGTTATTTTTATTTATTTTATTTTGGGCTCAGTGGAATTGGAAACACCTTTCTAGTTTTCCCTCCATTATCTCCAGTTTTTATTCCAAAGAGTATTGTAGTTGTTACTTTGTGATGGAACTTTCGGAAAACCAGTGCCATGACTTTGCTCGCCAGTGGGTGCCAATTAGCGAATTCAATCTGGATCAGGAAAACAAATCGGTAACGGTGAAGGGACTTGGGAAAACCAATACGGCTAAGTATCTTTCTAAAGAGTATGGTTGTAGTTTAGTGACAGACTAACAACTAACGATAATAACGAATTCCGGGAAAGATGAAGTTGATCCCAAAGATAAGACCTTTGGATTTCACTTCTTCTGGTACCGGGCCAAAGTTTTGGCCCCGAATGGAATCCATACAAGCTTGGTCCACCACCACTTGGCCTTGGGAAGAAACCAAACGGACATCCAATACTTGCCCTTGTTCGCTTAACATAAATAAAACTTTGGTTTCACCTTCTTTAATTCCTTCTCTTGCCACAACACCTGCCATATCTCGATAAGCATAGTTTCCACCACCAGGGGGAGCAAAAGATTCCTCAATTCGTTTCAACATACTTTTAAAATAATAATAACCTGCCAACTGCTTGGTGGGAATGGTGAGTGCTTTTGCTCCGTCCCATCGAAACAAAAAATCCTGTTGGAATCTATAGTTAAATGGAATTTTTGTCATCTGCCCAGAACTTGCAGATTGATTCGGGCTTTCTTCTGAATTAGAATTACTTTTAGGATCTGCTTTAAAGATTCCTACTTCGAAAATTTCTTCTTCTTTGGATTGTTCTGATTTGGGTTGCGCTTTACTCGGAGTGGAGGCAGAACTTCCCATGATAAATTCACGAAATTGAGTGAGGGTATGAAATCCTTGTTTTTCGGTAAGACCACCACCACCAGATGAATCTTTGTTAGAGAGTGCTTTGTATTCGTCTTTTTTATCTGGGTTGATAAACTGTTGTTCTACAAGAACTTCGTAAATTTTTTCTTGTTCTTTTGGCCCAACCATTTGTGAGGCTTGTTCTTCGGCCAACATCTTCCAAAGCATATTTCTTGTGATGAGGTGAGCGAGAACAAAGGAAGATATGAGGATGACGAAGGTGAAGGCGAAGAAAAGTCTACGTTCCCCTTCTTCCTTTTCAGGCAATCGGAAATCAAAAGAGAGTTGGGCCATTTTCGCGATTTTCCCCAGTATTTCCAGTATACACAAGTCCCAAATGTTCGTAAGCCTTTTTCGTTGCCACTCGGCCCTGGGGAGTGCGATCCACAAGTCCTACTCGGACAAGAAAGGGCTCATATGTGTCCTCAATGGTACGTTCCTCTTCTCCGAGGACCACAGCAATGGGTTTGATTCCCACGGGTCCACCACCATAACGATGGATAAGAATATCCAAAATTTGGCGATCTACAACATCGAGTCCCAGATGGTCCACACCCATACGATCAAAAGCAAAACGACAAGTATCTAAACTAACAGCGGTTTCATTCCTAACTTCGGCAAAGTCACGAACTCGTTTTAAAAGATGGTTGGCAATCCTTGGAGTTTTGCGACTTCGTTTTCCAATCTCAAAAGCAACACCATCCCCAAGAGAAACTCCGAGAAGTTTTGCCGAACGATCCACGATGATTTGCATTTCTCCATCTGTATAAAAATCAAGTTTCAGATGGATTCCAAACCGTGACTTTAAGGGTTCGCTCACCAGTCCCGAGCGAGTGGTGGCACCGACTAGGGTAAAGGGCTGGAGTTGGATCTGGAGGGCATTGGCAGTGACTCCTTCGCCGACCACAAGATCCACAAAGAAGTTCTCCATCGCAGGATATAAGAGTTCTTCCTGTTTTTTGATAAAGCCGTGGATCTCATCGATAAAGAGGACTTCATTGGTTTTGAGCAGGGTAAGGAATCGAACTAAATCTGCACCTTTGGAGATGGCCGGGGCGGAAGTGGGAGTGAAGGCCACTGCCAACTCATTGGCGATGATATTGGCAAGTGTGGTTTTTCCAAGGCCAGGGGGCCCGGAAATCAGAACGTGGTCGAGGGGGCTTTTCCGTTTGCGAGCCGCCTCCACGTATACCGAGAGATTGGCCAAAACTTCTTTTTGTCCTATAAATTCGGATAATTTGGTAGGCCGAAGGCTTGGTTCATCTTCGGCCGGTTGGATCCAATCTTCTCTTAAACTCACCTCAATTGGGTTTCTGCTCCGGAGTGATGGAAGTCAAGATTTCATTTTTATTTCGAATGATTTTTATCTCGATTCGTTTTCCGATTTTTGCAGACCTCACAAATCCAATGAGTTCTTCAGGTGTTTGGATTTCTTTTCCACCCATTTCCACAATCACATCAAAGAGTTTCAAACCCGCTTTATCCGCAGGAGACCCTTTCATGATCTGGCGGACAATGGCACCTTTGTTGTCTTTTAGTTTGAGTTGTTCGATGTCTTCTTCATTGATCGCATCAAGACCCACACCAATCCAAGGCCGGATGACTTTGCCGTTTGTTTTGATCTCTTCTGCTACACGGCGGGCTTCGTTGATCGGGATGGTGAATCCAATTCCCACTGACCCACCAGACTGAGAGGCAATCATTCGGTTGATTCCAATCACTTCTCCACGGATATTGAGGAGTGGGCCCCCACTATTTCCTTGATTGATGGCAGCGTCAGTTTGGATGTAAGAAAGTCCTGAAGAATCAATCCCACCACGTTGTACGGCTGAAACAACACCTACTGTGAAGGAATGTTCGAATCCTAAAGGAGCTCCAATGGCAATGGCCCAGTTCCCCACTTTCACTTTATTAGAATCGGCAAGAACAATCGGACGAAGTGTTCCCTTGGGAGCATCTATCTTAAGTAAGGCGATGTCCATGGTTTCATCCGAACCAATCACTTTGGCTTCAAAAGTTTTTTGGTTTTTAAACTTCACGGTGAGTTTGTCCATGTCTTTGATCACATGGTGGTTTGTCATAATATAACCATCTTCATTCAAAACAATTCCAGAACCAAGGCCGGTTTGTTTTTGTTTCATCACTCGACCCGATCCACCGCCAGGCCTTCCAAAAAAATGATCAAAATAGGGATCCCCGGAAAATGGATGTTGTTGGACATTGACTGTCCGTTCTGTGGCAATCGAAACCACACTCGGGGAAACTTTATCAAATACTTCTTGGAAGGCATCTTCCAAAGCCACAGCTTGTGTTTGGGCCGGGGACAATTTATCACTGCCATCTGCTTTTAATTGCAGAGGATTTTCGGAAGAATTTCCGCAAGTCAGGATGGGCGACAAAAATGTTCCCAAAAGTAAAAAACTAAAAGCAATCGCAAGGTAACGTAAAGGATTCGTTTTTTTATCAATCATAGACAATTAACTATCTCTCCTACTATATGAGACCCTGAAAGCTCCAGGAAAGTTCTCATTTCTTTGGATCGTTTTTTTTGCAAAAAAACTTGAACAATTTGTACAAAGTCAAACTAGTCTTTTTATGGCGAAACGAGTTTTTATCCCACTCTGCACCGGCTTTGAAGAAATGGAAGCCATCATTATGATCGATGTTTTAAGAAGAGGAAACGTCGAAGTGGTTTCCGGTGGAAAAACCAAAGAACCCATCCTTGCCTCAAGGAAAACTCTACACTTTGCAGACAAAGTTTTTTCTGAAATCAAACCAGACCAGTTTGACGCCATCCTCCTTCCCGGTGGCCTGGAAGGTACCAAACAACTCATGGTCGATCCAGAAATTAGTAAGATTCTAAATTCTTTTCAATCTGAGAAAAAACTGATCGGTGCCATTTGTGCGGCTCCCAGTGCCTTACGTAATTTAGATATCATTTCAGGGGATGATCCTTACACGGCTTTTCCTTCTTCCGAAGATTTGGCAAAAGGAAAAGGAGGAAAGTATACAGGTAAAAGAATCGAATCACATGACCATGTCCATACGAGCGTGGGCCCCGGTTCTGCTTTTGAATTTGCTTTGTATCTTTTAGAAATTTTTGAGGGAAAAGAGGTAATGGAAAAAGTAAAGGCGGGTCTACAATTACCGTAGATTAGGTTGTTTGAACCTTTTGGCAGATAATTCAAATGGACTCAAAACTTGAATGAAATCTAATGAATCGTTGACCGAAACAATAACTCCCTCACCAAACAAGAATTACTCGTTTAATTCTCTTTCCTTAATTAAGGACAACACAGCGTTTTCTTCTGAATCAAAGACTTCTAGATGACTTTCCATTCCCGTAAGTTTAAATACCTTTGCTACCGATCCATGAACGCTACATACTTTTAAATTGCCATGGTATTTTTTCAGTTTGTACATGGCTGTCACCAAAGTCCCAATTCCGGAGCTATCCATAAAAGGAACCTTTTCCAGATTCACGACAATCTCGTATTGGTGTTTGCGCATTTTGTCATCCAGAATGTCTTTCAATTCTTTTGCATTGTACAAATCAACCTCACCCTCAATGGAGATGATGGCAACTTGATTGGATGACTTCTCATGGATGATCATTTGTAGTTAGTTTTCACCCCAAAAGGAAATGAAAAGACAAAAATTACATTCGAAAGACACCAAATGGTTTTCTTTCTTCCTTCCTTCTGCTAAGGATAGACAAAGCTCTTCCTAAAACTTTTCTAGTATCAGCAGGATCAATGATTCCATCATCCCAAAGTCTAGCCGAACTATACACGGCCGAAGATTTTTTTTCATAATCTTCTAAAATTGGTTTTTTAAATAAGGTTTCTTCTTCAGATGAAATTGCTTCTCCGGCCGCTTCCTTTTGGTCTTTTTTGACAGTCCAAAGAACATTGGCGGCTTGTTCTCCACCCATTACAGAAATTCGAGCATTGGGCCACATCCATAAAAATTCTGGAGCAAAGGCACGGCCGCACATTCCATAATTTCCCGCACCATAAGAACCACCTGTAACAATAGTTAGTTTGGGGACAGTGGTTGTGGATACTGCATTTACCATTTTGGCCCCATCACGAGCAATCCCATTGTTTTCATATTTTTTCCCCACCATAAACCCCGTGATGTTTTGGAGAAACAATAATGGAATCCTTCTTTGGTCACAAAGTTCGATAAAATGAGATGCCTTGAGCGCAGACTCGGAAAATAAAACTCCATGATTGGCAATGATTCCTACCGGATATCCATACACTTCGGCAAACCCAGTGACAATGGTTGTGGCATAAAGTCGTTTGAACTCATGAAACCGGGAACCGTCCACAATCCTTGCGATGATCTCTCTTGGATCATAAGACTTACGTGAGTCGCGTTCTATGATTCCATAAATTTCTTCAGCGGGATACAAAGGTTCTTCTGTTTCTTTGGGAAGGGTTTCTTGTTTGGAATTTAAATTTTTAACAATAGAACGAGTGATCGCAAGAGCATGGAAATCATCTTCTGCATAGTGGTCTGTCACTCCAGAGACACGACAGTGGACATCGGCACCACCTAACTCTTCACCAGTGACAATTTCACCAGTAGCAGCTTTTACAAGTGGTGGCCCACCAAGAAAAATAGTTCCATTTCCTTTGACAATCACAGATTCATCAGACATTGCGGGAATATAAGCACCACCCGCCGTGCATGACCCCATAACGACCGCTATTTGAGAAATTCCTTTAGCACTCATACGTGCTTGGTTAAAAAAAATACGTCCGAAGTGATCTTTATCAGGAAACACTTCATCTTGCATGGGTAAAAAAGCCCCGCCGGAATCCACCAAATAAATACAAGGGAGGGAGTTGTTTTCTGCAATTTCCTGAGCACGGACATGTTTTTTAACCGTGAGTGGATAGTAGGTTCCGCCTTTGACGGTCGCATCATTGGCAACAATCATACAATCCACACCTTCTACCTTTCCAATTCCTGTGATGATCCCAGCAGAGGGAACCGGATCAGGATAAACTCCCTCTCCCGCAAGGCCACAAATTTCCATAAATTCAGTTCCCGCATCGATGAGTTCTGCGATACGTTCTCTTGCCGTAAGTTTTCCTCGAGATTTATGTTTTTCGAGAGCTTTTTTACCACCACCTAACCTTACCTGTTCGATAGTTTTACGAATGGGAACTATGGTTTCTAAATATGACGTACGATTGGCAACAAATTCGGATGCCTGTGGGTTTATCTTCGAGATGATTCGTTCCATATCATTCCTTATTTTGTTTATTAAAGTGAAAGGTTTTTGTTTTTTTATGTGAGAAGGAATCTACAAAGTAGTGGAGTTTTTCATAAACAACTTCTGGACATTCTTCCATAGGAAGGTGTTTGGAAGGAAGGATCACAAGGCTACTTGTCCGAAGTGTTTCCTTCATGTATTCGGTTTGGTTTGGAGAAATACGAAAGTCTTCGTCCCCTAAATAAATTTGACGAAGGCCTACAAAGTTTTTTGCTCCTTCTTCGATTTCACGTAAGGCATGTGTGGACCTGTCTACATTGCGAACAAACTCCAATGTATTTTTACGAGCCTTTCCTTCGAATAACAAATGATACATGGTTTTTTCCCACTCATAAGTTAAGTGATGTGTTTTTTTTACTAAAAACAATTTATAAAATAAACGAAGGAGTGGTGGACGAAACAAAAAAGAAAACACTTCTCCGACGAGCGGCAATCGTAAAAAATGCAAGGGGAAATAAAAGTGAAACTTTGGTAACTTCATAAATCCGCCCAAAATGGATAAGGATTTATACTGAATTGCATGTTCCTTAAAAGTAAAACAAAGGATAGGAAGTGCATAATCAAAAGCCACCACGTGAACTTTTTTGTCCCCCACCACCTTTTCTAAAAAAGGAGCCAGGTAATGTGCCTGGAGCCTATGAGATAGGGGGCCATCGGGCCTTGTGCTAAATCCAGTACCTAAAAAATCTAGAGCGATCACTCGATAATGAGTCGACAATAAATTAACCAACTTACGATAGTTATATGATGT
This sequence comes from Leptospira abararensis, assembly GCF_016918735.1. GTDB lineage: Bacteria > Spirochaetota > Leptospiria > Leptospirales > Leptospiraceae > Leptospira_A > Leptospira_A abararensis. Next base: position 395,828 of record NZ_JAFFPR010000060.1, read on the forward strand.
TGTCAAAAAACCAGGAAGGAGGAGAATGATTTCTTCCCCTTTTCCTTCATCCAAATAAAAAAAACTCAAATCGTCAATTTCTACTGTTTTACCAGAATTGATATGTTCTAACAAACTGGGTGTCATGTTTACTCCGCAAAACTTCCGTATAATTTTCGTAAATATTCTTCCTCAAACTCAAAAAGATTCATCCCACGGCGAGCCATGATTTTTTTTGTATCAAAAAGAAACTCTTCTAAACGGTAACGCCCACCTGGTTTGATCCAAGTAAAAGCAGGCACATACCCTTGGATTCTGGATTCTACAATGTTACTTGCAATATCAAATACCGTTCCTGTATTGGACATCACACCAATGGCAAGTTTTGTAAAGGGACCAATGAGTGAGCCAAATTTAATGGTTCCTGTATTGACTATCGAATCGCCTATCTTTAGTTTCACGATTCCATAATTGTTTTTTAAATCACTAGTAGTGGAGAGAGCACCTAAATTCACCCAAGAAGATACAAAACTATGACCTAAAAAACCTTCGTGGTGTTTGTTGGTATAATCTAATAAAATTGAATTTTCGACTTCACCGCCAATTCGACATTGGTTCCCAATGAGGCAACCTCCTGTAACTCGGGCATTGTCGATTTGAGTATTTTTTCCCACAAAGAGTGGGCCCTCTAAAAAACTAAAGGAAGAGATTTTGGCTCCATCTTCAATGAGAATGGGACCGTGTGTTGTATCAAACACAACACCTGGATACACAGTGGCCTGCGGATGGATGTATAAGTGTTTTTCCTTTCCTACGATATGAAAGCCGGATTGTTTTGCTTTGTATTTTTGACGAAACCGTTTCCAATCTTTTTCTAAAGTAAGTATTTCTTCAATAATGGAAGTTACCGTTCCTAATAGCTCCCAAGGCAAATACGAATCAGAACTATAAATCGAATCGTATGTATCTAAATTTGCAGGAAGTATATGAGGGTATCTATGAAAGATTAGCCTCTCGAATGATGGATCGGGACCTTTGTAAAAAATCTTTGCCCCTGGGTATTTACGTTCTAGTTTTTCAAGTAAGTTTACACCTCCCAAATTCCATTCAAAAAAGGAATGAAATCTGGATAAAGGCTCAAGAGAAGGATTTCTCTTAGAATCGTCAAGTAAAAGGTTCACTGTTTACTCCACAGTTACAGATTTCGCTAAATTCCTAGGTTGGTCAACATTACATCCCCTAAGGATTGCTATATGGTAGGATAAAAGTTGTAAGGGAATGACAGCAAGCAGTGGAACAAGTGCATCAGCCGTCTTTGGAATTTCAAATGTAAAATCAGCCATTGACTTTATATCTGTATCCCCTTCTGTCACGATAGCAATCACCTTTCCTTTCCTAGCCTTTACCTCTTGGATATTTGAAATGACTTTTTCATAAGAACCATCTTTTGTCGCAATAAACACCACGGGCATATCTTCATCAATAAGAGCAATCGGTCCATGTTTCATTTCTGCTGCTGGATAACCTTCTGCATGGATATAAGAAATTTCTTTTAATTTCAAAGCTCCTTCTAATGCCACAGGAAAATTGAATCCACGCCCCAAATAAAGGAAGTTAGATGCACGATAAAAGCTTTCAGCGATCGTACGAATGTCATCATCTTTGGTTAAAATTTTTGCCACCTTGTCTGGAATCGAATCCAATTCCTGAAGTAATGTTTGATAATCCGATAAGGAAATTGAACCTTTTTTAAGCCCTAAATACAAAGCCATCATTGTAAGGATTGTCACTTGGGATGTGAAGGCTTTTGTGGATGCCACACCAATCTCAGGACCTGCATGCAGGTAAGCTCCCGCATGAGATGCGCGTGCAATCGAAGATCCTACAACATTACAAACACCAAAAATCAATGCACCTTTCGACTTTGCTAGTTCAATGGCAGCGAGAGTGTCTGCAGTTTCTCCTGATTGAGACACAGCAATGATCACATCTCTTTCTGTCACAATGGGATTGCGATAACGAAACTCAGATGCATATTCCACTTCAGTTGGGATCCTTGCAATATCTTCAAATAGATATTCACCAATGAGGCCTGCATGCCAAGAGGTGCCACAACCTACAAGAATCAAACGATCCGCATTTAAAAACCGATTGAGGTATTGGTCAATCCCACTTAAGAAAAGATGATGTTCCCTAGAAACTAAACGGCCACGCATGGCATCACGCACAGACTTTGGTTGTTCAAAAATTTCTTTTAACATAAAGTGAGGGTATCCACCCTTTTCGATGTCTTCCAAATCCAATTCCAATTTTTGAATGAATGGAGTTTTGGTTACATTTTCTAGGTTTTTTACCACAAGACTTCCGTCTTTGATGATTGCCATCTCTTGGTCATTGAGATAAGTTACATTGTTCGTATATTCAATGATAGGTGTTGCGTCTGAGGCAACAAAGTATTCATCTTCGCCAATTCCGATCACAAGGGGAGAGCCTTTCCTTGCGGCAATCATCATCCGTTCATTTTCTTTCGAAAGGATAACTATCGCATAGGCACCAACAACCTCATTCAAAGCCAGGCGCACTGCCTCTTCAATAGAACAATTATTTTGTTTTTTAATCTCTTCGATTAGATGAATGAGAACTTCAGAATCAGTATCTGATTTGAATATATGACCACTGGATTCTAATTCTTTTTTGATGGAACCGTAGTTTTCAATGATTCCATTATGAATGATGGCGAGTTTTCCATCCGAACTTGTATGTGGATGGGCATTACGATCATTGGGTTCTCCATGAGTAGCCCAACGTGTGTGTCCAATTCCAAGAGTTGCTAGTAACTTACGGTCACCAATTTCTTTTTCTAAATCTGCAACTTTCCCTTTCTTTTTTACGATATCCAAACCACCATTTAACAAGGCGACGCCGGCACTGTCATATCCGCGATATTCAAGACGTTTGAGACCTTTGATGATGAGAGGGAGTGCCTCTCTTTTTCCTAAATAACCTACGATTCCACACATTGTTTTACCCTCTTTAAGGTAGCATCCAAATCGGATTTGGATTTAGTTTCAGTAATGACACGAAAGATTGGTTCTGTATTGGAAGGACGTATATGAATCCAAGAATCTGATACATACATCCAAAGTCCGTCTTTCTCTGAAATCACCTTCGGAGAAAATGCAGACTGAAATTTTTCATAAAGACTTTCTAAAGACATTCCCTTCGCTAAAGGAAAGGATTGTTTGTCCATATAAAGGGAAGGTAATTCATCCAAAAGGGTATCTATTGATTTTCCCGTTTCAGCCATTAAGTTTAAAATATGAGCAATACCGGACAAAGTGTCCCGACCAAAGGAAGGAATGTTTGGATCAATCACACCACCATTCCCCTCGCCACCGAACACTGCCTTGGTTTTCAACATCTCTTCTACCACATTGGCTTCACCCACTTTACTGCGAATGACTTCTGCACCAAATCTTGAACCCACTTCTTCATTTAAGAAGGATGTAGAAAGATTCACAACCACTTTGGCTTTTTTCTTAGCTGTAGACAAGGCATTCATTAAAGCCAATGGCAAAGTGTATTCTTCAGAAACGGCACCACGTTTGGGAGAAAACAAAACAAGCCTGTCCGCATCAGGATCTAACGCAAAACCAATGTCTGCTTTTGATTTTTTAAAGTAAGGTTCTACCGATTTTAATGCCGCTGCGGTTGGTTCTGGCGGTCTAGGAAAAGTTCCATTTGGATTGCAGTTATGAGCTACTACTTTGCAACCTAACATTTGTAAAAATCGAGGAACGACATAAGAACCGGCACCACCAACAGCATCTACAAACACGGTGAATTTTTTCTTCTTAATTTTGGCGACATTCACACGTTTCAAAACAGAAGATAAATGGAGATCAATATAGTCTTCTCCAGAATCAATATACCCTTTGGGGGAAATTTGTTCTTTGGGGTAAGAGCCGTTTTGAATGATAGAAAGGAGTTTTTTATTTTCCTCAGCAGAGAAAAAAAATCCTTTTTTAGAAATGAATTTAAATGCATTCCAATCCATAGGATTGTGAGAGGCGGAGATCATAATTCCACCATTGGCTTTAGAAAGATTGACAACCGCTTTGGTGGTCGGTGTAGGAACGAGACCTAACGTTAAAACAGAATTTCCAGAAGCTAACAATGCAGAGGTGAGAAGTGATTCTAAATAAGGCCCACTTGGTCTTGAGTCTCGACCAATTACGGCCGTCCCTCCATTCATCATCGAAGCAAATGATTTTGCGAAGGCCAAAGCTTCCTCTAATCCAAATCCTTGTCCAATTTTACCCCGAACGCCGGAGATGGAAATCATCAGGGAGGACAGATCATACTCTTTCGTAAATTGCATACAATACTATCAAGGGTCGCGGATTCCCACTGCAAGTCTATCTTTTTGCTTTTCGGAATGTGTCAGTGAAATGGAATAAAAGTGAAGATAAAAGAAAAACGGTTTGGGCGATGACAGGATTGAACTGCCGACCCGCTGCTTGTAAGGCAGCTGCTCTCCCAGCTGAGCTAATCGCCCGTTGTAATGACCAGTGAACCGGAGTGGAGATTTTTGTAAATAAGATTTAGAAATAAAAAAGGCCACCATTGGTGGCCTCATTCCTTCTAGCTAAAAGCGAGTGTTAGGCGGCTTTTGTCTCGATGGAGTTGATACGAAGTGCCATACGTGATTTTTTACGATCTGCATTTTTCTTATGAATCAGTTTTGTTTTTGCTGCTCTGTCTAACTTGGATGCAAGTTTTGAGAATACAGTAAGTGCTTCCGGTTTGTCTCCAGCTTTAATTGCTTTGAGAAGAAGGCGAGCATAAGTGCGCAACTCAGTGCGGTCCTCACCATTTCGCTCTTTTCTACGAGCAGTTCTACGAATGTCTTTTTTAGATGATTTTAAATTAGCCAAGGAATGTCCCCTACGAGGAATTTTTACTTATCTTTTGAGTACCACTCTGCCGGTCAAGGCGAAAGAGAAAAAAATAGGAGCCAAAGTAAGGGTCCAAAACCTCTCTTTTTAGGAGACCACTATGTTCCCCATACTCATTTGGATCGATTCTGAACTCTACGAAATCCTGAAACAGAGACATTTGGATCTGGGCCTTGTCACAAAAATGGCTATATTATCCCTAAAAGTAGAAGGAATGGAACCAGGAACCTTCGAGAAACGCGAATCTGGTCATTACGAACGTATGGAACTCAGCAGATATGATTTTTTTACCTTAAGCTTAATTTCTCGGGAGAAGGAAGTTGACCCGAACGTATTACTCTCATATGCTTTCACAGAAGCTTTGTTGGAAATTTTAAGACTGTGACTCCTGAAAAATCAAAATATCATTATATAAAAATTGAGTCTATTTCCGAAATTGATCCCATTAAATTATCAATTTCCCAAATCCAACAGAGATATATCGATAAAGATAACAACCGTTATGCCCTAAGGTTTAACAAAGATACACGTAGAATTGAGATCTTAAAACTAGTAGGAAATCATTTCGAATTAGTTCCTCATTCTCTGGCACAAACAACTGCGGAAGATTCGAAACCATCGCAAGTACAAACACAACAAAATTCCCCTCTTGTTACATCCATCTCAGAAGACCTAAAATCCAATCCCATTTTAGGAAAGTTAGTTGGTAATTTAGTTACCAAACACAATCCACCTGAAAAACCTACGGAAATTCAAAATGAAAAATTGGGGCCAGCGCCAGAAGAAAACTTAATGCGCGAAGATGTGGACTTAAATATTTTCGAAGGGGAAGATCCTCCCCCAATGCAAGAAACATTCTCTCATGCAGGTCTACTCAATACTCCCGACTTACCAAGTCCTGCAGAGACCGAAGAAAAAGGAAATGCGGAACCCAACTTACAAGCAGGGGAAGAATCAAATGACAAAACTGCCTTTCAACAAATAGAGGACTTTATCAAATTATTGACTACCTATAGGGAGCGAGTCACTGCCATCATTCGCAATCTACAATCCTCAAGAATCTTTGAGCTCACTGGTGACCCGTCGGAAAATAAAAACATCGTAGGGAATTTTGCTCGGGAAATGGATGCACAAGTATTTGAAGGCATCGACAAAATGGTTGATCTTCACAAAGAAATGACATCCTATCCTCGTCCTATTACGTATTATATTTCGAAAGCACCGGCAGAAAAAAGGGAAGAAATGAAATTGATTGAATCGGATAAGGAAAAATTAAACAGACTCCATCTGTTTGAAATGCAAAGACTTTCCGATATAATTGTTAAGGACTTCAAAAAACTGAGTTTGCAATTGCTGAATATTTTAAATCTGAAGAGTGACATTCAGGTCAAACAATTGCAATATGCAAACCAGTTGATGTATGTCGATGCCAAAAATGCATCCCTATATTTTGCACAAGATCTGGATAAAACCATCCTTGATATAGAACACTGGAAACAATCGAAATGAAAGAACTGTCGGAAGCAGAAACAAAAGCAATATTAGAAAAAATCAGATCGGAATACCAAGAACACGGGAAACTAAATCCCAAAGCCTTCGACCAAACAGGATTCGAACAAAGATATTTACAAGTTCTCAAACTGCGTGGAAATATCACAAAATTTCTAACTGAAGAAGTCACCTTCCTCGAACAATTAAAATCTAAATTCCAAGAACTAGCCGCAAGAAAAGAAGCTGCCAAAGCGCAAACTCTGAATCGCATTATGGATGAGTCCATTGAAAAGTTAGCCAATTATAAGAAGGTGGATTTTCATCCACTGGCAAAAGTAGAAACAAGATATTTCTATGGGGCTATGTTGGATTTTACAGAAACAGAACTTCCAGTTCTCATTCATATCTTCAAGGGAACGCCAGAGTATTCTTTTTTACAAGATGCAGTGTTACAAGTGGAACGAATTGGAATGACAAGACGTGGCCTTCCTTCTATGAAGATGCAAGAATTTATTAAAACCTTACTTGATGCTAATGGAAACAATATTGTGATTGAGAAGGCATCCCAAAATCTTTTGAAAGATGGTTGTATAGCTTTAAAAAATATCACCGTTGCTGTCCAAGATTTAGTCAGTAAAAACAGAATCAATCCTGATATGATTGTTCAAGTCAATGAAAAGGAATATCCGAATGCACATACTTCCTTTGGTGGGAAAAAATTTGGAGAAAGCCTGACTCGAATCACTGAACGCTGCAAACAAATCATACAAGATTTTCGAATGAATGCGTTGATGAATATGGAAGGTTGATTCTAATTTGGCGGTATGGACCCAATTTTACTCGGTGTCAGCGACACCATCGAATCTGAATTTGATTCGGAAATTTATAAAAACCTTTCTCCTTTAGAAAAATATCATTCCCTACTTTTCCGTTCCGTAGACAAACTATTTGGTTTTTTAGGAACGGATCGTTCGTCTATTTCCCCCTACCTAACCGACTTTGTTTCCATCGAAGCCCAGTCCCTAGGTCGCGAAGGGTATGGATTCACTGTCAAAGATGCAAATGATATGGGTTTTGGTGGCCTTGCATGCCATACTGTAGATTTAGGTGGAGCGAGTGTCGGTGGGGCGATCGGGCAAGCCCATACGATTGTGAAAGCCAATCCTTACGCTGTGGTTCTTGTGGCCGCTGCCGATGTTCCGAAATCCGTATTCAAACAAATATCAGATTTAAAAAGACTCACTGCGACTGTTTGCCATAAAGATTGGGAAATGCCTTATGGGGCCACACTCATTGGACTCTACTCTCTGTTATGTGAACGAATGATGTTTGATACCGGAGTGACTAGTGAAGATTTAGAAGAAATCACAAAACACTTTCGAAGTTTGGCCGAAACCAATCCGCGGGCCTTCCAATACCAAAAACCAATCACGGATAAACAATTACAAAAACCACTTTCTGGTGTGTATAGCACTCCTATGATTGCGATTGTGACTGATCACGGATTTGCCACACTCATCACATCCGAATTCATGAAACAGAAGTTAATTGATAACAAGATCATCAAAAAAGATGCTTCGCATATTTATTTGGTGGGGTCTGGGCAAAGTGCCCATGCCGAATACTTCATCCAAAAGAAAGATTTAAAAAGCCCTGCTGCCCTTGCTTGTGAAAGAGCAGTGGCATCATCCGGACTCAAACGATCGGACATTGAATACGCTTGGATTTATGATTGTTTTACAGGAATGATCATCCATGAAGCAGGATTGTATTTTGGTGTATCCCCAAAAGATACGGCCACATCCCTTCGCAAAGGCAAAATCTCCAATGGAACAAGAGAGATTCCTATCAATTTAAGCGGGGGGATTTTGAACTACCAAGCAGCCATGGCTCTGTCCGGTGCCACTGGTCTCATTGACATTGCAAGCCAATATGGATTGGCCGTAGATCCCATTCCAGAAAAACTTCCTACTCCACCTAATGTGAGTTTATTGGGAGGAAACGGAGGGATTGATAGCATCAACACTGTCGTTTTATTTGCCAAAGACAAACAAGAATCTGCGACCAGAGAACCTATGGCTTTACAACCATTAGAAGTGAATGTACCAAGTCCAAAAATGGGAGAAACGGCCACCATCCTCACGGTAAGTACTATCTATTTCAATCCTGGTGGAGAAAAAAAACCACCTTACCTAATTGTTTGTTCTAAAAAAGAAAATGGAGAGATGGTTCTCACCAATCTATTTGCTAAAGACGGAACTGAGATTGTATCCAAAGAGGGATTAGAACTTGGGAAATCGAAAGTGGAGTTCCAAAAGAAGGATGGAAAAATCCAAGCAGTTTTACTAGGTTAAAACTGCTTTAAAAACCGTAGATTCCCTGATTGGAAATACCGGATGTCATGGATTCCGTAACGCATCATGACAAGCCGGTCCAGTCCAAGACCAAAAGCAAAACCCGTCCATTTTTTGGAATCAAGCCCAGCCGATTCTAATACGTTTGGATGTACGAGACCACATGGCAATAGTTCGAGCCATCCCGAATGTTTGCAAACACTACAACCATCTCCATTACAAACCAAACAGTTGATATCAAGTTCAAATCCAGGTTCCACAAAAGGAAAGTAACCAGGCCTTAGTCTTGTTTTGATTTCTTTACGAAACACACGAGAAAGAAGTGTCTCCATGGTATAAATCAAATGAGCCACAGAAATGTTTTCTCCCACCACCATCCCTTCTACTTGGTAGAAAGTATTTTCATGAGAGGCGTCCACTTCTTCATAACGAAATACTCGACCAGGAGCAATAATACGAAACGGAGGTTTTAATTTGCGAAGAGCACGCACTTGGATGGCAGAAGTATGAGTTCGCAGTAAGTTTCCATCTTCTGTGTAAAAGGTATCTTGCATGTCACGTGCTGGATGGTCTTCGGTAAAATTTAAGGCACCAAAATTGTTCTCATCGGTTTCTACTTCTGGCCCATCCATGACTGAAAACCCCATGGAGGTAAAGATATCTTCGATTTCGTATTGGATTTGCGAGATGGGATGTAGGCTCCCTCTTTCTTTAGAAGCGAGTGGACGCAAACTATCAAAAAATTCTTGGCCCAATTGATTTTCATAAAAACTTTCTTTTAAGGAAGAACGTTTGGATTCAACAAAACTCTCGAGCAGGTTTTGTGCTTCGTTTGCTTGTTTTCCCACTGTTTTTTTCTCTTCTACCGAAAGGGAAGCAAGACCTTTTAATACAGAAGTGAGTTTCCCTTTTTTTCCGAGGAACTGGTTTTTAAAAGCATCCAATTCTTGTTCCGATGTTGCAGATGATAAAACAGACTCAGCCTCTTTGACTAATGATTCGATTTCTTGGGATAGGCTCATACAGTTTCTCGCAATTCGATTAAGGATTTTAATTCAGGATAAATTCCACCAAAGGCACCATTCGACATCGCAAGGAGGATGACTTTTTCTTTTTGGAATTTTGGTAGAATCTTTTTTAAGAGAGTAGGAATTTCTTTTGGATCTTTTGCATACAATGCATCTTTCTTAGTATGTTTTGTAATGTCCTTCACCAATTTTTTGACATTCAAACGAAGGGATTTGTTTACCTTGTCCACTTGGTACACTTCGGTAACAATACTTACATCACTCCCTTTAAAACATTTGGCAAAATCATCTTGGAATACATTTCTATGCGAAGTAGCACTTCTTGGTTCAAAGAGGGAAATGATTTTATAACCAGGATAGGCTTCCTTATGGGCTTTGATGGTCTCTTGGATGGCAACAGGATGGTGGGCAAAGTCTTCGACAAGTAAACTATTCTCTGAGACAAAAAGATTTTCTTGTCTACGTTTCACGCCAGGAAAAGTAACAACGGCTTCTAAAATTTCTTTTCTTTTTTGAGGAGCAATTTCCAAACAAATTCGGACTGCCACTTCCACATTGCGATAGTTATGTGCACCAATGAGAGATGGTTTTAATTTGGCCTTGGTCCTAATTTCAGACAAAACACCTTTTTCGTATTTAAAAATGGAATTTTTATCCCCTAAATCAAAGGATTCTACGGGCGCGTGTTTGTAATCTTTGGTAATCTCTACTAGGTTTTTGGAGCCCTTCCAATAAAAAACCTTACCGCGACTGGGAACCAAATTTAACAGACGTTTGAACATAGTTTTGATGGCATTTAAATCGGCAAAAATATCAGCATGGTCAAAATCGAGAGCATTCATCGCTAAGTAATAGGGTCTGTAGTGTAAAAACTTAGAACTTTTATCAAAGAAAGCAGAATCATATTCATCCCCTTCAATAACAAAATAATCCCCTTCCCCAATCGCAAATCCAGGATACCCATCCTTTCGGATTCCACCCACAAAGAGGCCGGGTTTTAACCCAATGAATTCCAAAATCCAGTGGGTTAAAAAAGTAGTAGTGGTTTTGCCATGGGTGCCGGAGATCACGATTGGTTTTTTGTTTTTTAGAAAAAAAGTTCCAATCGCCTGCGCCATACTCATGTATTCCATTCCGGTATTCAGAACTTCTTCTACCTCAGGATTTCCACGAGAGATTGCATTTCCAATGATGACTAAATCAGAACCTTTTACATTTTCTTTACGATAACCAGATTTAGGTGATAGACCCCACTCCACCAATTTATCAGACATAGGTGGATATAGATTTTGATCTGAACCTGATACATCATGACCTAAATTTTTCAGCATATAAGCCAAATTGCCCATAGCAATCCCACCAATGCCGACCATAAAGATTTTCAAAAGAGTACCGTCCTAATTAGGTTGTAGACAAGTAAAGGAACAGAAATGAGAACCAAAAAAAACAAAACTACCTTCATAAGGAAAAACAAAAAATCAAATGAGGACCATTCTCTTCTGTGAGATAAATAATAATAAGCTAAATGTAAAGAATAGAGAAATCCAACACCTAACATTGCCAAGGGGATGGGAGCCGGAAAAATCCAAAAGATTGCGGTGGATGTAAACGGCAGAAAGGAGATCATAAAGACATGCGGCTCAGGGCCTTCCCAATCTTTGGTGCGGTCACGCATTTGGTGGTACATCCGAAAACTATCCACAAGCCGGATCACAATATAAAACCCTAAGTAAAAAAAGAATAAAGTCCCCATTCCTTGGGTGTAGGTAAGTCTTGTTTCTTCATCTACAGTAGAAACTTTGAATATCAGGATTTGGATCAAATTACCAAAAAATTTGGCTAAGGGGGCAAGTAAGATGAGTTGGAGATGGGCCAACCATAAATCTCGACCACCCAAGTCCGTTTTATGAAAGTAGGATTCAAAGGCGGACATGGGAGAATAGAATAAATCTCGGATCATTTCCATCCGAGATGCGACTGTAGAAACTTTTTGCACCTTATTGGATTTTCTGGTTGGGACGCTCGTAACGGGAAGCATTTTTCACTTTCATGACAGCATTCACCAAATTTTGGAAGCTTTCTTCTTTGATCCAAGTGACAGTCTCGGAAAAATAAGGAATCAGTTCCCGGCGCACAGGCCTCCATTTTCCTGATTCGGTTTCCCATAATGGGTAAAAGGAGAGACGGTATTTGATTCCTCCCGATTGGACTACATCCAAAACTGCTTCCGGGTTTTCTGCGAGAGAAACTTCGGGAAACTGTGGTGCGCCCACTTCATCAGAATAAAATTCCACTTTCAAACCTTTGACAACCGACTCCCATTGATTTCCCACATCCGGCGGCAAAACAATCCGTTCGCCTGTCGTGCGGCTCCAATCATTCACATAAACATTGTATTGGTTTTTTTTTGCTCGGTTTTCTGCCTTTACGGTGACAATTTGACCGGTAAAGGAGAGTTCCTTCATATAACCATCGTTAAAGGTTACGTACATTTTTTCGCGGAAATTTGTAGAGGGAGTACGAAACTTTTCGATCAAATAGTTATAGGGAGCGATGATTTCTTCATGAACCAAAACAGACACACGACCTTCATCGGATCCAATTTTTTTACCAAAAAACAATTGTTTGTCTTTAGAAAATTCAAATGTAGGTCCATTCTCATCTGATAGAGATAAGGAGGGAGAATTTTCTCCTAAACAGTAGGACTTTTGAATATCTTCTGATGTCTTCTCGATCAGTTTTGTTTTGAGAACACTGAGTTCCGAAAAACTATTTTTAACATTATAATTCGCTTCATAAGAATTGGTTTTTCCATTTTTTGTTGAAGTCACCGTATACAATGGGGTTTGGTTCCATCCACGAGGGATTTTACGAAAGACCATAGTTTCTTCTGCAAACTTTGGCTCCATTGTCCCACACCAATCAGCTTTTGGTGGAATGTATTGAATGGACTTCCAATCTTCTTTCCAATAATTCGTTTCCGAAATATTTTCAGGATGGTCTTCCATCCAATAAAAAAGTAAAAAAAGTCCGGTAAAGGCTAAAACAACTAAACTAATTTTCTGTTTCATACTTCAATCATGGAACTCTTTCGTCTGGAATACACAAAGTAGGATCCTACTGCCAAAATGAATCCTGGAAATAAAAACACTCCAATCACCCATGCCATTAACTTTTGGTTGTCGGAAAGGGAGATGGTATCGAGTTCTTCTTTTTTCAAAGGAATTTCGGCAACGGCTACATCTTGAAACAAACCAGTGATTGAAACCGTGGAGAATTGTGAATTCATTGCGTACGGAATGAACTGATCTGTTACCCAAGAAGTTCCTGTGTGTAAAATGATTTTTCCTGCTTTCTCACTCGTTAGAGAGTTTGGTGTGAGCACAATAGAGAGAATTTTACTTTCTCTTTTTTCGTTTGGATCCAATTTTCCATTTTTGTTCTCATCGGCATACGCTTCAAACCCAGACTCAAGTAGAGTTTCTGACTTAAAAGCATAAGGGGAAGGAATCGTAGCATCTGTTTCCAAATAACCGCTGTAAGGAAACAATATCCCCATATCTTTTTTCTGGAGTAAATCGGTGAGTCTGTGGTCTGGAAAACGTTTTGCCACAACAAATCCTGGTTTCTCTTCTCTTTCAATTAACTGTGTAGTTTTAAATTTAAGTCCTGCGGAGGCAAGTAACCAACCAAAGTCTTCATTCCCTTTTGGTTCCATGGTGATGAGGAGTTTTCCATTTTTTTCCAATACGAATTTTGTAAGTTCTTCTTTTGCTTCTTTAGAAAAGGGAACCGTAGGCCCAAGCACCACAAGCATTTCAGCATCATCCGGTAATTTGGATGGCCAACCTTGACCAAAACCCAACTCAGCTACTTTGAAATTTAAAAACTGTAATGAAGAAACAAATCGGTTTACTTGTTCATTGGGAAGGGCCTTAAAAGACATCCCGTATCTTTCTCCATTGGCGACTGTGAAATAAACTTTTTTCTGTTCGGTCGTGACATTGAGAAGGGCACCAACTAACTTACGTTCCAGATCTTCCAAATCTTTTGTTTCTTTCGCAATGACCCTTTCTTCAGCAAAAGGTGTTCCCGATGTCAAAAGTGATTGTTTTTGAGAACGAACAAAGATGGTTCCATTCGAAACTTGGCCAAATTCTTTTAATAAATCCACTTCCACATCGGCATTGATGAACTGGACTGTGATATGTGAGTTTTCTGATTTGATTTGGTCCAAAAGGATTTCAATATCGGGACGGATGCGAGTGAGAGCAAATGCAGCCAGTTTATCCCCATTTGCCGGTCCATCTGCTTCTAGGGGACGTGGGTAAAAGGCAGTGATGGTGACATCTTTGGAAATTGGTTTGATTAAGTTTCTAGAAATTTGCGAAAGAGAAAATTTTCCCTGACTACTCAAATCAAAGTTATAGTTTCGTTTGATCGCAAAATAATTGACCGCCACCAAAATCGGCAGAACAAACAAAAATCCTAGAACTGCATTTTGCAAAAGGGAACTTTTGGATTTTGCCAAGTTACTCTGCGCTTCCAAAGAAGATTTTCCAATCTCTAGTAAAATGATTTGGAGTAAAAATACTATGGAAAGGAGAACCACACAAAGTAATAAAAATTCTCTAACTTTGGGAATGGCACTGACTTCCTCATTAAATCCAGCGACCGGTTTCAAATCTAGAAAATCACGTAACACCGATAATAAAAATGCACTGATTCCAAATCCAGCAGCAACGTAACGGTTTTGGTCTTCCTTTCTTAATCCTTTGGAAAAGGCACGAACGATGGTATCCGATGCTAAAAATAAAAAGATCACTCCAAAAAAGAGAATTCTTTTTTTAGGATCTACGACCATCCCATCAAACAAGAAATAGGCGAAAAGTGAAAGTAAGCTAATAAATGGTAAAACTCTATCTGCGGTTAAAAACATGGTCTATCCCCTCCATCTCCTGGATTCCAAGACCTTTACGGTAAGATATAAGAACAAAAATGTTCCGCTAAGGAAAAATACGATTCCAGTTAATGGAACCACACCCTTTGCAAAAGCAGCAAAGTGAGAAAATATATGTAGGTGAAAAAGTACCTTTCTTGTGGTAGCTTGGAATAGATGCGAAAAATATCCCACCACCCAAAGTGTCAAAATGATAAGAACCGATATCAAAAGAGAAATCATTTGGTTTTTACCAAGACTGGATCCAAACATCCCAATCGTAAAAGTAAAAACACCTAACAAAAACACTCCTACACTCCCAGAAGCTACCATATAAAACGGAGCCTTCCAAAAAGAATAAAGAAGTAAAGGAAACAATCCATTGATAAAAATGGTGATAATCCCACAAACGGTGACACCAAATAGAAATTTACCAAATACAATTTCCAAATCGGTAATGGGAGAGGTAAAAAGTAATTCCAAGGTTCCTTTGTTTCTTTCTTCTACAATCGATCCCATAGAAATGATGACCATTGCAATGAGAATAGTTGTCATAAAAGAAATGAAGGTGATGTAGGTTGCAATTTCATAATTGGCAGTACCATTAAAATTCAGAATCATCACGAAAAGTGCATTGAGAAATGCAGTTCCGCCGAGAACTAGTGGTCCCATATAAGTTCCAAAAAATAATCGTAATTCTTTTTTATAGATCCAAACAGCCGATTGCCAGTTCATATTTTCTCCATAAAAATCTGTTCTAAAGACACTTCTTGTTTTTTTAAAGATTCAATTTGGATTCCGAGAGCCAGCGCTTTGGAAAACAAAGATTCTTTGAATTGTTTTTGATTTGTGGTTCGCACCAAAAATTGAATTTCTTCTTTATTGGTTCCGAGTTCCGTCACAGTATCACCATCACCTATCACTGATTTCACGAAGGTGTGGAGTTCATCTGCATTTTTCCCAGAAAGACCAACTTCCCATCCGGCTAGTCGATTCATTTCTTCTTCTAAACGAGACAAAGAAAATTCTTGTTTGAGGCTTCCCTTATGTAAAAATAAAAACTTATCACAAGTTTTATAAATCTCAGTTAGGATATGGCTCGAAATGAGAACGGTATGATCACCCGCCAAACTTCGAATCAAATTACGAATTTCGACAATTTGTTTGGGGTCAAGTCCAGAAATCGGTTCGTCCATAATGACAATTTCTGGATCTCCTAGGATTGCCTGGGCAATTCCAACACGTTTGCGAAATCCGAGAGATAAAGTTCCGATCAACTTATCTTTAACATTTGTAATGTTAGTTTTAGTTAGAACTTTTTCAATTTCGGAACCAAGTTTGGTATCCTCAATTTTTTTGATCCGACCGACAAAAGTTAGATACTCTGTGATCGTCATGTCTTCGTAAAGAGGAGGAGTCTCGGGAAGATAACCTATTTTCTGTTTGGCTTCCAAAGGAAAGTCAAAGATAGACTTTCCATCAATGGATGCATCCCCCGCACTAGGAATCAAATACCCTGTGAGGATTCGAATTGTAGTGGTTTTCCCGGCGCCGTTGAGTCCCAAGAGACCGACGATTTCGCCCTTTTCTAATTTGAAATTAAGCCCTGAGATGGCTCGTTTTTCGCCGTAAAATTTTGATAAATTGCTGACTTGAATCATAACTCTGGTTTAGTTTTCGTATACCTGCACCTATGAATGAATTTCTGGAAAAAATCAAAAGCTTTTTCAAGGATGAAGACAGCTTTTTTGATGCAAAGCAACTTCTGCAACAGAATTGGCACAAATTTGTCCCCCAATACCTCGACAAAATCCTGGAAAGCCGTTCGGATGCCGTCTTTATCTTGGACAAGGATGGAAATTACACCTACGTAAATTCTTCTGCGGAAGCAATGGTGGAAAAAACTGCCAGTGAAATGCTCGGGAAAAGCATTTGGAATTTGTTTCCAAACATTGATGCCACCGAATTTGGTAAAAAATTGGCGAATGCCATCAAAAATCAGGAAACATTCCGGTATGGGGAATTCTTTTTGGAATCCAAAGGATGGTTTGATACACAAGTTTTCCCTCAGGAAAAATTTACCATCGTTATTGCAACCGAAGTCACTTCCGAAAAAAATGCCAAAGACAGTTATAGCCAAGTTCTTATCAAAAACAAAGCCATCCTAAGTTCTCTTCCGGACAAATTGTACGGTATTCGCAAAGACGGGTCTGTCATTGATCACAAAGAATTTCCAGATTTTAAAGGTTGGGACTCTCATCATGAAGGGAATATCCAATTCACACGAATCGAAAACCTGTTTCCAATCAGAAAACTATCCGAAATTGAATCCATTCTGATACAAGTTTTGGAAATCGGGGACACAAAAACTTACGAGTATTCTATCGAAGATTACGATGGTGAAAAATACTTTGAAGCTCGTTTCACAAAAACTGGTGAGGATGAAGTCCTTGCTATTGTTCGAAATATCACAGAACGAAAAAAAGCCGAAGCATTAAAAAATGAATTCATTAGTTTGGTTAGCCATGAATTGCGAACCCCCCTCACTTCGATTAAAGGTTCTATCGATTTGTTACTTGCAGGAGTTGCAGGAGAACTTTCCAACCAAACCAAATCTTTACTAAACATTTGCCGTAAAAACACCCAAAGACTTGTACGTTTTGTAACAGACCTGCTCGACATTGAAGCTTTAGATTCGGGAAATATCAATTTCAAATTTCGAACCTACAGGTTGGAAGAAATTTTACAAGTTTCAGTAGATGGAATGAGAACCTTTGCCGAACAATACCATGTTTTGTTAAACTATGACCAAAACTTTCCTTCTACTTCTGTTTATGTAGATGAAGACAGATTAAATCATTGTATCACCAATCTTATCTCCAATGCAGTAAAATACACGCCTAAGTTTTCTGAAGTGTATATCACTGTGGTTCCTTCGAATACTCATGCACAAATTTTAATTAAAGACAATGGTCCAGGGATTGATCCCAATTTTGCGCCAAGATTATTTCACCGGTTTGCGCAAGGGGCACCGCCTAAGGATAAATTAGTCGGAGGTTCAGGCCTTGGACTATCGATCACAAAAGGATTTGTAGAAGCGATGAAAGGTAAAATATTTTTTACATCAGATGACAAAGGTACTGTATTTACTATTGAGTTGCCAATAATTAAACCAGGTATAATTCCTTCCGGATATAACCAATGAACGAACCTATCTTGAAACATGTGTTAATTGTTGAAGACGAAGAAGATATTGTAGAAATACTTCGGATCGCTTTAGAATTCAATTCATCCTATCAGGTAAGTTTTGCAAAAACCGGCCCTGAAGGATTACAAAAAGCAATCATCTTACAACCCGACTTGATCTTGTTAGATGTTTTGATGCCTGGAATGAATGGGATGGAGCTGATTGAGGAGTTAAAAATATTTCCAGAAACCAAAGCGATTCCTGTTGCCTTTATGACTTCTCGTGTTTTAAAAAATGAAATTTTGGAATACCAAAAAAGAGGAGGCATCGGTGTGATTGAAAAACCCTTTGCCCCTCTTGAGATTGCTGATAAAATCCAAACCCTTTGGGAAGATTCGAAAAGAATGCAGTAAGTTTTAAATCTCTTTAAACCCTTCTAAAATCTCGTCTTGTCTTCCCATCAGCCGAACAGACAAACGAGGTCCCACTTCGCAAACAATGCGAGACGCCACATAGTTACCCCAACGAGCTGATTTTTGTGACGAATACCCTTGGGTCAGTCCATACAAAACTCCAGCGGCAAAGGCATCACCCGCTCCCGTTGTATCAATTGGTTTTACAGGAAAACCTGGAACTAAAGTGATTTTACCATTTTCGGCCACATAAGCTCCTTCTTTCCCTGCAGTCATAAATACAAGCGGGCAAAGTTTAGATATAAATTCAACAGCGTCTTCTGCAGTTTTTGCTCCACTGAGTGCTAAACCTTCTTCCGTGTTACAGAAAACCACATCGACATATTCCTTTGTTAGGTGAATAAATTCATCCCTAGAACGATTTACGCAAAATGGATCACTATAAGTAAAAGATACTTTTACCTTGTTTTCCTTTGCCATTTTCATCGTGAGTTCACTTGCTTTTTTTGTAGAATCACCATCCCACAAATAACCTTCCACATAAACAAACTTACTTTTTTTCAAGTTTTCTACATCGATATCATTGGGACCAAGCGATGTTGAGATGGCAAGATTGGTAAGCATCGTCCTTTCGGCATCGGGCGTAGTTAATACAACACAAGTTCCCGTATGGCCATTAACATCTGGAGTGGTTTCAAACAAAACCCCTGCGTCTTCCATATCTTTTTTATAGAATTCACCATAAGTATCATGAGTGACTTTTCCCGTATAACAACAAGCTCCACCGGAGTTTGCAATAGCGATCATTGTGTTTGCGGCACTTCCACCAGAGCGAAGTTCTTTCTTTTCATCGTGAAGGTCGGCAAGAATTTGACCTTGTCTAGATTCATCGACAAGAGTCATCACACCCTTGGTGATATTTTGTTTTTGTAAAAAATTGGGATTTATAAAGGCAATGATATCTACCAGGGCGTTCCCTACACCGAATACGTCGTAATGCTTCATGGGGACAATGCTTTTTTCCTTTAGGGAATTGACACTCAATTTTCATGCTCCAGCTTGGCAGGTACTGAGAAAATAAAGCTCCATGATTTCTAGTTTCAGATTCTATTTTCTCCTTTGCCTATGTTTTGGACCCTTAAATTTATTCGCACAAAACAAAGATCCGAAAGAGGTAGAGATTCGAGCTAATATAGACAGCCAGTCAAAAAATTCTAATTTTGCAAAAAATCCAACGGGTTTTCAAAAGGAAATTGATTTATCGCAAACAAACACACGTTACATGAGTTTGCCAGATGTATTGAACCGAGAGGCGGGGGTTCGGGTTAGGCAATACGGTGGGCTTGGCTCCTACTCCACTTTGTCTTTAAGAGGAACCAACCCCAACCAAACAAAAATCTATTGGAATGGGGTTCCGATAAACAACTCTATGGGAGGCGAAATCAATTTAGCTGACCTACCCTTTGATAATTTAGAAAAAATCGAAATCTATAAATCGGGAACACCAGCAGGATTTTCTGGATCGTCAATTGGGGGTTCCATTAACTTAGTTTCCAAATCTAAAATTGATAAACCAGTGACTCGAATCAATTTGATGGGAGGAAGTTTTAAAACTGCAAAAGCGACAGTTACGCACATGGACCAATTTGTTGGCGGTTCCTATTTTGTTCAGGCACTCCAGGAAACTTCGGATCAAAACTTTAGTTATCTCAATAACAAAGGAACTGTTTTATTCAACACTTACGATGATTCCATTGACACACGTAGGAATGCTCAATTCAGAAAGACAGGTTTTACTGGGAATATCTCGTTTGAATTTGGTAAAACCAAAATTAATTTACTGAACGACTACATTCACAGAAAACAAGGATTACCTGGTCCTGGGAACAGACAAACTGCTTCAGTAGAACGTGTATTCAGTAAACTCTCATCTGCAATAACAACAGAAACCAATGAATTTCTATTGCAGAACTTAACTCTCGAAACAAAAACTTATGGTAACTTTTCTAAGGATGATTTTTTTGATCCCAAATCAGAATTTAGTTTCGGAACCCCCAACGCATTCACCAAAACCAACCAATACGGATTTCAACTAACACCTACATTCTATTTATTAGAATATAACCAAGTGATTCGAACTTCCTTTCAAACAGAGCAAGAGTTTTTTACAAGATATGAAAAACGTTACAACCATGAAACGGAAAGGAAAGAACCAAAAAAACGTCGCGATACTTTAAGTGCGACCTTTCAAGATGAAATTAGACTATTTTCGAACCGACTTTTTTTAGTCCCCCAAATTCGATGGGAACGGTATACAGACCGATTTGGAAAGGATGAAACCAGCGTTCGCAATCAACTTCTCGATCCACTAAGCGATGTTTTTTATGTAAGACAAGCTTTCACCAATCCAAGTTTTGGGATAAAAATTGTTTGGATCAAAAAAGAAAATTTGGAATTTGGAACACTAGCCAATATTAGCAAAGATTTTCGGATTCCCACCTTTTTAGAGTTATTTGGTGAGCGAGGAAGTATCGTAGGAAATACTAAACTGCGGCCTGAACAAAGTAGAAACGGAGACTTCGGATTTTATCTCCATTCAAAACCGTCTACCAATTGGAGAATACAATCCGATGTGTCCATTTTTCAAAAACGAATTTATGACATGATTTTGTTTTTGCCCAACTCACAATTTACACTTAGACCCGAAAACGTGGACCAAGCTCTCAT
Source organism: Leptospira abararensis (assembly GCF_016918735.1). GTDB lineage: Bacteria > Spirochaetota > Leptospiria > Leptospirales > Leptospiraceae > Leptospira_A > Leptospira_A abararensis. The sequence continues at coordinate 416,904 of NZ_JAFFPR010000060.1, forward strand.
TCGCGGTTTAGAAACAAGCCACAACGTGATTTGGAATAAAGGGATAAAATTTAATTTTAACTATACCTACCAAGATGCAAAGAACTACTCCGAATCACCTGCGTTAAATGGAAAATATCTTCCGCTTCGTTCCAAAAGCCAAGGGAGTGCCCTACTCTCTTTTTTCAAAGACTTTGGAGAAATTGGACTGGAATACCAATACATTGGAGCCAATTTTCGAGACCGAACCAATGAATATTTAGGTTATTTGCCAGCCAGACAGTTTTGGAACCTCTATATCCAATACGTACCTTATAAAAATTTAGAAACAGGAAACGAATTGATTTTAGGATTTGAAGTTCGTAATTTATCAGATAAACGAGTAGAAGATTTGGTTGGCTATCCCCTACCCGGCCGCAGTTACTATTTTACAGGGAGTTACAGGTTCTAATGAAGACAACAAAGATTGTTGGATCTAAACTTTCTAACGATAGTTGGTTTTTAAACGCAATGCGATTATCCGCAACAAGGTATTGGAGCTTCGTATACAAATCCCTGCGGCGGATATACGCATTGCGGTTATTCGCAGGGAGAGATTGGACCCAAACATTCCTTAAATCCTACTCGCGGTTAAACGAATTACGCATCAGTGTCTATAGCTTTCGATTCACTTTACTTTGCGTATTTTTCCATTTGCAATGCGCTCAATTGGAAATTGAAAAACCAAGCCTCTTTCAATTTTTATTTTTATCGGCATCCCCCACTTCCGTTGGTGTTGTCACTTCAGATTTTGCCAGTGGCGGAAGATTCAAAACTTTTGAACCAAACTCCTTTACGACTTTTCCTACCTCCATTCCCATCCATTCAGATGCGGTGGGAAGGTATACAAACGATAGAGTTTTTATTGTGAACCGTTTAAACCGCGACAGTATTCAAGTATTGAATCCTCAGCTTGGATTCATCACCGAACAAGAATTTAGCGTTGGACAAGGTAAAAATCCCCAAGACATTTCTGTTTGGAACGATAAATATTTTGTGAGCCTTTATAATTCTGATGAATTAGCAATTTATTCGAGGTATAACGGAATCAAAATTGGAGGAGTTTCTTTTTCTTCTCTTCGAGAAACTTTTTCCACTTCTGGAATTCCTGACAGCTCTGTTGAATCTTCGTATATGGTTCAGGACGGATCCAGTTTGTTTGTATTATTACAGCGACTGGATAGAAATGATGTATCAGGATATCTGCCACCTAACTCTGATTCATACCTGGTGGAAATAGATATGGACTTAAACCAAATTAGAGCAGTTTACACCTTACCTTATAGAAATCCAAGCTCCAAAATCCAAAAAACAAATTTGTTTGGTGAACCACATTTGGTTTTTTCTTGCGTAGGGCGAGTTGGTTTTATCTCGCAAATTGATGCAGGAGTTATCGCCTTTCGTTTGAGCACTCGTCAATTTCACCCAAATCGTCTTTTTGCAGAAGAGGTAGCGGGAGGAGATATTCTCGCTTTCCAAATCAAAAACGAAGAACTTGGATTTGCTGCTGTATTAGATGCTGGATTTACAAAAACGGTTCAAGCCTTTCGACCGCGAACTGGCGAACGACTAGGAACTCTTTTACGAATTCCAGGAAATATTGGTATCAGTCTTTCTGGTCTATTGTTAACGAATGAGGGGAAACTACTTGTAGGTTCTACTGATTTTTCCAGACCAGGAATTTATGTTTACGACTCCAATCTTGGGAATGTACTTTTAAATCCTATTCCAAGTTCTGTGGAACTAACACCCTTCGATATCTTCCAGTTGCAAAATCTTCAGTAAATTTCAAAATGGAAAAAGGCAGGAGAATCTAATTTATGTTAACTCTTAAAAAACACCAAAGTGGTCCATTGACCAAACAAGTTTTATTAATCATCTTGGATGGAGTTGGGTTTACAGAAAAAGGATACGAAAATGGGAACGCAGTAGCCAAAGCACAAATGCCTGTCTTAAAAGGACTTTGGAAAACTCACCCCACTGTATTATTAAAAGCACATGGAACTGCCGTAGGGATGCCGAGCGATGAGGACATGGGCAACTCAGAAGTTGGTCACAATGTTTTAGGTTCTGGAAGGATATTTGATCAAGGTGCAAAATTAGTTTCTCAATCCATAGAAAATGGCAGTTTATTTGCCGGTCCAATTTGGAAAAAATGCATCGCCAATTGTAAATCCCACCAATCTACATTTCATTTCCTTGGTTTGTTCTCTGATGGAAATGTACATAGCCATATCGATCACTTAAAAGCACTCATAGACAATGCCATCAAAGAAGACACCAAAAAAATACGTTTACACATCCTTCTTGATGGAAGAGATGTTCCCGAAAAATCAGCGTTAGATTATTTAAATCCATTTGAAGAATATTTAGATTCCTATCGTAAGAACGGAATCGACATACAAATTGCATCTGGTGGTGGACGAATGGAACTTACCATGGATCGTTATGATGCCGATTGGTCCATGGTGGAAAGAGGTTGGAACCACCATGTCGAAGGAGAAGGCCGTACATTCAAATCTGCAAAAGAAGCAATTGAAACCTTTCGAAAAGAAAATCCGGCCGTTATTGATCAGTACCTCCCTGGATTTGTAATCGGTGATTCCAATGGAAAACCTGTTGGTAAAGTAGAAGATAATGATTCTGTGGTATTTTTTAATTTTCGTGGTGACCGCGCGATTGAAATCTCAAGAGCTTTTACTGAAGAATCATTAACTAACTTTAACAGAAAGAGATTTCCGAAAATTGAATTTGCGGGAATGATGCAGTATGATGGAGATCTATTTATCCCCAAACAATACTTAGTTGCCCCTCCTACAATTGATCGCACCATGGGAGAATACTTTGCTAACGAGGGAATTGCCCAGTATGCTTTGTCTGAAACTCAAAAATATGGACACGTAACTTTTTTTTGGAATGGTAACAAGTCAGGTTACTTCAATCAAACATTAGAGACTTACGAAGAAGTTAAATCAGACATCATCCCCTTTGATCAAAAACCAGAAATGAAAGCAAAAGAAATCACCGATAATCTGGTGCTTGCTTTAACATCTCACAAATTTCCTTTTTTGCGAGTCAATTATGCTAACGGAGATATGGTGGGGCATACGGGAAATATGGATGCTACCGTTCGTGGTCTAGAATATCTCGATGTATGTTTAGAACGTATTAAAAAAATCTGCGATGAAACTGGGACTGTTTTATGTATAACAGCGGACCATGGAAATGCGGACGAAATGTACCAACTCACAAAAAAAGGAACTGCAGAGACAGCTAAAGATGGAAAACCTGTTCCAAAAACAAGCCATACACTCAATCCAGTTCAATTTGTTCTCTATGATCCAAAAGGAAAGATCAAGCTCGATCAAAACCTAAAGGAAAAAGGTTTGGCCAACGTTGCAGCAACTATGATGGATCTACTTGGATTTGAACCTCCAGAAGGATACCATCCAAGTCTAATTAGCAGGGATTAAAATCCCTCAATTATTATGTATTTTCGGATTATTATCGGTATTCTTTTCAGTTTTATTTTTTTCAACTGTTCAGAACCCGGAATCGGTTCTTTTTCTGAAGAAACAAAAGAGAAGATCAGAAAGAAAATCAAACAAGAGGGTTTTCATGGAGTTGTCCTTATCTCCCAAGATGACAACATTTTATTTCGAGAATCAATTTATGCCGGTAAAAAAAGAAAAAGATACCAACTCTACAAAAAACATAATTTTCCGTTAGGTGAATCGACCAAAATATTTACTTCTTTTGTCATACATAAATTGGAGGAAGAAAAAAAATTATCTTTGTCCGATTCCGTTTCTAAACATCTAAATTGGTTTCCCTATTCCAAAGTTACCATAGGTCATTTGTTACGCCATACATCAGGCTTGCCAAAAATCATCGAATTTCTTCCAAATTTCGATACGGAAAAATCTCACCTAAAACGAGAGGAAATCAAACGACTGTTTTTAGAATCTAAACTAAAACCAGCCTTTCCTCCTGGAGAGTATTGGAAATATAGCCGTCTCGATTATCTCATCCTATCGTATCTTATAGAAAAAATTTCAGGTATTTCTTATTCCAATTATTTGAAAGAAAATATTTTCACTCCACTTGGTATGAAAAATACGAATGTGGATTCCAATGAAGTGTTAATTGGTAATAGCGGAATTTATTCTACTCCCGAAGACCTTGTGATTTTTGGTGAAGAACTTAAAAAACCAAAACTAATTTCCAAATTATCTCGAGACACAATCATTAAAAAAACAGTTTTGTCCGATTCCATATCTGAAGATCCAATCGCCTTTGGTGAAGGAATCTTCGTTGGAGATTATTTTTATTGGACTTATGGTAAAGAAAAAGGGATTTCCAATTTTGTTTATCATGATTTAAAAAGTAGGATCTTCATTACAATTGTAAGTCCTTATGGTAGTAGCAAAGGGGATTTGTCTTCTGTGAAATCGGCTATCACCGAAATTATTTTTGATGCAAAAAAATTAAATCTAAGAAAAAAATCAAATCTTCCAAACGAAGTATCTATTGAAGATTTAATGAAAGAAGAAAAAGTACCTTCCCTTGGAATTGCAGTATTCAGAAATTATGGATTAAGTTGGAAAAAAATGTATGGAACAAAATCTCAACATACACTTTTTCGAGCCGGCTCTCTTTCCAAAACAATGACTGCAACCGCAACACTACGATTAGTGGAAACAGGCCAATTAGATTTGTATTCCAATTGGATCGGAAAACTAAAACAGTATAAAGTGTCCGTTCCGAAAGGAAAAAGAAGATCTATCGTGAATCTTGATTTATTACTATCTCATACTAGTGGACTTACAGAAAAAGGAAATTGGGACGATCCCATTAACTCCGGAAAAAAACATCTACGTGAGTTAAAAGATACAAATACAACCAAAGGGAATGGTTTAAAATTGTATTACAAACCAGGAACCAAATCTAGATATTCCGGTGGAGGTTATAGCATTGTGCAAGAGATACTCACCGAACGAACGGGCAAATCATTTCAAAATCTTATGTCCGAAGTAGTTTTCGAACCCCTACATATGATACGTAGTACATTTCGTCAAAATCTTTCGATCAATGATGATCGTTGTGATGGATATGATGAACAAGAAAATATCCTTCCCCAAAAAACTTTTGTTACACCAGAACTATCCTCAGGAGGGCTTTGGACAACTCCGGAGGAAGTAGGTCTATTATTTTCGGAAGTAGCGAAGGCGAAACAAGGGAAATCAAATTTTCTTTCTAAAGAATCAGCAGAGTATTTGCTTTCACCCAAGATGAGTGCTGCAAACCTAACAGTCCATGCACTGGTCGCCCATGGATTTTTTCTAAACCGCACCGGTAAAACAGAATACTTCTTTCATGGGGGTCACACAAAGGGACATAAGTCGCTTGCTCTTTTCAACACAGAAAAAGGATATGGAGTTGTCATTATGACCAATTCAGAAAACGGATCCAAACTGATTTGGCGGATTCTTAGGTCTATTTCGGTAGAAGAAAAATGGGATAAGTTCGTCAATTAATCTATTGACCAAATCCCAAAATTGGCTATTCTCAAAGCGGTTCAATGGAATATACAGAATCTAAATTCGATGGTATTGTTGTTCTGAAATTGTTCGGCAACTTAGACATGTTAAATGCCGGCATCCTAAAAGAACGGATCAAAGAATCTGCGTCTCAAGAAGAACATCGATTTATCTTCGACTTGGAAGGTGTCAGTTTTATTGATTCTTCAGGTTTTGGACTCATCATGTCTTTGAATGATAAATTAACCGAGTTAGGTGGAGGTTTAAGAATAGTCAATGTTTCCAAAACCATCAGGCAAATTTTTCGAATTTCTAAAATTTCTTCAGTGATTCAAATCTTTGAAAGTACAGAAGAAGCGATCAATTCCTTCAAATAACTTAACTGACCGAAGTAGTCACCATTTTCTTCCAAAAGTTTTTTAACTTCTGAACCTTTGGATTCTCGGGAGCCATTTCTTGCAAAGCAAGAAGCACTTCTTTCGAACGTTCAATGTCCCTTCTATGCATTAGAATTTCTGCAAGTAATAGTAGGTTATTGAAATTTTTTGGATCTCTAAATCGAAGTCTTTCGGCAAAATCCGTTGCTAATACAAAATCTCTTCTTTGTTTGTGGGCATAAGCAATATAGAATAAAAAATCCGTGTCCCCTGGATTCAATTGTAAATATCGATTCGCAAGTTCAATCGCCTTCTCATAATCCTTAGATTTCATATACAATTTAGATAATTCTCTTAGACAGTATAGATCATCTGGTTCCGATTCTAATGCAAGTTCCAAAGCAAAGATTGCATTGTTCCATTCTCCATCACGATAAGATTGAATGCCTTCTCCCAACATTTGATAGTAAACATTTGGTTTAGTGGATTCTTTAGCAGCGTAAGCGACCTCTTCTAAAAAAGCAATCCGCATCAGACTTAAATCATCGGTGAGATCTCCAAATTGTAACATGGCTTTACAAATTAAATTTAAGTCACCGCCTCCTTCAGACACATGACGTAAAAAAATGGTTTCATCATCATTGATAACTCGATTTCCACCAGATTGACCAACAAATAAGTCATCACGTCCATCTGATCCTAAAATGAGTACATCACCTGGACGCAAAGGGTAAATCTGAATCACCACTTCGTCCCCACTCATTTCCGTAAAACCGATCTTTCTTAAGGAATGTTCATTCTCCAGAAAATTCGCAATTCCATCTCGATACAATACAATCCATGGATGTTCTGCGTTGATATAATATAATGTTCCTGTTTCTTCATCAACTAATCCTAGTATGGCGGAAAGCAACATGTGGCCATCGAAACTAATAAAGACATTATGAACTTCTTGAAAACATTCTTTTAACCATCGTTCGGGATGCCTATCTTGCATATACCTTAGCTTCTGGGTTCTTGTAATGATGGATTTAAATACAGTTCCCATAACTAGAGCACCGCCGGCACCTTGGATGGATTTACCCATGGCATCTGCATTTAGGAAGACAGTATATTTTTTACCCATCAAATATATAGAATCTGAAACCGAAAGATCTCCACCAATTTCCGATTGTTTGTTTCTGAATCGAAACTGTTTCATCTGACGTTCAAAAATTTTAATAGAGACTGTTTCTGATTTTGCAAAGGAACCACGCAGAGGTTTGATGAGAAGTGAAGTTAAAAAATAATCCCCATCTTGTTTGTCTTGGAGTTTTTGCATCTCGGATAAAGTGTCGTTTAGTTCCCTAGTTCTCAGGTTCACCATTTCTTCTAAATGATTTTGGTGTTCCGATAACTCTTCTTTCATCTCCACGAAAACTCTACCCATTTGCCCAATCTCATCACTCCTGTGAGTAGGTAAAGTTTCCGGTTTCCACTGGTCTAAATCCACCATTGCTGTTGTCAGGAGTTTGATTGCCTCAACCATATCTCTTGAAAATAAAAATGATATTAGGAAAATTACGCCACATAATATAAGTGAGGCGACAACAAAAAAAGACCAAATTCTCCAAGTTTTGGATTCTACTTCGTTTTCATCGATCATTACATGAAATACCAGGTGTTTAACCGATTGCGAGCTTCCCGCATAAGGAATTTTTACCAAATAATATGGTTTGCTTTGAAAATGGAATCTCTGTTCTTCCATTAACAAATCTGGCTTTTCATTCATCACCGAACGAATCATATCCGATCCAATGGTTTTAACTTTACCTTCTTGAAAAATTGCTAAATGAATTCGATTGTTTTTCGATATGGTTTTTGTAAAATTGTCATCAACTACTTGGCCAATAAGAATAGTACCCCGACCAAAGAGTGGAGCTGCCAATCGAAATCCAAGCCCACTATGTCCATCTTCCAAAGCAGCTGTCGATTGCCCATTCAGTGCATTTCGAATGATCGGTTGGTTTTTTTTATCATCACCAAAATCTTTGGGGCGATGTACCCGAAACAAAACCTTTCCTTGGTTGTCTCCGATTTCGAAAATAGAAAGGCCGTATCTTTTTAGGATTTGTTGTAAATAAGGGAGTTCTTTCGAAAGTATGGAACGGTCAGTAAGCCCTCTTTCTAAAATTCCTCGAGTTTGAGAGTTAAAAGTGATTTCCTCAAGCAGTAAACGCAGTTTTTCCTCTTTAAATTCTAATTCTCTTTGAAAATTCCGAGACAAGTCTTCCGCTCGCTGCGTTTGCGGTATATTCTTAACCGATTGCAAGAGATAGGCGAAACTGGTAGTGAGAGCAATTACAAGAAGAATTTGACTCACACTCAATATTAATAAGAATTTGTAACGTATGCTCATAGAAAACTACGTGAATCTTCTCAGTTTTGAGTTACAATCAAATGACATTCCCTTGAAGGAAATGTATCATCCCGAAAATTTAAGATGAAACCAAACGCTTTTCTTTTTTTCCTTATCATCCTCGTTTTAGCAATCTATTATACTTTTGAATACATCCTACATATTCGTACATTAAAATCATTCAAACATAGAATCCATGTAAACGGAACCAGAGGGAAATCGAGTGTCACAAGACTCATACGAGCAGGCCTCTCCGGCACAGGAATGTCCGTTTTTGCCAAAACAACGGGAACTATGGCGCGAATGATTTTTCCAGATGGATCCGAAGAATCCATCTCACGATTTGGAAAACCATCTATTTTAGAACAAATTAAAATTCTAAAGAAGGCAGAAAGGAAAGGTGCTGAAATTGTTGTTTTAGAATGTATGGCCTTAGAACCGCGTTACCAGTGGGCGAGCGAAGGTCAAATTTTGAAATCGGACATTGGTGTAATTACAAACATTAGAGAAGACCATATGGAAGTGATGGGGCCAACTTTACTGGATGTCGCCAAATCATTGTTATCAACTTGCCCAATAAATGGTACTCTCGTTGTTGGACCTACAGAATTTGAATCATTAATTCTCAAAGTTTGTGATGATAGAAAATCAAAAGCAATTTTAATCAAAGAAAATTCTATTCAGACGATTACCGAAGAAGAGATGACAAAATTTTCCTATTGGGAACATAAAGAAAATGTTTATCTTGCTCTACAAGTCTGCGAATTACTTGGAGTGAATCGACAAATGGCCCTGGAAGCTATGTGGAAAGTAAGTCCAGATCCTGGCGCACTGTCCGTATCACCGATCCACTTTTTTGGAAAAGAATTTATCTATGCAAATGCGATGGCAGCAAATGATCCCGATAGTACAAAACTCATTTGGTCATCTGTGATCGAACGTTATCCACAACATAACAAACGCTACATCTTATTTCACACAAGAGATGACAGACCCGAAAGAAGTCGCCAACTAGTCAAAGAATTTGCAAACTGGGAAGGATACGAGGCTGTGATTTTGATTGGCTCCTCCACTTCCCTTGCTTTTAAATACCTAAAGAAATATTCCAAAAAAGACATCCCTATCTTTGTTTGGGAACACTTAAGTTTAGATGGAATTTTTGAATCTTTACTTTCTATCCTGCCTAAACAATCTTTAGTTTTTGGTATTGGAAATATTGTTGGTTTGGGAATGGACTTATCTTTATATTTAAAAAACAGGTCGGAACAAACGAATGAATGAAATTCTTCCTTTATCCATTGGACTTAGTCTCGTTGTTAGTTTGGTGTTTTCGGAATTGTTTGGAATTCTTGGCACTGGACTGGTTGTTCCTGGGTATTTAGCAATGTCGTTAAACCATCCAAAGAACATTGCACTTACCTTTTTAATTGCCCTACTTTCCTTTATTTGTGTCGAGTTATTATCCAACTTTTTACTTATCTTTGGAAAGAGAAAAGTCGTCTTTATATTGTTATTTGGATATTTTTTCGGATATCTGTTAAACTACCAAATCCTTCCTGATATAGATATTGCTTATCTTTCTGAAGTGAGAGGGATCGGATTTATCATCCCTGGACTTATTGCTGTTTGGTATGAAAGACAGGGTGTATTGGAAACAACATCTGTCCTCATACTTGCTTCTATTTTTGTAAAAATTCTCCTTATTTTTCTTTTGGGTACTGAGTTAGAAACATTATGATGACAAAAATTTATTGGTCCCCATGGAAACATTCCAGAATTGCTTTATTTATTTTAGCAGTAATGGGAATATTGGGGCTTTTATTAATTGAGACTTGCAAAGTAAAAAAGGAACAATCCTACTTTAAAAAAAAACTGCATGCAGCAAAACTTGCCGAACGCGGATTTCAAATTTTAAAACCAGAGCTTCTAAAACATAAGAAACCAGATTATAAAGAACTAGATCCAACCAATTCTGGATTCATTGGAGAATTCCTAACACCCGTTACAAGCAATAGCGGATCTTTATCTGCCAAACAAACTTCAATCAATCCAAACTTTGCAGCGGTTATGATTCAGTTTCTAAAAAAAGCAAAATTAGAGGAAGGAGATACCGTTGCAGTCGCAGTATCAGGATCTTTTCCTGCTCTAAACATTTGTTTGTTTGCAGCCTTGGATACTTTGAAACTAAAACCAATTATAATCTCCAGTGCTTCTGCATCACAATTTGGAGCGAACCACCCGCAAATGTTATGGTTGGATATGGAAAGAGAACTTGTCACATCTGGAATTTTTTCCTTTCGCTCCAGTTACGCATCGCTCGGTGGAATTCAAGATAAAGCCATGGGAATATCAAAAGAAGGAAAGGAACTTTTAAATCGTGCGTTGCAAAGAAACCAAGTAAAATTCTTAGATCCCATTCACTTTGATGATTCCATTGCAAAAAGAATGAAGTTATATGAAGAGTTATCGGGCGGAAAACCAATCAAATTATTTGTGAACGTTGGCGGAGGCACCACCATCCTTGGAACTAACCTAGGGAAACAAGTTTTCAAAAACGGTCTCATTACCGATTTACCCGAGGAAGTTCACATTCCGAACTCGGTGATCAAATCTTTTTTAGAACGAGAAGTTCCCGTGGTTAACTTCATTCAAATCGAATCTCTCGCGAGGAAATTTGGCCTTCCTCAAACTCCAAAAAAAGTTCCCAAACCTGGGGAAGGAAGGGTGTTTTATTCAGAAGAATACAGTCCCTTCCTTTATCTTTCCGTTTTCCTTTTTCTCCTAGTGGGATTGTATGGTGTTACGAGGCTCGGTTGGGGTGAAAATGAGGAAGACCGCTACCTTCCCAAATCCCTTCGCGCCAAGTGAGGTGTTATGGCAAAAATCATTGTCCTCTCGATTCTCCTTTTTTTGATCCTGCGTTGGGTGAGTCGTATCCTGATTTTACCGGCAAAAATTGCAGAGGAGTTAGGGAACAAACAAAGAGAAGGTTATCCCCAAAACCAAGGGTGGACCAAATCCAAGGAAAAAGACGTTTCCGACCGAGGAAAAATTATAGACTAAGTTCCGATTTCCTACCATGTGATTTCGTAATTCTGTCGAAAATGAAACTAAGATGAGACAGAATTCGGTACCAAATCCCCTCATTCGGAATTTTTCCAAGCAGATCTTTGCCCTCCTCCCAATCTTATTCACGATTACTCTCATTCAATGCGGAGTCCCAAAAGGTGAATTTGGGTGGACCACAACAAAAATGGAGGAAATGGACATTCTAGAAAAACACATCCAAACCATCACCGACTATAAAATGATGCGGGATGATCTTATCTTTTCTCCCACCGATACCATTCACTATGTTTACCAGTTTTCAAGAAATCCTGGTTTAGAGACGGACTTTTACATCTCACTCAATCGTTATGAATTGGACTTCGTAGAGATTGATATCAAGAAAAAACGAGTAGAGCCAGATTCACTTGCAATAAGAGATGAATTTTCCTTATTACGAACGGGTGAGTATTTAATTAAAATCGTTCATGAAGGGGATACGGTGGATGAGGTAAAATTCAGGGTGTTACCTGACGAAGGTTATACGCAAGAAAACCTAGAACAAGAATTAGCTGGTGACCAAACAGACGAAATTATCAAATACTCTCGCTGATGGGTGGTTGTATATTTCCTGTTTCTAAAATTCTCTTCACTCGTTCTAATTCTTTCAGAGCAACCCTAATGTCGGTTTCTCCACCTTCTTTAATGATTCGTTCATAGAACTCTTTTGCTTTGCTAAAATCTCTAGATTCCTCAGCCAAAACACCTAACCGAAACAATATCTTAATCAATGGAATTTTATTTTTTTTCGTTTCTAATACTCGAATCACTGCTTCTTGATCTTCAATTTTTAAGTCCATCAATCGATATTGAGATAGAATATCGTCGAGTGTAGTCACCATAAGATCTTTTTTGAGATTTTGTTTTTTCTCGATAAGATCTTTGAGTTCTTTTTCCGCCAAAATCATTTTTTCATCTAACCTCTTCCATTGAGCAAAAGAGATGTTGAGTTTGTTTCTTTCTAATTCGTTTCGTTTGTGTTTTTTATCTTTTTTACTGAGATAATAATAAGCTATCGATTCTAGTTCAGTAAGTCCAGTATCCGTATCTAAAGCAGGATTCCAGTCCTTACTATTTCGTTCTAACCAATACTCCAAAAAGGAAGCGGCACGATCGGGATCCCCAATCTGTGAATTAAAAAAAACACCAATTTCATAGGAAACTCTGGTTTTATCGACAGAATCTGGAGATAAGTTAAAATACTTTTCATAGTATTGACCTGCGATGATATTTCGTTTCAAATCTGCATTAATGGTTGCCAAACGAAGATTTGATTTTATGATTCTTTCCTGTTCTTCTGGGGATGGATTTTTTACTTTTAAAAGTTCAGCCAATCCCTTTTCATAAAAGTCAGTTGCTCTTTCTTTTTTACCATCCTGTCTGTATTGTTCTGCGATATCGGTTAACACCAAAGGATTTTCATTCCATAAACGATAGGCTCTTTCTAAAATAAGTTCATAGGCAAAAAAGTCTGTGTTCCGCTTATAGTCGAATAATACATAAATACCTTTACCTGCAGTTCCTAATTTGTTAACAATTTTAAGACGTTCTTTGTTATCATCTTCCAATTTCCTAACTACATTAGCAAATGCATACAGATCATTAGATTCAATTTGTTTTCGTTTATTAAGATAAGTCAAATATCTGAGATTCACTGAATCATCATACTTCTGCTTTGTTTGTTTTCTATTTTCTTCCGCAGTTCGAACATCCTCTTTCCAAAGTTTCGATTGAGGGATTAAATCTGATAATTTTTTTCCTTCTCGAATCCAATTACTTTCCTTGAGATGAATTTCATCTTTTGTTTTTTTAAGTTTTTCTTCTGATTGTTTCCACTCATTAAACAAACGATCATGTTCTTTTGCAGATAAAGCATCATACCCCAGTAGATCTTCTTTTTGCCATTCCCCATTTCTAAACCCTTCTTCCGTCATTTCGAGAGGGTGGTATCTAAAGGCAGCGAGATAATGACGTAAGGCTGGCGCATATTTTTCCGACTCAACATGTAGTCGAGCAAGTCTTATGTGTAGATTATATAATAATGGGGAATCACGAACGATATAGGTTTCAGAATTTTTATGAGTGCTCTGCCATAACAAAAGACGAATATCATTCATCTCCGTTCGCGAATTGTAAACATTCCCTTTTTCTCTATCTTCCCAGATTCGTTTTTCTTCAATAAACTGACTGTAATAACGTTTGAGTAAACCTTCCGCCTCACGAATCTTAGTTTCTAAATTTTTAGGTCCAGTATCGACGCTGACATCGACAGGAGTATCGGCTCCAGGGACAACTGGCACATCTTGGGCATTGGGATCTACAGGTTTCGGCTCTTCTCGAAGGGCAATTCCTGAATCTTCATCAATCGGGATTCTTTTTTCTGAATCTAGTGTTTGGATTTCTTCCGTCGATATTACTTGTAAGGGGGACAAATAAAGCCCAGATAGGGGGTTTCTGCGGTCCTCTTCTCCAGACCATAAATTCCCAACCCCAAAGAATAAAATGAACAAAGAAACGACAAAGGACCTCAGTTTCCCAAGAAAGTCACTTCCCATCTTATCACTCTTTTCTTTTCCCAGGTTTTCTGGGGCCCAATCCTGTTGCATACAATCCGATTCAGTTCCCTGATTTTAACTATCGGCGAAAAATCAAATTTCGACAACCAAAAGGTGTTGTATAATTGCAATGACTAGCGTTCACTGTAAGGCAATCCACCGTAGATCTGGATTTCCTATGTCAAAAAACATCGTTGAAAGGTATCTCGTCCTCAAAAACAAATATCGAAATTATGATACCAAATATGCCCTCAAACGGATGCAAGCGTTTCGACTCGCCACCCAAGAATTGTCACGCAAAGGGTATGAAGTTGCCTTAGAACTTTTAGGATCAATCAACTTTGGAATTGTTGATCCCACTTCCGATGTTGACTGCATTTTGCTTTTGGAATGCGACTTACACAAAGATCAGAGTTGTTGCCCTGCTCACTGTACGAATCTGTCTTTTGTAAAAACAGAAATTTCTAAATTTGTTTCAAAAAGGTTAGCTCCAGAAACATTTAACATTGATTATCTGGATACAATCAATTTGAAATATGTAGAAGAAAAAATCAGAACCGAATCTGTTCTTGGCGATGAGACTCTATATTGTTTATTATTTTATAGAAATATTGGAAGGCCTGTCAATCGCCCTTTGTTTATTCCCTTTTGTGATCAACTGGAAGAAAACCACGACTTTGTAAAAGAAATTATGTCTTGGGCGGCCGAAGCATTGGAAGGGTATCTCAACACCAACCAACACAGAATGTCTTTCAACAAATACAATGAACGAATCAGAGCTCGAGGACTCAATCTTCCCGAAGGATTACAACAAGAATTGCAAGCCTATATGGAAGGAAAATCTTAAAGTTCACTAATATATAGTAAGGGTACGAGTACTTTTTAATCAAAAATATACAAAGACCAAAATTCAATTTATAAAACTGAGTGTAAGAAATTCCTATTTAAAACCTCTCTTAATATTATTGTTTACCATAAAACTTGAATCTGTAATTTTTTGACATGCCGACAAGAATTTGGACAAAAAAAGGTAGGTTGTTTCCATACTTACTTTTGAACATTCTCCTTTTTATTTTTGTCGCCATTGCTTTTTTATTTTATACTGCTAGTGAAAGAAATATCGATGAGGCAGAAGAAAACCGTTACAAATCTTTACAAATCGCAAACGAACTCCGGCAATCCTCTGACCAACTCACAAACTTAGTAAGATTGTATGCGATCCAGAAAGAGGAAAAATACAAAATTTACTTTCAGATGATTTTGGATATTCGCGACGGGAATCGTCCGCGACCAAAAGATTATGATAATGCTTATTGGGATTTAGTCATAGCCAACAAACTCCCTCCGCCCTCTGAAGAAGGAAAAGCCATCAGCATTTATGAATCCATGAAAAATGCTAAGTTTCTTGAGTCCGATTATTTATTACTTTCGGAATCAAAACGCAAATCTGACCAGTTGACAAAAATAGAGTTTGAAGCTATGTCCATTGTTGCTTCTGACATGAAAGTTGGATCCAAATCCAATCCACGTGCAATCAACTTACTATTCGATGATAACTATCTCCAAGCAAAAGCGGAGATTATGAAGCCAATCAATGATTTATATTATCAACTCAATGATCGCACTACAAAAGCCATCGAAGATGCAAAAAGAAAAGTTTTTATCCTGAGGACAATACTCATTGTTTCCGGTGTATTTTTTGCACTCAGTTTATTCCTTACACATAGGTCACTGACCGCAATCATTGGGGGAAGTGTCGATGAAGCTTTTCGTAGAATCTCTTTATTGGGGCAAGGAAACTTTTCTGGAGATATCCACCCTGTTTCCTTGAAAAATTCCATTCTCTATAGTTTAAATATTACACAAAAAAGATTACAGGAATTACATGAAGAAGGCGAATCCACTAAACAACGATTAATAGAAAGCGAATCCAAACTTCGCAATATTTTAAACAATGTATCCGCATGTATTTATCTTAAAGACACAAGTGGTAGATATCTTTTTGCTAACCAAGCCGTATGTAATCTTTTTGGATATCCCTTAGAAGAAATTCTAAACCAAACAGATGAAAAATTCCTCGAAGAAGAAACTGCAAAAACAATCATCGAAAACGATAGGACAGTTTTATTGGAAGGAAAAACACTTCATGCAGAGGAAGAAATCCACAATCGTTCCGATGGAAAAACATATTCTTTTCTTACTGTAAAAATCCCCTTAAGGAACCAAACCGGGGAAATTTATGCACTTTGTGGTATTTCCACAGATATTGGATTAACAAAAGAAATTCAAAAAGAACTAGAACGAGCAAAAAATTCCGCCGAAATTGCAAACCGAGCGAAGTCGGAATTTTTAGCATCCATGAGCCATGAAATTCGCACACCTCTAAATGGAGTGATTGGACTAACACAAATCCTTTTTAGAACAAACTTAAATGAAGAACAAGAATCTCTTGTAAAGTCCATAGCATCTGCCGGAAAATCTTTGTTGCTCCTTCTAAATGATATTCTTGATTTTTCAAAAATGGAAGCGGGAAAAATGAATATCGAAAAAAGCAAATTCGATATTCGTGATGCAGTAACTGAAATTTTTGATTTATTATCCATCGAATCCAAATCAAAAGCCATTGAGTTAAAACTTGAAATCGATCAGGATGTACCAGAGTTTATTTACTCGGATGTTGGTAGAATTCGCCAAATCATTTTCAATTTACTTGGGAATGCTATTAAATTTACAGAGAAAGGTTCTGTTATATTACGACTTAAAAAAGAAATGCAGTGGATCCGGCTGGAAGTGGAAGATTCCGGAATTGGTATCCCTGATGAAAAAATTAAATCTATTTTTAATATGTTTTCACAAGCCGATGCATCTACTTCTCGTAAATATGGTGGAACGGGCTTGGGGCTTGCTATTTCAGAACGTTTGGTTTCGTTACTCGGAGGAACCATCGGAGCAGACAGTCAGCTAAACAAAGGAAGTTTATTTTGGTGCCTTTTTCCTTACGAAAACCCAGATTCAACTAATATAAACAAAACGAATGTTTCAGAATTGATACAAACTGCCTCTTTGGAATCAATATTTTCTAACCAAAAGTTTTTGGTAGTCGAGGATAATGTATTAAATCAAAAAGTAATCGGTGGACTATTAAGAAAATATAATATTAATTTTGATTTAGCAGAAAACGGGGAAATTGCCGTTACTCTTTTTAAGCAAAATCAATATGATCTGATTCTAATGGACTGTGAAATGCCAGTAATGGATGGTTTTGAAGCCACATTAAAAATTAGAGAACTCGAAAAAACTAAATCTGAAAAAATCATCATTTTGGCCGTCACGGCTCATGTCCTTACCGAACACAAAGAAAAATGTTTTGAAGTAGGTATGAATGGATTTATAAGCAAACCTTTTTATATAGAAAACTTATTACAAACTTATAAAGAGATATTAGATTCTAAAAAAAATAAATACACTAAAAATCAGAAAAAAATTAAAAATAATCATACCAACTAATTTTTAGTTACATGAATTATCCCTCCATCTCCGTAGGTTTTGGTAACTTCCGCAATGATCACTTGATACCCTTCATACCATTTAGAATATTGAGATTTTGCCAATGTATGATCAGAAAAAGTCTTAAGCGATTCGAGGCCAAGGTAGGTTTTAAAATAATAAACAACGGCCATTGTCCCCTTTTCTAAATTGACCCAACTATCCTTTCCCAAATATTCAGGGTGACTTTCTACATACGATTCAATCGAAGAATCCAAAGTTTCAAATTCTTGATCTGATTTTTTTTGTTTAAAGATAAAAGTTGCACTAATCATAATTATAGTTTAAATAATGATAACTCACGATTTAATTCTAAAATCAAGGAATTTAACTCCGCTGATGATTTTGCAGTTTTTTCTGACATCATTGATAATTTTGCGGTATCGTTTGCCAGATGATGAACAGAAGAGCTCATTTCTTCATTCACTTTTTTTTTGTTCCTCTGTTGCAAAGGAAACAGAGACTCGTTTAATCAAATCAGAAATTGTTTTTGTAGAAAAAGCTGTCCGTTCTGCGAGTTTTCCCACCTCAGAAGCAACAACCGCAAATCCCCTTCCCATGTCCCCCGCTCTTGCCGCTTCAATAGAAGCATTTAATGCAAGTAAGTTGATTTGTTCGGAAATTTCTTTTTTGTTTCAGAAGATTCGAATGATTCAGTAAAAAGGATACGAATTTAATAAAGGATGTAATTATCGATTTTTTTTGTAAATTAGAAGGACTCTAAATGTTTTAAGGAAAATTAGAAGCTTTGGTTTTTACATTCTCTAAATGGCGAATGTCCTTACCCGTATTTAATCGCACAAGTTCTTCTGCTACGTTTACCGCATAGTCACCTAACCGTTCTAGTGCGAGGATGATTCGATACACATCAGCAAATTCCTGTTTTTCCATATCAGGGACACAACGATATTTATGAAATGCTTGGTCACAAAGAGCATTCAATTCATCTTCTAAAGTATTCACACTTCCCATAAACCTTTCTTTTTCTTCAACAAGGGATTCAATGGCCATTCCCGCAAGAGTGGTCACTCGTGATAAGATAAGAGTCATTGGTTCTTCATTTTTAAAAAGGCCTTTGCGAATGGTTTTATGGCGAAAAACATCAGCACAGTTGACCACTTGGTCTCCCATCCTTTCCATGTTTCTAGTAATCCGAATGGCGGAGAGTGCAAAACGGAGTGGGTCTTTTTTTAAGACGATGTCGTTGTCCACATCTCCCATACCAAGAATGTTACGATTACTCACCGCTTCTAAAATGGCATTTTGGGAAAGGTTATCATTTTCCTTTTCCAAATCGTCAATCAAATCGTCTCGTTCTACAATACGTTCCGCTTGTGCATAATCATCATCTTCTAAAGCCTCACTTAAGAGAATGACCTGTTCCAAAACAAGTTCTGCCATGGAATACAAATTCTTTCTTAGGTAATAAAACTTTGAAATGATCATATTTTATAACTATAAACGAAAACCTTTCGGTAGTTAGACGGTTGCTAACTCGGTGACTTCTTCCACAGTGAGAATTTTTTCAATATCAATTAGGATGATGAACCTGTTATCCTTTTTACCCACACCCGTGATGTACCTGGAAGATATCCCTTTGACCGAAGGAGGTGGTGGGTCCACTTGGTTTGCGGGGAAATGCACCACGTGCGAGACCTTATCCACAATCACACCAATGGACTTTCCAGAGACATTAATCACAATGGCTCGGTCTGCTGCCGCTTCTGTAACATTTTTAATGTTCAGACGTTTGGCAAGGTCAATCATTCGAACGACTTTGCCACGAATGTCCATTATCCCTGCAAAAAAACTTTTGGATTGTGGAACGCGGATTAGGTTAGTGATTTTGACAATTTCTTCGACAATGGTGATGGGAATGGCATATTCTTCATCGCCCAAATTGAATATAATGTACTGCTCATGAATGAATTGGTTTGCGGATGATGTTTCTTTTGCCATATAACTTTCTAAAATGGTACCTACGCACTAGAAGTAGACGTAGCCATTGTAGAAAAAATATGAACCGAAACTCAGAAATGACAACACTTTTGTCATTAAGACAGAACGTTTTCTGACAAGAAAATCCAGAAGTCCTGCGGTCATACCTAGGATTCCCAGAGTCAGTCCTAATACGACATAATCATAATAGAGATAATACACCAAACATCCGAATCCGATCCCCATACAGATATCTTGCAAATCTCCCCAGACACGCCTTTTAAAACGCAACCAGAGCGATCCTCGGGCCTCTCTTGCCTCACGACGCTCCCGTCTCCAACGTTGGAACCGAGTTTCCCGGACAATGCCGAAAATAGAATCATAGCGGGTAGAAGGAAAAAGTGCTGACTGTAAAGGTAATCTCGAAGTACGGCTTTTTTCCTGGGTATCAGGTACAAAGGGGGGATAAATTTCGTACGCCCCGCCAATACATGCAAGCATGTCTTTATCGGGGAGAGCACTGAAGTATTCGCGAAAGGGCCAAACCTTTCGAAAGACAGGATAAGCACGGCCAGAAGTAATATCCTTCTCACCTTGTACGGTACCGTTTTTGACGGTGGCACCATACATACGGCCCTTCTCTTCTTTGATTTCTACAGCTAACCGAACGAGTCGTTCGTGAAAGTTGAACTCAGCCTCCAGGACATCCCCGAGAGGTGTTTCCATGGTAAATGCTCGGATGAAACCGGGTGTGCGGGGTTTCTGTTTCCTCCAGACTTGTTTCATAACAAATCTATCGGAGGAAAAAGAAAGTCACTGAAGAAAGATTATTTCTTCTTTTTGTGTCTGTTGGCTCTGCGTTTTTTCTTACGTTTGTGGGTTGCGATTTTTCTACGCTTTCTCTTTTTTCCGGAAGGCATTCCTTCCTCCTTATATCAAGCCTATCTGTCAAAATTCTAGTCGAGGTACTTTTGTAAAACTTTATTTTTCCGCATAGTGGATAACATAGCTTTGATATCTCCTACACCGTCACGAGAGGTCACGAGAAGGACGTCTGGTTCTTCCACTACGATGAGATCCTTCACACCCAGAAAGGCAATGAGTTCCTTCTGAACGGAAGAAATATTCCCAGAAGCTTTATGGTAGAGGACTTCTTTTCCTTGGTGGTGGTTCTTTTCTTTGTCCCCTGGAAGGATTCTTTCCAAAGACATCCAAGACCCTACATCATCCCAATTGAAAGTAGCTTCCACCATACGGATGCGATTGGATTTTTCCATAATGGCTGTGTCGATCGCTTCTGAAGGAAGCATTTGGAAGGCGGTCTTTAAATCTCCAAAACTCTTAAAAGGAAATCCATTTTTGAGTGGTCCTAAAATATGAGGAGCATGACGTTCTAATTCCGAAAGAATGGTTTCTGTACGAAAAAGAAAAATCCCTGGATTCCAATAAAAATTCTTCTTCTTTATGTATTTTAAAGCAGTTTTGAAATCTGGTTTTTCAAAAAAAGCCTTTACCGTATAACCTACATCAGTTGGCTTTCCAGTGCTAATATAACCATATCCAACTTCAGGACGGTTGGGTTTGACCCCAAGTAGAACCATTCCATTTTCTGTTTCGTAGAGAGCCTGTTCTATGGTTTTTGTAAATTCTTTGATGGGATCAATAAAAGCATCCGCAGACAAAACAATAAGATTCGGATTTCCAAATTTTTTCTGAAAGTATAGGGCCGAAAGAGCAATGATGGGCGCTGTGTTTTTTCCTTCTGGTTCCAGAATGAAATTGGTGGAAGGGAATTTAGGATCTTTTTTTAGGATTTCTGCTTTCAGGTTCGCATTGGTTCCAATATAAATTCTATCGAGAGTAGTAATGGTGAGAGCACGATCAATGGTCTCTTTGAGAAGGGTTTTATTGGAATAAACTTTCTGGAGTTGTTTCGGGGAATTGGTGCGGGAGCGAGGCCAAAACCTCTCCCCCTTTCCACCAGCCATAATGAGGACAACCGGGGATTCTTTAGGTAATTTTGCCATAGGGTTTGGAACCAGAATCTAGCAAAGCAAACAGAGGAAAACCAGAAAAGAGTTAGACCCCTCCCGCTTCTTTCGGGGCATCTTCACTGTGGAGTTTGATGGGTTTTGCCGGGATGATGGTAGAAATCGCGTGTTTGTACACCAAGTTCTGCTTGCTCTCGTTTTCTAAGATGATCGTGAAGTTGTCAAAACTGACAACCTTTCCTTTCAGCGGAACTCCATTTAACAAGTAGATAGTGAGATCGATTTTCTCCTTTCTTGCTGTATTTAGAAGTTGGTCTTGGATATTATTTTTTGCCGACATTGGAAATCCCGAGTGTTTTCTCTATATTTTATCTATATTTGTATACAATTGGACAGCTGCTTCGAAGGAAATGGGTGAAAGTAACGGATCTTTTTTGAACCAAGTGATCTGTCGTTTCGCGTAATTCCTGTGGCTTTGGGCCAACTGCTCAATGAATGTATTACTGTCTATGATTCCATTTAGAAAGGCAAGCGCAAAATTGTAACCTAAGGTTCGTAGGCCTGGACAGTTCGATCCGTATTTAGAAACCACTTCTTTTGTCTCCGCTAACATACCCGTGGCGATCTCTTCCACTCTGTGATTGATTCTTTCATAGAGAATGTCACGGGGCCAGTCCAACCAATGCCCAATCACTTGGACATCTGGATAATCATTTAAGTATCCACCCACCGTTTCCTTGGAAACTTCGGACCACAAAACTCCCGTGAGAACTACTTCTAAAGCTCGTTTGATTCGGTATCCATCTTGTGGTGACAAAGATTCCAGCGCTTTGGGATCTTTCGCATATAACTCCTCTCTTGCTTTTTCCAACGGAAGTTCCAAAACAAAGTCCTTAGTTTCTTTGGGTACATTTGGTACGGGATACATTCCCATAAGAAAGGCCCGAAGGTAAAAACCTGTGCCTCCAATAAGAAAGGGAATTTTTCCTCGGGCTGTAATGTCTTTTATAGCCTCTCTTGCCCAGAGGGAAAATTGACTGGCATTGATAGATTCGTCTGCGTTTAAAAAACCAACGAGCCAGTGGCGGATGTGGGAGGACTCTTCGTGAGTGGGTGCCGTTGTGCCTACCGGAAGGTCCCGGTAGACTTGGCGTGAGTCAAAAGAAACAATTTCGAAACGTTTGGGGTCGAGGACTTTAGTGAGGGCCGTTTTTCCAGAACCGGTGGGTCCACCAAGGATGGGAAGGATCACACCTCTTCCTCGGCTGCGACCTCCTCTTCTTCGGCCTCTTCTAATTCTTCCGTTTCTTCCATAAGTTCATCATCTTCTAAAACTGGCTCTTCCTCTTCTTCCACTTCATATTCAGAACTGCGGATAGCCGCCATTCGTGATTTGATGGCTGGTTTTGCCAATTGGTCTGCCCCACATTTAGGGCATTTTTTTTCCAGTTTGTGCAAATCATAAAATTTGGTACCACAAGAGTAACAATTGAACTTTTTGCCCAAAGGGTTGTTGGGATCGATCTTTACAGCGGGTGCCTTGGAGACAGCAGAAGCTGTTTTCGGGGCCGGCACGGCTTTCGCCTTAGTAGCGGGAATTTTAGCGCCAGCTACGGGCTTTTTTTTATCTTCCTTCGGGGAAGCGGACTTTGCGTCCTTGGTTGGTTTCTCTTTGGCTACCGCTTTTTTCTTGGGCGGGGCCTGCTTCTTGACTGCTTTTTTTGCGACCATAAACGTACTTTTGACAGTTTTGGAAATCCCCTCAGAGGGACAACCTTTTTGAAATTGGACGGTTTTCTCCTGGATGAAATTTAATGAAAAGTTTTTTTTTTCCTATGACCCAATTAAGTGTCAATGTCAACAAGATCGCCACTCTACGAAATTCTCGTGGCGGATCCATTCCTAGTGTCATTCAAATTTCTGAGATCATTCTAAATGCCGGTGCATACGGCATCACCATCCATCCCAGAGAGGATGAAAGGCATATCACCAAACAAGATGTATTCGAAATAAGGGAGTTTTTGAAATCTTACAACGAAAATTTATCTAAAAAGGGATTTCCTAAAAAAGAATTCAATATCGAAGGGGAACCAAGTGAACGATTTTTAGACCTAGTCCTTTTGGCAAAACCCGACCAAGCCACACTCGTTCCCGTGAAACCTGGAGAAATCACCTCCGACCACGGATTTGATTTAAAAGACAAAACAGTGTTCCAAACTTTAAAATCCATGACCAAACGTTTCCACGAAGAAGGAATCCGTGTCTCTTTGTTTATGGAAACCAATTTCGAACAATATCCGCTGGTCAAAGAATTAGGAGCCGAAAGGATCGAGTTGTATACAGGACCCTTTGCTTATGCTTACGAACGGTCTTTGGAAGAAGGTTTACTCAGTTTCAAAGATTATGAAATGGCAGCCAAAGAGGCCCACAAACTGGGATTAGGTGTCAATGCAGGACATGACTTGGATACAAACAATTTGCAAGTTTTTGCCAAACTTCCCCATTTAGCAGAAGTTTCGATTGGTCATAGGCTTGTGAGCCAAAGCCTGATCGTAGGAATGGAGACTACTATAAGGGATTACCTTAGAGTTCTTTCGCTAGGAAACGAAGTTTAGAATACTGAGGGTCTTGTTCGAGGAGTAACTTGGCTGCTCTTTCTAAGGCCAAAGCGAGTTGTCCTTCTAGTTTGCCTTTCCGTTTGGCCTGTTGGATCTCTGATAAAAAACTACGAATGGCTTCTTTGCCTTGTGATTCGTTTCCTGAAAGGGAAGCGAGTTTGAGTTTTCTCCAAGCATCCGTAATCGGTGCACCGGGTTTTGCCGATCCAGGCAAGGACGACATACCGCTTTCTGTTCCAAGCGGTGCATTGGCAGTCACAACTCCAGCACTAGCACCCACTGCCTGTCCCGATTCACCACGGTGGAAACTGGCTGTGTCCCAAATCCTAGAAAAAGGATCCGTTTTCATTTGGTCCGCATAAAGACGTTCCTTATAGGAAAGGGCAGAAATTCGGATTTCTTTTTGGATCCGAGATTTGTCACCCTCACCCAAACGTTGGAAACAATCGGAAAGGACACCCCGACGCAAAGTTTCTTTGGTGAGGATCCCACGTTCTGCAAGAAATCGAAAGGATTCGGCCTCTGGTAGTTTGTTTTCCTTACAAAGTTTTTGTGTTTCAGTAAAAACTGCCAAAACCTCTCCATCCCGAGAATGTGCTTTGAGATCCGCTAAATTTCCCGACTTTTCGGCGGAAATTCGTAACATATTTTTATACAAACTGTCGTTTGGATTTTTCTCTAGAGCCTTTCTAAAAGCAGTATAACTCTCTGCATAATTGCCTCGGTGGAATTCGAGAAGTCCCCAAGTGTAACATAAATATCCATCGTCGGTGTCCCTTGTTCGGCAAACGTATCTTAGTCGAGACATAGCGACTTCTCTAGAATCGGAGGACTCCCATACGTCAAGGAGCACCTCTTCCAAGAAGATTAGGGTTTCCAAACTGTACGGATCTCGGGTTGGGTTTTTCTGAGGCTCTGTTGTACAAAACCCAAAGGAAAGAGCGAAAATCAGGACAACGAATGGACGCATCACACCGTCTATGATATACGTGTGTCCTAGATTTGTCCCGATTTTTTTTGAGTTGCATGGACTGGAAAATCGGAAATTCTTAGGATAATCTATCCACTTTACGAGCGATCCCTTGAAACGAATTGTTTACCTACTTTCCTTTTTCACCCTACTCAGTTTTGCCCTTCCTGTAGGCTTTATCTCCTGCGAACCGGAAGCCAAAAAAGCTCCTAACCGTGTAACCAATTTTACCTACCAAGACTTCGAAACCGTGGTCAAATCAGTGGATAAGTACTATATTGATAAAAATATCAATAAAAACCGAGCTTTCACGGATGCGGCATCCTTTGCCGTTCTCAGTATGCCTCACCCACTCTATATTTACCCAGAAAGTTATTTCAATGAAAGGGAAAAATACGATGACAAAGACGATCTTTGGCCAGGAAAAACATTCAAAATTTCCCCTTCCGACAAATTTGTGTTATTCGACCCTGATTATGTTCTAGTAGAAAAAATTCAAAAAGAAAAATTAAAGAAAAACGAAAACAGAAAACTTTCTGATGCAGAATTAAAAAAACTCATCGAAAAAGAAAAACTTAAAAAATCGGTTATCGCTGCTAAATGGGAAGAAATCAATTTCTCTCGTAAAGAATTTGATCGAGTGATCTCTTATATCCAAGATAATTTGGAAACTTACAAAACACCTGTTCTCAAAGGGCTTGTAGAACTTGACGGGGAACTTCCTGAAGAAGAGGAAGAGAAAAAAGAATTCAGCATGGAACAAGTGTTTCTTGCTGCAGCCAACGGTTATTTGAATTCTCTTGATCCACATTCCAATGTTTTCCTAAAAGAAATGTGGGAAGAGTCCATGGCTAAAATCAGCGATGGTTCCTTTGAAGGAATTGGTGCCATACTTTCTGGTGGTGGCAGTCGCGAGGTGGTTGTGGAAAATCCATTGGAAGGAAGCCCTGCAGTCAAAGCGGGAATCCGAAGTGGAGATACCATTATTGCTGTGGATGGAAAGATCATTAAAAACTTATCTCTCGACAAAGTGGTAAAAAAAATCAAAGGACCAAAAGCAACCAAAGTGGTTCTAACCATCACAAGAAAGGGTAACACTGGAAAAACGGACATCGAAGTAGTTCGTGATAAAATTACGATTAAAAACGTAACCCACCATATCGTAAAAGAAAATCCTCAAGTTGGTTATATCAAACTTACCGGGTTTGTCAAACCAGGCCCAGGCGAAGCACCAATCGACACACAAATTGCCAATGCAGTTGTGGAGATGGAACAAGAAGCCAAAGACAGTGGCAAACCACTCAAAGCTTTGATTTTAGATTTACGCGGAAACTCGGGCGGGTATTTAGATTTAGCCATTGATATTACTGATATGTTTATCGAAAAAGGAATGATTGTATTCACAAGAACTCCGTTCCGTAGCGATGAAGAAAAATATGCAAAAAACAAAGATATCACTAAACTGCCGCTAGTTGTCATGATTAATTCCAAATCGGCATCGGCTTCTGAAATTGTTGCCAGTGCCATCCAACACCATGGACGCGGAATTTTGTTAGGGGAAAGAACTTTCGGAAAGGCAACCGTTCAAAGTTTAAATAACTTAGAAAACAACCCTGATTATTTGTTAAAAATCACTAATGCAAGATACTACTCACCATCTGGAAAAACCATCCAAGTTGTGGGCGTTTCTCCTGATATTGAAGTTTCCGAAGAACCTGATGGCGGATTTCCATTCCGTTACCGTGAGGAAGATATGTGGAACCACCTTCCCCTCATCCCTCATGAAGGTGTTGTGAAGTCCAAGTTCAATGTAAATGCCATCAAAGAGTATGCTAAGAAAAATGGAAAGGCGGACGCCTTCTTAAAATCACATGCCAATGATGCCATCAAACCAGACTATATGCTCATCAGAAGTTTGGATTACATCGAAGGAATGTTGAATACAAAATAATCCAAGTCCCCAAAGGAGATGGATATAACATTTAGAAACCATTGGAAATCATGTGACACGAATTAAATCGGATTTTTTAATCATTGGAAGCGGAGTGAGTGGCCTTTTTACAGCACTAAAGTTGGCTCCGCTGGGATCCGTAGTCGTTGTTACCAAAAAAGCAGACTACGAGTCCAATACCAATTATGCACAAGGAGGCATTGCCTCCGTTTTCGATGACAAGGATAAGTTTGAAGAACATATCAAAGATACCTTGGAGTCTGGGGCGGGGCTTTGTGATTTGGAAGCTGTGCGTGTCCTTGTCGAAGAAGGACCCACTCGGGTTCGCGAACTTCTGGATTTGGGAGTTCCTTTTACCAGAAACCAAACCGGGGAATTGGATCTTGCCCGCGAAGGTGGACATAGCAAAAACCGAATCATTCACTCTCTGGACAGAACAGGAAGTGCCGTAGAACAATCGCTACTTGACCATGTTCACGCCAACCAAAACATTCGTATTTTAGAAAACCATGCCTGTGTGGATCTCATCACCAAACACCATTTAAAGGAAAAAGACAACCTTCCCCTCCGGTGTTACGGTGCTTATATTGTAGATACAGAAACTGGGGAAGTGTTTCCCGTCCTTGCCAAAAAAACCATTTTGGCAACGGGTGGGGCCGGCCAAGTGTATCTACATACCACAAACCCAAATATTGCAACGGGTGATGGAGTCGCCAGTGCTTATCGTGCCGGTGCCATTGTTAAGAACATGGAGTTCTATCAATTCCATCCGACTTCTCTTTTTCATGAACAGGGAAATAGTTTTTTAATTTCGGAAGCGGTTCGGGGCCATGGTGGCATCTTACGTGAGATAGGTGGTAGACCTTTTATGAAGGACTACCATGAGATGGGGGAACTAGCCCCAAGGGATATTGTAGCCCGAGCCATTGACGATACGATGAAAAAGAAAGGCGAACCTCATGTCCTTCTGGATATTACTCATCGGCCGGCAAACGATATCATCAACCATTTTCCTTCCATCTATGAACGTTGTAAAAAACTGGGAATTGATATCACAACAGATCCGATCCCAGTAGTGCCAGCCGCTCATTATATGTGCGGAGGTGTGGCCACCGATTTACTGGGAAGGACAAATATCGCCGACTTATATGCATGCGGAGAAACCACTTGCACTGGAGTGCATGGTGGAAACCGATTGGCATCGAATAGTCTACTCGAATGTCTTGTGTTCTCTCATCGCATAGCAGGGGATATTCGGTCACAAGGATCCTTAAGTTATTCAAAAGAGACGGATCTTATACCCGATTGGAATAAAGAAGGAACCACAAATACAGAAGAATGGGTCCTCATCTCTCATGATCTGGTGGAAATCAAAACCATAATGAGCAATTATGTAGGGATTGTTCGTTCGGATATGCGGCTTGAAAGAGCCCTTCGCCGATTGAAATTAATTTCAGAAGAAGTGAAGGACTACTACAATCGCACTACGGTCTCAATTGAGTTACTCGAACTTCGGAACTTAGTGAAAGTGGCTGAACTGATTGTTCGGTCGGCACTGCTGCGAAAGGAAAGTCGTGGGCTTCATTTTAGCACAGACTATCCAGAAGACAGAACTCCTTCACGCCAAGATACCATCGTTTCTCACAAACTCTAAGTAAACAAATCAAGGCGAAAGCGCCAGGGACCCTAGCGGAAATCCTTTCTCGGAAGAGAAAGATTGGAGCGGAGGGCCCGGTCCTTTTTTGTATAAAACAAAAATCTCAAAACCAAATGGGAGGCGCCCATCTAACTTAAGTTTATTTAATCATAAATCAATTCGTTCGGTAAATTACACCAAACAATTATTAACCTCTAAGACCAAGGATGGTATAAACAATTCCTAAGATGATGGGAAGAATCGAATAACTAAAGACATGGATGAAATAACCGCGTTTTTCGCCCCATTTTTGTTTCATGGGTTCGAGTTTCCAAAAAAATCCGGGTTTGTAGAGGCGGAGGATGTAGGTGGTGGTTCCGTAGAGGATAAAAAATACGCCGAGTCCAACAGTGATTAGGTTCATAAGTCTCCTTGATTCTGTAAGCTTATGTAAGAATGCGAACTTTCCAAGAAAAAAAATACGTATCGTAAGATTTGGATTTCGGATTCGGCGAGGGCGTGGTAAAGGGAGCGTATTGGGTGGCGGGTCTAGTTCCCCACCCTAGTCAGGGCGGGGATACAAGATTCAAAAAAACACCCCCACCCCAAAAGCAAATAATCGCAATTCCATTAAAAAAATTCCTAAAATTAAAAAATCAAGAACCAAACAGTAAAGATTCCACCTAATAAACTTACCAATGTAAGGTTAGGTGTTCTATGATCAAATTTCGGTATTCTCCAAAGGACAATCGTTTCTATTTACGATTTCACTATTCAAAAACTTTTTATTCCATTGCAAAATCCCTACCCAAGGGTGTTTACAATTCTATTGACCAATCCTGGTCATATCCGAACGATCCAAACATCATAAAACAAGTATTAAATGCATTTTCAGATCATGATATCCGAATTCTTCCCAAAGAAATTCCCAAACAGTGCGGAATATTAGATGATTATTTTAAAGCAACAAGAGAACGTAATTTTTCGTTTCGCACAACAAAAACATACTACTCCCATATATTTCAACTCTTGGTGTACACAGGAAAACTTCCAATGAATGTCAAAACCAGTGATTTGGACAAATATTTAGACCACCTAGTGACCGATCGCGGAGTAAAGGCAACAAGTGTTAGGTCGGCAAGACAGGCATTTATCTTCTATTTCCGCGAAGTCAGACAACAATTCACACAACTGAAATTTCCACGGATGTTAGTCGGTTCCAAACTACCAGAGGTTTTATCTGCAGAAGAAACTAGGTCGATATTCAATGCACTTCCCAATCGAAAACATAAAATGTTACTTCTGATCAGTTACTCCTCTGGTTTGCGTGTGAGTGAAGTCATTCATTTAAAAATCACAGACATTGACTTAAAACGAAATATGGTTCGTGTGGGCCAGGGCAAAGGGAAAAAAGATAGGTATACCATCCTTGCTACGTCTCTAGTCGAAGAACTAAAAGAATATCTTAAGGTCAGAGAATACAATTTACTTTTAAAACACAGTTATAACGAAGTGCGTGCCAATCCTTGGTTATTCCCAGGTTCTGGAAACAGGCCTTTACATATCCGCACTGCCGAGGCAATCTTTACTAACGCAGCTAAAAAAGCAAATATAGGGAAAAAAGTAAGTTTCCATAGTTTAAGACATGCCTTCGCCACACATTTGTTAGAGCTTGGTACTGACTTACGAATGATCCAAACATTACTCGGACACGCAAGTGTCCGAACCACTCAAATTTATACAAAAGTGGCAAGGAGTCGGTTAGAAAACATTGTGAGTCCTTTAGATCGAATCTCAGCCAAAAAAGAAATTCCAAGTTCTCTCCCAGACACAGAAAATCAAAATTAACCTTCCTTTCTCGCATCCAAATCTGGATCCCAACAAACACCACTTTGTTTCCCTTGGCCTATAGAAAACCGAAAAATTCCCAAAGAATTTGCGTGAAATTTCTATCGCAATTTTGAAAAAAGAAAAATACTAGAATACTGAAGCAAAACTGAATGAACGAGAAATTTGAATTATTTTATTCTTCCCTTACCGAAACAGAACTTTCTATTGTTTTGCGATTAAAGGAAATTTTAAAGCCATTTGTTACTCTAGAGGAAAGAATCTCGTATTCTGTTCTCTATTACTTTCAAAATAGCCGTGTTTGTTTTATATGGCCGGCATCCATTAAACCAGGCCCAAAGTCAGGCGTGCAATTAGGGTTTTGTAATGGATACCTTCTAAATGATCCCAAACAAAAACTAGAAAAAGAAAACCGTAAACAGGTCTATTGTTTCACCTTCCATTCTCCCGGTGAGATAAATCCAAAACTTCTCCTTCCTTATATCCAAAACGCATTGGAAGTTGATAAAACCTTATATAAATCTAAAAAAGGAACGAACTCCTAACATCAAAAACATGTTAAGAACAAGTTTGTGCGTTCCCAAATTTTTGATTTTTAAAAATAAATCCAAATAAGGGCCGGGTCACTCCGGGGTGCGCTTACGCTCCCGTCACCAACCATCTAACGATGGTAGGCGACCAAGCCCTACGTCCCCCTAACGCAAGAAAAGGGGGAATTGAGTTTCGAAATTAAATTCTAACTTTTTCCTTTTTGTGCCCAGAAAAAAATAAGCACAAGAAGTCCAATCCCTGTGATGCCAATCAATTGCCACCATCCACTTTTACCTGTATCATGCAAACGCCTTGCCCCCACACTTAAACTTGGCAAAAGTACAGCTAAGGAAAAAACTCCTGCTACAAAAGGAAGAACTACACTAATTGCCGCACTAATGATAATGCAGAAAACAACCCACCACCAGAATTCTGGCCTTTTTGCATTGCCGGTAAAATCGGCATACTTTTGTAAACATACTTTGATCGCATCTTGGAATGACATATAGTTTCTACCTTCCAGTGAATTACTAAATTTGTTTCGTCACAAACGAGGCATATTAGAAATTAATTATTTATAATGTAAAGTAAAAAAAGGAAAAATCAGTTTATGTTGCAAATAGGAATCCTTATATTCCCTGAAGTGGAAGTGTTAGACTTTGCCGGTCCTTTCGAAGTATTCTCTCTCGCAGAAACTAACGACCGTAATAAATTATGCCAGGTATTTCTTGTTGCCGAAAACCTATCTCCGGTCTTCGCAAGGAATGGCTTGATGGTTTTGCCTAATTTTGATTATTCAAATTGCCCTCCGATGGATATACTGATCATTCCTGGAGGATATGGTGCAGAAGAGTTAGAAATTAAAAATCAAACAACTCTTAGTTGGATTAAAGCTAAACACTTAAAAGTTAAGCATTTGGCCTCTATTTGTACAGGTGCATTTCTATTAGCAGAAATTGGACTTTTAAATGGGTTAGAAGTGACTACTCATTGGATGGACATAGACACTTTAAAGAAAAACTATCCTTTGTTAAATGTAAAAACCAATATCCGGTATACTGATAACGGAAAAATTTTAACTTCAGGCGGAATCTCCTCTGGCATTCATTTGAGTTTTTATCTTTTACAAAAAATATTTGGAGAGGAAGTAGCGATTCGAACAGCCAAACGAATGGAATACGATTGGATTCCGGAGGAAAGATGATATGTAAGAATATTCATTCGACAGGATACGAATTATTCCCAAATATCACGACAACCGAAGTTATAAAATAAATTCATTTATGTTTCTTTGATGTCAAACGACCAAAAAACAAAGTTAGTGATCTTGTCCTATGAAACCTATTGCCAAAATGGCCCATAAAAATAATTGTGCTCCTGGTTTCATTTCGAGTTAAATGAAGAGGGTAAATTTTGAGTCGAACACTTAAAGAAGAATTAGCTTTTTCTACGATGATGACAATTGGTATGGTAACGATAATGTTATCGTATAATATGGTCTTGATTTTTGGATTTCATACAGAGACAATTATATTGATCATAAAACAGTTTGTTCCAATATTCCTAATCGCATTTGCTGTAGAACAATTAATAGTAAGTCATAATGTTTCTAAACTCCATAAAATTCTAGTCTCACCTACAGATCCAAAGTTTAAACACATTCTTGTCATGGTACTACTTATGGTTACTGGGATGTGTCTACTGATGACACTCATCACTACACTCATCAACGTTGGAACAGAAAATCATTTTCTAGAACATTACATAAGTTCTGTGATCAAAAACTACCCGATGGCACTTTTGGCGCAACTCGCTGTGGTTGGTCCTCTAGTTCGCTATTCGCATTTGAAGATATTCAAAAAGTCAAAACTAGTATCTTAAATAACTTTTCACTTGTACCAATTTCCCAAATGAATTCGAGCCCTTTCTTAGATATGGCATGGGCGCCGAACAGCATCCACGGATGGATGCGAGCGGGAGCTCTGGCCATGGAGGGCCAGGCGAACGCAAGGCACCCATGCCATATCTAAGAAAGTATATACGCTGAAGGGGGAATTCTAAGTGGGTGGATGACGGGATTTCGCCTTACGCGGTTCTCCCATCCAGGTCGAACTCGCTCCAGGCCGTCTTTTGCGAGCCCTCGCACTTCCTGTGCTCGGTCGTTCTCGCTTAACGCCAATTAGGCAAGGTGTCTTGCCAAATTGGCTACTCGAACTCTATCGCAAAATCGTTCGAATCCCAATCATTTGGTTTCTAATAAAAGATTGTTTGGAATTTGAATCGCCGAAGGCGATTTAATGGGTGGATGACGGGATTCGAACCCGCGACGACTGGTACCACAAACCAGGGCTCTACCGCTGAACTACATCCACCATTTCTAAAACATCTTGACCCGGGAGGGATTCGAACCCCCGACCAACTGCTTAGAAGGCAGTTGCTCTATCCAGCTGAGCTACCGGGTCGGATAGAACCAACTGATTCGGGATGACAGGATTTGAACCTGCGACCCTCTGTACCCAAAACAGATGCGCTACCACTGCGCTACATCCCGAGAAAGTCCTTGAATCACCAGTGTTTTTGGCAGATGGACTGTGTCAACAAAAGGGAGATTTATTTCTTCAGGTTCTTCAATCTTTCTAAAAGAACGGGATGGTTTGGGTTCTTTTGCAGGGCTTTGCGGTAGGCCTTCCATGCTTCTTCTGGTTTTCCTATGGTTTGCAGAAAATAACCAAAGGAATCTAGGTAAGCTGGGTTGTTTGGATCAAGTTCCAATGCTTTTTTTAAGGATTTGATGGCTTCTGTGCGTTCTTCGGTGCTGATTTTTTTCTTTAAAGCAAGTAAATAACCCAAAGAATTGAGACTATTTTTGTAATCGGGAGTATGTTTCAAGATGCGGCGGTGGATTTCTATCGCATCTTCCAAACGATGGGTGTATTCATACACATGGGCCAAAAAGGAAAGGAGTTTGGGATCATCCACTGCCACTTGCAATCGATCTTTGATAATCGACTCTGCGGTTTCCCAATCTTTTAGTTCCACAAGGGCAAACACTTTCAGTCGGTAGACATTATCGACTTCGATAAAACCTGGGTATTCTTCCAGAATCCGGTCCAAAACCTGAATTGATTTTTTGAAGTTTTTGGTCTGGAAACAACAGAGTGCAAAATTATACAAAAGAATCGGATCTTCTGGATTTTGGAGTAAGGCCTGATCCAAAAGATTCAGTGCCATGGCATAATTGCCTTTATTCATGTAACCGAGGTAGTCTGTTTCTTCTGCCATTGTTTCTATTTGGATTGTAATTCCGTAAGTCGTCTTTTTTCCGTTAAGTCCAATTGGATGGGAGTGACCGGTAACTTTCCTTGGTTGTAGGCTTCAAAGTCTGTTCCCGTTTCTTCATCGTGTCCAAGTAAACTTCCGTTTAACTGAAATTCGCTGACCCCTTCGATGATTTGTTTTTTCTCATATTTTTCTGAATAACGCCTGCGACCAAGCCTTGTAAAAACGATTTCGTTGATTGTGCCCGATCCAGAAATTTCTGGAGGAAAGTTTAGGTTCCAAACTTCGCCCGATTGGATTTGTGATTTGTATTTGGAGAGAAAAGATAAAACCAGTTCCGCTTCCCTTTCATACCCATCGTCTGGATCAATCCGACCAGAACTCACCGCAAGAGATGGAATTCCATGAAGGGCTCCGTGTTTGGCGGCCCCGACTGTTCCCGAATAATGCACATCATAACCCATATTCACACCTCTGTTGATTCCAGAGATCACAAAGTCAATTTTAGGAAAGATTTCTGCATACAAACCTATGTTCACACAATCCGCAGGAAATCCATCCGCAATGTAATGGTTGTCATTGATTCGTTCGACTCGCATTCCTTGAAAGACAGTGAGTGCCATGGAAGTCACAGACCGTTCCTTCAAAGGAGCTATGAGATAAGTGTTATAAGATTTTCCAAGGACTCGTTCCAAAGCTTTGATTCCGGCGGAAGAAATTCCGTCGTCATTTGTGATGAGTAAATTCAAACTATAAACCACCTGAGATCGATTGGAGAATACTGGTTGCAGTATATAAATTCATTAGGAAAGGGAATAAAATCGTAAGGCCTAGTGCATAAAAAGAAAACTTGAGCGAGTCGCGATTTCTTAATTCATAAATGGATTTGAGTCCACGAGAAACAACCAAACTGTAAAGGAATACAAATGTGATTAGTAAAAATAGTCCCGATCCGAGTCCAGAAAGCCCTACTGCATGAAAGACAATACAAACCGGTGCAAATAACAAAAACAAAACAACCGAATGCCTTGCAAACAGCAGTAAAAATAAGAGTTTTTGCGCTCTTCCTTTTTTTTGTACATAGTAGTCAGCCACTAATGCATAAAAAAATGGGAAAAAACGAAACAGAATCAAGTTGGCTATAAAACCAAAAAACAAAAATGACAAAGTGGAAATAGTGTACGGTGCCGAGAGGATACTCATTCCCACTGACAGAGATAAGGCGGAAAGGATCGTAAACATCCAACTCGACACGGGACTTGCCGCAAAGGGTATCTCCTTCACTTCCTCCGAATAACGAAGGGGATCCAAAAATACAAGTTCCAATACATCAACTAAATCGAAGAAAAAATCTCTCATAACATCAATTTTCCAAGAGCTGTAGGTAGAATGACTAACACTTGTGATTGGATGAGGGAACGAATTTTGGATACATGAGAATTGTCTCCAAAAAAACTTACGCCCAAAGTTTGCAAAAATCGATCAAAGGGAGAAATCTCTTGTTCAAAAAGAGGAATGAGTCCATCAAATTGGCAAAGTTCAGAAAGTTTTTTATGAGCTTCCCTCCTTCCTCCAATATCATCCACAAGTTTGTTACGAAACGCATCTTCGCCAGAATAAATTTTACCCTCAGCCAACTCTTCAATGGACTTAACCGTTTTGTTTCGTCCTTTGGCAACATCTTCCACAAACTTGCGATAGGTGTCTTGTAACTGTTTTCCGATCATATCATCTTCTTCATTGGTAGAGTCGCGAAACGGAGAAAACATATCTTTGTATTTTCCAGCTTTGTAAGTGCGAACCCCTACCCCATAACGATCGAGAAGACCTTTGACGTTAGGTGCAAAGGAAATGACTCCAATGGAACCTGTGATCGTTCCATTTTGGGCAAAGATATAATCCGAAGCCGCCGCAATGTAATAACCACCGGAGGCGGCTACGTCTTTCATACTCACCACAATCTTTTTGGTTTTACGAAGATGCAGCAGTTCATTAAAAATTTCTTGGGAGGCAGCGACCGTTCCACCGGGGGAATTGATCTCAAGAAGGATCCCTTTGACATTGCCATCCTCTTCGAGCTCCCGTAATTGGCGTAAGACGGTGTCGGCTCCCGTAGAATCAAAAGTAGACTCACCGGAGTGGATTTCGCCTACGATGGGTATGACGACGGCTCCAATTTCACTGGCTTGGAAGAGGCTTCCACCGGTCCCACTAGAGAAACGGGCAAGACTTGATCCAGATACCAGGATGGCAATTCCGAGAATTGTGGCAATTGTGGAGAACAAAAAGGAGAGAAAGAGAAGAAATTGGTTTCTTTCCATAAACTCTCACAAGCAAAACCTTGCAAAAACCCGAGTCAACTTTAATAATTCTTTACTTTTTTTTAGAAAAAGTTTATTTTCCTTGTACAGGCTAACCGAAAATTAGACAGGTAGTCACAGGATTTATGTCCAGGCACCGCCGAGACATAAGGCCTTTACCAAGGAAGGTAGGACATGGATGTTCGTCTCAATCGTCTCCTCAACTCAGCAGAAAAACTAGTCCAGGACAAAAAAGACACTAAAGATGTCAGTTCTGGAAAGACAGGAACCACCGTACAGAAGTCAGATGAAAAATCCGACTTTGTTGTCAGCCTTCCTGTTCAATACCACAATATCCAATCACGACTCACGGAACTGCAAAAACAACTTTCCAAGGAACAATCACGGATTGGACTTTTGGAAGATACCACTCAAGAAGAAAACAAACTCAAAGAACTTCTTTTTGAAGGCGAACCACTATTCCCAGAGTTAGGTGATAACAAAGTAACCAAACCAGAAATTTTGGAAAATAGCAAAGGCAATATCTCAAGCCTACTTGCAGAGCTTAAGAAAAAAGAAGTGGAAGGCGAAAACATCTTCTCACTAGGAATGATGTTAAGTCCTGACGAGTTCAAAGGTAAAATTGGATCTGTGTCTACAGCTTCCATGAAACCAATTTCTGAAACCATGGTAAAACGACTTCTTGGCGGTTAATTGGAATTAAAACGTTCCCTCAATACTTTTGATTCCATCTCCGTTCTATTTTCTTCCATGGTGGGGTCGGGAATTTTTTTCACTTCTGGTTATCTCATCAAAGAAACAGGAAATCTTTGGATTGTCCTACTCTGTTGGATTGTCGGCGGAGTACTTGCTCTCTCCGGCTCTATCACTTATGCTTATGCAGCACGCCTCCTTCCTTTTGCTGGAGGAGATTACGTTTATCTAAAAGTTGCTTACTCACCGGCCATAGCCTTTATGAGTGGATGGTCTTCTTTGCTCACAAATTTTTCCGCCTGTGTGTCTGTGCTTGCCCTTGCCTTTGGAAAGTATGTTCAAATTTTATTTCCAGGTATCCCTGTTTGGGAATCACCGACGTTCACCTTACTCGGATTAGACTTACAAATTAGTTCCATTACCTTTATTGGTGTATTGCCCATTCTGTTTTTTAGTGGTCTTAACTTTTTTGGAATTAAGTCCGCGGTTCGCGTGCAGAATGTATTTGCTGTTTTAAAAATTACAGGACTTGTTCTTTTTTTGGCACTTGGGTTTTCCATCGGAAATACCAACTGGTCTTATTTGTGGAATTCACCTTTTCCAAATTTACTAGAGCTCTCTTTTTATACCAAAGTTTTGATTGGGATCGTACCTGTTTCCTTTTCCTATCTGGGATGGAATATGATTACCTACATTGCAGAAGAAGTAAAGAATCCAGAAAAAACTATCGTTCGTTCTGCCATCACCGCTTGTTTTCTTGTGGCTGGTTTGTATTTTGCCATCAATTTACTTTTTGTCATTTCTGCTCCTATTGAGGAGCTTGCGGGTCAGGATGGGATTGGAGCCATCGCCTTTCAAAAGTTATTTGGAGTGAATTATTCGATCCTTACCACGAGTTTCATAGCTTGGGTGATTTTAGGATCGATGTCGGCCATCCTCATTGGAGGAAGTCGAGTTTACTTTGCTATGGCAAGAGATGGAGTGTTTATCCCTTCTTTTTCCAAAATCCATCCCAAATGGCATAGCCCTTATGTTTCTATTTTCTTTCAGGCTTTTGTAGCGATACTTTTTTTGTTTGTGAAAGAAATCGAAGCACTGCTCTATATGATTACTTGTTCGATACTCATTTTATCCTGCTTAACGGCCGCTACACCGTTTCGATTTGAAAAGATGGGAATGAAATCAGATTACAAAATTCCCTTTTATCCTCTACCCATTTTTCTTTATATCTTAGCAAACATTGCCGTGATGACCATTCTCTTTATTGAAAAACCAGTGACAGCGGGTTGGGGGCTTATGATCACTCTCATTGCCCTTCCCGTGTATTACGGATTTCGTTTGGATAAAAAGATGGTCAAAGTAAAGAATTAAAATTTGAAACAATCTTAGATTTAAAAAACTCAAACTTCAGTTTTTACTTTTGAAATGATACTAAGATTGTATTTCGTGATAAAAACCTTTAGGCAATGGCCATAAAGGTTCTGCCAATGATAGGCATCACATCATCTTTTGCCAACACCCAAACCACATCCCCACCCTTGACTTGTGTGTTTCCTGAGGGAATTAAAAACTGTTCCCCCCGAGCAATGAGAAGGATATGTGACTGCTCAGGAAGTTTGATTTCAAATAATGCTTTGTCCACCACACTAGAATTATAGGGGACAATTAACTCTTGTAAGGTCATGCCCGGAAACTCGATGTTATCAAAGTCTGTCGGATGATAAATTTTACGATCGGGATCCTTTTTTAAGATTCCTAACCACTGCGCCACTTTAGGAATGAGCGATCCTTGGATGAGTAAGGAAACAAGAACGACAAAAAATACAATATGGAAGAGTAAATCTCCCCAGACAAGACCCTGGGCGATAGGAAAGGTGGCAAGAATTATGGGTGACGCACCACGTAGGCCCACCCATGAAATAAACAACTTTTCCCTTATAGGTAAATTCACACGGAATAAGGAAATAAAAACTGCAACTGGTCTTGCGAAAAGAATGAGTAATACCCCGATAAGAAGGCCGGGTACCCAAATGTTTGCCATACGAGTGGGATAAACCAAAAGTCCAAAACAAAGGAACATACCAATTTGTAAAATCCAAACATATCCATTGAGAAAACGGAAGATGGATTTTTTATGAATGAATTTGTTTCGACCAACAATAATACCAGCGATATAAACCGCTAAAAATCCATTACCCTGAAAGACTGTGGTCACTGCATAAATGAAGGGAACCGATGCCGTAATAAAAACTAAATAAAGACCGTCATACCCAAGTTTAACGGAGTTCATCAAATACAAAATGAGGATACCCAAACTATATCCCATCATCATTCCGACAAGGACTTGCATCACAAAAAAACGAAAGAATTGGAACCCACTGAAACTGGCATCGGCACTGAGTAGATTCATAAAGATGGTGGTAAGAAGAACTCCCACTGCATCGTTTGATCCAGACTCAAACTCAATGATCTTTTTTAAATGAACGGGAAGATCAGTAGAATCGGTTTTAAAAATATTAAATACAGAGGCTGCATCTGTGGCACTGACTATGGATCCGAGTAAAAACGATTCCATAAATCCAAGCACTGGAAATAAATAATGAATGACCACACCTAAAATGAGGGCTGTAAGAATTGTTCCGATGATGGAGAGACGAATCCCAACAGCAAGGAAGTTTTTTAAACTATCCCACTCACTTTCGAGTCCACCTAAAAATAAAATATAAATTAAAGCAAAAATCCCAATCGACTGTGCCAAACTATAATCGCTGAAATCAATCCCACCAGGGCCATCAGAACCAGCTAACATACCAAAGGTTAAGAAAATCAAAAGAATGGGGAATCCAAAACGAAAGAATAGTTTACTAGATAAAATAGAAAATAGAATGAGTGTGGAAATAACTAGAGCTTGTAAGGTAAAACTATCGATCATGTTTATTCCTTAGACGATCTCGAACGACTATCGTTTCGAAGAAAGTATCTCTAAAGCCTTTGCTTTTAGAATGGGATGCACAACAAAGTCATCAGGGTTCAGCAAAGAGGATGGTTTGGAAGTAGACGAATCCATTTGGTTTGCCGATGCAGGTTGTTTCCACTTATCTCGACCGAGCCAAATAGAGAGTGCATAAACCATTCGTTGGAAAATTTCGTCCACCTTGTCTTGACGGCCTGCTTTTTTGTAGTATCCAAAGGCCAACATGGGAAGTTTCCGATCGTACATAAAGTGATCACCCAAACGAATGAGCCCATCTTTATAATCGGTTTTCAGGAAGAGTTCACGCGCTTTTCGAATATCACCTGCATTGAAGGCGGTATTTGCTTCGCGAATGAGTTGTGCTCTTTCCTTGGAGTCCATACAAAGAGTATCGAACCAAATTCCGAAATTGACAACTGAATTTTGTCTAAAAGAATGTGATTACCAGGAGAGAAATATATGTTGGAAGTCGGCAAAAAAGCCCCCAATTTTACAAGTAGCAACCAAAATGGCGAAAAAGTAAAACTCGCAGACCTAACAGGAAAAAATGGGATCGTTGTCTATTTTTATCCGAGAGATATGACACCAGGATGTACAACAGAAGCTTGTGACTTCCGGGACAATTTTGCCCGCTTGAAAAAATTTGGATTCAATGTAATTGGAATCTCCAAAGACAATCCGAAATCTCATACCAAGTTCATTGAAAAACAAGAAATCAATTTTGATCTGATCTCCGACGAATCGGGGGAAATTTGTGAAGCTTATGGGGTTTGGAGAGAGAAGGTATTTATGGGAAGACGAGGCATGGGTATTGTAAGATCCACCTTCCTTTTGGACAGTTCTCTCAAAATCAAAAAAATCTATGACAGCGTGAAGGTAAAAGGTCACGTGGAAGAAATCATCAAAGACATTCAGGAAATCCAAGGGAAATGAAAATAGAAATCTCTCCGCTACAAATCCAAATCGGTGCACCCAAATCCGGCTCTTATTACAAACTCATCCCTATCTTTCAAGAGGATGTGAAAGAAGAATTGGGAAAAAAATTCCCAGTCCAAATAGAAACCAAGGTATTTTCTGGAGATCTTGGAAAAGAATTTCGAGATGAATCCGAAAAAACCATCTATCTCGGATTAGGTGAAAAAGAAAAACTAAATTTCAGAAAGTTCATTTCTCACTTTTTTAAATACGGAGAAAAAATTCTTAGTTATGATGGTATGGGTCTTGAGATCATCATTTCTAAAGCACTTTCCAAAAAATTCTCGGCCGACCGAATTGCATACCAAATTGCCAACACACTTTTTATCGGAAGTTATCCAGTTTCCGTTTTACAAACAAAGAAAAAAGAAAAAAAGAAAGTGGGAGCTGTTTATTTAAAGTTTGAAGATAAATCGGTTTCAAGTTTAGCCGAATCAGGACTTTCTAAGAGTAAAATTGTCGCCAAACACGTCAATGGTGCTCGTCACATTGCACATTTGCCGGCAAACTACTTCACTCCCGATGACTTTGTTTCTCGTTCCAAAGAAATTGCCAAAGAGTACAAACTGTCCATTAAAGTTTGGGATGAACCTCAGTTAAAAAAAGAAGGTCTTGGTGGGATCCTTGCCGTTGCCCGCGGATCGGAACTCCAAGGAAAGATGGTGATTTTGGAATACAAACCGGCCAAGGCTAAAAAGAAATTTGCTATTGTAGGAAAAGGTTTAACCTTTGATACCGGTGGAATTTCCCTCAAACCTCCAGGGGAAATGCATGAAATGAAGTATGATATGTGCGGAGCCGCGGCCACCATACACGCGATTGGTGCCATTGCCGCACTCGAACTTCCCATCCATATTGTAGCTGCCATTGGTGTGGCTGAAAATATGCCAGATGGCAAAGCCATCAAACCGGGTGATGTTTATACCGCCTACAATGGAACTACTGTGGAAGTCCAAAACACTGATGC
This sequence comes from Leptospira abararensis, assembly GCF_016918735.1. Taxonomy (GTDB): domain Bacteria; phylum Spirochaetota; class Leptospiria; order Leptospirales; family Leptospiraceae; genus Leptospira_A; species Leptospira_A abararensis. The sequence continues at coordinate 459,135 of NZ_JAFFPR010000060.1, forward strand.
GGAAGGAAGGCTAGTCCTCGGGGATGTGTTATCCTACGTTTCCAAAAACTACAAACCAGACTATATGGTGGACTTAGCAACACTCACGGGGGCTGTCATCATTGCCCTAGGCCATGAAGCAGCGGCCATCCTAACCAACTCAGATCCGTTACGCGAAGCACTCTTCAAAGCATCCGAAACATCGGATGACCGGGTATGGGAACTTCCTCTTTGGGAAGAATACGGTGAAGATTTGAAATCAGACATTGCCGATCTCAAAAACATCACTGGTGGAGGAAAAGGAGCAGGAACCATTTCTGCAGGAATTTTTCTTTCCAAGTTTGTGGATGAATCTATCAACTGGGCTCATATTGACATCGCTGGTGCCGCTTGGAGAAAGAAAAAATCAGGAACTCAATTTTCCGGTCCTACAGGATACGGCGTACGTCTGTTAGTTGATTTGGCAAACGAGTTGTCTCGGAAGTAAATAGCCTAACTTAAGTGAAAACAAACACGGCGGGGGAATTTAATTCTCCCCCGTTCATTTCCCGCAAAACAACTCATTCACCAAAGCAGACAATATTTATTTTGAGTGTTTACTCAAGGCGATTCGGTTCACATTGTACATTAAGATCACGGTAATCAATATGGCCGCTGCGACAACATAACCTAATGTTTCATAATTTTCCATATAACCACTAGAAGTTTGTACAACGATGAGACCCGCAACAGTCGCTGCAATCCCACCGGAGATCTGTTGGACGGAAGAACTGATCGCCATAAAGGCACCGCGGTCGTGTAAATCGGGAACGGCTGAGGTGAGCGCATTGGCAGAAATCATTCGTGCTGCCACAAATACAAAAAGAATGGAATTGATAAAAATGACCATAGGCAAAGGTGTGATCTGCATTTTTGTGTAGTATATGATGATCACAGAAGCAAAAAGTGAAGCAATTACAAACATTTTGTATTTTCCGATCCAGTCACTCAATCTACCCATGAGTGGACCACCTAACATGGATACAACTCCCGTGACCATATAAACCAAAGGTAAATCTTCTAATTTTACTCCCAAATTGTGAACAGAAAAGGCAGAGCCGAAAGGCATCAACATAAATCCACCGGTTGCAAGTAAGGTCGTTGCAATATATGCGGGAAAGTATTTAGGTTCCGTGAGTGTTTTCACCAAATGCAAAAAAGCATGTCTTTCCGTTTTATTATCCAAATGAGTGGTGAGTGGTTTTAAAAAGAAAACAATCACAAACCCAACAGTTCCACTAATACCAGCAATCATCAAAAAAGGAGACTGCCATCCCCATAAGTTGGAGATAAAAATTCCAATCGGAAGTCCAAAAACTTGGCTTGCCGCAAAGGCAGTCATGATAAAGCCCATAACCCTACCTCTTACTTGGAGAGGAAATAAGTCAGCAACAATGGCAAAGGAAATGGAGGAAATGACCCCTGCAAAAACCCCAGTTAAGATGCGAGCACCAAATAAAAAGAAATAACTAGTTGCGATTCCACATAGAAAGGTAGCGACCACAAATCCTATGTAAAAAAATAATAACATTTTTTTGCGATCAAAACGATCCGCAAAACCAGCAGCAAGGATTCCAGAAACACCTGCACTGAACGCATAAGCTGACACTACAAATCCAAACTGCTGTGTTGAAATCTGTAATTCTTTCATGACCAAAACTCCCAGCGGAGAGAGGATCATAAAATCAAGGACAACTGTGAATTGCAAAAAAGCAAGTAAACCAACTACAAAAACATGATATGTAGAGAACTTAAAATTCATTCTATTTCCTTATTCTGATCTATTCATAAATCTCAAGGAAATTCTGCAAACTAAAGTTCTTTGTCCAAAACCTCTTTTAGTTTCAAATATTGAGAATTTTCAGGAGAAGTTGTCCCAAGCCTTTCCAGAATTTTTCGAGCTCGGTCTTTGTTTTTGAGAAGTCTGTAACATTCTACTAAATTAATAAGATTTCGAATGTGTTTTGGATCCCTCGCTCGTAACCTCTCTCCAATTTCCACCGCCTTACGTACATTCTTTGATTTTCGGTAGGCATAACTCAATTGTAATAGAATTTCATTGTCGGTAACAAAATAAGGAAAAATGGATTCTAAAGATTCTACAGCAGAATCAAATCGTTTCAATAAAAGGGAAATGCGAGATTTTTCACGAAGTAAATTGATTCGCACATCATCTTCCAAATTTTCATTATTTAACATTCGTTCTATGGTTGAGTAAGTTTCTTCCGCATTCCCTGATTCCAATACTGATTGAAGTTCGGAATATAAAAAATGATCTGATCCCACAGTAGTTAGGGAAGAAGAACTCATCCTTTTGGCGGAACCCATCCATTCCAGTCGTAGTAAGGTCAAATCATCAGAAAAACTTCCAATTGATTGGAGGTTCTCAACAATTTGTTCCAATTCTCCTTTCGACTCACCAACCACTTGTAAAAATTTGGTTTCATCCTCGTTCATCACACGCGATCCATCAGATCCCATTTCCAAAATCAAATCATCCCGACCATCCGAACCGATAAAAAGAACATCCCCTTGTTCTAAAACAAAAACCCGGATGCGCACATTGCCAGCCATTCCTTTAGTTCCAATTTTACGAAGTTCCAATTCCTCTTCAATAAAGGAAGCAACTCCGTCCCTGTACAAAACAGTCCAAGGATGTTCGGCGTTGAGATAATACAACACTCCTGTTTCCTCTTCCACAAGGCCTAGGACAACAGACACGAGCATAGATCCGTCGAAAGATTCAAAAATAGTTTGTAGTTCGTAAAAACATTCTTTGATCCATCGTTCCGGAGATTTGGATTGACTCTCGAGTAGAAGTTGTGTGCGTTTGATAAACGATAAAAACACAACACCTAATACGAGGGCGCCTCCTGCCCCTTGGATGGACTTACCCATCGCATCTCCGTTGATAAAAACGAAGTATTTTTTACCATTGAGAACAATGTCATCACAGATGATGAGGTCTCCCCCAATCTCTTTGATTTTTCCTTTGAACTCGAACTCTTTTTTTTGTTTGGTATAGGATTGGATTCCAATCATTGGCGATTTCGATTTTTTGGAATCATTGAGCGGATCGAGTAGTAATGATGTTAAAAAATAATCTCCATCTTGTTGGATTTTTAATTCCTGGACTCGTGTGAGGGTTTCTTGTAATTCGTTTGTTCTTTGGACTACCTTTCTTTCTAGGTTAGCATTCAATTCTTCCACTTGTTTATGCACACGTAAAAAACGATTGGCTAACACGACAGCAATCCCAAGCACAAAGAATAAAAATCCAAATCTTGATAAATTTAAATTCTGAATAGGGATCAGTCCAGAGGCCCCCAAAATATCCCAAATGGCTGTAAATATCAAAAACAAAATACCAGATAACAAACGCTTGGCGTCTTTATTACCCTTCATTACTGCCCGAATTGTGATATAAAACAAAACCACACTGAATGCCAATACTGATCCTTGCCAGACTCGCAAAAGCATCACAGAACTGGCTCGGTTCACAAAAATTTGTAACATCGCCAAAATGAAACTGAATCCAAAATACCCTTTAGTGATCGGGCTAATTCGTTTGCGAAAAAAAGTATCAACGAATAACAAAAGCCAGGTGGGTGTCAAAAATACGATAAAGTATTCTATTTTTGTAATGGTAAAAGGGTCAACATCCCACTGGTAGATGGCCTGGGATCTAAAATACATATAAGCGGATAAAAATACAGCAAAGAGTGCAAAGTAAAGATTGTATGTTTCATTACGGCGTTTCCAATAAAACAAACCATGATAAATCCCAACAAAAAAGTATAAAAATAACAACATAAAGGTTGCATATTCATCCTCAACTTTTTCCAAAACCGCATAACGATCAATGGATGAACCAAAATCATTAAAAACTTTATAAAAATTTAATTCTTCACCCGATTCTGATGCAAGAAGGACTCGGATTTCATTTTTCCCAACTCGTAACAAATTTCGTGATAGTTTAACGAGAATGTTTCTTTTGTATCCACTTTCCGAGATATGATCGTTTTCTATAACCCCACTTTTAGAAACCAACTCCCCGTTTATGTACACTTTGTACACATTAGAAAGATACGGTATATGTAAGGCAAAGGAATCTGAGTCCGTTTCCTTAAAATCAATTTCTGATAAAAGAAATGGTTTTACCATTGTAATTTTTTGTAAAATTCCATCGGGAAAATCTAACTGAGATTTGATGGTAACAAGAGGGAGGGATTCCAAAGGAATCCATCCAGAACCAATAGGAACCTCCGATTCCCACCAACCCTTTTTGACATTCCAGTTTTTGGTAAGGTCGACCGGTAAGGCCCAAAGGGAGACGGGCAATAAAAGAAAAAGAAGAAGGACATTTTTAATATATAAATTCATAAGATAAAGGTTTGGAACTCTAAGGATACACCATAGGTTTCTTCAAAAAGATCTTTTTTTTCTGCCACAGACCAGATTTCTAAATTGGGATCAGTTCCTTTTTTGTGATACAACCGACAAAGAACCTTTCCTTTTTCATACACAGCGTCCAATCGCTCAATGATAGATTTTTCCGAACGATCAAGCCCATCTCCAATCCGTAAAAATGCAGCTAATTTTTTGACAAGGAGTTGGTCTTCGATTCTTAATGCCTTAAACTCTTCGTGTTTTCCTTTGGGACCACCTTTTCTATGATAACGGGCAAGAAGGGCAATGATTTCAATTTCTGCATTGGAAAAACCCACCATGGCTTCTGAGTTTTTAATGATATAATAACTATGTTTGTGGTAGTTGTGATGGGAAATACAAAGCCCTACTTGGTGCAAATAACATGCAGTCTCCAAATAATCGCGTTCCAAATTCCCAAGTTTATGTAAATCTTTTAAATCATCAAACATCTGCAAGGTGATCTTTGCCACGGCTTCAGCATGACTTTTTCCGGCCGGATAAAGATTGGCAACGGTTTTGATTGCTTTTTCACGAATATTATCTAAAGGAGGAAGTGAGGTGTCCGTATGACGATACCAAGACTCAATGGTATCATAAACAATTCCCTCCCGAAGAGCAAAATCACTCACGGTAATGGAAGGAGCTTTGATCCTTTGTAAAACTTCATCTAAAACCAAAACCCCACCTACAATGATATCTCCCCTTTTGGCATCCAGGCCTGGAATTTTTAATCTTTTTTTGAGACTATCAGCATCTAATACTTGTTTGCGGGCGTCTTTAAACTGATCGATGGCAATTTCTGTTCCGTTCAATCTGTCCCGTTTTTCCATCTTTTTTTCCAAAACGATGGAGGCCACAGAGGAGATGGTTCCCGAACTTCCCACAACCAAAAAGGGTTTCCATGTTTCAATCTGTGGTAAAAAAGCAGATAACACAGATTCAATATGAATCCGACATTTTTGTATATCGGTAGCACTCAAAGGATCTTTCTTTAAAAACTTTTCTGTTAGGCGGATGGCTCCGAGTTTCAAACTAGTTGAAAATAGTATCTCTCCCTTTTCTCCCACAAGGAGCTCTGTACTCCCTCCTCCAATGTCAATGAGTAGGATTCGTTTGTCATAAACCGGCAGGCCTTGCAAAATCCCTAAATAGATGAGCCTTGCTTCCTCATTTCCCGAGATGACTTGGATTTGGATTCCTGTTTCCCTCTCGGCTCGGTCAAGAAATACCTGGCGGTTCTCTGCTTCCCTGAGGGCACTTGTGGCTACAGCTCGAATTTCGGCCTTATAGGAGACTGCCAAAGACTGAAACCGTTTGAGGCAAGCGAGTCCTCTTTCCATGGCATCTTCCTGAATGACCGCATAATCACTGCTACCGCTTCCCAGTCTTACGGATTCTTTTTCTTTGGTTAAATATTCGAGTGTACCGTCCGGTCTTAGTTTTACGACGACGATATGGAAAGAATTTGTGCCTAAATCAATGGCAGCGAGTATCTTTTCCGTGCGAAATGCGGGATTGGGTTTTCTTAAGATTTGTGAGAAAGGAAGCATTTTGTATCTTACAAGCGTACCGAAAATTTTTACGGTTGAAAGCAAAAACCAGCCGAAAATTATGGGGAACGGGTAGAATTATATTATTTTGGTGTTAAGCCACCTGAAATTCCCCCTTTCGTACTTCTTTCACCAGGATCTGATATGATATTTGATAACCTCTATGGACTATTCTCGAACGATATGGGAATCGATTTGGGAACCGCGAACACCCTCGTGCATGTGAAAGGACAAGGAATTGTCCTATCCGAACCGTCGGTCGTGGCAGTCCAGGCCTCAACAGGTCGGGTCCTTGCCGTTGGCCAAGAAGCCAAACGAATGCTAGGAAGAACTCCTGGTGACATCGTTGCCATTCGTCCTATGAAAGACGGGGTCATCGCCGACTTCGAAACTGTAGAAAAGATGATTCGTTACTTCATCGCTAAAGTTCACAACCGCACTACATTTGTAAAACCACGGATCGTCATCGGAGTTCCTTCGGGAATTACCGAAGTAGAAAGACGGGCCGTTCGGGAATCCGCAGAACAAGCCGGGGCCCGCGAAATTTTCCTTATCGAAGAAGCACTCGCTGCTGCCATTGGTGCCAACATCCCGATCCATGAACCTGCTGGAAACATGATCGTTGATATCGGCGGGGGAACCACAGAAATCGCTGTGATCTCTCTTGGTGGTATGGTGATCGCCGAGTCCATCCGCACTGGTGGGGACGAATTTGATGAAGCCATTGTCAAATACCTCCGTAACCAATACAACCTAGTTGTCGGAGAAAGAACTGCCGAGGACATCAAACTCACGATCGGTAACGCTTTCGCTGACAAACGTGTCGACACGATGGAAGTGAAAGGCCGTGACGCCATCTCAGGACTCCCACGCACCCTCGAACTCGACTCAAACGAAATCCGTAAAGCCCTCAAAGAACCAACAGACGAAATCCTAGACGGGATCAAATCCGTATTGGAACGCACTCCTCCAGAACTTGCTGCCGACATCGTAGAACGAGGGATCGTTCTCACTGGTGGTGGTTGCCTCCTTCGTGGTCTCGAACACTACCTCACCAAAGAAACAGGAGTTCCGGTCTTCCGTGCTGAAAACCCACTGACTTGTGTGGTGCTAGGAACAGGTCGATACTTGGATGAATTGAAATACATCAAACCGGGGATCCGATAAAAGATATTTCTGATTTAGAAAACTACTCTGCAATCCTTCGGGTGAAACTCTCACTCTAAGGATTAAGGTCGAAAAGGGAACCTTTGGTTCTCTTTTTTTTGGGCGCACATTTCCGGCTATCCGCTCCAATCTTTGCTCCGCAAAGGATTTCCGCTTCTATCCGGGGCGCGGGGTTTGGTTGGTGATTACATTAGGAAATATAGAACCAGAATGTTTTATTTTTAACTTATTTGGTGAGGAGAATGCCGCATTTCGATATGGCCTTCGGCCTACTCAATGCTCGACTTGGTTGGTCGGAGTTGTCGTTGATGGTCCATTACCGTCGTTTCGGTCGTTGAGTAGCGAAGCGTATCGAAACGCGAAACGAACGTTAAAAACGATGGGATACATGTACATATTACTCTGTTCTGATCGAACGTACTACACAGGTAGTACGAAGTATTTGGCAAGAAGACTTAGGCAACACCAAAGCGGAGAAGGTGCAAGCTATACGAAGAAACGTCTGCCAGTTAAACTAATTTTTTTTGAAGCATATTCAAGAATCGATCATGCATTTTACAGAGAGAAACAATTGCAAGGTTGGTCTCGAAAGAAAAAAGAGTCACTGATGGCACAGGATTTCATGCAGCTTAAACTACATGCTAAAAAAATTCGATTTTACAGGAGCTGCTTGGACGAGTCTTAATATGGAACTAGATATTTAAGTTTTATATTTTTGAATTCTTTTTGTTGGAGTATCCATTCCTAAATATGAAAAAGGAGTTTTATTTAAAAATTTGCTATGTGCAAAAGGGGATGATTCGTCCCCGTTCGGTTCGTCTTTCAGAATGAACTTTGTCATTTGAATCATATCAGTCATAGATCCAAGTACCCTTCGATTCAAAGTAGTTGTTATATAAATTTCTTTGGACATAGGTGCCAAAAGATTTCCAATCACTGTCGGTAAACACTCTCCTTCCAGTTGGTGTTTCCATTCTTCTAAGATCCGATCTAAAAATTCTTCCTCTGTTCTGATACCAGCGCCACGGAAGATCACGGAAAACAAAGTCTCTGCATGTGTAACAAGATAATATTTAAGCCTGCCTGCAGTGAAGGTATTTACATACCACTCATTTTCAAGGTTAGATTCTGGAATTGGCTTTAAATTTTTTAATTTGAAGTTGTCCTGAACTCTTTTTGTTAATCTGAGAATCATTCGATTCCAACTTTAACAATGGTAACGTCAAAAGAAAACAAAATTAGTTCACTTAGCATTAGAGACTTTATTCAAAGAAGCTTCACGAAAACAACTGATCCGACTTTTTGGTTCCCTTTTTTTTTGGGCGCACATCTCCGGCTCTCCGCTGCAATCCTATATGTGTTTTGCCAATCGCTCTGATTGTTTGGAGAGTCCATCCACATTTTCACGCAAGTGGGAAGTATTGGATGCAAGTGATGAAGCAGATTGTTCAATAGATACAAGAGCTCTCGACATTTCTTGTGTACCCATTTTTTGTTCCGATGCCAAAACTTCCAATTGTTTGGAAAGTGAAAACAACTCTTGGAATGAATTTAAAAAAGATTTATGAATGGATGTTTGTTTTTCTACTTTAATTTTTAAATCAGAAAGGTTTGATACGAGGATACCAAAACTTTTGTCCTGGATTCCCATTTTTTCTTTCGTTTCGGAAGCTGCTGTATTTCCGCTCACAATTTGTTTAGCAGCTTGTGTAATGATCTTTGAAATTAGTGATGCATTTTCCTGTGCACTGTCAGCAAGTTTAGCGACTTCTTGAGCTACCACAGCAAAACCTCTTCCATGTTCACCAGCACGCGCTGCTTCAATAGAAGCATTTAATGCAAGTAAGTTGGTTCGATCTGCAATGTCTCGTAAAATTTGGTTTACTTCTTCCACTTTTTGAAAGCTTTCTTTGATTTCTTCAAAATTGGAGCTCACTGAATCCATAGCTGTAGTTACTTGAACACTATATTGTTTGGATTCATCAGTGGTTTGTGCCAAATTGATCGTTGAAGTGTATACTTCAGACAAAATTTTATCCATGACCGTACTTTCTTGGTTTAGATCATCAATTCTGGTAAACTGTGATTTTACAAAATCGCTAGCACTGTCCATTGAAGCCGCAAGTTCTTCCATAGACGCACTGATCTCCTCTACACTAGAAACTTGTGTTTGGATTTCAGAATTCAAAGAATCCATAAATTTTAACATTTCTTGGACACTTTGATTCAAAGTCTCCGCTTCTTGTTGAATGTTTTGTTTTGTTTGATTTGCGGCTTCAGATTTTAGCCTTGCTTCTTCTGCAGATTTTGTCGCTTCACTACTAGAATTCGACATAAATTTTACGACGGCACTCATCATATGCACACCACAAATCAAAGCAATTGTATTGATCCCAATGAATGGAATTCCAAATTGATTTGAAGCGGTAGCAATAAATTTAATTTCAGCACCACCTGTTACTCCTAAAAATACATATAGAAGTAAACTTGAAATTGCAATGTATCCGACTGCCATAGTTAGGCGATATGACAAAAGAAAACCTGAGTAAATAACGACAAATAGAAGAACCAACATTACAAATGGTAACGTTGCAATCGAAACCTTTTCTGCTGGTGTTTTGGACATAATGACAACAATGGCAAAAACACTCGAATAAATGATGATATCGAGTAAAATGGAGAGGTAAGCAAATTTTAAATAAAATTTTTGTTTTTTATAGAGCCAAAAAGTATAAACACCATATGATAAAACTACAAATTCTAGAAAGGATAGAATAAGGCTCATAGTTCGTTCGGTAGTTGGAATAGCCACCATAAAGAAAATATTGATAGATAACATTACAATTGCAAAGGAAATGCGAATCGTGTTCGCGATCATACTTCCTTTTTCTAAGTAGTTTCCAGAAACAGATGACATAATGTAAAAATCCTCATAATGACTGACGAATTTTTTTTTTAAAAAACGCCATAAGTTTATTTTTATCCTGTAAATTGGCAAAGAATCGTCAAAACGAATTCGTTTCCTTTTGCGGAAATTAGTAAAGAGAGAAGATAAACAAACAGAGTTATTTCATAGGGAGAAATCACTAGAAAAACGATCCAACCGAAAAAGACGAATTGAGGATGACCTGCTGATTCATTTTTCCAATATATAATTTAATAATGAATCATTTGCTTTCCCATTGTTTATCAATCTCGTCTTTGATGAGAGATAGAGAACCAACAATTCAAACTCCAGAAAGGGAATTTTTAGAAATTTAATCATCTTAAATTTTCAATACAGACAACTAAATTCACAAATATTAGAATTGGTAATTGTTGCTCAAAGTACAGATCCAAATATAGAATATCTAAATGAAAAAGATCACAAAATTTCGGGAGAATGATCTCTTTTGAATTAAAACAAAAATCCCCCGCACCAGGGATTGAGTGGAAATCCTTTTCGCGTAAGCGAAAAGATTGGAACGGAAAGCCCGGTCGCTTACACAATAAATTCAGAATTAAACTTTTGATTGCGAGGTGCCCACATTGAAGGAACGTTTGCACCGACAAACGTTTGTCACCAAAAATTAGAAAGGCAGTGACATCGGACTCTCATTTTTTATTTCCGAATATACTAAAGTATTTTGTTTGTGGTTCGAAGAACCTTTTCTGAGATAAATAGTGTTGATTAAGGCCAACTAACATTCTATAATGGACTTGTCTCGTCAGATTCGGTTTCCACTTGAGAATAGGACTAGAATTGTGAATAGGAAAGTATCAAAAACATTAAATTACGGGGGAATCATCCTCGTTATGTCAATGCTGACGGGGATATCTTGTTCTTCTTTGGAACTCAGGTGTTCAGGTTGCACTTTGAGCGAAGCCTATGTAGATGCGAATGCATTAGAATTAGTGAATGCAGCCGTAAAAGGTAACAGTAAAAAGGTGGAAGAGTTGGTTCGTAAAGGTGCCAACCCGAACCATCTGGAAAATGGGAAAGTTCCAATGCTCCTTTGGACTTTATGCGCGGAGAATCAGGAAGGATTCGAGGCGCTCCTCAAAGCAGGAGCAGATCCAAATCTCGACGGAACTGGTCATGGAATCGGGGACGGTCAGAGTTTTGGTTCGGGAATGTTCGGATTCAGATGGAGGGGATACCGTTTTGTTACTACGAGTAAAATTAAGGAAGGATGGTCTGCAACGGTTATGGCTGCAGCACTGAGAAAGCCTGAATTTTTGCACCTAGCTTTGAAAAACGGCGGAGATCTGAATGCAAAAAAAGGGGATGGAGGAGATAGTAGACCTCTGCTCATTGCAAGTAGATATGCCAATTTAGAAAATATCAAAATCCTACTCGAAGCAGGTGCGAACATCAATATTCATGATGAAAAATATGCCGTTACTTCGGCACCTGAACTGGCAATTGCAGGATATTCACGTTTTGATATAGCAATTTGGTTTTTGGAACAAGGTTACAACCACGATTTACAAGGGTTAGGTAGATTGGCGGAAGCAAGTAACGTCCATGATGGATTGCAACCGGATAAAGACAAACTAATGGATATGTTGACCAAACGTGGGGTTCGGTTTCCTATTCCAGGGAGATTCATCGACAGAGGGTTGAAGACAAGACAAATTCCGGCGAATGAAGTTGATGATGTAATTCGTGGCAAAAAATCAATCTGGAGTTATCCGAAACGTCCAGGTATGGAAAATGTTGATCCGTAAATCCATATTAGAGTATGATGGTTCAACAATATGTTTAATGGAGTACCTATGAAATATTTTACTATTATTTTTCTTACTTTGAACCTACTCAATTGTACTTCAACTATCGAACGTGTCAAAGATAACAAAGAAAACGGCTCATCCTCATTTATGACCGTCAAAATCATAGAAATGGGACGGATGGATACTTTTAGTTTAAGTGATTTTAATAGAAGACCTAGAGATCCCAACGTTGACTATATTATTTTAGACGTTTTAATTCAAAATACTGGTGATAATAAAATTATCGTTTCTGCAAAACCAAAGATTAAACTTCAATCCGACAAAGCAGACTCATCGGAATCAATACATGTAGACAATTGTTGCAATTTTTTAGAAACAATCAAAGCAAATGCAATTCAGCTCCCAATATTGTTATCTGTGGATCCTTTGCAACTTTTTGAACTTTTTGAAATCGAATCCAACCAATTGGCACTCAAAACTTTTTATTTCCCGTATCCGAGAAATCTATCTCCAAGTGAGTTTATATTCAAAGCTAAATTAGCAAATGATGCATCCTATCAGGAAGTGATTGTAACTTATAGTGAAGTTCCTTGATGAATATTTCGAATTTTGTAGAACCTTAACTTCCTATTTCAAAAGAGAAACATTTATATTTACGTTTTCTTGTTTACAACCGATGCATTCGATGATTTACTCTCGTTGTAGTTACGGCGCGGCCACCAAAGCCCCGGACCGATGAGTCAGGAGACCAAATGGGCGATAAAAATCCGAAAACAAAAACAAAGCAGACATCGCAGAAAAACGCGAAAAGCGCTGTTGCCAAAGGGAAGAAAGATGCAGCCACTGCCGCAAAGCAGGTTCCCACGAAAAAGTAGGTCTATTCCTGAATTTCACTGATCCATCTCGTGTTTGATGAGAGGAAGAAACGATCGGAATTGAATGACCGGTCGCTGGTTCTATCTAATTTAAATTCAGCTAACGATTGCTATGTCCCACAAAACGTTTGATAATTGCCATCACCACCAGATGGAACTTCTTCTGAATAATTATAACCTAATTCCCGTTTGTAAGGATACAAACTCCTTTCGATGAGTTGTTCGGCAACAGTTGAAAGACCTTGGTTTACATTCGCAAGTGCGATTTCCACGAGATGATTTCTCGGAATGAGGCTTGGATTTGTTTTTTGCATGAGTGAGATGGCATCCTCGTCTCTGATTCCTTGTTTCTTTTTTTCCTCCATCCAAACCTTCACCCAATCTTTCCATCGACTCTCATTGTATATCGAATCTTTTGGCGTATACACTCCCTCCAATACCAGAAATGTATTGGTAAAATCGGCTTCAGTATCTTGCATCCACTGATAAAGGTTTTGGAGTAAGGGTAAATCTTTTTCTGTTAGGTTGGGAAATCCAATTTTTTCACCTAACATTCGTATGTAACTTTCCTGGAACCAAGTTTCCAATTCGGAAAGTTTTGCTTTTGCCAATTCAATAGCGGTCTCCTGATTGGGGTCAATGAGAGGGAGGAGGGAATTCGTGAGACAAGCAAGATTCCACTGGGCAATCCCGACTTGATTGGAAAATGCATAACGCCCATTAGCATCAATGGAACTAAACACACGTTTTGCGGAGAATCCATTCATAAAGGCACAGGGACCATAGTCGATGGTTTCTCCGGAAATACTCATATTGTCGGTATTCATCACACCATGGATAAATCCAACCCGCATCCAATTTGTGATTAGGGTTACTTGTCGTTTCATCACAAATTCCAAAAATGTTAGTGCGGGATTGTCTGTTTGCCAAACTTCAGGAGCATGCCGATTGGCCGTATATTGAAATAATGCCTCCAGTTCTTCCAAGGATAAAGTTTGATACGCATATTCAAATGTTCCCACACGAATATGGCTTTTTGCCACCCGAGTCAAAATGGCTCCTTCTTGTGGTTCTTCTCTTAAAACTCTCTCTCCCGTTTTCACTACAGCCAAACTTCGAGTTGTGGGAATCTGCAAACCAGCCATCGCCTCGCTCATGATATACTCTCGCACCATAGCGCTTATGGTGGCACGACCATCACCATTTCTAGAATACTTAGTCCTTCCTGAACCTTTCCATTGGAAATCAAAACGTTCCCCACTTCTGTTTTTGAATTCTCCCATCACAATCGTTCTACCGTCACCTAACACTGTAAAGTGTCCAAACTGATGGCCGGCATAAGCTTGTGCAAACGGCTGGATGCCTTCCGGAAATTTTGTCCCAGAAAAAAAATGAGCGGTGGCTTCCTCCTCCTTTTTCCAATGCGAAAATTGAAACTCAAGTGCTAAAGCATCGTTCCAAAATAAAACTTTGGGAGAAGAAACTGGAGTGGGTTTGGTGGATTGGAAAAATGAATTCGGTAAGGAAGTATAGGTTGTTTCCACAACGGGAAATGATGGGAAGGAAAGGGATTGCATATAGATTAGACCACCCTTGCCATTGATTGTGTGTTTGATTTTCCCTCGAATGCACCGTCTTTATCTTCTCTCCTAATTGTACTTCCAATCTGTTCATTGAGGAGAACATTTCCGGCTATCCCGAAACATTTGCAGGTTTTTCCAAGACTCGAACGTTATGACATGTTATCCTTCTTCCTATAAAAAACAAACGGGGAAAAGGATGACGGTTCTAGAATTATTACATCATAATGTGCCATTGGACATTTTTACTTTAAAGGAAAACTGTTCTTTGGTAGAACAGGCTCAGAATCTGATCGACCAATGCCATCCCGGGGCGACGAATATGAAAGTTTTGAATCTCACCGCAGAAATTTCTGAAGCTAACATTCCCTATTCTCAAAGTAACAGAGCACTTCACGGATTTATGCATGGAGGTTGTTTCTTTACTGTCGGTGATACACTCACATCCATCATGGCCTTCTTCCATGTGGAAAATGAAAAAGAAAGAACCTTTACGATGGATGCATCAATACGATACTTGCGCCCCGTTCGGACGGAAACCGTTCGCGCCAAAGCAAGACTCGTAAAAAAGAATGGAAAACATTTGGAATATGTTTGTGATTTTTTTAACGAAGAAAATAAAAGAACAGCCCAAGCAAAATACAAATATGTGATCGCAGAACCGCGTTGATTTTTTTGTTTCCATCCATTGAGTGAGTCAAAGTTTTCGATTGTAATTGAATAGTTTCCCATTTAACATGAGTAGATGCAGAACGTAATCTGTGCTCTTCGAGGTGCTGTGCTGTTCGTAGGCCAATTGCCATATCTTGCCTTTCATTCGACCGTTACCTCTGCAACTGTCGTAGGCCTTACTACGGAAATCAAAAAACGTCTCAAAGGGAACGGACAGTGGATGAGTTCTCGTTGTTTTGTTTTTGATGGAACATTGAGTCACGAGACGGTTCTCGATGGACCTGTCGGTATTTTGTTTGCAGATCCCGGAAGTGAAATCGGAGAGATTCTCACAAAAGAAGCAGGCCCCAACGGACTTTCCTCAAATCCCACTTGGGCTCAGGAATTGATCGCAACTTGTTTTGAAATTCAGTCTGCAAATCCGGAACAATATCCAGAAATTCTAAGCAGTTCCTTTCCTTTCAACCAACTTACACCGGCCAAAAAAATACAAGACGATGATCGTCTAATTAACGTTATACGTATACTCATCGAGAGCCCAGAAGAAACCTTAAATGTCGAAGACCTTGCAAGTGAGATTGGAATGTCGGAGTCTTGGCTACTACACGAATTTAAGAATGTGGTTGGTCTCCCGATTCGTGCCTTTCGTAAATGGTTTCGAATCAAAACAGCAGTGATCGCACTAAAAAAAGGGGCAACCCTTACCGATGCGGCCCTAAACGCTGGTTTTTACGACCAAGCTCACTTTACCAATGTATTTCGGGACATCTTCGGAATTGCACCTTCTGTCGTTTTTAAAAAGGGAGAGCCAATTCGTTGGTACATAGAAAACGAAGAGATCGATAAGATACTAAAAGTTTTTTAAAACCATAAACTAGTATAGAAAAAATTTAGAACCCTCAAACCGAACATATGTTTGCATCCAAGTTTTTTTGGGGCGCACATTTCCGGCTATCCGCTCCAATCTTTGCTATCGCAAAGGATTTCCGCTTCTATCCGGGGCGCAGGGTTTTTAGAGTTTAGTTGAGGAATTTCGATAAGAAAGAGTTTCGGAATTTATCAGCCGCAAGGTGATCGAAACAAGTTCAATCCAAAAAGAGGGGGAGGAAGTTCTTTATCGATAAAAAGAAAATGAATTGTAAATATTTAAATTATCGTTTCTTTTTTTTTGGAATTCAATAATTATTAATTTTTTGATTGTATTATCATTACATTATTATCATTCATATGATGTGATTTAGATAGATAATTCCTCTTCTCCTATAGTCTCCAAAACAGGAATTTATTGACAAGGTATATCCAGTGGTTTACCAGATTGCTTGGAGCAACGATAGATACCATAAAATGAAAAATTTTTTAAGCACAACTCTTTTCCTTACTTCGATCTTGAAGCAACAGTGTAAAAAACTATTCTTTCTATTTTTTGCAATCGTGTGTTTATTTTTATCCAACTCCTGTAAACAAACTCCAATGGAAAATATTTGTGATCCACATAGTAAAACAAATATTTCCACCATACTTTTAAAATTCAGTTTACGTGATCCATCCTCTCATTGCGGAATCAATTACTCGAAGTTAGTCAATTCTCCTTTTGCGGGTTCGGATGGAAGCTCTTGGACGGCAAGAACGATACCAACGGGAAATTGGGCTTCCGTTGCATACGGGAATGGTGTCTTTGTAGCAGTTGCTGATGGAGTCGGAAGCACAACGGCAGCAACCTCACCAGACGGAATCACATGGACACAACGTACCATGCCAGTGGGTGCCTGGTGGATTTCTGTCACCTTTGGGAACGGAATCTTTGTAGCGATAGCTAGTAGCAACAGTACAATTGCAGCAACTTCGCCCGATGGCATCACTTGGACACAAGGAACCTTACCTGCTCCTGCAGTCGGATGGCAATCGGTTACCTTTGGGAATGGTCTTTTTGTTGCCATTGATATTTCCAGCACAAGGGCCGCGACATCACCCGATGGCATTAACTGGACTCAGCGAACTTTACCAACTACGGATACTTGGTGGGCTGTTACTTACGGGAACGGAATCTTTGTGGCTATCGTTTATGGTAGCAACATAGCGGCAACATCACCCGACGGTATTAACTGGACTCAGCGAACTTTACCCAGCACTTCTTCTTGGCAGTCGGTTACTTACGGGAATGGAATCTTTGTGGTCATAGCTGATAGCAGCAATATTGCGGCAACTTCCCCTGATGGTATCAATTGGACACAGCGAACGTTACCTAGCTCGGCAAATTGGTACTCTGTTACCTTTGGAAATGGTGTCTTTGTTACAGTTGCCTATAACACCTCAAAGGCGGCTACCTCCACTGACGGCATCAATTGGACGGCGCGCACGTTACCGAACACAACATTTTGGTATACTCTTACCTATGGGAATGGTGTCTTTGTAGCACTTTCCTATGGCACTTCCATCGCTGCATCTTCCCCATAATCTGGTTGTAAGATAGTTTATGAGGATTCTCGCAGATGGAAATCTAAAGCCTGGAGTTTCCGACCAACCAACTAACGCATATTAATTACATATATTTCCTTCATTTTGTATACAAATATACTGGGTCTGTATACAGCCAAAGTTTAAATTCAAATTGAATTCTTTTTCATTTGAAACTTCCATTTAATTTATGACAAACATAAGAAAAATAAATTTGGGCGAACAAGGATTAGCTGTTCCTATCGAAGGACTCGGTTGTATGGGAATGTCCACAATGGCTGAAATGAATATTTATGGTGTTGCGGGTGAAAAAGAATCCATCGCTACAATTCACCGTGCTTTTGAATTGGGTGTAAACTTTTTAGATACAGCTGATTTATATGGTCCTCTGAAAAATGAGAGACTGATTGCAAAAGCAACCAAAGGCAATCGTAATGCCTATATACTTGCGACCAAGTTCGGTTACGAAGTAGATGACAACGAACAACTCACCTGGCAAATCAATGGAAAGCCAGAATATGTAAAAAAAGCTTTGGAACGTTCTTTAAAAAGTTTAGACACAGATTATGTTGATTTGTATTACCTCCATAGACTGGATCCCAATACACCAATCGAAGATACAGTCGGCGCCATGTCCCAACTTGTCAAAGAAGGAAAAGTGCGTTACATCGGACTCTCGGAAGTTTCTTCCGCCACTATCAGACGTGCCCATAAAATCCATCCATTAACAGCCGTTCAAACAGAATATTCTTTATTCGAAAGAGAAGTAGAAAGTTCAGGGATTTTAGCGACTATGCGAGAACTGGGAATCGGACTTGTCGCCTATTCTCCGCTCAGTAGAGGTTTTTTAACTGGAGAAATCAAAACCCCTGAGGATTTTGATGCAAACGATTTTAGAAGAAATTTTCCACGTTACCAAGGAGAACAATTTTATAAAAATTTAGAATTGGTAAATCAAATCAAAAAAATAGCAACTGGGAAAGGAATTACTCCTTCCCAACTGGCAATTGCTTGGGTACTCTCAAAAGATGTGGTTGCCATTCCAGGAACAAAACGAGTCAAATATGTAGAGGAAAATATTTCGGCAGCCAATATTGTTTTAAACACAGAAGAACTCGACCAACTGGAATCGATCATTCCCCTAGGTACGTCTACCGGAGATCGTTATGATGCGGCCTCTATGACTTTCTTAGATCGTTAAAAGAATTTGCGGGAGTACAAAACTCATCCTATTTTTTCTCCCGCTCACCCATTGGATAAGATTATGACAACAAAAGGACTGATTACATTTGATTCCATTGGTGCTTATCACAAAGCTTTGGATTTACCTAAACCACAACATCCACTGGTATCCATTATGAAATTTACTGGGACAACAATGAGTCCCTATTTTTTGGAAAATAAATTTGTTTATGACTTTTATATGATTTCGATTAAAAAAAATATCAAAGGTACCATTCGGTATGGGAGACAAAATTATGATTTTAGTGAAGGAATCATGAGTTTGAGTGCCCCCAAACAAGTATTTTCTTTTGATGAGTCTACAGATGTTTCCGAACTATCAGGGTGGGGTTTGATTTTTCATGCGGATTTGATTCGCCATTCCCATCTAGCAAAACAAATCAAAAACTATGGTTTCTTTTCCTATGAAACACACGAAGCACTGCATCTATCCGACAAAGAAGAAGCGATAATTGAAACGATTATGAAAAATATCGAAGAGGAATACCTCACTCCTATTGATACATTCAGTCAGGATCTAATGATATCCCATATCGAAGTTCTTCTCAATTATGCCAATCGATTTTATAATAGACAGTTTATCACCCGCAAACATACCAATGACGATCTTTTGATTCGATTGGAGGGTTTGTTAAATGAGTATTTTGACAGTAATCAGGTGCAACAACTTGGATTACCGACAGTTAAATATCTTTCTTTCCAACTGAATGTCTCACCTAACTATTTAAGTGATCTCTTGAGGATGAGCACAGGCCAAAATACCCAACAGCACATTCATACTTGGGTCATAGAAAGGGCAAAAGAAAAATTGGCCACTACTGCGCTTTCTGTGAATGAAATTGCAATTCAATTGGGATTCGAATACCCACAATATTTCAGTAGACTTTTCAAAACAAAAACAACTCTCACTCCGAAAGAATTCAGAAATTCATTCAATTGAAATCAATTGATCTTAATTTCATTTTGAATACTCGAAGCCTGCCATTCCACAAAAGATACAAAGGGTAACACTCTACCATGGGCTCTCAAAACTAAAAAGAATAACAGTTTATTAAAACTATAGAGTATACTTCTCCAAGTTTTAATAATAAACAGCTTGAAGATAATTTCGTCTTTGGTAAATCTTTTAGAATTGCTCTTTACGAAACACTGAATCATATTAAGGCAAAATTTCGCAGAACAGCAAATAACCAATTCAATCGCAGAGGAAATGAATCATGGCCAAAAACAAGTTACTCAGAATGGACAATGTCAGTATCGTCGTAAAATCCTTGGATGAAGCTATTTCTTTTTTTGAAGAGATAGGACTTAAGCTTGAAGGGCGAGGCACGATAGAAGGGGAATGGGCAGGTCGAGTCACTGGCATTAGTTCGCAATGTGTAGAAATTGCTATGATGGTTACCCCCGATGGCCATAGCAAAATTGAACTTTCACAGTTTCTAAACCCACCTACAATTGCAGATCATAGGACAGCTCCAGTAAACTCACTCGGTTATCTGCGAGTGATGTTCACCGTTGAAGACATTGACGAAATGGTATCTAGACTTACTAAACATGGTGCGAAACTCGTTGGTGAAGTGGTTCAATATGAAGACATGTATCGACTCTGCTATATTCGTGGAACCGAAGGAATTTTAATTGGTTTAGCCGAAGAACTCGGTAACAAATAAGGTTAAATTCATGCAACCAACCGCCGAACACAATCAAAGAATGGCTCAAATGACTTTTGCCTCGGTGTATCCTCTTTATTTAACTAAAATAGAAAAAAAGGGCAGAACAAAAAAAGAACTAAACCAAGTGATTGAATGGTTAACGTCTTTTGATGAGAAGAAGATAAAAGAATTAATGGAGAAGAACGTAACTTTCCAAACATTCTTTGAGAAAGCTAAATTAAATAAAAATGCAGACCTCATCAAAGGAATGATTTGTGGATATCGTATCGAGGAAATTCAAAATCCGATCACTAGGCAAGTTAGATACTTGGACAAACTTGTGGATGAATTAGCAAAAGGCAAAGTGATAGAGAAGATTTTAAGGAATGGATAAAGAGGCATTTCGATACGGCCTTCGGCCTACTCAATGCCCTAGTTGTATTAATCATCATAGCAACGGTCGTTTCGGTCGTTGAGTAGCGAAGCGTACCGAAACGCGAAACGACCAATAACAAAATGTGGCCGGCATTTTCACCTAACATATACGATGATTTAAAAATCCCTGCACCAGGGATTGTAGAGGAAATCGAAGCGAAAGCGAAGATTGGAACGGAAAGCCCGGTCGGTTCTAAGGTCCAATCGGTAAATGGAATCCAATACGAGGCGCCCGGACTCTCTCAATACTCTCGATTGATCACCTACTGGACTTTTTAGACCCATTCTATATTTAATTTTCCTAAATTGGATTTTGCTATCTCTTCTTGACAATTCGTCTGATAAATGATCTGCTGATTGAGTTCTAAATATTTGAAATTCCTGTTAGGTTCCCTTATGGCTGACGATGAGACAAAAGATTTTTTTCGAAAGATCATTTTTACCAATGAAGAGATTTTAAAACTAAGGAATTTACTTTATAGTTTAAAAATTCGGGCTCTCAATGCACAGATTCTTTCTGCAAACTCAGGGGCATTTGCGGTAAGTTATGGTGTTGTATCGGCGGAAATCATTCATTTCAATCACAAAATCCAAGAAGTCAACGAAAGGTTAACCAATGCGATCAATGTTGTCATCAAGATGGCAAGTGAAATGCAAAAAATTTCCAAGGTGTATCATTTGATGCAGCTAACAGTCGAAACTTGTAATCGAAGAAAAGTTGATCCTAGTCATTTTAAAAATATTGAGTCTAGTTTACGATACCGCAACGAAGAAAAGGAAATGTTAGATTCACAGTTGCGAAAAGAATTTAATGCCATTCAAAATATAGTGAAAAGTTCGACTAAACTTTGTTTGGAAGGACGTACGGTTTCTTTACAAACTCGTATTGAATCGGCAACCATCGTCGAAAATCAAAAATTATTTTTAGCAGTTGCAGAAAGTTTTGATGGAGCTTTAAATATCATCGAATCTTCCTATCGTTATCTTGCAAAACTCTGGTAAACCATGAAAAAAATTCAAACTATCTATTCGAATAATGACCACAAATGGTCAGTGATTGCAAGAGATCCAGCCAAACCCAATTGGCTCATTGATACAAATGAATACTTGATTGAGTCAGATGGAATGGGACTACTGACAGACCCAGGGGGAAGCGAAATTTTTCCCGAAGTTTTTTCTGCTCTGGTAGAAGTATTTCCGGCTTCACAAATTAAAAATATTTTTGCATCTCACCAAGATCCTGATATTGTTTCCTCTATTTCTTTATGGTTGGAAGTCAATCCATCAATTCGTTGTTATGTGAGTTGGCTTTGGACAGGTTTTTTACCTCACTTTGGAGGAAATGCAGAAACTTACATTCCTATGCCCGATGAAGGAATGGAAATCATTCACCAAAACATTAAACTTAGGTCCATCCCCGCCCATTTTTTACATAGCGCGGGAAACTTAAATCTTTGGGATCCAAAAGCAAAAATATTGTTCAGTGGTGATGTGGGTGCCGCCTTACTTCCTGTCGATGAAACTGATTTGATTGTAAAAGATTTTGATAAACACATTCGGTTTATGGAAAAATTTCACAAACGTTGGATGGCTTCGGAACAGGCCAAACTCGCTTGGTGTGAACGAATCTCTAATCTCAAACCGGATATGCTTTGTCCACAACATGGCTCTGTATTCCAAGGCCCTGATGTAGAAAGGTTCATCCAATGGTTTTCGGAATTAAAGATTGGAATGGATGCTTTGGAACTTCCTAAGGCATAAGTGAAGCAAACTATCTAAAGAAAAGTCAAATTCCACTGAACTCCGCCGGGACTGATAGATCCCATAGAAGTGAGCTCACCTGTGGATTGGTTGATGCTAAACTGACTTAGTTGCGCGCCGTTATTTGCTACATAAGCAAAACGTCCTGACGGATCAATCACCATAAATCGCAAACTACCTGTGATTCCCGTCACACTAGATGAATAAGAAATTTTTCCCGTTTTAGGTTCTATCGTATAACAAGAAATAATACCCTCATTGATATGCAATAAATAATAAAAACGACCGTTCGGATGGATTGCGGAACTGTTGATACTCATACCATGAAAAACGGAATCCACAAAACCCATATTACCTGTATTGCCATCAAAGTTTAAAATGGTTACAGCCGGATAGGAACCTACATATAAATAGGTTCCGTTTGGATGAGTCGAAATATGACCGGAGCCATCATTAGGAAAAGTTGGACTAATCCCTGCTTGCGATAAACTTCCATCTGCATAATTGATTCGATACGAAACGATTTCCGTTGCTGTGGGACTTACATAGAAGATAAAATTTCCATTCCTAGAAATTTGAATTTGCGTGTGTCCAATGATGGTTGGATAGACATTTAAAAAACTAAGCGTACCATCGGTATTAATGGCGTAAGCACGAATGGCCTGAGTTCCTTCAGAAGCTAAATACAAATACTTTCCGTCCGGAGTAATGACTAAATTTCGTGGACTTAACCCAGCTGATACAGTAGCGGGACTATTTAGAGACAAAACGCCCGTACTTTGATTAATTAGAAATTGGGAAATACTAGCACCACCAAAATCACTAGTGAATAAAAAATTTCCAGCGGGATCTACACCGATCCCCGTTGGCTGAGAAGTCCCAACCAAAATCGTAGGATTCGCAGTTAATATTCCAGTAGATTCATTCATAGTCAAATGGCCAACTCGATTTGCTATATCCAAACTCGTATAAACATATCCCGAATACACTGTGATATCAGAATTTGCGCGAGCCCTTCCATCAGCTGAAGTGGCAATAATCGAGACTTTTCCATTCCCAATTCCTAAAACAAACCCGTTGGCATCCACAGTGGCAACAGAACTATTACTACTCGACCATTGGAAGGTGGAATCTGTTTTGTTACCGTACATATAGTACTGAGCTTCCAGTTGTAAACTGTTTCCTTTACGAATTCCGGCCCAGGTGTGGTTTAGTTCGACTACGGAATTGGAATTGGCAAGTAAGGCCCATAGATAAAACAAAGATTGGGAGGAAGGGTCTTTTCCGGGACAAAGTAAATCTCGAACGATAGGATTAAGGAGACAGCCATTAAACGAAAATAAACATCCAATCAAATACAAAGATGGTAAATACCGCAAGAAACCCGAAATTCTAAATTGATTGAGTAACAATCTCTTCATCCTAACCAACAAACATAAGTAAAGCGGATTCGCTAGAATGTCATTCCTAAAATATAGAAACGTTGGTAAAAAATATCTGTTTTGAACTGTGTCAGCGCCAGGGATTTCAGTGGAAATCGAAGCGAAGCGGCGAGTGGAACGGAAAGCCCGGTCGCTTAAGAAAAGAGTATTTCGATTAGATAGATTTCGAGGCGCCCCAAATTAGGGAACGGTGGCAAATCTGTGGATTTACTTGAACTTTATCGCATTTTTGATCGTCTGAAGAAGGCAAGGTATTATTTTATAAACGTAAGATCCCCATGACAAAAACAAAAACTTTAACATCAAATGATTGGCTTTCGATCATCTCCTTTTTGGTATTGATCTTTGCCATGATCGCACCCATTGGCGAAGGACTTCTGATTGCATTCGCTGTTGTCTTTTTAGCAGTAGGAATTTCGAGTGCTGTTCATAGTGCAGAGGTCATTGCAGAACGAGTGGGACCTGCACTCGGAACTTTGATTTTAGCGATATCAGTCACTGTGATTGAAGTGGCACTCATAGTAAGTCTTATGAGTAACGACACCGCCGACTCACCTCAGATTGCAAGAGACACTGTGTTTGCTGCTCTAATGATTGTAACCAACGGAATCATAGGAATTTGCATTCTGTTAGGTGGATTAAAACATAAAGAATTGGGATTCCAATTGGTAGGAACAACGGCATTACTCGGAGTTCTCGCTGTGCTTTCGACTCTCACTTTGATTTTGCCTTTATACACTACATCCACAAACAAAGGAACTTATAGTGCGGGGCAACTTATCTTTGTTTCCTTTGCATCTCTTGTTTTGTATGGATCTCTAGTTTGGTCACAAACCAAATCTCATAAAAACTTTTTTTCTGCGACAGAGATTGAAGTTGAGCCAACTGACTCAATGATAGCTAAGCCTAGTAAAAAAAGAGCAATCACTAGCTTTATCTCACTTTTGTTTTCGCTCGTTGCCGTTGTTGGTTTGTCAAAAATTTTAAGTCCAACAATCGAAACCACCATTGCTGCATTAGGTGCTCCAAAGGCAGTAGTGGGGATTGTGATTGCAATTCTTGTCCTCGCACCAGAGACATTGGCTGCAATGAATGCTGCAAAAATCAATGAATTACAAACTAGTTTGAATTTAGCTTTGGGATCGGGGGCTGCGAGTATTGCTCTGACCATACCTGCAGTAAGCATCTATTCATTGTTATTTGATAAGCCACTAACCCTCGGTTTAGACGCAAAGGGAATTGTATTTTTAATGGTAACATTTCTTGCAGGCAGTTTTACTTTTGGATCGGGAAGAACCACATCCCTTCATGGACTCATCCACTTAGTGATTATGGCTTCTTTTTTAGCGATCTCACTTATGCCATAAAGGACCTACTTAACTTCCACAAACGAGACATCCTTCTTCCATGGAACAGGATTCTCCTATAAATTCAGAAACCGCCTCGTCTTTGTTAGTTGATTCTTGCGAAGTGGGTTCGTTTTCTTTTGTAATTTTGTCTTTAGTTTTTTCCACAGTAAACTGAATGGCTTGGGTGGCGGCTTTCGTTCGTAGATAATACATTCCTGTTTTTAGACCTTGTTTCCATGCATAAAAATGCATAGAGGAAAGTTTAGAAACGGTTGGATTTTCTACAAAAAGGTTTAAAGACTGAGATTGGCAGATAAATGCACCACGATCCCGTGCCATATCAATGAGTGATCTTTGTTTCATTTCCCAAACTGTTTTATATATTTCTTTGATAGAATCAGGAATGGAAGGGATGGATTGGATACTACCACCCGCTGCGATGATTTGATTTTTCATTTCAGAATTCCAGAGTCCAAGCTCAATTAGGTCATGTAACAAATGTTTATTGACAATGATAAATTCTCCACTCAAGACTCTTCTTGAATAAATATTGGAAGTATAAGGTTCAAAACACTCGTTATTTCCCAAAATTTGTGAGGTGGAAGCTGTGGGCATAGGAGCCACAAGAAGAGAGTTTCTTGCACCATATTGGATCACTTCTTTACGAAGTGTTTCGAAGTCCCAACGTCCCGTAGGGTTTACATTCCATAAATCAAATTGGAAAATTCCCTTTGATAGAGGAGATCCTACAAAACTAGTATAGGGGCCATCAACTTTTGCAATATCTTTACTGGCTGTCATTGCGGCAAAATAGATAGTTTCAAAAATTTCAATGTTGAGTTGTTTTGCGGCATCACTTTCGTAAGGCATTCGTAATAGAATAAAAACATCAGCTAGACCCTGCACACCTATGCCAATGGGTCTATGTTTTAAATTAGAATTTTGTGCTTCTGGAACTGGATAGTAATTTTCATCAATGATGCGATTTAGATTGAGAGTCATCTGATAGACGATTTCATACAAAGTATCAAATAAAAATTTTCCATTAGAAACAAACTTTGGCAAGGCGACTGAGGCTAAATTACAAACGGCAACTTCGTCGGGGCTAGTAAATTCTAAAATTTCGGTACAAAGGTTACTACTTTTGATGGTTCCTAAATTTTTCTGATTACTTTTGTTATTGGCTGCATCTTTGTACAACAAATAGGGAGTTCCCGTTTCTATCTGCGATTCGACAATGGCAAACCAAAGGTCTTGGGCTTTAACTTTGGTACGAGCGAAACCTTCTCTTTCATACTTTTCATACAGTTTGACAAAATCTTCTCCATACACATCAGAGAGACCAGGAGCTTCATGGGGACAAAATAAACTCCAATCACTACCCTCTTCCACTCGTTTCATAAATAAGTCTGAAATCCAAAGTGCGTAGAATAAATCACGAGCTCGCATTTCTTCTTTGCCATGATTTTTCTTTAGCTCCAGGAACGGAAATATATCGGCATGCCATGGTTCTAAATAAATGGCAAAGGCTCCTTTCCTTTTTCCACCACCTTGGTCCACATAACGCGCAGTATCATTAAATACTCGTAACATAGGGATGATTCCATTACTGGTTCCATTGGTTCCACCAATATAAGAACCTGTGGCACGAATATTATGAATAGAAAGTCCAATCCCACCGGCACTCTGGGAAATTTTTGCCGTTTGTTTTAGTGTATCGTAAATTCCATCAATGCTGTCGTCTTTCATGGTTAAGAGAAAACAACTGCTCATTTGAGGTTTCGGAGTGCCTGCATTGAATAGTGTAGGAGTTGCATGAGTAAACCAACGTTCGCTCATTAAATTGTATGTTTTGATGACTTCATCTATTCGATCTTTGTGGATTCCTATCGCCACACGCATGTACATATGTTGCGGGCGTTCTACAATTTTTCCATCCAGTTTTAATAAATAAGATTTTTCTAAAGTTCTAAATCCAAAATAATCAAATCCAAAATCCCTATCATAAATAATGGAACTATCCAATAATTCTGAATGTTTTTTTACGATCTCCCAAACATCCTCTGCAATGAGAGGCATCCATTTTCCTGTTTTTGGGTCGTTATAAGAATATAAACGGTCCATCGTTTCTGAAAAAGATTTTGTAGTATTTTTATGGAGATTACTCACAGCTATACGACTTGCAAGGAGTGCGTAGTCTGGGTGTTTGGTGGTAAGTGAGGCAGCAATTTCTGAAGCCAAATTATCTAATTCAGAAGTGCTGACCCCATCGTAAATGCCTTCAATTACTTTTTTTGCAACATCGATAGGACTTACCAAACGACTTAGGCCATAGGATAATTTTTCTATCCTAGCGGTGACTTTATCAAACTTAACTGATTCTTGTTTTCCGTTTCTTTTGAGTACAAACATATAATTACCTTTTTAGCATTTAAAAATCTTCACTTAAGGAAAAAGTAAAACTTTGTTCCGAATTAAGAACACCAGCCTTCTGGTAGTCACCCACACGTTTCTCAAAGAAGTTTGTTTTTCCTTGTAAAGAAATCATTTCCATAAAATCAAAGGGATTGGAGGAATAATAGAGTTTCTCAAAACCTAGTTCGATAAGCCAACGGTCAGCAACAAATTCAATGTATTGTTGCATTAGTTTTGCGTTCATACCGATGAGATCCACTGACAAAGATTCGGTGATAAATTCCTTCTCGATATTTACTGCATCAGTAAATATCTCATACACACGCTCCGCACTTGGTTTGTTTTGGATCATTTTAAAGAGAATACAAGCAAACTCACAATGTAAGGCCTCATCACGACTAATCAGTTCATTCGAAAAACTGAGTCCTGGCAGGAGCCCTCGTTTTTTCATCCAAAATATGGCACAAAAACTTCCACTAAAAAATATTCCTTCTACAGCAGCAAAAGCGAGAAGCCGTTCTGCAAAATTTCCCTCACCGATCCAACGTAATGCCCATTCTGATTTTTTTTGTACGGCAGGAATTGTTTCTATGGAATGGAATAATCTGTTTTTTTCTTTTGGTTCTTTGATGTAGGTATCAATCAAAAGGGAATAAGTTTCCGAATGTATGTTTTCCATCATAATTTGGAATCCATAAAAGCACCTAACTTCTGGAAGCTGGACTTCTCGCATAAAATTGACAGCTAAGTTTTCGTTCACTATCCCATCACTGGCAGCAAAAAAAGCTAAAACATTACTTAAAAAAAATCTTTCGTTATCGGTAAGGGAATTCCAATCATCCAAATCACTACTTAAATCAATTTCTTCTGCAGTCCAAAAGGATGCCTGTTGTTTCTTATACATTTCCCAGATTTTAGGATACTTTAAGGGAAGGATCACAAAACGATCCTTGTTTTCTTTTAATAATACTTCTGATTGATAATCCATGACTAAATCTCCGTTAGTCGGGACACAACATCTTATCTTTTGAAAAAGGTGTGGGTATCCCGGTAGCAATAGTCCGGGGCCCTGAAAAAATTTTCGGTACGGATGATCGTTTACGGGCGATTCATCTGTGGGAAGATCCGACTTTCCTTATCTGAATTGGATAAGGATTTACGGTTGCGCCGTCAGTTGAGGAGTTTCACCTCATTCCTCCCGGAATAGAATCTAAACAAATCCAAAGAGACATATTTTGTCAATGGAATAAAACGGAATAAAAATCAAAAAAACTCTCAAACTACAAACCCTAAACTAACAACAAAAAACGCCAATTCCCTAAGTTATCAAATTTCTAGTATCACTCCCACAGGAACTTTCCAAAACTATATGATCACACTATGAAAAAAATCCTATTCTTGCTACTGTTAACGGCTTTTACAATTTCATATGCAGAGGAAGTTACTTCAAAAAATGAATCACCTTCGGACCGAGAAGATTCAAAAATAGAGAATCGATCGAGATGGGATTTAGTTTGGCGAAGCGCAGTTTTACCTGGATGGGGTCTGATTCATGCAAAAGCCTACCGAAAGGGATATGTTGTCGCCGGAATTACAACCTTACTAGCAAGATCAGAATATAGAGGCCACAATGAAGAAGAGAGGGAGAGAAAAACATTTTCCGAATCGCAAAACTTATTACAGTTTTCCTATCTTAGCCAACCAACTGTTACAGATCAAAACTTACTTTTATTATTACATAGTTTGGATTCAAAAAAAGACTTAGACAAAATCCGAGAAAACAATGAAATGAAACTCACCTTACTAGGTTTAAAATATATTATGCAACTTGGATACACTTACTGGTTTGGAATCTCTTGGGAAAAAGGAACTAACCAATCAGGATTACAATTTGATATCCAAAAAGATTCAATATCCATGGGACAGAATTCCAATGCACAAAAGTTTCTAATTTCCTATGATTTATCATTTTAGATAATGAGTATCCATCCTGTTTCCAATTTCTAAAGATTTCCTATATGAATCTTTTTTACACATTGGCCTTAGTTGTTATTTTTCTCACTCTCGCCATTTTGCATTTTCTTTGGTCCCTCAATATTCTTTGGGGATTTGAATCCGCACTGCCGCGAAAAAAAGATGGAAGTTTTCTATTTTATCCCAAAAGAATCGAAAGTTTTTTAGTTGGCCTAGCTCTTACTCTTCTTGCTGGCTTTTATGTTTCATTCACAGGTTTTGCAGCTTTGTCTTTTGATCCCAAGGTTTACAAGATTGGATTTTGGTTTACGACTGTTATCTTCGGGATTCGAGCCATAGGAGATTTTAAATATGTTGGTTTCAGCAAACGGATCAAAAATAAGGAATTTGCATATTGGGATACAATCCTATTTTCTCCTCTCTGCCTTCTGATCTCCCTATTGGCTTATTTGGTACAGAGAGAATTATAAAAGAAATTTACGAGAATGATTCACGGATTTTGATTTTTGTCTCTCAGCCTTTGACTATAGGTTTTTAAAATCAAATTTAATTATCTAAAATTTTGATAGATAGTGGAGAGGAGCTCTGAAAGTATGATTGGTTTTTTTACATAAGCATTCATTCCATTTTCCAAATATTCGTTCAATTGAGAATCCATACTATTTGCAGTGATTGCTATGATCGGAATATCACGATACGAATCATTTCGCTTTCGGATGAGTTTTGTTGCTTCCATTCCATCTAACACAGGCATTTGAATGTCCATTAAGATCATATCAAAGCGATCTTCCAAATGACTTAACGAATCATCTAATAATTGAATGACTTCGAGACCATTGGATGCAACACTTACTTTAATTTTTTCTTTTTGAAAAATTTTAACTACAAACTTTTGATTTAATAAATTATCTTCCGCGATTAAAATATGAAAATTTTTACCAGTACCGATTAACTTTGAATTGATGTTAATTAAAGGTGATGCGTTTTGTTCAGTTTCTTGAAATGGAATAGTAAACTGAAACGTGGATCCTTCGTTTACTCGACTATGAACCTCTATTTCTCCACCCATCAACTGAACAAGCTGTTTAGAAATAAAAAGACCAAGACCAGAACCTTCAAATTTTTTGGTGCGAGAATCCTCTAACTGGACAAAACGATTAAATAATCTAGGAATATTTCCTTCCGAAATCCCGATTCCAGTATCCTTAACTTTAAAAACAATATACCTCTTATCGTTATTCAGAATTACATCTAAAGAAATAGATCCAACAAATGTAAACTTAATAGCGTTTGCAATTAAGTTAATCAATATTTGGCGAAGCCTATTTTCATCAACTAGAACATAAAGATTTGGATCCAACCCAATCAAATTCACATGCAATTCCAAATTCTTTTTCTTTGCATCCGCCAAAAACAACTGAGTTACATCTTTGCATAATTTATTCAAATTTGTTGGTTTAGCTATAATTTCTAATTTTTTATTTTCTAACTTAGAAACATCCAATATGTCATTGATGATTGTCAAAAGGGATAAGACTGATTTTTCCGCATTCTCTAAGTAGTCCTTTTGTTCTGGATCTATATTCGTTTGTCCCAAGAGAGTTAACATACCTAACACTCCATTCATGGGTGTACGGATTTCATGACTCATATTTGCTAAAAATTCTGATTTGACTCGATTGGCTTTTTCAAGTTCAAAAGTTCTTTTTTCTACTATATCTTGAATGCTCTTTTCTTTACCCATAACGATAAGGAGCAATATCCCAAGTAAGCCCGTTAACAGCGAAGATATGATCAGCAAAAATCTGGATGCATTTGTAAGATTCATTAGGAAATATTCTTTAGTCGCAATTGTTTTTATATTGAGTATATGCGAACCAATCGTCATTTGACGTTCGTAATAAAAATCTGAAAAAATCTTTTCTTCCGTATGAGAACATTCCTTTGAAAATATTCCAATGTTAGAGGGGCCATTTAATTCTTCAATTTTGATACATAAATGATTTTGATCATTCCCGATGAGGGCCTTTTCTATAATAGCAGCGATTCGAATGACAGCTGTAGCAAACCCAAATTCTCCATTCCATCTTGTGACTGGATATAAAACTAAAAATCCCAAATTGTTTTCCAAACTCTGAACCAGGCTAATTTTACCTGTCATATCAATCCCTTGCCTTTCAGTTGCGTGATACAACGCCTCCTTTCTCGCTGCATCTGAAAGTAAGTTGAACCCGATTGCTTGTTTATTTTCCATATATGGATAAATATACTGAATATAAACATACTCTTCATATTCAGGAGAAGGATGTAATTTTTTATCCTTTTGTACGGAGATACCGATGGAACCTGGATAATCTATCCTTAATTTAGTTTCAGCAATGGGACGTAACGAATGACGAATTAATGGATTCCAAGACAAGGCGGTCACACTATCAGAATTTTCCATAATCCCTTTTGAAAACGCATCAAAGTATTTACGATTCAATTTTTCCGTTAAGGATATAAATGAACCCAGGCCTTTGACAACTCGAAGGTTTTCCAATAATCGATTTTCAATTCCGGCGAAAATGATTTGACCATCTGACTTGATCCTATATTTGATAAATTCTTTTTCCCAATTCCTAGTTAGAAAAAAAATGGATAAGGTAAAAACAAAAGTGCTCATTGTTGCAGAAGCAAAAATAATTAATCTTAAAAGTTTTTCCTCACCTTCATACCACTTCCAAATCAAAATAAGCAGTGGAGTAAAAATGATGATTCCTATCGAATCACCCATCCACCAAGTAATCCATGTTTGAAAAAGAAATTCAAAGTAGATGATCTTAAAATAAAACAAAGACAAACTTCCAATAACAGAAGAGATAAATGCAGTTACAGGGCCTGCTAAAATAAAAAAGATTACAATCTCGTTCGCTTGGAAAATATTTAAATTAGGACTCGAATGTCTTTTTAAAAGATAGGATCCTAATAGTGCAGAGGTCGAATTTCCAAGAGAGATGGTTATATTTTGTGGATTAGAAATTATAAATTGGATCCACGTTTCGGATGTGGGGAGATGGGTTGTGTTCGTAAAGTAAGCACCTAAAAACAATGCAGGCCAAACGCGATTGCCAAAGATTAAAACAAATCCCAAGGCAAGGCCTGCGGGCGGCCAAACTGGAGTACTGTATCCATCTATGGAGGAAAGATTGAGGCTGAGTTTTCCTGCAATGAGATAGAGAAGGAATACAAAAATCAGGAGAATTAATTCTCGCACGAAATTTCTGATCGATGCATTCCAGGAGGGCATACAACTTTAAAGACGAGGAAATTTAAAAGTTTCTAATGCGACTCCACATATTTCTTAAAGTTGTCCAGTATGGCTTGCCATCCGCCCCTTTGCATTTCTTCTGGGTTTTGATTTTCTGGATCAAAACTTACCGTCACCTTTGTTTTATTACCCAGACTTTCCAAGTTGACAGAGGCTTTTCTACCA
Organism: Leptospira abararensis; assembly: GCF_016918735.1. Lineage (GTDB taxonomy): Bacteria > Spirochaetota > Leptospiria > Leptospirales > Leptospiraceae > Leptospira_A > Leptospira_A abararensis. The sequence continues at coordinate 492,340 of NZ_JAFFPR010000060.1, forward strand.
TCTTCCATCGTATAGGTAAATGATTTTAGTTCTACTATATTGTCATAGATCGCTTCAAATTCAAAGCCAAAACTTCCATCCTTTGCTTCCATTCTCGCACTGTATTTTCCGCCGACTCGCAAATCGTTTTTGGCCCAAGGGCATTGCCAATCATCAGAAGCAAAGTTCCAATGAATGATATGTTTCGGATTGGTATAATAATCCCAAACTTTTTTAGTGTCGGCACTAATGGTGGATTGAACGGTGATTTGATTAGAGTCCATTCGGAAAAATTTACTGGTAACAACGTTTATTGAAAAGCATTTTCCTTTTCACCCCAATCCAAATATTGTCAAAAAAAAATAGTGTTCAAATTAATACACATTCCCTTTTGAAAAAAAATATGATGAAAAAAATTAAAAATAGTTATAGGCAATCAAAATTCTAGTCCTTTTTCTCTGCAATTTCTCTGATAATATTCAAACATTGGTTCCAACTCTCAACAGAATGATCTCGTCTGTCGTCTGCGGTAAATCCTGTTTGAGTTAAGTGGATTGTTACAAGTCCGTCTGCAAATGTTAGTTTGTTTTCGATGATGGAATAGTTTTCCGGTCTGTCAGGCAAACCAAAGAAAGCACTAAAATATGAATATTTAAATGTATAGGGCGGCAGGAAGGAAAGAATAATCCCTTTTTCTTCATAAGGTGTTCCTTCCCATACTCCTTTAAAAACAAGGGAAGATCCTTCTTTCCATTCAGAAATGGCATCGGATCCATATAAATACTCTTTGATGTATTTGGGTGTTGTAAGAATCTCCCAGACACGTTCTGGATTTGAATGAATGGTTTTTGTAAGACTTAAGCTTAAATTATGATTCATTTGATTTGTTGTATTCATTGGTCGCCTCTAAATATAAGATACCAGGGATTCAAAGTTTTGGATTGTAAAAACACGACAAAACAATAAATAAGTGGTATGGCGAAAGAAAAAGGAAAACCAACGCGAGGAGTTTTACGTCAAACCAAAGCCAATTTGAAGACGAAACACAATCAGTTTTTTGCTAATACAAAACTAGATTATTTTATTGAACACTATTGGACTGTTAGTTGGGATTTAACAGGTAAAGAACCTTATCTTGCAGAGACTCTTCCCTACCCAAGCGTACACATTGTCTTTGAAAAAGGAAATTCCAAAATATTCGGAGTCACCAAAGGAAGGTTTTCTACTCTTTTGGCAGGCAAAGGTTCTGTGTTTGGGATCAAATTCCGGCCTGGAGGGTTTTATCCCTTCTTTCAAAAAAATATTTCTATCCTCACAGACAAAACAATTCCCATCACTGAAATTACAAAGATAGATATCCTTCCGCTTGAAAATGAAATTTTTCAAAAAAAGGACGAAGAAAGTAGAATCAAAATCATTGAAACTTGGTTAGGAAATTTCCTTCCAGAACCCGATCCTAAAATCCCCTTAATCAATACAATGATAGATAAAATCAAAGAAGATAGAAGTATCCAAACAGTGGATCAAATCTCAAAGCTTTTTTCAATCAACCTTCGTAGTTTGCAAAGACTGTTTCGAGAGTATGTTGGTGTCAGCCCCAAATGGGTGATCCAACGATTTCGAATCCAAGAAGTAGCAGAACGAATTGAAAAAGAAAAATCTATCCATTATGCGGAGATGGCCCTCGAACTGGGATATTACGACCAGGCACATTTTATAAAGGATTTTAAAAATACCATTGGACTAAGCCCAGAGGAATATTTAAAAACGATATGCTAAGTAGAGTGAACCGTTCGGATTATTTTTTATAAAAATCATGACTCCATTAAAAAAATATTTGTTTGAATCCATCTATTTGATTATTTTTTGAATATAAACAGATGTTATTTTTTTTTGGCCCTCCTAACAAGTTTTCTAATTTCCGCAAATCTCAATGCTCTCGAAAGCAACGGTGATCACTTAGAAAGATGTTTAGATTTAGCGATCAATGGAAGTGAATACGGTTTTCGGGAACCCACAAATGTAGAGGGAATTACCTGTTTAGGATTATCGAAGGACCCTAAATACATTCCTGCACTTTCATCTTTACTGAAGAAAGAAAGTAGTGACCATGTTCGTTTTACTGTGATAAGAGCCCTTAGTTGGATGGAAACAGAAGAGGTAACGGAATATCTATTAAAAACAATTAAGGAAGACAATTATTACCATACAAAATATTGTGCCGCGCTCGCCTTTGATACAATCAAAGATAAACGAGCCATTCCCGTTTTAGAAAAATACATACATAATTTAGAAAGAGACGATAGAGCTACTGTGATCAATGTTCTACAAGGACTTTCTGGACGAGATTACTCACAATTTCTGCTAGAAGATTTATCGGAAGAACCTAATTTAACAAAGCTAACTACAAATGCAAAAACCGAATTTAAACTGGGTCACTACGGAAGTGCACTTCATTATATCAATAGAGCATTAGAGATTGATCCAACAGATCAAAACAATTTGTTCCTAAAGGCAAATGCACTCTTATTGGTTAAAAACTTTTATGATTCCGAAAAGATTTATATGGATCTATTAGAATCAAAATTTCCAAACAAAGGTGCGGTGTATCAAAGCCTCGGAGATTTAGAAACAGAAAGAGGGAATTTGACAGAAGCAAACGAACATTACAAAAATGCATTAAAGTTTAAAAATAAACCTTCAAAATAAAAATTTCATTTTTCAAAATTATGAAACAAATTTACAAACTAACCATTACAATACGAACAAGGAAAGTCCATCATGCATCCTATTTTAAAAAATGCTTTTGCACTTGAAATGAATCAGGCAAAAAAACTGTATAAAGAATCGAAGTATACAGAATCTTTTTTCCATTTGGAACGGGCTCATATCCTTGGCCAAAGGTTTGTCATTCCTCATACATACAACCATTGGTGGATGTTGAAAGTAGGAATTCGTAAAAATGACAAACGCGAAATCCTCGGACAGTTAGTACGACTAGCCGTGGCGGGGATTGGATCTCTCATCGGCCGCGTTCCTCTAGGAAATACAGGTGGGGCCAATATTGGGATTATGAAGGTACTACCAATTGATAAGGAGTTCCAAATCCTATTTGAAAAAGCAGAGGAAAAGACTTAATCTCTTAGAAAACATGGCTGAAATTCACAAAAAGTTGTTCGTCTTCTCTAGATTTTGCATAATCGATCATGATGATGGTTGCTTGGTTCCAGGCAATTCGTAAACCAATACCCCGAGAATACGCATAACCTTTCCAACCTAATTTATGTTCGTCGTCCCAGACACGACCATAATCAAAAAATGGAACTAAGTTGAAAGCAAAGAACTCAGACCCAAACTTGGCTTCTGCAAACTTCCAACGAACTTCTGTATTCCCCCAACCCATAGCACGGCCTACAAATCGATCCTGTTTGAAACCTCGAACGGTTCTAAGGCCTCCAAGCCCCCCAACAAGTCCTTCTGTTCCCCACATATTTCTATATTCATAAAATGGTGCTTCCCCATCCGTCACACCTAATCCAAAACGATTGGCGATGACTAACTTATCAAAAACCTTTGGAAAGGGACTCCAAAACAATTTTGTTTGCGCAAAGTATTTTTGAAAATCATATTCGGATCCAATTGACTTTGTATGTTTTTCGTAAGTGGCTTCTGCAAAAATTCCTGAGTTAGGATCTGGCTCAAAATCTCTTGTGTCGTAAACAAGACCAACTCGAAGAGCATTCACATAACCGCCATTATATCCAATTATTTTTTTACCCTCATAGTCTTCCGTGAGCCTTGTTTTTCCATTGGGAACATCTGCTGTGTGTTCACCACCAAGGAGAGGATCTACTCCACGGGCTAATTTTCCGTCATATGTTCTGACAATATTATTTGAAAATTTAAAACCTGCTACGAGTCTGACAGTTCCTCCTACAAACGAACGTTCTGTACTTGCCGTTGCCATCGGTGTTTCGATAGTATAACGATTGTACATTTTGTCTGTAACAACATAACCTGGAGTTTGCGGAAATCCAGAATAGGTTTTCCCGCCTAAACTAATCGGATCAGAACTAGTTCCTGGTCGAAAGAAAGTAAGGTTATTTTCCTGATCCATATAGCTTGCATTTACGATATGCCTTCCATCTGGTTGGTTTCTCTCCAAATACGATAAAGGTTTCATCGTATCTTCACCAATTCCAAAGTAGAGTGTGGTAGGGGTGATGGTTAAAAATAAGTCGGCGCGGAGTCGCCATTGTGTATCCGCAATGAAAGGCATGTCCAAACTTACTTGGTGGTATTGGGCATTTTTGTTTGTATTAAAATACTGAGCAAACACACGCATACGATACGGTGTGTAATAAAAAAGTGGGTCCGATTTTTTTCCATTCTCGTAGATATAAGCTCGGGCCCCATACCCTATCCCTTCGTTTGGATCGGAGTTGATAAGAGGTAAACCCGTAGGATACCAACTTTCCTTTTTATCCTCTATGTCCTTTTTACAAAGTTGTTTGCTCTCATCCATAGGAAAGGGAAGATTTTTGGGTGGAGGATCTTTTTCGCAACCGGCACTGGGAACATATTCTTGAGCAGAGATAGAAGTTGGGGTTACCAAGAAAAACCAACTAACAAAGGAAAAAAGAACAAGGCTAAGGATTCGGTTCATAGTTGTGGGCGTATACAACCCATGGACATTACGTACGTAAAAGAATCGGTCAACCAGGAAATGAGTTTCCACTCACTTTTTCTGAATGTCGAATCCTTCCGCAATTTTCTCTTCCTTACGGCGGATATTTGGCAATTTGATCGTTAATTCGTCATTTCCTTGGCCATGGAATCCAGCTGAACAATGATCCCTCCCGAAGATTTACTACTTTCTGAAATTTGTTTGGAAATTTCGACTATGTTGGCTGCCGATTCCGAAATGTTTGCTGTGATTTTAGTAGATTCTTCGGTCGCAATCTTTTGGAAGTTCGTAGAGTTTTCGATGGTTTTACTAGTTTCGTAAATCCTTGTATTTAGATTGTCGATGGTCTCTATTGCTTTGTCAATTTCCACAATTTTGGTGCCAACACCGGTGATTTCATTTTTGATGATTCCAATTGCTGTATCCAATTTTCCCATCATCGCAGATGATTTGTTAATGAGTTCGCTACTCTCTCCAATGAGAGAAAGATTTTCTTGAATGATCTTTGAGATTTCTTTTGAGTTCCTTGTGGTTGCATCCGCTAACTTTGATATCTCTTCTGCAACAACAGCAAATCCCCTACCATGTTCCCCTGCCCTTGCCGCTTCAATCGCAGCATTTAAGGATAACAAATTTACTTTATCAGCAATGTCATTGATGACAGAGACAAAATCGGAAATTTCCGTACTTTTATCTTTAAGGATATTGAACTTGTTAATCGAAAGATGGATATGTTCGGAAGTATCATTCGAATAACCCATAACCACATCTAAATTTTTATATATCCTTCCTGTTCCAGTTTGAACAGTTTCATTGATCGCTTTTAAATCATTTACCGATTGAATGGATACTTCTGATTCGTTATACAAGGATTTGGCGATTTTGTTATTTGAATCTGCTTTTGACGATAATTCTTTTAAAGAGGTAGATATTTCTGCAAGAGAGGATGCTTGGTGTTCAGAAATTTGTTTTAATTCATCCGATATGGTGTCTTGATTTTTAATCTGCTGTTTCATCATATCAATTGTATTCAAAATAGTTTTTGCCATATTCATCAAATTGTCTAAGGCTTTCTTTGCTTCTTTTTGTTTTTCAACAGCTAAGTTAAGAAGAGTTCTCGTCGCAGTGGCACCTACTGTCGCACCAATCCCTACCCAAACAAAAATAAGAAATCTTACAATGATATTACTTTTTGGACCACCGGGAATGAGTTCAGGTCGGAACACAAACAAAACAATTTCAGAAACGATAATCAGAATAAAATTGTAGATGGAAGCATTTCGATTGAAGTATAACACACTCAAAACGAAGGATATATAGAAAGTAGCAGAAAGTTCAGTGGCTCCGTAAATTACATATTGAAACACGAGCAAACATAAAGTAACTCCGGTAATAGAAATATAACTAGAAGCCCAGTGTGTTTTTAATTTTGTCGAAAGTAAAAATCCAACGATCAATATGGATGTGGCTAGGACAAATTCAATAAGAATACTTTGGTATGTGAGATAGTCCGAACCTTTTCCTGCAATTTTAATGGAAAGTGTTGCAACATTCGCAAGAGCGAGTATCGAAAGAAACGAAAGGAACATTCGTTTGTTGTTTCTTAACATCACTTCCGTGAAAAGGTCATCGGAAATCGTCATCACATTTTTTGAGGCAAAAAGTTTAGCAAACAAACAGAACCTTCTTTAGAAAGTATATATATTTTAGCCATAGTTTAGGAATAGAGTCACTTGGCAAAAAACCTTTTCTCTTCCTAAATCTAAGTGGTGAAAAAACTGAATCTCGTTCACCCCAATAGAAATGGGACGAAAGGAAGAGCAAAGAGAAATATAAATTTTCTTGTGTCTCTTGGAATAAATTTAGAACCCTTCTAGGAATTAGTTTTGCATCTGTTTACCTTTTAAAAATCCAGAGGTTTCCCGTTTTGGAGGATACATAAAAATTGAAAAAAATATAGGCGAATTGCAACAAACTTTCCGTTAAAGGACATTCATTACATTGGATGACAGTTTTAAAAAATTCATCAATTGTATTCCCACTGGTTTTCCGCTACAAGGCTGTTAGTTGAACCCAAGGATTTCATTCAAAATTCTCAACACGATTGACTCAAAACCTAACAAATTTTACAACTGTCAAAAATCAATCAGGAGAATCATGTGAAAAAGAGCATTTTCTTTAGCATCTCACTCACATTTATACTTTTAACACAAAACTGTTCAGGTAGTTCATATCACGCAAGTTATGTGCCAAGTGCAAATACAAACCCAACCAGGGAATACGCAACCCCTTCCATCCTTACGAAAGGTGGCCTATTCTTTCACAAAACTTATGTTCCTGGACCTCTCGGACTTAATACCGAAGGAACTGCCGAAGGTAAAGCATGTAGCCATTCCGTTCTTTATTTGTTTGCATTCGGTGACTCATCTATCGAAACAGCAAAGAAAAATGCTAATATCGCAAAGGTGGCATATTTGGATTATGAACAACTCGGAATCATAGCGGGTTACATCTACCACAGAGTATGTGTTGTTGTTAAAGGATCATAATCGGAGTTTCCCAATGAAAATGAAATTAGTATTTATCTCTCTATTAAGTGTGTTTTTATTCGCAAATTGTGCCATTGGCCCCACTCATGGATTTCTTTTTACTTCTACAAAATTTGCAGGTACGTTCAATCCAGAAAATAATGTGAAGGCCGCAAAAGAAGGAACAGGATGTCAGTTTACTATCCTTTATCTTTTTAGCGTAGGTGATGCAGGTGCCGGATCCGTTGCAAACAAAAACGGAATTACCAAAATTGCAACCATCGACCACTCTTCTTTATCCGTCCTTACCGGTTTATTCCGTAACTACTGTACAATTGTATCTGGAGAATAATTATGAAATACCTTTTACTTTCAATTTTTAGTTTGGCACTTTTTGTAAATTGTGTGACCACTCCACTTCCAGCTTATCTATTTGCTAACACCACCCAACACTTAAATGGGGATGCAGTTGGTAATATGGTAACTTCTGCTAAAGTAGAAAAATCAGGTAAATCTTGCAGTTTATCAGGCTTTGCAATCAATATTTTCTTCTATGGTGCTGGTAACTCAATTGAAGAAGCTGCACAACATGCAAACATCAAAAAGATTGCTGTTGTAGATAGGGAGTCTTTGACGATTTTACCATTCGGCCTTTTCTATCGCGAATGTGTGATTGTTTGGGGGGAATAAACCGTGTCCCATAACAAAATCATCCTAACATTGGGGGTTGTGCTTGTGTCTTTTGGAAGCCTTCTTGCCAAAGACTTTGACTCTACCCATGAATTGCCAGAAGTAAGGCAACCGGACAAACACCGTGTATACTTTCGATCTATCGGAAGTGCCGGCGGTCTAATTATTCCAGAGAAAGATTATGTAAGGAATGAAGACCTTTCTTATATGTTGTTCAACGGTGCTTCGGTCGATAGTTTGCTATCTTACTCAATGCAGATGCCGAAGTTTGATGGAAGCTCAAATACCCGAGAACTTGAGTATCGATACCAAGATAAGTTTCGTATTTTTTATGAATCTCGAGTCTTAGTAAACCAAAAAAAATCAGAAGAAGCGGATCCTTACCAAACTCAATTCACAGAAAAGAAAAGAAGTTTAGGAATTTCCTACTTCCACCCGATCAATCCACACTTTAATATTGGTGCGAGTTTAAGACACGTATCAATTGATCAGTTAACTCAAACCCCAAGGTTATATTACGGATTTTCTCCTATTGGGACCAACTTCCAATCTTACCTTGGATTTGAGTCTAGAGATGCAAATTTGGACGTGAAGGGAATTGTTCCAGGTATCCATTTGGAAATTAAACCATTACGATGGTTTGAAATCCATTTGGGCCAGCAGTTCTATTCCTTAAAAGGAAATGATTCTAGAGTCACCTCCTCAATCGTATCGTTTGGCCTAGCTGGTTTCGGTTATTCAGGTGGAGACGCTACTTACACAGGAACAAAACAAACATTGGACTTTGTGTTTCGATTCTCTTCTTGGTTTGCTGCTAAATGGGGATATTCCAAAGAAAGTATGAAGGTGAAATACCAAAACTACCTTTCTTTAGGAAACTCACCTACGGCAACACTTTTGTATTCAGCTTGGGATGGTTCCCAAACTACAAAATTTGATTTCAACGCTCTCAATTTTACACTGGAATTTTCAAAAAGTTTTGGTGAGTAAATTAGTAAATCTAACAGGGATCAAATCCCTGTTAGATTTACCTTTTAAATCATTTCGACTTCTAATTTTCCAATTCCAAAAATTCTGTTCCTTCCTAACCT
>NZ_JAFFPR010000050.1 GCF_016918735.1 Leptospira abararensis
CATCCGAAAATATTATTTAAAAAATAGGTTTAAATATGCAGACCACAAGATTATTATTTCTTTTCATTACAGTTTTTTCATTCACAAATTGTGATCGTGAAATAGCAAATGTAACGGGAAAATGCGATCGAGAAAAGAAACAGTCCAACAATTGTTTGCTAACCACCGTTTTGGCTTGTGAAAGAACTCCTGAAGCGGAAAGATATCGTAGATTAGGGATTAATATCTGTACAAACATTGATGGGTATGTATTTATGATACAAGCATTCTGTGATGTTCCCGAAGAATGCAAGCCTGCACCTAAAACTTCTAACTCGAGACGAGATTAAAAACGACATCCCTAAACATATGCTCCTACTACGAAAATAATTTAACTTAAACCGATTTTGTTTTAGTACATAAAAAAGCCCGGGGATTCCGAGCTTTTTCACTTTCTCCTTTGCCGTCAGGTTTACACCCTCCCGACAAAGTTTAGTTCTGGATTCTAATTAAGAAGCGAGTGCTTGGTCAAGTAGGTCCTTCGCAACCACACGAAGAGCCATCACTTCTTCCGCACCTTCAAAGATAGAGAATACGCGAGCATCCACAAAGTAACGTGATACTGGATACTCTTCCGCATAACCCATACCACCGTGAATTTGCATTGCTTCTCGAGTGACCCACTCAGCAATTTTGGAAGCATACAATTTTACAAGTGTTGCTTCCATTTGACCTTTGTGGTTATCGAGTAGAGTTGCTACATAGTTAGTGTACTGGCGAGTTGCTTGGACAATCATAGCCATCTTCGCAATTTTGAACTTAGTTAGAGTGTAATCGTAAATTGGTTTTGCGAATACTTTACGTTCTTGAGAATAACGAAGTGCTGCTTCTAATGCTGCTTGCATCACACCATTGGCACGAGCTGCTGTTTGGATCCGTCCACCAGCAAATCCTTCCATTTGGAAATAGAATCCTTTGCCACGTCCTGCATCTCCACCAAGAAGGTTTTCTTTAGGAACAAAGTAATCTTCAAAAGATACTTCGTAGGAGTGCATTCCTCGATAACCAATGGTTCCGATTGCTTTTCCTTGGATGGTTCCGCCGCCGTCTTGTTTGTAACTGAACTCATGTCCGTCAAACGAAGGTTTTTCAGCAAGTAGGATGGAAAGGCCTCTGTGTTTGAGACTTGGATCCGATTCTGTTCTACAAAGGATAAGAAGAAGGTTCGCATAACCTGCAAATGTACACCAAGTTTTTACACCGTTGATGACAAATCCGCCCTCTACTTCTTTTGCCGTAACAGAAACACCTGCAACGTCCGAACCGTAGTTAGGTTCTGTTACCATGATTCCTGCAAATTTTTCACCGGAAGCAAGTAGTGGTAACCATTTGTTTTTTTGTTCTTCGGTTCCCCCTTTGAGGAGAGCCTTGGACATAATTTCTGGTCTTGTGATGAGTGATCCCGCAGCACCGAGTGATCCACGTGAAAGTTCTTCAGTGACCACTAACATGGAAATGTTGTCTGGACGGTCATCTGGTTGGATTCCACCAAATTGTTCTGGAATACAAAGTCCGAAACAACCCATGTCTTTTAATCCATTGATGATTTCTTGTGGGATGAGGTCGTCATGTCTGTGGACATGTTCTGCATGAGGAACCACTACGTTTTCAGCAAAATCTTTGAAGATTCCACGGAAGTTTTCATGGTCTTCAGAAAGGCCATAAGCACCGAAGTGTCCCAGGTCTACGATCTTATCCACGATCGCTTCATAGTTTTCCATTTTGGAAGCTGCTTCTACGAAAGTGTTGATCTCATCAGAAAAAAGTTTAGAGAATAGTTCTTGGTATGTGAGTTCATACTCCGCTGGGCGAGCTGCGAGTTCGGAACGAATGTTTGAAACAGTTTCCGCCGCAAAAGTAAGGGCCATTTTTTGTTCCATTTCGCCCGTTCCCTTGGAAGCATCCCAAGCATAAACGATAAAGTTCTCAGCAACACGTTGTTGAGCGGTCATCCAAGCCAATTGGTAAAACACATGTTGCGTTTTGTCCATTTTGCTTACAGAAACTTTGCCGTTGTCGGAATTTTTCAGAGCGAGTCGTTTGGTTATATCATTGAGGAGGGCGGCTTGAGAACTTAGAGCCTTCTCCGCCTGGGATTTTTCGAGTTTCACTGCCGTTGCGGTCATGTGTTTAACGTTCCTGCGGGTGGTTTTCTTCCACTATACGGAAGGAAAGTACCCTGTCATTTTCATTTTTAGACTAGGTTTTGGGTCAGGGAGGTCGAAACTGGGCAAAAGTACGGAGCTAGGAAAGAAATTATTGAAAGTCATAGGAATTGATCCTGGGTCCCACCGCGTCGGATATGCCATTTTGTCCTTTCCTGAAGGCCTTCGTCGCAATCCAACGCTTTTAACTTACGGAACGATTGAGGTGGCTCCGAAAACCCCTTCTCCTGACAATTTGCTCCAAATCCGATCGGAACTGATGGACATCCTCACCGAATTCCAACCGGATGCGGCGGCCGTAGAAGAATTGTTTTTTGTTCAAAATACCACGACAGGAATGAAGGTCGCGGAATCCCGCGGGGTCATCCTTCTTTCTCTGGGGGAAAAACAAATTCCCGCAGTATCTTTAACAGCTACCCAAATCAAAAAGGGAATCTCCACAAAAGGAAACGCTACCAAAAAAGAAGTTCGGGCAGCGATCCAAATGATATTAGGATTTAAGGATCTCAAAGGCCACGATGACTCTTGGGATGCCATCGCTTGTGCCTTTGTGGGTCGGTCTTTAGTTTGATCCACTCCGAGCCTGGTTCATAGACAAAAAGATTTCATCCTTCTTCTCTCGACTAGCATTGGCTGAGATTGTAGAAAAACCTGTTGTGATTTCCAGATCTCCCTTTTGTAATCCACTGATCACAGTATCCGCATATTCATCTAAGTTCAGTCCCGCCGTATGCGTGTTAGGGATTCCTAAATCTGTGTCCACCATAGGAGGAGAAACCTCAATGATTTTGATTGGTTCCTTACGAAATTGAAACCTAAGTGTCATTGTGAAAGAGTGTAACGCAGCCTTGGTGGCACTATACACAGGAGCATAAGCCAAAGGAATGTGGGACAAACCAGAAGTGGTATTTAAAATCGCAGCATTCTCTCTCGCAAACAGGTGTTTAGCGAATAACGTAGAGAGGTGAATGGGAGCCCCTAAGTTGATATCGATTTCTTTTCCCATCTCCGACCAAGGTTCCACTTCATTTAATTTAGGATACCGTTGGATTCCTGCATTATTGAATAATACATTCAGCTCCGGATAATCCTTAGTTGTTTCCAAGAACAATCGTTCCCTTTCCTCGGGGCGAGAAACATCACAAAGATACGTTCCCCAATCAGGGTATGATTTCCGAATCTCCTCCAGTTTCTTTTCATTTGTTCCGCAAACTATTATTCGATTTCCGAGACCTGCGAGTCGCTTGGCCAAAGCCAGCCCAATCCCACTTGTTCCGCCCGTGATGAGTATTGTATTTCCATTCCATAACATCTGATTACCTTCCATATTTGTAACTTACATTTATAATATTATGTAAGTTACAAATTGTCAAGTCCGTAAGTTTCAAAACTAACGTTTTTTTCATTTTGTAATTTCGAATTGACCGGGAAGGTTTAAATCCGAGAATTTCCCTATGCCACGGACTGGTCTCACCCCTTCGGAAATTCAAGATAAAGCGGTAGAAATTGCCATCGACCAAATGCGAGCCAAAGGATTTGAAAAGGTTCGCCTGGTGGATGTGGCCAAAGAAATGAGAATCAGCCACGCGGCACTATACTCCCATTTTCAAGACAAAACGGCGCTCCTTGATGCGGTATCGGAACGTTGGCTTGTGAATCTGGACAAAAGGCAAGATTTGTTGGTTCTGGAAAAACGAGATCCTCTGCAGAAGATTCTCACTTGGTTTTTAAATTTACATCGAATGAAGTTGGAGAAAGTAAAAGTAGATCCCGAATTGTATAAAGCCTTTGATATTGCCGCATCAGAATCCAAACCGTTCATCCAAACTCATTTATCAAATATGCGCAAGCAGATGTCGACTCTTGTCACGGAAGCCATGGAACAAAAAAAGTTGAAAAAGAAAGATATAAAAATGGTCACAGAAATCCTGATTACCACCGGCACGGCTTTCACCCATCCAAAACTTGTGGCCCAATACTGCGAAGAGGATCGTGAACCTTTGTTAGTGCAGACAATAGAAGCGGTATTGAAGGGATTGGCTTGAGGGGATTCGAGGAGCTGTTTTGGATGTTTGGTACTTGGACACATAGCTTGCAGATGAAAGTGAGTGAAAAAAAGACAATTTGCTGATTCTAAGCGTTTCGATGCTGTTATGCGAATGGAGGAAGTTGCCGCTTTAATTAATTTATAATCTCTTTCTTTTAGAAACAGTAAATATCAAAAAGAGCATTAGATCTGGAGTTACAGAGTGTAATATAGAAATAATTTCAGGATAACTTAGAAAAGTTATAATTAAATGTATTGGTAAGCCGAAATAACAATAATATTTTAAAAGTTTGTACAAAGATTTGAGTTTTTTATGCTGATTGTAAATATTTTTGTATAGAAAATATGAAGGCAAAATTTGGAAAACAATGCAGAGAAATGAATATAGGAGATAATTAAAAATTATTGAGAATCCGCCCGCTGCGAATTCGGATACGCGAATTGAATTAGAGACGGAAAATATTCTATAAAGTAATGAAGCCAGTATAAATATTATAATAATTCTTACACGGATAATTTTTAGCAAGTGGGCATTAGAAATTTTCATCAAGTAGATAGAATGTTATTATATATTAACCTTATATTTTAATCAGAAACTTAAAGATAAATTTTAAAGTTCCTATTGTAATTTCTTTTTACATTCAAAATAGTTGAAATCGATTTTCTTCTTACTTTTTTTCTCCTACCAAAAACCTTGCCGTATTCACATTTCGGATCGTCATGGACTTATATAATTTATGGCTAATGATTTTGGCTAGTTGGCTTTTGTTCACATTTTCTTTTTTAATATTCCAAAAGATGGCACCTTTGACATAACGAACATCGACAAAATCTTTTTTGAAAGGTAGTTCCTCAATGGTATTTTTTGAATCTATATCGGGAAACAAATAGGCGATATCCGTTCTTTGCGTTGGATCGTTTTGCCAATCTTTTGGGATAGCATCTGCAATTTTTTTCATTTCTTTTTCAGTCTTAACGAGTGTAGGAATTTCAAAATCGAAATTTTTTTCTAAACCGGTTGTTATTACTAAGTGAACCGTTTTTGGATCTTGGTTTGATTCAAAAATAACATTCCCTGAATTGATATAAGTGGAAACCTCAGTAAACCCTAAGGACTCAAAAAGAACCTTTAGTTTTTTCATCTCCACTTTTCGGTTTCCTCCTACATTGATTCCTCTAAACAATGCGATGTATTTCATTTTGAGTTTTATCCTAAATTTGCGATCCATCAGATGGCTTCTTTCGAAACCAACTGATCCATAAACGCTAAAAGATCGTTTCCTTAAGGCCTTGGGCAAACCAAAAGAAAATCTTCAAACACTTGGGAAATCAAAAGTTTGTTTTTAAAAACAAGGCCAGTGCTTCCTGCAGAAATTTCCGCACCTTCATTGGCGTAGACTTCTGTTACTTCTTTATTTGCAGGATTGATTTTGAAAACGCGAGTGGGTGCTAAATTGGTTCGGTTCATGACATGACGAATGAATTTATAAGTAGAATCATGGGCCGCAAGCCAAAGCATTCCCTTCTCATCTTCCATAATGTTGTCAGGTCCCGCACCAATGGCAATGGATTCCAAATACTTTAAATTAATCTTTCCCGCAGTGCGATCCACTTGGTAGACGCGGATGGCTTTTTCTGCAAACACAGATCGATACAATACTTCCTCGTTTCCTTTTTTACGAACATAAATTCCATTTCCGAGGAGGACGGGAACTTCCAATGCTTGGAAAGATTTTCCATCATAATAGGCAATGTCAGCCCTGGCACTGCGAATGATCATATCCCAATACTTACGAAAAGCGTTACTGGTTCCATTGTCATTCGATGCAAAAATTTCACCAGAATCATTCATAAAGATATCGTTCGGACTTGTGAGAGTAGGATCACTCAAAGTTTTTGTATGGGACCATTTGCCCGCTTTTGTACGTTCAAAGATTTCGATGGTATGTGGATTTTCATCCACTAATGTATGTGAGATGACAGCTAAAGTATCCACTCCTTTCACTTTCGCATAACTGATACCATGCGGACGAAAGTTTTCAGGATAATTGGTTTCTATTTTTTTGGATTCTAATTTCTGATTGGTATCTTGGAGCGAAACTTCGAATAAAGCTCCAATATCTTTCAGACCATTGCGGCGTTCATGAGAAGACACAATGACAGTAGAAGTTTCTCGAATGAGATCTAGATCTTCCGGGCCGGGAGTTCCTGAAATTCGTTCACAGCCAGCGATCGGCTTTTCCTGGATTCGGCCACCGCAATCCAAAATTAGGAAAACGAGGGTGGAAATGGAAAGGAGAGTCCATAAGGTTTTTACGCGCATCCGACCATTTTGGTTCAGGAATTCAGATTCCTCCAGAAAAATCTTTCTGGACATTATTGTGCACTGCAAAATAATGGAAGCATAAGGAGTAACATCCGATGAGCAATGTGGAAAACAAGCTTCAAGATATCGTAAATGCTGGAATTGGTGCCGTAAAGACTTCCAAAGAAGTTTGGGAGAAACTTGTCGTGGACCTAAACGAGAAAAAAAGCAAATTCGAAACCAACTTTCAAAAGTTAAAGGAACAAGGCGAAAGCGACACCAGTGACAATGCCTTAAAAGTAAAAATGGGTATTGCTTGGGGAATCGTTCGTTTTGACGAGCTCAAAGACAACGTAGTTAAGTATTTAGACAAAGTCAAAGAAGGAAACGAAACAAAACCTTCTTAAGTTTTATTTTGTATATCACCATCCTGAATTTTCTTCCGGCAGGTTTTGTTCGCAAGGCCTGCTGGGTTTTTTAATCTGAACTTCGGAGTGACCGGATTTGAACCGGCGACCCCTTGCCCCCCAGACAAGTGCGCTACCGCTGCGCTACACCCCGTGTTCTGAAATCCAAAAACCTTACGATCCAAAACGGGTCAAGCCCCTTACTAATAAGAATTCAAATGCCGAGATTGTCTGGAGAAATTGCCCAGATGATTTGCCCATGTGCGAATTTCTCCCGAGCCACGTTGATGGCGATAGTAGAACCGGGTTGGAAAATTAAGTTTTCGGCTACCGTTGCATTTCCAAGGAGCCTTGCTGCAAAGTAGGTAATGTCTGGATTGTGACCAACTAACAATACTGTATCGGAATTGGAAAAATTTACTAAACAAGAGATGATATCGGAACAACCTTTTCCGGCAGCCAGATCATCAGATGCCAACATTTCTCCCCCATACTTTAATTCTTCAGAAAGGATTTCGGCGGTGTGTTTAGTTCTAAGATAAGGACTATAATAAACTTGTTTGACTGCTAATGCAGAGTTTTTTATGAATCTTCCGATTTTATGAATATCACTGACGCCTTTGTCTGTTAGTTCCCGCTGGGTATCGGAAATGGTAGGAGTTGCATTTTCAGCCTCACCGTGACGAACTAAAATGATCTTCATAGTCTCTCCTAATCCCAAGATTGGAACCACGGACTTACGGAGAAACAAAAAATTAAGGAATTTCTTGCGAAAAAGAATGATAGAGGTATTCTAAGGATTATGACAGACAAACCCTACCGCAAAAACGTAGGCATGGTGGTTTTTAATTCTTTAGGAAAAGTAATCGTTGGGGAACGAGTACAATTCCCAGGTTCTTGGCAGTTCCCTCAAGGTGGCATTGATGAAGACGAAGATTATTTGGATGCCGCTAAACGAGAATTATATGAGGAACTTGGTATCAAAAAAGCAACTTATGTAACGGAATATCCTGATTGGATTCCCTACGACTTTCCCAATTCCCTTGGCCTAAACGCTCACTTACAAAAATTTCGTGGCCAACTACAAAGATGGATCCTTTTCTATTGGGATGGGACTTTGGAAGAATGTGATTTGGTCCATCACGAACAAGAGTTTTTGACCATCCAATTTATGGAAATTGAAGATACCATCGAGGCGGTTGTGGAATTCAAACGAGATGTTTATAAAAAGTTTGTTCCTATTTTTAAATCGGCCATCCAAAATTACATTGCCGAGAAATCAAAATCCAAGTAAGTTCTAGAAAGGAGACAATCTTTGGCAAAATCAGAAGAAGCAAGAGCGCGAATTGTAATACGGGGAATGGTACAAGGGGTTGGATTTCGTTATTACATCCTGCAAAAAGCCCAAGAGATGAGACTCAAAGGTTATACACAGAACTTACCCAATGGGGAAGTAGAAGCCGTTGTAGAAGGAGACAAACTTTTTATCGAAGATTTGTACAGAGCTATGCAACGTGGACCGACCAAAGCAAAGGTAAAAGATCATGTCATCGAATGGAGTGATCCCAAAAACCAATTCCGAACATTTTTAATTAAAAAATAACATGAAAAAACGAAGACTTGGCAAAACAGGCATGGTGGTATCCGAAATTTGTATGGGTACCATGACATTTGGTTCCTCGTGTAACGAAGATGAGGCGTTTCGGATTTTAGATCGTGCTTATGATGCCGGAATCGACTTTTATGACACTGCCGAAATTTACCCAGTCCCCCCTCAAAAATCCTGGGTTCATAGAACAGAAGAGATTTTTGGAAAATGGTTAAAAACAAAACCTCGTGATGGAATCCTCATCGCCACTAAAGTGGCAGGCCCCGGTCATGGATGGTTTAGTCCTCCCCTTCGTGAAGGAAAAACAGCTTTAGATAAATATCATATCCGTCGTGCGATTGAAGGCTCCTTACAGAGATTAGGCGTAGAAACTATTGATTTGTACCAGACACACTGGCCAGATCATGATGTAGCTTATGATGAAACTATGGAAGCACTCACAGAGTTAAAAGACGAAGGGAAAATTCGATACGCCGGTTGTTCGAATGAAACCTCTTTTGGTCTTATGAAAAGTCTTTGGACTTCAGAAAAACACAATCTCATTCGTTATGATTCCATTCAAAATAATTTTTCAATTCTGAATCGTCGATTTGAAGATGAGTTAGCACAAGTTTGTCGAAAAGAAGGAGTATCCTTACTTCCTTATTCTCCTCTTGCTGGTGGTGTACTCACAGGAAAATACAACGGACCCGTTCTTCCGGAAGGTTCTCGATTTGTTCGTTATATGGCAGAAGGGGAAAGACAAAAACGAATGGCCAGCCGTTTCCTAAATGAAAACACTTTGACTTCCACGGTAGAACTGATGGCCATTGCCGAAAAATATGGTATGAGTTCCACAGTTCTTTCCGTTGCTTGGAGTAAACAACATGATTATGTTGCCTCGACCATTATAGGTGCTAATACCGTGGCCCAACTAGATGAATCTTTAAAAGCAACTGATGTGATTCTATCAGATGAAATCTTATCGGAAATCAATCTTGTTTCCAAAAAGATTCAATACCCTATGGGTTAAGGTAAGAAAAATCAATGAGTTCCAATCACTCCGATCAGAATTTAGAAAAACAATCCAATGGAGAACAGTTTCCATCGGGAAAAAAAATATCGAAATTCGAAAAGATTACTTCGGGAATTTTTCGGAAGTTAATGATTTTATTTTTAATCACTTATCTCTTCCCAGAATGTTCGAGTTTTGGGCCTAAAAATGCACAAAGTAGTCTCATCATTGTTCATATGACAATTGTTAAAGATGAAATGGTTTTGGATGAGTTGATAGATCCCAGGTTTCAAAAAGTAACCCTTAGAAAGGGGGAAAAAACATTTGAATTCAATGAAAGCTCCGAACACTACTATTACTTTCAAAATTTAAAGGAAGGCCAATATGAAATTCATGATGCTGTCCATCTTTTGAATCGTGGTGCTTCCGACTTTGCCTTCGGAAGTACAAAACAACCTACTAAAATTGATATAGATTTTGAACGTTCAGAAATAGAAAAATCAAGAATTGACTTACAACCAGGAACCGTTGTATTTCTGGGAAGTTTTCATGTAACTGTAGATTTTAAATTCCAAGAAGAACCAAAAATTAAGATTCGTTACAGTAAGTCCAACGAAGAAGAGTTAGCCGCTATGGATCATTTATATAAGAATTTTCCTAGAACCGGTTGGGGACAAAAAGCAAAAAATAGAATCAAACTTCTTTCTTCATTTGCCCAATAACAGAACTAATTGATTTTTTTCCTATCGCTGGGAATATATGAATTCATCTCGATTCACTCAACTTCGAATTGATTTGTAACGTACCTTATGAAATTTCTAAACTAATGTCACCAAATCTGGATCTTGTAAGTGAGGAGTGTTATTCCAACTCACTGGCTCCCAATGGTCTTTTTCTCGTCGAAAGATGCTGAGAGAAGAGTTGGTAATTGACTTCATAAATACAGGAAATTCTACAGGAGACATTTTACAAGAAAGGCCCATCATGATGGCAATGGGAGTACTGGAAGAAACCACAAGAGTGCTCTTTACGTTTCTGGGAATATCCTTTGGACCAAAAGATACTTTTTCCACATATTCTTGGAATGTATATGGTTCCACTGGATCCCAAACTCCATGAACCCAATCATTTAAAACAATCTGAATTAGTTCTTGGAAGTAGTCTCTGGTTTCCTCTTTTCCTTCTTCCCAAGCCTTTTTGTATGATTCATATAGTTTTGCAAAATTAATGTTTGCGTGACGAATCTTAGCTGCAAGACCGAGCCACATTTTAGAATCGAATTCGTCCCAAGCTGAATTTTCAACTGGATCAGGGATACAAAACCGATCGTTTATAAAACTTTCGATGATTCCTTGTGCTGTTTGTTTTTGCCTATTGAGTGTGCCTGTATAAACAGAATCAAATTCGATTCGTTGGCTTTTGAAATAGTCACCGAGTAGTTTTGCTTGTTTCCAACCATGTTCCGTTAACTGGTCGTAATTTTTTCCGAGTCTGTCTGCCTGTCCATGACGTACCAAATACAATAAAGACATTTAAGTTTGGAACCTCGGGTTGGACACGCTGAGTGTTTCTTTCAATTGGTTTTTGGTAAAATTCCAGAGGGGACCACCCGGTTTCAAATTCAAACCAGTGTTATCTTTTGTTTGTTTCCGGATTTCTTTGGCGAAGGTTTTATTCCATTCAAGAAGAAGATTGTATTTTTTTTTACGGCTTAGATTTAAAAATTGGTTTCTGTCATATTCCGATTCCAATTGGGAAATCTTTAAATTTAAGTTTTGAATACTGTCCCAATCAGATTCGAATTCTTGTGATTCTGTTTCTCTGGCAAGCACACCTAACATGTTCCAGGATACTAATGCTTTATAGGATAATAGATCATCACCTTCTAATTTAGGAAGCAGGTCCTTCATTAAAAAATCCTGAATAGCGGAAATAAGTTCCTTTGTATCTGGTCTATATTGCACGAGTAACTCCCATAATTAAAATTAGGCGACCGACTGTAAAGTTCCGTATTTAAACAAAAAACCTTGTCCCAGATCAAACCCAGTTTTTGTTGCGATTTCCAAATCGGTCGGGGTTTCAATCCCTTCCAAAATACATTTGATACTTTTCATTTTTGCAAATGCCAAAAATCCTTTTAAAATCTCGGCATAGTGTTTGTCGGTACGAAGTAAAAACAACCAACGCCGATCAAATTTTAGATAACTAACACCTTCCAAAAATTCAAAACAAAACAAGTTATTTTGTCCACCAATATCATCTAGAGCAAATGGAATATTCATTTCTTTGAGATGGTTCATACAAAACTTAGAGTCTTCAACAGAAGCATAATCAGTGTTTTCAATCAATTCGCATACTATGTTTTTATTACTTTTAAGAACCGAGTCCCAATGATCTGCATGAATTTCCTTACTAAACACATGGGCATCCATATTCAAAAATAAAGGAAATCCCTCCGGTCGATTTTGAATTTGGAAATCCTTCAACTTTTTCTCAAAGGCAAAAAAGAAAGCCGGATCATTATGCATTATTTGGAAAGCTCTGTCTGGCGGAATTTTTCCATTCTTTGTAAAGAACCTTGCCAGTGCTTCATAAGCGACTGTCTTTTTGTCCGCAATGGAAACGATTGGTTGGTATTCAGTGGCAAAGGCACCGTCCCAATAGAGGGATTCCAAAGATTGATACTCTTCCCAATACCGCGGCAATTCGAAAACATCCATTCCTAATTCTAGAGTTTGTTCCATAAGAACCTCCGACTCTTTCCAAAAAAAGTGGTCCAGGCTTAGAGTCAAGGTAAATGATTTTGATTCTCAATACCGTATAGCGATATAAGGAAAAGCAAATATTAATTTGAATCCAATTCCTCAATGAGTCGCATGGCTTCCCATTCCATTTCTGCTGTGCGCCGACCAATGGCTGCAAGCTCAATCCCTTTGTCTTTGCCGGAAAGGTGCCGCTCCGTTTGCTGTGCACTCCCTATGGCCCAGCGCACATTCCCCATTATCTCCCAATAAATTACCTTAAATGGATCCACGAGGATACCGGAAGTCTTTTGGTATGCCGCGTAAAAATCTTTGCGGTCTCCAAAACCACCAACTTCTTTGCTCAGTCGGCCAAACCTCCAATCGCGCATACACAACCATGCAATGTCTTCGTGTCGGTCCCCAAAGTGAGCGAATTCATAATCTAAAATTCCTTGGAGGCCTTCGGCATTCATCATAAAATTTCCGGTTCGAAAATCCCCATGAACAAGAACAATTTCATCAATGGAAGGAGCATGAGTTTCTAACCAAGAGAGACAGAGTTCAATGGCCGGGTGGGCTTCGGGAAGTTCGTCTAACGACTGTCTTAGATCGGCAATTGCAATCGAAATATAATTGTCTATAGTGACGAGTTTTAGTTTTTGTTTTAGCTCTTCATCGGAAACCGAACTTGGTTTTACTGTGTGGAGTTTTGCTAAGTTTTCTGCTAAGTCAGAAACCATATTTGTTTTACGATAGGAATCCAATTCCTTGTCTTTGGTGATGTAACGCCCCGTTGCCTTACCACCAATTTTTTCCATAAGATAGAAGGGAGCACCAATCACCTCTGGAGTTTCTTCTAAAAACACTGGCGTAGGAGTTTTGACACCGGCTTTGTAAACAAGTTCGGCCACTTTGAACTCATCTCGCTTGGAAAGAGAAGAAAGTAAACTTCCTCCCTTGTCCGTACGCAAAACTAATGATTGTTTACCGGAATTAGTTGCCAAGTCCAAGGCGTAATTGTCTTGGCAGGCTCCCCCACTCAAATGATGGATATGAGAAACTTTAACATTGTCTTTCCAAATCGCAGATAAGTGGAGTTCTACCTTTTCCTGTATTTCCTTAATTTCCATAACCTCAAAAATCCCATTTTTCGGATACATAGTTACGACCAATCACCATTTTATGTACTTCTGATGGTCCATCCGCAATCCTTGCTGCCCGAGCATCACGATAAAACAACTCAAGTGGTAGGTCACGAGAGTATCCTTTTCCTCCACAGATTTGAATCGCCATATCAATCGTATTACATAAAGATTCGCTCACCTTCCATTTTGCCATGGATGTTTCTTGGCGTGCATCTTTTCCTGTTTTTAATAACCAAGCGGCTTTTAATGTGAGAAGGAAGGACATTTCAATTTCTGTGGCGCGTTCGGCAAACATCCATTGAATTCCTTGGTGGTCCGCAATACGAGAGCTAAACACTTCTCTTTCTTTCGCATAACTTCGTGCAATCGATAAGGCTCGCCTTGCCATCCCTGTCCAGCGCATACAATGTGTTAAACGTGCGGGACCAAGCCTTTCTTGAGAAAGACGAAACCCTTCTCCCACACGACCGAGGACCATATCTTCTGGAACTTCTACATTCTCAAAATTCAGTTCACAATGTCCACCGGGCCCATGCGAACCCATAAGCTCAATTTCCCGAACCATAGTATAACCTTTGGCATCGGTTGGCACAAGAAACATAGTGGTTTTACGAAAACTTCCATTTACCTTTGCCATCACAATCAAATACTTCGCGCCATTGGCTCCAGTGCAGTACCATTTACGGCCGTTGAGAATGTACTTATCACCTTGTTTTTCAGCATTGGTTTGTAAAGAAGTTGGATCGGAACCAGCGCCAGGGGAAGGTTCTGTCATAGCAAATCCTGTTCGCAAGGTCCCTTTGATTAATGGATGTAAGATGAGCTCTTTTTGTTTTTCCGTGGCGGCGAGAGAAAGCAAATGCATGTTTCCTTCATCTGGGGCATCACAATTAAAGATGTAAGGTGCAATGGGTGAACGACCCAGTTCACTAAATATAATACAGGTGCCAATTAAATCTAATCCCAATCCACCTTCTGACTTAGGAAGGTGTGGTGTCCAATAACCCAAAGCCTTTACTTTAGCACGTGCTTGTTGGTTGATATCTTCTGGCATTCGACCTTTTTCATAGTCATAATGTTTTTCCAGAGGAATGATTTCATTTGTGATGAAGTTTTGGATGTTTTTGCGAAGTGTTTCCACTTCTTGGGGAATTTCAAAGTCCATTGATTCCCAGAATTAAAGGAATCAATATGAGTCGTAAAATCTTTTTTTAATGAGATCGAAAAATAGGTCTTTCACGTTTTGAATTTCTTCTAATTTCAAAATGCAAATGTGGACCGGTCGCTCTACCTGTTTGTCCTACTTCTCCAATTTTTTGTCCCTTTTTTACTTTCTGACCTAGGTTTATATTAAAATCGAATAGATGTCCATAACGAGTTTCATAACCCAAACTATGTTTTATAATGATTAAATTTCCGTAACCACCTTGTTTGCCTTTAAAAATAACCTCGCCATCCATGGAGGAAAATACGTCTGATCCTTGTTCGGCGGCTAAATCGATCCCTCCGTGAAAGGTATCTTTTTTAGTGAAAGGATCTAATCGTTTACCAAAACCAGATGAGATTCTAGCTTCCGTTAATGGAAGCTGAAATCCAAATCCATAGAAGAAGGATTTTTCAGATTTCCCCATAGAGATTCCTGGTAAAAACCATTTTTCTCGTCCTGAATCGTATTGTAATTTATTGGGATCGATATTATACTTTTCGACTAATGTTTGTTTTGTTTTTTCATCCCCTGAAGTTTCTTCTGGGTGAAAGGTTCCACGCATATTAGGGATTTCTAAAACCATTCCTGGTGATAAATCATGAGGAGAGCTTAGCTCATTAACTGAGGATAAAGTTTCCAAATCCATTCCCGTTCGAGCCATAATTTTGAAAAAGTTATCCTCTTTTCGGACCTTGTATTGATAGTATTTCAGGGGAATGAGTTCTTCCCTTTTTGCTCCCGATTTTGAAATTCGTAAGTTTTCTTTGATTTCGGAGCGAAGATTTTTGAGAGAGGGATTCGAATATTCCAAATTCGCCAAACTAACGGGGCCTGAAATAAGGGGTAGAAATCCACTGATAGCGGCCAGAAACAGGACCCATTTTAGAAAATCGACGGTTTTAGACATAATCTTCTGATTTGAATATCGACCATTTCCCAAAAAAACGATGACGATTCTTGCCGAAATTGAGGAACTGTAAGGCAGATGCAGAATCGTTTTTTTGAGATCTTTCGGCTCACAGCCTATTCGTTGGGTCTCGTTTATGTATGTTCCTTCTTTTATTCCGTTATTTTTTTAGCCTTCGTGAACAATACGGTGCTTGGTGATCGGATTCCCGAAGACCAGATTCTCCCCCTCTATGAAGAATATTGGGAAGGTAAAACTGACTTTTCCACAATGCTTACTGAGTATGAAAAAATTGTGACTCCGATCAAAGAACAATTCCAAAAGGAAATAACTGAGAATCCAAGTTTACTATTATCTCAGTTTTACGATAAAGTATTTTCTGAAAAACCTCACTATCTATTAGGACATTCTATTCCGTGGTTTTTATGTTATGTGGGATTGGGATACTTGCTTTATAAAAAGGTATTACAAATTCCTGTTACAAACCTTCAAGATGAACTTTCAGTCCCCATTTTACTCCGAGGAATCGCAAACGGATTTATTTGTTTCATCGTAGTCGTCATTTTTGGTTTGCTCCTGGAAAAACTGTCAGTACCAGTTGAGTCGGGTGTGTTTGCAAAAAAACTTTACGAAGCTCTTCATGGAAATGGATATCTACTCGCTTGGGGAATTTATGTTGTGGGAATCATTACAGGAATCCTTGAGGAAATCTTTTTTAGAGGTTTTTTATTAAAGGCCTTTATCGACAAAAATCTTGCGCAAGAAGGTTTGTTCATCGTGTCTTTACTTTTTGGCTGGCTCCATTATGGAGAAGGAACATCAATTGCCATTCCATTTATTATTTGTGGTGTGGGTATGTTCTTTGGTTATATTTATATTAAAACTGGAAATATTTGGATCGCTATGGCCTGTCACGCTACATACAATTCATTAGGTTTAATCAATGCATACTTGCAACTTCCTGGAGTCCAATCATGAAATCGGGTAAAGGATTCCGATCATTTGTTTCTTATTTTTGTTTCACTTTAATACTTTCAGTGAGTGCAACAGATTCTCTTTTTGCAGGGGAAACAGTGGAGATTTTAGGTGGCCCAGAGGACGTTAATCTTCGTTTGGTGGCTCTTTTAAACAAACTTGATCCTGATTTTTATGCAGATGAAAAAACACAAGGATTTGTTTACCGATACAAACACCGATGGAAAAACCCTTATGACTTTAATATCTATGTGGGAAAAGTGGGAAAAACATCACCAGACTCCATCATTCGAATTGAGTCTCCAAGACGAGGGCAAGAAAGAATGTGGAAACAAATTTTGGAGCAAGAGTTACTCCAAAAACCTCCTCATGAATCAGCGGTTCCCTTGTCCGAAAAATATCATGTGGTTTCTCAAGGTTTAAATTTAATCTCTCCAATGGCCTCTGTTGGTTACAACTCATGGAATTCTCCCTTATTTACCAACAGAGACACGTTTGTGAGTATGAGTATTTATCTGTTATGTGATTTGATTTTGGCAGGTGGGGCCTATTTATATGCCCAAGAGAATCTTCCGAAAAAGAATATTTGGGACAATATGGCCAATGTAAAAGGTGCTGGGAATGTTTGGGACTCACCCAATGCGGTCGGTGTATTTGCTGCGTTAGCTGTCTCTAGGGCAGTTCGTGCCTTTGACGCCTGGGAAGATACTTCAGCACATAACAAAACAGCACAATTTGGCTGGTCGTTTAAATTCTAGTTTTTCACCACCTACTAAATACAGAATTTCTATTATGATTTGAATAGATCCCTTGCGGCATCGGAAGCACTGGATCTTTCAAAGTCTTCTCTCTCAATTAAGGTTAAATCCAATCCTTCTTTATCGATTCGGCTGAGAATCTTTGCTATATCCCCCACCTTACTCAATTTAGTTGCTAAATATTTGAAAGTGACTCCACATTCAGGACATTTTTTATCTTTTAAATAGTTAAGTCCTAGTTTTTTACAATTTCCACAAGTTCCGTAGAGATCGTCGATATAGAGTAATTGTTTTTTTACATCCTCCACACTGAGTTGTCGCCAAACTCTAACAAATTTAGTATTCTTTCCGGATGTATCTGAAGTCATAGGCAATAGGAAGTATCGTTTATGAATCTTGTCAAGAAGCAATCCTCTGTGGTTTTAATTCTATTGATTTGCCTTTCTGGTTTTTTGGCCGTTGCTATCGGAGCCTTTGGCGCCCATGGATTAAAAAAATTTGTGAGTCCAGAACTTATGGTAATTTTTGAAACGGGAAATCGTTACCATTTTTATCATACTCTGGCAGCATTACTATCCTTTCTTTTTTTGCAACAGTCAGTCGTTTTGGAATCGCCAAACAAAAGTAAAAGTTATTTAAAGTTAGCAACTTGGATGTTCCTTTTGGGAATTTTGATTTTTTCTTTCAGTTTGTATGCCCTAGCCATTACGGGAATCCGAATTCTTGGAGCCATCACTCCCATTGGCGGAGTGAGTTTTTTAATTGGCTGGATCAGTTTAGGTGTTGGTTCTTATTATTTCTTTGTCCCAAAAAAATAATGGCCTTGTTTACTGATTAAATTTCTAGAAATCAATCCGTCTGCGATGAGTAACAACCCGTCGGCGGCGGCTTTTTTAGCCTCTTCTTCGGTATCTTTTTGTAATGCCATAAGTTCGTGTACATATTTTCTTTTTTGGATATCCAAAACTCCTAACATAGAACCTGCAATTTTTTCATCCATTTGCAGAAATGCCAAAGCAAGTGTCTGCGGGGGTGTTTCAATACATAAATAGTATAATGCGAGATTATCAAAATATGATAACTGGCTTAGTTTTTCGAGTGTGGGTTCTGATCCTGACATATATTTCCTTTAAAATTTAATCATAAAAAAAAGTTAAATTGTTACTTCTTTGATTTTCCCATTCAAATAAGATATCAAATGTTTGGCATTTGCAGATTCGCCTGTCGTTTGTTTCATCAGGGTATCCACATCGAAAATTTTTCCTTTGGAATGGATATTTTTACGCAACCAATTTAATAGATCAGAAAAATCCCCATTCGCAGAAAACTTGTTATGCGAATCAGGAAATTCTTCTGTAAATTTTTTAAAAAACTGGGAACTAAAAATATTTCCAAGAGTGTAAGTTGGAAAATAACCAAAGGCTCCCATTGACCAATGAATGTCTTGTAAAACGCCTTCTGCATCGTTTTCAATTTTAAGTCCAAAATTTTCCTTCATCTTTGTATTCCAAATCTCAGGTAAATCTTTTACTTGGATTTTTCCATTGATTAGATCTCTTTCAATTTCAAATCGTAAGATGATATGCAGATTGTAAGTGACCTGGTCGGCTTCGACTCTCACTTTTGTTTTTTCTGTACTATTGATGTATTGGTAAAGATCTTTGAATGGAAGTTCCTTATCTGTTAATCCAAAATCAGATAACAAAATGGGATACACAAATTCCCAAAATGGTAAAGAACGGCCTACTTGGTTTTCCCACAAGCGACTTTGGGATTCATGGATTCCTAAACTTAAGAATTCCGTAATGGGAGTTGGCCAATCGGGCATTGCGGAAAGTCCAGATTCATAAAGAGAATGACCCGTCTCGTGTAACACTCCAAAGATGGAGGATAAGGGATCGGTTTCGGAATATCTTGTTGTGATTCGTTTGTCTCCCTTTCCCAAACTTGTGGAAAACGGATGGTTACTTGTATCCAATCTAGATTCTTTTGATGTGAGTCCAAGGAGAGCCGGCAATCGATTACAAAATTTGGTTTGTTTCTCTACAGAAATAGAACCGGGAAATGGATTTTTGAATTTGGGAGCCTTGGTAACAAGAGGAACCAAAGATTCTTTCAAATCAACAAATAGAATTTCGATTTGGTTTGCTTTGGCACCTTTTTCATAACTGTCAAGCAAGGCATCGTAAGGTTCTGTCGTATAACCGAAGTAATCTGCTTGCTTTTTAGATAAATGGACAAGTTCTTCCAATCGTTTGGCAAAGGCTTGGAAGTTTTTTGCTTTTTTTGCTTCTGCCCATTCTGCGTGGGCAAGGTTCGTAACCTTTGCGAATTCAGAAACAAAATCCGAAGGAAGTTTATCTGCTTTTTCCTTTTCTTCCATAAGGACTTCCAACTCCCGGTGCCATAGAGACCGTTCTGATTCAGGAAGTTCACTAATAGATTGTTTTGCTGATTGGATTTGGCTTAAGAAAGATTTGTCCGTCATCCAATCGTGGGTGAGTTCCGCGACGGCAGCAATCTGTGCCGATCGGTACTCCCGACCCTCTTCCGGCATCATTACTTCGGAATCCCAATGGAGGGCGGATGCGACATCTTGGAATAGTTTGATTTTTCTATATTGTTTTCGGTAATTTTCGAGTGCTTGGGGCAGAGCCATAGTCTCATTTTCTCCCTACCACACTTTCTGGAACCAAAAATCATTGACCCGTTACCCCCAACCAAAACTATGTATTTACTGTCGCGGGTGTGGTGTAACGGTAGCACAGCAGCCTTCCAAGCTTCTGGCGAGGGTTCGAGCCCCTTCGCCCGCATGACAATCTTTTCAAAAATCAATCAACATTCAATATCCAGTTGGCTCGAACAGTGGTGCGACCTGAAATAGGAGTGACCCATAGGGAACGACTATTTCAGAAAGAAAGCCACGAAGGCTTTCGACGAGCAACGCCGTGCCTCGGAGCGACGTGAGGACAGGATGTCCGAACCGCGGAGGGCGAGTCCCTCCGCCCGCTTTTTGAGTGAGTCGGTACAGAATGGATACTAGTATCCCCGCCCGATTCAGGGTGGGGAACTAGACCCGCCACCCAATGCTTTCCTTCTATCACAACCACCGTATTCCAAAAACCCAAATTGCAAAAATTCGCAATTTATTTTAAATAAGTTCATATTTCGGAAATCTTTTCACTATCGCCAAAGGAAACAGATTCATATAGAGATAGGTTTGCAAAGGTTCTAGGTAATCGATAGATCCCAACTAACTTTCCATTAGATGGGATCAAGGAGATTCATATCTTGTTGGACTAGTGTTTTATTTGGAGGCTCTACCTAACTTTGTGGCCTCTGCAACTTCGACTAATTTACCTGTTTTCACATCGTAATAGTATCCATAGACAGGAATATCTTTAGGAATCAGGGGATGGTTTCGGATTCTTTTCACGTCATCGATGACACTTTGCTCTAAATTTTCAAAGGTTAAAAAAGGAATGAATTTAGCTTCCTCTGAACCACCAGACTCTTCTAAATTGCGCCATCCGTTAGAATCAATAGTGGCCGTTTTCAAACTTTTTGAAAGTAGGTTACGAATGATCGGGTCCGTGAACAATTGCATCCCACAATCAGAGTGATGGATGACAAAAAATTCTTTGGTTCCGAGTAGTTTATAAGAAATCACCAGGGAACGAATGGCGTCATCACTGGCTCGGCCTCCAGCGTTGCGGATGACATGGGCATCTCCTTCGGAAAGGCCTGCATACTTCGCAGGATCTAGTCTTGCATCCATACAAGTAAGGATGGTAAAACTTCTCGCAGGAGGAAGGGCCAGATCCCCTTTTTTCCCAAATTCCGATACGTATTTTTCATTCGCACCGAGGACTTCTTTATGAACTTTGCTTGTTTCTTGCTGGATGAGTGTGTTTGACATAGTGGAAATAAATTTCAATATAACGGAACAGACAAGAAAACAATTTTCTGAGGAAGGATTTCTCAGCCAGATCTGCACATTGCATTTGGCAAACGGACAAGAGATTGGAGAAGTTAGTTTTGGCTTTCATTCCTGCGCCAGGGATACGAAAGGCTTGGTCGCCTGCCATCGTTAGATGGTAGGCGACGGGAGCGAACGCGGACCCTGAAGTAGCCCGGTCAAGGTTACCAAAGAATCCTGATTTTAGTAAAATTTGAGGCGCTAAAGAAACTAAAAAAGAAAAACGATATCTTGCATTAATTTCAGTTAGCTTGCAAATGCATAATCACTATACCCTTTTTCACCAGGTGTATAAAGAGTGGTTTGATCAAACGAAGCAAGAGCTATGTTCTTTTGGAAGCGAGTGACTAGGTCTGGATTGGCAAGGAAAGGTTTACCAAAAGCAACAAGGTCAGCAAGTCCCGAAGAGAGATCTTTTTCTGCACGTTCCACGTCATACCCACCACTTAAGATGAGAGTTCCCTGAAAAGCTTTACGAATGTTTTGCACTGTTTCTGGTTCTACGGTTGGTGCCCCCATGGAGGAGTGATCCACCAAATGGATGTAAACCATTCCTATTTCATTTAACTTTTCAGCTAACAACGAATACTCGTCATGAGTTTCAGGAAAAGGAAAAAGATCATTATAAGCTCCATATGGAGACAAACGAATTGCTGTTTTTTCTTTTCCGATAGCGGCACTCACTGCTGTTGCAACTTCTACTACATATCGAATCCGGTTTTCAATAGAACCACCATATTCATCTGTTCGTTGGTTGGATGAGGGATGTAAAAATTGTTCAAGCAAATATCCGTTAGCTGCATGTAATTCCACCCCATCAAAACCCGCTTGGACTGCATTTTTCGCTGCATTCACAAATTCTTCTAAGGTAGATTTTAATTCCGCTTTGGTCATTTCTTGTGGAGTGGGATGGTCTTTCATTCCGTCCGCATCTGTCCACATTTGTCCTTTGGCAAGGATTGCTGATGGTCCAAGAACTTTTGCCCCTTTCGGTAAATTCAATTCGTGTCCAATACGACCCGTATGCATCAGTTGAACAAAAATTTTACTCCCTTTGGCGTGGACTTTATCAGTTACTTTTTTCCAGGCTTTGGTTTGTTCTTCTGAAAATATTCCAGGAATTCTCGCATAACCAAGACCATTCGGTGATGGTGAGGTTCCTTCTGTGACGATGAGTCCTGCTTCTGCTCTTTGTTCATAATATGTGGCTACGAGGTCACCAGGTACGTTTCCAAGGGAACGGGAACGGGTCATGGGGGCCATCACCACTTTATTTTTTAAGGAAAGATTTCCTAACTTCGCTTCTGAAAATAATGATTTCACAAGGTTCTCCAATGTTGATTTACTATTGAAAAATAGACTACAATATGAAGTGATTTGATGTTATAATTATTTAATATTAAACTAATTTTCGAAAAAAATCAAAAATCGATACCAATAATGGTTAGGTCGTCCTGACGATCCTGACCATTTAGAAAATTTTGTAGTGTTTTTAGGAGGTAGTCTTCCGCCTCTTCCAAGGAGAAATCGCGAGTGGATCGGAAGAGATCATAGAGGGCCTCTTCGCCAAACTCCTCTCCTTTTAGATTGAAGGCTTCAAAAACTCCGTCGGTAAATACAAAAAGTCGGTCTCCCGAATCCCAGGTGAGATCCGATTGTCCGTAGTGGATTTGTTTTTTGAGACCCATCATCCGACCTGTTTTTTCGAGAAGTTGGATTTGGTTGTTCCGTAAAAGCACTGCAGGCGGGTGGCCTGCGGAGGCAAACTGAATGGTTTTTTTAGCAAAGTCAATATCTAAAATCAATGCCGTCAAAAGGCTATTGAGGGATACAAAGTTGTCCATAAATTCTTCATTAAAAATTTCCATCACCTTTGATGGAGGTAATTCGAAGTTCTTGATATTATCATACAAACCTTTGATTGCCATAGTAATCATAGCTGCATGCACTCCATGGCCCGTTGCATCCGAGATCAGAATTCTATACTTTGATTCTTTCAAAAGACAAATATCAAAATAATCCCCACCAACTTCCGACACCGGAAGATAACGATACACTAGCTTTAATTGTTCGATAAGTTTAGGATCTGTGATGAGAGAATTCTCTTGGATTTTTTTAGCCACAAAAAGATCTCTTCTCATAGCGCTGAGCGTACGATTTAAAGTTTGCGTGCGTTCTTTGACTTTTTCTTCTAAATCAAAATTGGACTTTTCTAAATTAAATTTTACAAGGATTTCCGCTGCTTCTTTTTCTTTGATGATGGTGTTGTAACGATCTGCCAGAGCAAAAGCAAGTAACATCATTTCAGCTGCGGAACCATATTGTGGTCCGTCAATGGTAAAGGAATTTGTAGGTAAGAGTCCTAATGCCCTTAGTGTAGAAACAATGAGAGCTAAAAATAAAAATGCAAAAGCTAATAGAAAAAAATAGGCTATTCTTTCTTTTTTCAAAGAACAAATAGTTCCAACAAATAAAATCCAAAATGCTGTGAATGCATGGCTAAGAACTATGATTTTAACAAACGATTCAAAAGAAAAAATATATAAAATTGGCAAGAAGATCTGTAAGAAGATCAAAGCGATACTCATTCGATCCAATTTAGGAATCAACTGCTTTGTATTTAATAAACTTCTCATAAATACTAAAAAGAGAATCAAAACTATAGAGATGAATAAATTCACCGAATATTGATCCATCCACGGTGAGTGTGGCCATAAGTATTCCGAAGCTATTCCATTGTGCGAAGCGATGGTAAAGGCTGTACTAGACACTACTAAAACATAGAGAAAGTAATTAGAATCCTTTAGGATAAAAAATAAAAACAAATTGAAAAGAACCATGGCAAAAGCGATTCCAAAGTACATGGCTTGAATGACATGGTCGTTGATCTCATGACGATCATATAAATCTCGATTCCACAATTGGATGGGAAGATGGATTGAGTTTGGTGACTTTACTTTCAAAAAAACCGTCGCATTCGTATTTTCTGGAAATGAAATCGGAAATACAAAAAACCGACTTTGGTAGGGACGTTCTGTCATTGGAACAGAGTAACCAGATGAAACTTTTTTCATTTCTTTTGAGGTTTGAATATACAAATCCAGAGTTTGTAATCGCGGGTAAGAAATAACAATGGTGATTTCTTTGGAAGTTTGGTTTGTATTTTTTAATTGGATTTTTAGCCAATACGTAGATTTTGAATAGGAAAAATTAAAAGCCTCATCTGAGGAAGGAACGTTTATAAATTTTGATTCATAGATTGGGGAGCGAATGGAATCAAAATCCAAATCATTGGCAGGATCTTCAAAAACTAACATTGCTTTAGCGAGATAGATTGGGGATTTATCACTATCGCCTATATCAATAATTGGAACTTTCGCAGAGATAGGATAGACAATCAAAAACAAATAAATCGAAAGATAAAACCAATGGCTTCGAATCCATTTCATCTGGAATCTTCCGTAGCAAATAAATCGAGGGAAAACATTTGGTTGTTTTTTGCAAAAATACAAATCCCATCAAAACTCACCGACAGCCCTTGGGGACCAGGAAGTAATTTCTCTGTGATTACCTCTCCTTTTGGGGAAAGTAAAAGAAGCGAAGTCTCTTTATCATCACTATATTCATCATGAAAGCTAAGAAGGACGATTGTATGTTTTCCATCAAACGTAAAGACAGATACCACCTCCGATTCGATTGGCATCTCTAACAAAAGATTTCCCGAAAAATCAATCATATAGATACCGGAAAAATCACTTGTGATGACGATTCGATCTTCAGTTACTATGATTGGAGTTTTTGCCAT
The DNA here is from genome assembly GCF_016918735.1 of Leptospira abararensis. Taxonomy (GTDB): domain Bacteria; phylum Spirochaetota; class Leptospiria; order Leptospirales; family Leptospiraceae; genus Leptospira_A; species Leptospira_A abararensis. The sequence continues at coordinate 25,087 of NZ_JAFFPR010000050.1, forward strand.
CCCAAAGGAATGAGGCCCTAAAGTATCCGTAGCACTGAAGGGAAATTCTTTAATGGTTTCCAATTGGGAATCCAAAAGAAGAGATTCATCCAAAGAAAATGGCAAATACACTCCACCAGGAAATTCGACTGGAGGGGAAGCCAACTCTCGAACCAAAGAGATCCCCGAATCGTGAGTTTGTTTGAATTCTTTTTTCTCTCCTGTATTTGCTGATTCTATGATGGCATAATAATAGTAAATTTGGTATTGCGAATCGATAAACACAGGATGATAAGGAGATAAATATTGGAAAATAATTTCATCAGAAGAATTGATTCCTAGAATTCCTTTGAGTGTATGAAAGACGAGATTTCCTGATTCTGTTTCAAAAACCTTACCCGAAAAAATTTCATATTTTGGTAATGAAATACTTCGTAGTAATTCTCCCGATTTTAAATCATAAACTTGGATTTGGGATTGGTGAGGAAGATACAATGTATCGCCAAGTATCGTAAAACAAAAATTATGCGAAATTCTATTTTCTGAGATGTCACGTTCTTCTGTTGAAAGGATTTCGTAACACTTATAAGCAAGTGGTATAGATACAATGAGTTTGCCTGAAAGATCGTAAAGACAGAGTGTATCAGGTCTGTTTAGTTTTGAAAAGTATTCTGATCCTTTTTGAAATCCTTGGTAAGAACAAAGATAACCTGATTGGTAAAAGAGAATAGGGATTTCTAAACCTTCCTGAAAAGGTTTGCGAATGGAAACTTTCCAAAGAATTTTCTTTTGGCTTAAATCATAGGTTTGTAAAAAATATTTCTCTTCAAGAGCACTGATAAAAGTAAATTGGTCCCTTGCAATAAATTCGGAAACAATGACGAATTCGTTTTTCTCCAAAGTAAAAAGTGGGGCTGCGGAAGATGGAAATCCTTGTGTTTGGATTTTCTGGAATTCGTTTGGGTATTTTTTTTGAAACCATTGGAGAAGCCATCTTTTGACTGTAGAGGGCAAACTGGGATCACGTTGGAAGTATAAAGTTTTTAATGCTTCCTCTTCTGTTTGGGCCAGAGTTTCTAAAATTTCCTCAAAGAATGAATAAGGAAATATAGAATTTTTATGGGTGATGATTCCCGAGACTGAAGGATGACGAATTAATTCTGAACGCTGATCATCAATTCGCTCGGCCGTTTGTTCGTAAAACTCTGGATAGGTGGATCTGGGATCACCAGTACCTCGGGTTTTGATCCACCAAAGACTCTGGCAATCCTTACACTCATAGATTTCCTGAAACAAATTCAGGGAGTTTTCTACGATATCATTGATAGGAAACGAGTGGGTTTGTCTTTCGTCTTGCACCGGTTCTAATCGGGAAAAACGGGAAGATCCTTTCTGGCAAAATAAACAGGACATATGGTTTCAGGGAGTCTAGGTCTATCTAGAAAAACTCCACAAGTCAAGTCCGTTTCTAGTGAAACGAAATAAACGTATACCTTTACTTTGTTCTTGGCAATTTATTTCAAACTTTGTATTTTACCATTAATCCATGTCTCTACAACCCAAGACATACGAAGCCCTGTTGAATGATCTAAAACGTTTGGATGAAGAAAACCAAATCTTGAAACAGACTTGTGACGATACAGCTTCGAAACATTCGAATCTCATTCATGCTCTCCAATTCACACAGTTTTCCATTGATACAATTTCCGAAGCCATCGTATGGTTAGATGAAGAGGGAAACTATGTTTTTGTAAATGATGCCGCTTGCAAAAACTACGGGTATACAAAAGAAGAATTACTTTCCATGAAAATGTTCCAAGTAGATCCGCTGTTTAGTGCGGATCGTTGGAATGCTCATTGGCAAGAAATTTTAGATCGTAAATCCTTCACCATCGAAACAATCAATAAAAGAAAAGATGAGACCCTTGTTCCGATAGAAGTTACCGTAAACTTAGTAGAATACGATGGAAAACAATACAATTGCGCCATCATTCGTGATATTACGGAACGAAAACTAGCGGAGGACAAACTGAAACAATCGGCAATCCGATTAGCCGAACTCAATGCTACTAAGGATAAATTTTTTTCGATCATCGCCCATGACTTACGTGGCCCCTTAGGAACCCAACGCGAATTTACCAAAATCTTAAGTGAAAAAGATTCCCGTTTTTCAGAATCCGAAAGGATACATTACTTAAAGATGTTAGAGGAATCCTCTGATTTGGTTTATTCCTTACTGGAAAATCTACTAGACTGGGCTCGTTCTCAGAGTGGAAATATCACCTTCCAACCAATCGTTATTCATTTTTATGATCTTGCACAAAGAGTGATCGGACTTTTAAATCTTTCCGCTGACAAAAAGAAAGTGACCATCTCTAATCAAATCCCAAAAAACCAACAGATTTTTGCTGATTTGTTTATGATTGAAACTGTGGTGCGAAATTTAATTTCCAATGCAATCAAATATAGTAACCCCAACCATGAAGTTGTCATCGGCATAGTTTCGCAAGAAAACCAAACTCATCCGAGTTCCACTGTATTCTTTGTTAAAGATGAGGGAGTGGGAATGGAAAAAGGACAAATAGAGAATCTATTTCGATTGGATAAAAAAAAATCAACTCTAGGAACGGGACAAGAATCTGGAACGGGACTTGGACTCATTCTATGTAAGGAATTTTTGGAAAGACATAATGGATCGGTTTGGGTACAGAGTGAACCTAAAAAAGGTTCCACCTTCTTTTTTCAATTAGGACAAAACACAATATAAGATTCCTTTTTTGCTTATCATTCAAAAATTTAAGATCTTTTATAATTTTTTTGGACTCAGTTTTATAAAAATCGTATATTATAAGGGATGCGAAATTTCAGTAACATAGTTTTCGTTTTTTTCTTTATATTTCTTTTCCCTCTTGCGGCGGAAGATCTAAAACCTGATAATGATCCTAACATAAGTAATGCGAAAAAATCTTCTTCCATTTTTGGATCTGGATTAAAAGTACTGGAACTGGCGGGAGAATTTATTCAAACTCCATCAGCTGGTGGTCCACAATCTGTTTCTAGTATTTTGAATTCTGCGCGCGTTGCCGCAAGTTTTGCAAATTCCGATTCTGCAAATAATTTAAATCCACCGGGAATCATAACAGAAAGCGCAGAATCAAGACCTACTTCAACAGTCTCTCCCAGGATTAAATATTCACACCAAATTTCTGAAGATTTTTTTGTCGGCTTAGTTTATGCGAAAGGAGAACACTACAACGACACGAGAACCAGTTTTAGTACAAATGGTCTCTATTTGAATGACAAGATTCGTTCAGGGATTAATGAAGTTGGATTTAAAATTGGAATTGGTCCCTTAAATTACCTAACCAGTACAAGTTCCAATGAATTTAGTTTTTCCTATTCTGAATTGTCTTCCAAAGGACCCTTTCAATCGTTTCAGTTAAAATTTCCATTTTTAAGGACGGGAGAACAATCTGTAACAGAAGGATATGCTCTTTCCACTGGAACTGTAGAGTTTAGAACCAAGAATTATGGAATGAATTTTGGATTTGTCACCTCCATAACAGATTGGCTCAACTTATACATGATAGGTGATCTTACCGTTTTTGCAGGACAATTAAAACTCGCTTCCTATGGAATCGAAACCGCTTCTACCGGCACACTCAATACAAACAATCAGCTCGTATTTAGTACACCTGTTAATAAAACAGATTTAACTATGTTTCAATCCAAAGAAGGGTTATCAAGGGGACTCGGTGGGGCAACAGTATCCTTTGAAATGGGACTTGTTTGGAAATTCTTTGATACCTTTGGATTAAAGTATGGAGGTTTCTACCAAATGTCTGCTTTTAGTGTTTCTGAAGTGAGTGGATACAATTGGGGGCCCGACAAAAAGCCGGTTGAGCTTAGCTCTGTTCCAAATCTTAATTCTTCCCAAAGTTCCAAAGAATTTGGATCTTATGGAGTGAATGTTTCCGTTGTAAAAAACTTTTAATCCTGATTTCCTGTCTTATTAATAGAGACTTATCTCTCAAAGACAGGATTAGATGAAACATAAATCCATACTATACGCCCAAAAACTCGACTTCCAATGGCCGACATTGGATCCTTTTTTGTTTTGTGTCCACCATGAAGATTTTTATCCCAAAGGGAACGGAAAGTTTGGCCCCGATGCTTCCTTACAGGGAAGACAAATTGGCCAAGACTTTGCCGGCAAAGATGGATGGAGGATGTATCATGGAGAAACCATTCCAGGGTTTCCAGGTCACCCTCACCGTGGATTTGAAACTGTTACTGTAGTCCAAAAAGGACTCATTGATCATGCAGATTCCCAAGGTGCAGCTGGAAGGTATGGTGATGGAGACGTGCAGTGGATGACAGCAGGGGCTGGAATCCAACATTCAGAAATGTTTCCTTTGGTAAACGAATCAGGGGATAACACTTTGGAGCTCTTTCAAATTTGGCTCAATTTACCCGCAAAGAATAAATTCGTGGATCCTCATTTCAAAATGTTTTGGAACGAAGACATTCCTGTAAAAACGATTACGGATGTAGGTGGCAAAAAGGTAAAAATCAAAACTGTCGCAGGATCATTGTTTGGTGACAAACCACTCGACCCTCCTCCCGATTCTTGGGCCGGAGATCCTAAAAACGAAGTGGGAATTTATATTTTGGATTTTGATCCAGAAGTCAGTTTTGTGATTCCTGGAAGTGCCAAAGGAAATAATCGGAATCTTTATTACTTTCGTGGTGAAGGACTTGTGTTAGACGATTTAGTGGTTCCTGGCAAACATATGTACAATCTCGATTCCGAAGTTGCAGTGACATTAAAGAATGGATCAGAACCGGCTCGAGTTTTGATTTTAGAAGGAAAACCCATTGCTGAACCTGTGGTACAGTATGGGCCCTTTGTGATGAACAAACAAGAAGAGATTCAACAAGCGTTTGACGACTATCGCAAAACGCAGTTTGGTGGTTGGCCTTGGGATTCTTATGATCCAGTCCATGTCGGCAAAGGGAGATTTGCTAGGCATGCTGACGGAAAAGAAGATTTACCCGCTTAAACGAGTCGGAATTTAGATAAAACGCCTAACGATCTGTTAGGCAACCAGTACTCGCATCTTTTACCATCTGGATGTACTTCCAAAGATATCCAGAAGTGATCCGATAGGGTGGTTTTTTCCAAGCTGCTCTACGTTTTTCTAATTCTTCTGGCGAGATTTTGAGTTCGAGTTTGTTGGTACGGGCATCGATCAGAATCGTATCCCCATCTTGAACAAAAGCCAATTCTCCCCCTTCCATCGCTTCTGGCGTGATATGGCCCACGACAAAGCCGTGACTTCCTCCAGAAAACCTCCCGTCTGTAATGAGTGCCACATTATCCCCAAGGCCTGCTCCTATGATGGCTGAAGTGGGTTTTAACATCTCAGGCATTCCAGGCCCCCCTTTGGGCCCGACATAACGGATCACAACTACATGACCTGGTTTAACTTTCCCTTCACGAATTCCTGTATTGGCTTCTACTTCGGAATCAAAACAGATGGCTTTGCCTTCAAACATTTCGCCTTCATGCCCAGTGATTTTTGCCACTGCTCCTTTTTTGGCGATATTTCCATACAGGACTTGGATATGACCTTCTTTTTTAATGGGGTTACTAACAGGGCGAAGTAAGTCTTGGTCACTTGGAAGATCAGGAAGTCCTTCCAAGTTTTCTGCGATGGTTTTTCCAGTCACAGTCAAACAAGATCCATCAATCAAACCTTCACGTAACATAAATTTCATGATGGCTGGGGTTCCGCCAATGGCATGTAAGTCTTCCATCAGGTACTTTCCACTTGGTTTCATATCCGCAAGGAGTGGGGTCGTATCGGTTACTTTTTGAATTTGTTCTAAGTCGAGAGGGATACCCATAGTTCTTGCAATAGCAATCATATGTAAGGCTGCGTTTGTGGATCCCCCAAGAATGGTGACCACACGAAGGGCATTTAGAATGGAAGTGGGAGTGATGATATCCGAAGGTTTGATGTCCTTTTCTAAAAGATTGTACATATACTTTCCAATATTCATACATTCTTTCTTTTTCTCTTCACTGCGTGCCGGAGACGAAGAACTATATGGCAAACTCATTCCCATCACTTCGATCGCAGTTGCCATAGTGTTCGCAGTATACATTCCGCCGCAAGCTCCCGGGCCCGGGCAGGAATTTTTAATCACTTCTTTAAAATCATCTTCTGTGATTTTGCCGTTAATTTTTTTTCCATATGCTTCAAAAGCAGAAACAATATTTAATTTTTCGCCTTTGTAGTTTCCACCGTTGATGGTTCCACCATATACCATGATGGAGGGGCGATTGAGTCTTGCCATGGCCATAATGGCCCCTGGCATATTTTTATCACAACCGGCAGTAAATAAAAGCCCATCATAATAATGAGCACCGGCAATGGTTTCAATGGAATCAGCAATGATCTCCCGAGAAGGTAAGGAATAACGCATCCCATCATTTCCATTGGTGATCCCATCACTCACACCAATGGTATTGAAGAGTAAACCAACCATTTCTTTTGTATCTAAAACACTTTTCTTTTGCAGGGCAGAAAGTGTTGTTAGGTGCATATTACAAGGATTTCCATCAAATCCTGTACTTCCAATTCCAATGAATGGTTTGTTTAAATCTTCATAGGGAACTCCAGAGCCAATGATCATTGCTTGGGAGGCTGGGAGGGATTCGTCTTGGGTAAGAGTGCGACTGTATCGATTCAAAGTCATAATAGTTCAATTTCCTTTGGATTAAAGACAAAATGTAAGATGGCGAGGTTAAGGAAAGCGGATTTTGAAATTATGGATGAATCATTTCGACAAGAATTTTATTTTCATTATTTCCTTGGGCCAAATCCTTTTCCCAATCTTTAAATTCTAAATTCAAACAACTGTTAGCACGATCACGATTGGCCTGAGGTAAAAAGCCATTGGCTGCAATGGATTTAGCAGACTTCGCAATTTTTCCGCGAACAGACTCCAACCATTGGATCTCTGTAAAATTAGCAAAGCGGCTTCCATTTGCTTCTTGGAATCCTTCTAATTCACAAGTTTCCACAACTCGAAAGGTATATTGTGATTTGAAAGTATCGATATTAGCAACGGTAGTTGCTTTCGAACTCAATACTCCAGATTGTAAGATCGATTCTTGGCAATCGACAGTTCTCGATTGAATGATCCTAGCTTCATTCAAAATAACATTTACTTCCGCCTGGGTTACGATGAGTTGATTTACATTACATACTCCCAAGGGACGACGACTACAAAATTGATTGTTCGAAGTTAAGGAAGTATTTGTTTTAATGCAGTTTCCTGATTGGCGAACCAAATACAATGTGGTTAAGTACAAGGTTTGTTTATTCTCTTCTTCTTTTTGTGTTTCCTCACCACTCTCAAAACAAGAGATCAAAAAAAGAATCAAACTGAACCAAAACAAAATCAGGAAAATTTTTTTCAAAATCTTACCTCCATTCCAATATTAATCAGAGGAATGATCGCCATTTTTCCGTTAGGTGTTTGGGAAATAATAAAGGGAGAATTAACAGTATCATACGTCGGTGCTGGATTTTGATTTCTTTGGTAATTTTTTGTGTTATCAAATTCAAACCCAGCTTGGTTGCGACGACCATAAAAATTCACGAATTCAATGTAGGTATTGATATAACCCCAGGAATAGTTTTCAATTCGGTCAATCCGCAAGTCAAACTGATGGAAAGGTAAAAACCTGTCGCTGTTATAATTTCCTGAATAGTTTTGAAAGTATAAGTTTAGCCCGAAAGTGGCCGCTTGGTTTGCTCGTGTAGCGCCTGTAATGGGAGTGTAAGGAGTTCCCGAAAAATAACGAAACCTTCCGCCCACCATCCACTCTGGATTGAATTTATAACCAAATACAATATTTAAGATATGAGTTCTGTCCAAATCATAAAGTTGTTCTTTGTCATTATTGTAGATTACTTCAAACTGATTATCATCGTAATAATTAATATAGTTGGTTCCAAATTTGGATTGGGCGAGTAGTGTTCTGGAATTATTCAGTAAGGTTCTGTTTCTTGTTTCATCACTGTTCATTCGAGATTGGTTATTGATTCGTTTTGTGATGGAATTGGTGTAAGAGATCCAACCAAAAAGACCAGACTGTTCTCTTGGATCTTTTGTTTTTTTGATAAAAATTTCAATCCCTTCGGAATGCCCATACCCAGCATTGGAATAATTGAGATTTTTAGGTGTGATGGGGTTAGCGAGAACTTTGGCTGTTTCATTCACAAAGATCCGCGTGTCATTATTGAGAGCATACGGATCAACAATATAAGCATCAGGGACAATGATGTTTTGAAAGATATTTCGAAAACCTTCCACCTTGATTTGCCAATTATTTGCAAACTCTTGGCTCACACCAATGGAATTGTGTTCGGACCTTTCCATAAAAAGATTGGGATTTCCAGACTTGGCAGACAAAGCTTCCACAGAAACAGGAGCATTGTAATGAATTCCGTGCCCTGCCATAAATCCTGTTTTTGTCGATTCAAAGAGATATCCACCCGTAATCCGGGGAGCCAAATTTGTTTCATTACTTCCCGAATAATTATCAACCCGCGCACCGGGTGTTAGGCGGAATCCACCGTATTTAAAAGGAAGTTCTGCATAGGCAGATTTTTCACGGTATCGTATCCGGTCTCCATCAATCACAGATCGGAAAGCCGCATTGGAATTTAAAAGATCGTTGAATATATTGTAGAATAACCGGTTGTAAGAAGAAATATTTTCTCCTTTTAAAGTAGTCTCTCGAAACCGGCCCTGCACCCCTGCTTCTAGTTTGAGATGTTCTTCCCAAAGTTCCCATTCAAAAGCGTTGTGAACGTAAGTAATCGAATCAGCAGTTCTATTCTGTAACCCAAAAATATTCTCTGCCGTGAGGGGGTTTGTAAACCTGAGTTCAAAAAATTCATTAAACGATGTGCGAGAGTAAGATAAAGTATTTCGAAAGGTTTTTCCTTTCCAAACATAACGAATGGCATCGGTTCGAAACATACGATCAAGGCCTGTTGGAGGGCGCGGGTCTTCCCCTCCCCTTTCCAAATCGGCTTGGGCTTTGGTATAGGCCTGCCTATCCCTTGTTCCAAAAGTTTGGATGGAAAGCCTGTGTTCCGAATTGATATCCCAAATTAATTTCCATTGGTAGTCATGGTATTCTGCATATTTGGCATCTTCTGGAATTCCTTGTGGGTATGCTTGTAAGAGAACTAAGTTAGGATAGTTTTTTCGACCGGAACTAACCATCGCAAGTCCAGGCAATACTTTGGATTGGTTGTAAACATCAGTTAAAAACAAATTGATATTGATAACTGTTTTGTTTTCATCCACACGATCCGTTCCTTCAATGGCGATGATTCCACCAGTCGCATAACCATATTTAGCTGGAAATGCTCCTGTAAATACATCGAAGGATTTGATTAAATTATTATTTAAAACAGAAGATTGGTTACCCAAATGAAAAGGATAAGGAAGGGGAAATCCATCGAAGTAGTATTGGTTTTGCCTTGTGCCACCCCCGCGAAGGGACAGGTCCCCCCTTTCACTATTGGAATAAGGATTTCCTGTGAGTAAATTAGTTCCAATGTTTGTAAAGACCGATGGCAAAATTCCCACGGGAGCACCAATCACTACACCTGGAATGGTTTGCAGGGCTTTTAAGGAATCACCAGACACCCCGGGCAAACGTTTGATTTCTTCTTGGACGAGTCCATACCGCGAAAGTGGAGTTTTATCTCTTTCTCCACTCACTAAAATTCCCGATAAATTGGATTCTGAAATGGTAACCAAGATGACTTGGCCTTTGAATCGAACTTCTCGAAATATTGATTCGGTTCTGTCGGCAGTAGATACTTTGATTTCATAATATCCAGGTTCGGGAAATCGAAGTTTGGCGATCCCTTCTTCATTGGAAACCCCACTGGTTTTTCCTTTTTTAGAAATGACGACAGCATTGGTGACTGGTTTTCCGGTATTTGACTTTACAATTTGAAAAACAACTTCGATATTTCCGTCTGCAAAGCTCGGACTATACCAACCAAAAGAAACGAGAAGTATAAATAAAAAAATTCTGGTATGTTTCATTTGGGAGATGGGATCAAACTTTCTGCCATCCGATACAATTCGTCCAATGACTTTTTGTCACCAAGCAACCTGTATCCTTGCAAAACCCCTTCATAGACAAAGAATAGATGTTTGGCGAGTAAACGACAATCTACTTTAGAATTTAAATGGCCATTTTCTGCAGACTCTTCCAAGTATTCTGCCAAACAATTGATGGTATTATTTGCAATTTCTTCAATTGCTTTCAGAATCTCCACCTCTTGTGGTGCAATTTGGGCTCGAAAGTTGGCCATTCCGCAGCCATAGAGTTGTGATTCCCTTGCTTCCCGGGAAAGGATCCTCACCCAAGCCTTTACAAATTCCAATGGCTTCGGGTTTCGTTTCATTAAGGATTTAAGCAATATTAAATTCTCATCCGAATACTGCTGGAGAACTTCTTTACCTAACATTTCCTTTGAAGAAAAATGTTGGTAGAGACTGGCCTTAACTGTTTTTGCTTCCTCTACGATTTGATTGAGTCCCGTCTCTGAATAACCTTGTTTCAAAAAAAGATGCCGACTGACTTGGAGGAGGCGTATGCGAGTTGGTTCTTTTTTCATATACCCCCAAAAATTACCGATAAACAAAACTAAGCAAGAATTTATACCAACTGGTCTGTCTAAAAAGTTCTTGCCAATACATACCGACCGGTATGTATGTATTCCAGGAGAATCCAAATGAACTCTGAAATGATTTCCATCCACGAAAAAACCACCACAGTCACCGAAGCCTTAGAAACCAGACACAGCATTCGAGAGTATCTGCCTGAACCAATTCCCGAAGAAATCCTCAAACGGATTTTTGAAAAGGCCTTACGTACACCCAGTTGGAAGAATTCACAACCCTGGAAGATTCATATAGTAAGCGGGAAAAAACGAGATCTATTGGCAGCAGAATTAACAAAAGCGGCACGCGAATCTACCCCACAGCCAGAAACCAATTGGCCGGAATCTTATCCGAGTGATGCCAAAAAACGGATGTTTGATTTGGGAATGAAAATCTACGGAGTGGCAGGCATTGATAGAAAAGACAAAGAAGCTAGAGATCAATTTATGCTTCGTAACTTTGACTTTTTTGGTGCACCCACGGCTGTGTTTATCACATCAAAATTTGATCTTAACTTTTTTGTGGGCATTGATTTGGGTTGTTTTGTCCAATCGGTTTTGCTTTTAGCAAGAGAAGAAGGTTTGGGAACCTGTCCTCAGGCGGCCCTAGGTGCTTTTCCCGATGTAGTGAGAGGTTCTCTCCAGTTACCAAAAGAAGAAAAGGTGATTATGGGATTGAGTATTGGATACCCAAAACCTGATTCCGAACTCAATCGTTTCCATACTCCAAGGGAATCAGCCGAAGATTTAATTCGTTTCTATTAAAAAATCATTTCTGATTCGGAAAGTTTGGTATATGATGATTCGACACTAAAAATTAGAAGCAAGTAGGGACAGTATGTATTCTAAATCTTTCTGGAATGAGCGTTATGCGAACGAAGACTATGTTTACGGGAAGGATCCGAATGAATTTTTACGCACTCGTTTGCCTAATTTAAAAAAAGGAAGAATTCTTTTTCCTTGCGAAGGGGAAGGGAGAAATGCTGTGTTCGCTGCGGGCTTAGGTTGGGATGTGTTTGCCTTTGACCAATCGGAAGAAGGAAAACAAAAAGCAACCGCTCTGGCAAAAGAAAAAAATGTAAGTTTTCATTATGAAATTTCAGATGCTTTAAATTATCCATATGCACCTGAACAAATGGATATGGTGGCTTTGATTTATAGTCACTTTCATAAATCGATCAGAACTACAGTACATAGAAATTGTGTCCGAACTCTGAAAACTGGTGGCATTTTGTTATTAGAAGCATTCTCACCTGACCAGTTACAATATACCTCTGGTGGTCCCAAAGATCCAGATATGTTATGCAATCTAAAGGATTTACGGATGGACTTTTCAGAAATGAGCATTGAATACGAAGAAGCCTTGGAGATTGAACTAAACGAAAGTCCGTTCCATAGGGGTAAGGCCGCCATCGTTCGACTTGTCTTACGAAAAATCTAAGTTAGTTTTTTCTTTCAACTTCTGAAATCCATGATTCTCTTTCTTTGGAAGAAGAGGGAGAAATAGTTTCATGAAGTTATTTATTTCGTTTTTATTGGTAACGGTATTGTTTTTGCAATGTTCCTTCGGTCAAAAAGTAAAGTATGCAGACCTAAAACAATCTTATCCCAAAGTCAATTGGGAAGCTCGTAGAACAGAAGCCGTCAAACTCCTATCAGATCTTTTAAAGATCCCCTCTGTTCGTGGAAATGAAATCCAGGTTGCAAAATACATTCAAGCTGTCTTAACAAAAGAAGGTATCCCTTCCCGTTTTGTTTTTGATCCCAAGTTTCCCGCAAGACCCAATTTAATTGCCGAACTACCAGCAACCGTTCCCAATCCAGAGCCAGGGATCATCCTCGCAAACCATTTAGACACTGTTGAGTTCGATACCAAAGAGTGGAAAGTGGCGCCGCTTTCTGGATCTGTCAGTGAAGGCCGTGTATGGGGACGTGGTGCCATTGATATGAAAGGAATGGCGGTGATGGAATTACTCGCCTTTCTCGAAATCAAACGATCTGGAATTCCTAGAACAAGAAAGATTATGTACCTGGCTCTAGCGGATGAAGAATCAGGATCAGAGTTAGGTGGAAAATATATGACTTCAAAACAAAAACAGGTTTTTGAAGGTTACGAGTATGCCATCAATGAAGGTGGAGTGGCAACAAGAGATATCGTAATTCCTGGAGCAACTATCTTTAACATTCAATATGCGGAAAAAGGTAATATTTGGTTACGGGCAAAAATTAAGGGAACCAGTGGACATGGATCTACTCCCCCTTCTCAATATCCGGCATTATCCTTAATTCAATTTTTTAATGAGGTTCGAGAACTTGAATCTGATATTCGCATCACAACAGAAACTGATGCATTTTTCTATCAACTAGGAACGATCAGTTCTTTTCCCAATTCCTTTTTTTTGAAGAATGCTAGAAACCCTTTGATCAAACCCTTATTACACGGAACGATTCGCAGCAACCGCCACCTAACAGCGATGACTACCAATACTAAGTCCATCACTGGATTTCGCACTACGGAAGGTGAAGGTGGAGAAAATGTCATTGCCGGGGAAGCTTCTGGTAGGATGGATATCCGCACCTTGCCTGGAGTGGATATTATCGAATTTTCCAATAAGGTAAAAACCATTGCTGAAAAGTACAAAGCAGAGATTACTTTTACTGATATCAATCCCACGGATATATCTCCTATCAATACAAAGTTTTTTAGCACCTTGGCTGCGGTATCGGTGAATAAATTTCCCAACAGTACGGTGACTCCATTTCTTTCTCCAGGAAAAACCGATAATTCTTATCTTCGTCGTGTGGGAATCAAAGCTTATGGTCTTATTCCAGCCGTTCTCAAATCAGAAGACATCGATGGAATGCACGGAAAGAACGAAAACATGACCATTGATAATTTGGAACTCGGTACAAAGATTCTTTTTGAAACTTTAGTGGAAATGAATCAGTAGGATCTGTTGGCTTTTCTGACTTTGTCTGCAATAAAGCTATTAGCAAATTGCAGATGTTGTTTTCTTAATTTTTCATTGAGTTTTTACTTAGGCAAGTTTTACCCATTCCGTTAAAACTTTCTGGAGAGAGTCCATGATATTTTTCCCTCTGTATATTTTTGTACATCAATGATTAAATCATCGAGAAAGATAGCAGCAACTTTTATAGAATTAAATATACGATGCGCTATGTGTTTTTCAATCTGGATTTATTTAAAGTAAGAGTGATTCTGTAAATCGCAGAATAGAGAAATGGTAAGTGTCGCAGACCGACCGAGGGCGAAGTCCCGAAGCGAAGCGTTTCCCCCACAGCTATGCGCTGTTGCTGCTTTTAATGATTTGATTTGTCTATTTTACGGATTTCGTTTAGTACTGATTCAGAAATCCAGATTCCTTTTTTTGATGTTCATTAATATGTTTTTCTAAATCTTCAATTATTCCTAATTTTCTCGCTTTTGCTAAAATTCCTAGCGTTCCTGTTATTTTTAAACCAAGACTTTTTGCAATTTTTCTAGCCTTCAAATCATCCAATATAACAAGAGAGTTTTTTTGATTCTAGTGCCAAAGTAATAATGGATGCTTCCCCGCTATCTAAAATTTGTTCAAGAAACTTAACTGAGAATTTTTGGTTAGGATTTTTGATTTTATAAAGTCAGGAATATTTTCTCCGAATTCAGTTTTTACTGTGTCAGTAGTGATCACAGAATTGTATAAACTTTTTAAAATACGAAATTATTGGATTTTTGAAATTTGAGTTATGTGCAGTGCCTTGGGTGATATAAGTTCATAAAAATAGTTATAAAAGACTGTCCTACAAAGATTCTAAAAAAAATTTTGCTACTGTGGCCAATTTATGATTTGGAAAAGTTTTTATTGCAATATCCCATATTGATTTAGCACCTTCAATTTCGCTGGAATTCCAGTATAATCCACCAAGATTAAAATACGGTTCCGGGTAGGTTGGATCTAATTCAATCGAATTTTCATAAGCGGAGATCGCATTAGAAATTTGATTTAGACCAACATAACATACGCCCAAATTAAACCAGCTTAAGGCATCCTGCTGATAAAAATTTGCAGCATCGCTTAAATATTTCAAGGCATCATTATATCTATCTTGGGATAAAAATAGATGCCCTAGACAATAGCCGAATTCAGCCTTGTTTAAAAGAACTGAGTTTTTATAAGCTTCTTCTGCTTTCGTATGATCTTTTAGCGCTTCGTAAAGATGACCAATTCGATCCCATATTAAACCGTCATCCAAATAATTCATTTGCATTGCCTTTTCAAAACTTAACAATGCTAAATCTGTGTTTTTATTGGTATTGTCTGATTCCCGAAGAAACCAACAAATGTATCCGAGTTCTGCGTATGCAGACGGAATATTCGGAAATTTTTGAATAAATTGGGAAAAAAACTCTTTGGCTTTTAAAAGATATTTACTATCGAATCTTCTTATTATTGAGTAAAGTTCAGCGAGTAAAAACCAAGAATATTTTTCAGAACCTGATGACAATAGTGATTTTTCTGCGTAATTAATTGCTGAATCATATTTTTGTAAGTTCTTATATGCCAAACCTATCCAATATAATATAGAAGATTTATAATCTTCTGGAACTTGGGTGATATCAATAGATTCTAATATAGGTAGGGCATTTTCGCTTTCTTCCATTCGTGATATGTATAATACAGAAAGGCTATATTTAGCTTCAATGAGAGTCGGATCAATTTTTAAAGCTTCTTTGTAGTGTAACTCTGCTTGTTTGTAATTATTTAATTTATGGAATTCTCCTCCCATATTTTTCCAGGCGCTTGCATTTTCCCTTTTGAGATCAATTGCCTTTTTGAAGTAATCAATTGCCTCTTCAGATTTTCCTATTGCAGCAAATGCATTTCCGAGATTGTATAAAATAACATGTTGAAATTCGTTGTCGATATTGAGCCGATTCTGAAAGAAATCAATAGCACGAAGTATAAGGGAATTATTTTTGTATTTCCCGTTCATTGCTAAATTTATCACCGAGCAGTAAAAATAGTAATGTATCTGATGATCATTTGGAAAAATGGAAAAAATTTGATCCTCATACTGAAGAATTTGATCATCTTTTCTTTGTGAATAAAGCTCAGTGATCAATTTTAAAGCCGCAAAACTATCGTGCGGTAAATAAACGGTGGCCTCGTTTTGAATTAGATCTACATTAATTTGATGTGCTAATTCTTCTGGTGGTTTGTGGTAGGCTTTGAAGCATTTGATAAATTCATTTATAATACTATTTTCAATCGCTCTTTTCAATTTACTTTCAGAGTCTAAAATTTGGCATTGAAAATGATTTTTGCGTATTTCTTCAATAAATGATTTTTGCCGCTGCTCAATCTGACCGGAATCTATTTGAAAAGCAAAAATAGGCAATTTCCTGAGTAGAGCTGTTTTGTATTCCAAATGCGTTACTGAGATACCTTTATCCGAAATAGAACCGTATCTTCCACCCAATAGCAATATAAATGCGTCAGCTTCACTAATCCATTGTAAACATTCATCTATCGGATTGCTGGGAGAAGATGGCCAATATTCAAAACGTAAACCTTTGAGGTGGAGCTTCTTTATGATATCAAATGCAGCTTTGCGGTATGATTCTAAATCACCGGTACTGCTAATAAAGATGGATAATTTTCTTGTTTGGAAATGATCAGCCATATAGAATGTTAAAACATAATAAAAAAATATTTCACTTTCGAATACTCAAGGCATTTCGTATAACACCATTTAGACTTACAATCTCTTCGTTACTCGAATTGCCTATTTTAGAGAACCTAAATACTTTAGAATGCCCTCTTCTCCTCGCTCTTCGGCAAGGTCCACAAGACTAATTCCACCTACAGTTTTGACTTTGGTCTCTGCACCTGCAGACACGAGTAGTTTGACCAGATCCAAATTGCCTCGATAGACAGCTCGGTAGAGAGCGGTTTCTCCCGTGGTATTGCGTAGGTTGACATTCGCGCCTTTTGTGATCAAAAATTTTGCGATTGGTAGATCTTCTTCATCGACTGCTTTGATGAGTGAGGAATTGCCTAAGGAATCCTTAGCGTTGACGGAAACCCCTTCTGCTAAAAGTTCTTTTATTAATTCTAAGTTCCCCTTTTCTACTGCCTGGAAAAGGCGGAGTTCTCGACTCATAGGAGCTTTTACTACAGTTTCATCTTCGATACAGGAGGAGCTGAATCCAAACATCAGCAAAAAAATGACAAAGGAAGGGATTTGGATTAAAAATCGACTGGATAGAAATTGTAACATCGGTTTTAGTCTAATGGTTTAACTATGAAACGTCGATCCATTTTTCCAACCAGTTTCCAGTTCCTTACTATTTTGGGTGTGAGCCTCTCCTCCTTTGTATCTTGTATCTCCATCATTAGCCCAGGAGAGGTAGGACTTATGTGGCGGCCCTACAGCACTGGCCTCAGCCAAAAACCATTGGAGTCACGGGTACAAACCTATATGCCTTGGAATAGCGTATATGTTTATTCGATCCAATGGATGAGCCACCAAGAGAAAGTGGAAGTACTGACGAGAGATGATTTAACCATTACGGTGAGTGCGGCTATCATCATACGACCGATCCAAAATGAAATTTATGAACTTGAAATGGAAATTGGAAGGGACTATTATGAAAAGGTAGTGAAACCTCAATTTCGTACAGCGATACGAAATATTTTATCAGCATACAATATGGTTTCGATTTCGAAAGAAACACCTAACGTATCTGCTCAGATCAAAAAATCTCTTGCTGAAAAGTTAAAAGACAAACATGTCGAAATTGATGATGTGATTATTGATGACGTCGAATACAGCCCATCAATTCTTAAAGCGATCGAAAGCAAACTTACCAAACAACAAGAACAAGAGCAAATGAAATTCGAAATCAATATCGCCAAACGAGACGCAGAAATCCAACAGATCTCCGCAGAAGGAAAAGCGAAAGCAGCACTGATTGAAGCGGATGCGCAAGCAAAAGCGCAAAGGATGATTTCGGAATCTTTGACACCGAGATACATTCAGTTGAAAGCAGTGGAAAATCCGAATAACAAATTGATATTTGTTCCTAATGGAAAAGATGGATTGCCGATTATCGTGAATGCGGATGGGAAGTAAAAACTTAGAGTCCTCAACATCCGTATTAAAATTTGAGTTTGGGAATTCAGTTCTTTGGGATTCCCAAATTTTTTAGATTTTGATTGAAATCAAGTGGTTCGATTTGTGAACGAAGGTTCCTATCTTTTATGTGCATCCTTAGTGGATTTTTAGGATTAGGCGATTTTGATATAGACCTTGAGAATGCTTTTGTAAGTGGTTTCAGTAATGTAACGATTTCACCATGCCCCCTAACTTCCGATAACTGAAGAGCATTCCAGCCATCCACAGAAAATTCTGTATTCACTTTATGAGAGATGAGTGCTTTTACAGAATCGGTTCGGCCAAAATATGCTGCATATAACAAAGCGGACCAACCTTCATACAATGCGTTTGGATCAGCGCCTTGGTTCAAAAGTGAAATAACTTCTTTTTCATTTCCTTCATAAATGGCAGCGATCATTGGTTTGCCCAGAGTGGGATCTATTTTTACATTTGTAGGCTGTGGCTCGAAAGTTTCATTTGGAGAAACAATATTAGATTCTTTTTTCAATGGTGAAATCAAAACGATTTCTAACTGGTCTGCCAAACCAGTTAAATCATTCACCCAACCAAACCTACCATCGGCCAAATTAAAAAACCGAGCGGCCGATCGAAACGACAAACCTTGACCAGATCCAAAGTTTTGTGGTTTTGTTACGATAGTTCCATCCTTTTGGATCAAACAAGCTTCCAAACTCATTTTATCGATTTTTGGAAACCACTTATCTTTTTCTGTACCTACATCAGTCATCCACATAACAAACAAATGATCTTTTCCAAAAGGAACAATCCTTGGAATCCTTTCTCTTTGTTTGGTGGTATTTGTTAAATAAATAGGTTTAGAAAGAACATCATTACTTTTAATGAGTAAACCAATATCATAAGAGGACTGGTCCAAATTAGAATCAAAAGTGATCCAAGTCGTACCATCCTTTGCATATAAATCACCAGTGGAAATTGGTACATATTGATAGGTTTCACCTGGACCAGCCTTTGGCACAACAATTGGCAATTCCCGTTTTTTAGAAGGAAAACTATCGACAACCAAACCTCTGGGATAAGCATCCCCTACGGTTACCATCACCAATTGTTTTCCATCGTTAACGAACCTGGGTCGAAAACTATGACTCACATTCCAAGTAAATCCTTCTTGTGATTTTCCATCGGGCCTCATCATTCGTTTGCCAGAATGATCAAACAAAGCAAGATATTCACTCTGGTGAGTGACACCATCATCCCATTTCCGATAGGTTGAGAAATAAGTCGCATAACGATCGTCAGCTGTTTTAGCTAAAGTTAAAGTTCCAAAAGTGGTATCGATGCCTTGGTCACCCACCTTTTTGTATTCTTTTGTACCAACAATTTTAGTGCTGAAGTTTAATTTACCAGAAGTGGTGTATTGGTTGATAAAGGCAGAATGGAAATTCCTAGATTCATAGTTTCCTTTTTTTTCCAAATCAAAAGCTGACAATAATACCGTGATTCCACTGGAATCTGCAAGTATATCTTCAATGCGATAACTTTTGAGACTCAGAATTTCTCTTATCATTTTGAATTTTGAATCCAAACTTAAAATTCTACCATTGGAATTTGTATCATTGTACGCGAGAAAGTATTCTCCGGATTCGGTATACACGAGCTTTGGAGCAGGTGTGCCATCGGACATTGCATTTGTATAGGAAATCGATGTAGTGGCAAGGTTAGAATGATCAGAAGGTAGTTTGACTGAAATACGTTCTGTGTTTTTGGCAATTTGATTGATGTTTAAAATGCTATCTGAGTCTGCCGAAAGGAAGGAAGTGAGAGGGAGGAAAAGACAGAAAGAGAGGAATAAAAAATTTCTAAGAAGATTCGTATTCCGAGAAAGAGAACCCATGTTCATACTTTTTTTCATTTCAGAATTTTGTCTGATTGTTTTGGAAAAACAAGAAAGAAATTTCCAAAGAGGGAGATTTGAATCAAAGAAACCCCGCAGTGGCGCGGGGCTTTAGGATTGTTTTAAAGCTTATTTTGAGGAATGGTGGATACTGTTACTTAGCAATTAGTCCACTGCCTCCAACCATCGCCCATAAACGTATTGCGTAGTAGAAGTATTGCCTCAAAAACTGTTGATTCAATTTGTAATAATTATCTTTAGTGAATAGATTTTTATAAAAATAAAACAAATCTCAAAGTTACGTACAGATTACACCTTTCTTACAATTTCGTTTCTTTTGTCAATTTTTTTCAATAAATTTTAATCGTAAAATAACCACCTAGCAGCTGAATGTGTGCGTTATGTCCAATTTATATAAATATTCCGAAGAACATGAGTTATATATTATACATTATTAAATGGTAATACAATTCATGATTTATGTATTTTGGCTTTCCAATAAAGAGGTGAAACATATGACAATTAAGTCTTTCGAAAATAAAATCCGAAGTAGAGTTACAATCGCAATTCTACTATTTACAATGACATTCCTACAATTTTGTTTAGGAATTAAAACCACTCATACCGAAGAGAAGGAAAACTTATCAATGTTAGGACTTTTAATTGGTACTAACGATCAAAATTCAACATTGATTTCACCTGATGGAACGACAGTTACCTCAATGATAAAATCCAATGATGGCGGAACGATCGAACTTGGGAAAGAACTCAGCTTTGTAATTCCTCCAAATTCTCTAGATAAGGATACAGAGATTACGATTGAAAAAACGGGAAAAGCTGATTCCAATAGCCAATTTAAGTTCTTTGGGCAAGGGTATAAGTTTTCTCCACCTGGAACTCAGTTTGCTATGGATAAACCAGCCACTTTAGTCGTTACTTATGATTCATCCAAGATTTCAGAGCAAAATTTAAATCTTAGATCACAACAAATGTTCTACTTCGATGAGGTAAGCAAATCTTATGTGGCTGTTCCAACTTCTATTGATTATGCAAATGGAAGACTTGTAGCCCAAGTGGAACATTTTACGAGTTATGCATTATTCGCAGTTCCTTCTGCAGCTGGAAATAATTCCCCCCTTATTTCTCTTCAAAGTCCGGTTCCAACTCAAATTCACGCAGATGCACCAATTTATATTCGAGCCGATGTTAGAGACATTGATTTGGATGGATCGATTCTTGCGGTCAAGCTGTCCTATAAAAAGTCAACTTCAGCGACCTATACGAATGAAGTTGCAATGCAACCAGAAAACAATATCTCGATATCACCCACAAGTAGGTATGTCTATTTGATTCCGTCAACATTCTATACAAATGCGGACAGACTTGCAGGCACAACTCTCGATATTAAGATCGAGGCTTGGGATAATAAGTCACTTAAATCAGTCTCTCCTATAGTAACCAGTTATATCGTGAATCGTAATTGTTTACCTAATACTTTACGAACCAACCTGACGGGAATACAGAATATAAATGTCGGTTTCCAGAGAAATATTATTCTCTCTTGTAGAAATGAAGATACTAATTCCTACCTTACAGGACAGTATATTGTTCCAGAAGTTGTTAATGCGATTAATAATGTAGGGAAGTTGGATAAACCAGGTAGTACAGGGACTCTCTTTACTGCTACTAAAAGTGACTATGTTAGTTCAGGAAAAGTAGAATTAAGGCTGTTATCTTCAGTTTCAAATTCGGTCACACAAGACTTTACAATTCTTCCAGGAAATGTTCAAACGCTTACTTTTTATGAAACTGATGCATTTGGAAATAAAATCGCATCTCTTTCTAAAACGAATGAACCTCAAACCATTTCCATAAAAGAAGGAAATGTGAAATATTTCGCTCTTGAAGGACATGATGGTTATGGAAATATCGTAACCTACTTTCCTTGGTTGAATGCAGATTGGAGTGTTCCTACCAACGGAGACCTCGGAACCTTAGATCGAGATACGCCCACAAGTTTAATTGTAAATCTTTATACACTCGATGCAAAAGTTGGATTTTCCAATCTAGTAGCGAGCATTGCAGAAGGAGCCATCCAATTGACTCAGACGATTCAAATTCTTGCCAGAGAAGTAATTGATATAAGATCTAATTTCAATGATGCAAGTTATCCTGGGGCGACATCATTTTTTTCATCTGCAGCAAACATAACTTCAAATGGTGATACGGCCTATGCGGTTTTCAATCATTTTCAAAGTGAATCTAGTGCATTTAATAATAAAGAACAATTAAGCACTTATAAAATTAGCCAATCTTCCGGTGTGTCAACTTTGCCGCCAATTGTATCCTTTACAGGTCACTGGCAATTACAATCTGTTCAGCATCTCTCAATGACTATGGCTGGTCCGGCTCCGTATGTTTTATATAGTACTGCACCAACATATAATGGTGATGCTTCATTTGCCAATGGAGATATCAAGCTCTATGCGAAAAAATATGACTCGAGTTCTAATACCTGGTTACCTATAGGCTCAGTCATAAACTCTGAATTAAATGGATTAAATTTTAGCTATTCGATTGGTATGAATGGAACAGATCCTTGGGTCGCTTATACATCGTATCGCACGAATGGGACAGAACTCCCTAGCTCAGATTTCTTTATCATAGTCAAAAGATTTAATGGCACAAATTGGATACCTGTTGGTTCCAGTTTAACAAATAATCTTCCATCGAAGGTAATCATTCAATTTGACGGATCAACACCCTACGTTGCTTACAATGAAATTGATTCATCAAGTAAAGTTAAACTTTATGTGAAAAAATGGAATGGAGTTTCATGGATTGCAGTTGGTGGAGAATTAAATTTAGCTCCGACTATGAATGCTACCTTACATGATTTTAAGATATTAGGCGGAAAGCTATATTTGTCATTTGATTCAGATCTTAAACTAAATGTGAAAACTTTTGATGGTATTAATTGGGTATCTAAAGGAATAACAAATCTTAATTTTTCAGCAAGTTCTCAGGTTTATCGTTCGACTATTCAAATTAATCCTAAAGGTACGATTTACATAGGTTGGTCGGAATACCCAACAGGTTCCAGTTCAGCCATTAAGTATTTAGGTCATTTTGTAGGTCCAAATTTAAAATTAGATTTTTCGGATAATCTAATAAATGGTTATGTATTTGATTTCGCATTCATTGGAACTAATCCTTATATTGCCCAAACTAATGGTCAAAGAAGTTGGATACGAAAATACGAATGATGTTAATTTTTTGCATCAAAGTAAAAAGATATACTCTATAGGAAGGACTAAAGTTGGAAGGCTAAGTTTAAAAAACTAGCCTTCCGTTATCTCGGTTTGCCAAAGATTCAAAATAATTGTAATTAAATAATTCCAGCAATGGTTTGAATTCCATTTTCTTGGAGGATGATTCTTTATCAGTCCTCCATTGTTCTTACTTCTTCATTCAAATGATGATAATCTAAATTTTAGAAAAACTTATATGTCGCGGCTACTGTAAAGGTTACACCCATTCGATAAGAATAGAACAATAAGTCTTCACCTGTAAGCTCACTTCTTTGATAGACCTTAAACCTAGTATCAAAAATATTCTTAGCTGCGGCTTTGAAATCCAAACGATCATCATGCTTGTAAGTATAAACAATATCTGTTATACCTACTCCTCGTTCAATTGCATCTGGGTTTCCGCTGGTTCCGACGGCATAGATACGATCCCCGAAGAAATTATAATAGGCGCCGATTGTTTGATTCTTTTTTGAAGTCAAGAAATAATCAAATTTAATATTGAATACATAATCTGATTGGCCTTGCAGTGATCTTGAAAGATTAGTGGGATCATAAAGTGCAACTCTACTCAGTTTATCAACAAATCCTGCCCTAACGAGAGCTAAATCCTCCCAGGGAATTACTTGAACATGAGATTTTATAAAAAACACATTCGTCTCTACTCGGAACTTGTCTAAAAACTCTTTTCGATAATCAAATTCTATACCGCGAATCGTTGCTTCTTTTGCGTTTGTATATGAAAAATCAAAACTAATCCCTCCTGCTTGAGGAAGACCAACCATTTCTATTGGATTTGACATGTGTTTGTAAAATGCACCTATTCCAAAATAATCAGAATTAGTAATATAATATTCATATCTAGCATCATAATTATGAATGTACGTTCTTCTTAGGTTTGGATTTCCAAAAATACGATCTGCTCCAAAATAAGGAGTAAATCCAAATGGAGATAATTCTCTTAAATCAGGTCTCGTTAAGGTTTGAGTATAACCGAATCGAAGATTCATATCTTTATGCATTTCCCAAACCATATTGACAGAAGGAAGTCGATCTTGATTTCGGAGAACACCTATTCCGTTATTGTCTTGGCTACAAATATTATTTCGAACAAGAGCAACTCTTACGTTTTCATCTTGAATATCGCATCCATAATCTACATTTCGTAAGGATGATGTATCCCGAGTCCGAAATGTTTTTACCTTTTGAAATGAATCCTCAAATCTGACTCCACCAATAAACCTAAGTTTTGGAATGAGAGGCATATCCACCTGTGCAAATTGAGCATGAAGCTTTTGTTCAGCATCATATGCATTTGGTTCAATTTGCCGTTCAGAAAAAGTTTTGTTAGCGACTCCTGAAGAATTTCGTATGTATTCAGTTGGATTATAAACAATTTCGCCTGGTACTGGCCAATAGTCTGTTGTTCGCGTTCCAACGTTTGACTTATTGCCAAATTCTCTGAATGAAAAACTTTTAAAACGATCTAATGCCATCCCACCGACTTTTAATTCAGATTTCAGCCCATTCCACTGTTCAAAGGGGATTGAATATTTTAAATTCGCCTGCCTAACTGTATCTTCCGAATTCGAAAAAAATCTAGTTCCATCAGGATTATTTCCTAGCTTGAAATAAGGATCAGTCAAGTTTGCCGGTAAAGGCCTACGCCAAACTTGTTGGGTTAAATTTGGCTCATCCCTTGTAGCAAGTGAGTAAGCTAAGTTCCATTCTAATTTATGAGGTCTGGCCATACTTCCAAACTGCAGAGCATGATCACCTCCCAAAACAGTATTAAATAAGCCCCTGGATGTGACGACACCCGTTTGAGAAATAAACTCGAAATTATCTATGAAATTTTTTCCAAACGAATCTCTAACCAATGTATCAGAAGCTACTGTGTAGAGATTTTTTAAATAAATCTGTTGGCCTTTCATCATCTCGTAACTTATATTCAAGTTTGTTGCAAAATTTGTGTCCTTGTTATATATTTTGGAATCTTGAGTTTGAATCGGAAAAAGATAGTTTGCTTCCTTTAAATTAAAATCACTTGCATTATTTCTAATGTATCTTGCAGTTTTTTCGTCCCTGAATCTAAACTCTTCACTTCGCATAACACCAAAAAGTACGCCTAACCTCTGGCCTGACTCAGTAAGTTTGAACGTATTTCCAACGGAAAAGTTAATATTTTTATCATAACCTGCTTTTCCAGTATCAGGAGTCCATTGTTGGTTAAAAGACAATGCAGATAAATTAACAAAATCTGGTGGTAATCCGCCGAAACGGTTCCCAGGCTCAAGAGGCATCGCTGCCGGTAAGGAATTGACAATACCAGGTAGCTGATAAGCTGAATTGGGTCTTCCGAAATAATCTACCGCATCAAAAGTCTTAAACTCTTTACCTGTGGTATTCATATTTCTTCCAATTCCTAAACCAACATTCATTTGAAATTTGTCTGGATATTCTTGAGTTTCAATTTTAACCAATCCTCCTGAAAATTCAGCAGGATCTTCAGGAACGAATGTTTTCAACACCCGGATATTTTTTATCATTGTCGAAGGAAATATATCAAGTGGAACAACTCGCTTATCTGCTTCCGTTGAAGGAATCAACACTTCGTTCAAAACTGTATTTGAGTATCTTTCTCCAAGTCCACGAACAAAAACATACTTTCCGCCAATGAGGGTAATACCAGTTACCCGCCTAACTACATCGCCAGCATTTGAATCTGGACTTTTTTTAATGGCTTCTTGGGATATACCGTCTGAAACGGCAGCAGATTTTCTCTGGAGTGCCAATAATGCTGATTCAGTATTATTGATCGAACGATCCTTTACCTCAACTGTCTCTAAAGTTTGAGCACCGAAAGTAACATTGATGGATTGATTTTTGCCCGAAATGATAGAAACAGTTCGTTTTTGTGGACCGTAACCATACATCTGGAACTCTACATCGTAAGAACCCGGGGGAAGTGCTAAAGAGTATTTTCCATCAAAATCAGTTTTCGCAAACTTTTTCTCTGAACGAACTACAATCGTGGCACCAAAAACGGCCTCACCATTTTCAGAATCGATAATGACTCCGCTAATCGAGCCTGTTGCCTGGGCAAACAATGATGAAGTAATTATAACTAAACCCAGAAATAATGTGATTAAATGTTTCATAAATGAATCTCTGAGGAGAGAATTATTTACAAGCGTTTAAGGTAAATGGAAACACCATTCAATTGCATGACATGCAGTTTAAATTTATGTTACAAAATTGTAACAATCTAGGGGGATAAAATTGCCACTTTAAAAATGCCATTAAACTCAAGTACGCTTTTGATTTCAGTAATTTCAATTTCTTCACCTTTTGATTTCAGTGAAATGAGACCAATTTTATGAAAATTTGCTTTACCATATGGTTTTACACTTTTTACAAAAATTTTTATATTTTTTAATTCTGCTTTTTCGAAACTGAAATTTGAAAGTTTTTCAATAGCAAGATTTTCCAGTGACTTAATTAATTTATCATAATCTTCCAATGGAGTTACGTCCAAAGAAGTGCCACTTCCGTAGATATTTGGATAAAGTATAAAATCCCGTTCTTTTTGACTCAGAATTGATTTAAGATTGGTTTGGTTATGTTTCTTAATACATACTTCATCTAGAAATGTTGAAACTGCAATTTCTACCGATGGGTAACCCGAAAGCTTTTCGTTAGATGATTTTCGAAGTTCAAGAATCTTTTTAGTTTCTGCTAACCGAGGGTTGTTTTCAGCAGACACAGGCTCCGGTAATTTTGCAGTTTCCTTTTTACATTGTGAAGTGATTAACAATCCAAGCAAAATAATTAAAATTAGTTTCTGTTTCATAAATAAAAAGGCTCTGGTAAATCACCAGAGCCTCAAGTGAAATTTTTTATCTGGTATTACTATTTACTACGGTAAACAGTCCAACCATCCCACCATTTACCTTCTGCAACCGAACCTCCACCAAGAGAACCATCACCAAAAGATGTAGTAAAGTCCGGCTTAGCACCATTTCCGCATTCTGGAATACTACCAAGTGAAACTACAGGAACTGAAGTAAGTTCGGTATTATTTGTCATAACCGCTCCACAAGTAAGGTCAGCCGTTATGCCAACTTGTCCCTTTATATCTGTCCAGGAAGTAGGGATAGATGAAGCAAGACAAGTGAAGTTTTGAGCTGGATAACCATAGACTAGGCCTTTTGAAAAAATTCCATTATGTCTATCACGAACCATCACCCCAATACTTCCTACAATACTCTGACCAATAGAAGTGAAATTGGAGATTGTTGGATTAGATGGAGTTCCTACGTTTCCTGCAGCTGCATTTCCATCAAGTTCAAACCCTCGTGGATCAGATGAAATAGTTCCACCACAAGAAGTTGGATATTTTGCTCCAATGATATGAGTAAGAGAACCTTGGAATCCTTCATCCACATCAAAGTCGTCATCCTGCCCACCAGTCACAAGAAGATGGGAGCCATTTACGTCTCCACCCCACCACTCAAATCCATCATCCAATGGTCTATGAATTTGGACGTAGTTATAGTTACTTTCTTGCGTTACTGTATAACTAGATACTCCATTCAATTCATTTCCAGGAGCTACCTCATTTCCAGCAAATTCTATCACAACATATTTAAGCTTTGCGACACTGTTAACACCACCTGGATAAGGCCTTGGGGTTGTTCCTTCGGAGTTCTTTGTATTTACTCCCGCAGCACCGAATGCTTTTAAGGTACTATTTCCAATCACTACAATGCCACCCCAATCACCAGGTGCTCTTGAACCAACAGACGAAGCAGAGGTGAAACAGATTGGCTGAGCCGCTGTACCTTCTGCTGTGAGTGTTCCACCTTCGTAAACGAAAAGGGAAGATCCTCGTTCTCCATAAATCACAGACTTTGGTAGAACTGTAATCGAACCACCATTCGTTACGTTGACTGTGCCTCTTAAAAAAGCAGAACCACTTACTATAACAGCAGTGGAAATTGTTCCTTCAAGCACTTGAGTAGGAGTGGGAACACCGACACCATCGCAAAGATCAGAACCAGCAATCCCTTGGTTAGAAAACAGCAAAGCTGCAAGAAGAAGATTATTATCCTCTTTTTCTTCCACACAATTCACCGTAGCAAGGCCCATCACAGTGATGAGAGCCAAGACCAGGCTTTTATTGATAAATTTTTTCATTTTAATTCCTCTTCGAATAAATCGAATTTGTTGGCTAGCGGGTCTTCCCGAAAGGGACTTGGAAAAATTCTCCCTCTAGCTACAGGAAACTATGTTCTTTATATGTTACAGAGGGATGACAAGCTGGTGAAGGTTTTATTAAGGTTTGGTTAAAGTGCTATTTCTGAAGTCTTTCTAAAATTTTTACAAGGTTGCTTTTGATCCGGCGAATTTGGTCAGAAGTCAGTTGTAGTGCGCCATTTTCCGCTTTATCGATGACAAGCTCTGCTTTGGTAACAAAGGCAATGGCTTCTTCATCAATGGCCTCTTTACGTTTTTGTTTTTCTCGGTAGGCGTCCAAGGCTTTTTGTACATCCAAAAGTTCTTTAGAAATCCCGCCGATAGCGATATTGAGTTCAACTATATTTTCATCCATTGTTGATTGTTCTTAGATGCTATTTGTAAACTTTAATGCTCTTTTTGTTATTGGTACAAAACATCTATAAATTTCTTTTTTGCGTCCAAATGTTCTTTGAAGGTCGCAGAAAAATAATGAGATCCATCTGGTTTTAAAAGGAAAAATAATTTATCTGATTTCATTGGCTTAAAAGAGGCCTCTAATGCTGGTAAGCCGGGGTTAGAAATGGGTCCCGGGGGCCATCCACCATTGATATAAGTATTGTATGGAGATACAATTTTTAGATCCGATTCAAATAACCTTTTTTTAGGTTTATCGAATAAATACTGGATGGTAGCACAAGATTCCAAATTGATACTTTTTTCAATGCGAGTGAGAAACACTCCCGCCATCATCGGCCTTTCTTCTTTTCTTACAGCTTCCCTTTCTACAATCGACGCCAGAACCACA
The DNA here is from genome assembly GCF_016918735.1 of Leptospira abararensis. Taxonomy (GTDB): domain Bacteria; phylum Spirochaetota; class Leptospiria; order Leptospirales; family Leptospiraceae; genus Leptospira_A; species Leptospira_A abararensis. The sequence goes on from NZ_JAFFPR010000050.1 coordinate 54,226, forward strand.
CGAAAATGGAGGTCTGCCGGTTTGATATCTTTTGCTTCCGGAATCGATTCTAATTTTTTATAGAATCGTTTGATCATCATCTCTGTGATTCTTTCTAAAGGATAATTTAAAGGAACCGAATACGTTTCTGGAAATAAATAACCTTCTAATGTTTTTGCCGGGATATTGTACTTCGTGAGTAATGCCTGACTTTGGGCCACTTTCAAAAATTCTTCTCGTGAAATGGCGAGTTTTTTTGAAACCAACAAATCACCAATCTGACGATTGTTATATCCCTCTGGTACAGTGAAGTTTACAAGTTTTACTTTTCCTGAGATAATGACGTCTAAAATTTTACGGGAACTCATACCATCATTAATATCATAGACACCTTGTTTGATTTTGTTTCCCGCTCTTGTAAACTTCATCAAATAATTGAAGTATACGGAGGATTTAATCATTCCTGCAGCAGCTAACTCGCGCACTACACTCGAAGATGGTTCTCCTGAATCGATGATGAGTTCGTATTTATTTTGACCATCACCAACGGCCCCCCCTTTGATTTCATCTATCACGAAAAAACCAATCAAAGCCAAAACCAGTAGTAAGGAAACACCAAGTCCTGATAGAATCAGGTATTTTTTAAGTTTCGAGTTCATTCCATCCCCATTCTCTTGTTATATCGACAATTACCAAATCTTTTTTAGGGCCTTACGACCGGTTCCATTTCTAAATGAACGGAAAATTTTTCAAATACACTCTTTTTGACCGATTCTGCCATTTCCAAAAGTGCGGAAGTTGTTCCGGCTATATTGATTAGACCCAAACAATGGTTCTCTGAGATCCCCACTCCCCCTGGATATTTCCTTCCTTTTTGAATACCGGAGTTTTCTATCAACCATGCGGCAGAAAGTTTTTTAAATCCCAGAGATTCTGGATACACCGGTGGATTTCCAAATCCAAGTTTTTTTGCGGTTTCCAAGAAATGATCTGTTTCCCCATCGGATAGAATGGGGTTGGTAAAAAATGAACCCGCAGAACGTGTGTTTGGATCATTTTCATCTAACACCATTGATTTTTTCTTTCTCAGTTGAATGACTAAATTCCTAACTGCTTCCATCCGAAATATTCTTAGCTCAGAGTCAGGTATCTCTTGTGACGATTCTTTTGAATTATGATTTTCCCAGGCTTTTTGCACTTCAGGGTATCGTAAACAAGGGGGAAGTAATTTAGATAATTGGAATGTAACTGATAGGACTATATAATCTTTATAGATTCCAGATTTAAACTCACTATTTCGATAGCGAAATTTACAATCCTTATTGGATATGATTATGATATCTCCAGATGGATCCATACATTCTACTTTTAAAATAGAATCTTTGGCTTCTTGACCGTAAGCTCCAATGTTTTGAATGGGAGATGCACCGACAGAACCGGGAATTCCGGAAAGACACTCTACTCCAGCTAATCCTTGTTTTACTGTATACTCAACAAAATGATCCCAGGAAACACCCGCTCCTACTTGAAAAATTGTATGGCTATCATTCGCATCTAAACATCGAATGCCGGGGATTTGCATTTGAAGGACAACTCCAGGGAAACCAGAATCCCGAAATATTGTGTTGGAACCTCCCCCTAAAATAAAAAGAGGCTGGTTTTCCTTTTTACAAAATTCTAAGGCATGGCTTAAGTCTTCAGCTGTCTTAATCGAAATGAAGAATTTTGCCGCACCACCCAATTGGAATGTTGTGAATGGAGCCAAGGGAATATCGTTCTGAACCAACATAGTTCCAATAAAAAGTTTCCGCAAAAATCGTAAGTAAGAAAATCAGTCTTATGAGTCGTTCCAATCCCAAAGTTTACGAATATTCTGGATGCAGTACCTGCCGCAATGCCCTCAAGTATTTGAAATCTAAAAAAGTAGAATTCAATCAAATTCCCATTCGCGAAACTCCCCCCACTGTCACCGAATTGAAAAAAGCAAAACAATACTTAGGTGATATTAAAAGACTTTTTAATACTTCAGGAAAAGATTATCGCGAGGGGAACTGGAAAGAAAAATTAGGGGCTCTTACAGAAGAACAAATTTATAAAGAACTTTCAGCTAACGGAAATTTGGTCAAACGGCCTTTTGTCGTCGGGGATGGTTGGTTTTTGGTGGGTTTTAAGGAAGAGGAGTGGAAGGAAAAGTTGGGGTAGGAGAAGTGGTGTGCGAATCGGAATATCCCCACCCCGTTTGTGAGTGGGGAACTGAACCCGATTTAGAAATTCTATTCTCTTCAGCTATTCATGTTTTTTCTTTTGGATTCTTTCTTAACCAATTCAGAAGTAGGCATTGTATCTTTTTCTGAGTCGTCTTCAAAGTATACTTGGATCATTTCGCTTTTACGATGAATTTTTTTCTTTTCTTTTTTCTCTTTATTGTTTTTATCCAGAGTCAAAAGAAATTCCATTACCATTGGTAAAACCAATCTAGAAAGAGCGGTAGCTACCAATACACCCGCGATCACAACCGTTGCCAAAGGTCTTTGGACTTCTGCACCTGCCATACTTGAAATAGCCATAGGTAAAAAACCAATCGCAGCAATAAATTCTGTTGTGAGCACTGGCCTAAGTGATAAAATTCCAGAGGTAATAACTGCTTTTTTAACATCAACGCCTGATTCAATTTCATCTTTTAATGTCGATGCATAGACCACTCCATTGAGTACTGCAATTCCACTGACGGCGATAAATCCAACTGCTGCTGGAATACTGAATGGCAAACCCCTAATCAACAGTCCAAGGATTCCTCCTGCTGCGGCAAGAGGAACAACAGAAAATACACCGAGTGCATAATAACTACTGTTAAATGCTATTACGAGCATAATAAAAATGATGGCCAAGGCAACGGGAACAACTAACACTAATCGATCTCTTGCTCGAACAAAATTGTCAAACTGTCCACCCCATTCCAATTCATATCCAAATGGCAATGAATCTGAAATGATTTTTGTTTTTTCTTTTGCTTCATTAATGTACCCGACAAGGTCTCTACCACGAATATTTACTTCTACGAAAATTCTACGTTTCAAACCTTCTCGGTAAATAGCGGAAGCAGAGTCTAAAATTTCAATATCAGCCACTTGAGCCAAGGGGATTGTTGCCCCTGTTGTTGACATGATCGGAATGTTTCTTACTGATTCAATATCTTTAGCTTCTAAATCTAATCTGAGTACAAGATCAAATCTTCTAGCGCCTTCGAATATTTTACCCGCAGTAGATCCTATTCTCATCATTTCCACTGTTCTCAAAATTTCAGAAGCAGATACTCCATACCGAGCCATCTTGTCGTAATTGGTATTGACTTGCAACATCGGTAAACCCAAAACTCTTTGCACCCGAAGGTCTCCAGTTCCTGGGATTTTACTTAACACAGAAGCTAATTGGTCCGCTTGTAGTTTGAGCTCTTTTAAATCATCACCATATATTTTTAAAACCACATCAGCCTTTGATCCTGTTAATAGTGCATTCACTCGATTCTCTATCGGCTGTGACATACTAAAATAAGTTGCTGGAATTGATTTTGTAAGACTCACTTTTAATACATCCATGAGTTCTTCCCGATTCGAGGCATTTTTCCACTCTGATTTTGGGGTTAGTTTAACCATAACTGAAGTCTCTTCAGTACCCAAAGGTTCCGCTGCCGATTCGCCTCGACCAACACGCGATACAACACTTGCAATCTCAGGATATGGCTTTAAAACTCTTTCTATTTCTTGATTTAAATCTCGAGAATAATCAATAGCTGTAGAAGGAAGGCGTTTCGCATCTATTTCAATTTCCCCTTCATCAATCCGTGGTAAAAATTCAGAACCTAAATAAGAACCTAAGAAAAAGGAAAAAATAACCAACAGAAACGAAAATAGTAAAATCTTCTTTTTACGTAACCATCCCCAATCAAGTAACCTAACATAGTATTCTTCAATTTTTTCCCAAGCATGAGCCTTGTGAATGAATGGTTTTTTATAAAATAAAGCTAAACTAGCTGGAAACACGGTAATTGAATACACAAGTGCGCTGGCAAGAGCTAAAGCAACGGTAATTGCCATGGGTCGAAACATTCTGCCTTCTACCCCTTCTAGCACCATTAATGGTAGATAAACTAACATAATAATAGCAACGGAAAAAACCGCTGCCTTTCCAACTCTCTGGCATCTTTCTCTGATAATCTCTTCTGTGGCTTTTTGGATATCCTCTAAATTCATGGGATGGTTGAATTTTTTTCTTCCGATATAAAAACCAGCTAACACCGATTCTAACATTACAATCGAACCATCTACAAGTAGTCCAAAGTCTAATGCACCTAAAGACATTAAATTCCCGACAACTCCAATTTGTTTCATAAAAATCACAGCAACTAACATTGAAACAGGTATTGCCATTGCCACAAGGGCTCCACCTTTTGCAGTTCCTAGGGTAAAAATCAAAGCCAAAAATACTAAAACTGCACCTTCTGTTAGATTGATAAAAACTGTTTTTAAAGCTCGATTGATAAATTCCGATCGATCATAAAAGGATTCGATTTTCATTCCTTTTGGTAATGTTTTTGTGATTTCGTTAATTTTAGATTTAACGCTAGTGACAACATCTCTTGAATTTTGGCCAAGTAACATGATGACTGTTGCTGCGACCACTTCCTTGCTTCCTTTTGTCGCTATCCCAAATCGTAATGCAGGTCCTTCTTTTACTGTTGCAATTTGCCCGAGAAGAAGAGGGATGCCATCTTTTGCTGTTCTGACAGCAACACGTTTGATCTCTTCGATACCTTCAAATTGGCCTTCCCCACGTATCACTAATTGTTCATAATCTTTTTGGACATAACCTCCTCCGGTATTGAAATTTGCAGATTTTAAATTATCAATGATTTCAGAAATTGTCAGATTGTGTGACTGCAACCTGCGTGGGTCAATCAATACCTGATATTGTTTTAAAGAACCTCCCAGTGTGTTTACTTCAATCACACCTGGAACACTTTTGATTTTTTTTGAGAGATCCCAATCGATATAACTTCGTAGCTCTGTTTCATCATGTTTGTCTGAAGTTAAAATGAACTCATAAATATCACCAAGAGCAGTGGCTACAGGCGCCAATTCCGGTCGACCATACTCCACTGGAATCTTTGAATCGACAAGTTTAAGACGTTCATTCACAAGCTGACGAGCAAACCAGATATCTGTTCCATCCTCAAAAATAACCGAAACAGAACTCACTCCAGCTCGAGAGATAGAACGAATCTCTGTAGCACCAGGAATTCCATTAAGTTCCAATTCAATTGGATAAGTGATAAACTGTTCTACTTCGAAGGGAGTTAAGGCAGGTGATGAAGTAACGGCAGTTACCTGAACATTTGTAACATCGGGAACAGCATCGATGGGAAGTTTTAATGCATTCGCTAAACCAATGAGACAAAAAATACCTGTAGCAACTAAAACTGAAATTTTGTATTTTATAGATAAGTAAACTATTTTTTCTATCATGATGAGTCCTTAAATAGGTATCAGATGTAATGATTAAATTGAGGAATTTGATTGGAAGTTAAAAAGCGGGATGGTACAGATGGGATATTGGTATCCCCGCCCGATTCAGGGTGGGGAACTAGACCCGCCACCCAATGGCTTCCTTCTATCACAAAGACTCAAGTCCCTCCAGGAGAATTCACTTCTTCAGAAAAATTCTGCCCAAAAGTTCATATTTGTTCACGGATTACATCCACTTCTACTTTGAGTTTATGTTTTCCACCACCGAACAAAATTCCTTTCAAAGGAGAAACATCAGCATAGTCTCGCCCAACGGCCGTTATAATATATTCTTCTGTAATGATTTTACCATTGGTAGGATCAAAATCTATCCATCCAAACGTAGGACAATAAACAGAAACCCATGCGTGAGTTGCATCACTTCCTTGTAATTTCTGAGTCCCAGGCGGAGGTAAAGTTTCCAAATAACCACTCACATAACGAGTAGGAATCTTTAATGAACGTAATGCGGCAATCATCAAATGTGAAAAATCTTGACAGACACCTTTCCTTTCATAAAGGATTTGGTCAATTGGAGTATTGATACTTGTTGCCTTTGGATCGTATTGGAATGTTTGATAAATATAACTCGTCATTTCCAAGGCACCAACAAAAACAGGTTTCCCATTTGTAAAAAACATCCGAGCAAACTCTGAATAACTTTCTTTTGCAGCAATGAACGATGAAGGCTGAATGTATTCAATAGATAAAAGATCCGCATCTAAAGTGGATTCATGAATGAGCGAGTATATATTTTCCCATGGTGTAGATTTATTTAAATCTAAGCCCAAGGAATGATGTGTCCGAACCGTTGACTCAACAACGACCTCTAAAAAACGATGTGGGTCCTCAACAGAAAATAAAAATACTTGATTTCCAAAATAATCTCTTCGAAAGGAAGATACTACCGGTTTGGGATTAACGGTCACATGAGTTCTAAAACAATCCTGATGAGATGATGTCAACGGATACATATGAGCCATATTATGGCAATAAGCAACTGTATCATCATAACTATATTTAGTTTTATGGATCACTTTAAAATCAGCCATTTCCATCACCGATCCTAGTTTGTTCTTCGGTATAGTTGAAGTATCGTGATGACAATGCTTCGGATAGTTGCTTCAAGTAAGTATGTAATTCCTCTAACCAAACGGACACTGATTCTAAAGGATTTTCCAACTCAAAGAAAATGGATATATCTTTCATCTTAAAATGAGTATACAATTGTAATGCGGCTCGATCTTCTGAGTACACAACTTTGTCATCCTTTCCAGGTAAAAACTGTATGTCTGAATTGATTTGTTCTAACTGGTATGCAAATGATCTTGGATTGGTTGTATCAAATAACAAAATATCTAATACCGATTCCTGATCAATTTTTCCACTATATCGTCTATTGTATGTTAATCGAATATCATTAATACGTAAAAAAGTTTCGAAAGAAGCTTTGTCTCTAAAACTATCCCAACGAATCATTCCTTGTAACATCAAAATCATATTGATCGATCGTTCAATTCGTCGGCCGAGGTTAAGAAAATACCAACCAGCTTCCCGGCTCATATTTTCAAATGATAAACCTGTTAGAGAAGATAAGTTCACCACTATCTTTTGTAAAAAATCGATAATCTGATCATAAGATTCAATTTCGTGATTAGATTGATCTTCCAACTGCAATAAAATCTTTTTCATATCTTCAGAAAGACGATCGCGAACTGATTTAGAAGCCATCACCAAACTTCGCAAATGAAATGCCAAACTACCGACAACCTGACGGTTTGTAGTCAATCGTTGGAGTTCAGGAAAAGGATTTAAAAATAGGTCTCCCGCATCATCGCCGATAAACCCAGGATAACTATTGGTTACATGAGTCACGAGTTTTAACGAATTTTCCAATGATTCTCTTTCGTAACCATCTTCCACTTGTAAAATTTTATAAGTAGCCTCTCGTATGACTCGCGTTTGGTTTTCCGATCGTTCCAAATAACGAGCCAACCAAAACAGATTGTCTGCCACGCGGCTTGGAACTCCGGAACTTTTTCTTGAAATCAAAACTTGGTCTGACTTCGGAACTAGTAGCGATTCTTCTTTTTGAGTTTCTGTTGCGAGAACCCATAAATCCTTACTCCAAGCTCCTCTTTGGCTGGTGATAAAAAAATCATCTAAAGAAGGAGATACTCTCACCAATCCACCTGCCATGGTTTGATAACCCGATCCTGAAGAAGAAACAAAGGTTCTCATAATGGCGCGGCCGGGACGAAATCCATTTTCACCTAACACAGGAACAGTAGCCGATGCTATCATCTCTTGGGCAATAAAACGATTGGGAGATAATTTTAGTTTATACAAAAAGGAATCCTTTCTGTCGCCACTTAGTTCAATAAAGGTGACTGGTTTTTCTTCATCCGTCCGAGAAACTGTTTTAAAAACATACTTTTCAGGATTTTGTAAGACCAATTGAAAATGGTGTGGTGTTCCCATCCAGTAAGTTGGTGCCATGGGAAGAATCAAATCTTCACCTAAATAAAAACGGCATAAATCTGAATAAAAAGGTAAAAGAGCGCGGTTTTCTAAAAATCCTGTTCCTATGGGATTAGCAATTTTTACGTTTCCGGAACGAACTGATTCCAAAAGTCCTGGAACACCTAACAATGAATCTCCCCTTAGTTCGAGTGGATCCATAAAATCATCATCGACTCTTCGTAAAATCAAATCAATCTGTTGTAAACCTTCTACGGTTTTCATATAAACTTTATTTTTTCTTACAGTTAGGTCACCACCTTGTACTAAAGTATAACCAAGGTAACCTGCAAGATAAGCATGTTCAAAATAAGTTTCGTTAGATGGTCCTGGTGTTAGTAATACAATTACTGGTTCGCGCCCAATAACGCCCGCAAGCTGAGACAACGACTTCCGTAAAGAACGAAAATAAACTGCAACTCGATGCACCATTGCATCGCGGTACATACTGGGGAAAATTCGGGAGAGAACAATACGATTTTCAAGTGAATATCCGGAACCAGAGGGAGCTTGCACTCTATCATTCAAAACATAAAAATTTCCGTCAGCAGCACGAATTAGATCACAAACAAAAAACAATAGAGCAGGATTCCTCGCCAAGAAATGGTTGGAATCATACATACCATCACATGCTCTTAAAAAGGAAGTTTCATTAAAAAGAATTTCAGGCGGAATTTTTTTTTCATGTAACAGTCTTCTTTTGGAATAGACATCTCTTACAAGTGCATCTAATAAATCTGCACGTTGGTTGAGACCTCTTTCCAACACTCGCCATTCTTCACTTTCCATAACCAAAGGGAACAAATCCAAATCCCAAGGCCTTTCTTTTGCTTCCGGTGAGTCAGTTTGGTATAGATTGTATGTGACGCCATTTTCACGGAGGATTCGATCCGTATCACGTCGTCGATTGACTAGTTCTGCAGGTCCTAATTCTTGGAAGGATTTGACTAAGAACTTATATTTGTTTCGAATTTGACCGTCTGCATCATAGAGTTCATCATAAACTCCAGGAATGGTTCTATAATTTCCGATTAAATGATAAGGATCTTGGGTCATCATCTATTTGATTGTTACCATCCTAAGATCCAATGTTGATGGAAAGGCTTTATTTTCCAATCGAACTGGTGGTAAACTTTTTCCAATCTTATGGCCATGGGTCCAAAAACGAGAGATCCTACGGGATTCCGCTTCGTATCCATTGATAGGAATGGTTTGGTAAGACAACCCTCCTGGATGCGATACATGATATGTACATCCACCAAGGGCTCTATGATTCCATGTATCGTAAACATCGAATACCAATGACTGTTGTGCGGGCAGATGTGGATGTAAAGTAAAAACAGGAGTCCATGCTTTGAACCTTACGCCAGCAACATATTCATTATGAACCGATGTTGCTTGTAGCGGAACTTCGTACCCATTGCAACTCAATCGATATCTATCAGGATGAAAACCTTTTACCTTAACTTGGACTCGTTCCGTTGCTGAATCCACACCGCGTGATGTTCCCTGCGCTGTATTTTCTTCGCCAAGAACGTTCCAAGGCTCCAAGGCCATACGCAATTCAATCTCCATACCATCCAAATAACAAATTCCATATTGCGGAAATCGAAATTCAAAAAATGGATCAAAGTCTTTTGATAAAAATCCAAACCCACTATTTTGTAAATCTTGGATGACTTCTTTAAAATCGCGATAAACAAAGTACGGCAACATAAATCGGTCATGTAAATCCGTACTCCAATTCACCGGATTTCCATAATAAGGATCTTCCCAAAACCGACAAACAATTGCCATCATAAATGCTTGTTGAATCACACTCATTTGGTAATGAGGCGGCATCTCAAAAGCCCGCATTTCGATAAGTCCTAATCGCCCCGTAGGTGAACCTGGATCAAAAAGTTTATCAATAGAAATTTCTGTGCGATGTGTATTTCCGGTTATATCTATTAAGATATTCCTTAACACTCGATCTAACATCCAAGGTGAAGTATGTTTACTAGAATCAATTTGTTGGAATGCAATTTTTAATTCATGTAAAGAATCATTTCTACCCTCATCAATCCTAGGTGATTGTGAAGTGGGACCAATAAACATGCCAGAAAATAAGTAGGAAAGTCCTGGATGATTTTGCCAATAAGCCACCAAACTTCGTAAAAGCGAAGGTTTACGTAAAAAAGGGCTGTCACTAACAGACGCACCGCCTAAAGTGATATGATTTCCCCCGCCGGTACCAGAATGGCGACCATCCATCAAAAATTTTTCTGCCGTCAAACGAAGTTGGTGCGCTTCCTCATAAAGGATTTTTGTTTTTTCTACAATCTCTCCAAAAGAAGAGGAGGGATGGAAATTAACTTCAATGACCCCAGGATCAGGAGTGATTTTAAAACGATTTAACCTTGGATCGTGTGGAGCTTCATAACCCTCCAATACAATCGGAATGTCTGTAGCAAGGGCCGTTTGTTCAATTGCATAAATCAAACGTAGCCAACCCTCTAATGATTTGATCGGTGGTAAAAATACTCTAATGTTTCCATTTCTAGGTTCTACACAGAGAGCTGTGCGCGTTCGTTCTTCTGATGCCACATAACTTACTGTAGTTGTAAAAAATGGTGACTGGCCCAATTCCCTTGCTTTCGGAAGGTCTGGTTTGGGAGCGGCTGGATCTTCAGGGGATGTAGGTGCTTGTTTTCCACTTAAGGAATGTAAGGGAAGCCTTAATCCTATAGGTGAATCTCCGGGAATCAAATACATCTTTCCTCTTCGAAAAACCCATTCATCCGATGTCCAAGACTGATTGGCTATGTCATAATCTAAAGGAAGTGTATATCCTACTTCGCGGTGCAAACCAGAATCAACTACTTTGAGAATTCTTTTCCGTTCCATTTCATCATAAGTATTCAAATCATCTAATATAGATTCTGTTTCCGCCGGTAAATTTGCTTCTTGCCAAAGGTAATACAAATTATCTTCGTAAGCTGTATGAATCGATATTGTTGGAACTCGAAGATACTCACCGAGTGCGCTGATAAATCTTCTGGCATCTTCTGTTGTGGCCGACCCCGTATAACGATCATCTGCGAGTAAATAAGGATTGTTCCAGATAGGCTCCCCATCTTTCCGCCAATAGGAAATCATTGCCCATCGTGGAAGAGGTTCCCCCGGATACCACTTCCCTTGCCCATATTGAAGTAGTCCACCGGGTGCAAAGTGTTTGCTCAATTTTTTGATCAACTGTTCCGATTTGGAATATTTTTCAAAACCTAAGGCGTCAAAATTCCATTCAGGAGCTTCAGGATTTTCAGTAGAAACAAAGGTAGGTTCTCCACCGATGGTAAGTCTGATATCATTTTTTTTGATTCGTTTGTCAATGGAATCACCTAACCGAACAATACGGCTCCAATCATCATCCTGGTAAGGTAAGGTGACTCTGGGTGTTTCTAAAACCCTCTCCACACTCATATGAAAAGAAAATTCTAATTTTGCTTTTTCAGCAAAACCGTAAATAGGTCCAGCCGATTCTGGTTCTGGAGTTGCCGCCAAAGGAATATGGCCTTCTCCTGTGAAAAGACCAGAGGTTGGATCAAGACCAACCCATCCAGCACCGGGGATATACACTTCCGCCCAAGCATGTAAGTCAGTAAAATCTGACTCTGCACCTGAAGGACCATCTAAAGATTTTACATCCGCTTTCAATTGAATTAAATATCCAGATACAAACCTTGCTGCTAGCCCCAAATTTCTAAGTATTTGGACAAGTAAATAGGCTGAGTCTCTACAGGAACCCATACGAGAAGATAATGTCAATTCAGGTGGTTGGATTCCAGGTTCCATCCGGATCACATAACCAACGTCAGAGTATACTTTTGCATTTACAGCTACTAAAAACTCAACGATCCTTTTTGGTTCGATATCAATTGTTTTGAGGTACGATGCGAGTAATTTCCCTGGTTTTTTGACTTTTAAATAGGGGGCTAATTCCTTTTTTAAAACTTTATCATAAGTAAATGGAAAATTTTCTGCATACTCTTCGACAAAAAAATCAAAAGGATTGATTACCTTTAAGTCAGTAACTAAGTCAACCGCTACTTGCAAAATATTAGTTTTCTCTGGGAATACTAATCGAGCCAAATAATTCCCAAACGGATCTTGTTGCCAATTTAGAAATTTCTGCTCCGGTAGTATATTTAAGGAGTAAGAAACAATATGATTTTTTGTATGTGGGGCTGGTCTTAATCTTACTACATGTGGTGATAGTTTGATCGACTTGTCATATTGGTAGGTTGTGATATGTGATAATGCAACTCGTATACTCATAGTTAGTTTGTAAAAAATCGTTCCACGATTTTTGCGCCAATGTCATTCAATTCAATTTGAATGTCATCTAGGTACTCATGTAGGCCTTTATCAAAAATAGATTTAATATTTTCTGACCTCAACCGATTCATATAAACTGTGGTTGCATCCTGAGCTAAATTACGGGGTAAACCTTCTTTGATTCCAGAAATTTTTTCCAAAGCTTCTTGCATCTCTTGTAAACAAAAGAATATAGATCTTGGAAAGGTTTCATTTAAAATCAAAAATTCAGCAATATCTGTTGGATCCACTCGTTTGTATTTCTGATTGTACATCTCATGTGCAGATGCAGACTTTAGTAACGATAACCATTGTAATAAATCTAAGGTAGAGCCCACATCGTGAACTGAAGGAAGTAAAATGAAATACTTCATATCGAGGATTCTTGTTGTTTTATCCGCACGTTCCAAAAATCTTCCAAGAAGTGAAAAATTCCAAACTTCATCATGAGAAATGGTAGCATCCGAACATCCATAAAAACTTTGACAGCTCTTTCTAACCGTACTTAAAAACTCAGACAAATCCATGGAAACTGTATCTCCATGGAATTCCGCAGATTCCATATAAACCTTACGATAGTTTTTAATTAAAAGATAAAACTCATTCAATACTTCCCACATGGAGGTAGAGATATTTTCTCGAATGGTGCGAGCATTTTCTCTCGCCCTAGAAAGACATTGGAATATAGAATTGGGATTCTCTTCATCAAAAGTCATAAACCGTATGACATTCAATGGACTTGGTTCTGAGTATCTTTTCTCAAACAACTCAACATCACCTGTTGTGTGCACAAGTGGCAACCATTGGTTCGGAACTTGTTCATTTAAATCCAAAGATAACTGATGATTGACATCGATAAACCTTGAGTAGTTTTCTGCTCTCTCGATATATCGATTCATCCAAAAAACTGATTCTGCAACTCGGCTTAACATATAATTATCCTTATCCTAGAACCCAGGTGTCTTTTGAACCGCCTCCCTGGGATGAATTGACCACTAGGGATCCTTTGCGAAGCGCCACGCGAGTGAGTCCACCCGGCATGACATAAATATCCTTACCGTACAGAATGAACGGCCTAAGATCAACGTGTCTTGATTCGATTTTATCTGCAATAAGCGTTGGAACTGTAGAAAGGTTTAAAACTGGTTGGGCAATATAATTTCTAGGATCTGCTTTGATAAGTTCCTTAAAATCTTCCTGCTCTTGTTTGGTTGATTTTGGACCAATGATCATTCCATACCCACCAGCGCCATTGGCAGCTTTCACAACTAAGTTATGGATGTTTTCCAAAACAAATTGTAAATCAGGGCCTTCCGAACAAAGATATGTAGGAACATTTGGAATGATTGGCTCTTCACCTAAGTAGTATTTAATGATCTTAGGAACATAGGAATAAATGACTTTGTCGTCGGCGACCCCAGTTCCAGGTGCATTGGCGAGTGCTACATTTCCTCTTTTGAATGCTTCAAAGATTCCCTTTACTCCCAACAGAGAGTCAGGTCGGAAACTCGCTTGGTCCATAAATGTATCATCGATCCTTCTATAGATCACATCTACTTTACGAAGGCCTTTGGTCGTTTTCATAAAGACTTTATGATTTTCTACAATGAGATCCGATCCTTCTACAAGGTACACACCCATCTTTTGTGCTAAAAAACTATGTTCGTAATAAGCAGAGTTATAAACACCTGGTGTCCATACCGCAATGACTGGATCAACAACGTCTGTTAGGTTTTCCAACATAGAACGAAGATGGTAAGGATAATCATAAACTTGACGAATGTTTAACTTTTCAAAAAGTTCAGGAAAGGTTCGTTTCATCACCTCACGATTTTCTAAAACGTAAGAGACACCAGAAGGACAGCGAAGATTATCTTCTAACACATGAAAGGCGCCGGCACCATCTCTTACCAAATCCGTTCCTGTAATATGAATCCAAATATCTTTGGGCGGTTTCAAACCAATACACTGTTTGAGATATCCAGAACTAGACTCAATCATATCCCGAGGGATAATTTTATCTTTGAGAATTTTTCCTTCGCCATAAATATCTGTTAAAAATAAATTGAGTGCTTGGATTCTTTGTTTGAGTCCTTTTTCTAAACTCACCCATTCTTCACTGGGAACAATCCGAGGAATGACATCAAACGGCATAATCCGTTCTTGTTCACCACCATCACCATACAAAGTAAAGGTGATCCCAAGTGACATGAGAGCCCTTTCCGCAGAACCACTTCGTTTTACTAGTTCGATCCCACCCAAACTCTCCATTTTTGTTTTTACAAAATCGTAACTTTTACGCGGATAACCTTCGTTAGAAAACATCTCATCATATATATTTTTTGCACTATAGTCGGCGATAAACATAGGGGCACCCTCTGCTTACTTTGTTAGCAATATTTGTACCAAATGGAAGATATGACCCAAAAGGATGGATTCTAGGCTCATCCGACATAACAAGGTTAGGGGATGGGAATTTATTGTTTATAAATTAAGCATTTGAGGAAAAGAAGGAATCTGAGTGTTTACAAGCAGTACGGAATGATTAGTTTTCAGTGGATGGAGCCAAATCATCTGGAGAAATTTTCTTCTTTTTCTCTTTTTTTAGCCGGATTCCATAGACTAAGGTTCTGAAAAAATGTAGAAAAGGTAAAAATTTTAACAAAAACAGATTTCCCAGCTGAGAAAAATGCTCATACCTTCTCTTTTTCGGACGTAGGACTGATTGCAACACTCGACCGGCCAGCCGTTTTGGATCGGAAAGTTTTGGCTCGAGAGCAATGACTCTCGAAAATCGAAATTCCCTTCCCATTTGTTTACGAAAAGAATCCCAAAAATAATCCAAAGCGGACTTTGTCGATCCATACAAACCAAATCCAGGTGTAGGAATTTTGGTTAAATCTGAACTAACAACAATAATGTGGAGGCCGACGGAAATTAAATTAGTCAAACGCTGCACTGTGTAAATCGGAGCGAGTGTGTTCGAATGAAAAAGTGCCTTTAGTTTGTTCCAATCTTCTTTTTCATCTTCTGCATAAGTGATTTGTTCTGAATTTAAAATAAAAACATCAATTTTATCTAAAGTTTCAATGGCTGATTCAATCAAACGTTCCATTTGGTCCGGTTTGGAAGGATCAATTTTATACTTTTGTAAATTGGGATGATTTGGAATTTCTTCTGGGTTGGAATCACCTACTACCACAAGAGCACCTTCCGAAAGAAGTAATGGCAAAAGTTCTTTTCCCAAAGGAGAAGAACCCGAACTCAAAACAATCTTTTTAGAAGCTAGTTTCATATCGGCAATTTTAGCGAGTGGATCAATTGAGAGAAGGATCTTTTGTATGGTCAACAAAGTATTTATAGATCCCACCTTTGCTGCGAAGGGCCTCTCGCCAAACAACTTCAGGATCGTCTTCCCGAAAAACAATGGATTCATCGACCTGGTCAGAGACAACCCAAGACAACCTGTCAAACTCACTTTCTAATTGGCCGGACGACCAACCTGCATATCCTTGCAAAACTCGAAACTGAATCTGATCAGAGGAAAGAACTTCAACCATAGTATCAAAACTTCTTGCCATATAAATTCCGGGCACAATCTCCACACCTGGATCTTCTGTTTGTTTACCATTATGAATGATAGATACAAACAAATTGTCTACCGGGCCACCAGAAAACACTTGTTTGTTGGAATAAACAGTGTCTGGGAGATTTTTTATCAATGATTCCATTGTTTGGTCGGTGGGTTTGTTTAAAACCAGACCAAAAGCACCGTCATCATCATGATCAACCATAAGGATAACGGTTTTGTGAAAAAAATCCTGAATCACACTGGAATTGGAAATGAGTAACTTTCCGCGAGTTGAATCAGGAATTTCTGTCATTATTTTTTGCCGTGAATTTCTTCCAGGATTTTATAAGCCACTTCTAAGGTGCGAATATCAGAATCACCTTTCACCATCGGTTCGGATTCTCCTTTAATACACTTAACAAAGTGCTCGTGTTCCTGTTTGAGTGGATTATCTTTATGAACAAAGATTTTTTCCACAATAGATTCTTGTCTGTATTTGATTTCTCCACTTCCAAGCTGAGTAGTTGAACTTGCCTGTCTATGCAACTCAATCTCTTGGTTGGTAAAATCTAAAAATACATAGGAATCTTTTTGAGAAATATTGAGTGTTCTAATTTTTGCTTGGGAAGCACGGGAAGCATTTAAGGAAGCAACACAACCATTGGCAAAAGTGAGAACCACACTAGCAATATCTTCATGATTCGATACAATCGAAGAACCAACTGCTTTCACTTCTTTCACGTCTGATTTTACCAAGTTCAAAACAATGTCAATGTCGTGAATCATCATATCCAAAACAACGCCCACATCCGTAATACGACTGTTATAGGGAGCAATTCTTCTAGATTCAATGAGGAGTGGGTGTTCTGCAATTTTACCCAATTCCAAAACGGCTCCGTTGAATCGTTCCACATGGCCGACTTGCAAAATCAAGTTGTTTTGTTTTGCCAAATTTACCAGTTCTTTCGCTTCTTCTACCGTTTGTGAAATGGGTTTTTCGACCAAAACATGCTTCTTTTCAGTTAATGCTTGTTTGGCGATTTTATGATGCAGGAAAGTTGGTGCTGCAATGACGATAGCATCTGTTTCCTTTAACAATTCCTCCACAGTAGGGAACGCTTTTGTTTTGTGTTTTTCAGCAATTTGAGCGGCCCGTTCCAAGTTAGCATCAAATATCCCGATGAGTTCAGCATCTGAAAGCTGTTTGGCAACGTTTACGTGGTATTGGCCCATATGGCCAGTACCAATGACTCCGAGTCGGACTTTTTTCTCCATAGATGCTCTCAATACTCCAAAAGATCAGCGGAAAAACAACTTCGATTTTCCGCCACTGCCCACCTTTTCTCCGGACTCGCGGGCAAATTCTTCCATAAGTTCTTTCTGTTTTTTAGAAAGTTTCTTAGGAATTTCGACTTTGATGATTACGTGTTGGTCCCCTTTTCCGTAAGAACCAAGGTAAGGAATCCCATGACCTTTCAATCGGAAGATCTGTCCACTTTCTGTTCCTTCTGGAATTTTGAGTTGGATGGTTTTTCCATCGATTGATGGCACTTCAATCTCTCCCCCAAGGCAAGCCATGGACAAAGAAATTGTTTTTTGAACAATTAAATCATTCCCTTGTCTTTCAAAGGTTGGGTGTTTTTTGATATGTGTGACTACATACAAATCCCCACTTGGTCCACCATTCGGGCCAGATTCACCTTCCCCAGAAACTTTGAGTCGGCTTCCCGATTCGACACCTGCAGGAATTTTAATATGAATGGTTCGTCTTTTCTCTGTTAGACCTTCGCCCTTACAAGTTTTACAAGGATTAGAAATTACTTTTCCTTTTCCTTTACAACGTGGGCAGGTCGTTGTGACACTAAAAAAACCTTGTGTCCTTCTGACTTGTCCTGTTCCCGAACAATCCGGACAAACGGTTGGAGAAGATCCTTTGGATGCTCCCGATCCAGAACAATCCACACATGTTTCTAATCGTGGGATTTCAATTTTGTATTCTTTACCAAGGGCTGCATCTTCTAAACTAACTTCTAAATTATAACGTAAATCCGATCCTCTTTGAGGACCGGACCTTCTTCCGCCACCGCGGCTACCACCGCCACCTGCGCCTCCGAAAAATTCACTGAAGATATCACCGAAGTCTCCAAAGATATCAGAGAAGTCTGTATAAGCTCCTGCCCCGTATCCTCCGCCAGCACCGGCATTGACGCCGGCTTTGCCGTACTGATCGTACGCCGCACGTTTCTGTGCATCGCGTAAGACTTCATAAGCTTCGGTAGCCTCTTTGAATTTTTCTTCCGCTTCTTTATCACCCTTATTTTTATCAGGGTGATATTTGATGGCTAACTTACGATAGGCGCTCTTGATCTCATCATCAGAGGCACCTTTCGAAACGCCTAATACTTCGTAGTAACCACGGTCGCTCATAGTTTTACTTCTTTCTTCTCTATTTATTTTTTGTCCTCATCGACTACGGTGTAATCCGCATCGACGACCTTTTCGCCACCGGCAGAAGATTCACTTGCACCTTGACCTGCATTTGCATTAGGGTCTGCACCCGGAGCACCTGCTTCAGGACCTGCTTGTGAATAAATCTTTTGACCAATTTGCATGGCGACTTCTTGAATGGAATCACGAGAAGCTTTCATACGTTCGACATCACCAGATTCCATTGCTTCACGGCCTCGTTTGATTTCGTCCTGAGCTCTTTGTTTTTCTGATTCGTCGAGTTTGTCAGCAGATTCCCCGATGGTTTTTTCCAATTGGTAAACAATTGCTTCCAATTCGTTTTTAGTATCAGCCGCTTCGCGAAGTTTTTTATCTTCTTCTGCGTGAGCTTCTGCATCCTTAACCATCTTTTTGATTTCTTCTTCAGACAATCCAGAAGAAGATTCAATACGAATCTTTTGTTCTTTTCCAGTTCCTAAGTCTTTTGCTGATACATGAACGATACCGTTCGCATCAATATCAAAAGTAACTTCAATTTGAGGTACTCCTCTTGGTGCCGATGGAATTCCCACTAAGTCAAATCGACCGAGGGTTCTATTGGCACTTGCCATTTCACGTTCCCCTTGCAATACATGAACCGAAACTGTAGTTTGGCTGTCTGCAGCAGTCGAGAACACTTGTGACTTTCTTGTAGGAATGGTTGTGTTTCTTTCGATGAGTTTTGTCATCACACCACCCAAAGTTTCAATACCAAGAGATAGCGGAGTTACATCAAGTAACAATACATCTGTTACATCACCTGCAAGAACTCCCCCTTGGATCGCAGCACCTACTGCCACAACTTCGTCTGGGTTTACAGATTTGTTTGGTTCTTTACCGAAAATTTCTTTTACAAGTGCTTGCACCGCAGGGATACGAATCGATCCACCCACAAGGATGACTTCATCAATTTCGCTCGCCGAAAGTCCTGCATCTTTTAATGCATTGATACATGGAATGCGAGTTCGTTCTACAAGTGATCTTGTAATCTCATCAAACTTTGCTTTGGTGAGTGTCATATCCAAATGTTTTGGACCAGAAGCATCCGCAGTGATGAAAGGAAGATTGATTTGAGTGGAAGAGGTTCCAGACAACTCGATTTTAGCTTTTTCAGCAGCTTCTTTCAATCGTTGTACGGTGTTTTTATCTCCAGAAATATCAATCCCTGTTTGTTTTTTGAATTCATCAATCATCCACTGCATGACCACGTTATCAAAGTCGTCACCACCAAGGTGAGTGTCTCCATTTGTGGATTTTACTTCGAATACACCGTCACCAAGCTCTAAGATAGAAACGTCAAATGTTCCACCACCTAAGTCGTATACGGCGATTTTTGCACTGGTTTTTTTCTTATCAAAACCGTAAGCAAGAGCCGCAGCAGTTGGTTCGTTAATGATTCGTTCCACTTCAAGACCAGCAATTCGACCCGCATCTTTTGTTGCCTGTCTTTGTTCGTCATTGAAATAAGCAGGAACAGTCACTACTGCTTTTTTTACTTCATGACCAAGAAAGTCTTCTGCAGTTTTTTTCATCTTTTGAAGGACACGAGCTGCAATCTCTTGAGGAGTGAATTCACCAGAAACGGTTTCAAATTTCACACCATCATTTCCAGCACGGATCACTTTGTAAGATACCATCTTGGACTCGTCACCGGCTTCGTTAAAACGACGACCAATAAAACGTTTCGCAGAACGAATGGTATTTACTGCATTCGTAATTGCCTGGTTCTTTGCGAACTGGCCCACAATGGTTTCACCCTTTGCGGTAAAGGCAACAATCGAAGGAGTGGTTCTCGCCCCTTCTGAGTTTTGAATGACAACAGGATCTCCACCTTCCATAACCGCCACACAAGAGTTAGTGGTCCCCAAATCGATACCTATAATTTTTTCCTTAGACATAGTCTTTCTCCTTCTTACTTATATTAACTTTGTGGTTTTCCCACTTTTACACGTGCAGGACGAATGGACTGTTTGTTCTCACCTTCTTCATGGTAAAAACCTGCTTGGTATGTTTCCACAACAGTCTCTTCGGTAAACTCTGCACTTTCCTCGGAAGCAATTGCTTCCATGAGCATAGGATCAAACGGCATTCCTTTCGGATCTAATCGTTTGATTCCTTCTTTTTCCAATACGGAATAAAATTCCTTTTGAACCATCTTGATCCCTTCTACGAAAGCGACTACTTCCGGAGTTTGGTTAGGAACGTTGGATACTCGCTCCAAGTTGTCTAAAGCACCTGTTAGGCCTTCCGCAAACTTCTTAATGGATTCTTTTCTTGCATTTAACAAGTCATTCGCAGTTCTACGTTTGTAGTTTTGAAACTCCGCACGTTCTCTTAACCAAGAATCTTTTAAAGTCTCGATTTCTTTTTTAGCGTTATCGAGTTCTTTCTCGGCACCCTCTACTGCTTGTTCAATGGCTTCATCCGTAATGGTCTGTCCTTCTTCAACTGACACATTTTGTTCATCCACGGACCCGTTTGTTTCTTCTGCCATTTTTCCTCCTACTATCTACTCAATTTCGTTATCATTTCTGAAACTAACTTTGAGGTGAATTCAATCAAAGGTAAAGCTTTGTTGTAATTCATCCTCTGAGGACCAATGATTCCCATGGAACCAATCCTCTTTTCTCCCATTCGGTAATTAGTTGTGATGATGGTAACACCACCTAACTTTTCATTACCGTCTTTTCCAATGATGGTATAAACACCATCAATCGGAACATAATCGCTAAAAAACTCTTTGAGGAACTGTTTTTCATCAAAGAGATGCAGGATGTTTTCTAATTGTTCCTCTTCATCCTTAAAGTTTTCATATAAGTTTTTCAATCCATCGATATATAAGTTATCAACAGATTGACTGTCTGATCCCATGGCTCTCGCAATTGATGGTGCAAATAAAGAAAATCCTTCGGGACCCTCCTTTTGTATCATCATCTGAGGAATCAGATTACTTTGAATTTCATGAACATCAAAACCTTTGACGTTATCATTCAAATATCTTGAAATTTGGTACAGAGTCTCTTGTGAGATGTGATAATCGAAAAAAATATTTCGATTGAGCACAGTTCCTGACCGCATAACAAGAATCATAAGAACCTCTCCACCATTTACATGGATGAGTTCAATATGTTTGAGTGTATCCAAAGATCCTTCCGGACCAAGAACCACACTCGCAGATTGCGAAAGGGAAGCCAATACTTTGGATGTGGCGATGAGAACCTGATCCAAACGAAATTGCATCCGAAGATACTCTTCCTGGATTCTTTGTTTCTCTCGCATGGTAAGCTCAAAGAGAGTTACCAAACTATCCACATACAGCCGATACCCACGTTCTGTCGGAACCCGACCGCCCGAGGTATGGCGTGCGACTATAAAACCCATCTCCTCTAGTTCTGCTAAGCAGGACCGAATGGTAGCGGGTGAGACTCCGATATCATATTTTTCAGAAAGGGTTTTAGATCCGACCGGCTTGTTGTCCGATACGAATTCCTCAACCAAAGCTTTCAAAATAGAACGATGTCTAGGCGAAAGATCCATATCCTTCTTGGCACTTCCTTTAGCACTCTGGTGATTAGAGTGCTAATCTATGCTTAAAGTTTACGGATTTGGTATTTTTTCGTCAAGCAGGAAGAAGATTGGAGTCTGGAATTTTAGCAGAGTTTCTTAGAATCTGCTAAAATTATGTCACACAGGATAAACTTGGATCTGGTTCCTTCCATGGTTCTTGGCTTGGTAGAGAGCAATGTCGGCCAACTTCAAAATCTCTTCTGGTTTTTGGATCGGGTGCACCTTTGTGAAACCTATACTGATTGTGATATTGAGATAATAATTATCAAAAATGAAAAAGCGGTGTTTTGCCACAGATTCACGAAGGCGATCAAGGACGATGGTGGCTCCCTCGGTGGTCGTATCGGGCAGAATACAACCAAACTCTTCGCCCCCAATCCTTCCCACTGTATCCTCTTCCCTTAGGCAATCCACAAAGATATTGGCCATTTTCTTTAATACCAAATCCCCAATGTCATGACCGTAGGTATCGTTGATGACTTTGAAATGATCGATATCGAAGACTGCAAGAACGGATTCGCGGTTGCGACGTTTGACCGTTGCGACCGTTTTTTGCAAACTTTCTGAAAAAGAACGTCTGTTTGGCAACATGGTAAGTTCATCCATGTAGGCCAAACGTTTCAAACTATTGATAAGAACATTCTTTTGTTCTTCTAATCGTCTGCGTTCGCGCACATCACGAATGATCGCCGCGTAAAAGATTTGGTTTTCGTTGCTGATGGTAAAAGCACGGATCTCCACTGGAATGGTGCCTTTCGGTTTTGTGACCAGTTCTAGTTCTTTTAAAAATCCAGCAATATAATGGGAATTATTGGAGCTAACAAAGGTTTCTATGGAACTTTGTTCTCCCTTTTCATTCGGAGGGAAAAGAAAGGAAAACGTTTTTTGGTCTAATTCTTCTTTCGTAAATCCAGTTAACGACTGTAACGCTACGTTACTAAAGAGTATTTTACTTTCGGTATCTAAAACAACAATGGCATCGATGGATTGGGAAACAATTTCTCTCGCAAACACATCTGTATAAATCTCATTCATTTCCCCAAATTTCCCCATTACCTTTTTCGCTTCGGAATGAATCCCGCCACTTGTGGATATGACGAAAATTAATCTCGGGTTTGTTGACTCGGGATTCCTTTTTCGGCAAAACCTTCATTGGTTTTGGATTCAGACTCTGATACCAATAAGCAACAGAGATTAAATCTAAGGTCAAGGAATTTGCATGTCCATGCTCTAAAAGGAATAGGAAATTTCTTTCAAACCGTATGGGGGATTCCACCCAAAATCGGTATAAATGGGTTCGACCAAGCCATCCCACAGAATCAGAGACTCGTGGATATCCGAAGTATGGATGCATAAAGATTTCTTTTGGTGACCAAGCAGTGTTAAAAACATCTTCTGTACCTGTTCCTTTTAGATTGGCTTCTGTTTGGTTTCCATCAATGAAAATCAAATCATCCCCTTCTCCATACCAAAGAGGTGTGGGAGAATCTATATACAAATTGAGTCCGATGAATTGGCCTTTACCTTCTGTTTCAAGTACTGTGAAGTAATTTTCCTTTTTAAAAATCGTCTTTTCTGTTTCCCCAAGAAGAGCCCATTCATTTTCTTTCCCATTCGATGTGTTCGGTTGGGTGGTGCTTCGATTCCACTGTGCATGGAAACGTAGATTAGAACCTATTGGTTCTTTCCATTCTTCATAATCGATATAAAAATAAAAATTACTAATATCTTCCTCAGATTCATTTTCGATTTCAATTTTTGCCCCTGTTTCAAAGGGCATAGGAAAGTATGAATTCATCGACTTTCCTTTTTTGGGAGCCGCCACCAAGGGAGCCGAATTGAGTATGTATTCTTCGCCCCAACCTTGCCCAAAAAATTCACCTAACGGAACCTCAACGGAAGGATATTTGTGGTTGTCCCAATAGAAACGTATCACCGCATTTTTACGGGCCATTAAATCTTTACTAGCAAGAGTCATCCAAATATGTTTGATGACCCCTCTGGTTTTAATCTCAGCAATCGTTACTGTTTTTTTCTTTGGAATTTTGATAAAATCGTCATTGCCATTGGTAGGATCCGCGCTGGAGATCCTTTGGTTACGGTAATTTTTATCCTTCCAAATCGAAGATTCCCATCCATCAGCGAACAATAAATTTGTGGAAAGGAATATAACCAATCCGAAGAAAAAGAAAGAACTCATTGAAGAAGAAAATTTTTGCATTACTCTATGTTTCGTTAAAAAATTAGAATTCTGATCACTCATAGAATACCAATTTAGCGATTTATTTAAAACGCTTCACTAGTCCAAGAAAAATTCCGGCTTGGACAAGTGATTGTAAAAAGATTTCAAATACCACATACAAGTGGATCGAGAGAGAAACTTCTGGAATTAAGAATACCATTCCTTCCAAACTTCCCACAGCCGGAGAAATTGCCGCAAGCCCACCAAGCACAGTCCTCATCCAACCCAAAACAAACATTTGTTTGCCGAAGGACTGCATGCGAAACCAGTCCCAAATCACAATGATAAAACTTACCATTAGGATTGCTTGTAATACCAAAGTGGGAAATAACCAAGTCATAGCTCTTGACCAAGCGGCACCATCGTTTGCTGTGATGAGAAACAATGGGAATACGGCACTGTCCCCTTCATAATAATCCTTCATCACCAACTGGAAATAAGGAATCGAAACGAGGAGATAAGCGGAAAGATGGCTGAAAATAAACTGAATTGTGATTTTAATCTTCGGATTCATGTTAAAGTTGTCCAATAAGGTAGGAGATCCCATCTTAACATGATGAAATCAGAACTCAAGGCAAAACTGCAACGGACATTTCCAAAAGCCAAAACAGTTGCCTCCGGTAGGCTCTTCACACGCCAGTTGAGTAATCTTGTCGATGAGTCCATCCGGACTCTTTTTAGCGAAGTCTCCGAGGGGATCCCATTAAAAGACCATCTTTGTTTGATTGCCGTCGGTGGCTATGGTCGAAGGGAATTGGCTCCCTATTCTGATATCGATCTACTTTACCTCCATGATGGTAAACTTTCGGACAAACTCCTTAGCGAAATCATTTCTAAAATCAATACCTTCTTATATAACAATGAAAAGGAAGTGGGCCATTCTTGCCGCACGATCAAAGAATCCTTTTTGTATTTGGACCAAATTGAAACCTTCCATGCCGTCCTTGATTCTCGGTTTCTTGTAGGATCAGAAGTTCTTTTCCAAAAATACAAAACAGAGTTCCTCGGAAAAATTCCTGAAAAAACCATCAAAGTTTTTAACGACTGGAAATTGTCTTACCTTCGAGAAAGGATCATCAATTCTTACAATCCCATCCTACTTTCTGAACCTAATATCAAAAACGATCCATTAGGCCTTCGTGATATTCAACATATGTATTGGATTGAAAAAACAAATCCTTTGGCTGATTCTGCCGATGGAGGAATTTTTGATTTTTATTTGATCGGTGATAGTTTAACTCTTTTGTCAGCTTACGATTTTTTACTCTTAACAAGATCAGCACTGCACATCGTTAGCGGCCGTAAAAATGATCGCTTGGATTTGGGTTTGCAGGCGGAAGTGGCAGAGTTTTTAGGTTTTGGTCCCAAAAACGAAATCAAAACTCTCGAATCCTTTATGAGCCAATTTTACAAAGCTCAAAAGGAAGTGTATTTTTATATTGGAACGTATTTGGATGAAAAAACCAATCGAAACAAAAAAAGAATCCAAAGGGAACTTTCCAATCCCGACAGTTTGTACGATGACATCATACAATTCTTCGCAGTGTCCCAATTAAACGAAGAAGAACCATCCCGAATTGATTTGAATGAAATCAGATTCGCATCACACTTCTTAGATGATGATTTTAAAAACCAAAAATCTGTTTTAGATACCTTTCTTGGAATGTTGCGACAAAAAAAACGTGTTGGGCATACCCTCACTCTTATGCATGAGTGTAATATTTTAGGAAAACTGATTCCTGAATTTGGAGCCTGTACAAACTTTCCTCTCTTTAGTTACCACCACCAATACACTGTGGATGAACATACACTACTTATCTTAAGGGAACTCGATGTTCTCATCGCTGATTTATGGGAAGATAGACAAATCCAAGAAGTATTCAATGTATGTGAAAAAATTGAAATTTTGGCCTTAGCGATTCTCATCCATGATGCAGGAAAGGTAAAAGAAGGAGACCATAGCCAATACGGCGCGGAACTGGCACTCATCATTGCCGAAAGGTTTCGGTTGTCAGAAGAAGATACAGAACTTTTAAGATTCCTCGTGGCCGAACACATTGTGATGTCAGAACTTTCTTCCAAAAGAGATATTTATGATCCCAAACTCATTGCCTCTTTTGCAAAACAATTTTCGAATGAAAACACTTTGCGATTATTATATGTACTTACCATCATTGATACAAAGTCCGTAGGACAAGGAATCCTAACGAACTGGAAAAAAGAAATCCTGCATTTCCTATTCACTTCCACTTTGGCTTATCTACAAAAAGGAAATCTTGCTGATACCCAAGAACGGATTGAATCCACTCTAGAAACCTACTTAATCGAAAAAGAAGGACTAACTGCCGAACAATCGGAACGCATCGTTGAATTTGGAATGCAGATAAGACCCTCTTCCTATTTAAATTACAATACGCCGAGAAGAGTGTACCAACATTTTATTTTACTTTATGATTGGAAAAGTTCTGGATTGCCATTCCGAATGATTACCGAAAGGGAACCTGCCTTTGTCACTTTATCCATCTTTGCCAACTCCGACAAACAAATGTTACTCTACCTATCGGGAACCATCTCCTCGTTGGGACTGAATTTAGTGGGACTCCGTTTATTTAGAACCGCGGAAAACCAACTCATTCTACAGGCACAAATCACCGATGAATTTGGAAGTGGTGAAATCGCCGAAGGACAAATCACCGACATTGAATCTACACTCGCTGATTGTATTGAAGGAAAAACCAATATCGAAGATTTGGCATCCACAACAAATATTTGGAAAACACTACCAGAGATACCCGATGGAATGGTTGAAGAGTTGGTAAAATTTGCGAACGACCTTTCGGAATCTTATTCTGTTTTAGAAGTCAGAGTTCCCGATTCCATTGGACTTGTGTATCGAATCTTAAAAACATTACTCGACTTTGAGCTCGAAGTGATTTTTGTTAGGATCTCCACCAGTGCGGATTTTGCTTATGACTCTTTCCATATACAAACCAAAAATGGCAAGAAGATTGAAGACACAGGTATACTACTGGCAATCAAAGAAAAAATCCTCTCGGTGGCTCGAGTGAAAGAAAATCAAGGAATCATGGAGATTAATTTTTAATATGGTCTGGTGGAAAGAAGCAGTAATCTATCAAATTTACCCACGTAGTTTTCAAGATTCCGATGGCGACGGCATTGGTGATTTAGAAGGAATCATCGAAAGATTGGATTATCTTGCCGGGTCCAAAGATTCACTCGGGATTGATGCCATTTGGTTATCACCAGTGTATCCTTCTCCTATGTTTGATTTTGGTTATGACATTTCCAACTATGAAGAAATTGATCCAGTTTATGGTGATACTCAAACCTTCAAACGGTTGTTAAAGGAAGCCCACAAACGGGGAATCCGAATCATTATGGACCTTGTGGTTAACCATACTTCCCATCTCCATCCTTGGTTTATCGAATCCAGATCCTCAGTCAATAGCCCCAAAAGAGATTGGTATATTTGGAAAGAACCAACTCATGTTGGACCACCTAACAATTGGCTTGGTGCATTTGGTGGATCAGGATGGGAATACGACAAACGAACTGGCGAATACTATTTCCATTCTTTTCTGAAAGAACAACCTGACCTCAACTGGCGTAATCCCGATGTCGAAGACGCCATATTCAAAATGATGAAGTATTGGTTGGATATGGGAGTCGATGGGTTTCGATTGGATGTGGTCAACTTATATGTAAAAGATGAATTCCTCCGAAACAATGCCTCCTACTTTATGAAAGGCCCAAGGCCTTACGACAAACAAGTACATGCTTATGATCGTGATCGTCCAGAAATGCATGGAATCTTACGTAGAATGCGTAAACTACTCGATTCGTATTCCGATAAACGTATGTTTGTTGGTGAAATCATGCAAGACTTCCCAGGAAACGTCCTCCTTCCGGCAACCTACTGTGGTCGTAACGACGAATTACACCTTGCATTCAACTTCATGTTTTTATTTTCTCCATGGAAAGCAGAACGATTCTTTCAAATCGTCAAGGACTTTGAATCGGCTCTCGGCGAGGACAATTGGCCGAACTACACTCTTTCTAACCACGACTTTCCACGCCACATCACAAGATACGAAAAAGGTGTAGATACAATCGCCAGAGCAAGACTTGCCGCCTGCATGATGTTAACGCTTCGTGGAACACCTTTCCTCTACTACGGTGAAGAGATTGGTATGAAACGCCAAAAAGTTCCCTATAAAAAAATCCAAGACCCGGTAGGAAAACGATATTGGCCTTTTCATCCCGGTCGTGATCCTGAACGAATTCCGATGCCTTGGGATGGATCTGAAACCACAGGTTTCACCACAGGAAAAGCATGGCTTCCTTTGTACGAAGGAGCAAACACAGTGAATGTGGAAGCTCAAAAAGCAGATCCTAATTCCCTATTTTTCACCTACAAAAAACTAATCCAAATTAGAAAGGACAGAAAGTCTCTCCGCAAAGGAAAATTAAAAATACTAATTACCGACGACAAACAAGCATTATACTACCGAAGAAGAGAAGGAAAAGAAGAGACTTATATATTTTTAAACTTTTCCTCTAAACCAGTCAATGTTTCCTATCCAAGAAAATGGATTCTCAATCAAATTCTATTCAGCTCTGCGAACAGAACGTCCTCTTTTGATCTAGAAAAGGAATTGGACTACGGTGGTTTAATTTTGATGCCGAACGAAGCTGTTATTTTTGGAAATTAAAGTATTGTGATTTAAGAATGCGGGCGCCTCGAATCAGTTCGAGGTTTCCTGATCTCAAAGTATAACGACCCCGCTTTTCGCTCCAATCTTTCCAATCCTTTCCTAACAAAACCTACTATCCAAAACGGAAAGGATTTCCGCTCCAATCGGTGGCGCGGGGATTGGGATGATTGTGCAAAGCGAAAGTTAGGTTTTCAAAACCTATTCAATCATTCAGTTGGTTTTTTATCCAATTTCGCTGGAAACTCTAACAACTCACTCACCTCTTCCGGCAGTGATACAATCTTCTTTGTCAAATGACTTACCGTAATGTAGGTAAGCATTCCCGAACAAATAATTTTATCTCCGCATTTCATTTGAAACGACCAATAGATTTTGGATGATTTGTAACTCGGACTTAAAAAAACATCTAGTAGATCATCAAACTTAGCACCATTGCGATAATCAATTAACGATTGCACGACATGAAAATCGAGTTTGTAACGATCTATAAATTCAGAGTATGAAATTCCTTTAGCACGAAAGTATTCTGTAATGGCTACATCCAAATAGTTTAGATAATTTGCGTTAAACACTATCCCTTGAGAATCTACTTCCGAATACCGAACTCGGAACGAATGCTGAAAAGAGTTTTCCTTGAATTTCATTGAGTGTCAGTTACTCCAGATTTTCTCAACTGTTTTGTTTTTCCGAATCAGCAAAATTAAAAAGTAATATAAGAAGGTTGATTGTTATACTGATTTGTTTCATATCGTTTTAAACTGGAGAACTTAAACCTAACTAAAGAATGTCTGTTTTTCTTTTATGATACAATAAGGCTTTCTTCAAACAAACAATGAGTTTGGTTTTAGAAAGTTTTTGATTTGCTTCCAAGTACAAAGCTCTTTTTCCATCACATTTTAATTCAGGAAATTCAATCGCAATTTCCTGGGCTATGCTGGTTTTACAATTAAAGTAGAGCGCATATTCCGAATCATTCACCTTACCAATCCGAATGGTGGATCCCGATTTTGTTTTTGGTGTTAGAAAACTAGGTTGGCCCCATTTGATACATTCTTCAATCTCACCAATTTGATCGTTCGACTGTGAGATTTCATAAATCCAATTGCGAATTTCCATAAATTTATCTAACATTACGGGTGTTAAATTAAAATAATATGAAGAGAGAGATTCGGAAGGAACGGGATATTTTTGTTTGACTTTTGGATTTGTTTTCATCGGAAGCAGTGTTTGATTGTGCTTTATCAGATGACTTTTAACTTCAAGATTCCTAGTCCAAATGATCGAGCAAGTAAAGTCATGGAGAGTGGAACTGAATAGGAAACTCTAATATTGAAATACAGGGCCGATCTTTGGATCCACGTTTTTGAATCGAACTTTATCACCAATTTTTACAGTATTAAAGTCCGCTACATCTTCAATCACAGTAGTGAGTTTTACATGTTCTTCCGTTTGGACGATCGCCAATACATAAGGGGCACGGTCCGCCATATGCCCAAATCCAACAGAAACAACTGTAAACGAATGGATGATTCCATTCTGCTTTAAGTCTACCGTTTCTAGAGATTCACTTCCGCAGGAAGGACAAACTTCAGCAACCTCTGCCACTTTAAAGTTACATTTTTTGCAGTGAGTGCCAGGCAGAGTTTCGGTTACGTTCATAGTACATTACTCAATTTTTTGTGAAATAAATGCAATACGTAAAAATCCCTCAGTGGAGTAAAATCGGTGTTTGTGGATTGGCGATTAGCCAACCAACGCGCGCGAGTTATACGTATTGCGTTTAAATCCCAATTAAGTTAAATCTCTTTCGGAAAATTCAGGCTAAGCAAGGTAAGGAGTGCGTGTTAATCGAATTTCGGTTAAATCCGGATTGAGACTCCGTCGGGGAACGTCGTCGCAGCTATACGATTGGATTAAATCTCTGTTTGGCAATTTAAAATACGTCTGCAAACGCACGCGATTTATACGCATTGCGTTTACATCCCATAGATAGATATTTTGGTACCAGTAATTTTATTCGTTTGAGTGGGGTAATAAACAAAAACACGTTTAAATCCCCTTAGGAATCTAAACGTGTTTGTAAAAGAAATTTTGGTCTTATCTTACTTCAATCTTTCGATGATAGTGGCAATACCCATACCACCACCGATACAAAGAGTGATGAGGCCGTAACGAAGGTCTCTTCTTTCCAACTCGTCAAGAACAGTTCCAGTAAGGATGGCACCTGTTGCTCCGAGTGGATGTCCAAGAGCAATCGCTCCCCCATTTACATTGATTTTCGATTCATCAATTCCGAGTGTTTTCTTTACGTATAACACTACAGAGGCGAATGCTTCGTTGATTTCCCAAAGGTCTATGTCCTTTACAGTAAGGCCAGCTTGTTTCAAAGCTTTTTGAGAAGCAGAAACAGGACCTGTCAACATGATCGTTGGATCTTCACCAGTCGCAACTGTTGCAAGAATTCTTGCACGTGGTTTTAAACCGTATTTTTTTAGACCTTCATCATTGGTAACAAGAATCGCTGCAGCACCATCTACGATACCAGATGAATTCCCGAGTGTATGGATGTGGTTGATTTTTGTTACTTCTGGATAAGAACGTAATGCAATGGCATCCAATTCTTTTTCACCGATAGTTTTGAATACAGGGCCAAGGCCAGAAAGGAATGCATAATCAGATTCCAAACGTGGGTTCTCTTCTTCAGTCACAACAGTTCCATCATCCAAAGTAATGGGGATTACAGATTTTTTGAAATATCCGTTTTGAACCGCCGCATGCGCTTTTTGCTGCGAAGATTCAGCAAATCGATCTGCTTCCTCACGAGAAATATCATACTTTGTTGCGATTAAGTCAGCAGAAATACCTTGTGGAACTAGGTTGTAGTGAGCAGCAATTTTATCGTTACCAACGTTAAAATCACGTCCCATCATATCATCACCCATTTTCACACGGCTCATGGATTCAACTCCACCACCAACGCCAAGTTCCATTGCTCCGGAAGCCACATGGTTTGCAACGTTGTTGAGTGCTTGTAATCCAGATCCGCAAAAACGATTCACAGTGTAACCTGGAACGTCTTTTGGCCAATGAGCAGCCATAACCGCATAACGTGCGATACATGCAGCTTGGTCAGCAACTTGGGATACACAACCCATTACAACTTCTTCAACCGTTTTTGGATCGATTCCGGTACGTGATTGGATGGCTTTTAATGTGGCGGCAGCTAATTCTTGTGGGTGGACGGATGCAAGTGTCCCGCGTTTTTTGCCCTTTCCTCTCGGAGTTCGGACAGCATCAATAATATAGGAATTCCCCATGGGTTTACCTCTCTCTGGGTGTTTCTAGGAAAAACGTACAGAGTTCGCTCCACAAGAAAAGTAAAAAAATCATCATTTCGTCATAGTTTTCATGATTTTGTGACGGTAGTGGTTTATTTTCGCCCGAATTTGGCAGTGATAGCTCGAAATCAGGGAATCTAAGCGATCTGCTTTGCTTTCATTTCGTTCTTCGGCAATACGGATGTACCGAAAGTTGGGTTCGATGGCTTCCGAAAACTCCCGTTTGTTCCAGTCTACATAACGCCAAGCACTGAAACTATGGTTCACCCCCACCTTTTCATCGATGGTTCCGAGGAGTTGGAATTTGGATTCACAAGGAGTCCGAAAGAAAATGTAACGATTGAAGAAGTAAAGAATGGTTCGGTGGGGGTTCGCATCCAGAACCGACCGGAAATGTTCTCGCATCTCCTCCACTGTATAAAATAAATCAGGCCCAGAATTGGTACTACGAAAAATCACCGGCGAAAATTCATTTGGAGTGTAGATCCTTGTGAGAACCCGAATGTATTCTGGGTCATCCAAGCGGTAAGGAATTTCGTTGAAGGCAAAAGGGAAAGGATCCCTTTCCGTCATATGAATTTCTATATAACGAGTATGATCGTATTCCGGGTCATTGATGTCGGTTGCTACAATTTTTTTGATAAAACGAGAAAGGAATTGGTCTTCATACAAATCTCTTACTGTGACTGCGCCCTCTTCATAAAGAATGGCACTTCCAAAATCAATAAAACTTGCTCCGTCTAACAAACGTCCGATGGAACCATAATCATGGTGTAAAATTCGGTTTCGAAAGATCGAACGAAGGATTAAATTGTGATCGTACAATCGTTTGCGACCCGATCTCTGTTCCACAACAGTGTTTTTTGTTTTTTTGACTTTATAATAATGGATATGATTGGCGAGACCAAATCGTAACTTCTCAAAGGCATGATTTTCTAAAACACGTTTTTCATCTTCTTCATTTTCGATAATAGTTGTCTCAGCAACTAATACAAAATGAAAACCAAAAAATAACATCCAAAGATAAATACAAACAAAGTTTCTGAAGTAATTCCTTACCTTGAAATTGTTTGCGGATTTTATATTAGAAAATTTTTTACTTATTCTTAAAATCAAAGGAATGGGATTCACAAATGGAATGAGATTAAATCAGAAAGCAAAATGAATAAAAAGAAACCCGGCGGTTTCCTATGGGAAACATCAACCGGGGAATAGAGTAGAATTGGCAGAATAAATTAATTCCTTTGGCCGAGAATGGGGCCACCTGTCTTTTCCATCATTCTTTCTTTCGTTAAAAATAAATCTTCCCGGTTGTCGGCCGCCATCTCACCAGTTCCATCCAAATAGATGGCACCCTTAGGACACGCCTCTTCACAAAGCCCACAAAAAATACATCGCAATAAGTCGATTTGGAACTTCTTTGCATATTTGTCTTCGGGATGGAGGTGTTGGCGTTCCGAAGTTACTTCTGCCGCTTCGATGTGAATGGCATTGGCCGGACAAATCCACATACAACAAAAACAAGCCGTACATCTTTCTCGGCCTTGTTCATCTCGTTTCATGGAGTGCATTCCCCTGAACCGAGTGGAATACTGGCGTTTTTTGTCTGGATATTCAATGGTAACTTGTTTGTTAAACAAAGCTACTTTAAGGAAATGTTTGAGTGTGATCCAAAGGCCTTTGCCAATGGACCAAAAATAAAACTTTTCATACCAAGAGAACTGGTGTCTTTTAGCGACGTTGACTACATTAACTGTTCCCAACACTTGCCTCCATTCTTTCGGTCAGTTTTTGAAAGATAGAATCGACAACACCTGCTGCACTCTGTAATCCTTTGATTGCAGTCATAG
This sequence comes from Leptospira abararensis, assembly GCF_016918735.1. Classification (GTDB taxonomy): domain Bacteria; phylum Spirochaetota; class Leptospiria; order Leptospirales; family Leptospiraceae; genus Leptospira_A; species Leptospira_A abararensis. Next base: position 88,433 of record NZ_JAFFPR010000050.1, read on the forward strand.
ATTGTTCAAAGTTTTGTTTGAGGCCGTTTTTATTGGTAAAACTACCGCTTGCTTCTGTAAAAATTTGAATCGGCGCCGCCAAACTTGCGTTCTTTGCTGCGTCCGTCAAATTAGAATCAAAAACAATCACTTTGGAAACATCAATTCCATCCGGGATAAACTCTTTCAAAACAATCACTAAATCAATCGCGCCCGACTTAATAGAACTGATGATTCCAGAAATTCCCGATTGTGTGGTGATCCCTAAATCTAATGCACCGCGTGTGTTTGGATGACTGTCTTTTGTGAGTAAAAAATCCACTTGTTCAGTATCTTTGTTTTGCGCATCAGTCACTCGTGATTCCCACTGGATGGACTTTCCACCTAACTCACGAGAAATACTTTCGAAACCTTTTTTTAATTTCTCCAATGTTTCATTCGATTCATGAGCCCCACCAAGTACCGCAATGGATTTAGCCGATTTCATTCGATCAACAATCTTAGAAATCACTTCTTTAGAAGTGGAAGGAGTTCCCTGATCCAGATAACTAAGTAGGCGATTTTCATTCATCCAATCCAAATCAAATCTTCCTTTATCACAAAGGAAAAACATACCTTGGTCGTAATTCTCACGTACCATATAACGATACATCTTATTGTCTCGTACATTTGTTGTTACATTACAACCGGTAGAACAACCATGGCATACTGACTTATGAGATTTGTACCACCAAACGCGTGATTTAAACAGAGTTTTATTATTGAGAAGTGCTCCTACAGGACAGATATCCGCCAAAGCCCCTTGGTAGTTGTGGTTGATTGGTTCTGATTTCGCAAGACCAATGATGGAATGATTTCCCCTTTCAAAAAGACCTAAGTTGGACTCACCCACCTTCTCTTCTTCGAAACGTACACAACGATAACAAACAATACAACGATTATGATTGATGATGAGATTCGTTCCAATCTCTTCTTGAGGAATATTACGTTTATCAAATTCAAATCGGGAATGACCAGTACCCGAACCAAATGCGTTGTCTTGCAAACGACATTCACCAGCTTTATCACAAACTGGACAATCTAACGGGTGATTGGCGAGAAGGAATTCCATAGTACCAGCGCGAGCTTCTTTCACTCGATCTGATTTGGTAATGATCCCCATTCCTTCTTTTACAGGAGTATTACAAGCTGCTTGTAAACGAGGAACACCTTCAATTTCAATGAGACACATACGGCACATACCGACAATGCTAAGTGCTGGGTGGTAACAGAAGTAAGGGATTTCGACTCCAACTTCTTTTGTGGCGTCGATGAGGTTTTTCTTTTCGTCGACTTCGTATTCGACTCCGTCTATCTTTATCTTAACCAAAGAACAGGCCCCCTACGTTTGATTAGACCTTATCATTGGTTTTTGTCAAACCTTCATTTTGAAATTATATTTACCTCGGAAAGATAACTGAAGGGTTGCAAATCCACTACATTGTCAGTGAAGAAATCGGAATCTAAAAATAAGGAACTAGCTCGAATATTGGTCTGTTTCAGAATTTTTGCAATGAGATCATCCAAGATTTGTAAGGCCCGGCTTTCAAAAAAGAAGATCTTATCGAGATTGATTCTCAAATTGGTGAAGGATCCTCGCCCACCTAAGGTTAACATAAACCGGTCGTAGATCTCCTCTTGGGCTTTTTTACCCGGGCAACCCTTAATCTCCAAAAGCATTTGAGAAATGGATAATTCGGAGACATTAACTACCAATGGATGTTGTTTTTTATCAAAGATGTTTTCCGGTTTTAACTGCAATACTTGCGCAATTTTTTCCAAAAGAGCTTGGTTGGCGATGGGTTTGAGAAGGTAAGCAGTCACATGACTGAGAGCGGCTCGCCTTACTTGGTCCTTTTCGCCCACAGCAGTTAACATGATGACAGGAGTCATCTTTAACATATCTTTTCCTTTTTCTAAAAAACTAATTCCATCTAGATATGGCATATTCACATCGCTAATCACCAAATCATAACTATTGTTTCTGATTTTAGTAAGCCCAGACATCCCATCCACTACATGAGTGACATCAAAGTTATATCGTTCCAAAGTATGAAGTAATAGTTTTGCACTACTTTCATCATCTTCTAACAAAAGGACTTTATAAACTTTTGGTCGATTCATGTGTATAAGGATTCCTTTATTGTTCCGGTATAGACTCTAAATTAGCATATTTCATAAACCATTTTGGTTGTAATGCTCTTTGGTAAAGGTAAGCATCCACGAGCACAAGATTTACCACTGCTTCCACAATGGGAACAGCTCTCGGTAATACACATGGATCATGACGACCCTTTGCTTTCAAAATGGTTTCTTCATTTTTATCGTTAATGGTTTTTTGTTCTTTTTTAATGGTTGATGTTGGTTTAAAAGCAGCACGTAAAATCAAATCCATTCCGTTTGAAATTCCACCTTGGATCCCACCAGAATTATTGGTTCTAGTTTTTACTTTTCCAGTGCCTTCTTCAATATAAAACTCATCGTTGTGGACACTTCCTGTTTGGCGAGTCCCCGAAAACCCAGAACCCACTTCAAATCCTTTACAAGCAGAAATAGAAAGGATTGCTTTTGCTAAATCTGCATCTAACTTATCATAGACGGGATCGCCAAGACCTGGTGGTAGATTTCGAACCGCAATTTTTACCACTCCACCCACAGAATCTCCTTCATCCCGAAGTTTGCGAATGAGAGTTTCCATTTCATCGTTGGTCGATTGTTTAGGACATCTTGTAGGAAACCTGTCCACTATATCCCTTGAAATGGGATATTCCAATTCACTAATATGGGAATCAATAGGACCAATGGCATCTACCCAACCGACCGTGGAGATACCTAACTCACGTTCTAAGATGACTCGTGCAAGACCGGCAGCAGCCACTCGTCCAATGGTTTCACGAACCGATGACCTACCGCCACCCACATGAGCCCGGTGTCCGTATTTTTCTGAATATGTATAATCTGCATGTGAAGGACGAAACACGTGTGCCATTTCATCATAGTCACTACCAATCGTGTTTTGGTTGTTCACCTTCATCAAAATGGGGCTACCAGTAGTTTTTCCTTCAAACACTCCCGATTCCACAACCATCCGATCCTTTTCATCCCGTGGAGTGGTAAGATCATTTTGGCCTGGCCTACGGCGTGTTAGATCTTTTTGGATTTCTTCTTCTGGAAAGGGAAGACCCGCAGGTACCCCATCCACTACAACACCAACGGAAGTTCCGTGGGACTCACCAAACGTCGATACTCTGAAAATTTTTCCCCAACTGGAAGGCATATACGGACAATGAAAATGGAGATTGCATTCTCTCCAATAAAGTTTTTCATGAACTTGGGATGCACATTCTCTTTGAAGGTCCGAAATATAAGGCTCTTTCTATTGCTGTCGGATTTCACGTTCTATTAATGTTCGCTCTAATCGGCTATAACCTCCAAAGGGACATAGATTCGCCACTTTTGAAATGGAAAGAGGGTGGAAGTGTTTCTACCATTCGTCTGCATTTTTCTTCGGGATTAGGAAATGCCAGAGCCACCTCCTCTGCAGGACCAGTAAAGGAAGACGGAACCAAAACCGTGGAAGACGAAATCTCAGAATTCCAAAACTGTTTGAGTTATCCTGCGCTGGCCTTGGAACAAAAATTAGAGGATGTTTGTGTTTATAAGCTGACTGTCAAAGAAGATGGTTCTCTAGAAAAAATTGCAGTGGTCACAGCGTGTAGGTATGCGGTCTTTGATTTACAGGTGCGTCGGCAACTCGCCGATTGGCAGTTCCAATATTCCAAAGGTAAAGAATTTGTTCTACCCATTAGGTTCCGTTTAGATGTCCGAGACTAACCCCCCCAACGAAGAAAGCACTTGGTACATCGTATATACCAAACCTAGAGCGGAAAAAAAGCTGAGTGAACTACTGGCAAAGTATCATTTAGAGAACTATCTCCCGATTCGTAAGGAACGAAAAAAATGGACGGATCGATTTAAGTGGATCCACGTTCCTATCCTTCCGTCTTATATTTTTGTTAAAATTGTTTTCTGGAGAGATAAAAATAAAGTCCTCCAATTACCAGGTTCTCATCATTTTGTATTTCATAAGGGCCAACCAGCAACTGTAACTCAAAATGATTTGGACTTATTAGAAGAAGGCCTTCAAAAATATGCGGATTCTTTAAAAGTAAATCCTGAATCCGTATTGGAAAAAGGAAAGCTGGTTCGCATTATCAGCGGTTCTTATGTTGGCAAAACAATGGAAATTTTAAAAGTTAAAAATAAAACCTTAGTTGTTCTAAGGTTTCCAGGAGTCGATACAGTGTTTTCTTATGAAATCAAAGTAGATGATTTGGCCTGGGAGGAATTAATTGTATGAAAGAAAAAGATACCATAGCTATCGTCAGACAAGCGCTAGATGACGAAATTTCATCCCTTGTCCACTTCCGAGATGAATTAGATCCCTCCGTTAAAGATTGTATTGATTTGATCTTAAAATCAACTGGTAAGGTCATTGTCACTGGTGTTGGAAAATCGGGAGACATTGCCAAAAAAATTTCGCATACACTTTCTTCCACGGGAACCTCGGCTTATTTTTTACATCCAACGGATGCCTCTCATGGCGATTCAGGGATTGTAGGACCAGATGATGTAGTCCTTGCCATCGGTAAAAGTGGCGAATCCGAAGAACTCAATTACATATTACCCACACTCAGGAAGATTGGAGCAAAAATTGTAGGAATCACAGCAAACGCAAAATCCAAGTTAGCATCTCTTTCTGATATTGTTATCATCACTCCCGTATTAAAAGAAGCTTGTCCTTTGGATTTAGCCCCTACTTCGAGTACGACCATTGCCCTTGTTCTTGGAGATGCGATTGCAGTAGCACTGATGGAATTAAAAAACTTTCAGGCTAACGATTTTGCCTTATACCATCCCGCAGGCCGACTCGGAAAACGACTTTCTTTGTATTTATCGGACGTTATGCGAAAAGGGGAAAGAAATGCTTCGATTTCTGTGGATGCTAATCTAGAAACCATTCTGAAAGAAATTACAGAAAAGGGGATTGGTGCCACGGGAGTAGTGGATTCCCATTCCAAACTCATCGGTCTTATCACTGACTATGACATCCGAAAGTATTTAACCAAAAATACACTGCTACCTACAGTCACTGCAAAAGATATGATGAATGCAAATCCAAGCAGCTTTCGACCAGAGGAAAAAGCTTATGATGTTTTAATCAAAATGGAAGGAAGGGATCGACCTATTTCCGTGGCACCTGTGGTGGATGAAACAGGTCAGTTTGTCGGAATGATTTCCCTTCACGATTTATTACAAAAAGGACTATAAACATTATGCCAGAATCCTATAAAATCATAGCTTCCGTAGGTGAAGATGATCTTCGTCACTTGCAAAAAAAGGACGTAAAAGAAGTCGATGTGATCGAAGTCCGATTGGATCTTTTCTCAAGAAACTACATCCAAAAAGAAATGAAAAAAAAGCTAAAAGCTTTAGGTCTTCCTGTGCTTTTTACTTACCGCAGGGCAGAAGATAGTAGTGTTCGTTCCTATGTAAAACTCTTCCATGAAGATGTGGAGGGCATTCTAAAAGATTTTAATGACAATGCCAATTATTTAGATATCGAATTGAATCGCGAAGATACTATCTTTCGTAATTACGAAACTCTTAACTATCGAATCATTTATTCCTACCATTCATTTAAAAAATCCATCCTCGCGAATGAAATGATGAATTATATTAATAAAGCAAAGCCTGTAAAAAAGAAAAATCCAATCTTTAAATTTGCGATCACACCAGAAGACATTGAAGAAACGGCAGATTTTTTGAATGATATTAAACTTTTATCCAAATCCAATACAATGATTGGAATCTGTATGGGAGAACTGGGAATTATTTCTCGAGTTTTTGGTGATAAATTCCACTCTTCTTTCACCTACATGACATTAGGTGAAGCAAAAGCACCTGGTCAAATTTCCGTGGATACCTTTAAAAAACTAAGAGCTGATTTGTTTAAAAGTCCAAGTTCTGGAAAGGATTCTAAAGAAGATTAGAAAGTAACACGACCACGGAACAGTGATTCCTGCCCCCGAGGTTTTAGTTTATGGTTGGGCCTGGGCGCTGATTGTGCCCGCTTTTGTTTTAATAAATTCACGAAAACTAAGATCTTTCCAAACATCTTTAAAATCCTTCTCTAAAGATTCAGAAGTCCAGTACTCGGGTTTTAAATCTGCAGCTAACTTAAATTGTTCTTTGGTTTTGGAAAGATCTCCTTTTTTAGAATAACATCTAGCTAGCAGATAGTATCCTGAAGAAGAACCTGAGACTTTTTGTAAGATAGAAATGGCCGCGTCTACCTTTCCTGAATAAAAATAATTCCGACCACGATAGAACAAAAACTCTCTTGATTCTGAATTTGCAGGAACTTTTTCCAAAACAGAAAAATAGGTCTCTGCTTTGTCGAAAGCATTGGTTTCCGTATATCGCCTTGCGAGTTTGATAAAACCCACTTGGTATTTTTCTGGCGTTTGGGTTAGATCAGGATATTTTGAATCAATAAATTCTGAATACTTAGCAAAACTATTATCGAATTTTTTAGTTCTTTTTCCGGCCTCAAACATACAGACAAAACGAAATATATGGGATTCTATTTGTTCTGGATTTAGAGAAAGAGCTTTGTCTGCCGAAGATATACAATTCTCCCAATCCGATTTTTGTTCATACAACCTTGCTAATGCTAATAATGGCGGATCTTTTTGTAATTGTTTGTATGCCTGTTGGAAGGAGATTTCGGCTTTATCTAATTCAGCTAACTTTTGGAAGGCGATCCCTTCGTTCAGATATACATAATACAAAAAAACATTTGTGTCTTTGGTAAATGGATTTTTTTTGGCACGTTCGAAGGATTCAATTGCTGATTTAGGATCATCTTGTCTTAGTTTTACAATGCCAAGTTTATAATGATATCTAGAGCGAGATGGATTTTTTTCAATTAGGATCTTTAGATTGGTTTCTGCTAATTCATATTTTTTTTCTTCAAACAAAGCTAAAACATAATCCCAACGTACATCTTCCAAATTCGGTTGATTAGCTAAAACTTGCTCATAATACTCACTTGGTTTTGTGTTTTCAGAGTTACCGGAACCTTCTTCTACTTTTTTAGATGCATCTTTTTTTGAATCTGATTGTTTTGGTTCTGCAGGTTTGGATTCTACTCTCGTTGTATGAGTATAGTTTTGACCAGAAGAAGGATTCCCTTTATTTCCCACAGCACGGTTGTATATCTTTTGCACTTCTTCATTTTTAGAATCATATTTCAAATAACGCGCCGCATAGGTTGCTGACAAATTCCAATCTTGGTGGTAGTTAAAAAAAAGTGCGAGTTTCAGAAGGACCGTTTTTCTTTGGTCTTTGTCCAAATCCAAATCGGCAGCTCTTCTAAAGTTTTGAATGGATTTAGGATAATCTTTTTTATATTCGTAAATATATCCCAAATACATATAGGCTTCACCGTCTTGCGGGTGTGAGTCGGCATGTTTTGTAAATTTTTTAATCGCTTCGCCATAAGCTTTTTTTGAGAAAGCTTTTTTGCCTTCCTTCATCGAATCACTGTCAATGGCGAAGACTGTAGTGTGAAGGATTACAAAGATAAAAACTAAGGAAAGATATTTCCGCACGGGTTCCAAACTAGTGGGAACCCATGGGAATGAAAGGGATTTTTGGAAAAAAGTTAGATCTTCGTTCTTTCTTCTTTTTGTGCGGCCAAATTTCTCGAAGCTCTGAGAACGATACTCATTGTCGTTATTTGTGGGTTCACCGAAAGTCCTGTAGGGTAAACAGAGGCATCCATGACAAATATGTTTTTATGGCCATAAATTTCCAAATTTAAATCAACAGCGCCCTTTTCTGGATCGTTTGCAGACTGAATGGACCCATGTGGATGCGCAGAACCGACGGTTAGGTCACCTGGTCTCGTACTTTCTTTCAAAATCCAATCAAAATTATCGTTTCCTGTGACTTTGTAGGACTCTGAAAACCTGGTGAAAGGAAAAATGAGTTCTTTCGCACCGGCAGCCACTGTCACTTCTGCAAGTGCCTTTAAACCTTTTAGCATATTGAGGCCATCTGTTGGTGTTAGTTCAAAATATACCTTTCTTCGTCCCAAACTGTACTTCACACTCGCATTAGCTTCCCCATCGGCACCATCACGCACAAGAACGATCCCTGCGTTGTATTTGGTGTAGTCCTTCATGACATCAAACTGTTGTTTGCCGTAAAAGGGAACAAGAGAGGAAGCAAGTGTCGGTCTGTAGGGAGCAGCTTCCAACCAAAATCCATACCCGGTTCCGTTTTGATTGTGACCATCTTTGATCACGATGGACTGTGGTGGACCTTGGAACATTTTAATTTCTGAATCAAATTTGCCAAAGATAGTGGAGGTAGGATGGACTTTTAAATTTCGACCTACCCATCCGTTCCCAATCCCACTCCTTTGTAAAAGAGCAGGACCTTCAATGGCACCGGCACTCACAATCACAACCGGAGCTTTGATTTCCATAATTTCAATCACTTCCGAAGGAGCTTTTTCATAAGCATCGGGTGTAAACTCAGCTATGACAGTTTTGATTTTTCCTTCTTTGATTTTTGCTGCTCGCATATTGGAAACAACAACGGCACCAGCTTCAATCGCATCGGGAATCCAAGTCAAAAATGCCGATTGTTTTGCGTTGATGGGACAACCGAGGCCACACCGACCAAGTCCAATACAACCACGATTATTGTTTCGAAGCACTTGTGGTGTGAGTCCAATTTTTTTACCACCCACACGAAGGACATTATTGTTAGCATTGACTAGATTATCAGGAACTTCATGAACTCCTAACCTTTCATGTACTTCGGAAACAAAGGAATCCATTTCTTCTCTTGAATATCCTTGCCATCCAAATCGTTCACTCCATTCCGTTGTTACGTAGTCTGGAGGATATAAGGATGTTTGCCAGTTGACAGTTGTGGAACCACCGATAGACTTCCCTTGCAAAATCGATAATGTTTGTTCTTCCGTAACGATAAACCCTGCATCGCGATAGAGTCTTGCTTGCGAGATGAATTCATCAGAATTGAATTGTGCAGGAGTGAAGTAACTACCTTCTTCAATAAGGACCACCTTCCAACCGTTACGTGCTAGTTCGCTTGCTGCGACGGCTCCACCAGCACCAGAGCCAATGACAACAACATCGGCACTCAGTTCCCATTTTCCGTTTTGGATTTGGTTCTCTTTGATAATGTCTGAATGTTTTTTTGGAGTGATAATTTTTTCGTTAAAAATAGGAATTCCCATATAGCCGCCTTATTGGATATAACCGACAAATTTTTGGTATTCTTTGTCGGAACTTAAAAGGAAAAATGAAATTTGTCTAAGAATGGCGTAAACACCACGTTTGAGGCCAAGAGAAGAATGTTTCCACTCTAACAATCGTTTGATCCTTTCTTCCATGGGAAGTTTTACAATCGGAGTGAAAGAAAAATCAAGGGCGATGGCCGCTAAAATCGAAGAAGGAACACTAGCTAACAGTTGTATAACGCTTTCCGTTTCAATGGGATAGGGGTGACCATATACATAATTGTCCAAAGCAAGCCCTAGATCAAAATTCGGAATGGGGTTGTCTTGGAGGAAGACTTCTTGCAAGCTACGAAAACTGTGGTATTGTTCTGGCGATATCCCCCTGAGGGCCGGAGTGTTCAGACCAGGTCCACAATTCACTCCATGAATCGAAACTGCAGTTAGGGCAAAACATTTGAGAGAAAATTTTAAGAAACGATTTCGCGATAAAGTAAAGGGTGTATACGGCTCCAAGTCTCTTTTCCTTGCTAAGATTTTGAACCCATTGTGTCATAATCTTGTAAAATTATCACTCATTTTCCTTATTTCCACTGGATGTATTGGTATTTTTCGAAAGGCACCTGACTATCCATCCATTCGCATTGAAGGTTTGGTATCCTATAGCGAACTAGAGTCGGTTAAGAAAGTAAAATGGAACTCACTTTCCAAACAGAGAGATCCAAAATCTATTTCAGCCCTCATTCTACACAACTCTGGAAAACGAAAGTTCGCTGACTTCTTGAAACTTTCCGTGGACAATCAGTTTATGTTTCATGTCTACGTAGACTCGGAAGGGACTGTCTTTGGTGATCCCAATTTTTTAAATCATGAATGGTCGGCCGCCCCTGGAATTGATTTAGAGTCCATTCACATAGTATACGAAGGCACCCAAGAAGCTCTTTATAACAATCGCAAACAACGGGCCGTTTTAAACGGTGTTATTTCCTATTTGGCAGAGGAACTCGACATCCCCAAATCCAACTACGATGTCATCTCCAAACGCGGAATTTTTACACATAACCAAACCAAGCGAAGGTTTGGCGGTTTTGTGGATTTTTCACCATGTGGGAGTGAACTTGCCCTCAAACAAATCCTTTCCGAAATCGATGGGAAATTTTATGAAGAAGATGATTGGAAGGATCGTTTTGTCACAGGTTGGGTCTTAAAAAAAGAAAACAAAGAAATTTTGAAAGAAACCTTCAAACCCACCAATGGCCGAGGGATCACAAAAGCAGAAAAGATCAACATATCACGAATTGAAAAAGATGAGAAAGGTCTCCCTCCCGAAGAATACAGAGTCAAATATTTGTTTCGCGGAAAAATCAAACCTAGTTGTGTTGTTTTACATTACACTGCCATTTCCGAATATTTTAAATCACTTCGCACACTGGAAGCGAGAAACTTAACTGCATCCATCATGGTGGACAATAACGGAAAGGCCTACCAACTTGTGGATGTTCTGGAAGACAGAGCTGCTGCTGCCACAGGTACAAACAATAATTGTATCCAAATCGAAATTGTGGCCAAAGATACAGAAGAACTTTTAAAACAACCAGAACAAATCCAAACTGTAAAAGACCTTGTGATTGAGCTCACATCCAAATACAAAATTCCTCTCTCAAATGAAAAAGTGGAAGACTTAATCGGTGTCTTTAGCCATACCCAAGCCAAAAAAAAATGGGGTGGTTCCATTTTCTTAAACGCAAAAGACTTTGATCCAGGCGAAGATTATATGGAAATGATCTTAAATTCCATTGGTGGCAAATACTATAGCGAACCAGAATGGAAAAATCGAAAGTCCATCGACTGGGCCATTTTATATCGTAACTTTCAACCATAACGAGACGGAGCTTCTATGAAACAAATCTTACAAATTCTATCCCTAATTTCGATCGTTTTGATTTTGGATTGCCGTCTGAAAAAACCAGTTTACCACCTAACGCAAGCCGAGGCTGATAGTCGATTTGAAATTTTAGAAGACATTCATTATGAACTTGATGTCCATTTAACTCCGAAAGATTTCTTCGATGGAAAAGTCAAAATCCGTTTTGCGGGAAAAAAACTAAAAGACCTGCGATTGGATTATTATGAAGGAAAAATCAAATCGATCATTCTGAACGAAGAAGATTTAACCAACCTTCCTTACAAAAACGGTCATATCCAACTACCAGCAAACAATCTAATGATTGGCAATAATACTCTCACGGTTTTGTTTGAAACCCCTTATGCAAAAACGGGGAATGGGCTTCATAAGTTCACTGATCCAGACGATAAAGAAGTGTATCTTTATTCCCAGTTTGAAGCCTTCCATGCGAACAAAATGTTCCCTTGTTTTGACCAACCCGACCTAAAAGCTACCTTCCAACTGAATGCGACCGTTCCTAAAAATTGGAAAGTCATTTCTACAACTCTTCCTAATTCCCAAACCAAAGGTGCAAACCCAGAAGAGGTTACTCATTCGTTCCCAGAATCGGCAAAAATTGCAACTTATGTTTTTTCACTGCACGCCGGACCGTACCAAGTTTGGGAAGATCAATTCGAATCTATCCCTTTGCGACTTTTTGTTAGAAAATCCCTTGGCAAATACGTAGACCCCAAAGACTGGTTTACCTTTACCAAAGAAGGATTTGCCTTTTTTAATTCTTATTTTGGAATTCCTTATCCCTTCCTAAAATACGACCAAGTCATTGTACCCGAATTTAACTTTGGTGCCATGGAAAACGTAGCAGCCGTTACTTTTTCTGAACGTTTTGTTTCACGCGCCCCCATGACAAGATCCCAAAGAGAAAACCTATCCGATGTAGTTTTACATGAAATGGCACATATGTGGTTTGGAAACTTAGTCACCATGCGATGGTGGAATGGATTATGGCTTAACGAAAGTTTTGCGACTTATATGGCAAGTTTAGCCCAAGCAAAAAATTCCGAATTCAAAGAAACTTGGATTAGTTTTTTTGAAAAAATGAAACAATGGGCATATGAAGAAGATAGTTTTATCACAAACCATCCTGTAGAAGCAAAAGTATCCGATACAGAAGAAGCCTTCACCCAATTTGATGGAATCACTTATGGAAAAGGAGCTTCTGTTCTCAAACAATTGGTTTACTTTATAGGAGAAGATGCCTTTCAACGTGGAGTGCAAAATTACCTTCGTAAGTATTCCTATTCCAATTCTACACTCACTGACTTTTTAAAGGAACTGGAATTTGCCAGTGGGTTTCCCATGAAAAAATGGTCCAAAGATTGGTTGGAAACTAAAGGGACCAACCAAGTAGAACTCACAACCCTTTGTGCCGATAACCAGTTCTATTGGAAAATTGTCCAATCGGCACCTGGTTTAGAAAACAAACTCAGAGATCACAAAACCATTCTTGGGCTTTACTTTTTTGATAAACCAAACAAACAACTTTCTTTTGCGGAAGTTCCCGTGATTTATTCTGGTCGCTCCACTAATGCCATTTTTCCTGTAAAATCTTGTCCAGATTATAGTTTTATCAATGCCGAGGATCATGACTTTGCCATTTGGAAATGGACAGAACCGAACAAGGAAAATCTGGAATATGTTTTAGAATATGATACAGACCCAATGCGAAAACTCATTTTGTGGACTGATTATTTTAGACAAGTGTTACTTGCCAATATCACCTTTGATGAATTCAAAGACACCACGATTCGTCTGTATCCAAAAGAATCGGATATTAAAATTAAACGTTGGATTTTATCTCGTTTAGCCGGTGACAACGGTTCAACTTATGTAACGAGCCGCTTTTGGTTTCCGGAAGAAAAAAGGATTCGCGATTTTGATGCCTTACAAAGTTTTTTATGGGAAGAACTGAACAAAGCAAAACCAGGAAGTGATGAACAACGCTACCTTTTTCTTTCGCTCATCGACTCTAGCTACACAATCACTTCGAAAAAACGTTTATACGACTTTTTGGAAAACAAACTCATCGCTCGTGGATTAAAAATCGACCAAGACTTACGATGGAGTCTGATTGTAAAACTTAGTTCCCTAGAAAAAGATAGGACCCAAATCCAATCCATCATCGACCGAGAGAAAAAAGTAGATCCTTCTAGTCGAGGAGTAAACTCTAGTTTGGCGGCCGAAGCGGCAGAACCCAATCTTTCTGTAAAAGAAAATTGGATTCAAGTTCTTCTCAATCCAAAAAAAAGTAAATTCTCTTCTTCGACTCTACGTGTAGTTTCTTATTCCCTATTTCCAGAAAATCAAAAGGACATCCAACTGAGTTTTTTCGATATCTATTTAGATGCTCTAGACAAGTTCAGTAACGGTGAGGATGAAAATTATCTAGATGCTTTTGCTAAGAGTTTGGCACCTGATTTTTGCACTGACGAAACACTACTCATTTTAAAAAAGTTTACCGGTAACCATCCTCGCCTTCCTGCTCCGGTCAAAAAAACTCTTTTGAAACAAATTGATTCAGAAAAAAAATGCATTCAAATGAAAAACAAACATAAAGAGCTCATTAACAATTAAGGAATTTCTTTGAATCAAGTTTTTAGTTTTTTTATACTACTGGTTTTGATCTCTAGTTTGTTTTTTGCTAACTGTGCTTCCCCGGGTTTTGGACCGAGGGGGTTTTTGTATACAAAAACAAAAATTGGGATTTTTGGAACTGGCGAATCCTCTAAACGAAGAGCAACATCCTGCGTACACTCTGTACTCGGTCTTATTTCTTTCGGGGATGCTTCATTGGAATTTTTAAAATCACGATCGAAAATTGAAAATGTAACAGAAACCAATTGGACCACCTTTGCCATCCTCGGCATTTATGCGAACCTATGTGTAGAGATCTCAGGAAACGAATGGAATTGAATCGTATCTCTTTGCATTCATTCACTCTCGGAATTTTAGTTCTTATGGGTATCTTTACAACCGGTTGTGCAAATTTGGGCCAACCGCAAGGATTGGGCCCGACAGGACTTTTATATGCCTCTTATTCCTTAGGTCTATCAGAACGAAATTTACCCAAACTCCCTTTAAAAAAAGGAAAGGCTTGTGTAAAGCGGTATGGATTTCTTTTTACTTCTGGTAACGCCAGCATTGGATCAGCAGCCAATGCTGGCGGAATTGTGGATATCTATCGAATTGAAAAAGAGGCAACGAACTACCTCTCTCTCTACTCTTCCCTCTGTACGGTGGTTTGGGGAATCTAAGGTTTTTTACGAACCACTGAATCTAACAAATCGGGATAGTCAGAAATAATACCATCCACACCACAAGAAACGAGTCGTTTCATTTCTTTCTCCGTATTCACTGTCCATGGAATTACTAACATATGTTTGTTATGCGATTCACTCACAAAACTTGGTGTTACATAAAGAAAATATGGAGAAATGATATCAGCTTTTTTGTCTTTTGCTGCTGATAGAATGGTTTCACGATACCCATTTCCAAATCCTATCGTCATTAAAAAACCTTGAAAGTAAGTGGGAACAAACAAAGCACTCGTTTTGATTTTAGGATTTTTTGCCTTTGCAAAAGTTAATGTACGAAGGTCAAAGGATTGGATGGTGGAACGTTCGGTTACTTTATACTTTTCAATGATTTGATTTAGTTTTTCTGTATGTTCTTTTACCAAACTATCGGGAGCCGATCCATCATCTGGAAATTTTGTCTCAATGTTGAATTCATAAATCTCTTTTGATTTTTTTTCAATAGCCAATACCTTTTCAAAAAACTCTTCCAAAGAAAGAAGTTTGGTTCCAGGAACTGGAATCTGTTTGGGAAAGTTTGGATTTTTTTTAGATCCACAATCATAAGATTGTAACTCAGCCAATGTCAGTTCATAGAGAGATGTTTTTTTTATCTCTGTACCATCTGCGTTTTGGCAAATGACAGGATTGGTATCGGAATCATGATGGATGACCACTCGTTTGTCCTTGGTAAGAACAGTATCAAGCTCCAAGGTTACCATCTTATACTTGATTGCTTCTTCAAAAGCAGGCCAAGTGTTTTCTGGTTTGAGTCCCCTTGCCCCTCGGTGGCCTTGTAAATCGATCTCTTTACGCAAACGAGTGGGTGGTTCCATCGTTGCACAATTTATGGAATAAAGTGTAATGCAAATTAAGAGTAAACTGATTTTAAAAGATTGGGTTTTGTTCATCAATGGTTTCCTTTCTAACGGATTCCATCCTAGACATTTGTAATGATTATAAAGAAATTTTTCTGATTCCCTTTTAAAAAGAAATCCCCTGCTTCTCCTTAGTTCAGGAAAAATACCAAAAACCTAGAGAATCTCTTACAAAACAGGTAAAAAAAGTGGATTCAGACGATGGAAATAAGAAAAGGCTGGAAAAAACGAGCACACCACCTACGGTAACATCGGTGGTGAACTCCAGAAAGGAAATTTAGCGTAATTTGATCCTAACTGTTCTTTCAAAGAGATCGTCAACTCTATCCATGCGAATCTTATTCGTTCAGAACGTTCCGAACGTTTTTGATGCCATTTCAGACCGTTATTAACGGAAATTTAGAATTTTTTTTAAACCATGGAAAAAGTAAATCACTTCAGAAACTATCGCGAGAGAAGAAAACTCACCCGAATCGAACTATCAGAAAAATTGAATATTCCTCGTTCTGCCATAGAACTTTTGGAATCAGAAGATTGGATCCGATCCAAGTTTGATTATGTCGTTTTGGTCGCTAAAGAACTGGGACTGTCTCTGATTGATCTCATTCGGCAAGAATTTGATTATGATTTAGAAAAAGAATTTTTCAACGAAGAAGAATTTGAAGAGATCGTAGCTCGTTATGCCAATGCAAGGGTTACCTTGATTCTTTCAGAACTCAAACTGTTTTGTAGAAATGCCAAAGTACGGTTGGATGATTTTGATATTACTGAATTTTCATTTTCTATGGGGAACCTTCATAAACTCATCACTCTTAACCAAAGGTTAGAACGTGGTGAAATTTCTCAAAAGGATGCTCTGGTCGAATTTCCACCTAAATGGGGAAAGTTCAGTAACAGAACCAAATAATAACTTTCGAAGATTCAAATTTACAAAAGGAAACCGATTCTTTCTGTAAACTAAACTTGCGGCTTAAACCACAAGTTCGTCTTCTCCCGCACGAGCCACAACGATCTCGCCTGCTTCTTCCAGTTTACGAATGATGTTTACAATTTTTTGCTGCGCATCTTCCACATCTTTCAAACGAACCGGACCCATAAAGTCCATATCTTCCCGAAGTAGATTGGCCGCACGTTTGGACATGTTTTTAAAGATTTTATCTTGCACTTCGGAATCTACCGACTTTAATGCTTTCGCCAAATCGGTGTTATCTACCTCACGCATAACCTTTTGAATCGCGCGGTCATCCAGTAAGACGATATCTTCGAATACGAACATCCGTTTTTTGATCTCTTCGGCAAGTTCTGGGTCTTCTTCTTCCAGAGCTTCGATGATGGTTTTTTCCGTTCCCCGGTCTACCAAGTTCAAAATTTCTACCACCGAATCGATACCACCCGCAGAAGTATAATCTTCGGAAGCGAGAGTGGACAGTTTACGTTCGAGAACTCGTTCTACCTCGCGCAGTACGTCCGGTGATACCCGGTCCATGGTTGCAATTCGTTTGGCCACTTCCGCTTGGATTTGGTGCGGTAAGTTCGAGAGAATATTGGATGCTTTTTGAGGATCCAAATAAGATAAAATAAGGGCGATGGTCTGCGGATGTTCCCCCTGGATAAAGTTGAGGAGGTGGGCCGGGTCAGTTCTACGAATGAAGTCGAATGGCCTTACCTGTAAGGACGAGGTCAACCGGTTGATGATATCGATGGCTTTCTGGTTTCCGAGAGCTTTTTCGAGAAGTCCACGCGCAAAGTCAATACCACCATTGGTGATAAATTCCTGAGCCATCATGAGTTCATTGAACTCAACGAGTACTTTTTCTTTGTCTTCTGGAGTGATTTTATCTAAACGAGCAATTTCAAACGTGATTTGTTCAATCTCGTCTTCACGGAGATGTTTGAAGATTTCAGATGCCACATCGTTTCCAACAGCAACCAAAAAGATGGCGGCCTTTTGTCTTCCTGTGAGCGATGGCTTCTTATTGATCATACTTCGTCCCGAAATCCGTACTACTTAGTTTATCGGCCTGGTCTCTAAAAAACAATGAGATTTATTCTCTCAGAAATTTTGCTTCGTTTAGCGATTCGAAACCAAACAAAATCGAGATAAATGGATTCAAATTCGAGAATTTCATTTAAACTTTTTTATGTTGACCGGTCTATTATTTATTTTACCAATGGTGTATGGGCAGAAAAGGTGGAACCACAAAACAACGGATGATTGAAGTGATGGCCGAGCTTTTAGAAACAGGTGGGTATGGGGCGAGTGGACTGAGTGAGCTCGGGAAAGAAACCAATACACCCAAGGGTTCTCTCTACTTTCACTTTCCAGGTGGGAAAGAGGAATTGACGAGTTTTGCTCTCCTCCATTCTGGCAGTGAATTGAATTCGTTTTTTCAATCAGTATTGGCAGAAACAAATTCGCCTGTTGAGGCCGTAAAACAAGTGTTCCACTTATTAGAGGAACGAATTGTTTCGAGTGATTACAAAAAGGGATGTCCCATTGCCACAACCGCGATGGAAACTTCCGGTTCTGTTCCTATGGTTTCGGATGCCTGCACACAAGTTTATTCCCTATGGTTAGGGACATTTGAAACCTATCTAGTAGGAAAGGGTTATACTTCTCGTGTCTCTAAAAATCTTTCTCTCTCGCTACTTTCATTGTGGGAAGGGGCTTTATTGCTTTCCAAACTCCAAAAGTCTCCCGAGCCACTCCGTGTGGCTGCGAAAACCGCCGAATCACTCTTCAAACAAGATTAATTTTTTATAAAGGATACCCATTGAATATGAAACTCTCATCAAAATCTTTGATTGCCACAAGCTTAATCATTGTCCCACTTTTTCTCTTCCTTCTCTATTTTCTCGGATACCCCAATGAAAATATCACAGCTACATACTTGGCACAAAAAGAAAATAACGCCCTCATCCCCAAACCAAAAGGAAAATCACCTCTTGTATTTTCGATTCTGAAAACAGGAGAGGCAAAAACATTAGAAACATTTGTGATTGAAGGTGGATCTTTACTTAAGGTAGTCACCGTGGCCCACTCAGGATTTTACATCCAACATCCTAAAGGAAATTTTTTATTTGATACCGGACTTGGAACCAAAATCAAAGAACAGTTCCAAGTTTTTCCTTTGTATTTAAAATTACTTATGGATTACCAATTGTTAGCGCCAGCAAAAGAACAATTAGAATCCAATGGAATCAAAATCGAATCCATCCAAGATGTTTTTTTCTCGCACCTCCACTGGGACCATGCCAGTGGACTCAAAGACTTTCCTTTGGCAAAAATACATTCTTTAGCTAATGAATTAAACGATCCCAAAATTGAATTTGGTTATATTTCGTCCCAGTTTGATGGGGATTCTATCCATTGGAAACCTATACAATTCACTAAGCAACCTTATGCGTCTTATGCGAAGAGTTTGGATTGGTTCGGGGACGGAACGGCCATCTTTGTTCCTATGAAAGGCCATAGTGAAGGTTCCGTTGGTTTATTTTTACATACAGAAAATGGAAAAACCTACTTTTTAACAGGTGACATTGTCTGGAGAAAGGAAGGTTTTCTGGACAAAAAACACAAACCAAGAGGTGCCCGATGGATTGTGGATTTTGACACGGTCTCGCTCGGCGAAGAAATTTCTCGGGTCCATGAAATTTTAAAAATGAATCCTGAGTTAGAAATCATCCCAGCCCATGACAATGATGTACAATCTCCGCTAGGATTTTTTCCGCAAGTGGTTGGTAAAAAATAAAATGATTCATTGGTTTTTAGTTCCTTGCCAATGAGTCTTTATGCCAAAGCAGAAAGTTCCAATGGAATCTTTCCTAAAATAGAATGAAAAACTTAATCCTTGATTTTTTCCTATGTTTACTTACGATTGTAAGTTTTCTTTTTTATTTCACGCAAAAAGTGGGGTTATTTTTATTATATGGGATTCTTTTCTTAGGATTTGTTTCCCTCTTCCGAATTGGATGGATACTATACAGAATGATTGGTAGAAGAAAACAAAACCTTTCCTTCTATATTTTATCGATACTATCACTCCTCATGAATGCAATCAATGGTTTCTGTTTATTTTTTATCTTTCTATTGGCTTTAGGATTTACTGGCTCTCATTAGCTCGAAAAAAAATTTTAGAAATTTGGACAAAATCTTTATTCCAATGGTTTTTCTATCGTTCGGTTCTTTTGCGAAAGGAGAGATTTGATTCCTTTGAGTGAAAGTTCCAATCGTTCTAATTCTTGGTACAAACTGTCCTGATTTTCTTGAATTGTTTCGTGATAAAGATGGGCCTTTCCTACCAATTGGTGGTAGTCTAAAGAAAGTTGGTGGAGGGCAGACTCCCAAGTTTTTGGTTGGATCCGTCTTTTGTTCCAATAAATCTTTTTTCCCAAACGATAAAGAATTTGAAACAATCCAATTGCATGTAACGGGACTAAAATATAGAACGAAACAAAGATAACTCTGGTATAAGAAACTTCTTTTCCAAACAATCCCGAAAAATAGATCCAAAGTGCTGAGAGTAACAAAACTGCAATGGTAAGATTGGCCTTCGGAGTTTTGGGAGAAACTGAATTGAAAATGGAAAGGAGGATGACAGAAAAGATGAGTAAGAGGAGAACTTCCCAAGGGACTAAAGTAAAAAACAAATCCCAAAACTTTTGAAAATTCTCCCAACTGGTTTTGATCTGGTTGATGGTAGTTTGGATTTCTAGAATTTGGTTTTGGATTTTTTGAAAGAAGTCTGTGATCGCCGACATGAAGCAAATACTAACCAAAATCCAAAATCATGCAAGTGGTTTCTTTACCAAATTCTTAGCACCGAAAACCACAAGAAACCTGCTCATTTTATATTCGCTTATCGCCATTCCCTTTTTCATTTACCATGAATCCCATTTGCCTTGGCACTACATTTTTGCCCTATGTATTGTTTCTCTGATTGTTGGATTATTTATTACTTATGCCAGTCTGTATGTCATCCAACGATATTGGGCAGAAACATTTCATCCTTTTATTGAGCTAGGTGTTGTTGTTATTTTTATTTTTGCCCTCTGGTTAACAGAAATTTTGGTGTTTGAAGCCGGAACTGTTTTTTTGTTTTTGTTTATCGCCATAACTTTTCTCATTCGTGTTTTGCGTATCGAAGAGTATGCACGTCTGTTAGTTGCGGCCTGCCTAATTGCAAGCAATGCACTGATTGCCTTCAAGGCTTTACAAGGGGCAGAAGTCTTATCCGCCTATCTCCTTTTCAAAAACAAATACCAAATTGAAGAAAAAAATCTGAACGGCTGGATTGTGACAGACAACAACCAATATTGGAATGAAGAACTCCAATTGGGATTTACTCTTCCAGAAGGATTTTATTTTTTTAAACCAGAAGACTTAACCATGGAAAACAAAACTGGCGCTGGTCAAATTGCAGGCCTTCTTGCTTTCAGTGACCATGATGCGGAACGTTATCCATTTGTTCGTATCTTTTACTTTCCGGATTATTTAGGTTTTCAAGAAGAACAAGCCATCTCGGAGTTTTCTGAATTCCTTAAGATACAAGTAAGTAAAGGTGATATTGAAGACATCCAGGAAATCCAACAAAAGGAATTAGAACCCTTTGTTCTTACATCCAAGTTTTGGACATTTTATGATCTACTACGTCCTCGTTATGCGAAAACAGGCTTTATCCTTGTGGAAACACCAAATCACGATAAACTTTTGTTACACATTACTGAAAATTTAGAAAAGGGCGAAATTCACGAACAAGGGATTCGTGAATTCTTATCCTCAATCCGATTCGGCAATCGACTGCAAAGCAATTAAAGAGAGCGGGTCTACCAAGGTGTCATTTACCTTAGCACCCAAATGGAGGTGAGGTCCAGTAGACATTCCTGTCGAACCAACAGTTCCAATCTCTTGGCCTTGTTTCACCGCATCACCCACTTTGACTTTGATTTCATCTTGATGCATATAAAAAGAAAATATCTTATTCCCGTGATCTACGATTGTAAAATTACCTTCATAGTAAGTTTTACGTGCTAAAACGACCACACCATCTTGGATCGCATATACAGGAGTTCCTGATTTTCCTCGAAAGTCAACACCGCCATGAGGCCGACCTTGTTTATTATTATAGTCTCGCCTAACATAAAATTTGCTGGTAATAAAAATCTTTTCCAAAGGATTTTTGAAATTACCAAGAAATTGTAAACGACTTTGTTTCGAAAAAGCGACTTCTTTTGCTGTTTTACATTCTTGGATAAAATCTAATGTTTCTTTCGGAAGTTCTTTGGTAACAAATTTCTCATCAACCTTGATTTGTTGGTTTTTTTTGATTACTTGGAACTTTGTTGGTTCGAGAATGATTTGGTATTGTTTTTGTCCCCGTTTGACAAAAAAGATTTTAGATACAATTTCGAGAGTCATCGCACCCGCTGGTGTGTCTGGAGAAATGGGCAAAAAAGCAATCATACTCTTTTCCCTTTTGGTTAGAATCACATCTTTACCTAACCAACTGACTTTGTAGGATTCGTTGATCCATTTTTTATCTTTCGGAGTCAGACGTAAAAAAATCACCTCTCCTCTTCCGAATCTCCTGGCTTCCATAAGTAAGGAAAAATTCTTTTCCTCTTTCTTTACAAAGTAATTAGAAGGATTTGCTCGAGTTGGTTTTTTTTTGACCTCACGAGATTCAGCAGGTACCGCACGTACAAAAGATAAAATTAGGATCAATAAGGATAATAACCGTATCATCTCTTTAAATTTCGGCTATTTTGTTTTTGCGGATTCGTTAAATTTTTGAACGAAGACAACAAAATCTTCAGCCGGAAGCGGTTTGCTATAAAGATAACCTTGGATCATATGACATCCCAAATCATGTAACAAATCCCTTTGGGCGACGTTCTCCACGCCTTCGGCAATGACTTCCATTCCCAAAGAATGGGCCATATTGATAATGGCCTTACAAATAGCTCTATCATCCTCATTTAATTCCAAATCAATTACAAAGGAACGATCAATTTTTAAAACATCAGCGTTGATTTTTTTAAGATAACTTAAAGAACTATAACCTGTCCCAAAGTCATCGATTGAAACTTTAATGCCGAGTCCTGATAAATATTCGAATGCTTCAATACTTTTCTCTGGGTTTTCCATGATAGAACTTTCAGTGAGTTCTAATTCAATTTCTTCAGGATTGATATTATACTGAAGAATTGTCGACTGAACTCTATGTGACCAATTAGCGCGCGCTAGTTGCTTTCCGCTCACGTTAATACTCACGGGAAATGTAGGAAGATTTTGTTCTTTCCAATCTTTTTTGAGTCGACAGGCCTCTTCTAGAACCCAATCGCCAATCCTTTCAATGATCCCAGAATCTTCAGCAACAGGAATAAATTCTACTGGCGGGACCCATCCTCTCTCAGGATGTTTCCAACGAATGAGTGCTTCGGCTCCACATACTTGGTTGGTGATAGTGGAGATTTTTGGTTGAAAAAAAAGTACGAGCTCCTCATTTTGAATGGCCTTTCGCAAAGAATTTTCTATGTACAATCGTTTTTCAGAGCGAAGGATAAGTTCGTTAGTGTAGAATTTATAATTGTTTCTACCTAATTCCTTTGCTTTGTACATGGCCATATCTGCGTTCTTTAAAAGTTCAGAAGAGGATACGCCATCATTTGGGGAAAGAGCAATTCCCATGCTAATCGTAGTAAACAAGTCCCGACCCATGATATGAAAAGGTTGGCTTAAGATATCTAGAATCTTTTGGGCAAATTCAGCGGCCGCACTTTTGCTGGGGACATCCACTTTTAAAATAGCAAACTCATCGCCACCAAAACGTGCTACAGTATCTACTTCTGTCATAACACGTTTTAATCTTGCACCCACCATCTGCAAAAGAATGTCACCTTTTGTATGGCCCAAACTATCGTTAATAAACTTAAAATTATCTATATCAAAAAAATAGAATGCTAGTAAAGTCTCTGTTGATTTATGATTTTTTAAAGCTTGGTTCGCATGATCAATAAATAATGTGCGATTGGAAAGACCTGTCAGCGCATCATAATAAGCTAAGTAAGTAATTCTTTCTTCAGACAGTTTTCTTTCAGTAATATCAACGCCGAAACTAATAAATCTTTTTTGGTCTGTTTCTGCATCATCAATTGGAATGTATTTTCTTAATAGATAAGTGACCTTGTCATTACTATCTTGAATGAGTTCTTCAAACTGAACAATTTCGTTTTCTTTGGCAGCAATTTCTAAATATTTTTTTCGTTTCTCATGAAAATCAGCTGGGAGTTCCAACCTTTCCGCCAAATCCACATCAGTTTTTTTAAATAACCATTTTCGTAGTTCTTTATCAGACAAAAATACTGGGTTCGTGTATTCATACTGAAAATTTGCATTTAATACAGCAATGTCAGAATCTAGATTATCTAAAATAAATTCATAATAAGCCTTTTGATTTTTTACTTGTTCTTGTGACCTCTTCCTTTCGGTGATATCGCGAAATGTGGCCCAAATCGCCATTTTGCCGTTTACGGGAAATAAGCGGAAAGAAGATTCTGTCGGAATCAATTGGCCTGATTTTGTTTTTAAAGCAGTACTTTCGATTAAGTTTCCTTCAAACGCTTCATCCTCATCCACTTCCACGGGAGGCATAAAGAATGAAAATTCTTTGCCTACAATTTCTTCCAATGGGTAATCCAATACAACTACTGCTTGTTTATTTGCGTTGATGATCTGTTTGGTGCCAGGATCGATCTGCATTAAAATGTCTAATGACTCCTCAAAGACATTTTGAAGTACGATTACTTTTTCTCTGATTTTGTCATAAGCGATGGAACGATTCATATCTTCTATCAATCGCTCCGCAAAGTTTAGTACTAAATCTAAGATACCCACTGTATAAATTTGTTCAGTGAGGTGTAGATAGGTAGGATGAGCGGCCCTAGAAAGTTCAGTCGGTGTTAATGGTGCTATCGAAAGCAAAATATACGGTGATTCAGGAAACTCTTCAAAAATAAATTTTTGTTTTTCTAAAACTTTTGGATCATTCCAAAAAAAGAATACTGCAGATTCTTGTATTGTGCCTGGTTTGATATCTAAGATGGAATGAAAGCTATGAACATTACAAGTTTCAATGTTTGTTATGTCACGTAGAATGCGATTGTAAAAATCATGATCAAACTCTTCAATATAGATAGTGATGTGTTTGAGTGACATGACCTAGGCATAGTAGACGAAAAATCCTTTTCCTTACAATTGATTTTTTTGATGATCAATTTGTATCTATTGTACCTACCAAGCACTGATTAGAATGAAAATAATATGACCAATAGTAAGACATTCCCGAGATATCTGTCATGATTCTGTCAGTGTTCGAAAAAAAAGGCAAAACCATAAAATGAATTTGATTCTCATTACCAGTCCGCAACGTTGGATAAAAATGACCGAGGTTCTATGAAATCCCTTCAAAATAAGACAAAATTACTGATCGTTTTGAGTTTGGTGGCTGGACTTACCTTCCAGTGTGAAAAGAAAGAAGAGGAAGACATGACTCCCCTCTTGGCTCTGGCTGCTTTGACAACTTCTGCCGGTGACTGCTCAGTTTCGACAGCAGGAAAATCCACAATCAACACTTGGACGACAGACGTTACCGGAACTACTAGTGGCACAATCTCTAAATTAGGATCTGTTCCTATCGTTGCACACTCAACAGCTGCGATTAAATTGACTGCTGATGGAACAACTTCCCTTGCTGTGACTGGTAGTGCTTTTATCATCGTTTATAAAACGAGTGCTTGCCCACTAGCGACATCAAACCTTGCAGTTCGTACAACCGACTATTCGATAACTGGCGGAGCTGATTCAGCAAGTGAGTTTCCTGAATCTTGGAAAATTACGAATCAAACAGCGACAATTACTCTTAACGGTTCTAACGGATACTATGTTTTCTTATACGCGATTCCTAGAAATGGGCAATCAGCTGGCGTAACATATACATTCAATCAGTAACAGTGATTCGATTCCTTAGCATTGGTTGTTTTCTATTACTAACAAGTTTTTGTGCAAGGCAAGAAAGTGCCTTGTCGGACCAAGAACTTTTTGTAAACCAATTGGTCACCAACTTGATCAATGCTGGAAATCCCAATGCTTTGGATAAAATTGTATTTTCCAGAGCCAATGGTGATGGCAGTTATACCACCAGGTTCAATGCGACCAATTTAGATTTTTATATTTACTTTCAATTTGAAGGGAATAAACAAATCCCTTTTTCAGAAAAAGATTCCCTAACCTGGGACATTGCATTTAACAGATACAAGGCGGCAACAAATTCGGGCGAAACGAATCGTTTCGGACTTGGTGGTGCTTGTAAAAGTAATACTACTGATTTTGGAGTAGCAAGTTCTACTTCTGCGGCAAGCCAAGGATGTAACACATTTACAGTCGATGTTGCAACCACCACCCAAGGAATTGGGGGAGCGGGAGCGGTGTATGTCGGGAATGCAATCGTTACCGAATGGTACTTTTACACCATTGGAAATTTAACTCCAAAACCTGACATCTTCCTCATTCGTTCTGGAACAGGACTTTCTACTTACGCAATTCATATCGAAAATTATTATAGTGATGCGGGAACTTCTGGTTATCCGACCATCCGATGGAAAAAACTTCCCTAATGCATTCTTTCATTCAGTTTCTTCTCCCTATCCTTTGTCTTTTTCTACTTTTTATTGGTGAGGTTCATTCCCAAACACGCCCTCGTGAAACGGGAAAAAAGGCCAAAACTGTAGAACAAACACCTAACACGACTACAAACCCACCTCCGGTATCAACAGAAACAAGTCCTAAAGATCTAAATTCCCAAAACACAGAAACCACAACTCCTACGGCTCCCATAGAAGAGGGAAATAAAGAAGAAACAAGCTCGGAAGAAGTCGACAGGTTCAAAGATTTGGATAACAAAAACGGCATTGTAGTCACTGGTTCTCGTGGGGAACGACGGCTGAAAGATTCCGCTGTAGCTACAGAAGTAATCTCTCGAAAACGAATCGAACAAACAGGGGCACGAAACTTGGGTGAGGTGCTCGATACTCAAATCGGGATCAATGTAACTCCATTTTTCGGAGGTTCCCAAGTGCAGATGCTTGGGCTTGATTCCAAATATGTACTATTTCTTGTGGATGGGCAACGTGTTGCCGGACGCTTGAACAATACAATTGACCTAACTCGCTTTAAAGTACAGAACATCGAACGGGTCGAAATCGTAAAAGGAAGTTCCTCTTCACTCTATGGTGCAGATGCCATTGGTGGTGTGATCAATATCATCACCAAACAGGCAGAAAAACCAGAACACTATCAATTCCGAACCACGTACGGTAACGGAAGGCAAACCAACTTTGGAACCCAGGGCGAAAAAAACATGATCGCCGATGTGGGTTTTAAAAATGATTTTGTTGCCACAAATTTTTTTGGTGGGTTCAACCAATCGGCTGCTTATGATTTAGATCCCAAAACGCCAGCTACTACTGGAAATGCATTCCAAGATAACAACGTCGGTGGGAATATGACCTTCAATCCTGATGGTCAATTTAAAGTAAAAACAGGAATCAATTATTTAAACCGTAACCAAGCAGGAGTTGATTCCAGAGCCAATGGTGGTGTTTTTGATAGAACTAATTTAACTAACGACTTTCTTGGCTTAGGTGCACTAGAATACACTTACGGAAAACGAAATATGGTTTCTTTACGTGGAAATTTTTCTCGTTGGGAAAACCACTATAAATTGGACCAAAGAAATTCTAATGAACTAGATGTAAAAGAACTTACGAACGAATTTTCATCCCAAGGTGTGGCTCAAATTGATCATGAAATCAATAAAGATCATATGGTCACTGCAGGGGTGGAATCTTATTCAGAAGAATTACAATCGGATCGTTTGCAAAGAAGAAATGCCTTCCGAACAAGAAGAGCTGTATTCATTCAAGATGAATGGGTGATCTGGCGCCAAGGCTTTGTTTGGCGGTTGGTTCCAGGAGTTCGCCACGATGTGGACTCCCAATTTGGTGGACAGACCACTCCTAAAATTGCAACCAAAGTAGATATCACAAGTAATCTTGTTTTTCGTGCGAGTTACGGAAAAGGATTTCGCCCCCCTTCTTTCCGTGAATTATACTTACGTTTTGAAAACCCTGGTGTCGGTTATGTTGTGGATGGAAACGACAAATTAAGACCAGAAAGATCTACGACTGTCAATGCAGACCTCGAATACACACCCTTTAAATTTTGGACACTTTCTCTCAGTGTCTTTCGCAATGATATCACTGATCTCATCCAATATAGTTTTGGGACTAGAACCAGTGAATTTGCCAATTTTCAATTAAAGAATGTTCAGAGGGCTTATACAAGAGGTGTGGAAGCGGGTTCCCGGGTTCGATTTCTCAAATATTTTGCTTTGGAATTGGGATACAACCAAACGGATACTCGTGATCTAACAACCGATAGACCCTTGGAAGGAAGAGCACTCCACCAAGGAACAATGAACTTTTTTGTAAACGCACCTGGTGGTTGGGAATTTGCACTACGTGCTAAACGTTTAGACAAACGGCCGTTTTATAGTACAACCAACGAATTTACTGCGGGAACTAGTACAGCTCTCATCGATCAACAAACCAAAAGCGTAGAAGAGAACAACAAGGTTGTGTATGGAAAACCATTCACCCTCTTAAACGTCAGGATGGAGAAAAAATTCTTTGATGGAAGGATGTCTTTGTTTTTAGGAGTAGACAACGTTCTAGACCAATACGAGCTTACATACAATCCTATACGTCCCAGGTTTTACTATGGTGGACTCCAAGCCACTTTTTGAATTCAAATTTCATAAAACAGCTTTTATTGTTTTTGTTCTTTATTGGCTCTCCGGGGTAGCTATCTACTCCGATGAATCAAAGTTAAATGTAAAACAATCGAAGGTTTTAAAGGAATCTTTTTCCTATTTGGAATCTCTCGAAACTAAACGAATCAAAATCGATAAATCTACATACAACCGTCTTACACAATTTGAATCTATTTTTAAGTTTGGATTTTCAGGAAAAAAACTTTCCCGTTGGATCCAATCTCGGATCAAAAAATACTCTTACGGATCCACTGGTGACTATATTGCGATGTATCATGATGGGGACGTATTGCTCGGCCGTGCTTTTTTTAGCCTAAACCGACTCGATCGAGTGCTTGTTTTATTACACGAAGCAAGACATGCCGATGGGAAAAATTACGGTCATGTGGTTTGTCCAGAGAACTTTCAGTTTCTCAATCCCCGCGATTGGAAAATCCATCCTGCCGGAAAAAAAGGATGTGACGATGTGCCTGATGGTGGTTACGGAATCACAGCTGCTTTTTTGTTTGAACTAGGTGCCTTTGGTTATCTCAACCAAACAGAAGCTGCCTATCGCTATAACTCGGAAATCTCTCGAGTGATTCGCGATTAATACAAACAGGCTTGTTTTAATTCAGGATCTTCCGCGATTTTCGACTTTAATCGTGATAAAATATTTTTTGATCGAGAAGTCGAGTCCGCATCTTTTGTTTTATCAAAGATAAAAGAATGTTTTTCTTTCATCAGTTTTGCTAATTCATTACTATGAGTGGGGCAACCAAACAAAGAAGCTATTGTACGAACCCTCTCACCTGTACCACGTGCAGTTTCCAATTCCAGTGGTTCTTCATTATACGTTACAAATACTTCTTGGGCTCGGTCCGCTCGGACAATTCCATCATTGGTGCAGTTAGAGGTTCCGGAAGTAATTCCAAAAGTTTGAGAAGACAAACTTCCATTGGTTGTAGCAGCAAGTACTTGCCCAATATCATTTCTCCAAACAGAAATCATAGAACCAAGCCCACAACCAGCCATACCATAAGGTTCTGCAGAAATGGCTCCAGAAGTCAGAAGAAAAAATAAACTAACAATAATTAATTGGATTTTATTAAAGAGTCGGAATCTACGGTTGAACATAGAAGCCTCCTTACTTAGATTGAAAATAAAGAATCAGAATTACGATCGATTTGTGGAAGTTGGTGGCCTTGTGCTAGAATTTCTCCCGACATAGAGAGAACAGCCCAGGTTTTTTCTTCTTTTGTTTTGGTTTGCATGGATTGGAGCATCGTATTTGTGAATGATTCCAATTTTTGATGAAGGACGGTATTTGGAAATGAGGATGGTTTCTTTTCTTGTGCTTCAGTCGATCTCATGCAATTTGTTTTCCCGGTTGTCTATAGGATCGGCGAGGGGGCCGGAATGACTAAAGTTTAAAAAAACGAAAAATACAGTCAAGGAAGAGACATAATTCCGAAGAGGAAAAATGAAAACTCCAACTTCTCCTTTTCCCGAACTATCGGAATGCCAAACTTGACCAAAAACCACCCATTACGAGGACGACTTTGCTTACCCCTCAAATCAATCTCTTCAAAAAATCCAATCCTATCCTAGCGCAGGTTGTGGCGAACATCCGTTTGACTCCCGAACCAGGGAAAGGAAAACGCCCAAGTAAAGAAGGGGATTCCGCAGTCCACCGAATCACCATAGCGATCGACCACAACACCTATCCCTATATGATCGGCCAAAGTGCTGGAATTATCCCCCCCGGTATTGATCCCGAAAAACAAGCCAAAGGATCAGCTGACCCGTCGTATACCATCCGTTTGTATTCCATCGCCTCACCATCGTTCAGTTTTGGCCAAACCAAGGACAATATCGAATTTGTGGTCAAAAGGGACAATGTGTACGATGAAAATGGAAATCTTGTCCATAAGGGTGTTTGTTCCAATTATCTTTGTGATTTAAAACCTGGTGATACGGTGACAATGACCGGACCTGCCGGTAAAAAGTTTTTACTTCCTCAAACCGATTTTTCCGGCGATATCTTCTTTTTTGCTACAGGAACGGGAATCAGTCCTTATTTCGGAATGGTGGAAGAGCTCCTTGTCCAAAAACTCAATCCCTTCCACGGAAATGTTTGGTTGGTTTATGGAGCTCCCTATTCCGATGAAATTGTTCTACGCGATTATTTTGAAGATATTGCAAAAAAACATTCCAACTTTCACTTCATAACTGCAATTAGCCGAGAGGAAAAAAACACTTTTGATGGCGGAAAGATGTACATCACTCACCGTGCAAAAGAAAATGCCGAAGCAATTAAAAATGCTGTCAATGGAAACGGTAAGTTTTATATTTGTGGCGGTCCGAAAGGAATGGAAAAAGGAGTCATACAAGAAATCATGTCTGCTTGCGGAACAGATCTTTCGTATGAGGATTTCAAAAAACACCTAGAGGAAAAAGAACAACTTTTTGTAGAGACATACTAACATGGCAAAAACAGGAATCATTCGAGACATCGACAAAGGTAGAGGAGAAGTCATCCGTGTGGAGATCTCCGAATACAAAGGCCAAACTTTTTTTAATATTAGAGTTTGGTATACCGATCCCAACGGCGAACTAAAACCCACTCAGAAAGGGATCGCCATTGCACCGACCCTTGTTGGTGAATTGAAAGAGGCCATCGAAGAAGCAGAACGTTGGTTAGCATAAACTAACTATTTTTTTGTATCTCCTTCGTTTGCATAAATAATCCTCTGTAATACGTCTTTGGCAGAGGAAAGGTTTTCTGCGACACGAATGTGGTTGTACAGCCGAGTGATTTCAAAAATCTTTTTTACGGAATCATGAATGTTGGCAACCACAAGCTCCCCCCCTCGACGGCGTAACCAACCCACAATTTGAATCACCATCCCAATCGCAGACGAATCAATATGCGAAGTATTGGCAAAATCAAAAACCATATACCTATATCCTTCTGACATTTTTTGTTCGATTAAAAGTTTGATTTCAGGGCATTTATACAAATCGATATCACCTACGGTGCGGTATTCAAAAATTTCATCATGAACGATTACGTCCTTCAAATCTAACTTTTCTGGACCTTTCATCATCATTTGGGAGTTCATAAACAGATGTTTATTTAAATCATCCGATTTGGTTGTAATTTTTGATTCCAAAACTTGCAAACGACCCAGAACCGATCCCAGTGCATTCGGAGCAAAATGTAGGTTGGTTTTTATATCTTGAATCAGACCAAATAACAAGGTTTTGGCGTCTTCTGTATGATCACGTTTAATGAAATCCGAAATTTCTTTGATTCCGAGAGTTGCATTGGCGATCAAAATTTCCACAAGAACATCGGGATCTTGTTTTCCTCGGTGGTTTCCTCTGGAAAAACGAAAGGATTCTTTTACTGATTCTAAGGCATTTTGTTGTAATAAATTATAATATGATACATTCACTTCACAAAATGGAGAGTCTGCTTGGTTTATACGGTCATCAATTTCCAAACGCAATACTAAATTACGAATATCGTCGGCTCTGAGATCACCTAACTGAAGATTGACTTTTTGTCTAGAAATAGTTTTGGAATCGCCCAAAAACTCATCAAATTCCTCTGCGATTTGGTGCGAGGTTTCAGATAAAACCTGTTTCAAACGAACACCCGGTGCCAATTGTAATTCTACATCAATTGCTTGTGCATACAAAGCACCAATGTCTCCAAATTCTTCGAAGAATATATCTGATGCTTTTTCCGGATTATCGATATAATGAAAATTCCCCCCACCAGCTTTTGCAATTTCCACAAGCATCTCTTCATTAAAATCATTTCCCACACCGATGGTTGTGGTGGAGATTCCCATTGCCAAATGGTCTGCTGCAATTTTAACTAATGCTTCTTTTTCCTTAATTCCCGAAGTGGGATTTCCATCAGTAAGTAACAAAACTCGTTTGTATGCGTTCGGAATTTTGGATTGGCTAAGACTTTTTAGAGCGGACAACCAACCGCCACTCAGATTGGTAGAAGTAGCTACTTGAATGTTCCTAATTTTATCGGTAACAGAAACTTTTTCTGTTAGGTGGGTCACCGGTTGGATGATTTGAACATCAGCTGAATAAGCAATGATTGTGACAGCATCATGTCTGGTAAGCCAATTGACCAAAGCACAGGAGGCCTCAATCACCGATTCCATTTTCTCCCCTTTCATGGACCAACTTTTGTCCACGGCAAGACCAATCACCAAAGGTTTTCGTTCATCAATCTTTGGGTTGGCAGGAGTTCGAAATCGAAGCAAAAGATGGTTTTCTTGTACCTCTTTTTCTTGAATCAAAGGAAATTCCAATTTGGCATCTACAAACATGACCATAAAATGAAATTCTGAATAAATGTTTTCGCAAGAACAATTTAAAGTAATCTGGCACAGAGAGAATCAATACAATGTTTGGAAAAATTCATGAAGTCTATTCTTCCATTTCTGGCGAAGGAATTTCTCAAGGAATTCCGACTGTCTTCATACGATTTGCAGGTTGTTCCTTACGTTGTGGCAAAACAGAAACAAGAGCGTTATGGTGTGACACAGCTTACGCACTTGGACCAAACCAAGGCGAAGAAAAAACTTTGGATTCTGTATGGAACGATTTAGAAACATTGGACTCGCACCATGGATACCAAGTCTTACTGACTGGAGGTGAACCTTTAGAAGGAAAAAACCGCGATTTATCAGTAGCCCTTGCCAAACGCATCTACAGCCACCGAATGAATTCCAATAGACCCTACCCTGCCTCCCGTGTGGAGACCAATGGAAGCGAAAGAATCACCGATGATGCCTTTTTTATTTTCACTATGGATTATAAATTACCTGGTTCAGGAATGGAAGACCGGATGGATCAGGAAAATTTTCGGATTCTAGAAAAGAGACATAATTCACTTGACGAAATCAAGTTCGTTGTGCGAGATAGAATCGACTTTGATAGAAGTATCGAAGTCATTCGCGAACAAAAAATACAGACAAATATATTGTATTCGCCAGTCCATGGTGAAGTGGACGCCAAAGAACTAGTGGAATGGATTAAAGTAGACAACCCACCTAAGTGTCGTTTGTCGCTTCAGATTCACAAAGTGCTTTGGGGAAATCAGAAAGGAGTTTGATGGACATCCCTACTCAATTAAGTTTAGATTTTGAAACAACGGTTGAACCAAAACAAACAAATGAGTATGGATTTCTCATCGATGAACCGGAGTTAGGTCTAGCTAAAGTCACAAAAGAAACTGCGACCTCAGTGGAATTGTTCTTTGAATCGAAAGAAATTTTTCGAACGGTTAATAAATCAAACAAACAATTACA
Source organism: Leptospira abararensis (assembly GCF_016918735.1). Lineage (GTDB taxonomy): Bacteria > Spirochaetota > Leptospiria > Leptospirales > Leptospiraceae > Leptospira_A > Leptospira_A abararensis. The sequence continues at coordinate 122,139 of NZ_JAFFPR010000050.1, forward strand.
TTTTTTAAACCAATATCCAGATTCACTACGTGACTGGGAAGAATTTCCCAAAGCCATGGACTTGGCCCTTGCGGCAAGCCAACTCAAACTCACTTATAATTTTAATAAACTATCTTCTCTTTCCAATTCCAGAACACGACTCCTTCCCCACCAAATTGAGTGTACTTTCATCGTAGCCAATAGCTTAAAACCAAGGTTTATCCTTGCTGATGAAGTGGGTCTTGGAAAAACCATCGAAGCCGGCCTTGCCATTAAGGAACTCATGTTTCGCCGCGGACTTAAAAAAGTGCTCGTGGTTGCTCCTTCTCCCCTTCTTGTCCAATGGCAACAAGAAATGAAAAACAAATTCAACGAAGAATTTGCCATCGTTCGCAGAAGAAACTTTATCACAAACGGCCCCGAACATTGGAGAAATTTTAATAAACTTATAACCTCTATCGATTTTATAAAAAATCCAAAGTATGCAGAAGAAATTTTAGGTACAAAATGGGACATTGTGGTTTTTGACGAAGCCCACAGACTCAGACGTGATTATTCTAAAATCACCCGTGGTTACCTTTTTGCCGAAAAAATTGCGCGTAAAACAGAATGTTTACTCCTTCTCACAGCCACACCTTTTCGTGGAAAACTTGAAGAACTTTTTTATCTCTTACATTTAGTAGATCCAAATATCCTAGGACCATATCATACTTTCGTAAATGATTATGTGGTAGGTCAAAAGGGTGATTTAAAGGAAAAAATATCCAAAGTACTTCTTCGCCGCAGAAAGGTAGAAGTGGGTGGGTTTACCAAACGGTTTGCAAAAACAGTTCGAATTGATCTTTCTCCCATCGAACGTGCGTTTTATGACGAAACTACCGAATATGTAAAAAGAGAATACAATATGGCTATGGGAACCAAAAACCGAGCCATTGGTTTTGTGATGGTGGTGTTTCAGAAGTTACTGGATTCCTCTGTCATTGCCCTGCTCTCTGCTTTACAAAAGCGTAAATTTATGTTGGAATCCAAATTCCATTACATGAAAGAACACGAAACCACTCTCGATGATTGGGATTTGGATGAAACAGAAGGTGTCGAAGAATTCATAACCGAATTAGAAGATGAAGAGATGAGTAGTTTCCAAAGGATCAAACGAGAATTATTCACTCTAAACCGACTCATCCATTTGGGAAAACAAATCAAAGAAGATAAAAAAACTCTCAAACTAAAAGAAACACTCTATCGCCTAAAAAAGGAAGGCCATAAAAAATTCATTATCTTCACTCAGTTTAGAACCACACAAGATCACTTACAATCGGTGTTAGAACCTGACTTCAAAGTTTCTCCTTTCCATGGTTCCCTTAGTATGGATGAAAAAGAAGTCGCCATCCAAAAATTCAAAGAAGACTACGAAATTTTAATTTGTACAGAAGCCGGTGGGGAAGGTCGTAACTTACAATTTGCTAATATTCTTTTTAACTACGACTTACCTTGGAGCCCACTCAAGATCGAACAACGTATCGGAAGAATCCATCGTTTTGGGCAAAAAGACAATGTTTATATCTTTAACTTTGCTTCCAAAGATACGGTTGCCGAAAGAATTTTAGAAGTACTCACAAACAAAATTCGTTTGTTTGAAGAATCTATTGGTGCATCTGATGACTTACTCGGAACGATCGAAGAAGAATTGGATTTTAATTCCAGCCTTATGAAATTCGTGACTGGAACTAAAACCAAAGAAGAATTAGAAACAGAATTTGATCTGCGAATCCAAGTAGCTCAGAAGGGATTTGAAAAACTCAACGCACTCGTTACTCCTAAAGTATTGGATTTTAATTTAAAAGATTATTACGACCACACTCTCGAAGAAAGAGAATGGAACAATAGCCATTTGGAAGAAGTGGTTGCCCAAGGTTCAAAGTTCTTTCAAAATCAATTACCAGGAACCCTCACAGCAAGCGGCAAAGGATCTTACGAATATAAAAATGCAGAGGGAAAAGTTAAAAAAGCTACCTTCGATTCTGATCTCGCTTTGACCAATGACTCCCTCGAATTTTTGGCTTTTGGGCATCCCTTTGTAGAAAGGGTAACAGAACTACTCACACTAAGCGATGTAGGTCGTAAAAAAAAGTATCTGCTCTCCAAAGACTTAGGGCCGAAAATTCTTTTTGTATTCCAAGTAGAATTTGATTTTTCACTCAAACGAAAAGATCTTTTCTTTATTGAATTTGATCTTAAAAAAAGAAAAACCTCTATCTTCACAGAAAAACCAACAGAATGGACGGAAGGAAAAACCTATGTTCCCGAAAAGGAAATCCCACTTTCAAAACTAGAGGAAGCATTTATCCATTGTTATCCCATCGTTGAATCGGAAGCCGAAATTAAAAAAGAAATCCTTCGGAAAGAAACTTTATCCATTTTTCAAAAAGAAGAATATAAAGTGGAACTGTCTCACCAGAAAACCATTCGTCAATTAGAAGAAAAATTGATGCGCCAAGAGGCCGCTTACAAATGGGACAATCGTCCTGAAAAAAAAGCAGTCCTCCACAAAACAATGAAAGAAATCCAACGAGCTAAAGACGAATACACTGTTGAAATTCGGAAAATTAAAAATGGGGCTACCATTTTCCACCGAATCCGTCTATATCAAACGTACATCAGCATTTAAATTCATTTACATAGAATTTCCAAAAGATAGAATTTGGAAATGTTCCTTCCTAAAATTGCGTTTTGGATTCAAATTCTCGTATCTTTATTGTTAGGTTTGTTATTCGGAATTCTATTCAATCCGGAAACTGGACTTGTATCGGCAAATTCTCTGAAACCATTTTTACCTTGGATGAAACTTCCTGGGGATATTTTTTTGAATCTCCTTCAAATGATTATGATTCCTTTAGTAATAGTGTCTATTGCTCTCGGTGTTTCCAGTTTACGTAATCTAAAAGAACTTTGGAGTTTAGGAAGTAAAACACTACTCTATTTTATTTTTACCACAGTGATCGCTGTGAGTATTGGAATTTCACTGACCCTACTTATCAAACCCGGAAAACAGATCCAATCACAAACCATTGAAATCAATGCGCATCTCCAAGAAACGAAGTTGAATGAAAACCTTGAATCAGTACCAGAAATCATCGCAACGATCATTCCTAAAAACCTAGTAAACGTTTGGTCTAAACAACAAATGTTATCGGTCGTTTTTTTTGGGATGATCTTAGGAATATTTTTCTTAACTTCAAAAGAGTCCGGCACAGCATTAAAAGCTTTTTGTCATTCCTTGGAAAGTTTTTGCCTTTGGGTGGTTGCAACAGCAATGAAATTAGCCCCCTTGGCCGTGTTAGGTTTAATGAGCTATGCAATTGTTCAAATTGGATTCTCTTTGTTCTTTGGGCTTGTTTCTTACATTGGAACAGTTCTCTTTGGACTTTTCTGTATCCTAGTTTTTTATGGTATTTTGATCCTAATTTTTACCAGAAAAAATCCTTTTCGATTCCTGAACCAGGTTCGTGAAATTCCCTTACTTGGATTTTCCACCTCAAGTTCCAGTTCTGTCCTACCCTATTCTTTAAAGCTTGCCAAAGAGAAATTAAAATTAAAAGAAACAGTGGCTGACTTTGTTCTACCTCTTGGTGCCACAGTCAATATGGATGGAACCGCTTTGTATCAAGCTGTGGCGACGGTTTTTCTAAGTCAAGTTTACCAAGTGGATCTTTCCACTTTAGACTTATTTTTGTTAGTTGGAACAGTAACAGCCGCTTCCATTGGAACCGCAGCAACACCTGGAGTTGGTCTCGTGATCCTTGCTTCCATCCTTCATACATTCCATATTCCCATAGAAGGAATCACTATTCTTTTTGGAGTTGACCGCTTTTTAGATATGTGTAGAACTTCAGTAAATCTAACCGGCGATCTATCTTGTGCATTTATCATGGACCATATCTGGAAGGAAACAAACCCCAATGAAAAAATTTAAAAACTCAATTTTATTAGGAATCTTATTATTCCTGATCCATTGTGATAATAAAAAGGATTATTTAGATGATATTGCAGGCAATATACTCTGCACATCATTTGCCGCTTGCAATGGAGAAACTCCAGCTAGGACAGGGATCATTGGTGATAGTTGGACGGATATACTCCTAGGATTTCCATTGGTCGAAACTCTGAGACCGCAATTGGAAAATAAGTTCCATTATAAATTTGTTGGAGCAACACTTGGCTCAAGAACATTGCAACATGTAGTGAGTCAGGGTATTCAATTCCAGGTCATTGACCAAGGGGGTGCTGACATGAAAGTCATCATTCTATCTTTAGGTGGCAATGACATCCAGGCAAATCTCTCTGAATATGTTGGAAATGTTGAGGCAACTCAAGCAAAACGTTTGGCTACTCTAAAAGCAAATCTCAAACACATGGTCATTACCGGTAATGCATACAAAATCGCCAGATTTGGTGGCCCACCCTTAAAATGGATTATCCACGGGTATGATTATCCGAACCCATATATGTCCCCGGTCATTGCAAATTCCGATGAAGGATGTAAATCTAAATTTGATCGAGTTGGGCTAATTGTACCGGATGCGGCCGCATTTACTGCTGTACAATTAGATGGACTCAACAATCTACTGCTTGATGTAACCCGTGAAGAACCTTCCCTCATATATGTAGATTTAAGAAATACCTTAGGTGGAAAACCTAACTCTCGCGCAGAATATATGTTAGATTGTATTCATGCAAATAACTTAGGATTTACACTGCTTGCCGATAAATTAGCAAGAACTATCTATCCGATCACTAATGTAGGATTTTAAAGATGAAAAACATAATTATCATTTCCCTCCTTTTTCTTTTTTTCGCTGAAGTTCTATATTCACAGTCAAACAATAGAGGTTTTGCTCACCCTCTTCAAATCGAACCTGTTGCCGTTTACACAAAAATCAGAGGTAGTGTTTCTTACTGGGATAAAAACTTCAATGAGGTCAAAGAGATAAACAAAAACGTCAACATTGAAGGAGAATACAAATTTTCAGAATCATTTTCTGTAATTTCTTCTGTTGGAAGAAATGAATACTCTCAAACCGATACAACTAAAGAAATTACTTGGGATCGTTGGAATGCCGGAATCAAATACGGAAAAGTTTTCGAAAATGGTTCTTCCCAGTTCTTAATTGGTGCGGGTTTGCGTTTGTATGACAAAAAAAGAAACACGCAGTTCCGAGAAAGAGAAAATCCTGATTACTATTTAATCCGTCCCAACTTTGGACTAGGCTACAAATACGGAATTTTTCAAATCATGTCAGAGTTCCGTTTCCAAACAGAAACCAATAAACATGGGCGAGAATCTAATTTTGAAGAATTCAAACGATACTACCAAGTGGGAATTGCTCCCTCTTTTTCCATTTCAGATTCGGTTCGCATTTTTACAGAACTCGAATATAGAGAACCCCTCGATAAAATTGCAGATAAAAATTTAAGATATTTTAATTTTTATCCAGGTATCTCTATGAATACCGAGAGTTTCGGAACTTTTAGTTTTTCTGTATTGTTAGGTGTTCTTCCCAAAGCAGACAATGCAATGGATCGTGGAATTCGCTTTTCCTATTTTTATTTCTTCGATACAAGCCCCTAGAGTATGAAGCTGTATTTGGGGTTACCTTTGGTTTTATTTTGTTTCCATTGTTTGAGCATACAAATTGGAAATCCATCGGTAACTTTACTTCAAAACAAAGGCCAAGAAGGCTGGCATTCATCAGGAAAGGCACCTTCCATTGCTGATAAATTTGCCGAATCTTGTACAACAAATTACTTCGGCTTGGTGAGCATTGGAAATGCAAGTTTTGATTATATCCCGCGCCATTCCCGACCTAAAGAAATTCTCAGCTTAGACCATTATTATAAAAATCAGTATTTTTTTTTCCAAGAACTTTGTTTGCGTATCACAGGCCGATGAAACAGAACATTGAGTCACTAAGTGAATTCGCAAAAAAAATCAAGAGTGGACTGATTTATGAAGAAATAGAATCCAAATTAAAGGAATTCCATTCCAAAAAAAACAATGCGTCCAATAAATCTTTTGATGCACTGACAGAGAAAATTCGAAAGAAAGAAGAACAAATCAAAAAACTCTATGACGATATCATCATTTTGCAGAATAAACTTTCGCAAGCCTTGGACCAGGAACTTAAAAAATAAACCAACCTCCGAGAAGAGTAAAATTGTTGGAGTTACCTGCATTTCCTTCTTCCTATTCACATTCTCCTGTGCTAGTTCCGGTTTTGGAACGCAAGGACTACTCTTTGAGGACCAAAGGATTAGTTTGATGGAAACAGGTTTCCCAGCAACCAAAGAAGGGATTGCCTGCGCAAAATCGTATATGGGACTCCTGGCTCTCGGTGATGCCTCTGTGGAAATCTCCCAGAAAAACGGAAACATCAAAGAAATTACGTCTATTGAACTGGAAAGTTACAATTTCTTGGGGATTTACGCAAAACTCTGCACGGTTACCAAGGGAAATTAGTCGAAACTAAAACTAGAACCTATGCCAATGTGGAAGAAAATACGAATTCTATTCTTGTTTGTTTTTTCCTCTCTGGCCTGTTTACCTGAGCCAAAACCTTCTTTGCTTGGAGTTCTCGTACTCCCTCTCATCACACAAACATCAGCTAACTTTACAATTGAATCCACATCTCCAACCAATGGTGCGACAGGGGTTTCACTGAGTCCAACGATCACCATTGTGATGACTCAAGCCATCGAATCCACTTCTCTTAATACAAATATCAGCTGTTCTCCCTCGTGTCCTAGTCTCAGCGGTGGTGCTTCCAACAGAACCATCACCCTAACACCCGCAAGTGCTCTCATCACTGGAACTACCTACACCATCACCCTTAATCAAAACATTCAATCCATCTTTGGACTGACTCTCGGCACAAACACAAGTTTTAGTTTCACTACCTTATAAATAAAAAAAGCCGACGTCTCCGCCGGCTCTTCTTGTTTCTATTTAAGGATTTTTATCTGTAATCTTTCTTAAGGAAACTTCTAGATTGAAGTCTCCTCAATCTTAAATAAAATTTGTTTCAAAAATCTATCTAAAGAAATTTAAAACAATTCCGCCTTTTGTTACAAAAAACTCAGCAAACACAAGTGAGGTGATCGCCATAAGTTTGATCAAAATGTTGATCGCAGGCCCAGAAGTGTCCTTGAATGGATCACCAACAGTATCACCCACAACGGCAGCTTTGTGTTTTTCTGATCCTTTTCCACCAGCTGTTTTTTCGATGTATTTTTTTGCGTTGTCCCAAGCTCCACCAGAGTTAGCAGAAGAAATCGCAAGCACAACACCAGAAACAAGAGCACCCGCAAGGAGTCCTGCAAGAGATTTCACTCCAAACAAATAACCCACAACGATAGGGCTTAAAAGAACCAAAAGACCTGGAGGAATCATTTCGCGAAGAGCAGCAGATGTAGAAATATCCACACATTTTGCATACTCAGGTTTTGCAGTTCCTTCCATAAGACCAGGAATCTCTTTGAATTGGCGACGAACTTCTTTTACCATATCAAGAGCCGCTTTCCCTACAGACTTCATAGTCATCGCAGAAAAGATAAACGGAAGCATAGCACCAAAAAGGAGACCACCAAACACTAATGGATCTAAAAGTTCGATAGAAGTGAGGTCAATCGCACCTTCTCCCATTTCTTTAGAAGCATTTTGTGTTCTTGTGATAAAGGCAGCAAATAGAGCAAGCGAGGTTAAAGCCGCAGATCCGATTGCAAAACCCTTTCCTACGGCCGCAGTTGTGTTACCCGCTGCATCAAGAGTGTCTGTTCTATCACGAACATCCTTTCCAAGCTCAGCCATCTCTGCAATCCCACCTGCGTTATCAGAAACTGGGCCGTATGCATCGATAGTAAGTCCAATCGCAATTGTGGAAATCATTCCGATAGCAGCGATTGCGATTCCATACATACCCGCAAGGATATTGGAAACAACAATCACAATCACAAGTAGAATGACTGGAACCACAGTGGATTTGTAACCAAGAGCAAGCCCGTAAATGATATTTGTAGCAGCACCCGTTTCACAAGCATCTGCAACTTCACGTACTGGTTTGTAAGAATGAGAAGTATAAATCTCAGTAATCCAACCAATGAACATACCAGCAAACAAACCTAATGCGACTGAAATATAAACATTCCATTTTGTGATGGTTTTGTCTCCAATTTGGAAACTCTCAATCATAAAGATGTCGGTTGCAAAATAGAGAGCAATCGCTACGATAAAAGTGGAGATCCATAGTTGGAATTTTAATACTCTCTCAACATTTCCATTTTCTTTCACTCGAGCAAAGAAAGTAGTGATAAGAGATGCCGGAATTCCAATCGCAGAAATCAAAAGTGGATATAGTAAAGCGGAGTTATCGTCAGCAAGGGCAGAAGCCGTCGCACCAATCACAAGAGCAGCACAAGTAGCTTCGGCAGCAGAACCAAAAAGGTCCGCACCCATACCAGCGATGTCCCCTACGTTGTCTCCGACGTTATCAGCAATAGTTGCTGGGTTCCTTGGATCATCTTCTGGAATTCCTTTTTCTACCTTACCTACAAGGTCAGCACCTACGTCTGCGGCTTTGGTATAAATACCACCACCCACACGACCAAAAAGTGCCACGGAAGATCCACCTAGACCAAAACCAGCCAGCGATTCCATAAGGATGTGTTTTGCCACTCCGACGTTGGCTCCCGTAAAAAGAAGGAAAAGTCCAATCATACCAAGAACAGCCAAACCAATGAGTCCGAAACCCATTACGGCTCCAGAGTCATAAGCCACTCGGAATGCTTTAGAAAGAGAAGTTTTTGCCGCTTGGGCCGTACGAACGTTCCCAGCAGTTGCAATCTTCATTCCAATAAAACCAGAAAGGCAAGATATAAGGGCTCCCGATACAAAGGCAACGGAAGTATAAATCCCTTCGTTGAACTCAGTCTTTGGGTTGTCCAAAAGTAAATAGATGAGAACTGTCATGAAACTGATAAATAGTAAAATGACTCGGTATTCTCTAAGCAGGAAGGCCATGGCCCCTTCTGCGATCGCAGCGGAGATTTCTTTTAGTTTCGCGGTTTCTTTTACATCGCTACCGTCTGCGCCGACTTGGATGCGAACCACCCTAGCTGCGTAGAATATCGCCGTGACAATGGAAACAAGTGCCATGACGATGATGATTAACTCTACATTCATGAGATCCTCTTTGAGATTGTTTATTTGAATTTCTAAGATTATTTAGAAGATGACCGATGAGAATCCATAGATGATACTTCGGTCTAGGAGAATATGGCAATTTGGTGTTTTGGCAACAAGTCTATTTCTGATTTCCAGCCCAAATTTAGCAGAAACAGAGGTTCTGAACCCTGTTAAGGCCTTTTACGGTTATGAAGATCTTTTGCGTATGGCGGAAGATAAAATTGTCACGGAAACCCCCGCGAAAGCCTTCGACTTCCTTATCAAAGCCAAAGAACTGAATCCCGATCCGGACTATAGGTACTACAATCTTTCCGCCCGTGCCCATATGAAGCTGGGACAAATCTTTGATGGGATCCACGCCTATGAAGAATCTATCAAAAAGAAAAAAGACCAACTTGATTTAGTTTTGTACATTGCTGATTTTTACGAAAAGGAAAGGAAACAAAAGGAAGCTTTGTTCTATACCCAATTGTATTTAGAACAAAAACCAAATGCAAAATACAGATTGTATACTGCTGCTATTTTATCCCGGCAACTTGGATTAGAGTTAGAATACGAAAAGTATATGCAAATTTTAGAATCTGATAAAACCTTCCTTTCTGAAAAAGACGCCCTGCAAACAAGCCTTCTGAAAAATATCAAAAACAAAAAATGGAAAGAAGCGGATGATTTAAGTTTACGGTACCTAGTTTACTTCCCAAGAGAAGAGGCTATGTATGAAACTTTGATTCTATCGAGAAGAGGCAGGCAATCCGAACTTTTAGAACAAGCTTATCAATGGACTACCACGGTTTTTTTAAACGAAACGAGATACTTCACGCGATATGGAGTTTATCTCCAAGAAAAACAGAGATATCTAGAAGCACTCTCTTTGTTTCGACGCGGATTTTATAATTTACTTAAATTTTATCCCGACTCTGATGCCGGAGAGATTTTATTCCTCATACGCCAAAGTTATGCAAATCTTGGAAAAGATAGAGATACTCTTGCCATTGACTCATTAGTGAAAGACTATATGAACCAAAACAAACTTACGGCAAATGAATTAGAAAACCATCAGAACACCTATCGTAAAAATAGAGAGTATTTACTTTTTTGCATCTATTGGTTTACGAAACGAGATACGGCAAAGGCAAATGAATTTAGGCAAAAACTAATTGATCGCGATGCAGAATTTGAAGAATTAGAATTCCTGCGAGTCATAGGGCCTTTTTCTTCTCTTCCGCAGGATCTTTAAAATAACAGACTCACCAATCTAAAAGCCAAAGTAAAGATTTCGAATTCATTTCCTTCTTCCTTTTGATTTTAAGCACAGGAAGAAGAATTGAATGTACGGAAAATCAGGTCTTAACTGTGGTATTTCTTTTTATCATCAATTAACGATTGTACAACGGACGGATCAGCAAGTGTGCTAATATCTCCTAATGTATCAAATTCGTTATTGGCAATTTTTCGTAAAATACGACGCATAATTTTTCCTGAGCGCGTTTTGGGTAAACCTGGGGCCCAGTGAATCACTTCCGGCCTTGCAATTTTACCGATTACCTTTTCTACCATCGCAATCAGTTCTTTTTTTAAGGCATCATTGGTCGTGATTCCCTGTTTCACGGTTACATAAGCGTAAATTCCTTGACCCTTGATATCATGTGGAAACCCTACAACAGCTGCCTCGGCAACGGATTTATGTTCGACAAGTGCACTTTCCACTTCTGCTGATCCGATTCGGTGACCCGAAACATTTAATACATCGTCGACTCTTCCTGTTATGCGAAAGTATCCATCTTTATCTTTGTTTGCACCATCCCCGGTAAAATAGTAACCCTTAAATTGAGAAAAGTAGGTATCAAAGAATCGTTTGGAATCTCCATACACTCCTCGCATCATCGAAGGCCAAGGTTTGGCGATACAAAGGTTTCCAGAAATTTCTCCTTTTCCTTTGACTTCCACTCCATCGTTATCCACAAGGACGGGCTTAATTCCATAAAAAGGCCAACTCGCAGAGCCTGGTTTTTGCGGAACTGCACCAGGAATTCCAGAGATCATAATCGATCCGGTTTCTGTTTGCCACCAAGTATCCACAATCGGGCATTTTGATTTACCAATGTTTGCAAAATACCATTCCCAAGCTTCTGGATTGATGGGTTCCCCCACGGAACCAAGAAGTCGTAAAGACTGGAGAGATCTTTTTTTGATATGATCTAGTCCTTCTCGCATCAGAGCACGAATGGCTGTTGGTGCCGTATAGAATACAGTGACTTTGTATTTATCAATCACATCCCAAAACCTGCCCATATCGGGGTAACTGGGAACCCCTTCAAACATAAGAGAAGTGGCCCCATTGGACAAAGGTCCATAAAGAATATAACTATGCCCTGTAATCCAACCGATGTCTGCCGTACACCAGTAGGTATCTGTTTCTTTGTAATCAAAAATAGTCGCAAAAGTAAGATTGGCCCCGAGTAAATATCCTGCTGTTGTATGCAGAACCCCTTTTGGTTTCCCTGTCGAACCCGAAGTGTAAAGAATAAAGAGTGGGTCTTCCGAATCCATAGGCACTGGAGGGCATTCTTTTCTGACATCCGCTTCCTTCATTAAATAGTGGTACCAGTGGTCGCGGCCTTCTTTCCAGTTTAAGTTTCCTTCATCACCTGTTCGCTTAACAACAATTACATCTTTTACTTTAAATTTGGTTTCTTCTAAAGCGGCATCAACATTTCTTTTTAATTCAATTGGTTTCCCACCCCTGTATCCACCATCTGCAGTAATCACAAGCGTTGGTTTACAATCTTCGATACGACCAAGAAGTGCTTCTGGAGAAAATCCACCAAAAACTACGGAATGTACGGCACCAATGCGAGTGCATGCTAATGCGGCGATCGCAAGTTCAGGAATCATAGGAAGATAAATGAGGACGCGATCCCCTTTTTTTACATGAAACTTTTTTAAGACATTAGAAAAATAATTCACCTCGCGGTGGAGGTCATGATAGGTTAATACTTTGGATTCATCAGGGTTGTCGCCTTCCCAAATAAGAGCTGCTTTGTTCTTAAGTGGGGAATCCAGATGCCTGTCTAAACAATTATAAGAAACATTGAGTTTGCCACCCACAAACCATTCCACTTTTGCTTTTGCAAAATCATGTTTGAGGACTTTGGTCCATTTTTTAAACCATGTTAGGCGTTTTGCTTGTTCAGCCCAAAATTTTTCTGGTTTTTCAATGGATTCTTTGTATTTGGCTTTGTATTCTTTTAAGCTAACGTTCGCAAGTTTGGCGAAGTCTTTGGACGGTGCCACGATTCTTTCTTTCGGCATAGATTCCCTCTAGAGAAAGAATGCTGAACTTTTTTTTAGAAAAGTCCAGCATGAATCTTAAAAATAGAATTTAAAAATTGAACTTAGTGCGAACCGGTTCGGATCAAATCCAAAAATTCACTCCGGGTAGTTGGATCTGTTTTAAATAGACCAAGGAGACTAGAAGTAAAGAGTTCTGAGTTTTGTTTTTCTACCCCACGCATCATCATACACAAATGTTTGGCTTTAATTACGACACCAACACCGAGAGGATCCAAAGTTTCTTGGATTGCTTGTGCAATCTGGTCAGTGAGTCTTTCCTGGACTTGCAATCGGCGTGCAAAGACATCGACGATTCTTGGAATTTTGCTAATTCCAATTATCTTTTTATTAGGAATATAAGCAACGTGGGCCCTTCCATAAAAAGGAAGCAAATGGTGTTCACAGAGAGAATACATTTCGATATCTCGCACAAGAACCATCCCTGTGGTGTTTTCTTCGAAGATGGCTCCGTTCACAATCTGGTTTAAATCGGCTTTATACCCGCTTGTCAAAAAGTCATAAGCCTTTTTCACTCGACTGGGAGTTTTCGTAAGACCCTCTCTTGTAGGATCTTCACCAATTTGTTTTAGGATTTCTTCGATTAAGTTTTCCATCCGATTCCTTTTTACAGATATGTTCCTTGTGAGGCTGCCTTTCAAATTATGAATGCAGAATATTCACTACCAATTTGACTAGACTCTACCAGAAAGGAAAAGACACATTTCCTTTTTTTTAAATTAATTCTAAAGGACATAATCAAGATCCAATGAGGCTTAAAATAGGTTACGATGCACGGATGATTGAAAATTCGGGGATTGGGATTCGTATCCAACATATTTTAAAATTCTGGCCTATCCATTCTCAAACTGCCGATCTATTTATCTTTGGTGATCCTGCGGTTTTAAAAAAATACGACCTACCCAAAGAGGCACGAATCATCGAATACAAAACCAATATCTATTCACCGAAAGAATTTTTAGGTCACCCACAAATGGCGAAAATGGATGTTTTAGATATTCCCCATTTTAATATTCCTTTTCCCTACATTCGAAAGTGTATTGTTACCATTCACGATCTCATTCCTTACCACTTCAAAGCCGCTCATAGTTCCATAGTCAAACGAGTGTACATACAAATTGTTTTTCGTTGGATTCAATGGTTTGCCCTGAAGATCATAACAGTTTCGGAATTCACCAAACAAGACTTAGTTCAATCTTTTGGTTATTCAGAAAAGAAAATTTCTGTGGTTTATAACGGAATTGATAGAAAGATTTTTTTTAAAAAACCTCCAAAGAAATTAAACGATTTTTTAAAAAACCAATCTCTTCCAAAATCTTACCTTTTCACAGTCGGGATTGGTAAAGCTCACAAAAACTTTCCTTTTTTATTAGAAGCCATAGAAGAATTATGGAAAGAAAAAAAAACGAATCTTCCACTTGTGATTGGAGGGATCAGTAAAGAAATTCCAACAGAACTAATATTATTTAAAGACAAATACCCAAATTTAATTTTTTTTCTTCCACACTTGCCCTATGAAGAACTACCTCTTGCTTACCAAGGTGCAAAACTTTTCATTTTCCCATCATTGTATGAAGGATTTGGGTTTCCCGTATTGGAAGCACAAAGTGTAGGTACTGTTGTACTTTCTTCTAATGCAAGTGTTCTTCCTGAAATTTTAGATTCGTCTGCGGAATACTTTGATCCGCATATTAAGGAAAATTTAAAATCCAAAATTCTATTTTTATTATCGAATGATAAATTACAAAAGGAATACCAAAAGAAAGGTCTGACCAATGCAAACCGTTTCCTTTGGCACCATGTGATTCAAGCATTAGCTGACGTTTACAAATACCTTTCTATTTAGATTCTAAGGCATCTAAATTAGGTCGATAGCACTGATACTGATTTTGTCTTATGATAAAAAACATAAGACACAGTCAATATTCCGAAGATCACAATGGGAGCAATTACCATAGATAGAGGATCACCACTTTGGGAATGTGCAATCGCTGCTGAAATAAAAGTAATTCCAAACCCCGCATAAGCCCACTCCTTAAATTGATGAGGAAATAGGGGAATGAGAATAACTATCGATCCGATCAATTTCGCAATTCCTAATTCCACTCTGAAATAATCAGGAAAACCTAAATGTTTAAATCCGACAGCAATTTCGGGATTCACAAAATAACTGACCGCGCTGAAAAGCATCAAAAAAGAAAGGATCGCTGTCGATACCCAATAGATGATTCGAAATAGATTCATAAAAAACTCCTAAAAAATCTCGCCTGTAACTATATATTGTATAGTTACTATTGTTTAGATATTATCATGAGTGGTTTTTGCTGGAAAAATATTGGAAAAACTGAGATTTTTCGTTCGGTTGACGTGGCTCAATAGATCCAAGATCGTAGAATGGAACTGCGATGAAGGGAAAAGATCTAAAATGTAAACCTGACCATAGTGAATGTGCTAATTTAATTTTACCACTTCGTGAGGCTCTAGAGATCTTGAGAGGTAAATGGAAGTTGCCTATTATTATGTCTCTCTCGTTCGGGAATAAACGATTTAAAGAAATTGCTGAGGAAATTCCAGGAATTACAGATAAAATGCTATCGAAAGAGCTGAAAGATCTAGAGAAAATACAGTTAATTGATAGGACTGTGATCGATTCCTTTCCGCCAGGAGTAGAATACTCCATCACAAAGCACGGAAAATCGTTAGAAAAAGTGATCCATGAGTTAACACAATGGGCAGTTTCTCATTACCAAAAAAACCACACAGGTTCCGATCCGAGGCCATAAAAAACCGAATTCTCGGGTTCAAAAATACTTGTCAGGTTTAAAGATTCCTAAGAGACTGATTCTCAGAACCATGATCAAGTGTCACTGTGCAGAAGTTTTCTTTGAATCTATCTTAAATGTTGTCAAAGAATCCAATCGACCTATACTAGAAGTTGCCCGCGAGATGGGAGCAGCTGATACTTGTACGGCTTGTGTTCCGGATATGTTAGCCTTCATCGAGCAGGAATTGGAAGGTCAACTTGCAGGAAATACAAATTATTGATTCCGTCTTAATCGAATCACTCGTAAAAAAAGCCAAAACCACCGTAAGAAAACGTACTAATCACAATTTCCACGAACCAACGGAAGTATACCAAAGGTTTCTAAACGTTCTTTCTAAAGACACCTACATTCCACCTCACAGACATTTGTCGGATCCGAAACCGGAAACCTTTGTTGTTTTGGATGGAGAAATTGGATTTTTGATCTTCGAGGAAACTGGAAAAATTAAAGAAACACATAAACTTTCGGCATTTGGTCCCAAACGAGGAATTGACCTACAACCAGGTGTATGGCATAGTCTAGTTTGTTTGTCAGAGAACGCAGTTTGTTTTGAAGGAAAGTCCGGACCTTATGATCCAAAAATAGATAAAGAGTTTCATCCGAACTACCCTCTGGAAGGAAATCCCAAAGTTCCAGAAACTATCAAAGCTTTTGAATCTTTGTTTGTATGAATTGGATTTCTTTCACTAAGAAATTATCTCTATCACTGCTTATGGTTTCCTTATCATTTTTTTGTAAATCTCTTCCTTCCATTGTTCCTGTAAAAGAACATAAATTAGAGTCCATATCTTCAGATGGAATTTTAAGAACCTTTCGTTACTACGTTCCCAAACAAATCAAAGAAAACCGGTTACCAGTAATTTTTATTTTGCATGGTGGGGGCGGGAGTGGGGAAGGAATGATTTACCTCACTCGTATGTCTGAAAAGGCAGAAGAGTATGGGTTCATTGCTGTTTATCCCGATGGTTATGCCAACCGTTGGAACGATGGAAGGAAAATTCCTCATTCTTTAACCGATAAACGAAATACAAAAGATGTAGAATTTTTTCGAGATATGGTGAGTCATTTAGATACACAAATTCCAGTAGACTATAACCGAATTCACGCAGTGGGAATTTCCAACGGTGGATTTATGACACAACGCTTATTATGCGAAGCGCCCGATTTATTTAGTTCTGGTTATTCGGTGGCTGCAGTTACTTCCAAGGGATTAAAAGAAATTTGTAACCCACCTCCTCATAAATCCATAGGTTTCATAATGGGAACGTATGATGACGTAGTTCCTTATTTGGGGGGACCGGTGGCAATTCCTGCAGATCCTAATAATGGTACCAAACGTATTGCTGCAGGAGACGTTCTTTCCTATTTAGAATCATTAGAGTTTTGGACTTCACCGTTTGTTTGCAAAGAAGAAACAAAATCTAAAATACGTCACTTAAACAAATTTTGGAAACGAGACATAGAGTATTCCAAATTTACAGACTGCCATTCGGATCAAATCGTAGAAGGGTATTTGATTCCGGGAGGAGGCCATATCTGGCCTAATGGATTTTATTACCAAAATGAAAAACAATATGGGTATTTAAGTAAGGACTTGGATACAAGAGAAATTGTGTTACAATTCTTTAGAACGACCTATAAAAAGGAAAAGTTGGTAAACAATGCACCATTCGGAAATTAGAAATTCATCCACTGTATTTACCACTTTAGAGACAGGATCAGGAGAACCTGTAATTTTCCTTCATGGTTTTCCGGATAACCATAAAACCTTTGCACCTATTATGGAACAAATCGGGAAAAAAGGGTATCACTGCATTGCACCTGTTATGCGAGGGTATGAACCTTCCACAATCTCACATGCTCATAAACTACACGTAGTAGATTTAGTCGATGATGTCTTGGGTTGGATGGAAGATCGCAGGTGGGATTCGGTGCATTTGGTGGGTCATAATTGGGGTGCTGTGATCGCCTTTGCAGCAGGAATGTATTATCCCAATCGAATCAAATCCATCACAAGCCTCGGAGTTCCACTACTTCGAACCTACCAAGATTCTTTTTTTTGGGCACCCCAACAAACGATCCACTCTTGGTATGTTGTTTTGTTCCAAATTCCATTTTTAGCAGAACTAACGATTCGCTCCAACGGATTTGCTTTGGTGGATTATTTATGGAAAGACTGGTCTCCCGGTTTTATGCCGAACCAGGACCACCTAGCGGAAATTAAGGCAAATTTTCAAAATCCAGGAATTCTTTCTTCTGCTCTTGCTTACTATCGCAATTTAAACGATTTATTCACAGAATCTGGGAGAGAAAGTATATTAGGAATTTTAGATTCACAAATTACTGTTCCAACACAGATTCTATACGGATTGAATGATGGATGTTTTCATAAAAATCTCTTTGAACATCTATTAGATGAAACCGATTTTCCCCGTGGTTTTCGTAAAATAGGTTTCGACCATGCCGGCCACTTTCTTCATTGGGAGAAAAGAGAAGAAGTTACCAAATTGATTTTAGAATGGTTACAAAAAAATAAATAAGAAACCTTTCCGTTTCATTCGTCTTATGTTCTTTAAGGAGATTGAATATGTTTCAAAATATGGGTCTTTATGACAGAGTCATTCGAGTGGTCGTTGGATTGGTATTAGGTGGTTTGTATTTGGGTGGGGTAGTCGAAGGAACCACAGCGATTGTCCTATTTGTTATCGGACTTGTTATGATTGCAACCTCTGCGATCGGATTTTGCCCGGCTTACCTTCCTTTTAAATTTACTACAAAAGAAAAATAAGTCGCACAAGGTAAACAATAACCAACTCACAAATTTGACTTTGTGAGTTGGGTCTTTATTTCTTTAAACTCACCAGAACTTCATAATGTTGGGTTCTCGGGAAAAAATCAAACAAACCCATATAATTTAGCCTGTATCCTATTGCTTCTAATCTAGTAATATCACGTTTGAGTGTACTCGGGTTACAGCTGGAATAAATGATTTGTTTTGGCGAAAACATAGATGCTGATTCGACAATACCTTCTGAAAGTCCAGCCCTCGGCGGGTTCACAATCCAAATTGGAAATGTGGAAACATGCTTTGGAAGGTGTTTTTGATATAAATCACTGACTTCATACTCAAACTGCAAAGCGTTGTTTGTCTTTGCATTCTCTTTTGCATACCGAATGCTTTTTTCGTGAGATTCAATTCCATACAAAGACTCAATTTTTTCTCGAATCGAAATTCCAATCGTTCCGCATCCACAGAATAGTTCCAAAATATTGGCCGAGTCTGGCAGAAGTGATTTGATTTTTTCAAGCCAAGGTTCAATGAGAAACTGATTGATTTGAAAGAACCCTCGTTCCGGAACTTTTAACTTGGTATTAAAAATACTGATTTCTGTTTGGTCCCTTTCATAATTCACAACTGACTTTGCAGAAAGACGAAGTTGGATGGATTTATTTTTGGAAACAGATTTCTGGAGCCCTACCGGAACCATATCCCATAACAAACGTTTATCGACCGTTTTGCAGACAGAATTTGAGTCTTTGACAATTCGATGGGTATTTTTTGAAAAATATCCAATTTCTCTACCGCTTGATTGCCACTGCACATTGTTTCGGTATTCGTTCTCTGGTCCGGTAATAACTTGCACTTTGCCTTTCCACTTAGGAAACATTGCTTCCAAAAGGGAGGTTTTGATTTCCACCTCATCTTTGTAAGAAATATGGCGATAACTGCATCCCCCGCACTCCATAAAGACGGAACAATCAGATTCAATCCTGCTTGCCGAGGCTTCGATGACTTCGAAAACAGAGCCAAACCATTCTTTGTTTCCTGTTTTATAAAGACTTATGTCTACCAATTCACCAGGCAATCCACCCTCAACAAAGACGGCATGTCCCTCATGGTGAGCTATACAGAAACCACCATTCACCCACTTTTCTAGTTTTATACGCAACTTTTCCATTCTCTAGAACCATTCATTGAATATTCATTTGACACTGCACTCGCATTTAACATAACGGATAGGTACTCTTGGAGAAGTGGCTGAGTGGTCTAAAGCAGCGGTCTTGAAAACCGTCGTGGTAATCCCACCGTGGGTTCGAATCCTACCTTCTCCGAGTCGCTGGAGACGTGCCTGAGTGGCCGAAAGGAGCGGTTTGCTAAACCGTCGTACGAGCAATCGTACCCAGGGTTCGAATCCCTGCGTCTCCGATGTTACTGCCATGAATACCACCCGAATCAAAGACAAATTACAAAAATTACAGGCTTATTTAGTCACTGACGAAGCGGCAAAAATATTTGCTGTTTTACCTTTGTATTTTTCTTGGGTTCCCGTATTTACTTGGAAAAGAAACCAGCAGGACTTTGTAACTGCATGTTTGTACTCGGCAGTTAATACTTGTTTGTTCTTATTGGGATTGTTATTTGCCCAAGCAGTTTCCATCCTTCCCTTCGTCGGACTCTATTTCGCTGCTACCATCCATCTACTTTCCATACTACTTTATCTAGGAATCGCTGGATTTTTGATTTACTCCATCCGCTTGAAAAAAACCATAGAGATACCCGTTCTTTTGGACTGGGTAAAAATGCTTCAAGCATTCATTGCGCCCATAGCTCAACTGGATAGAGTATCTGACTACGGATCAGAAGGTTAGAGGTTCAAATCCTCTTGGGCGCACGTGGAAGCATTCGACTCGTTTTTAGAGCGATACTTCAAAGCAGTTTCCAACCATCCTAACGAAATTCCCTCCTATTCTGAAATCATAACAAAAGAAGGAACTCTTCTTTCATCCGCATTTAATTCCGTCGAACAAACATTAAACCCGACAAAACATAGCGAACTCCTATCCATTGAAGAGGCTCTTTCTAAAACAGAGGGGCGATATCTAACCAATCACATTTTGATCACCGCACTCGAACCTTGCCTCCTTTGTGCCGGTGCCATCTTACGAGTGAAAATTCCAGAAGTGGTTTATTTTGTTCCAGCAAAACCGGGCGAAGGGATTTCTTCTTACACAACCGAATCCATTTATCTATTGAATCACTTTCCCAAATGCACTCTAATCCCAAGATCCCGCATAAAATTTGAATTTCTTAGTTTTTTCAAAGAGAAAAGGTAGAATTCTTTTGACCGTTTCTTTTTATGGAAGCCAGTAGAAACGTTCGGAGAGATGTCAGAGTGGTCTATTGTGCATGCTTGGAAAGCATGTGTGCCAAAAGCACCCCGGGTTCGAATCCCGGTCTCTCCGCCAGGTTCTATTCCCATTTCCTTTCCTTTTACTCCCTGAAATGTTTCGTCTTTTTAGTTGCGTCCTCTAAAGAAAGCTTTCGAATATACATTATCAAAGCGGTAGAATCAAATTTCTCATCCGTTGGAATTTGATACGGACTTACATGAGCGAAAACCACCAAGTACTCTTTCGAAAATACAGACCCCAATTTTTTCGCGATGTCATTTACCAAGATCTCGCCGTTGGTTCGCTGCAAAATGCGTTTAAATCAAAAAAAATAGGACACGCTTATATCTTTATTGGCCCCAGAGGCGTTGGTAAAACTACCATCGCAAGGATACTCGCCAAACGACTCAACTGTGAAAGACCAGATGGGGTCGAACCTTGTAACGAATGTACTTCTTGCTTGGAAATTACCAAAGGGAATTCGAATGATGTATTTGAGATCGATGCGGCTTCCAATAGCGGAGTCGATAATATCCGTGAGTTACGTGAAAATGTAAAATTCAACGCCATGGGTGGAAAGTATCGCGTTTATATTTTAGACGAGGTACATATGTTAAGCGGTGCTGCCTTCAACGCACTTCTCAAAACATTGGAAGAACCTCCTGCACATGTTGTATTTATTTTAGCAACCACTGAGTATCATAAAATTCCAGAAACTATTCTTTCTCGATGCCAAGACTTTCACTTTCGAAAAGTACCTGTCACTGCATTACAAAACTACATTGAAACTCTTTGCGAAAAAGAAGGTCTCAAATACGATTCCGAAGGATTATTCTGGATCGCAAAAAAAGGTGACGGTTCTGTTCGAGATACACTTTCCTTTATGGAACAAGCTGTAATTTTTACAGACGGAAATCTAACGGGCGCCAAACTTCGAAAAATGATCGGGTATCACGGAATAGATACCTTTACCGATTTTTTAAATCAACTCTTAGATTCTTCTCAAAGTGCACAAATCTTTGAAACTCTAGAAAATCTATTCCAAGCAGGGATTGATCTTAGCAAATTTGTCTGGGACTTTATTGAATTTTTAAATTCTCTTCTGCTTATCAAAGACAACTTGGCGGATAGAGAATCCATCAACATCCCACAAGAAGACTTACAAAAACTAAAACAAAACTATCGGGATTTGGATCGTGAAATTTTAGTTTTACTCGCGGAAAGAATTTTTTCCATCCACGAAAAATTGAATTTAATGAAACTTAGAAGTTCTTATGAAATGAAAGTTTATTTAGAAATTCAATTTCGTAAATTGATATTGGATCGTGAAAAACCAAGTGTATCGGGACTATTGGCAAAAATCTCTGAGCTCACCAAACTTGTCCAAGGTGATATTTCCCATATTCCCGAAAATTTGGAACCTACAAAGAAACAATCTGCGCCGCAAGTAGAATCCAGACCACCAATGACAGAGCCTACTCCGCCAGTTCTCGATAAACCAAAACAGAATATCGAACTCGAGACCAAACCAAATCTTCAAAAACAAGAACAGGCTCCTCCGACCAAACCAGCGACGGCAAGTCCAGCTGCTTCTGAAGATATGGAAAAACTTTTGAAAGAAAAGTTTTCCGGTATGGAAGTAGATCCCAAACAATTTAAGAATTTATAAGTCCAAAAGGTAAGTATGGGAATTTTTGATCAAATGAAACAAATGCGAGAGGCTTTTTCGCAACTCGGCAATATCAAAGAGAAACAAGAGGAGCTAACAAAGCGGCTTGCTCAAATTCGAGTTTCCGCATCAGCCGGAGCAGGTATGGTCGAGGTTACAGCCTCAGCGGATGGAATTCTTACAAACCTCAATATTAATCCGATTATGTTCAATGCTGATGACAAAAAAATGTTAGAAGATCTAATCCTATCAGCAACAAACGAAGTACAAAGAAAAGCCAAAGAAACGATGGCTCATGAGATGAAAAATGTTCTCGGCTTCAACCCAAGTGACTTTGAAGGAGTTTTCAACCAACTCCAAAAGGATGGAGGATTTCCACCTGTCTGATCCGCAATTCCAAAAACTAATCCAATCCTTTTCTAGTCTCCCAGGGATTGGAAAAAAAAGTGCAACAAGAATTGGATTTCATATTCTACGAATGGATCCTTCTACTTTTCGCGCATGGCTTTCCAATATAGAAGAAGCTAAAGCCAAACTAAGATTTTGTGATGAATGTGGGGGACTTACAGAAGATCCTGTTTGTTCTATTTGTTTGTCTGATAGAAGAGACAATGGTATCCTATGTGTTGTGGAGCAACCGGAAGATATTTTCTTCATTGAAAACACAAAAGAATATGCTGGTAAATATCATGTTTTGAATGGAGCTATTTCTCCACTGGATGGAGTCGGCCCTGACCAATTACGAATTCGTAAACTGTTGGAACGATTAGAAGATACGGGTGTGAAGGAAGTTCTTATAGCGACCAATCCAACTCTTGAAGGCGATGCAACGGCTTCTTACCTTTCTACAGTAATCAAACCAATGGAAATTAAAATTACAAGAATTGCCCATGGAATTACTATTGGTGGAACCTTAGAATATTCGGATCAATACACTTTAGGAAAAGCAATCAAGTCTAGGTTAACACTTTAACTGATTTTATGCGAATGTTGTTTTACCTTTCTGCTAGCTCTTTAATTTTTACTTTGGCCGTATTCAACCACTCGATCGTACTTTCGTAGTAATCTTCGGCATTAGGTAATGTCGAAAAATCACCGATTTCAAATTTTAAAACAGTATCTTCATTATTTGTTAGAGTATATTGATAACTAACATCATAATCGGTAGGATCTAATTTGACTTTTGGTAAATATAAGTTAAGTTTCAATGTTTTCAGCTCGTCAAACTCAGTCACTACCATCTTGGCGTGCCCTTCCCATTCTAATACAGTATTTAATCTTAAAGATTCTCCCGAATAATTTTCAGGAATATCGTCCCATTCTTTTATAAATTTTGGATTAGTGAGTATATCCCATACCTTATGAATCGAAGCGTTAATAGAAATTTGATCTACTACTTTAAACATAATTTTCTCCAGTAATTTTCGAATAAATACTTCTATTTATCAGATTCCACAAACTACTCAACAATATCAAAAATTAGCTTTTAGAATCGATGTTCAAACACAATAAATGCTTCACGAAGGACTCGCCCATATTTCGAATCTAACAAAACGAAAAGAGCATCGCCGGCGACAAAATAACCAGATCGAAAAATGATCTGAAAATCTGATGTTACGTTATAACGAATGTTAAAATTATACTCCATACCCATATAAGTGGAAGTCCTGTATCCATTACGTTCACTAAACTCTCGATTTATTCGAATCTCTGGAGATTTGGTTGCATACAATTGGTAATATCCAAATGTAAATTGATAGGGGCCAAAGGCGATGATATTGGAATACAAACCATATTCGTTCAATCCAGAAAAACTAGATCCATTGAACAATGCATAACCACCGGTAAAGTCAGTAGCAATGTTGGAAATGGAAAATCCAGGCGCAAGGGTACGGTACCCATTTCCTTTTAAATTAGCTTCATGTCCTTTCTCATCGTAACCAGGTCTTCCTGTTGTACCGAGAGCAATCAAATTAAAGTTAAGCGACTCGCTCCAGCGATAAGTAAACTGAAAATCATACATTCCACCTTTGATAAAATGTCTTTGTGTAGTATTGTAAATGGTGACATCATTTGTATCTGTCACAGCACGTAATTTTTTAACAGTCCCGGTGTTTAAAATTCCATGAACTATAAACGAGAACTTTTGAAAATTGAACTCATTGTGCATTCCATACCAAGCAAGCCTTGCTGTTTCATTATCAGACTTGTCATTATCATCCAAAAAATAGGCGTAAACTTCATTTCGAATATTTCGAAAATATTCAAACTTTAATCGGTTGTAATAAATATTTGAACTTTGATAATTTTTATCAGCAAATCCATTTTTATCAACATCCATAAAACTTTGATCACGAGCTCGTAAAATTCCACCTTCCAAAGAGAGCCGCAAAAATTGAAAATTCTTTAGAATACTAACGCCAGTTCCAGTTGAAAACAACACCCGACCTTGAGCAGAACTAAAAAGTTGCTGCCCCACTTTAATAAACAGCCCTGATTCTGGAATTCGAAAGTTTAAATATAAAAAGTTTGTCTGCACATTGACCGCAGCGGTTCGACCCCTCTCACCACCTGATCCTGGACCAACCAATCCAGGATCAAAACCATCGGGCCCTGTCGCTCGTAAACCTTTCCCACCAAAGGGAATATCACCTACTTGCATTCCCCAAACACCTTCCACGTATTTATTAGCAGAAAAGCTCATATTATATAAAAAGCGAGAATCGTAATAACTTACATCCTCCTTCCGACGAGTGATTTGGCTTGGTAGTCCTTGTTGCCTTCTTTCTAAATCAGATTGTATGACCTGCTGTTCTGTTTGTTGACGTTCCGCATTTTCTTTTTCTAGATTATTGATTGGTGTAACGGGTGTTTTCCTTTCTAATAACACATCCCGACCAACATTTGTAGCACGTACACGAAAAGAACCATTGAAGTTCATAAAGGTTCTTTGTGATTCTTCTTCTTGTGATAATAAAAATCCAGACGGTAAAAGGACACAGAATAAAAAGAGAGAAAGGTAATTTCGTAATGACATCGACTTTATTCTTGTTTCACCCATTGGTTGGATTTAAAATACTTATTAATCAAAACTTGAATTTTGCCTGTGCGTTTTAGTTCCTTAATGAAAAAATTTAAATTATAAAGGAATTCCACATCTCTCTTAGCAGTTGCCATACTGATATGGTCTTCCTGAACCACTCCCAAAATTGGCAAATAGTTGGCTCGGAGCGAGGAATCTTTTTGTAGTAGCGCTTGAATATAAAACGAATCCGCAACGAAAGCATTTACATTATTTTTCTTTAATTCATTCAATGCTGCTTCATTTGTAAAATAAGAGAAAATCTGAGCCTTTGGAAAAGCATCTCTTAAAAATTGATGATTTGAACTGTTGGCAAGTACAGAATAAGAAATTCCTGTAATGTTTGTTAGGTCATTTAAATTACGAAACAATTGAACGGTAACAATCTGTCCTTCTGGTTCGGGGGGAAGGGCAGTTCGATTGACTAAAGCTGCCGGCGTAGATATTAAATAAGGATCCGTAAAATATACATCTTTAAATCGATTGATGGAAGATGAAATTCCTGCCATCGCAATCTGTGTGTCACCCTTTTCTAACATTCTTGCATGTTGATCAAACGTACGTAAGGGAATGATTTTTAAATCCACATCAAGAAATTTTGCATATTCTTGAGCCAACTCCACATCTAACCCTGGAAAATTAGGGTTAGGATTTTCAATATAGAAAGGATCATAAAATTCATTCACGGAAACTGTAAGGGTTTTAGTTTTTTTTATTTTTTCTAAAACCTGACTCGATTGACCAAATAACGAAACAGATAGAAAAAAAAACAGAAAGGATATAAACCTAATATTATGGTTCCTGGAAATTGGCAACATCCCCATTACCTTTTCTTTGGAAATAGAAACGGCAAGGAAAAATTAAGGATTGATCAGTACAAATTCTGTTCTACGATTTTTTTTAGACGATGCCTCATCTGTACCTTGCACCATTGGTTGCGTTGGTCCTTTTCCATCGGTCGAAAGCCGTTTGGAATCCACTCCTTTAGAGACTAAATACTGTTTAACGGATTCTGCCCTTTCTTTTGAAAGAACCATATTGTCTTCCAACGTTCCTGTTAAATCTGTATGGCCGATGATTTTCATTTTCTTCTCTGAATTTTCATGTAAAAAGTCAACAATAGCATCCAAAGAACCTGAGGATTCCGGTTTCAAAACTGAGGATGCACGTTCAAAGTATATAGAATCTAAAGAGATTTTATTGGATTCCTCCAATTTCTTTTGAACTATATTATCTTGTTTGGGAACAGAAGCAGTAAATATATCAAATGATCTTCCTTCCACCCTTCTGCAAAATAAAAAAGTTTTTTTCACCTGCTGAAAAACTATGTATGCTTCATCTTCTGTTGAATTAATGGGAGCACCCAAATTCTCAATATCTGTAAAAGTCTCTCCGTCAATTTTAGCCATATACAAATCAAATCCACCATAACCACCAGGTCTATTGGATGAGAAAAATAGAATTTTACCGTCATCATTAAATGCTGCAGCTATAGTCGCATAATTATCATTAATTGGTGTTGGTAAAAGTTTTGGAGTAGACCATGTATTGTTTTGAAATTGGCTAAAGTAAACTTTTGCTAAATTTGGTTTTCCAAAAGGATACCTGGTAAAAAGTAAAGTGTCACCGAGTAGATGAGGATTCTCTTCAATTTCTTCTGTATTTATAGGATTGGGCAAAGCGACAGGTTTGTTCCACGTTTTTCCATTCCAAGTCGAAACATATAAATCTCTAGAAATTCCCACCTTACCGTCAGGTAACATCACTTCAACGGAACCATCTCGATTCGAAGATAATAATAAAGTTTTTCCATCTCTTGCTATAAATGGACTTTGGTCATCATAGGGAGAATTTAATTCATCCACCTCTTCAGGAAAATCCCAGGTGCCATCTTTTTTCCGTTCAGATTTAAAAATTTCCGTATAACCCTTACTGGATCGTTTGGAATAAAAATACAAGGTCTTCGCGTCGGGACTCATCGTTGGTCCAAATTCTTGAAATTCTGTATTGATTGGCCCTTGGATCGGAGCGACGACTAAACTTGGTTCCGGGTCGGGTGTTTGGCTATAAACTGATTTAGGAATTGAAAGAAAGCAAATCAATAGACTAAGATACAATGCACAATAAACGAGATGTGATAAATATCCAGTAATGTTTGATTTTTGATGCACTTTTGTTTTGCGAATATACGCATAACGGTTAAAAATCACTATCACTCGGGAATAAACGTGATTCGCATAACTACCGTTTATCATTGATTTTCTGCTTTGCGTATAAACAGTGCGGAATTGCGCTTTAACCCATTGCGCATAAATCCCACCTATTTGTTGCCAATATCCGAATAAGGTAGATTCCCCAACTGAATGACAAACCCTTTTAATAGTTGAGAAAATTAAGAAAATAGAATAGGGCATTTGACACCTCGGTCATCTGCCCTTAAATTTTTAACGGATGTATGGTTTTAATACATCTGGAATTTGGAAGGATCCATCGGCTGACTGGTAATTTTCGATCACTGCTGCGAGTGTTCGACCGATCGCAAGACCAGAACCATTCAGAGTATGGACGAGCAGGTTTTTTCCTTCCTTTGACTTGTATCGAATTTTTCCGCGTCTTGCTTGATAGTCTTTGAAGTTAGAAACAGAAGAAATTTCCATAAATCGACCAAGACCGGGCATCCAAACTTCAATATCGTAGGTTTTAGAAGAGGCACTCGACATATCTCGACTACAAAGTAACATCACTCGGTAGGGAAGTTTCAATTTTTGCAAAATCGATTCGGCATCTTGAAGCATTTTTTCGTGTTCTGATTGGGAGGTCTCTGGTTCGACAAATTTAACCAATTCTACTTTTTGAAATTGGTGCACCCGAACAAGACCCCTTGTGTCACGTCCATAGGAACCAGCTTCCCGTCGAAAACAAGGAGTGTGGGCGCATACTGAGATAGGTAACTCTTTTTCGGATATGATTTCATCCCGGTAGTAATTTGTTAGTGGAACTTCGGCTGTGGGAATTAAATTGAGACCGTCTTTTTCCAGTCTGTAAAAATCCTCCGCAAACTTAGGCAATTGACCTGTAGCTGTCATGGATTCATCATTCACAAGCACCGGAACCCACATCTCTTCATATCCATTTTCAGATGTATGGGTATCAAGCATTAGGTTCATGAGAGCTCTTTCCAGTTTGGCACCAAGGCCGCGATAGGTGTAAAATCTGGCACCAGAAAGTTTCACTCCCCGTTCAAAATCAAAAATACCTAATTTTTCCCCAATATCAAAATGGGTTTTTGCTTCAAAGGATAGATTTCGAACTTCTCCCCACTCTCGAACGAGGACATTGTCTGCTTCCGATTTTCCCTCTGGGACAGAAGGATCGAGTATGTTCGGAAGACCTAAGTTTAGGTCATGTAAGGACTCTTCTTCTTTAGTTAACTCTTCTTCAATGGCTTTGATTTGATCACCCACACCTTTCATGGATGCAGAAATTTCAGTGATGTCTTTTCCTTGTGATTTTTGAATTCCGATTTCTTTTGAAACCCGATTTCGCTCCGCACGTAGGTCTTCCACTTCCAATTTTAACTTTCGTTGTTTTTCAGAAACAGATTTGATTTTTGCTTCAATGTCAGCGGAGGCGACACCTCTCTTTTGTAAGGTGGAAAGTAATTCTTCTGGGTTTTGGACAATACGGTTGATATCAAGCATGGTGATAGGCCTTTCTTTCAGTAAATTTTATGGAGTTTTGATAGATACGATCTGAGACTTCTGCATTAGATTCTGTTCGTAAGGAAAACATCTTCTCTAATACAAAAGGTAAATGTGAGGAATCATTTCGTTTTCCTCTATGTGGCATCGGTGATAAAAATGGTGCATCCGTTTCAATCAGAATGGTTTCTAAGGGAATTTTACGCGCTGCTTCTTGGATATCAGTAGCAGACTTAAACGTAACAATCCCAGAAAAAGAAACATAGTAACCTAAATCCACAAACTGTTTGGCAGCTTCATAATCATAAGTAAAACAATGAATCACACCAAACGCTTTTGTTTTGTATTCTTTTAATGCTTCATACGTATCTGCAAAGGCATCGCGCGAATGAATCACAACAGGCAATTTATAATCGGAAGAAAACTGTAAAAACTTTCGAAGCACTTCATTTTGCTCCAATCGAGTACTCGCATCATGATAGAGATCGACACCAATCTCTCCAATGGCTGAAAATTTAGGATCATCCATTCGGGATTTTGCTAAATCTAAAATTTGATCTGCATTCGGGAATTCATGGGTTTCCGTAGGATGGCAACCAATGGAATAAAAAATCTCTAATTCATTAGAGGAATGAGTTTCTGAAATACGAACAGCTTCTTTAGAACTTGGCAAATCAATCCCGATTTGCACCATTCGGTCTACTCCAGCCATTCGGGATTTCGCCAGAGTTTCTTCAATCTCTTGGCCTTGTTCCCGAATTATGTCTAGGTGGCAGTGTGTGTCGATGGTTGAATATCCCATAAATAGCAAGATTTGTAATTTCCACTGGATGAAAATGAAAATTCAATCGAAAGATATAGTGGGTGCCTTAACTTTTGTTTAAATAGTCGAAGGTCTCGAAAGAACGTGGAAGTAAAACAAAGACTACATTTAATTTTTTACCGTTTGCGGTATAAAGTCCAGGAATGGAAGCTTAAGTTATCCCAACGTTATGAGGATCTTGACAAAAAAGGACGTGAACGTCTGACCATTATGGTCATTCCTCATACCGACCGCAAAACCATAAACTTTGTCATCTCCTACAAAGCCATTTCTATCTTTATCGGAATCATGGTAGTGCTTCTTGTGATCAGCGCAGTGAATGTTCTATCACACAGTGGATCCATCCACCAACTCACAGAACTCAATTTAACGAACAAAGATTTTATTCGACAATCTTCTAAGATGAAGGAAGAGGTAAATTCCCTTCACGAAACCATCCAATACTATTATGAAAGAATTTCTAACCTCTATATCAAATTAGGAGGAGATCCTTCTCGAGTTTCGAAAGGGATGGGTGGACAAGCAGGACAATTTCTCGCATTACAAGGAACACCTCAATCCGACATTACGGATGAATCCTTTCGCATCAAAGAAGACATTCATAATTTAAAGTTATCTTCCGAACTTTCAGAAGAGATCATCAAACTTATCAAAAAAAGAAAGAGTATCATTCGAAACACCCCATCCATTTGGCCAACTAAGGGATATGTTTTGTTTCCCTTTGGAAATTATATCTCTCCTGTCACTGGCAAAGAAGAGTTTAACCGTGGACTCGACATTGGATCTTTTCCGGGTGCCGAAGTCATTGCCACAGCACCTGGTATGGTTTTCGATACAGGATATTCTCCTGCGACTGGTTATTACGTAAAATTATCTCACAGGTTTGGATGGAAAACCATCTACTCCAACTTGGATCGAATTCGTGTTAAGAAAAATGAAAAACTCTCCAAGGGCGACATCCTAGGTTATGTTGGAAAATCTCCAGAAAATCCGATTTACCACCTTCATTATGAAGTGCATGTTGGTACCCAAGCGTTGAATCCGTTTTCGTTTCTCAACCAAATTCAAGAATAATGTCCAACCCATCTACAGAAGAAGAATTTTTAGTTAATAGCATCATTGGAGAAGGCGCCGAGTTCGTAGGCGAATTCAAATTCCCAGGCCTCATTCGTATCGATGGAAAATTTCGGGGAGTTCTCGAAACCACCGGAAAGGTGCTTATAGGAAAGTCTGGAATCGTCGATACAGATATCAAAGCACGTGTGGTCGTTGCCGGAGGAGAAATCCGCGGTAACATCTATGCAACAGAACGAGTCACATTACTTTCTAGCTGCCGATTAGAAGGGGACATTGTCACTCCTCGTCTGATCGTAGAAGAGGGTGTAGTGTTTCACGGAAAATGCACGATTAACCCCACTCGTCATTAGGCGGGTTTATGATCATCCAAAACAACAACCCTAAGTCGGTATCCACTCAGGCGAAAAAAGGGTCCAAAGAAAAACTCTCCAGCTCCCTTGGTCCGGTTGATGAATCCAAACAAAGTTTTTTAGATATTTTAGAATCCATTGTTCCCGCAGGAAAAGAAGAAACTAGAGAACTAAACGAACTCTGGAAAGATCTACCTGATTTGGAAAAGGAACTCATCAAAGATCCAAACCACAAAAACCTCGAGTCGTATAAAAAACACATCAAACAAATTGCAGAGCTCATCCTCAAAAGAAACTACAAAGTGATGCAAGCCCCACAACGCGGACGAAATGACCAAAAGGATGTTCGGTATGTCAAGGTTGTGGATCAAAAATTGGACTTACTCGCAAAAACTATGTTTTCACCGAACAACAGCGCGTTTGTAATTTTGAAACAATTGGATGAAATCAGAGGTCTACTTATTGATCTAAAAGGATAATTCTTTGCAAACACCTGATCGGCCTAAGTCTAAAAACATCCGCGTTCTCTCAAAAACTTTTTCATATTTAAAACCCTACAGATTCCAAATGGCACTTTCTTCCTTTGCCCTCCTCTTCACAGCAGGGGTTACCTTGGGACTAGGACAAGGTTTACGTCATTTGGTAGATGCCGGATTTTCAGCCAGGTCCAAACAAGAATTAGGTTACTCACTCGCATTCATCATATTAGTTGGGATCCTTCTTGCGATCGGAACCTATATTCGTCACTACACAGTTTCTTGGATTGGAGAACGAGTTGCCTCTGACATTCGAAGGGATGTATTCAAACATATCATCTTCATCCACCCCAGTTTTTTTGAAACCAATTCTCCTGGGGAGATTCAGTCCCGAATTACAACGGATACCACACTCATCCAAACGGTCATTGGATCATCCGCATCGATTGCCCTCAGAAATATTTTGATGTTTGTGGGAGGAATTATATTTCTTTTTATCACCAATGCCAAACTCTCAATGATAGTACTTCTTAGTGTTCCCTTCATTGTGTTTCCGATTTTGTATTATGGAAAAAGAGTGCGTAATCTTTCCCGTAGCACCCAAGATAAAATTGCAAGTATTGGAACTTACGTGAGCGAATCCCTTCTCAATATTAAAATCCTACAATCCTTCCACCACCAAGAAGAAGACATCCTAAAGTTTACTCAGACGGTGGAAGGCGCTTTTGATGTCGCTGTCGCACGGATCAAACAAAGAGCACTCCTCATTGCAGCGGTGATCCTTTTTATCCTCACAGGAATCAGCGTGATGCTCTGGATCGGCGGAACTGATGTGTTGGAAGGAAAAATCACTGGTGGGGAACTCATCGCGTTTTCTTTTTATGCAATCATGGTTGCCAATAGTGTCGGAGCTGTATCCGAAGTGTTAGGTGATTTGCAAAGAGCCGCTGGTGCTACGGAACGACTGATGGAACTACTTCTATCTGAATCGGAAATTCGCGATCCGCAATTTCCAACTCCTATCTCTACAATCATCCAACCAGTATCCGAAATCCATTCCCTTAATGGCTCCTCCAAACGTAACGGCCTGAAAATCAATTTAGAAAATTTATATTTCTCTTACCCATCCCGTCCTGATCACCAAGCTCTGAAAGGGATTCATTTAGAAATTCCGGCAAACAAAACAACGGCCCTTGTTGGTCCTTCTGGCGGAGGAAAGAGCACACTTTTTGAACTCATTCTTCGCTTTTATGATCCCACGAAAGGAAGTATTCGGATTGAAGGTGTGGATCTGAAAGAACTCGCTCTCAAAGATTTGAGATCCCTCATTGGTTTTGTTCCCCAACAACCCATTCTCTTTAGCGGAACCTTACGTGAAAATATTGCCTATGGAAAACCAAGTGCAAGTTTTGAAGAAATAGAGAAGGCAGCAGAGAATGCATACGTAACTGAATTTTTAAATCAACTTCCTGATGGATACGAAAGTAATCTAGGACATTTAGGAACGAGACTTTCCGGAGGACAAAAACAAAGGATAGCGATTGCAAGAGCCATACTTCGTAATCCGCGAATTCTTCTTTTAGATGAAGCTACATCGGCACTTGATTCGGAATCCGAACAAATGATCCAACGTGCTTTGGATTTTTTGGTAAAGGAAAGAACAACCATAATGATCGCCCATAGACTTTCGACAGTTGTGAAATCAAATCAGATTGTTGTGATTAAGGAAGGGGAGATTGAGTCCGTCGGTACTCACGACGAACTCATGAAAAAAAGTGAATTGTATGAACGATTGGCGAAGTTACAGTTTCACACCGAGTTGCTCTAGGATTCTTTCCATGTCACTTAAGTTGGCGTAAGAGAAAACGATCTTTCCTTTTCCATTCGTTTCATTATGAGCCACTTCCACTTTGGAACTGTATTTGTTTCTCAGTTTTGTTTCTAACTTGATGATGCTACCATCTCGTTTGTCTGGACCATGAGAGGAAGGCTTTGATTTCTTATCTGGGTTCAAAAGATTAGAAACATAGTTTTCTACCTCACGAACATTCCATCCTTCTGCGATTACCTTTTGTCCTACTTCGTATTGTTTTTTGGAATCAGGAATGGAGAGAAGGGGACGAGCCTGGCCTTCCGAAAGTTTACCTTCTTTTACCCAATCTTGTAGAGGTTTAGGCAATGCCAAAAGACGAATCAAATTGGAAATGGTCGCACGATTTTTTCCCACACGAGTCGCAAGATCTGTAACCTTTAACCCACGTTTGTCGATAATTGCCTGATAAGCCAAAGCTTCATCCATTGGATTTAAATTTTCCCTTTGGATGTTTTCAATCAGAGCAAGCTCCATCATATCTGCTTCAGAAATGTCCCGTACGATGGCTGGTATTTTAGCAAAGCCGGCAAGTTTGCAAGCCCGAAGTCTACGTTCTCCTGCCACCAAAAGAAATCCAGAACCAGAAGGATTCTTCTGAACAACGATTGGTTGGATCACCCCATGTTCTACAATGGTGTTGGATAGTTCTTGGATAGAGGCATCGGAGAATTGTTTTCTTGGTTGGTGCGGGTTTGGTAAAATTTCTGTGACTTTGATTTCACGAAGACCACTCAGTTCTTCTTTAGAAATCTCTACATTGTTTTCATTGACTGGAATTAAATTCCCAAGTCCTCTTCCTAAAACTTTACCTTTGCCGAGTGCCATAAACTTATGCCTTCCCTACAATTTCTTCCGCTAAACTTTTATAACTCTTAGCACCTACACCATCAGGATCATAATAGTTGATCGGTTTTCCAAAGGACGGTGCTTCTGATAATTTTACATTTCGTGGAATGACAGTTTCATACACTTTCTCTTTGAAGTAGTTGCGAACATCTTCTGCTACTTGGTTTGCTAAGTTGGTTCGTTTGTCATACATCGTGAGTAGTACACCTTCAAGTGCAAGAGAAGGATTCCACTGCGACTGCACGAGAGAAATAATTCGCATCAACTGCGAAAGTCCTTCCAGTGCAAAGTATTCTGTTTGTAAAGTGATCATCACCGACTGTGAAGCACAGAGGGCGTTGATAGTAAGAACACCGAGAGAAGGGGGACAATCGATTAGAATATAATCATAAGATTCTTTGATCGAAGCCAAAGCATCTTTCAATTTGAATTCCTTCTTATCCATTCCAAGAAAGTCAACTTCCAAACCGGAGAGGTTGATGTTGGAAGGAATGATATCCAAATTGTTTACGAAAGTTTTTTGAACCGCTTCTCTTGCAGAAAGTTCTCCAATCAAAACTTCATAAGTAGTTTTATGTAAAGACTGCACTTCCAACCCAAGACCCGAGCCTGAGTTTCCTTGCGGATCAATATCGAGTAGAAGAACTTTCTTTCCCAATTCAACAAGATTGGATGCCAAGTTAATCGCCGTGGTCGTTTTACCGACTCCACCTTTTTGGTTACTGATCGAAACGATTTTACCCATTCTTGCTTTTAGTCTCCTTTACGATTTCTTTCCAGTCGCGGGGGTATCCCTTTTTAGGAAGGGAATTCTTTTGCAGTATTTTGATATGTCTCTTTCCCACAAACTCTAATTCGGGAATGGGAATTTCTTTTTTCAAATAGAAACCATTGTTGGTTAGAACTTCTGTTTCTTTCTCCAAATCCTGGTAGGGTTGTGCAAGGAAGGGACATAAGATTCCTTTTTGCTTCACCATCCGTGCTGTCACTTCCGCAATGTATGGATAAGGAACCATGGCTCTTGAAGTGACCACATCAAAATTAGAATTGATTTCTTCTGTGCGAGCGTAAATAAACTCGACTCGCTTTTTCACTTTGGAAAGACTACCACTCTCTATCTCTGTTTCTAGGAGTACGAGTTTTCGTTTTTGAGAATCTACAAGAAAGACATGGGGGGCTTTTTTTAAGAGGGCGAAAAGAAAACCGGGAAGACCAGGGCCGGTTCCAACATCGGCCACGTTTGTTTCACGTGAAACAAATCCTGTGCTTTTTAGTTTCCAAACATAGATCATCGATTCCAGAATATGTCTCTCGAGGATTTTCTCTGAATCGTTTCGCGAAAAGAATCCCCCCTTCTCATTGTCTCGCTTGAGAAACTCATAAAAATTCTTCACTAGTTCCCAATCAAACTCAGGTTCTAGTGTAGGAAATAGATTAGGGATGATGGCTTGGATTTCTTCTTGGATCGTTTTTTCTGACATAATCTCGTTATCGTTTTAAATGAATTCGCCGATGTCTCCAGTAGGAGAACTCTTTTCCATGATTCGAATCATCAGTTTTTTAATCATCCTTTCCTTTCCTATTTTAGGTTACACACCCGGCAAGTGGTCCCACAAAGATGCCTACCTTTTTAAAAAAATTAAAAAAGTTCCTAATAAAGAAATCGTCCGCAATGCAGAAGGGCAGGTGGTTTATGTCGCCGAATATGAATATAACACTGATGGAAAACTGATCAGCGAAACCTATTCTGATAAAGAAGGAAAAGGTGATGGCAAAACAACTTTTCGCTACACCGATGGCCTCGTCTCTAGTGAAGAAGTCTATGACAACGGTGGTCACCTTGTTGAACGTAAAGACTTTCAATTCAAAGGTCGTGCTTTAAAAAAGATGAATGTGAAAGATGGAGAAGGAAGACTTCTCATCGTTTATTCTATCGAGAGTGATGGGGAAGGAAATGTATTTGCGGCCGAAGGGAAGAACTTAGAAACCAAAGACAATGAATCCTTTCGTTTTCAAATAGATCCGAAACGTCCCAATGTCCAAATCCAATACCTGACAGATGACAGAAAAAAAGGTTTAGGTGAGATCCATTTCAAATTCGATACAAAAGGAAATCTTGTCGAAAGAGAATTCTTTCAAGGTGAAAACCGACGAGTGCATAAACTCAAATATAAATCAGATGGAAGTTTGGAGTCCCATTCGTTTCACGTGAAACAGGGAGACAACTGGCTCCTAGAAAAGACCCACGTGCTCGTTTATGATTAAAGGAAATTGAAACCTTAATTGGAAAAGTTGAACCTTGGGACAAAGTGCTGATCAGACAAGAGTTGGAAAGTTTGAATGAATCGATCCTGGTGAACTTAATCTCGATTTAGTTTAATCCAGAAATTGATAATCGAAAGGGACTCATTTGGATGTTTAATATTTAGATTTTCTTTCGTAGGTTTAAAAGTATTTTGCAACGTATCCAAATCTGTAAATCAAGGAACTGATTGGAAAAGTAAACACAGTTGGTATCGAAAGTAATTCAGAAGAATCCTTTCGAGATGAAAAGTAAAAACCAAGAAGATATCCTTCTTGGTTTTTTTATTTGAGGTAGATTCTTTTTTGAATGCTGAATGGATTCTCTATCACGAATCAATTTCTATCGTCTGTCCACCAAATGGAAGAGCAAAAGATCTACATCAGAAGGATCCACTCCGGAGATATGAAGAGCATTTTCCAAATTCAATGGCCGATGTTTTTCTAACTTTACCACAGCTTCAGTCTTCAAACCTTTCACACTGGCGTAATCAAAATCAGAAGGAATCTGAAAGTTTAAGAATTTATTACGATACTCAATTGTCTCAAGCTCTCGTTTCAAATATCCTTCGTATTTGACTTCCATTTCGAGAACTGCTTTCTCATCTTCATTCAAGGATTGTAACTCAGAAAGAATTGGTTCGATATCTTTGATTTTGATATCGGAACGTTTTAAAAAGGAAGCTACGGTGTGACCGAATTTATAATTTTCAATCTTTCTCTCTTCCAAAACCTTAGTGAGTTCCTCTGTCGGTTTCATCGAAGTCACAAACATTTGCGATTTGATTTTTTCAATCCGAGCATAACGATCTTTCATATCTGTATAGAGAGATTCGTCTACAAGTCCCATCTCATAACCATATTGCATAAGCCTTCTGTCGGCATTGTCTTGGCGAAGGAGTAGGCGGTATTCTGCACGGCTTGTAAACATTCGATAGGGATCTTCGACTCCCTTATAAACCAAATCATCTACAAGAACTCCGATGTAAGATTCACTTCGTTTGAAAAGAATGGGATCTTCTTTTCTGACAGAACGAATCACATTGTATGCAGCGACAAGTCCTTGGGCGGCCGCTTCTTCATAACCAGTGGTGCCGTTGATTTGACCTGCATGATAGAGGCCCTTCACTTTTTTTGTCTCGAGTGTGGGATTTAATTCTGTTGGATCTACATAATCATATTCAATAGCATAACCCGGACGCATCAGTTCCACTTCTTCCAAACCTCTGATGCTGCGAAGAAACTTCCATTGTACTTCCTCAGGCAAACTTGTGGAGACACCATTCAGATACATCTCGTTGGTTTCATACCCTTCGGGTTCGATAAAAATTTGGTGGCGATCCCTTTCAGCGAAGCGAACTACTTTGTCTTCAATCGAAGGACAATACCTTGGTCCAATACTTTTGATCTGACCGGAATACATCGGAGAGAACTCCAAGTTTTGTTTAATCAGTTCATGAGTGGTATCGTTGGTATAAGTGATGTAACAAGGAATTTGTTTACGGTCAATCTTCGTCGTTGCGAATGAAAAAGGACGAGGGTTCTCATCTCCTTCTTGAACATCAAGACCCTCAAAGTTGATTGAGTTTTTGTGAACTCGTGCAGGGGTTCCTGTCTTTAATCTTCCCAGTCGCAACTCAAATCTGGCAAGCGTATGAGAGAGACCTTTCGTTGTTGGCTCTCCAATACGACCGGATTCTTTTTGGTAAGTTCCAATATGAATCACACTTGAAAGAAAAGTTCCTGTAGTTAAGATTACATGTTTGGTATAAAATGTAAACCCGCGGCCAGTGATGACACCTGCCACTTGGTTTCCTTCCACAATCAAATCCTCAACCGTGTCTTGTCTGATCGAAAGAGTTTTTAATTTTTCCAACTGGTGTTTGATCATCAGTTGGTATTGTTTTTTCTCTGCTTGCGCACGAGGAGCCCAGACTGAAGGACCCTTAGATGTGTTTAACATCTTAAATTGAATTCCAGTTTGATCAATGACTCGACCCATAAGACCACCCAGAGCATCGACTTCACGAACCATATGCCCTTTGGCAATACCGCCAATCGCAGGATTACAACTCATCTGTCCAATGGTATCTAAGTTCATTGTGATAAGGAGAGTTTTGAGACCAGCCTTTGCAGAAATATAAGCGGCTTCTGTTCCGGCGTGTCCTGCACCGACTACGATACAATCAAATTGGTTGGGATAAAAGGATGGATTCATATTATGTCTTCTTAAGTATTTGCTCGTATCAAAACGAGGGTGAGTTTAGATTCTAGTTCTACTCTCTAGAACGATATCAAAACCAGCGGCCTAAGCTTCGAGAGAAAAAAAGATAAAATTCATTTTCTAATTTTGAAACTTCAGAAGATTGGAAGGATAGGAATCTCAATGGCTCAGAATTCATTCCCTTATACATACTTTGAAGGAAAGATCGTTCCTTCCGAAGACGCAAAAGTCAGTGTCCAAACCCATGCCTTACAATATGGAACCGGAGTTTTTGGTGGTATCCGAGGATACTACAACGAAGCCAAAAAAAATCTTTATGTCTTCCGATTGCCGGAACATTGCAAACGTCTTGTGAACTCCACAAAGATCATGCAGCTTCAAATCAAAATCACACCAGAAGAAATCCAATCGATCATTTTGGAACTGCTCCGTAAAAATGAAGCAAAACAAAATGTGTATCTTCGGCCTTTCATTTATACTTCGGCCTTACAACTTTCTCCCAGATTCCATGATGTGAAAGCAGACATCACGGTTTATGCTTTAAAGTTGGATGACTATCTCGACACTCAAAATGGTCTCACTACGATTGTCTCTTCTTGGCAAAGATTTTCCGATAACCAAATTCCCACTCTTTCCAAAGTAAGCGGTGGGTATGTAAACTCTGCTCTTGCCAAATCAGAAGCCGTACAAAATGGAATGGATGAAGCCATCTTTTTGGATGCGAGAGGATTTGTATCGGAAGGATCTGCGGAAAATCTTTTCATCGTTCGTGATGGAGTGATCCATACACCAACCATTCCTTCTTCTATCTTAGAAGGGATCACTCGTCGCAGTATCATCCAAATTGCAAAAGACTTGGGTTACCAAGTAGTCGAAAGAGACATCGCTCGTTCGGAACTTTACATCGCTGATGAATTATTTTTTTCAGGCACTGGCGTGCAAGTGGCTTGGGTGAAAGAAGTGGATCGACGAGTGATCGGAGAAGGAACCATAGGACAGGTCACCAAAAAAATCCAATCCGTTTTCTTTGAAGCGGTTCGCGGGGAACAGTCGAACTATATGAGCTGGCTCACTCCGGTTTACTAAACACAATGACTGATACTTTGTTTTCATTCGACCAAGTGTCAGGCCAAGATGTTGCTCTGACTTACCTGAAGTCTTTCGTAAAAGATAGGTCCAGAATTCCAGGATCGATTATCTTTCATGGTCCCGATGGAGTAGGGAAGTGGATTGCCGCAGAAAGATTTGCAAGACAACTCCTTTGTTTGGATGGGACGTCTTGTGGCGTTTGTGATTCGTGTCGCCAATTTATGAAAGGAGTCCATCCCGACTTCATTCAATTTCCCAGAAGAAAGAACATTGCGATAGGAAAAGAAAAAGATCCTGAAGACTTTACCATTCGTTGGTTATTGTCTTCACGCATTCCTTACAAACCTCATACCTCGGATTACCGTGTGGTTTTATTTCCAGAAGCCAACCGCATAAACAATGAAGCAGAAACGACACTTCTCAAAACTTTAGAAGAGCCACCATCCCATACAAAGTTTATCCTCATCGTTAATGACTTACGAAATCTAAAACAAACCATCGTATCACGATCAGTTTGTATTCCCTTTAACTATCTCCCGCAAGACGAAATTAAAAAGATCCGAAGAAATGAAATTTCCGAATCCAAACTTTATTATGGTGGATCTCTCAATCCATTTGAAATCGCTGATGAATTTTTGGAAGAGTGGCATGAGAACGTGAGAGAACATTGTCATGATTCTATATTGTTATTCAAATTGGAAAATTGGGTGCGAGACCAGCTAGGAGAATTTCGATCCAATAAAGAAGGACTGACTGGAATTGACTTTTTAGAAATGATTTGTCTTTTACTTCTCTATGAATACAGACAAAAAAACTTTGAAGCCAATGTAGGACGAATCGAAGCCATCTTAGATTTCAAAATGAAGCTACATTATGAAATTCCTGCCTTAGAATACGTTCTTTTATCACAACTTTTTTTAAGACTAGCTACTTAACAACAACCACCTAACAAATAATATTCGGCAATCGTTAGAAAAATATTTT
This sequence comes from Leptospira abararensis, assembly GCF_016918735.1. Classification (GTDB taxonomy): domain Bacteria; phylum Spirochaetota; class Leptospiria; order Leptospirales; family Leptospiraceae; genus Leptospira_A; species Leptospira_A abararensis. The sequence continues at coordinate 163,199 of NZ_JAFFPR010000050.1, forward strand.
TGGAGACATAATTTTTTTATCAGAGTCGACTATTTTTTCTAGTTTGGATCGTTTCTCAATTTTTCATTTGAATTCTACCTACTTGCTAAAAGTATAGTACCCGATTTCACATTTAGGGCGGGAAACTTGGACAAACGTTGGGAAGAAATTTTAGAAGAAATATCGAAACAGATACCTCCCAAGTACTTTTCCAATTTCATTGCACCACTCCGATTCGAGAAATGGGAGAACCAAGTGGTTCACTTGATGGCACCATCCACAGGAATCAAACGCCATGTGGAAACCAAATATGTGAGTTTTATAGAGGATGCCCTCTACCAAGTGGTCGGTGATCGTTTCAAAGTCTCCATTCTTTCAGAATCCGAAACCTCTTCACAAATTTTCAAAGAAGTTATCCAGTCAAAGTTCGATGAATCTGACTCAGACCTAAATCCAGAATTTATTTTTAGCAATTATATTACTTCTGATTCTAATCGAATCGCTTTTACTGCTGCCAAAAGTGTAGTGGAACAACCAGGGAAATACAATCCACTCTATATCTTTGGACCAGTAGGTGTTGGAAAAACTCATTTGCTTCATGCGATTGGAAACGAGATCAAAAAGAAGGATCCTTGGAAAACAGTTCGCTACGTAAACAGCACCTCTTTTTTAAATGAATTTATTTTTACAGTCCGTCAAAACAACCGCGAGTCTCTTGAGTCTTTCAAAATTCGCTACCAGTCCTATAATGTCTTACTTTTTGATGACATTCAGTTTTTGAATGGTGGGGCAGAAAAAACCCAAGAAGAGTTTTTTGCCCTATTTAATTTCCTTTATGATAGAAAACGCCAGATTGTCATCGCATCGGACAGACCAAGTTACGAACTTCCGTTACACGAAAGGCTCAAATCTCGATTTGTACACGGTCTCCAAGCCGATATCAAATCCCATGACCTAGCCCTTCGCATTGAACTTTTACGTGCCAGCTTTTCCGAATTTAACATTCCTGCTAGTGACAAACTTTTACTCTGGCTCGCCGAACGTTTGGAAGGTGACTCAAGGGCTCTCATTGGAATTGTAAATGATTTGGTTTTGTACAAAAAAGCCTATGAATACTTTTTACTCACCGAAGAGAAAATTCAGGAAATTGCTGAAGCCCGATTTCTCACGAATAAAAAGAGAATTGGGTTCAGTCCAGATATGGTCATTGATTTGGTTTGTGAAAGAACGAATGTGGCACGCAAAGATTTACTAGGGAAGAGCCGTAAGGCCGATTTTATCCCACCTAGGCATTTATGTATGCTCCTCCTGCATGACGTCCTTCACGTGCCTAAAGCACAAATTGGCAGGATTTTTTCGACTACTCACTCCACTGTCATCCATGGAATTGATAAATTCAAAGAACGAATGAAATCGGATTCTCAGTGGGAAGACATTTTCCACTCCATCAAACACAAAATAAGTTTCCAATAACCTGTGATTAACCCGATGACTACCTGTCGATAAACTGTCGATAGGACATAGTCAGTCCTTATTGTCCCTTAAGTGAGTCCATAACTGTTCAAAGCGACATAAATATTGACACTTGCAAAAAGGAAAAAAACTGACATAATTCAATAAAAATTGATGTTTCCAGGCTTTATCGACATACTGACAGAACCAACGGAAACGACATAATATATATAAAGATATATAATATAAATAAGAAGAAGAGGAAAAATGAAATTCACTGTCAATACCACAGACTTCCTAAAAGCAATCAACTCAGTGGATGGTGTCATCTCGGTTCGAGAGATCAAATCGGCTCTTTCCAATTTGAAAATCCAAACAGGTGAAAATGAAGTTTATCTTTCAGCGACAGATTTAGAGATCGCGATCAAAACTTCAGTTCCATCTACCATTGGAGAAAAAGGAACGGCATCATTACCCGCAAAACAACTCTCCAGTATTTTTAAAAATTTAAACTTTGATACAAGTTTACTCACAACGACTGACCAATCCGAAAATTCTGAGACAACCATTACGGATGCTTCAGGAAAGATGGATACTAAGTTTAAAGTCAATGGAATCGATTCGGAAGATATCAAAACGATTCCTAAAGTGGATGAGTCAAGTGTGGTTGAGTTTCCTTGCCAAACCATTCGCGAGATGTTTCGTAAAACTTCTTATGCAATGGCGATTGAAGAAACTCGTTTTGTGTTCAACGGTCTTTTTTTAAAACCAGATAACACTGACTTAATTGTAGTGGGAACGGATGGTCGTAGACTCTCTAAAATTGTCCGTAAATTTCCAAAACAATTTCCATTTAAAAATGGAGTGATTATTCCTCACAAAGCAGTTCGTGAAATGCTAAAGATGATGGAAGGAAAAGAAACAGCAAAGATTGGTTTTGTGGAAGAACAAATTTATGTTTCTTCTGGAAACGTTGAACTTCTCTTTAAACTGATTGATGGAAACTTTCCTGATTATGAACAAGTCATTCCGAAACAAACTTCCGAGTCTGTTCGTGTGGTTAAAGCTGACTTTTTAACTTTCTTAAAACAAGCTTTGATTTCCGCAGAAGAACCTTCGAAACAAATTCGTTTGGCTTTTACAAAAGGAAGTGTAAATATCAGTTCTTCTAATCCAGGAACTATGATGTTTGATCACAACATGCCAATCGAATATAATGGAGAACCAATTACCATTGCCTTTAAAGGTGATTATTTGAGTGATGTGGTAAAAGCTGTGGACGATCCTGAAGTAATTTTAGAGTTCACTACGTCTAGTGCACCGGTTCTATTTAAAGATCCATCGGATAGTGACTTTGTTTCAGTCATCATGCCAATGAAACTTTAATGTTTCTAAAGAAAATTTACATAAAGAACTTTCGTAATCACGAAGAAACAACACTCACTTTCCAATCACGTCTTATCTTTTTTATTGGCAACAATGGAGAAGGTAAGACAAACCTTCTCGAATCCATCTCCCTTCTTTCTTATTTAAAAAGTTTTCGTGAGTCTGATCAAAACCAACTCCTTCGTTGGGATACATCCGATACTTTCATTCGAGCTGAATTTGAATCCGAAGGGAATGAATATCTTTTTGAATATGGAATTGAACATTCTTATTCCAAACGAAAGAAACTAAAAGTCAATGGAGAAGAGTTTAAAAAGATCTCTGACTATGTAGGATACTTTCGTTCGATCGTGATGAGCCCACCAGACATTCTGATTATTGAGGATGGGAATGTGGAAAGAAGGCGATTCTTAGATGCCTTTATCTCTTCCACAAATCGGTATTATTTAAAACAACTCATTGAATATGATAGGCTTGTAAAACAAAGGAATGCGGCGCTAAAAAAGGAAAACTCCACAGATCGTGAAATTGGAATTTGGGATGAACCCATCATCGAACATGATGCGGAAATTCGTGAAATTCGGACTAAAACCATTGAGAGTCTTGCGGGATACTTTCATAAAAACTTACAACAGTTAAGTTCTGGAAAAGATCCCTTCTTTTTGAGCTACAAACCGAACCTATCTTCCAAAGAAGAACATAGGCAAAGGTTAATCGATAACTTACGAAAAGACAGAGCTATCGGTTACACGAGCTGCGGAAATCATCGTGACACACTTCCTATAGGTTTTGATGATAAAGACTTAAGTGGGTTTGGATCTCAGGGCCAAAAACGGAGTGCTGTCATTGCACTAAAAACTGCTTGTTTCCAAATGATCCGGGATACAACGGGAGAAGCACCGGTACTTCTCATTGATGACATCATAAGGGAACTGGATGTCAAACGGAGAGAATACTTCGTGAATTTGATTTCGGAATGTGGACAGGCATTTTTTACTACCACTGATTTAGAAGGAATCAATGAATATGTAGGCAACCTAACAGTAGATAAAGAAATTTACCAAGTGGAAAACGGCAAAGTGAAGGTGTTTTCTTAGATTATGAAGAAAGTCGAACTCTCAGAACTTTTCCAAAGTTTGGAAAAAATGGGTATGGATCGAGAAACTGTCTTTCGTGACCAGATCCTAAAAAAAATCCGATTGCAATGGAATGAGATCGTAGGTGAGTATTTCGGCAAACAAAGTTTCCCTAAAACCATAGATGGCAAAAAACTCACAGTTGTTTGTCGTCACTCCATGATTTCCCAAGAATTGGAGTTCCAAAAGGCCGAACTTCTGACCAAAGTGAACTCAATTACGAACCCGGTTTTACTGGAGAAAATCCACTTCAAAACAGGAAACGAATTCCAAAATCCTAGGTCTTAAAGCCACCCAAATCCCCCCGATTTCACTTGCCCTTCGAAGGTCTTTCTAGGATACTTCCTTTAGGGTATCTTATAAATCTATGTCGAACCAAACCGATCCAAACGCCTATTCAGCCTCGAAAATCAAGATCCTAGAGGGTCTTGAAGCGGTCCGGAAACGTCCCGGAATGTATATCGGAACCCAAGATGAGTCCGGCCTGCATAAGATGGTTTATGAGGTGGTGGATAACTCAGTGGATGAGGCGATGGCCGGCCACTGTACAGAAATTGATGTTCGCATCCTACCTGATCATATCATAGAAGTGCGTGATAATGGTCGCGGGATTCCTACGGGAATCCATCCCGACAAAGGTAAGTCCACAATTGAAGTGGTGCTTACCATTTTACATGCTGGTGGTAAGTTTGAAAATGATGCTTACAAAGTTTCCGGTGGTCTTCATGGGGTAGGGGTTTCTGTTGTGAACGCACTTTCCACTTATTTAGAAGTGGAAGTTCATCAAGAGGGCAAACTCCATTACCAAAAATACCAAGCCGGTGTTCCCGTAGAAGATGTAAAAGTCATCGGTGATACTACACATCGCGGAACGGTTGTTCGTTTTAAAGCGGACGATTCTATTTTTACCACAGTTGATTTTTCTTTTGATACATTATCTGCCAGATTTAGAGAGATAGCATTTTTAAATAAAGGACTTCTCATTCGTATTGAAGACCAAAGAAAAGAAGAAGTTGCGAGTCATGAATTTAAGTTTGATGGTGGGATTGTTTCTTTTGTAGAATATATCACAGAAGCCAAACATCCGCTTCATAAAGTTTTACACTTTGTGGGAGAAAAAGAAAATGTTTGGGCAGAGATTGCTCTTCAATACTGTGATACATATAGTGAAAATATTTTTTGTTTTACCAACGCGATCAACAACAACTTAGGGGGAACTCACTTAGAGGGATTTAGAACTGCCCTCACAAGAACTCTGAATGACCACCTAAAGAAAGACCAAATTTTATTTAAAAAACAACCCAATGGTTTGCAAGGGGATGACATTAAAGAAGGACTTTGTGCCGTTATCTCCATTAAAATCCCACAACCACAGTTTAACTCCCAAACCAAAGAGAAGTTAGTGAATGCAGAAGTAAAGGGACTGATGCAAACCATCACGGGAGAAGGACTCAATCGTTTCTTTGAAGAAAATCCTGCTGTCATTAAAAAGATTTTAGAGAAATGTATTTTAGCATCCAAAGCGCGGGAAGCTGCAAGAAGGGCTCGAGACCTTACCAGAAGGAAAACTGTTCTCGAAGGTGGTGGTCTACCGGGAAAACTTGCCGATTGTTCCGAAAAAGATCCTGAACATTGTGAGTTGTATCTTGTTGAGGGGGACTCGGCAGGGGGATCGGCAAAACAAGGGCGAGATCGGAATACCCAAGCGATTCTCCCACTCAAAGGAAAAATTCTTAACGTAGAAAAAGCTCGTTTGGATAAAATCTTATCAAACGAAGAAATTAGAACCTTAATCACTGTTATGGGAACGGGAATTGGGGATGATGAGTTTAATATCGATAAACTTCGGTATAAAAAAATCATTATCATGACGGATGCGGATGTGGATGGTTCGCATATCAGAACTTTGTTACTTACATTTTTCTTTCGGTATATGAAACCCATCATCGAAACAGGTTCATTGTTTGTCGCACAACCTCCGTTATATCTTTTGAAATTTGGTCGAGAAGCAGTTTATGTTTATTCGGATCGCGAAAAGGATGAAATTTTGAGAGCCAGACCAAACGATAAAGTAACCATACAACGATATAAGGGACTTGGAGAGATGAACCCGGAACAACTTTGGGATACAACTATGGATCCAAAAGAACGTGTTATGTTACAAATTAAGTTACAAGATTTTGTAGAAGCAGAGGATACATTCAATATCCTTATGGGCGATGAAGTGTCTCCTCGCCGTCGTTTCATTGAAGCGAATTCATACAAAGTTGCAAATTTAGATCTTTAATCGGAATTAGGACAGAAAAATGACCGAACAAAACGGCCAAGAAAACGAATCAAACAAAACCTTAGCACTGAATCTTTCCGGTAGACCAGACGTAGCCGGAGCTCTAAAAGCTGGTGTAAGGGTCATTCCGGTGGAAATCGAAGACCAAATGAAGGAAGCTTACCTAGATTATGCGATGAGCGTAATTGTTGGCCGCGCACTTCCCGATGTCAGAGATGGATTAAAACCAGTTCACAGACGTGTTCTCCATGCGATGAATGAAAGAGCTTGGAGATCAGACCGTCCTTATGTAAAATCAGCGAAAATTGTTGGGGAAGTGATTGGTAACTACCACCCTCATGGTGACTCACCTGTTTATGAAACCATGGTTCGTATGGCCCAAACTTTTTCCATGCGAGAAACTCTGATCGATGGTCAAGGTAACTTTGGATCTGTCGACGGGGACAACGCGGCAGCTTATCGTTATACAGAAGCAAGGCTCACAAAACTTGCTGAAGAACTTCTAAAAGATATTGAAAAGAATACTGTCAGTTTTTCGCCAAACTTTGATGATACGAGACAACAGCCGGATGTTTTACCAGCCAATTTTCCAAACATTTTAGTCAATGGATCTACGGGAATTGCTGTGGGTATGGCAACGAACATTCCACCGCATAACCTGAAAGAATCGGTGAATGCTGTCATTGCACTCATTCAAAATCCTGAGATCACACTTCCGGAACTCATGAAAATCATTCCCGGACCGGATTTCCCTACTGGTGGAACCATTATCGGTGGGGAAGGTCTCTATCAAGCTTACGCTACGGGTAAGGGTTCGATTCGGATTCGTTCCAAAGTGGATATCATCGAAAACAACAAAGGTCGCGAGATCATCGTGATCAATGAAATTCCTTACCAAGTAAACAAAAAGAACTTACTCGAAAAAATCGGGGACTTGGTGAATGAAAAGATCATTGAAGGGATTTCTGAAATTTTAGATCTTTCTGATCGAAAGGGAATTCGCGTTGAGATTCATATCAAAAAAGATGCCAACGCACAAGTGATTCTAAACCAGTTGTTTAAACTCACCCAACTACAAGTGAGTTATGGAATCACCATGCTTGCGATTTTGGACAACCGTCCAAAAATCTTTTCTCTGAAAGAAATTCTAAAAGCCTATGCGAATCACAGAAATGAAGTCGTTATCAAACGTACAGAATTTGATTTAGACAAAGCACAAAAAAGAGCACATATTTTAGAAGGTTTGCGCATTGCACTCGATAATATCGATGAAGTGATTCGTATCATTCGTGCCTCTAAAGATGCGAGAGAAGCGCAAGGATCTTTGATGTCTACTTTTGCACTTTCTGAGCTGCAAGCAGATGCCATTTTAGAAATGCGTTTGCAACGACTCACATCACTCGAAGTGCAAAAGATCATTGAAGAATTAGAACAAGTGAGAATTCTCATTGCTGATTTGGAAGATATCCTTGCTAAACCAGAGCGAGTGAAATCAATTATATGCGATGAGCTTGGAAAGGTTGCACAATCTTTTGGAAACACTCGCTCCACAGAAATCAGTCTCGAGTCCTTAGAATCCTCAACTTTTAATGCTGAAGATTTGATCGCGGATGAAGAAGTGGTGGTCCAACTTTCTGAAGATATGTTTATCAAACGTCTACCTATGGATACGTTCCGACGCCAAAAACGCGGTGGAAAAGGTGTACAAGGTATCTCGACCAAACGAGAAGACTTTGTTAAAAAACTCAGCAGTGCGATGACTCATGACAACTTGATGTTATTCTCAAACAAAGGCCGCGCCTTCCTAATGAAAGTGTATGAATTGCCAATTGGTTCCAAAGAAGCACGCGGAAAGTCTCTCAAAGCAGTGATCAATTTGAATGATGATGAAATCATTACATCGTTATTCACTTTTAGAAACTTTGACGAATCCTATCTACTTATGGTTACTAGAGAAGGATTTGTGAAAAAGATCCAACTGGATGAATTCACAAATACTAAAAAATCGGGAATCATTGCGATCGGGCTTCGCGATGGAGATGAACTCATCGATGTGATTGCCAATCCAAATAACTACGATGTGTTTATCGGAAGTAAAAATGGTCTGGCGATTCGAATGAATTTGAATGAACTTAGGTCGCAAGGTAGAACTGCTTCGGGTGTTACCGCGATGAAGTTGGAAGACGATGATGCGATTGCCGGGATTACAAAAGTAGAACCTGAAACTACATTATTCTGTATTTCTGAAAATGGATTTGGTAAACGTACGGATTTCGAAGAATTCTCAACTAAAGGTCGTGGTGGCAAAGGGATGACCTATTTTAAAATAGGTGAGAAAAACGGAAGGTCTGTTGGTATTGCTACTGTGAAAGATGACGATGAACTTCTTGTGATTACTCAATCAGGTATGGCCATTCGAGTAGAAGTAAAAACAATTTCCATGGTAGGGCGTTCCGCAATGGGTGTCAAAGTTGTAAATACCAAAGACGAAGACTTTGTAAAAGACTTTGCAGTTGTTCGGGACTCAGAAACTGAATCTGAATAGTTAGAGAGATCGTATGATAACCATCGGGAATGTAACAATCAAAGGCGATGTTGTTCTTTCTCCGATGGCTGGTATTTCTGACAGTCCGTATAGACAAATTACTAGACGCTTTGGCTCTGCTTTTGCATATACGGAATTTGTTTCCACAGAACAGTTGTTACTGGGAAATACAAAATCTCTTGATATGTTTCGTTATTTAGAAATAGAACGACCCATCTTTTTTCAAATCTTTGGTTCCGATTTAGAAACTGTTGTAAATGCTTCTGAAATTGCTGCTTCCAAAAAACCAGACGTGATAGACCTCAATATGGGATGTTCTGTGGCAAAAGTTTCCCATCATGGTTCCGGTGCGGGACTTTTACGGAATGTCCGTTTGGCAGGTGCCATGATCGAAGGGATACGGAAAAAAACAGGCCTTCCTGTAACTGCAAAAATTCGTCTGGGTTGGGATTCTAATTCTTTAAATTATTTAGAAACAGTCAAAGTTTTAGAAGGATCAGGTGTCTCTGCGATTTCTGTCCACGGCAGAACGAAAGCGATGGCCTACACTGGGCTTGCGGATTGGAACGCAATAGGTGAGATCAAATCTAAAGCTAATGTTCCCATTTTTGGGAATGGAGATGTGGCTAGTTTTACAGAAGCTTTAGAAAAAAAAAAGAAGTATGGAGTGGATTTGGTTCTTATTGGTCGCAAAGCCATTGGAAATCCTTGGATCTTTTCTGACACACCAAAAGAAACCAGAACTTGGTTAGAGATAAAAACTGTAATTTTAGAACATTTAGATCGTATGTTAAACTTTTATCCCTCAGAAGATGATTATGCTTTGATTCTCTTTCGGAAACATTTTATACGATATATAGAAAATATCGGTTTTCCCGATGAGAACAAACGAGAGTTATTGCAATTTACAAATGTGAGTCAATTTTTAGATAGATTGGAGTCTATTTCTATAGATTCAAAATTTTTAGAAACAAGCGAAATAAAAAACGAGAATATAAACTGTGAAACGTTTGTTTAGTCTCGCGTAGAGGAAGTTAAAATGGCAGATTCAAAACAGTCAATATTTTCAGACAGTTACAGTAAGTATGGTGGAGTGAAACAGAAACGTAAAGATGCAAGAGTCAAGTTAGATGTGCCTTGCACTGTAGAACTAGTTAAATCAAAAAATACACCTGTCAGTGGACATCTTTCTGATTTAGGAACTGGTGGTTTGGCCTTCCAAACAACAGCAATCTTTTATGAAGGCGATCAAGTAAAAATTCAATTCTCTCTTCACCAAAATCCGTTAGAGATTGTGGGAACTGTTCATAGAACGGCTGGTAAAACGACTTCGGTTATCTTCCAACCATTAGCAGCAGCGGAACACAAAATCGTTCAAGAATTCATCCACAAACATTACTTCGACCCTAAAACAAAAAAGTAAATTGTTCTGAAGGCAAAAAAAAGCCTCCCAAGGAGGAGGCTTTTTTGAAACGTTAAGTTAAGACAGTCAGATTACTGAGCTGCAGTTGCTTTTGCTTCAAGAGCTTTTTGTCCACCTGCATAACGCAAGTATCCAACACACTGACATTCTTCCCAAGTTTCAGGTTCGCCAACATTTGCGCAAATTCCTGTTTCATTGTTAAGTGAGCAGCAGTCATAAACCCCAACACCTTTGATGATTCCCTTAGATTCAGAAACGATCACGGAACCTGTGGATTGACCATCAGATACACCGGATGCTTGTTCTAAGTATTCACCCAAGATTTTTTTCAAACCATCACCAGCAACTTGGAGACGAGCTGCTTCACGGCAAGTGGATTGTTTCATTGCAACTGAGTTAGCTTTGATTGCTTTGTCAGAAGCACGTGCAGAAAATTTCATGTAAAGATAATCGTATTCTTTCTCTTTTCCTTTGCAATACTCAGCAGGGCTTTCACCACGTTTTGCAGCAGCGGCATCAGGTGCACAAGCCCAACCTTCAAAAATCCAACCATTTTTACCTACGGTCGTAGCGTCTCTTCTGCCTCCATCATTGGATCCGCAAGATACAACAAATGCGATTATAGAGGCACATACGATAAGCGATTTCTTCATAAAGAATCTACTCCTTTTCCGAAGAATTTGATCCTATAAAAAGACCTTGTCAATCTTTTCTCAAAGAAAACGAATGATGGTCGTAGGATAAAGATTTACATTTTCCCTCAATAGACCGATTCTAATTTTATGTCTCGCCGACCCCTCCGAATTCCCTATGCATTGCTTCTGCTATTTATTGCGTTCTTTCCCGAATTTATTATAGGGAAAGAAATTTCTATCTTACCTGCTTACATTTCCGGTGAGGTTCCCCCAGTTCTTGGAACCAGACGTGAGGCAGGATTCGAATTGTCACGGCTTTCACGACATTATTTAAAACGAAATTTTTTTACAGAAATTACAGACCCAAAATTGGTGGAAAATTATTTAACTGAGACGGAATGGAATGAGGACGCTGAACTAAAGGACCAAGACCTTTATTCTTATTGTAATGAATGGGACTCTCATTTTGTAGTTCAGGACCAAATTGACTTTGGAAATCCTATTCTTGTTAAAACTGTGATTTATAATTGTAGAAATCAAACCAGACAAACCATTCAATCCAAACTTGTCTCCAATTTTGTTTTAGCTTATGAAAAACATAACGATAAAAGTTTTCGCTTTTTACCGCCTCGATTCTACGAGAAGAAAAATAAAATTGCCCCTAATTATGAAATCTCACTTTTTATCGACATTCACTCTTCCTATGCTTATTACAAAAAAGATGTTCTGAAGAGTTTATCTTCGCTTTATGATCAGGATGGATTGTACTTAGGTGTTACTCTTGTAAAAAAAGATAAAACGGTAAACATTCCGCCAACAAAAGAACATACTGAGATTAAAAAACTTATGGAAGAAACCGGATGGCAAGGGAATAATCAAACCGAATCGGTTGTTTCCGCATTACAAGCATTAAAATCAAAAGTAGCTTCCGGCAAAAAAGAATCGAGAAAACTATTTTTACTACTTTCCTCAAGTGTTAAAGACAAATCTGGATCCATCATTATGGCGCTGAATGATTTGCGCCATATGGAAATTGAACCCGTAATACTGATTCCTAATCATTCTGATCTTAGTAGCATTAGAGAGTTGCAAAGGATAGGTAAGGCAAGTAATAGTCGCATCGTAGGAATCACGGAATACCAAAAAATTGGCACTTCCGAAGGATATGAATATTTGTATTTAAACCAGTTTAATGTATATTCTTCTGTGGAAGAATTACAAATGCCCTTTAATTGGAACCAAAACCAAATTAAAAAATACGATGCCTCATTGGTTCGTGCAGCAGTGGATGTAATTACTCCTTACAATTTATATCTGGCGTATGAAAAAATTGCCGACAAACGAATTTTAGAAAAAGAAGAAATCAAAACAGATTTGGAATACATAATTCGCACAGAATCTAATACGGACCAATCAGAAAAGGATAGATTTCAAACGGTTCTCTTAGAATCAAAAGGTGAGGCCATCTGGATTCAATTGCCTTATGATGTGACTGTTGGCAAAGGAAAAGAATATTTAGTGCAGACTACCTTTGTTCTTGATCCTTTATCAACTTGGGGTGTGAAAAATGCTCCTGCAGAAACAAATCTACTAAAAGTAAATTCAACTTATCCTAAAACATTGATGGTGAAACCTTCTCAGGCTAAAAAGTTTTTAGATACAAATAAAATCAGAGAATTTAATGGCTACCTACAAGGGATAGTGAGTGTCATCAAAAAAAAGTAAATCTAATACAGAATGGATTTGTAGCGGATCAGACATACAAAAGATTCGCAACCAATGGATCGAAACGTCCAACTCTAATTTGCCAATGTTAATCATTGGAGAAAAGGGAGTGGGTAAAAGTTTTTGGATTCGTAGGAGTTTAGAACAAAGGAACATTCCGGAAAATGCGATCATCAACTTGGATTTTGAATATCCGTTTTCTTTTTCAGACAAGTTAGAGAAAATTAAATCTTCTAAACAAATAATCACAATTTACATTGATCAAATCACAAAGGCAAAACCAGAAGAAGTTCTTCAATTACAACAGTGGTGGAAATCAGAAAAATATGAAGAGAAGTCGAAGGTATATTTGTATTGGGAAATCCATTCTGATGAACTCGAAATTTTAAATCAAAAGAATGTTTATGCTGAATTTTATGACCAATTAAAATCCTTTCGTTTTGAACTTCCCAATTTAAAAAAAAGAATCTCCGAACTGCCACAGTTTGTTTCACAATTTTTAGCGGAAGCTAATGAATCTTTAAATAAAAAAATCACAGGTGTTGAAGAAGAGTTTTTTGTATTTTTCAAAAACAAAGCCTTCACTTCAAATATCTCTGAACTCAAGGATATGATATTTGCACTAGTGGGATTTTCCTCTGGGAAACAATTACACTGGAAACAAATTCCTTCTCATTTTTTTGAAAACCAATTATCCGAATTGGAAGTAAAACCGGGAATTAGTTTGGAAGTTTACGAAAAAGAAATTATCAAAGCCAATTTAATTTATACAAAAGGAAATAGAGAAAAAGCAGCTAAGTTACTTGGAATTTCAGAAAGAAATCTATATCGCAAACTTCATGAATATCAATTAGAAGATCTTTCCTGAAGTAAAGAAAACAAGTGCATTATTTTTTGTAAAAAATAGTTTTTGCCTTCTTCGTCCCGAAGACCTGATTTAAATTTAATATTCATCTCAATCACTTGGTCATAGAACTGATCTAAAATTTTATCTGTAAATAGAGCAGAATCAGAAACCAATTGTCTTCTGACAAAGTTTTTTCTAGCATCTGAATAACTTCCTGTTTTTAAAAGTTCATCCATAAGTGGAATGGGAACTTCACCGTTATGCCTTGAGCGAATGACTTTGATTTTACGAATTTCATCCAATTTGTAAGTGAGCCTTGTTAAAAAACTAAGTATCTCTGAGTTTTGATCACTAAATTTCGTGAACTCTTTGAAAAAATCCACCTTTCGTTTTTGAATTAAAGATTCAACAAGGGTGTTGGTATTGAGTTCATTTTGGCTAAATAGAACTGCATTTACATCTTCGATTGTAAATTTAGAACGGTGCAGGTACTGTTTTAATTTTTTAACACTCTTTAGATAAGCTCCCACGTTTGCAGGAATTCTATGTATAAATTCATCGGAAGCATTGGGTTCAAAATGCACTTGCTCTTGGTCACAAACTTCTTTGAATACTTTTGGATAGTCACTTGGATATAAAAATTTTGTTTTATAAAAGTTTAGAGTGCTTTGAAAGAGTTGGATCAAACTCTGCGGAATGTCTTTACTATCATAATGGACCAATAGAAAAATCTCATCGGATACAGAAGTAATATTCTTACGAAATCCAGAAGCAAAGTCTTTCCATTCCTGGGCAGACTTTGTATCAAGAATCGGTTTAAAAAGTGCCGTTGCTTGTTTGACTATGATCAGTTTGCGTGGATAAAACATATCCGGTGTGAATAGTTCAGCGAAAAGTTTTGCCTGTTCTCCCGATTCAGAAACAATCAGAATGATTTCGTAAGTTCCAGCGGTTTTGGAAAGGGTTTCTTTGTAATGGTCAATGATGAGCTCAAATTCATAGGAGTCCTCTCCCGAGTAGGCAAAAAACTGAGGTAAATTCGAGGTTTGGGTTTTGAAGAGTTGGAAAAGAGAGGTAAATTCCCTTGCTTGCGATTTTTTTGTTTCCATTTTCTGTAAACCGGTCTAATCTTTCGTTAGGATCAGGGCGATATTCATACTATGGAAATCTCAAGTAATGTGGCAAGAGTTTCAGGACTAGGCGAACCGTATATGTATGTGTCCCCCACATACGATACCCAAGCTGTCGAACAAGTAGAAGCGATTCAATCTCGTTCCTACCAACCAAAATATGCTTCCGGTGAAACAGAAAAAAAAGCAGCAGAGATTCAAACGAGTCCCGATGCGAAAGCTTCTTACAAACCAGGAAATTTAGTCAACCTCTACGCCTAAGACTTTTCCCAGATAGGCAACCACACCGAGGAACGTGAAAAAAAACTTCGGAGTGGGAATCCCATAACATTTGTATAAGACCCTTCTCTTGAATATACCGGCCCTTTCTCATCCTGAATTCCGTAAGAACCTGCTTTATCAAAAGGTTTGCATCGCAAAATATACTCTCTAATTTCCTTTTCCTTCCAATTTTTGAATTCGATGATGGTTTCTTCATAAAAGAAATCCGTAGTTATGTTTGTTCTAATACCAGCTCCCGAAAAGACAGAATGTTTGTTCCCAGAAAGTTTTTTTAAAATGCGAATGGAATCCTCCAAATCAATTGGCTTGTGTAAAATTTCATTTTGAAAGACCACGATGGTGTCAGCAGCTAAATATAGATTATTTTCATTCCCTTGATTACCCAATTTAGAGTGAACCATTCGTTCTAAATAAACTAAAGGGAGCTCTCCTAGGTTTTGGGTCTCATCTACGTTTGCTGGTTCTACCCGAAATTGGAATCCAAGGTCCGTTAGGATTTGGATTCGCCTGGGTGAAGTCGATTTGAGTATAAACAAATTCTTGCTATTCCTTAAGGGATATTGTTTCATTTCATAATGATGAGTCCTCGACTTTTGGCTATTTTTTTATGGGTATTCGTTTTGATTTTTGGATGTAAACGAGGTTACTCGGAAGACATCCAAGATTGTAATCCTGTAGCGGATTATTATGATAAAGGAACGCACTACATAAGAAGAGATTTAGTTCGGGACGATAATACTTTAGATTATAAAAAACTTATGGAAGACACAAAACCTCAAGCTAGCGATTGTTATCCTTCCAATCACGAGGTAAAATGAGTTTGTTTGATGTAAAAGGAAAAACAATTTTAATCACCGGTGCGAGCCGCGGTATAGGAAAAACTTTGGCTTTAGGATTTCGAGATGCCGGTGCTATTGTTTATGGGGCAGGATCTAGGCCTGAATCCATTGAATGGATGGCCAAAGAAGGGATCAATGGGGTAGTCCTCGATGTTCGTAATGAAGGAGCTGCCTTCGAAGTCATCGGTCAAATCAAAACGAAACACGGAAGGCTCGATACGCTCATAAACAATGCGGGGATCGCCACCAACACCCCTGCTTCAGGATTCAAAGAAGACGAATTACAAAATATTGTTCAAACAAACTACGTAGGTGTTTTTCGCAATTGCCAAGCATACTATAAACATCATAAAAAAGAAGGTGGAAACATCATTAATGTGGCTTCTGTTTTGGGTATGGTAGGAAGTAAACTTGCATCTGTATATTCAGGAACTAAAGGAGCTGTGATTACACTTTCCAAAGCATTGGCTATTGAATGGTGCAATAATGGTTACCGAGTGAATGTAATTTGTCCGGGTCTTATCGATACAGAGATGACAGATATGATTAAAGACAAAGAATTTATCATGAAACAAGTGCTTGCTGGAATTCCGATGGGACGACTCGGAAAACCTGAAGAAATTCTCGGGGCAGCGATTTATTTGGCATCCGATTCATCTTCTTATATGACAGGCCAATGCATTGTTCTAGACGGGGGATTGACTGCACAGTAGCAGCAATTCAAATTATGATTTTATACCTTCATCCTGAAAATCCAGAGGTTAGAAAACTAAAACAGATTTCTGAACGATTGAAGGATGGAGCAGTTTACATTTTTCCAACAGACACAGTGTATGCAATTATAGCCGATGCACATTCGAAATTAGGAGTAGAGAAAATATACGCTATTCGTAAATTACCCAAAGACAAACCACTTTCGCTAATGTGTAAAGATATCTCGATGGCTTCTAATTTTATAGAATACCTACCCAATTCAGCTTATAGGCTAATGAAGAGAGTCACTCCTGGACCTTTTACATTTGTCTTAAAGGCAAATAAAAACCTACCCAAACCATCAGTCGCTCATCATAGAGATCGACAAATTGGAATTCGAATTCCAGACCATATCTATCTTTCTGAACTCTTAAAGATTCACGATTCTCCATTAACATCTACATCCGCATTTTGCGATGATGAATTTATTATAGATATAGACGACCTTGAAGCTATATACGGAAACCAAGTAGAGGGAATTATCGATGGCGGCATTGTGAAAACAGAACTATCGACAATTTTACAAATCAATGATGATTCTATCAATTTAATCCGTGAAGGGAAAGGTTATGATTTGATTTCTTCCGAAATTTCTAATACTAAATAAATTAGAATTAATTAAGATATTATCCTCAAAACAAAAATGATCTTATCTAAAAAACTAATCCTGGAATTTTTTTAAGATAAGATTCATATACATACATTCGTTTTTCTGAATGTTTGGGGACTTTCATGGAAATTTCATTTTGTTTGTATTTTTGAATCGGGATAATTTTATAACCATGTGGAAAAATCCAAACCGGTTCTATTGTTACATCTTTGATTCGTTTCCTTTGTTGGGAATCTATCTCTAATTGGAATGTAAGGATGATTCCGCCGTCGGTTGCTTCGCTATTTTGTGCGGATAAAAAGTTTCCGAGAGAATAGGCAACGAGTCTATCTTCAAAATTTTTCTCTTCTTGGAATAGATCCACTCTCTGGACCACATGGGGATGGCCTCCGATAATGATATCGGCACCTGCCGCAAGGCCAATGTTTACCCATTTTGTTTGAGAGTTATCTGGTTTTTCTTCGTATTCTTTTCCATAATGATACCAAAGAATTACGAAATGAACTCCATTTTCTTTGGCAAAACTTACGTCTTCCTGAATCTTGGCTTCATTTAACAATCGGACGATCCTATTGCCTTTTACCGGAATTCCATTGGTTGAATAAGTATAGTTATAAATAGCAATTTTGATTCCATTAATTTCCTGAAAAAAATCTTTTCGTTCCAAGTAATCAGCGTTACCTTTAAAAGTTCCAATAGGAATCATTCCTTTGCTGAAAACGGAATCGATTGTAAAATCAATTCCAAAAGGACCCTTGTCAGCAGAATGGTTGTTTGCTGTAGACAGAATATCAAATCCAGCATTTTGAATTCCTGTCAAAAATCCGATTGGCGAACCAAACCTTGGATAACCAGTGAATTCATTCGGGTCAGTTGCTATTGTTGTTTCTAAATTTCCTAAAGTTAAATCTGCATCTTGTAATAAATTTGAAACGAATTCGAAACTACCAGTGGAATCATAATCTTTTGTTTTTGGTTTATAATAAGTAGAGATTTGTGAGTTGTGACACATAAGATCACCCACCACTTTAATTCGCACTTGCCTCGAAAAGTAAACATCAGGTAAGGTGTAGCAAGATAGGAAGGAAAGAGTGAAAAACCAAAATAGTATAAAACAAAAGTATGGATTGATCATTGGTTTTCTGTTCATTCTTATCAATTGTGGTTGGGAAGAGGATTATAAACGCGCCGCCTTTTTATCGATGCAACCTGATACAGATTTAATCCTAGCTCCCTATCCATTCAATATATTTGATAGAGAGGCAAGAGATGCAATCACTCTTTCTCATTATTCTAAAGAAGAAATTAAAAATATTTTAGAAGATCACGATTTGTCTTGGGAAGAGTTAAAAACACAATGGCAATTAGATGCAGAGGAAGAAAATTTTTCTAAAGAAGTAAATTACACCTCTCATTACACACAATATTTTTATGATACAGAAATTCCCATTTGGATCTATGGCCCCAAATGGATTCGAAATGGTCAATATTCCGATCCCATTAACCAACAACATATCCCTTCTGTTTATGGAAGACTCCTCGATTTCAAATTTTCCAATACACTCAATACTTCCTATTTAGATAAAATATTTCAGAACCAAAAAGAAAAACCAGAAATCATTGTCACAGTTGTCGTGGATCAAGGTGGTAAGCAACTTTATAAAGCTCACAAAGGTTCTTATCCATTTTTAGAAGGTTTGAAAAATAATTCTGCCTATTTTAAAAAAGCAAAAGTAGGCCATTTAGAATCACATACAGCCGTTGGCCATATGGCGATTGGAACAGGAGCTTTTCCTAAAGATTCAAAAATATTCTCAAACGAAATCTATTCTTATGCTGATGGAAAAGTCCTTCATAGACCAGTATACCAAGGAGCAAATAAAGATTGGGATCTTAGTGAATTAGCAGTACCAAGTTTTGCAGACGAATGGGATCTTTCTCACAATAACATACCTGTAATCATTAGCCAATGTTATGCGGCAAGAGCGGCAGTTGGTATGGCCGGACATGGAAAACTTTTTAATCCTCCCTCAAAACAAAAAGACTCGCTTCCTTCCGACTTTGACCATGTCTATTGGCAGGATATTAAAAGCCTTTCTTGGTCCACTTACACGAATGCATTTCTTACACCAAACTCTGCGCAGAAATATAATTTATATAAGTTTTACTTAGAAAATAAAAAACAAATTGCAACACATTTTGAGGCAAAGGATCCAATTGAGCTAATTGCAAAAATCCACTATTTTCAAGGCTCAGAATTTCAAGTCAAAATGGACGGGGCACTTTTTCGAGATACTGTTTCAGAAACCATTCTCAATACTAAAAAAGATAAAGATGGAATCACAGATCTTGCTTATGTGACTCTAAAAGCAACCGACGCGGTGGGTCATTTGTATGGTTGGGAATCAAAAGAAGCTGAACAGGTTTTGAAAGCAACTGACAAAGAAATAGAAACAATCTTTCAATTTCTAAAAAATAATTATGGAGATAACTTTGTTATGGTGGTAACTGCTGATCATGGTGCCGCTCCCATGCCTGAAATCTCCAATGGTCTTTTTTTAAGCCATGAACAATTTTTTGCGACAGTGAATGAATTATTACCTGAATCGGAAAGAAACAAACGTTCTCTGATTAAATGGGTCGCACATTCTCAACTATCATTCGATAGGGAGCTTATGAAAATGTATCATGTAAGTGAAGAAGCGATTATCAATAAAATTCTTTCTATCCAAATGAATGAAAAAAAGTTCTTTCGAAAAGTTTGGAAAAGAGAAGAGATTCCGAATCTATCTTTCTAAAATAGATTCGGAGATTTATTTTACTTCTTTTTGGGAGTAGTGTCGTCTTTTTTGAAGTCTTTTAATTTCAAATAGACTTTGATGTCTTCGAAATCAATTCGATCAAGGCTCACCGAAACCGGATCACCAATAAAGAATATCTTCGAATATTTTTTAGAATAGAAGGAGAAGTCATTTTTAATCACAACTTCAAACTCATCGGTAAATTCCGCTTTATCCAAAACTCCTTCCAAATTAGAAATATCCAACTCGACAAAAATTTGAGAAGGGCGGATTCCCACAATAAAACCTTTGAATTCTTTAATCCCCGTGGATTCCAAATACCGAAAGGATTTGATTTTAACTATATCACGCTCCGCATCGGCAGCTCTTCGTTCTTCTTCAGAACAATGTAATCCCATGACAGCAATTTCATTTTCAGAATAGGTCCTTTCTGTTTCTAGAAGTGTGGCTTGTAAAACCCTATGAACAATTAAATCGGGATAACGTCTGATCGGGGATGTGAAATGACAATAGTCTTTAAAACCAAGTCCCCAGTGGCCCAGTGGATCTGCTCCGTAGTAGGCTTGCATAAAACTTCTCAAAAGTAGATAATTGAAAATTTTTCCAACAGAGTTGTCTTCAATTTCTTTCACAGCTTTCATAATTTCTGCATAACTTGTATCTTTGATTTGGATGTTGTAACCGTTCAGTTGCAGAAAATGATTTAATGTTTCTAATTTCTCTTCATCCATTGGTTCATGAATTCGATGGAGTGAAGGTGCTTTCCTTTTTCGCAAAAATTCATCCACTTTCAAGTTGGCAGATAACATAAGTTCTTCGATCAGAATATGACTTGTCAAACGTTCACGATTTTCAATCCCAATTGGTTCTTTTCTTTCGTTCCAAGTGATGGTTGTTTCTTTTAAATTTAAATCGATTCTACCTGCGGCCATCCTACGTTTACGTAAGGCTTCGGTAAACTGGGATAATTGAAACATCCAATTGTTCGGATCTTTTGCTTGGATCTCTTCCTCGGCCATTTCGTAGGTATAACGTGTTTTGACTTTGATTACCGATTTATAAAATTTTGCATTGTAAATGTCACCAGTTTTACTTGCTTCCATTTCTACTGTAAAGGCAAGCCGATTGGTATTGGCTACCAAACTACATAGGTCTTCGGAAAGGATTGGTGGTAACATCGGAACTACACGATTTGCTAAATAAACGGATGTAGCTCTTTCGTAAGCTTCTTTATCTAGTGGTGAATCTTTTTCTACATAGTAGGAAACATCCGCGATATGAATCCAAATTCTAAGCCTATTCCCTTCATCGACAAAACTGATCGCATCATCGAAATCTTTAGCAGTAATTCCATCGATGGTTACAGCATATAACTCACGTAAGTCAGTTCGTTGATTCCAATCGGAAACAGTTTTTTCAGAAACTTCTTCCGGAAAATCCAAAGGTATAAAATCTGGATGAACCGGATCATAGTTGTATTTCATTAAAATCCGTTGTAAGTCACTATCCTCTTTCGTGTCCGATTCAAAACGGATAAAACTTACATCATACATGTTCTCTTGAGGAGGAGACCCTTCTTTGAATTTTACGATGAGAATGTCGTTAACATTAATTGAATCAAAAGTATCTTTTAATATGGATTTAACGTGAAGAACACCTTCTTTGTTATCTCCCAACATATCCAAAAAGTTTCCAAAAACAAATTTGTTTGTTTTTTCTCTGACTCGCATTCTATAGAGAACTCGACCACGTTTGACAATATTGGTTACTTCTGCTTCGAGTTTGTTTTTCTTCCCCACTCCTAGCGGAATGACTTCAACTTTGTCACCTGTGATGGCAGAATTGGTCATTGGCCCTGGAACAAAGATATCATTTTTAGAAGGTAGAGCTATAAAACCATCACCTCTTCTGGAGATGGAGATTCTTCCTGTTAGGCGGAAAGGGTTGGCAACTGTTAAATACTTTTTATTAGGTATTAATAATCCCTCTGCTTCGAGCAGGTCGATGAGTTGGTCGATAAGGGATTCGATTTCTTTTCTAGGAACTTTTTCTTTTCTTTTGAAGGATTTTACCTTCTTTGTTTTTGGGTCGGGTCGTTTGAATTCACTTGATTCGGTAAATTTTTTTTTGATCTCTTGTCTTGTGATGTCCTTCCCAGACCGTTGGTCCAGAAATTCTATTATTTTTCTTTGTATTTTATAGGTATCCATAAATTCATTTGTGATCTACATAGGTCCCGCGAATGTAATTGGGCAGGAGAGATAAATAGTCGTTTTTATTTAGTTCAGATTTGTTGTATTGTTTCAAACTATACTCTAGTATAGACGAAAGATTCAACTTTGTCGCTTCAATTTTTGTCGCTGATTCTGGGTAAAACTTAGGCAAATTTCCAGTATAGTACCAATTGTTAGGTGTCCATTCGGTATTTTTAATCTTTAGTTCGATCAATTCTGGAGTAAGGTCAAGAGAATCAGAAAGCTCTATTCCGGTTGAATACTTAGTGTAATATTTTCCCTGTTTACCATCTAAACAAAGCAGGGCTGTTTTCTCCTCAGACCCTTGTCTTTGTAAACCTACCAAATAAGCTTCCAAACTATCAATTCCAAATACCGGGATCTTCCATAACTGTGATAGGTCTCTTGCTGTAGTTACTGTTATGCGAATCCCAGTAAATGATCCAGGCCCAGTAGTGACAATTATGAGCTCGGGTTTGTTTACTTTTGCCTCTTCGAGAGAAATCCGAATCATCTCTACTAATTTGTAAGAGGATTCTTTTGGAGTAGTTTCAGTTAGTTTTGATATAATTTGGAGGGAGGACTCAGGCTGATACGATCCAACAAGAACCTGGATCCAATCCTGTGTGGTGTCGAAATACAGAATATTCATAGAATCTCAATCTCTGACCATTCTAAAGTATAAGAGCGAAACTCAATGGAATCCGACTCGATAGAAAGTAAAATTCGATTTGTTTTTGGTAAGTATGGTTCTGCAATTTGCCACCATTCAATTGCGGATACTCCCTCCTTTCCCCAAATTTCTTCAAACCCCAATGCATCTAGTTCTTCTGGAAATTTGATTCGGTACAAATCAAAGTGATACAAACGAAAATTAGGCGAATCGTAAATGTTGTACAAAGAAAAGGTAGGGGAGTTAATTGAACTTTCCGTTTCAAATCGACTAAACCATTCCCGAATGAAGGTAGTTTTCCCCGCTCCCATCTCTCCAGTAAGGAGTAGAATTGGAAATTGTTCTTTCTTTAGAAACTGAGTCACTAATTGATCTAAACTTACGAATAGGGGACTCAGTTCCGATTCTCTCAGCGAGAGAAAAGTTGATTTCATTGGTTAAAGAACTTCTCCACATCGAAAGAATCAAATTGATAAGCGGTTCTACAAAACTCACACGTGATTTCGATCTTTCCCATTTCATCAATAATGGAGTCGGCTTCTTGTTTGCCAAGGGAAGCAATGATATCAGCAACCTTATGTCTAGAACAATCGCATAAAAATTCAGGAGATTCGTTACTTAAAATTTCTAAATCGGATCCTATTTCGCTTTGTAAGGATTGAAACATTTCATCCAAACCCATAGCCCAAAAGGATTCTTTCTTAACCAAAGGTTGGATTTTTGAAATTAAAAATAAAAAACTTTCTTCAGGTGCATCGGGGAGGGCTTCAAAAAACAAACCCTTAGCAGAAAAATCATTTCCAGGAAAATCAAAAGGGGAAACTTCCATACCGACAATACCTTTGATTTGTTCAGATTCAGTTAGGTATTTTATGAAATTAACTTCGAAAGTATCTTCTACGAGGTTGGTATAAGACTGATATGTATCAGAATCAAAGTCCCAACGAATCACTTTCATGATTCCTTGTCCTAATATAAATTCGTTTCGGATATCACCCTCTTCCAGGTTTGCCGAATAGGCCACAGATTTCATTTTTCCATAGCGATCACTATAGGCTAATGCTTGTTTATTGGAATCATCCTTCCATTGAATACTAACCTTTTGTTGGTTTTTTGTCATCTCTGCTAGAAACAACGCACCCATCATGGTTTTGGAAAGGAATACGGACATTTCTTTGTTAAGAGAATGTAGAAACATCGCTTCTTTAGCGGTTTCCGTGAGATTCACTAAAGTAAATCGATAGTGGTGGGTGTTGGATATACCTAAAATAACTTTGTCAGACATTATTTGATTGAAAGGGGTGTTTTCTGATTCAGTCTGTGTCACAAGATAGATTCTGCAATCGCAAAAAGGAAAAATATGATCTTTGGAGCCTGTTATTATCCCGAACAATGGAACCCTAAGGACTGGGATGAAGACCTAAAAATAATGAAAGAAATGGGTCTTTCTTCGGTAAGGCTCGCTGAATTCGCATGGGGAATCATGGAACCGAAGGAAGGTAAGTTCGACTTTTCTTTGTTTGATGCAGTTTTAAAAAAAATCCAAGAACACGGAATGACGGCAATCTTAGGAACTCCCACAGCTACCTTTCCGCCCTGGTTGTACAAAAAATTTCCCGAAATTGTTCA
The DNA here is from genome assembly GCF_016918735.1 of Leptospira abararensis. Taxonomy (GTDB): domain Bacteria; phylum Spirochaetota; class Leptospiria; order Leptospirales; family Leptospiraceae; genus Leptospira_A; species Leptospira_A abararensis. Next base: position 187,565 of record NZ_JAFFPR010000050.1, read on the forward strand.
GGTTTCTAAAGAGGGAATTGTTCGAGGAATTGGCACAAGACGCCAAGCTTGTTTTTCTTCTCCTGCCTATAAAAAAGCAACAGAACGTATGGTAACAGCGATGGCCAAACATTTTGGAAATCATCCTGCTGTTGTTGGTTGGCAGATTGATAACGAACCTGGACACGAAGGTTCAGATGTAGATTATTCTCCTTTGGCTTTAAAAAATTTTAGAATTTGGCTAAAGAATAAATACAAAACTTTAGATTCGCTTAACAAACGTTGGGGGAATGTATTTTGGGGAGTCATTTATTCTGATTGGAGTGAAATTCCATTACCCGCAGCCCACGTAGCTAGTAATTTCAATCCGGCCATGATTCAAGACTATTACCGGTTTCAGTCGGATGAACTTGTATCCTATATTCACTTCCAAGCGGACATATTGCGAAAGTATAGTAAAAACAAACCTCTCACTACCAATCTTTATCCCTCACCTTTTTTACCAGTAACAGATATGTCGGAATTATTCTCGAAGTTAGATTATGTGTCTTGGGACAATTATCCTGTTTGGGGGAACCAACAAGAACCATACCCACATCCACTCGTCACTGCAACCCAACAGTATTCAAGAGGATTAAAAAACAAACCATACACTGTGATGGAACAGTTCTCTGGCGTACAAGGCCATGATACCTTAGGTTATCTTCCTCCCCCTGGACAAATTGGACTCTGGTTGACACAAGCTATTGTGAATGGGGCCAACCAAATTTATTTCTTTCGTTACCGCACAGCCCGTTTTGGGCAAGAACAGCTTTGTTACGGAATTTTAGATCACGGAAAAAGAAAAACAGCCAAATACTTTGAACTAAAAGAAACCATTGAGGATATCAAAACATTTGCAATGGATGTGGCAGATTCGCCTTACAAGGCAGAGGTGGCAATCCTCCATGATATTGAAAATTCTCGTAATTACAAACACCAACCTTTGAGTGATGGTTTAAAATTTGCTCCTGTTCCTTTCGCACAAGTAGGTTATGATATTGAACTTGCTACCTGGTTTGCGGGAACCAATGTTTTAAATGTAAATTCCCATTCCTTATCCGTTCATGCTGAGAATGATTGGTCTCAGTACAAAGTTCTCACACTTCCCCTTTATACAATGTTTGACCCAATCGTTGTGGATAAACTAAAAGCCTATGTGGCGAATGGCGGTAATTTGGTTCTCGGTTACCGAGCGGGAATTAAGGACAAAGACCATTGGATGGTGGAAGAGCCAGTCCCTGGTGTTTTTTCCGAGATGGCAGGTGTGGAAGTGTTTCAATTTGAGGCACCTGCCACAGACAAGGTGGGAATTCGGATGGGAATCTTACCACTCAAAGGCTCTAAGTTTTGTGAAATCTTAGAGCCTACCACCGCTAAGGTGGTCGCAAAATATAACGATTCCCAAAAGTTTTATTCGGGAAAACCGGCCATCACTGTTAATACTTACGGTAAAGGGAAAGTCTATTATGTAGGAACTTCTTTAACTCCTGAAAGTTTTATCCTTTTGTACCGAAAGATATTAAAAGAAGCCGGTGTTCGATTTGGTTTTCTGGGTGCGAGTATTGAGCGCCACCACCGTGAAGGAAAACAATATAACTATGAAATTACGATGAACCATTCAAACCGTTACAAGTTGGCTGGACTTTCTATTTTGAAACCCTTTGGTTATAAAATCAAAAGAATTCCAAAATAGAAATCTGTTATTTGAAAATAGAAAATGAGAATACAAGATTATAAATCAATCAATCGGATTCTAAATGAAACATCCGCAAAGAATAAACCTGGTGAAATTTTTGTAGATAATCTACATTCACCTTATATTCAGTTTTCAGAAAAATTCGTAATTTCGGGAACTTCAGTCACACAACCGGAGTTTGGTGATATTAAAAATTTTGTCCAAACAGTGCTCAGATATATCCCCGAGGCAATCGAGGGAACCTACTTATTACCAGAACCTAGGCCCAAAAGAGAAACGGGGAAATTGTTTTTTGTAAGACCTATGTTATTTGGTTCGTCTAGGTTTTTGTATGTATTTTCAGTAGATATGTTGTATTTGGGTGGAGCGAAGTCGGAAGAAATTAAAAAACCTGGTTCACAAAATATGACTCCCGCAATTATCACTGACAGGTTGTACTTTCAAACAAAAATTATTCACCTCCATTCTACGAAAGAAGAGGGAGAGGATATTGTTGATTTTGAAGCAAAAAGATTTCAAGGTGGAGTCTTTCGCGTAGAATCAGAAAATGATGATCACAAACCCATTCGTAAATTTTCAGAAATTTTTGATGAAATTGATTTTTCAGAAACTGAATCTAAGATTCGTGAGGAGTTAGGAATCAATTCTGAGGTTTGGAAATTAGGAAGGATTTATAGTCCCATTGGAATTGATTATCTTTCACTTTCTCTAAGATTTTTAATCCCTAGTTTGCCAAAAACTATCCAACAATTCAAAACCTTTTATCCGATTCTAACAGAAACAGAGGAAGGAATTCCTGAAGGTACTCTAAAGAAGTATCATGAATATCTTTCGTTGTTTGAAGTGGAAAGAACTCAGTCGAAGTCTGGTAATATTTTATGGAAAGTCATTCCAAAATCATCCGATAATTAAGTAGCAGGTCATATGGGCATATCTTCACCAACCATCAATTTCCCCGTAGATGAAACCATCAAACGGATCGAATACGTCAAAGCAAATGCTATGGGAATCATCCATGAAGCAAAGAAGATCCAACGTGAAGTTTCGGCTATCCGATCAGAGACTGATGCGGATGAAAAGGAACGAATTGATGCCGCCGATGGTAAGTTAGGCGATATACTCATTCGATTTTTGCAAAAATCATTTCCAAAAGATGGAATCATTTGCGAAGATAAACCAACCATTGACGGTGGCGATTTTAAGTGGATCCTAGATCCCGTGGATGGTTCTATGAATTTTGTTCGTGGACTTCCTTTGTATGCTATTTCCTTTGGTTTAGAACATAGAGAAACACCTGTTGGTGGAGTTGTGATTGTTCCTCCTCAGGAATCTGTTTATTCTGCGGTTATGGGAGAAGGGGCCTATAAAAATGGGGATCCGATTGTAACCTCCCGAATTTCAGAATTGAATCGCGCTATTTTTTCTCCCAACCTTCCGACAAAACGAGCCCATATGATCCAAGAGATTATGGCAGACCTATCAGGTTTTTTAACTTATGCACGTTCCTTTCGCAGGACAGGCTCCTTTGTTTTGGATGCATGTTTTATCGCGGAAGGTGTGATGGATGCCATTTGGGAAAAGACAGTCAAACATTGGGACGTATCCGCCATTTCGGTGATTTTAACGGAAGCTGGTGGGAAATTGACTGATTTAAATGGAGTTCATTATTATACCGGACTTCCTGAATTAGTGGCTTCTAATGGAGTTTTACACTCAGAAATTTTAAATTTATTAAAGACAGTTCGTTCTACAGTCAGTCGAAATTGATAGAGGGAACGGTTAGAACCATTCTACTTTTTTAGTTTACGATTTGCTTTTGCGATCCATACTAGATACAAAATACAAATACACTTGAATCCATCAGGAGACACCCACCATGGAACATAAACTCCCAGAACTTCCTTATGCAAAGGATGCCCTTGCGCCCCATATTTCTGCAGAAACTCTCGAGTTTCACTACGGAAAACACCACCAAACTTACGTTACCAATCTCAATAACCTAATCAAAGGTACTGAGTTTGAAAATGCTAGTCTTGAGGAAATCGTACAAAAATCTTCCGGCGGAATTTTTAATAACGCAGCTCAGATTTGGAACCATACTTTTTACTGGCATTCCCTTTCCCCAAAAGGTGGCGGAGCTCCAACAGGTGCTGTGGCAGATCTTATCACAAAGTCTTTTGGTTCTTTTGATGTTTTCAAAGAAAAGTTTTCGCAATCGGCAATTACTAACTTTGGATCTGGATGGACCTGGCTTGTGAAAAAAGGTGACGGTGTAGAAATCGTCAATACAAGCAATGCAGGAAGCCCTTTGAAAGATGGACTGCAATCTTTGCTTACGATAGACGTTTGGGAACATGCATACTATATCGATTTCCGTAATGCCAGACCAAAATATGTGGAAGCGTTCTGGAATCTAGTAAACTGGGACTTTGCGAACCAAAACTTAAAATAAGAACGGATTCAAAATCACACGTCAAAAGGCAGGTTCCGGTATCCGGCTCCTGCCTTTTTTATTTCATAAAAAGATTCAAAATGAATCTTGGTACCTAATACAGAGTTTTTATGAGCCAAACACTTCCGAAAATCAAGATCCCCAAAAAACCCAATTATACTTCATTACTCTTGCCGGAAGGAATCGAGTTTTGGGAACTCTTTCGGGTAGTTGAAGCAAAATACGAGAATTGTTTTTTATTAGAATCGGCAGGAGACAACCAGTACGACTCTCGTTATTCCGTCATGGGTTTCCAACCTTCTCACCTGCTAGTGGGAGAGATTGGTGTTTTAGAAATTGATGGAAAAAAATACTCTGTCGAAAACCCATATTATGCTCTCAGGGACCTGACTGATTATAATTCACTAAGCATTAGTTATGCGGGTGGATTTGTTGGTTATTTGGGTTATCAAAGTATGCAATTCTTTGAACCTAAATTAAAACTAGAACCACACCCAGATTTTCCTGCGATGATTTTTGGTTTGTATTTGGATGGACTCATTTACGATAAATTTACAGGTGAGTTGATCTATTTTGATAATGGAACCAAGCGTATCGAAGAAGTGAACCAAATCCTGAAACTCGCTGTAAATCAAAAATCTGAGAAACCAGAAGCCAAAGTTTCTCTCTTACAATCAGGTTTATCCAAAGAAGTCCATAAACAAATGGTGGAAGAAGCTTTAGAAGAAGTGAAAGCAGGAAACACCTTCCAATGCCAAATTGGATTCGAAGAAATTTACCAAGTGGATGGAAATCCATTGGCAATTTATGAAACACTGCGAGAAATCAATCCCTCTCCCCATATGTATTATGTAAAATTTGGATCTCGGGCCATTTTGGGTGCGAGTCCAGAATTACTCTTTCGATTGCGGCAAGGGGAAATGGAATCCTTTCCCTTAGCTGGCACCACCAAACGTGGAGTTGATGCTAAAGAGGATACTCTTCTTGCGAGAAAACTTCTCACAGATCCTAAGGAAATTGCAGAACACAATATGCTTATCGATCTTCATCGTAACGATGTGGGACGCGTAGCAAAATTTGGAACGGTTAAGGTTCGTAGGCGTTTTGATGTAAAAAGATTTTCTCACGTGCAACATATCTCGAGCGAAGTGGTAGGAATTCTTTCTTCTAAAGAAGATATGTTCTCAGGACTTGCTTCTTCATTCCCAGCGGGAACACTTTCTGGTGCCCCAAAAATTGAATCAATGAAAATCATTGAACGCATTGAAAAGTCACCACGAGGTCCTTATGGTGGCGCTGTGGGAAGTTTTGGTTTGAATGGAGATTGTACTTTTGCGATTCCGATTCGTAGTTTTTTTGTGAATGGGAACAAAGGATTTGTTCGGGCATCCGGTGGAATTGTTTTTGATTCCAAACCGGAAGATGAATACCAAGAGATCATTAATAAAATGGCCTCTGTTCGCAAAGCTCTCGATTTACATAAAAAATCTTAAACAAAAGCGCCCAAACTAATTGAGAAAAAATAAAAACCGAAGGAAAAACTACAACAATATGAAAGTACTCATCCTTGATAATTACGATTCTTTTACATTCAATCTCTATCAAATTGTTGGCGAAATTTTAGAAGAAAGGGAAGAGCCCTTTCAATTAGATGTGATTCGAAATGACGAAAAATCTTTTGATACAATTAAATCAGCTAACTATGATAAGATTATTATTTCTCCAGGTCCGGGCCATCCCGCAGATCCGGCTTACTTTGGAGTGAGTGCTGACATTCTAAGAGAGTTGGGTAAAACCACTCCGATACTTGGGATTTGCCTCGGAATGCAAGGTATGGCAACAGTTTTTGGAGGCGAAGTGGTTCGTGCCAATGTGGCAATGCATGGAAAACTTTCTCCCATTGAACATGATGGAAAGGGTGTTTTCCAAGGCCTCACACAAGGAATAGAAATTATGCGTTATCATTCATTAGTTGCAAAAGAAACTTCCCTGCCAAAGGATTTGGAAATTACGGCACGAGTTTCCGCAGGTGAGGGGAAGGGGGAAATTATGGGACTAAGGCATAAAACTTTAAAAATCGAAGGTGTACAGTTCCATCCAGAATCGTTTGGATCGGAAGAAGGAAAAGACCTACTAAGAAATTTTATCAATTCCTGACCTATATTTTAAAGATTATTTTAAATCTTGTAACATAGCTTCTTCCCATGCGGCAAAAAAATCAAAATCATTACTGGCTTTTTGAGAATCATCACCACCAAACAAAGAAAATCGTTTTCGTTTGGTTTCATTGTATGTGGTAATGGTATTGATTTGTCCGCGTGGTGTTTTTTTAAATATTGCATGGATTTGAGAGCCTCCTCTTCCTTGGGTTCCTTGAATGAGTAGGGTAAAAAACTCATTAAAGTATTCATCCATGTTGCCTGGGATAAAAAAGTTTACAAAGCCTTGTGGAATGATATAGAAAAAACTTCCGTTAATTTCCTTTTTCCCAATTCGTACAAAGTGTCCGATAAGCGTATCAGTTTGATTTTCAAAACTTGTTTTTAATTTATACTCAAGGTTGTTGATTTTCACTGTGATTCCAAAAGATCTGATTTCAATATCTCCTAAAAAACGAATCTCCTTTGGAGAAAGAAAATAATCTGCAGGTGGATTTATTGGAAAATGAAACTGAATGGTTTTTCCCTGATTTGTAATTTTAAATTTATGAGTTGGATTGAATTTATCCCAAACCTCAATGTTTAGCTTTGTCTTCTCTAAGCGAGATCCTGTGCGTTGGTAGAAGCCTGGAAATCTACTTTTGGTTTCCTCATTGATTGTAAATTCTAAAGTATGCCACTCCGCATTTTCCGTTACATGGCATAACATAGCACTACAAAGAAACTGTAAGTTTTGCGATGTTGATTTTAAGGATTGATAAGCGTTGTGGTCATTGATCGCCAATGCGAAATCATGGAACCATCTGAAAAAATCGCGTGGTTTGTATCCATTTAGTTTGTGAATGGTCTTTTTTTCCACGGCATAAATTTCTCGCTCTTCCCAAAGTTTTGGAACGAATGTAACTTTTGCCAAATAATCATATTTAGGTGGGTCTGGTTCGTTCCAATGTAAATTCCAATTCTGTTGGTTGTCCACGTTACCAGAGAGGGAAAGGAAAGGATATCCTTCCGGAGTTTTTTGTAATTGGGATTCGTTTTCCTCGCTGAGACTACCAGCAAGGGCTGCAAAATAAACTTCGTTTTTAGAAGTGGATTTGATAGAACGTTGTAAATGATCATATCCTTTCCAAAACTGATAGTAGTTTTCATTTTTTTGAAAACAATTAGAAACACTAACGAAGATTAGTGTACATAATAAATAATTTTGTAAGTTATATTTCTTTTTTAAGAATGCCATATATTTCTTGGATGAGATCTTCATCCATTTGTTCCTGATAGGATGAAGAAATCAATTTACCTGATTTATTAAATATTCGTAAGTAGGATTCGCCTTTGGTTAGACCTACGGAAAGGTGGCCTTTTCGATCCAAAAGAATACTTTCATATTGTTTTGTTTTGGATTCTTCTAGGTAATCCTCTACAAGTTTGTTGGTTTCTTGGAAATCTAAATAAAGAAGAAAGTGGACTTTAGAACTATCTTTCCATAATAGATTTTGCATTTTCCAATAAAGTTTTCGGCCTTGTTTGCGGCAAATTTCCAGATCGCGGAGAAAACATCCCATAAGTACAACCGGTTTTCCTTTTACTGAACTATCAGAATACGATTGCCCATATTGGTCCTTCATCTGAAATTGTGGCATGGACTGCGCATTCCATTTTTCACCAGAGATAAAAACAAAGGCTAAAAAAAGTATTACAAACCGAACCACGGTCTTCAGTGTATTCATAAACTTATTAACGGCAAGTTCAAAAAAATCCTTCGTTTTGATTCTTGTTTTTTTTATTTTTGGTTGCTCCAGTTTTGCCAGCAAAATCAAACTCATAGATTCATCCGCATCTTTGGCATTTTTTGAAGTGGGGGAAGAGGAGTGGCGAAAAATTTTTCCAACAGAAATTTCTAAACTTAGTATAGATAAAAAAAACTTTGTCGAGTTACCTCGAGTATTAAAATCAATCCAATACAAACGTGGTGTCCTGGCCTATGAAGACTGGGATATTTTGGTTCCAGAAAGTTATCTTCCTGAAATACAAAAGTTTGCTGAGAAGGTAGCTACAAACAAAGAACCTAAAGTTTATCTGTGTATATTTAAGTTGGATGATATCCTCTCACCAAATGTCAAAATTTTAAAAACAAGTTTTTATATCTTAGGTACAGAAGATGGTTTGGTTTTATTATTTCATGAAATCAATACCAATATAAGTTTTCAAACACAGTATTCGTTTGAAGATTGGGTGATTTTTAATCCATCATTAATCAAACCAATTTACAGACCAGAGCTTTGGTTGCGGGATAAAGAAAAGACCAGTCTATATAAAGATAAGTTTGCAGTCAAAAATGCAATTTATGGAAATGTTGTTGTTTATCAGATTCCAGAACTGATCCCTAATCCCCCTCTCTATCGGTATCCCAAAGAGGAAGAAATCATCGCACCGGTAGAACTATGGAAATCAGTTCCTGAAAAACTAAAAGCATTAGAGGAAATGAGAAAGAACAAACTCATTACTGATGAAGAATACAACAGTAAGAAAACAGAGTTGTTAAAAGAATTTTAAATTCCATCTCCATGAATGAATTCTTGAATGAATCGATCATCTTCTGGAGCATCAATAGAAGATTTTTCTAACAGTTGCTGTTTTTCGTATAGTTTGTTAATGAGTTGCTGCTGGGTTTCAACTTTTTCCAATAGAACAGAAAAAACTTTAGCTATTGGATCTGGCATTTGATTGTGCTCTAACATTTGTTCTACGCTATCAGATGCAGTGTCACCGGCTTTTACAACCTTACCTGGAATTCCTACGACGGTACAACCTGCCGGAACGTTTCGCATAACAACAGATCCAGCACCCACTCGGACATGATCTTCGACAGTTATGTTTCCAAGAACCTTGGCTCCAGCGCCGATCACAACATTTTTGCCAATCGTAGGGTGACGTTTTCCCGATTCTTTTCCTGTTCCCCCAAGGGTCACACCTTGGAAAATCAGGGAGCCGCTGCCTACAATTGCAGTCTCCCCAATCACAACTCCTGAGCCGTGATCGATAAAGACACCAGGAGCAATTTTCGCTCCAGGATGAATGTCAATACCTGTCAAAAAGCGACTAATGTAATTGATTAGTCTCGGAATGATGGGCAGTCGAAGTTTATAGAGTAAATGCGCGAGTTTATGGAGCCATAAGGCATGTAATCCCGGGTAACAAAGAACAATTTCCAAATAGGATTTTGCTGCCGGGTCAAATTTTTTGATAATTTTTATATTTTCAAACATTGATTAATTGGTTTTAAAATTACTGATTAGACTAGTCAACTTTTCCAAGAGTTGGGAAAGATTTAAAAGGGTAAAGACTTAAGGTTCTGTACAAAAAATTCACTTGTTCAATGGAATATAAAGTCCCCATTTGAGGAAGAAAATTTTCACGATCTGGATTTGCAAAAAGGAATCAACTTTGCCAATTTCTAAGGAATTGACACAGATTTACCAAATGATACCGGGCTAAACTTGCATCTGAATTAAGTTCAGATCGGATCGCGCCTTCTAAATTTCTTATAATAAATGGGTTTCTAATTGATTCTATAGTTAGCTTCTATATCCTTTCGAGTAGAAATAAATTTCTAGGTTGTTCCGACTTTGGAATCAAAAAAAACAATACACATTCTTCTATTCATTCTTACGTTCTTTACTCTAACCTATTCTGATATCTTTCTCAATCCTCAAGTGCCTCAAACATTAGAGAATTATAAACTTATGTTTTTTGAGAATTGGCCTTATTCGGTTTCTTTGTTATTCATTTTACTTGCACATGAAATGGGTCACTATCTTCCGGCTAGGTATTATGGGGTGAAAGCAACATTGCCCTATTTCATTCCTTTACCAGTGGGGCCGATTGGGACCATGGGTGCTGTGATTCAAATTAAACAACAAATTCCTGATAAAAAAGTTTTATTCGACATTGGTATTGGTGGACCTACTGCCAGTTTAGTTCTCTCCGTAATTGCTTGGTTAGTGGGTATCAGTTTATCAAAGGTTATCGAAATTCCGCCTGATTTTGATCGTTCTGGATTTCTCTTTTTTGGTGATAGCCTTTTTACCTATTTTACTACTCAGTGGATTCTCGGTCCCATTGATCTTTCTACGATGGATATACAAGCTCACCCGCTCGCTAAAGCTGGATGGGTAGGTCTTTTGATTACAGCTGTGAATTTACTTCCGTTTGGCCAATTGGATGGTGGGCATGTCATTTATTCTATGTTTGGTGAAAGTTATCGGAATTGGATTCACCGTTTGTTTGTTTTTTTTATAATTTTCGCCCTGATCCACTTTACCTGGTTACTTTGGGGTTTTATCATTTATTATGTGGTGAAGGTAGAACATCCGTTTATCCGCGATTCGCTATCCGGCATTGGAAAATTTCGTTTTTATTTTGGAGCGGCAATGTTAGTAACTTTCCTAATCATTTTTGTGCCGAAACCGATAATCTTGGGTTCAGAATTCGAAGATTCCTCTTTACTCATGGATATTTTTCGTCTGATAACACATAACATTGGGCTGGATTCATGATACGCATTTTATTATTATTAACATTTTTTTCCTTTGGATTATTCGCTCAGGAGAGTAAGGAATACAAACTTACAGAAAAGGCTTATGGTATCGCCTGGGATGGAATTAATTTTTGGTACATCGATACCAATCGGCGTGCAATTATTAAAATCAACGAGATCGGCGAGCAAGAAATCTTTAACTTAGGTTTAGCGAACCTTCGCGGAATTAGTTTTGATGCTCGCGAAGGGAAACTACTTGTAGTTGCCCCAAAACAGATTCTAAAACTAGATCCCAATTCCGGTGGGATTACAGATAAAATCCAAATCCCACTTTCTAATGTTGCCGGGATTGCCAGTGTCGGAAATTATTATTACATTTTAGATTTGGATTCTGGAAAAGTACAAATTTATGATCAATCTTCTTCTCTATTGATCGGTGGTTTTTTTACAGACAGAACTAGACCACGTGATATCTGTTATGGGAGAGATTCTTTATGGATTTCAGACTCAGCAGATAATAGTATCTATCGTTATGATACGAAAACAGGAAAAATTACAGGATCTATTAAGACAAACCTTCGTTCTATTCGTGGTGTTTTACTCAGTGGATCCAAACTTTGGGTTGTGGATCGTGAAAATAAAGAAATCAAAAATATTCCTTTCGTAGAAACAGAACGTTTTATTGCATCAGGAGAAGAAGAATATAATTTAGAAGTTACATTAAAATTCAAACTTGATTCTGTTTCTTTATCAAAAGCACAAATTGCTATCCTTCATCCTCCATCGAATGAACAACAAAGAATCCGATCTGTTAAATTTTCAGATCCATCCTACCAACCAAGTTTCATTCAAAGGAATCGGGTCCAACTTAAGAAATTATCTATTGAAGATTTGCCTGGAGAACAAACAGTAAAATATAAGTTTTCTTCAAAAAACCAATTCATTAAATACTATGTTACTGATGAGTATTTGGATAAAGAAACAACATATCCAGGGGATGTGAATGCGTTTTATGAAAAACCAAATGAGGAATTAAAACTTTTACCTAGAGATTATTTAGATGCGATTTATCAAGCGCGCCAAACGAGCATTAGCACCAATGATTTCAAGGAAAAACTGAAAGCCATCGGAGTTCCGATGCAACCGTTTCGAATGATTCGTTTTGAGAAAGGAAAACCTAAATCGATTCAAGATTCCTTATCCATATTTCTTTTGAGTTATGGTTGGATTCCTATTGCGGATTTAGGACTCGGTAGTAACACGGACAAACGATATTTTGAAAAAAAAGAGTCTGATTTGATTTTATTTCAAAGTTTGAATTTCAAATCTTCGAGTTCTCCTGTATACTTCCGTAAAGATGCCAATTCAGAATGGGAAAATTTACCTGCTGAAATTACTTACAAAATTAAGTAACGTATCCCTTCTCTTATTTTTTGCCTGCTCTGGACTAGATCAAAGATTTGCTTCTTTGTTTATGGACAGAGCCATGGAACGAGAGAATAAATTTAAGGAACTTGTAGAAACCACTTGGGTTCAATTTCCGAAATTGGGATTGTATTGTGAAAAAGAAATTTCCTATCACAAAATTTATTGCAAAGTCCAAACAGTTCTTAGCTTTAAAAAACTTTCCGAGTATTTAGGAATTCAGATTTTTGAATCTGGCCCTCACACAAAATTTTATTTAGAATTGAATTCCCCCTCTGAATTTGGGCATTACAATCCAGAATTTCCGGCCAAACTTCGAGAATTTCTTATTCCTGCAAAAACAAATCCATCATTATATAAGATAACTTTACCTATTTATGAAAGTTTGGTTCGGAACACAGCTCGTGAATTTTTTATCGTTTACCAAAAATTGGATTCTAACCCGAAGTTTTATCAAAAAGAAGCAAAACGTTATTTATTGTTAGTGGAAGAAAATAGACTAGATCCCTATTATCTAGATCGATTTATTTTATTTCTTTATCCAGCTTTTACAGACAACGAAGATCCTGAAGAATCTTCTCGTTTTGTCTTTCGGAATGGAGATGAAACTATGGATGCCCAAGTGGTAAAGGAACTCGTTGGATTTTGGATTCGTAGAAAGGCGGATGGGACGGATACTGAATTTGTTTTGGGTTTGGTGGATTTACTGAAGTTGTACGATCCTGAGTTCTACAAAATCCGGACCGCACAACATTCCAACTAATACATATTAAGTTAAAATATCTTTTACGGCATCAATCACATCTTTTTCATCTGATAGTGTCATCCCGGCAAATAGGGGAAGTGAAACCGAGCGATCATACATTTGGCATGCATTTGGGTATTCCTTTCTGTTGTATTGGAATGTCTTTTTATAATAAGGGTGTTCAAAGATAGGAATGAAGTGAAGGCTTGTACCTATATTTCTTTCTTTTAGTTCTTCCACCAAACTGTCGCGACCTGATTTTGCAATTTTAGGATCCACTTCAATACGATAGAGATGCCAACTGTGAATTCCATTCGAATCTTCTTTAGGAAGTTTGATTCCTTTTAGGGATCGAAATTCCTCATTATAATGTTTTGCAATCTCTGTTCTGCGTTCCCAAAAACTATGTGATTCTTTTAATTGTACAACACCTAACGCGGCCGCAATGTCTGTCATATTGTATTTATAACCTGCATCGACTACTTCGTAGTACCAACCAGGTCTGTTAAACGCATCACGGTTAATCCCATGAAGTCGCATTTTGCGAATTCGTTCTGCAGCTTCCTTGTGAGAAGTAGTGACCATTCCCCCTTCTCCTGTGGTAATGCCTTTGGTGGCGTAAAAACTAAATACAGTAAAGTCACCCCAGGTTCCGATCATTTTGTTTTTATGAACTGCGGGGAAAGCATGAGCTGCATCTTCGATTACATATAAATTATATTCTTTTGCAATCGCCATGAGTTCTTCCATATCGCAAGTATAACCGGCCAAATGGACAGGTAGGATGGCTTTGATATGTTTCCCTGTTTTTTTACTTTTGAGTTCTTTGCCGTTCCAAACACATTTGGTTTTGATGGTCTCTCGCAAAGTATCAGGGGTCATCAAATTGTGGATTGGATCTACATCCGTAAGAATGGGTTCGGCTCCAAAATAACAAACCACTTCTGTTGTCGCAGTAAAGGTAACGGCACTGGTTATGGCAGCATCATTTGTCGTGAGCCCGATGGCTTCCAAAGCTAAGTGGAGACCGGCAGTCGCAGAATTCACAGCGATGGTTTCTTTGCTGCCGACAAAGTCTCCAAACTCCATCTCGAACTGTTTGACTTTGGGGCCAGACGTGACCCAGCCAGACCGTAACACTTGGGCTACTTCTTCAATCGCATCCTCAGAAATCGATGGAAGTGCAAACGGTAGGAAGGTTTTGCGAGATGTGAGCATATTCATTTATACGACATAATCGGAAAAAATTTCCAGTCTTTTCCGCTCCCAAACTTCCTATCGACGGGATTTTTAATACCTAAATAGGGATTTTCACCTGGCCTTTAAAAATCTACTTGTAGAGACCCACGAAGATCCCCATTCTTTCCTGGAACATGGAAGTTCCTTTTTCTGAGATTTTAAATCGTATTTCTGTCATTGACCGCGACATTGCAGAGCTCAATCGCTTAAAGAGCCGCCTGCCAGCTGACAGACCGTACTCACCTACCATTCAACTTACATTTGATAAACAAATCAATACTCTGTTAAACGAGAGAGTTTCGTTAATGGAACTCCCGATCCTCCATCCCCCGCTTTGGTTACTTTCCAAAGAAGGATTGGAGCCATCCGCTGAACCATCGGTTCTCAAAGAAAGGAAATCATTACTTGCTGGGGATTTGTCGGTTCCTCATCCCAATGAACAAGATGTCATCAATTTCATACGAGAAATTCCAAAGACAGAAGTGCATCTGCATTTAGAAGCTTGTGTGAACAAAGAAACTTTGAAGTTCCTGTACAAAAAGAACGGAATCGAAGTCACCGACAAAGAGTTTGAAGATAAATACAATTTTAAGGATCTAAATGGTTTCATTCAGGTATTTTTCTTTGTGCAAGGATCTGTGAAAGAAGCATCTGACCTTGGGTATTTTATCGATAGTTTAGCCGATTATTTACGTTCAAATAACATTATCTATTGCGAAGCGTTTTTTGCTCCCTCTAAGTTCATTCAAAATGGTTTGGATTTTGATGAAATGGTAGATGTGATGGTGAATCGGATTCGTCAAATCGAAACCAAGGATGGAATCACCATTCGATTGTTAGTGGATGTTTCTCGATCCTTTGGCCCTGAAAATGCAATGAACAATCTCAAACGAGTTTTGGGATTAAAACAGAAAGAAGTCATTGGAATTGGACTTGGTGGTGCGGAACTTATGGGCCCTGCCAAAGATTATTCCGAAGTGTTTAAAGTCGCACGTGAATCTGGTTTGCGCTGTGTGGCTCACTCTGGCGAAGATGACGGACCATGGGCGATTTGGGATGCGGTAAACCTATGTAAGGCGGAAAGGATTGGGCACGGCACTTCTGCCATCCAAGATCCGGAACTAGTCCGTTATATGAAAGAAAACAAAATCCCTATTGAGATTTGTGTGACTTCGAATGTTTTTACTGGAAAATATGTTCGTAAGGAACAAAACCACCCGGTTCGTTATTATTATGACCAGGGACTGATGTTGTGTATCAATACAGATGATCCAGATATCTTTAATGTAAATTTAACTTACGAATTCTTTAAACTCTATCGCTTTTTGGATTTTTCTATCGATGAAATCATTGATTTGGTGAGACAAGGTGTGCTTTGTACCTTCCATCCAGAAAAAGATTCTTTATGGAAATCTATGGAAGAAAAAATCGATTTAATCAAATTGAAATACAATTTGGTTTCCGAGAAACAAATTGCAGCTGTTTAGGTTTTGTTCGTATTTTTTTAATTATATATAGTTCCTACGATTCATTAGGTACTTTCTTGGCTTAAAACAAAACCTGCATCTCGAGCAGGTGTAATTCCAAAAAAACGTTTGTACTCTCGGCTAAATTGCGAGGGGCTTTCGTATCCAACTCGAAGTGCTGCTGATACCGCATTCATGCCATCATGTGTCATCAGAGCTTTGGCTTTGTGTAATCTCACATTTTTTATGTACTGCAAAGGTGAGGAATTCGTTACGGCCTTAAAACAAGCATGAAAGGTAGAAACACTCATACCGGCATAAATTGCTAAGGTATTTACATTCAGATCCTCTGAAAATGCTTCGTGAATTTTATCCAGTGCCCTAGCGATCATGAAGAAACGCCGATTCTGGTAGGCCATGGCACGTAATGCTTCCCCGTTTTCCCCATAGGTGACCCGATACAGTAATTCTTTTAAGATGATTGGGCCTAGAATGGGAGCATCCTGTGTTGAGGCCATCGCTTGCATCAGCCGCAAGTAAGTATCAGCAATCGGTTCGGTCATTTTTGCGGTATGGATTCCTGAGGGTACATTTTCTGATGCCGTGTTGTCTTCGTCGGGAGACTGGAGAATCTGCGCGATTGTTTCCGGTGTAATGCGTATGGATAGACCCAATGTGGGGGAGGTAGGAGTTGCCAACATCTCACATTCTACAGGTAAGGGCACCGAGATTATCAGATAATGGGAAGGATCCAATACGAAAGACTTGTCTCCGAGAAAAATCCTTTTCTGGCCTTCTGCCAGGAATACCAACATGGCTCCATAAGCTTTGGGTTCTCTTGGTGTTGATAAGGTGGCTCGGTAGATTGAGACAGATTCGCCTAACGGTGATATCAGTGCAGGTTTAGGAACCAATTGATCGTAAAGTTTCCGTATTTCTTGGTTTTTCGCCAGAATCAATTTTGAGTCCATATTTCCTCCGAAAATCAATCTCTCATCACAAATAGAAAAAGCCGCTATTTTTTAGACGCTGCGAGAAACAGGCAATAGTTCCCCAGGAATGTGTATTGTCCAGTTTTTTGAAATGGATTAAGATAATGATCATTAAATCAGAAAAAACGAAAGGGAGATTTACAATGAAAAATATGATTCTAAATACAGGTGCTCCAATACCAATACTAGGTTTCGGAGTCTTTCAGATACCAGAGGCGGCTGAGTGTGAACGTTGCGTTTTGGATGCTTTGGATGTTGGCTACCGGCTGATTGATACAGCATCCGCATATATGAATGAAGAAGCAGTTGGTAAAGCGATCCAAAAAAGTAATATTCCAAGAAAAGATCTGTTTATCACGACGAAACTCTGGATTCAAAGCGATGGTTATGAAGGTACCAAAAAAGCCTTCGAACGATCTTTAAATCGTTTGCAGTTGGACTACTTAGATCTTTACCTTATGCACCAGCCTTATGGGGATGTTTTTGGTGCCTGGCGTGCCATGGAGGAGTTATATAAACAAAGAAAAATTCGATCGATTGGCGTCGCTAACTTTCAAGCAGACCGCTTAATGGATTTAAAAATTCATAATGAAGTGGTCCCTGCCATCAATCAAATTGAAACACATCCTTTTCATCAGCAAATAGAAACACAAAAGTTCCTAATTGAAAACAATGTACAGATCCAATCCTGGGGACCTTTTGCTGAAGGGAAAAATAATATCTTTACGAATGAAAGTTTGGTCGGTATTGGAAAAAACCAAGGGAAATCCGTAGCACAAGTAATTTTACGTTGGTTGGTTCAAAGAGAAATCATAGCCATTCCGAAAACAGTGAACAAAGAACGGATGAAAGAAAACTTTCAGATATTTGATTTTGAACTGAGTCCTTTGGAAATGAATTCAATTTTAGAATTGGATCAAAAGGTAAGTAGCTTTTTTGATCACCGCGATCCAGCCATGGTGAAGTGGTTAGGCGAACGAAAACTCGAAGTTTAAGATAGGGAGAATTCGGATGAAAATGAATCCATTCAAATCCACACTTATGGTAATCATGGCTTTCCTTATGACCGGGAAAGCTGTAGCAGCAGATTTTAAATTAAATCCGTTCACTTTGGCCTACGAAGGGGCAATCACAAAAAACGAACCGGGAAAGGTCAACATCCATCCAGTCACTTACATATTAAATGGATTAGAAATATCGGCAAACGTATACACTCCCGCAAACTTTGATTCCAACCAAAAATATCCTGAAATTGTTGTGGCCCACCCCAATGGTGGGGTCAAGGAACAGGTTGCAGGCCTATTTGCACAAAGATTGGCAGAAGAAGGATATATCACAATCGCAGCCGATGCCGCTTACCAAGGAGCAAGCGGAGGAATTCCGCGCAATGTAGACAAACCTGCAAACCGCGTGGAAGACATTCATGGTATGGCAGACTTTATCACAGGTTATTCGGGAGTTGATAAGTCCCGTTTGGGTTTATTTGGAATCTGTGGTGGAGGTGGTTACTCCTTAAAAGCGGCCCAAACCGATAAACGTTTCCAAAGGATTGCTACATTAAGTATGTTTAACTCCGGTCGAGTTCGTCGGAATGGTTTTGCAGATTCTCAACTGAAAACCATTCAAGTCCGACTGAAACAGGCTTCCGAAGCTCGGGCAAAGGAATTCATTGGCGGAGAAGTGCTATATTCGGGAGATGCGAATCTTACGGATGAGCAAATCGCCAATTTCCCATTTGAAATGTACAGGCAAGGTTATGAATACTATTGGAAAACACATGCACATCCGAACTCGACCTTTAGATACACAACAAGTAGTTTGTTAGACCTTATGAGGTTTGATGTGACAGATCAGATGGACCTTATCGACAAACCTCTGTTAATGCTTGCTGGTAGCAATGCTGACAGCCTATACATGACTGAGGATGCTTTCAAAAAAGCTATTGGAACAAAAGACAAAGAACTATATAAGATCGCGGGTGCCACACATATTGAAACCTATTGGGTTCCCGAATACGTAAACGCCGCTATGGGCAAACTAAAAGTTTTTTTTGTTCGCATGTAATAGGGAGATTTAAATGAAGAAAAGAAAACTCGGAAAAAGTGGACTAACCGTTTCAGAACTTGGCTTAGGTTGTATGGGAATGAGTTTTGGTTATGGTCCCGCTCATAATAAAACTGATATGATTCGATTGATCCAAGTAGCCGTGGAAAGTGGTGTTACATTATTTGATACGGCAGAGGCATACGGGCCCTATACCAATGAAGAACTAATTGGAGAGGCATTGGCACCTTACCGCAAGGACGTAATCATTGCGACAAAGTTTGGATTTAAATTTGGATCTGATGGCGGACAAATTGGACTTGATAGTCGCCCAGAAAATATCAGAGCGGTTGTGGAAGGTGCATTAAAAAGACTTAGGACAGATGTTATCGACATCCTTTACCAACATCGAGTGGATCCAGATGTGCCCATTGAGGATGTGGCTGGAATAGTGAAAACTTTGATTCAGGAAGGGAAAATAAAACATTTTGGTCTTTCGGAAGCTGGTGTCCAAACCATCCGTCGTGCGCATGCTGTCCAACCTGTGACTGCACTTCAAAGTGAATATTCCCTTTGGTGGCGCGAGCCGGAACAAGAAGTTTTGGAAACCTTAGAAGAATTGGGAATTGGTTTTGTAACTTTTAGTCCTCTAGGCAAAGGTTTTTTGACAGGGACAATTGATGGATCAACCAAGTTTGCTGCTAACGATTTTCGTAATATTGTTCCACGCTTTTCGGTGGAAGCAAGAACTGCCAATCAATCACTCATTGAAGTGCTTCAGAAAATTTCCAATACGCATAGAGTAAGCCCAGCACAGATCGCACTCGCTTGGCTTCTCGCACAAAAACCTTGGATTGTTCCTATTCCAGGAACAACAAAACTTGATAGGTTAAAAGAAAATCTGGGATCAACAGAGGTTCAGCTGACTGCTTTAGATTTATCAGAGATTCACGATGTGATCTCAAAGGTAAAAATCCAAGGCACTCGTTATCCAGAACATTTACAAAATCAAGTCGGAAGATAAAAATGAAACAAAGATTAGTCTTGTATCCTTATCTATTAATAGCATTCTTAGTTGCTTTTACTGCAGTTAACGGCAAAAGTGATGCCACAAAAATCACCCTTACGGACCAAGGGAGTTTTGCAGTTGGTGGAACGATTTTAACAAGTCCAGGTATTTTTGATCCATACAACCCAACCGTTGCTGGCCAAACATTCCACGGGGATCATGCTTATGTATTTTATCAAATGCCAGAGAACAGGCGTAAGTTGCCAATTGTATTCTGGCACGGAGCAGGCCAATTCTCAAAAACTTGGGAAACCACTCCTGACGGCAGGGAAGGATTCCAAACTATCTTTCTCAAACGGGGCTTTGGAGTTTATGTAATTGACCAACCTAGGCGTGGCAATGCAGGACGAAGCATTGTAGAGAGTAGCATAAAACCGACTCCAGACGAACAATTTTGGTTTGCTATGTTTCGCATTGGAGTTTGGCCGAACTACTTTCCTGGAGTTCAATTCTCTCGTGATCCGGAGGCGTTAAATCAGTACTTCCGATCTATGACTCCCAACACTGGTCCGTTTGATAACAAAGTTGTTTCCGATGCAGCGACCGCACTTTTTACAAAAATTGGGCCAGCTATATTGGTCACTCATTCTCAAGCAGGTGGGCCGGGATGGATGACTGCCATCAATAGCGAAAATGTTCGAGCCATAGTTTCCTTTGAACCGGGCAGTGGTTTTGTTTTTCCCGAAGGCGAAGTTCCACAAGGCTTACCAAGTGCCGCAGGCATTTTAGAAGGAGTTCCCATTCCGCTCGCTGACTTTAAGAATCTCACTAAAATTCCAATTCTCCTCTACTATGGAGACAACATACCGGATAAACCAACAAAGAGCCCTGGTGAAGACAATTGGCGTGTAAGACTTGTTATGGCTAAAATTTGGCGGGATACTGTAAATCTGCATGGTGGGAAAGTCACATTGATTCATCTCCCTACGATAGGCATTCATGGTAATACACACTTTCCTTTCTCGGATCTGAATAATGTACAAATCGCAGATCATATGTCAGAATATTTGCATAAGGAAGGATTGGATTGAAAAAGTTTGTAGAATGTATAGTTATCGTCTTGTTAGGTGCAATGATTCAGGAAATCAAAGCCGATAACACCGAAAATTCAAATCAGTCATTAACCTTACGCCAGCAGCATATTGTAACTATTGCTGCGTTTACTGCTAAAGGAAAAACTATAGAATTAAATCCAATCCTTCATGAAGGATTGGATTTTGGATTAACCATCAGTGAGGTAAAAGAAATTTTAGTTCATACTTACGCCTATGCAGGTTTTCCTCGCAGTTTGAATGGTCTAAACGTTCTAATGCAAGTGTTGAAGGAACGCGAAAAAAATGGAATTAAAGACAAATTAGGAACGGATGCGCGGCCACTTACAACTAACAAAAGTAAGTTAGAAATAGGCACAGAAATTCAGACCCAATTAATAGGTGCACCGATTCGTGGGGAAGTGTATACCTTCGCGCCCGTGATTGATCAGTTCTTAAAGGAACATCTATTTGCAGATATATTCAGTCGGGATTCTTTAGACTTTCAAAGTCGAGAAATCGCAACTATTTCCATTCTTGCAAGCATTGGAGACGCAGAAGCTCAGCTAAGGTCGCATATGAAAGTTGCTCTTAATGTTGGTCTTACTGAAAGTCAACTCCGGCATTTAGTCTCTATCCTGGAATTAAAAGTTAGCTGGCAGGATGGTCAAGAGGCAAAAAATATTTTGGATCATATCTTGGTTGGGGATTCTAAAATAAGGATAACTTCTCCAGAGGAAGTCTCCGTTAAAAATCAGAACTTTACTGGTAAGGTTTGGGTAGAGATTCTAGTCGGTGACGATCGAACCTGGAACACTCAGATTGGGAATGTTACTTTTTCTCCAAGTTCTCGAACCAATTGGCATTTTCATCCAGGCGGTCAGATATTATTAATAACAAAAGGTAAAGGATACTATCAGGAAAAAGGAAAGTCGGTTCGTATTGTGAAAGCAGGTGATATCATTCAATGTCCACCTAATACACAACATTGGCATGGGGCCACACCCTCGGAAGAATTCAGTCATATAGCCATCGGAACGAACATGCAAGTCGGCCCCGTTACTTGGTTAGAACCTGTGAGTGAAGCGGAATATTCGAGCCAATGAATTTTAATATTTATATAGAAAGTTTATAGTAGATTCAAATGAGATCTGAAATGATTACATATGGCAAAGCTATCGTTTCTCTGAAAATTGAATATAAATCACGGATTTCCACATACCTTGCATAAGTTGTTTTTACATTGTGAAACCCAGCTTTTTTTACAAGAAACTTCGCTCTTGGTAGATGGTAGTATTGGGAAACGATGATTATCGATTCATCAAAATTGGAACCTAAGATGTCCCTTAAGTTATTTGCTGATTTTTCTGTAGTGTATCCTTGGTTGTCAGAAGTGATATGATTAGGATCAATTCCTTGCATGATTAAATAGTCTTTCATCACTTTAGCTTCATCAAAACCTTCTATTGCTATTCCTCCAGAGACAATCATTTTCTGAATCAAATTGGATTGATACAAAGAAACAGTTCTATCCAATCTAGCTTGCAGCCGGTCCGATGGTTTTCCATCTAACTCTACTTTGTTTCCGAGGACTAAGGCTGTATGCGATTTCATTTCTTTTTCTTCGACAAGTCCAGTAGAGATAATATAAGTGAAAGAAATTAGGAAATATGAAAAGGATAATTTGACTAACAAATAAAGTATCTTTTTCATTTGGGTTTGGAAATGAGAGCTCCAAGAAATTCTGAGTTATTCCACTCTTCAATGATTAAACCGTTTTTGAATTTAGAAACTATCATTTCATCCCATTTGATTAATTTACTCGTCTTTAGATTTTTGTTTTTTGAAGGTTTGATTTTTCCTCGTAGAGTTCTTTTCCAAACTATAAACTCTTCTGTTTGAAGTAGGAATTGAATTTTCAAGACTTTTAAATCAGAAAAGAAATTATGTAAATCTTTACTCCATTTTCCGATAATTTTATGTTCACTGTAATCTTTTTTAGATGTATGTACAACATAGTCTTTCGAGAAATACTTTGGAATTTCGGATATGTTATGATTCACTATGAGTTCGTTAAGTATGAATTCAATTTTTTTTTGGTTTTCCATATTTCGTTTCAACCCCAATAGGTCTCTCTCCTCGGTTTGTTTTAATCTATGACTGTTATTTTCATACAAACTGCGGAACTTGGGCAAAGATCCCTAAATTCGGAAGTCATCCTAATTGGTTCTGGAACTATACAGCGGTCCACAGTCACAAATCCTAATCGATGAAAAAAAGCTTCTGCAGTGGTAGTGAGTAAATATAATTCTCTGATTCCCTTAGAATGAGCATAAATTGATAAATCTTTATAAAGTAAAAATCCGATTCCTTTTTTACGAAATGTTTCTTCAACGCATAATGAGCGTAAAAGGCCTATTTCTTCAAATATTTCTAAGCCGATTATTCCAATAATTTTTTCTTTAGTTTTTGCTATAAAGAAATCTTTTAAAATGTTAGGTAGGATATCTTCCGATGGAAGGTTATTCCTTTTGAGTAAAGATTTTATTGTGCCTTCGTGAGTTACGGAAGCTTGGGATAAATAGATTTGATTCATTTGCATTTTAAAAACGCCAAAGAATAATTTATACCAACAGAGTTTAAAACAAATTTATAATTCTCTTATTTCGGTATTTCTTTTACTTCAACTTCCGTTCTAAAATGGCTCCCATAGTGATAGCAAAAAACAGCAAAGATAGATATCGAAATCCAATTTGGATAAAGTATACGTGAATAGGCATTTTGGACATAGGAATTAAAACTAGAATGTCTAAAAGCCAATTGATAGAAATCCAAGAAATGCCAATAATTAATCCTTCTTTTAGGAATCTCGAATCAACTAACAAAAAGTAACGATATAATAAAAAACAAGCACTTAAGGAACCAACCACAATCATAATCGTTTTGAAAAGAAAGAGATCAATTTGAAGTCCGCCATCCTTTGAAAAAAAGAAGATCGAGATAAAAAAAGGAACAAACCAACTTAAAAAACCGTAACCTAAATTCCATTTAATTGCTTTCATATGGACAAACCTCCGTTGTAATTACTAGAGCATTTTCCCTTTTGAGAACAGACGAGGAAAAGAATTTTTTTTTAGTTTTCTAAATTAGGAATAGATTGACAATAAATAGTTTGATATTAAACTATCGTATTAGAGGGATTGGAGCTATTTCAAAACTCCAATAAACCATATGAACCAGCCAGAAACCACCGGGAATTTGAGTGCTTTTGCAACTTCGAACACTATGCCTTCCTATTTTTTGGGACATGGCAGTCCGATGAATGCGATCGAAGAAAATGAATTTGTGGAAGGTCTGCGAGCTCTGGCAAAAACCATTCCGAAACCAAAGGCCATTCTTTGTATTTCAGCTCACTGGGTCACAGAAGGAACCTTTGTGACTGCTATGGAAAACCCTCCCACAATACATGATTTTGGTGGTTTTCCAAAGGCTTTGTTTGATGTAGAATACCCTGCTCCGGGTAGTCCAGAATTAGCAAAACTTGTCCAGTCAGTGATAAAATCGCAAAATGTAAAATTAGATTACGAATGGGGTTTGGATCACGGAGCTTGGAGTGTGATTAAACATATTTACCCTAAGGCAGACATTCCGATCGTTCAGTTGAGTATGGATTACAAAAGCTCTCTAGAACAACATTTTCAATTAGCAAAAGAATTAGCACCGCTACGAAATAAGGGAATCCTTATTATTGCTAGTGGGAATATTGTACATAATTTGCGTATGGTGGCTTGGGATCGACTGAACGAAGTGTACGGTTTCGATTGGGCTTTGGATGTGAATCAAAAGGTAAAAGATTGGATCAAAATAGAGGATTACCAATCGCTAATCCAAATTCGGGATCAGGGTAAAGAATTTGAATGGGCAATACCCACAGCTGAACACTATTTACCATTATTATACACATTAGGAACTAAATTGAATTCGGATGAAATCTCATTTTTTAATGATAAACCTGTTGCCGGCGCATTGACGATGACTTCCGTTAAACTGGATGCGAAGTCATAACAAGGAAAAAGGATACATATGGAAAACCCTTTAGAATATTTAGTTAGAGAGCCCAAGGTTCCAACTGAAAATCCGCCATTGTTACTTTTGTTACATGGAGTTGGTAGTAATGAAGAAGATCTATTCTCCTTAACCAATTATCTTCCTGAATCCTTGTTGGTTGTATCCATCAGAGGTCCGTTGACTTTAGGAAGGGATAGTTATGGATGGTACGAAGTACTATTCACAACAGGACATCCGAAAATTAATTTGGAACAAGAAGGAGAAAGTCGAAAGCTTCTCTTAAATTTTTTAGAGTACCTTAAGTTAAATTACAAATTTGATGAATCCAATGTTTGGATTGGCGGCTTTAGTCAAGGTGCCATCATGTCTTATTCCATCGGCTTGTTGCATCCGGAGAAAGTGAAAGGGATCATTGCTCTCAGTGGGCGATTGCTAGAAGAAAACAAAGCGCAAGTGATTGTTTCAGAGAAAATACTTGATAAAAAAATATTTATCTCTCATGGAATCAATGACCGGGTATTATCAGTGGAATATGCAAGATCTGTAAAAGGATATTTAGAATCGATTGGAGTCCATCCCCATTATCAAGAATACGAAGAAGGTCATAGCATTAATCGAGAGATGTTGAAAGATTTGATTCAATGGTTGGAAGTGGAGTTGGACAATCATAACTAAAAATTAAAATAGAATTTTAATCTAAGTTTCTTTTAGCCGGTGAATTAGGTATCCATTGACATACTAGTTTTGATTTAACATTGTAGTCCCTGATTTATTTATTGGATTATTATAGTGATTCGTTATTTCATCGCATCTTCTTTACTCCATTTGCCAATATATACTAATTCTATTATTTTAAATCTTTGAATTAGATTGGAAATCTGAAAACTATTAAGTAAATCAATTAACTGGCAGCCAAAGGAGGAATAAGCGCAACTCCCCGCGTCTCTAAACCCTATTTTGGCGTTTAATTGCACTACGTTTATTCCCCGAAATGGATGTGATTAACGTGGCCTCTAACGTTTACGCGCTTATGTATAGGGACTATACGCAATGCGTCTATTTCGCAGCAACATCTACTCCAGATAGAATCAATAAAGTTTGAACCCTGAAATCTTAAGGTATGTTTTGCATTGATCCTAATACAAAAAAACCTATGAACCATAGTTGTATGGTCCATAGGTTTTAAGTTAAATTGATTTATGATTTGCTTAACATAAGTTATAGAACTTGTGAATTTAGAAAATCCTAATCAATAATTCCCAATCGTTTGAAGATCAGCGGAATTCGTTCCAGGTAAGGTTTGATTTGAAAAATTTCTTCCAAATCACTATCTTTTAAGATGGAGGAACACCTTGGATCTTGTTTCAAAAGATCACGCAGATTTTTGGATTGGTCTCCCCAGACTGCCATCGCATTTTCTTGTACAATTAGATAAGCATCTTCTCTAGAAATCCCACCTTTTTCAATCAGCCATAACAAAACTTTTTGAGAAAAAATAAGGCCACGAGTTACGTTTAATGTGCGTTCTGTGGCATCTGGATACACATGAAGTCCTTTAAGTACAAAATTCATTTTTTCCAAAATGTAATCTAGGGCAATGGTGGAATCGGGAAGTACAATTCGTTCGGCAGAGGAATGAGAAATATCTCTTTCATGCCAAAGTCCCACGTTCTGTAATCCAACGTTTACGTTAGAACGAATGACTCTGGAGATTCCAGAAATACGCTCACATACAACGGGGTTACGTTTGTGAGGCATAGCCGAAGAACCTTTTTGGCCTTTGGCAAATGGTTCTTCTACTTCGCGTCCTTCTGTTTTTTGTAAGAGGCGAATTTCTGTAGCCATACGATCTAAACTCGCAGCCACTACACCTAGAACCGACATATAGAATGCATGGCGATCCCGCGAGATCACTTGTGTTGCAATGGGGTCTACCTTCAGACCAAGTTTATTTAGAACGTATTCTTCAATTTCTAGGTCAATATTGGAATAGGTTCCCACGGCCCCGGACAATTTACCTACGGCAATTTGTTCTCGTGCATCTTTCATCCGTTCTAAGTTACGTGTCATCTCAGCAAAGAAGAGGGCAAACTTTAATCCTAAGGTCATCGGCTCTGCATGGATTCCATGAGAACGTCCGATACAAGGGAGGTCTTTGTACTCTTTTGCTTTTTCTTTTGTTGTTTGTAAAAGTGTTTCGGTCCTTTGGATGAGAAGATCCATTGCTTGGACCATTTGTACACAAAGTGCTGTGTCCCCTACATCACTGGAAGTCAGTCCGAAGTGAACATGGCGGCCAGCAGGCCCAATATAAGAATTCAGGTTTGTTAAATAGGCAATCACATCATGGTGAACTTTGGATTCGATTTCTAAAATCTCTTCAACGTTGAATTTTGCCTTTTGTTTGATGGTTTCGAGGTCTTCTTTCGGGACTTCTCCGCGGTTGGCACGAGCTTCGCAGGCATAAATTTCAATATCTGTCCAAATCTTAAATTTGTTCTCTAATTCCCAGATGGCGGAAATCTCTGGATGGCTATAACGATCGATCATAAGGGCAGTCTTTCAGTAGAAAGTTCTCTTTCAACTGGGAATTTTACGATTGCCGAACGATGTTCGAGAATCAAGTTTAGAATCTAGTAATAAATCCTAGGGGGGCATATGTCCAAAGAATTCGAAGGAAAAGTAGCACTGGTAACAGGAGCTGCCTCTCCCATTGGTTTGGGAAGAGCTATCGCAAACCGTATCGCATCGCATGGTGCAAGTTTGGTGCTTGTTGACTTGAATCAGGAAAAAATTGAAGAAGCTGCAAGAGAAGTTGAAGCAAAATTTGGTGTGAAGGCAATCGGTGTTGCTTGTAACGTAACAAAACCAGAAGATTGTGACGCTGCTATTAGCAAAACAAAGGAAGCTTTTGGAAAATTAGACTTTCTTGTGAACAACGCGGGAGTTTTGAAAGATAACCTTCTCATTCGTATGTCTGAACAAGAATACGATTTCGTAATGGACGTGAATTGTAAGGGAGTTTTCCTTATGACTAAATCCGCAAGTAAATTGATTCTTAAATCTGACTCTGGTCGGATCGTAAATATCTCCTCGGTTTCTGGACTCACAGGGCAACCGGGACAAGCAAACTATTCTACTTCCAAAGCCGGAGTGATTGCTTTAACTAAAGTTTCTGCTCGTGAATTTTCTGGAAGAAACGTGTTAGTAAATGCAGTTTGCCCTGGATACGTTCAAACAGAAATGACAGGAACTCTTTCAAAAGAAGTCCAAGACAAGTTGACGGATCCTTCTGTGATTCCACTCAAACGTCCAGGAAAACAAGAAGAGATCGCATCTGCTGTTAAGTTTTTCTTAAGCAACGATGCATCTTACATTACTGGAACTTACCTCCGTGTTGACGGTGGCGCAGCTATCGGGATGTAGATTTTTTATCCTTTGCCTTAGGTGCGGATGTGATTGGTTTAATCGCCTTTTGCACCTTAGGCGAAGATGGCTTTGTTTTAGTTTCATTTGTGTTCTTTTTATCTTTAGCAGTTTCTATCTTTAGGTTGTCTAAAGTCGGTTTCTTTTTTTCTTCGATGACTGGTGGTGATTGGATTTCGTATTCATAGCGAACCGTTGAACTCCAGTTTCCTGCAAAATCTCTTACACTCGCAAGCACTGTATGTTTCCCAGGTTCGTATAAAATTTCTGGTTCAAAGATTTCTAAACGTCCGTCTTTGGGAAAAAACTCTGCCTTTCCTGGGATACCGTCTACAGTGATATCAAAACCATCTGGCATAATTCCTGATCCAACATCCACTGCCTTTAGATACAAAGCAAAGTCTTCCCTAGGATAAACCGTTTTATTCATAAATTCATGTAGATAAATATTTGGTGGAGTTTGGTCTGAAAGAACAACAAAGAGGCCTGTTTTACGCAGTCTAACTTTGAAAAACTGACCCCAGGAACTAAAAGAAGATCCATTTATCTTTTTTACATTTCCATTGGCTAAAACTTCATATAAATCGGCCGAATTGATATCTTTGGTTTTGGGAACTTTTACATAGAGATCATAACCTAAATTGAAGTCTTTAAAATCAGGACCAATTTTGTATACACTGGAGAGTTGGTTGAGTCCCTGTGTGTTGATTTGGATTTGTTCTTGGGCTTCAATTTCAAAAAATGCTTTTGAATATACTGCGTTGACAGGAAAAAATAATTCTACCTTTGTATCTTTCGATTTAAAAGTAGTATAACGATCGTAATACACATTGTATTTCCATTCTTTAGTAACTATGTGGCTATAATCACCTTGGTCTTTCAGGATAAAAAAGGAAGCAAAAGACATTTGTCCACCCATTCCCGTAGCCCTTATCGTGATTTCTTTTGGCTCTCCCATTCGCATCTGTTCGCTATCAAGAAGTCCTTGTTCTCTACCATTACTTCTCATTCCCAAGAGATCATTTCCATCACGAGTATGTAGATAATAAGAAAATGGATTTCCGTTTGGTTTACTTACAGAACTATCATACAACAAAACGTTTTTTCTTGTATGTTCTTTTAGAATTTTTGAGAGCTGAAAGCCTTGTAAAACGTTTTCACCAATTAACATATCCAAAGTGAAAATGCCTAAACGATTGCTATTGGATTTTTGATGGATGGCAATTTGGATTCCCACCTTCCCTTGGATAAAAAGAGTGGGAGACTCTGATAATTCAAATCGATTTCCTGCAGCTTCATAAAATGGAATTTCGACAGCTTCATTTCGACCATTGATAAAGGTTCTTGGTGTTTGAGGTGTGATGCGTAGTGCATTGAATACAATGGGTTCTGCCACATTATAACCCAAACCATAATGCATGGGGTTGTAATATACATTATCTTTAAAAAGTTCAAAATGAAGGTGCGGTGGCCCAACGCCCGTATCACCCGAAAAAGCAATGGTTTCGCCCACTTCCACATCCACGGCTTCAGGAAGTGCAATATCGAAATCAGTTCGATCTTTGTATCGTTTTGCTTGTTTCGATTTTAAAATCTGTTTGATGATTTTTTGAGAGAATTTATGCAGATGACCATAACGAGATGTCATTCCATCATCATGCTGCAGAAAAAGCGCATAACCAATGCTAGTCCATCGTCTTTGAACTCTTGTTACTTTTCCTTTGGCGACAGCAAGAATAGGTATTCCAATTTTTCCACCTGTCGAAAAATCCTGACCCATATGGAAGTGACCGGTTCTAAATTCTCCAAAAGCACCGGTAATCGTATCATAACCTTTTACTGGCCAAACATATGGATTTTTTAAAACAAAACCTGGCGGGAAATCAGAGACAGATATTGCAGAGAGAGGATAAAGAGAGAGGATAAGTACTAATACGAAGGAACGCAACATCAGATTTCATTATTATTTTCGGCGCTTATGGTGAAAAGACTTATAAGAATCGAGGGGCGTTTGTATTTTTCC
The DNA here is from genome assembly GCF_016918735.1 of Leptospira abararensis. Classification (GTDB taxonomy): domain Bacteria; phylum Spirochaetota; class Leptospiria; order Leptospirales; family Leptospiraceae; genus Leptospira_A; species Leptospira_A abararensis. Next base: position 217,957 of record NZ_JAFFPR010000050.1, read on the forward strand.
CCTCGATCGCGGAGTTTTTTATTTAAAAACGGGTCTACGTTTTTCCTTTAGTGCTGTCATTGCTTCGAGTAAGTTATCAACAACACCAGGTTGTTCAAAAGATTTAATCGTATCTTTTTTATATTGTTCTAGGTTTGCGAGTAAAGCTCCATTTAATGTATTCTTAGTCGAGCGGTAAGCAGCAGATGGAACTTTAGAAAGTGTTTCTAATTTTTTTAAAGCGATCTTTCTTACTTCATCTGGGGTTGGGGCAATTTCATCAATGAGGCCAATTTTTTTGGCTTCAGCACCTTTGTAAGTAGTTCCTTCCAAACATACTTCTGCCCAATACCTTGGATCCACACACATTTTGATACGATCAATAAAACTTCCAGGCAATGGCAAACCGACATTGACTTCTGTAAATCCGATCCTTCCCTTTCCATCCAACATATATTTAAAATCAGAGGCAACTGTGATTACAGCACCACCACCCATCGCATGGCCCGTAACTTCGGTAATGAGTGGTTTGTCAAATTTAACCAGTTCCCCAAAAAGAATTACAATTCCACCCACTTCATCGATAAGTTTGTCTCTACTCGTTGAAAGTAGGTTTTCCGCATCCAGACCATTACAAAAAAACTTTGGGTTATCTGTGGTTAGGATGACACCTCGTTTGGAATTGTCGGCTTTGATTTCATTTAAGATCTCGCCCAGGTCTTTCATATTTTGACCTGTTAATGAGTTTTGATCATTCATTTGAAAGCGAATGATTTCGCCTTTACCGTTGGGAACATCGATGACTTCGCGTTTGTAGTTCATTGTTTACTTCTTTTCTTTAATAAATTATGGTTGAGGAGGAGATTCCGCTGAATCAGAATTAGGTGGTAGATCTGTAGATTCCGGAGAAGGGTTTGTATTTTCTGGAATGATAGGAGGAGTGATTGGAATTTCTATTTTGACTTGGCTGAGAAGTGTAGGAGTCGGTGGCGGTTCTTTGCCTGTTTCCTTTATGAACTTTTCCTTTTTCTCTTTTTTACGTTGTTCTTCGACTTTCTGCTCTTCCATTTTTACGTATTCATCGAATTCGTTTGGAGCCATAAAGACTAACATTTTTTCATCATCTGCTGCGTGTTCAATAAAAGCACCCATATGACGACCTGCAATAAAAACAACTTTTTCATGATTGGAAAAGAGTTTCATCACTCGTTCGAATACTTCGACTTCTTCTTTTCCAAGTTCAGGAACTACTCTAACATCAAAACAGATACGTTCTGTTTGTATGGATTTTAAAAAATTGGGAGTGAATATTTTTTTGAATTCTGGAAATACATAACGTTTGAGATTGGCACGGCATTGAAATAAAACACGTCCATGGCCTCGATCCACCACAACAAAGGACATATTGTCTCTCGTTTTGGAAGACTCGCTGAATTTATATTCTTCAATATGAGAATGGATTCTATCTAGCAGCGGTTGTTTGATCAGAGGTTTCACCATATAATCGGTAAAACCTAGTGCTTTTAGATTTGCTACAAAATTGGCGTCCTCTTTCGGAATCATTGCCATGATGGGAATGTTATGGGTAATTACGTCTCGACGAAGTTCCAAAACAAATTCCAATTCTTTTTTATCTTTAAAAGTTAAACCCATCAGAATGATATCTGGGTTAGAGGATTTAACATACTCTTGCACAGTTTGCGAAAATTTTGTAATGACTACTCGTTGGCGTAAACCAAGGAAGATGTTTTCCAAATCTTGTGCGGAATTTGGATCGTTTTCAATCGCCATAATGAAATGCATATTTTTTTTAAATCAAACCCTCTTCCGAAGCCACTCGAAACAAATTCCCGACTTTCTTTTGTTTTTCTGACAAAATTTTATCTGTCAATACTTCTTTGACCACATCTTCGTGAATCGAATGAAGAAGTTCAAAATCCCTTTTGTAATCAGAAATTGTCATTTTACCAAAAAGTATGTTTGCTTGGAATTGATAAATTTGATGTTCCATAAGGAAACGTAAGGTATCATAATCCTCAACTGCTTCTGCTGTGATTACCGCCTCTCTGTTATCAGCAAGACGTTTGCAATAATCAATAAAAGCTAAGTTATCTAAAAATTTAATCTGGTCTTCTTCAATTTTGAATTTAAAACTGATCGGATCTAATTTGAATTCTTTGATCATAATCCCAAGATCCAAAACAATTTGGTGAGACTGACTTTTGACGCCAAAGTCATCCGCCGCAAAACTCATTCCATGCGAATAAAAAGCATGACATACATCCTTTAATGGATAATGGGAATCATCATACGGTTTTTCGACTAATTCAAAACGAATATTTTCTGGAAGTAGGTCTTTGTTTTGAATTAGTTTTTTCAATCGATCCACACGGTTTGCATGGGAAAAAGTATCAATCAACGATTGAGGGGAAATATTGAATTTTAAAAGTCCTGGTGCCCCTTCACAAGCAATGATGAGTTTTTCTAAAATTAAAAGTTCAATCCTGTTTAGGTCTTGGTCAGAAGGAATGTCATTGATTAAATCTTTATAGCCAATATAGGCCCCGCCACCCAAAAACACTTCTCCACCTTTGACAGAATATGTTTTGTCTTTTGGATTGAAGATCACAGTGGGTTGGATCATGGCCTCATGAACTGATCCAGAAATATAGGTATTGGCTTTATTGTAGTAAGTCCAACTCCAACGAACTAAGTTATCGTTTAGATTTTTTTCCGAAGATTTATAGAGTTCATTATAGATTTCATCACTGTCAGAAATAAAATTGGATTGGGTTCTTGAAACTCCAAAGTGAAAAGAAGCCGTTTTATTTTGCATACATTGCTGTTGGAATTTACCGACAGCATTTTCGATATTAGGGAATCTTTCAATGTCCCACTCAAAGAGCGGTGAAATTCCCATAATTAAAATGTTTTGTTTTTCTATATAATGAAATCCGAAACAGATATCTTCCAAATCTAAACAGGTATAAAACTCCGTTCGAAGTAGGTCCAAAAAATCAGTTAGATCAATACCGCTGACGTTTTCAAAACGAATGAGAAAGAGAGGTTTCCCTTGGTTCTCTTGAATAAAATGTTTTTTGAACACATCTAAGTCCTTCATACCAAAATAATAAGGACCTGTTAAAAGTTGATTTTTCAAATGTAGCCTTCGTATATGAATTGATTCTCTAACGACTTCTTGTAAATTTATGAGAATTCAAAAGAAAAGGCAACAAGGATAGTAACTTATGTTTAGTTTTATTTGGTTTTTACTCATTGGTCTTGCGGCAGGTTGGCTTGCAGGTCGTATTTTACGTGGAAGAGGATTTGGACTGATTGCCAATTTGGTAATTGGTGTCGTGGGTTCCTTTTTAGGTGGAATTCTATTTGGACTCTTAGGTTTTCGCTCTTATGGACTCATTGCCGAGCTTATTGTGGCGGTGATTGGGGCCATTTTACTGATCTTCATCGCAGGATTGATCAAAAAAAGATAAACCGACGAATTTGGATTTTTCTGCGCTAACATCAGTAGTGAGCAAAGGAGATACAAATCAGATGCAGACAGGGCGACATAACTCGTCCCTGTCTTTGGGAGAAAAATTTTAATCTAACTCTACCCCGTCACCTAACTCAAAGTTGGAGCTCACACCTTGCACGTCGTCGTTGGCTTCCAAGTTTTCAATCAGCTTCATTACTTTCTCAGCGGTTTCTTTATCGTTCACTTCGACAGTTGTCATCGGAATGTATTTAATTTCCGATTCTTCCATATTCAATCCCTTGGTAGAAAGAGCGGATTGGACTGCCTCATATTCTGCAGGAGTTGTGAGTACCACATACATCCCATCATTGACTTGGATGTCTTCAGCGCCAGCACTCAGTGCTAAATCAAAGAGAGATTCTTCGGAAATTTGATCTGCCTTTAGGGTGAGTTGGCCCTTTCGTTCGAATAGACGAGAAACGGCACCTGCGTTGGCAAGCGACCCACCTAATTTCGTTAGAATACTTTTAATCTCAGGAGTCGTTCGCGATTTTTTATCGGTTAGTACATCCACCATAATCGCAACACCACCAGGTGCGTAACATTCGTACAGGCACTCTTCATAGACCATGCCCTCCAAACCACCGGTACCTTTTTTGATGGCACGTTCGATGTTGTCCTTTGGCATATTGGCAGCTTTTGCTTTTGTAACAGCAAGGCGAAGTCTTGGATTTCCTTCTTGGTCTCCACCACCATCTTTGGCTGCTACGGAAATTTCTTTGGCAATCCTTGTAAAGATGGCGCCTCTTTTGGCGTCAATGGCTCCCTTTTTTCTTCGAATCGTCGCCCATTTCGAGTGTCCTGACATTGTTTTCTCCCATGGCTAGGATTTTGGATTCAAAAGATTTTTCAACAGATTTAAGTCGCCCTAGTTTCTTGACTCAGAGAGAAAATTCCAAAGTACTGTAAAAAAACATCAATAAGGCTACCCATGATCGACTTTTCCATCACCGATGAACAAAAAGCCCTCCGCGATTTAGCGAGAGATTTCGCCAAAAATGAAATGATTCCAAAGGCGGAACACCATGACCACACAGGTGAATATCCGAAAGAAGTATTAAAAAAAGCTTTTGACGTAGGCCTTATGAATATGCACATCCCAGCGGAATACGGTGGTGCAGGCCTCGGTGTTTTGGACGAACTCATCGCTTCAGAAGAGTTGTTTTATGGTTGTTCCGGAATGGCAACTGCCATCCTTGCAAACAATCTTGCATTAGCGCCTGTTCTACTCGGGGCTGATGACTATGTAATGAAAAAATTCATCCAACCAATGTCGGAAACCTTCACTCTTGCTGCTTATGCAGTAACAGAGCCTGGGGCAGGATCTGACGTAGCCGGAATTCGCACGGTTGCAAAACGTGTGGGCGACGAATACATCATCAATGGATCCAAAATGTGGATCACAAATGCAGGTCATGCAGACTGGTTTTTTGTTTTAGCAAAAACAGATCCAAATGCCGGCCACAAAGGTATGACTGGATTCATCGTAGATGCCAAAACTCCTGGAATCATTATCGGTAAAAAAGAAAAAAATATGGGACAACGTTGTTCCGACACTCGCGGTGTTACCTTCGAAGATGTAAAAGTTCCCAAAGAAAACATGATCGGGAAAGAAGGGGACGGATTCAAAATTGCTATGGGTGCTTTTGATAAAACTCGTCCAGCCGTTGCGATTGGAGCTGTTGGTGTGGCTCGTGCGGCCCTTGATCATTCCATTCGTTATGCAAACACTCGTAATGCGTTCGGAAAACCGATTTCTGTCAACCAAGGTGTTAGTTTTATGATCGCCGAAATGGCTCGTGACATTGAAGCGGGAAGACTACTCTGTTGGCAATCTGCTTGGCTTATTGATAGCGGATACAGGAACACATACCAAGCATCCATCGCAAAAGTATTTTGTGCCGATATGGCTATGCGTGTCACTACAGATGCAGTTCAGATCTTTGGTGGTTACGGATTTAACGAAGAATACCCTGTAGAAAAATTAATGCGCGATGCTAAAATTTTCCAAATCTACGAAGGTACTTCACAAATCCAACGTGTGATCATATCCAAATTTCTCAATGACGGGGTTGGGATCGAAACTCCTAACGCGTAAAGATTGGATTTAGGACAGGTGGAATCAAAAGTTTACTCCACTTGTCCTCTCCTAGTATGTTCCTTCTCATCGACAACTACGATTCATTCACCTATATTCTGTACCAATACCTGAACCAAATCATACCAACTACTGTCATGCGGCATGATGAAGACTTACCTCTGGATTTACAAAAAAAATACAAGGCAGTTGTTTTGTCACCTGGACCCGGCCTTCCTAAAACTTCAGGAAAACTCATGTCACATTTAGATTCAATGTATGAGACAATGCCGATACTTGGGATTTGCCTTGGCCACCAAGCCATCGGAGAAATGTTTGGAGCCAATTTGGTACAAACAGCCGATGTGTTTCATGGAAGGCCTTCTGAAATCTTTCACAATGGCGAAGGTATCTTTAAAAACATTCCCAATGGCTTTTTAGCAAACCGTTACCATTCTTGGTCGGTTTCGAAAGTTGCTTTTCCGAGCGAATTGGAAGTGACAGCCGAAACAAAAGATGGAGTCATAATGGGAATTCGTCACAGAAAATGGAATCAGGTCTTTGGGGTTCAGTTCCATCCAGAATCTATCCTCACCGAACATGGGGAAACCTTACTCCGTAACTTCTATGAGGAAGTAATCCAATGAAATATTTTTTACGACTACTGTCCTATTCTGTGCATTACCGAGAACGTTTTGTTCTGGGTTTGGTATTTGCACTTTTAACAGCGGTTCTAAATGGTATATCTCTTACAGCCCTTATCCCTCTCTTTGATTCGTTAGGTGGGGATAAAAACAATCGTTTTCATTTGGATTTGACCCTACCAGAAAAAACAATCTTAGTGCAGGAAGTATTACTCGGTGCGGATAGTTTGGATGGGCTCGAACGTATCAAACGTGTGATCATCTCAGCAAAACTCCAAATCAACGAGTTCACAGCCGACATGGAACCTAAGGAAGTGGTCTGGGCCGTTTGTATTGCTGTTTTTCCGCTTTATCTACTAAAACTCGGAACTTATCTTTTATCTGTCTATTGTATTGCCACCGCCGGTTATAAAGCGGTGAGAGACATTCGCCAAGAGTTATTCCAAAAAGTCCAAAGGTTACCTCTCACTTATTTTTATAAAGAAAAAACCGGTCTTATCATGAGTCGTGTCATTAACGATGCAGAAATTGTAGCTGCGGTCATTTCGAGTAACTTACGTGATGCGGTGATTAACTTTTTTTATGTTTTAACGCACCTAATGATTCTTATTTATCTAAATTCAGAATTATTAGTCTTAGCTTGTCTTACGATTCCGGTAGTGATATTGCCGGTAACACTTTTCACTAGAAAAATTTCTTCCTCGACTGCTCGGTTCCAAGAAAAAATCGCCGACTTAAATAGCCATATCCAAGAATTCATATCCGGGATTAAGGTCATCCGCACCTTTCGCCAAGAGAATCAAGATCTTAAAAAATTCGATCATATCAACTATAGAGTATACCGCCGGACTTTCAAAGGACAGTTTTACTTACAAATGGCACCGAGTCTTGTGGAGTTGACATCTTCCATTGTAGTTCTCGGGTATTTTGCTATGGGTGCTAAATTCATTTACTCGGGTAAGTTCACACAAGGGGAGTTTATGGCCTTTCTCCTTACCTTGTTATTTTTACTTCGTCCTCTCACTCAACTTTCGCAGATGGTCGGTAAAATTACCCAAGCAAATTCAGCAGGGAAACGTATTTTTGAAATCATCGATCGGGATTCCGAAGTGGTAGAACATGGAGACGAAACGGTTCTCGAAAAAATAGAGAAAGGAATCCAGTTCGATGACATTCATTTTTCTTATCCCGGAACCAATCAAGAAGTCCTCAAAGGAATTAACCTAGATATCAAACTAGGCGAAACTTATGCCTTTGTGGGAACCAGTGGTTCAGGTAAATCAACACTGATGGATTTGATTCCCCGGTTTTTCGATCCTACAGCCGGTAAAATTAGAATCGATGGAATCGATATTCGTAACTATTCCCTAATCTCACTTCGTAAAAAAATCGGAATTGTAACTCAGGAAATCTTTCTCTTCCATGGGACCATTGCAGATAACATCGCTTATGGGACTGGGGCTGCTTCTCGTAAGGAAGTAGTTCGTGCTGCTCGTCTCGCCAACGCCCACGACTTCATTACCAAAATGGAAAATGGCTACGACACCGTCATCGGGGTTCGAGGACTCGATCTCAGTGGGGGTCAAAGACAACGTTTAGTGATTGCTCGTGCTTTGTTACGAAATGCGGAGATTATGATTCTAGATGAAGCCACAAGTGCCCTGGATGCCGAATCGGAACGTTTGGTCAGTCGTGCGCTAGAGCGCCTCTTCAAAAATAGAACTACTTTTATCATTGCCCACCGCCTCTCTACAGTGCGCCGTGTGAAAAATATTGTTGTGGTTGAAGAGGGGGAGATCAAAGAACAAGGGGATCATGATTCCCTTTTGGCAGAAAATGGAATTTATAAAAAATTATACGATAGTCAATTTGCCGATGCGGAGATCTAAATATGAAAAGAGTTCTAATAGTTGATGATAATGATCGTTATGCGAATAATCTGAAATCCTTTTTTGATTCAAAAAATATTCCATCTGACAGGGCAGTGGATGCCAAAGAAGGCCTTGTCCTTTTTTCTAAAAATCCAAATTACGATATGATTGTTTCTGATGTAACAATGGAAACCCAAACCTCTGGGCTTTGGATGATGCGTAAAATTTACAAATCCGATTACAAGGGTGTTCTCGTCATCGCCTCTACTGGATTTGATGTATTCGGTGTGATGCCTTTTTCTTCTTTGTTTTTACCTTGGTTTTGTGGCCTCCATTGGATGATTCCCAAAGTGCCACTCAAACAAGGAACGGTGGAATGGGTTCCCACCGTTCTCTCCAAAGGAAAAACTAGTCCTTTCTAGGAACTTTAATCTCTTCGATTGGGTTGAAGAGATTGTTGTGTTTTCCTTTTTTTAGATTGGAATACTTTCCCGAATTTCCATCGCTTCCCAATTGTTTTACTTCAATGATATCCAATTTTGGATAGAACACCCAACCAGTCACGAATGCACCCCTTGCTCCAGGAAGGGTGGATTCCATTTTCACTTGGATGTATTTGTCAGTGAGGATATCTTCCCCAATCCGAACGGCAAATTCCTTTTTTGTTTCGGAAAGGATGAGTCCAATCTCTTTACTTTTGATATAAGATACTGGTCTCGAACGTTCGTTAGGTTCTGATCTGAGATAGTCGTCTTCAATGAGGATGATGGCATATTTACCGAAGGCTTTTCGTCTCAGTAAAGATTCCCCGATTCGTTTGTTTATTTTTTCGTCTGTTTGGGATTCGTTCAATCGAATGAGAGCAAAAGTAGCAGAGAGAGATGGGTTTTTGCTGATTTCGTCTACGGCCATAAGAGCCAGATTTGGTTCCTCTGCCACAACTCGTTCTAAAATTCTAAGACTTTCCCGACTTCCGTGAATAGCAAGAGCTTCGAGGGCTGCTTCTTTGATTTCTTGTTCGTTGGATTTTAAAAACTTATCAAACACTTCCACATCAGCATCTAATTTGTGATAAGCGAGCCCTCGGAGTGCTCCAGAAACAATCACCACATACTCAGAAGCAAGACCAGTTGTCAGGATCATTTCTCGACCGGCTGGATCTTTTGTTTTCCCGAGTCCTTCGTAACTGACAGCAATTACTTCGGGATCTTCCGCCTTGGTACCTGCGATAAAATAGGAAAGGGATCGTTTGTCCCCAAGATCTGAAAGTGCTTTGTAAGCAGCAGGTCTTACTTGGTATCCATCTTTATCAATAGCATTCTGTAAACTCACACGACCTGCTTTGAGGCGACCCAGAGCAAGGGCTGCTGCAGAACGAACCCGGGGAATAGGATGTGTTGCTAGAATTTTCTCTAGATTTTTGGGTTTACGGTAATATTCCCACTGGAATACCTGAACGAGTCCATTACGAATTTGTTCTGTATATTCTTTGTCTTTTTTCTCTTCATCAGAGAGAACTCCTTCCTCTTCCTTTTTGACCAATTCATTAATTTGATCATCCACTTTTGCTTTACCTGTAACTTTCGTTTTGCGATTCAGGCGTTTGATGGAAATTTTGGGAGTAGTATCTATTTTTTTTGGAATCACCTTCGCCACTTTTTTTGCCGTATCAATTTCATTTGTTATGATAACGGGATCTATTGCAGGTTTTATTTCCTTCTCTGCTGTATCTTTGCCTTGGTTGTAGTTTCCTGAATCTGATCGTAAATGACGGATTGCATTGTGAATTCCAATTGCTTTGGGACTATTTTGTTTTAGCGAATCTAAAATATTACCTAATTCATAACTCACTCGACCAATGGCCGGTCCATCAAAATCATTCGGCGTACTATCGATCAAATCCTGGTTGGTTTGAATCAGCCCAGGAAGTTTGGCTATGATCGGAGGGAGGTCTTCTTCCAAATAGGCGGCAGCTTGCATCTCTTTATCGACTGGTTCGCCGACCGTTTTTTTGCTATCAGCACGAAGAGCTACGTTCTCAGCAAATTCTAATAGTGCAATGGCTTTGTGTGCCTCTTGGATAAATTCATCATACTTGCGGTTGTTGGTTACCGGGATGATGACACCTTTTGATTTATGAGGATCTAAATCACTTCCTTGGTATTCTTTATACTTTGGTGAAATATCTGTTAGTTGGTAAGGTTTTGATGTGGAACAACTTATCAATAAAACAAGGACCACCCATAAACTGCTCTTCCAAATTATGTCTTGACCCTTTTGAAACATCTGATAGCCTACTTCCATACTTTGAATATCGGATACGTACTATAAGTAAAATTAGCGGCAATCTAGCTGGTCTCAAGCCAAACCAGCTAAAAAAGTTAAAATCTCTCTCCGAAAGGCGACTTCGAGAGGATTCTATCATATCTATGGACCTAGCTAGGCTCGTAGGTGAGATTTCAGTAGAAATTGGTAGGCAGGTAGGCCTGCTCATTGAGAGAAGTGGTTATGTCACACATCTCATTGTGGGAAATGACCACTCCATCGAAATTCCGCATTTGGATCGGTACCGTGTTGCTCATTCAAGACTCCGCGGGCTTCGCCTCTTTCATACACATCTCAAAGAACACCCGTTAAACCAAGAAGACCTGATGGACCTTGTCCTCAACCGTTTTGATTCCATTACAGCCGCTTGTGTTGGAACTGACGGGATTCCTAAATTCTTTTTTTCGGCCTTTATTAACCCAGATCCTGAAGCCAAAGAACCGTGGATACTTTCTCCCAAACAATATCCAGGCCAATTGAAGTATGGGTACTTAGAGCAAGTAGAAGCATTAGAATCCGAATTCACAAAAAAAACCTCTACTCTCAAAACCTCTCAAAAAGAAAACAGAGCGTTTCTTGTGGGCGTGTATGATGTACGCAAAATGAAACGTTCGCCTGACCATTCCATGGCAGAACTGAAAGAGCTCTGTCGCACGGCGGGAATCCATGTGGTGGATACCTATGTCCAAAAAAGAGATCCCGATCCCAAAACCGTAGTAGGTAAAGGAAAATTACAAGAGATCATTCTAACTTCGGTTCATAAAGATATCGAACATTTAATCTTTGATTTAGAACTCACACCTTCACAGGCAAAAAAAATATCCGATGCCAGTGATTTAAAAATCATCGATCGCACCCAACTCATCTTAGATATTTTTTCCAAAAATGCAAAATCGAGAGATGGAAAACTCCAAGTAGAACTAGCCCAACTCAAATACCTAAAGAATAGACTTTCTGAATTGGATGACAATATGAGTCGCCTAACAGGGGGAATTGGTGGGAGAGGGCCTGGGGAAACTAAGTTGGAAATTGGAAACAGGCGAGTGGAAGAAAAAATCACTCGTTTGGAAAATGAACTCAAAGATCTAAAACGTAGACGGGAGCTGAATCGCAAAGCCCGTACGAGAAATGAAATTCCTATTGTGGGGATCGTTGGTTATACCAACGCCGGTAAGTCCACACTCCTCAATGCTTTAACCAATTCTACAGTGATTGCAGAAGACAAATTATTTGCAACACTGGATCCCACAACCAGGCGGATCCGTTTTCCTGAAGAAAGAGAAATCATCATTTCCGACACCGTGGGGTTTATCCATGACCTTCCGCCAGACCTCTCCCAAGCCTTCAAAGCCACTCTTGAGGAATTAGGGGATGCAGACCTCCTCCTCCATGTGGTGGACTCTACAAATCCAAACTATGCGGAACAAATGGAAGCTGTAGACACGATTCTCAATTCTTTACAGTTGAATGAAATTCCAAGGATGGTGGTTTTTAACAAAGCTGATGGACTCGATGAAGAGACCCATGCCTCTTTTGAAAAAAATGGAAGCCTACTTGTTTCTGCAGTCACTCGTGAGGGACTCGCTCAACTTCTAGAACTAATCGAAGACGAAATTTGGAAGAAAAAAGAACAAAAACCCTTAGTTACTACTCCCAGTTAGAGATTGCTTCTTTTTTCGTAGGGAAGATTTTGACTTTGCCTGGCAAATCCATAAGTCGAATCACGTTTTCCAAAAAATGATTTAAACCCCCAATCAGAATTTTGCCGTGATTGCTCTCTACAGTTTTGATGATACCAATGAGTGTCGCTACCCCAATGCTATTGATGTATTCCAGTTTGGTCAGTTCCAAAATGATATTATAAACCGCATCCCGAAAGATCACCGAAATATTCCGATTGATTTCATACGCATTGGTATTGGTGATTTGACCGACAAAGGAAACCACGAGAACCCGTTCACCTTTGATCTCGACGAATTCTGTTTTTAGGTCGAGAGATGGAAATTGTAAATTCGCCATGGCGAGTTACAGTTTTTCCAGAAGCCGAATGGCCACAGTTTTTTGTTTGATGATGGCAGACATAGTATCAATTTCCTGCAGAGATTTTTGAAATTCTCCTTCAGTAGCTGCATGAGTGACAACAATCACTGACACAGGTTCTGAAGTGGACTCCTTCTGTTGGACGGATGCAATGGAAATATTATGACGGCCGAGGATCTGAGAAATTTCCGCAAGGACCCCTGGTTTGTCCACTGTGGAAAATCGAAGGTAATAACGGACCAAATTGTTTGGTTCCGGGAATGCTTTCGCTTCTGGAAAAAGATTATTTTCTTTGGCAATGTCACGGCTTCCGAGCCTCGAAGCATAGTAGATGATGTCGGAAAGAACCGCACTTGCTGTAGGCATTCCCCCAGCACCCTTTCCTGTGATCATTCCTGAATCGGCTTCTTTGGTTTTATAAAACACTGCATTGGATTCATTCATCACATTCGCGAGTGGATGGTCGAGAGGAACAAGGGTGGGATGCACTTTCGTCAGAACACCCGCCGAACTTCGTTTAGAGATTCCCAAAAGTTTGATTCGGTATCCAAGAGACAATGCGGATTGGATATCTAAAGATTGTAAGTCAGAAATTCCTTTTACCGAAAGGGATGCGAACGAAACGTACTCTCGAAAAGCAAGACTTGCAAGCAAACTGATTTTATGGCCGGCATCAATTCCTTCCACATCAAAGGTGGGATCTGCTTCCGCAAATCCTAACTCTTGGGCTTTTTTTAAAGCAGTGGAATAATCCCAAGATTCTTGCTCCATTTTTGTTAAAATGAAATTGGTAGTGCCGTTCAGGATTCCGCAGATGACTTCAAATTCACAAGAGGCGAGGCCGTCCCTTAAAGTGCGGATGATGGGAATGGAACCGGCGACAGCTGCTTCATATCCTAATTCAACGCCGGTTTTTTCAGCGATCGGATACAGTTCTCTGCCTTTTTCGGATAACAACGCCTTATTGGCCGTAATGACAGTTTTGCCATTTTCCAAGGCAGAACGAACGGCTTTGTAGGCCATGTCAGTCCCGCCTATCAATTCAACAATCATATCGATATCCGAACGATTTGTAACCGATAGTACATCCTCTGTTACTGGAACGTTCGTTTTACCTTGGAGTTTTCCCGGACTACGAGTGGCTATGGCCGTTAGTTGTAAGTTGATTCCATAATGATTTTGGATTTTTTCTCGGTTTTTATCCAAGAGTTGGAGTAAGCTAGTGCCGACGACTCCGGCACCCAATAGACCAATACGAACTTCTTTCATCTAGGATCACGATTTCGTAGGAGAAAAGGAAACACACTTAAAAAAATTTTAAAAAAAAACAAATTTGAGAAGAAGTTCTTCAGCTTTTTCTGATTTCATGTGATAACTATAATTAGAATTGTCTCGGCAATAAGGATTATCATTATGGCAACGAAAAAATCATCATCTGCCGCTAAGAAGAAGGCTGTCAAAAAAGCGGCTAAGAAAACAAATACGGTTAAGAAACAATCTACAAGAAACGAGAGCGCATCTCTCTTCAGAAACGATGAGTCAGCACAAGTTTCTCTTCAATCCCCGGTATCTCACTCCGACGGATCTTCCCACGGTACAAAAGAATCTGGAAATGGAGTTTATCTATTTTTAGTTTTGGCAGGAGTTCTTGCCATCGGGTACTTAGGATACGTGAAATACTTCAAAACAAAAGCTCCAGTAGCAGTAGCAACAGTTCCTGCTGATGCTCAAACTAAACCAGTAGCTGCAGAGCCGGAGAAAAAAGTAGAGGAAGCACAAACAGAAGCGCCTGCTGCTGGATTTTTAGTGGATAAAGTTGCCTCTAAGAAATGGTCTGAAGCTGCAGCATATTGTAAATCTGTTGGTGGCGTTGTTCCTTCTAAAGAGGATCTAGTAAAATTCGCTGCGACTGCTCCCAAAGAGATCAAATCTAGCGAAGAGAAATATTGGACTAAAACTGAAGTGGATAAGAAGTCAGGTTTGGCTTACCGTTTTTCCAACGGAAAAGCTCCAAAAGTGGATAAAGCTACTTCCTTAAAGGTTCTTTGTAAAAACTAATCTCTAACGAGAGTTTGATTGGATCGGGGCTAGAATTTCTCTTCTGATTTTGTCCGCAAGATCAGAAGAAGCAAACATCTTCCCCGAAACATCGGTCAAATAAAAACTGTCTTTGGCACGTCCTGTTTCGAAGTCTGTTTCGATGGTGGCACTGCGAATGTTGATTTGGTTTTGCATCAGAATTCGTGAAACATAATACAACAAACCCCTTCCTGCACTACTTTCCAAATACAAACAAGTTTCATTCCGTTCGGGTAAATCGCTAAATATAAATTCCGGAGTTTCACGAAAGAAAGTGGCAACGGCCGGCTCTTGGATTTGTAACTTCTCTAAAATTTCTTCAAACTTGGTATTCTTGGAAAATAAGGAATCCATCATCATTCCCAGTTTGAATGCGGCTTGGGTAGTATCACCACCATCTGCTTGTAAAATGAACGAATCGATTGTAAATTCCCTTCCTTTCTCAATCACCGTACTGAGTTCTCCAGAAAGGATGTCCATTTTCAGAGCATAAATGATCGTAGCAATTCGGTGGAAGGTACCAATTTGCGTAGAATCCGTTTTAAGGGAAATGAGGATGTTTTCCTTTTCTCGTTTGTATTGAAACTCGATCAATGTGGCATTTCCCTTTCCCACAGATTGTATACATGCACAGGAAATTTCAATCAAAAGGTTTCTGCAAAATACGCCGATGATGATAAAAGACAGTATGAAAAAACTACTATTGATTCTATTCGTTTTGGGGATCACGATGGCACCCCTTGTTTCGCAAGAGGAAACTTCGGAAGAATCACCCTTTGCAACAACCAAAAAGAAAGTCCAACTCTGGAAAGGGGAAGTGGTTGGTGTTTATAAAAACAGATTGTGGATCAAAGTTCGAATTTACCGCAACCAACGAATCTCCAAACTCTCTTTGAAGGAAATCAAATCTTTATTTGCCGATACTAAGGAATTTCCGGTGTATCAAAAGGTCACTGATCTCAAACAAGGTGTCCTTGTTGTTCGTGACACGGTTTGGGAAGAAAAACACATCAATAAAAAAAATCAGTTCATTGAAGTAGTGTTAGTAGGTGATTATAAACCAGATCTCAGTTCAAAAATGAAAGAGATTACAACAGATGCATATATTTCTAGTTATATCGAAGAAGATTTTTTTACAGAACCTGATGCCTTTTTTAAAGGAAGATTTACCCCGCCGAGAAAAACGGTATTTCATCCCAAAGATAGAAAAGAGATGGTCCTTGTTTCGCGCGGTCTTTTTCTTTACGGCCAAGGAACTGATCCTTCTTCCGATAGTTTCAATCCCTACTTTTTAGAACCAAAACCTTCCAACTTAAAGGAGATTCCCTCCTTTTATATTGATAAATTTGAAGTCACAAACGCTGAGTATGCATACTTTTTAAAACAAACCAATACACAAAGCCCTCCCCATTGGATAGGTGGAAAGTATCCCGAAGGAGAAGGGGATTTTCCAGTGGTTCATCTTACATATCGTGAAGTGGAGCGTTATGCAAGTTGGGTAGGAAAACGAATCCCTACCGAATGGGAATGGGAAAAGGCGGCAAGGGGCCCGGGTGTGATCGAGTTTACCAATCGAGACGAAACCTTGGGCTACCAAATCATTGCTACGAAATATCCCTTTGGGGATGAATATGATTCTTTATATTGTAATACTAGAGAATCTAAGATTGGAAAGGCTCAGTCTGTCTACGAACTATCCACGGAAGGAGAAAGTCCTTACGGTGCCATAGGAATGTGTGGGAATGCACCTGAATGGACTTCCAGTGATTACCAATTGTATCCTGGGCATCATATCAAAAACTTTTCTTTTGGAAAAATTTATAAAGTGGTTCGTGGTGGTTCTTATTCTGATTCGGCAAAGAACTCTACGGCAAGTGCAAGGTCTTATGGAGGAATTCCCAACCTATCAGAAGATAGGCGAGCAGGATTTCGTTTGGTTATGGACTATCGAGACTAAATTACTTAGTTAGGACCTCGTTTCTTTTTCCCAGTTTTTTACAAATCTTTCCAAGGACTTCCTGTTCGTCTGGAGAGAGTACTGCAAATTCGGAGGTGATCCGTTTTACGTGGTCAGGAAAAATTTGTTCGATGAGTTTTTTTCCTTCTGCAGTTAGGTGGACAGAAATAAACCTTCTGTCTTCCACACCGCGCACACGTTCTACAAGACTTCTTTTTTCCAAGTTGTCGATCACGAGTGTGATGTTACCTGTACTTTTTAGAATTTTGTCCCCAAGATCTTTTTGGCAAAGGGGACCCAAATGGTACAATGTCTCTAAAACACCGAACTGGCTTTCTGAGATATTCCACTTAGTAAACTCAGAAATAAGTCGGGAAGATAGAGATTCTGCAGCGCGTTTCAGTTTGATGAACGCATCCAGAGCCTGTACTTCTTTTTTGGATCCTTTGAATTTTGTTCCCATTAGTTTAATATCAAACTATCAAATCTTAAAGTATATGTCAACCGGTTTCTTGGCTCTTTTGGAAAAGATCTTTCATGAGCCGAAGTGTTCCCGTAAGTCCTAAAACCACGGAAGAAGCAGCAACGCCACCCATAAGAGCACCGGCAACACCTGGAGAGCAGGCATCCGCTCCTGTTAGGTAAAGATTTTTGATAGTTGTCCTCACACCTAACCATTCTTGTTTAAAGCGTTCCGGTGTACAGGAAAGTCCATAAATGGAGCCTTCTTTATGTCCGGTAAAAAACTCCGTTGTGATGGGAGTGGAGAGCTCTGTGAACTCAATGAGATCCCGAAATCCAGGAAATCGTTCCTCCAAAAAAGCTAACATCCCTTCTGTGATCGTTTCCTTGAGTTTGGTATAGTCCTCACCCCGCTTTTTCCAGGGTTCGTCTTTCCATTTGGCAAATAGAGAATAGTCGGCAAAGCTGATCGCTTCTGCTGTAAACCCTTCCGCCTCTGGATTCTTTAAGGAAGGAAAAGACAAATACATCATCGGCGGATTTCCGTTCACCAAATCATTTCTTTTCGCATAACAAGAGTCATGATCCGTGACTGGAAAGATCCAATGGTTTTCGCCGTGGAATCCAAGTTTAGTCGGAGATTCCTTAAATCCAATATAAAGGGTAATGGATGTTGTTCCTTGTGTACTCAAAGATTCTAATGGTTTTTGAAAAGAGACGGAATGTTCTTTGGGTAACAATTTATTGTAGGTAGTGTGGGCTCCGGCATCGGATACGATCACATCGGCAAAGAATTCCTGTTCGGAAAAAGTTTTTCCTTTTTGGACTTCTACCTTCACACCAATCGCTTTGCCCCCATCCAAAAGGATTTCTTTGACTGTATGGAGGATTTTTAAACTTCCCCCGTTTTCTTCAACTATGGGTTCAATCGAATCTACAATTTTAGAAGATCCCCCAATCGGAAAATAACCCCCGTTAAAGTAATGAGCGACGATCATCGAATGGATGGCAAAAGACGAAGTGGAAGGAGGAAGCCCATAATCCCCCCACTGGGAACAAAGTAAGGCTCTTAAGTTTTCATCTTTAATATGCGTGTCCATATACTCTTTGGTTGTAATATAGGGAGTGGAGATATGGTTTAGATTTAAAAACTTGGCGGCCTTTTCAAAAACGGAAGGCAAAGCTTTGAGTGTAAAATGCCTTCCAAACCATTGGGTAAAGGTTTCCACATCCCGGAAGTATTGGTCAATGGCCTGGGCTTCTAAAGGAAACTTTTCTTTTAAGTCTGACTTAAACCTTTCCTTTTCTCCATAAACTGGAAAACTAAAGTCCGGGTAATCAAAGACCTCAAATGGTTCTTCCATTTTGTTCCACTTCACACCTTTTCTGGTGATGGAATCAAATAGAGTTCGTAACATCGACCCTTCCGCCAAGTCGCCAATGTAATGGATTCCGACATCCCATTCAAATTTTCCTAGCCTTTTGAATGTATGGGTGAATCCACCTAACTTAAAATGACGTTCCAGTACCAATACTTTCTTTTTAGCAACTTGCGAAAGGATAGAGGCGGCCGTTAGGCCACCAATACCAGAACCGATAATGATTACGTCATATTTGTTTTCCATTAGTTGTATTTAGTCTCTACAGTATATTCCACTGTGACTGTTTCATTGGCTTTCACGGGAACGTCGGAGTAAGCTTTGGTTGCTGATTCTTTTGTAAATTTATGAGAGGATTTTGTGATATTCCAATCTCCCCAAAGGCCTGCATAGAACCTGACTTCGATTTCTTCTTTTTTTCTGTTTCGAATTTCGACTGAGTAAGTGGATTTATCTCCGCGAGATAGTTTGAACACTTCGTTTGAGAGTCGTTTTCCATTAGCAACCACATCAAAAGCTTGGCCTGTCCGAATTTTTACTTCTTCATTTTCGGGAGTGTGATCAATTGTATCCTCTCCAAGAAGTTGCTGGCGGCCTTTGGAATCGGCTTTAAAAACACGAATAGTTCCTTGTGGGAGTGGTCTTCCTAAATTGTTTTTCTTTGCATTTTTGAAGATGTATTTGATGTTTGCGTTGTTGAAATTTTTTTCATTTCCTTCATGCATGGGGAGATTTTCAAAAACGAAATACTTTTTGATTTCAATTCCTTCGGATTGGAAGAGTTGGACTTGTTTAGTTTGATTGTATCCAATGTTCGTTGGTTGGTCCAATGTATATAAATAGTATTCAGATAAATTTTCCTGATTGAACTCAGGTGCTTCTGCAGACTCATCATACTCCTTCATCGTTGTTTTTTTCACAGTGCGTGATTGTACTGCATAGGATGGAACTTGATTGGATATTAGGTTTACTTTGCCTGCAACAAGTTGTAAAACTGCGTTTTTAAACTCCGCACCTGAATTATTATTTAACGTAACCCAAGAATTGAGGCCACAAAGATTTTCATCTTTATCCAGAACAAGAATGTAATCAGCAGACCAACCAAGGCCATTGGTTTGGTAAGAAACTTCTAAAGTTTGTTCTTTTTCTGTATCGTTCTTTAATTTCCAAACAAGAGTAGGTTTCGCAAATAGGTTTTCGGGAATGGTAGGAACCGTAATCCTTCCATTATATCCTAGGGAAATTTCATCTCCAATTTTATACACAGGGCTTCCGTTGTTTGCGATTAATGTAGCCTTAACAGAAGTTGTTTTTTCTTTCCCTTCTTTATGAAGAGTCACTTCTTTCCCAATATATTTATCCATAAGACGTTCTTGAGAAATTAAATCATATTCATAGTTTTGTTCGAAGACTGTGAGTTTTTTAGGATCCTCTCCTTTGACTCTAACAGTTTGTGGAATGATTTGTGAGGGAACATCTTCGAACCGTAAGGTGCGAATTCCCTTCGAGAGATTCAAAGTTCGAGTTTCACGAACAAGACCAATCCCTCCGTTATAAATGGTTACACTCACTGATTTACGATCTGACTGAGTCGACATGTCAAAAGCGGAATCGGATGTGATGTTACCTGCGGTAAAAAACAAAAGTGATAGAGTGGCGATCGATAATATTTTGGATTTCATGTATTCTCCCATGAGCATTCTATACTCTGCGAAGGTAAAAAACGAATGCAACCAAAATCGTTAGGGGAAAACTGCACTTTAAGAGGATTCATATGGCAAATGTAGTAAAAATCGGGGTCATTGGTGGGACAGGCCTTTATTCAATCGATGGAATGGAGATCATACAAGAAATCCACCCGGAAACTCCTTGGGGCAAACCTTCAGATACAATCACCATTGGTCGGTTTAAAGGAAAGGAAATAGCCTTTTTGCCAAGACATGGAAAAGGACATTTTCTAAATCCTAGCGAAGTTCCGGCTCGTGCAAATATTGCCGCATTAAAACAGTTAGGCGTTGAAGAAATCATTGCTTTTAGTTCTGTGGGAAGTTTACGCCAAGAAATCGCACCTAGAGATTTTGTAATTCCCTCCCAAATCATTGACCGCACGAAAGCACGGCCTTCCACTTTTTTTGAAAATGGTATGGTAGCTCATGCTCCATTTGCCGATCCATTTTCTCCAGGTCTTGGCAAAAAAGTAGAGGAAGCTGCCAAACAAATCAATCTTCCCATCCATTCCAACAAAACTTTGATTTGTATGGAAGGTCCACTTTTCTCAACAAGAGCAGAATCTCATATGTATAGATCTTGGGGTGCTGATATCATCAATATGACAGTTCTTCCAGAAGCAAAACTAGCTCGTGAAGCAGAGATCCTTTACCAAATGGTATGTATGTCTACAGACTATGATTGTTGGAAAGAAGATGAAGCTCATGTAACATTGGAAATGGTTTTAGGCAACTTAAGTAAAAATGCAGAAACTGCTAAGAAGTTACTATCGGCTCTCATTGACCTTTTAGGAAAGTCGGATGACACAAGTCTTGTAGGAAGTACAAAGTTTTCTTTGGTGACGGCTCCTGAAAAAAGGAACCCAGAACAAATACAAAAATTGAAATTTCTTTTCCCTACCTACTTCTAATCTGAACTTACAGCTTGTTCCAAAGTGGGAAAAACTTGGAGCAGGCTGCGAAGTTTTGTTAGTTCTAAAACGTATCTAACTTTTTCAGAAGGGGAGATGATACGAATGTATCCTTTTTGTTTCATCAACCTAGAATGAATCCCCAAACAAACACCGAGGCCAGAACTGTCGATATAACTGACTTGTTCAAAGTTTAGAAAAACGTTGTTGATCCCTTTGGATATGAGAATTTCCAAATTCTCTTTCATGACTTGTGAATTGTAGAGGTTGATTTCTCCTGACAATTCAAAATACACAGCGGTTTCTGGAAGGGGGACAAATCTCTGTTGGAGAACTTCCATTTTGAAGTCTCCACTTTCAACTGTGTAATCACTCCAGTTTTCGATCATATTGAAATTTCCTTTACCCCGTCCGAAATTTGAAACTTGTAGAAGTCTATCTCAACGTTAAATTTTTGTTGATAACTTTTTTTTAAAACTGCATCGATTTTGGAAAAATGGTCTTTCATATCTAGTACGAGTACGCATCCTCCAAACCCACCACCGATCATTCTGGCACCAGTGACGCCTAAACTCTGCAAAGAATCAACTATGAAATCTGTTTCGGGACAAGACACTTCGAATTCTTTGGATAAGGACCAATGTGTTTGGAAAAGTGCCGAGCCAACATCTTTGAAATTTCCCGATTCTAAACCCTCGATTACGATTTTGGTTCTCTCACGTTCAGATGTTACATGTTTGGTTCGTTTCATTTCGTCATTTGTTAGGTGGCAGTCATTTATTTCTCTATCTGTAAGATTTACTTCATACAAATGCATAAATTTTGGATACTTTGCCTTGATTTTTACCAAAGCTGATTCGCATTCTTCTCTACGTTTGTTATAAGCACTGTCTTTTAAACTATGTTTCACCTTGGAATTAATAAGGTAAAACTCATGGTTTCCCAAATTAAAGTGGTGGTATGAATATTTTAGAGTATTTGTATTTAAGGAAATACAATCATCCTTTTTGCCAACAGCAATAATGAATTGGTCCATGATTCCGCATTTGGTTCCAACAAAATGGTTTTCCGCATTCTGGCTAATCACGGCGATCTCTTCGCGAGAAATAGGAAGTCCAAAAGTTTCCGTAATCGCATAGCCAGTGACTACTTCAAATGCCGCTGATGAGGAGAGGCCAGAACCTTGCGGGATATTTCCATCTACTAATAAATCAAATCCTGGGACTGAATGACCTCTCTTTTCAATCTCAGAGATGACTCCTGCAATATAATCTGTCCAAGGTGATTTTGGATTTTGTTGGAGTGGTTTTTTTATCTCCACTGTTTCGTTATACGTGACTGAATGCAAATGGAAGGAGGAAGTTTCATTTGGACGAAGGTACACTTGTACAAAAAAGTCAATGGCGGCCGGAAGTACAATTCCCCCTAAATAATCTACATGTTCTCCAATGATATTGATTCTAGCAGGTGCCTGGAACAAACGTGGGAGCTGTTTTGTTTTTCCAAATATTGATTCAAATCGATTCAAATTTTCTTTACTTCTTAAAGAATCCACTTCATCTTCCTTTCGATGCTATACTTTATTCAAGGATCGGTGTTATGTCGAACTTAAAAATTTCGGATAGATTTGCGAAATCTTTTCTGACTGAAACTTTGATTCAGAAAGAATTGGAAAATGCCGAAAAAGCCCGACAAACTTTGCTTCAAAAAACAGGGCCCGGAAATGAGTTTTTAGGTTGGGTAGATCTTCCAAACAAAATTAGCTCCGAGGAACTGCAAAAGGTTCGGGTCGCTGCAGAAACAATCCAATCTCATTCACAGTATTTGGTGGTAGTGGGAATTGGAGGAAGTTATTTGGGAGCAAGAGCTGTCATTGAGGCCTTAACTCCTGAATTCAGTGCTCCGGAAACACAAAAGAAATCTGTAAAAATCATTTATGCAGGCCATCATTTGGATGCGGATTATCATTCGCGATTGTTGGCATTTTTGGAGAACAAAGAGTTTTCTGTGAATGTGATTTCTAAATCAGGAACGACTACGGAACCTGCCATCGCCTTTCGTTTGTTACTTTCTCTTTTAGAACGCAAATATGGAAAAGAGAATGTGAAAAATCGTGTCTTTGCTACGACTGATAAACAAAAAGGTGCGCTCAAACAATTAGCAGATGAATATGGATTTCCCACTTTTGTGATCCCTGATGATGTCGGTGGCCGTTATTCTGTCTTTACACCTGTTGGATTGTTGCCGATTGCTGCTGCGGGTTTCAGTATCAACAAACTCATCGATGGGGCAAAACTAATGGAGGCAGAATTGAAAACAAAATCTGCTGCCGACGGAAATATAGCCACACTCTATGCAATGATTCGAAATAGTCTTTATGCAAAAGGCAAAAAAACAGAAATTTTAGTCAGTTATACTCCTGCTCTCGCTTTTTTATCTGAGTGGTGGAAACAACTTTTTGGTGAAAGTGAAGGAAAAACCGGCAAAGGAATTTTCCCAGCTTCTGTTCAATTCACTACCGACCTGCATTCTATGGGACAATACATCCAAGATGGGGAAAGACATCTTATGGAAACAGTCATCAAAATTGAAGCCCCCAAACAGGATGTTTATTTAACTGAAAAACCAGACGATCGTGATGGTTTGAATTATTTAGCGGGTAAAAAACTTTCTGAAGTAAACGAGAGCGCTATGCTTGGAACTCTCATCGCTCATAAAGATGGCGGTGTACCTTGTTTAGAAATCGTATTACCCGGATTAAATGAAGAAACCGTTGGAGAACTTTTGTATTTCTTTGAATTCGCATGTGGAGTTTCTGGTTATATGTTAGGTGTCAATCCCTTTGATCAACCAGGTGTCGAAGATTATAAAAACAATATGTTTGCATTGCTTGGAAAAAAAGGATATGAAAAACGAAAACAAGAAATCCTAAGCCATATATGATGATTTAAGGAAGGATTGGATTTTGGAAAGATTCGTTCCAAAAATATCTTTTGTTGCGTAAGAATCCCAGAGTTCTTTCGTTCCTAAATCTAGAACAGTGCCAGGGAATACTTCTCCGGTAATTTCTTTTCGTTCTGCACATTCTTTAAAGATATCGGAAAGATCAAAATATTTGTTTTTTTCTAAATGTTGGAGGCAGCTTGGACTTAGGATTGCAAGTCCAATATAATAATAAGACCCGTTTCCAAACTTTAAGAATCCACTTTCATCAATGTCAATTTTTGTATAGGACTGGTCGGTCGGTATTGGAAGTAAATACAAATGAATTTTGATATTTTTTGCTAAACTCACATTAGGTGAAAAGTTTGGATCTGGAAAAAATAAAGTATCAGGATTAACGAGTAAAATAGGTTCATCTAAATCATCTTCCGATAGCCCTGTTCGAATTCCCCCGGCGGTTCCCAGAATTTTTTCTTTTTCTTCTAATATTTCCACAGGATACTGTTTGAATTTCTGAATATGATCTTTGATTTTTTCGCCTAAATAATGTATGTTGATCCAAACTTTAGATGTTTTCCATTCATTTAGAAGGTACAAACTATAATCAAGAAGTGATATTCCTTGGATTTTTAACAATGGTTTTGGGCAATTTTCCGTAAGCGTTTCCATTCGTTTTCCAAATCCAGCAGCTAAAACAAAAGCTTTCATAGATTTTTAAAATCCTTATGTCGGCTGAGTTCCTCTCGTAGACTTCGAACAAAAATATATAGTGAGTCAGCAAACATACCCAATTGGATGATTTCTTCCAATTGATTGAGACAAGAAATAATAGATATTTTGAACTTATCTTTCTTATGGTCTGTCACCATTCGAAAGTAGGTCCCGAGTGCTTTAAAAGATCTCTGTAAGGCTTGTAGATAGAATGTATCATTGAATTTTTTTGATTGGTCTACATTCCTTTCTCGAAAGGATTTGAGCATTAAGGAGCGAAAATCCCTAGGTAAGGGATAGTAGGCATCATATAAAATCGAAGCCAAATCATATTGGGGAACTCCCATTCGAGCATCTTGAAAATCTATTAAAGCATAATCTGTATTTGGTGTGATTAAGATATTGCGACAATGGAAATCTCTGTGAGTAAAAACGTTAATAGGATATTTGTTTAAGTAACCTACAGTTTCTTCAATAAAGGCTTTGGCTTCATTAGATATTTCTGTTTTAATTTGAAATTGTTTTCGAAACCCTTCGAATTTTTCCAAAGTTAAGTTAGTTTCGAAACTAAGTTTTTCGGTATCAAATTTTCTGATTTTGACTAAAGAAGGTGGATCAAGTAATTGGAGTTTTAAAATTAAATCGATAAGTATTGGAAATTTATTTTTATAATCATTTAAATTGTAAGTGCTAAAATCATTTAATCCTTCAAAACTCATAAATGTAAGCCCAAGATTTCGATTGATATCAAGAACTTTTGGAACATGAATTCCATTGGAATTTAAAAATTCAGAGATAATGATAAAATCTTCATTTACATCTTCATCTACACAAGTTACTTCTTCTTTCCTGTTAGAAGTTGTAATGCGAAAGTATCTTCGCGTGGAAGCTTCTTCTTGTAATGGCTCAATTTTACAATCTTTACCATAACGAGAAAAAATGAATTCTAATTGTGAGTCATTAATTCCAGGGTACACTTAATAACTATGATTCCATCCTTTTGGGAAAAATAAAATGAAATTTAGATCCTTTTCCTGGTGAAGATTCAATTTCTAATCGAATCTCGAAATTATCTACGATTTGTTTGACCACAAACATCCCTAGGCCTGTTCCCTTCCCAAGTTCTTTTGTTGTAAAATAAGGTTCATAAATTTTGTCTAAAGTTTCTGGTGACATACCATCGCCGTCATCGCTTATAACAAGATGAGAAAACTTTTGATCTTGGTAGGATAAAATTTCAATAGTTCCAATGTTATTAGTGGCATCAGCAGCATTAAGAAGAATGTTTGATAGTAATAATGCAAATTGATCCGAATTCATTCGAATCGGAATGTCTTCTGAAGATTCCTCTCTCTTGATTTGACAATACTTTAATTTTGCTGTTTCTTTGAATACTTGAAGTACTGAAGAAATTTCGTTGTTTAGATTGAGTATTTTGGATTTTTCATTATTTGATTTTAATGATTTTCCCAGTTGTAACAAATTGGATGTGAGTGCTCTTAATTTTTCTGTTTGGTTCAGGGTTACTTTTAATGCTCGGTCTTTAAGCATTGTATCAGCATTTTCTCTAGAAGCCATTTCTACGAATCCTTGGATCGCAGTTAGGGAGTTGTTGATCTCATGACCAATGCTTGCTGCCACTACGGATAAAAAAGCTCGGCGTTCCGAATGAATCAGCTGTTCTACCATTGCTTTCTTTTGAGTCACATCTCTAATGACACCAGTGTAATACATGTCTCCATCTAAACTATAAGAACAAATTGCGATGTCGGCTAAAAAAGTGGATAAATCGGAACGTAATAATGTTACATCAGATAGTTGCAGGGTGGATTTATTTTTTTCTTCACTGAGGACCTTAGATACCTGCGCCATATACTTTTGCATTTTATTTTCGGTAAATAAAATTCTCACTGATTGACCAATTAGGTCTATTGGAGCCCGAAACAGAAGCATATCGAAACTTGCTTTATTTGCTGATACTATTGTCAGTTTCGAATCAATAGTGATTACAGCATCCGAAGTTGCATTCAATATGGCTGCGTTTTGTCGGTTTAAATCTAAATTTTGAGTACGGAGAGCTTTTTCCAATTTCTCAGATAACATTAGTTTTTCTAAATCAGAATCTTTTTGATTTTTTACTTCTAATGCTCGCTTAACAACGGATAAAATCTGAGTTCTATCCACTGGTTTGGATATATATTCAAAAGCATGGTAACGAATGGCAGATTCGGCAGAGGAAAGGTTTGGATTTCCAGTAATCAAAATCACCGGTAAATTAATATTTTTTTCCGCAATAAACTTTGTGAAA
This sequence comes from Leptospira abararensis, assembly GCF_016918735.1. Classification (GTDB taxonomy): domain Bacteria; phylum Spirochaetota; class Leptospiria; order Leptospirales; family Leptospiraceae; genus Leptospira_A; species Leptospira_A abararensis. Next base: position 244,908 of record NZ_JAFFPR010000050.1, read on the forward strand.
TCAATGCCTGACATTCCAGACATTAGAATATCAGAAATTACTACGGAAAAAGTTTCACCAGCGGATATTCTTTGGATGGCTTCCGAAGCAGACTCAGCGAGTTCGATTTGATAACCTTCGCGCGACAGAACTCTTTTTAAGGCAATTCGAATGTCTTCTTCATCATCTACTATTAAAATCTTATCCATTGTCCTCTGTATGAGCAGGCAGGTAAATCTCTACCTTTGTTCCTGTTCCTTCCTTTGTCTTAATATAGATTTCTCCACCATGTTCAGCGATGATCTTTTTTGAGATAGAAAGTCCCAAACCAGTTCCTTGTTTATTTCTTCTCGTTGTAAATAAAGGTAAAAAAACTTTTTCCAAAGTTTCATCATCGATCCCAGGCCCATTGTCTTCTACTGAAAAAACAACCCATTCTTTTTTCTGATTTTTAACTAAATCAATTCCCAATTCAATTTTTGGAAATTGTCTCGCGGTCTCCATTTCAGAAAGTGCGTTGATGGAGTTTACCACACAATTAATTAATACCTGCTCAATTTCTTGCCACCGAACAAAAATTCCTGGTAAATTTGGACCAGCATGGCGTGTAAAATTGATATTTTTCTTTCGGCAACTGACTTCAACAAGTTCGCTGGTGCGAACCAAAATATAATAAGGAGAAACAAAATCCCGATTGGGACTTTCCATCCTGCCTAAATCAAGTAATGATTTTACTAAATCACGAATTCGTAAATTTGCTGATTCGATTTTTTTCAGAATGTTTCTGCGTTCATTTGGATCCGATTCTTCGACCGTAATCAAATCGTCCAAATATAAAAGGGCACTTTGTAGTGGATTGTTGATTTCGTGGGCAAGCCCAGCTGCAATTTCACCAATGCTTGCAAATTTCATAGATTCGATGAGTTGCCTATCCATTCGTTTTGCTTCGGTAATATCAGAAAAAACCAACATAATTTTTTTATCATTTGGATTGTCTCGCCTAACTGGTATGAAGCGAATCTCGAATGTTCGTTCGTCTCCGAGTAGAACATATTCAAATTCGGTTGTTTGTATAGTTTGATTTTCAACAACTGAATGTAAAACATTCATCAATTTGAATTTCATTTTTTCATCAAAAAAATGGAAAATACCTTCACCAACTTCAAATGCAAAAACTTGAAATAATAAAAATTTAAAAATAGGAGCAATTTCTAATATGATGGCATCTTGATTGATAATCACAAAACCATTATTCATGGTAGCAAAAAAAGTTCTTAATTTGTCTTCACCATATTTTAGAATCCGTTCTGCATTTTGTAACTCAGAAAGATCTAAGAAGAGTATGGTAATTCCATTTGGTTTTCCTTTGTCTGTGGTAATAAAACTTTGTAATTGGAAAGTGGTCTTTTCCCCTGCCTGAGATTCTAATTCTAAAATACGTTTTGTATCCCGAACCGAAATTTCATTTTTGAATTCTTCTGGCAGAAAAAGAATATCTGACAGTTGGTAAGATTGAATTTGTTCGGAGGATAACCGAAAAAAATGGATCAACGGAAGATTTGCATAAAGCAATTTTCCATTGAGATCGGCCTGAAGAAAAGGAATCTCCAAATCATCATTAATCTCTGATTGTTTGTTTGCGAATTCATGATTCCAATGGATGGTAATGGAATAAATTTCAGTAGTAGAATCAAAGAATTCTCTTAGAGAGGAAAACTGAACGGAAACAGGAATCTTTTCTAGTTTTTGATTTTTGAGGAACCATTTGTATTCACTGTTGGATTGTGGGTGGGCATTGATTTCCGAAATTAAAAGTTCGTGATCACAAAAGATATTTTGGATTTCTAAAGAATTGGAGTTTTTAAGTTCCAATCTTTCAACAGAGCTTTCATCGATATAAAGAATTTGTTTGGATTTAAGATCGACGAAAACCAATCCATTCTGGGAATGGGAGAGAAGCTGCGATAGTCTTTCAATTTTTGAATTCAACATTATGATTAAATACGTTTACCGAAGCCTTTTTCGAAACTATCAATCCCAGAGACGTAAATCAATGAAAAATATGGGTGGAATTCCCTGTTTCGTTGATATGGGCGGACATAAAATCTTTTATTGGAAATTTGGAAATGGCAACCAAAAACCAATCGTTTTTTTGCATGGATTACTCGATGAAAGTTTCGGTTTTCGCAGGGTCATAAAAGAACTGTTAAATGATGGTTTTCCGCTTTATGTATTTGATTTACCGGGATATGGAAGAAGTAAATTACCTTTAGTAAAATATTTATACCAAATTGATGTTTGGGCAGACTTACTTCTTGAGTGTTTTCAAAAATTAGAACTAAAAGACATTTATTTAGTCGGACACTCGATGGGAGGTCTTACTTCTCAACATTTAGTTTTGCAAGATATTCAGAAAAGAGTTAAGAAATTAATTCTTTTAGCTCCTGGTGGGATTCCTCATCCAGAACGTGAAAGGATGCGTAAAATCCTTTTTCCTAAAACAGAAAAGCAGGTAATTTTACTTCTACGTTATCTTTATGGAGAGGAATTTCCCGAACCGGGATTTTTATTTCGCAATACACTCGTTACCATCTGGAATGAAAGACCAAACGAGTATTTACAGGAAAATACCCTGCGCCGAGAAGATGAGATTTTTTTTGATTCAAAAATGAAAGGAATTCAAATTCCAACTTTGATTTTGGCCGGTGCGGAAGATGAAATCACACCGCCCTTTATGATGAAAAAAATGAAATCTTATATTAAAAAAAGTAAACTTATTTGGATACCGAAAGTAAGGCATGCAATCCATTTGGAAAAACCAGAGATTGTCGCAAATAATATCAGAATATTCTATAATTCTTAATTATTCTCCATCGTCGCCAATTGCGTCTACGGGACACATTGCCATGGCTGCTTTTGCCTGTTTTTCTTCATTCGGGTTAGTTGGTTGTTTTTTGAAAAAAATATGACTTTCGTCAGAACTATACTCCAAAAGGTTGGGGGCTTCCTTAATACAGTCGTTACAAGGCACACAGGTCTGGTCGACATAGTATTTTCCTGGGACATTTTCGGGTTGTTTGATACTTTTATCAGCCATAGAGTATTTTTACTTTTTAACAGACCCCCCCTTATAAAATAAAGCATATATGACGAAAAAGAACATCCTCATCGTCGAGGATGAACCCTTCCTCGGACTCAATATCAAACAGAAAATCGAATCCTTTGGTTTTCATGTGATTGCAGTTGTACCTTCTGGGGATGAGGCCTTCCAAATAGTTTCGGAAAAAGTTCCGGATCTTATCCTAATGGATATCAATCTAGAAGGGTCATTGGATGGAATTGACACAGCCGAATCATTGAGAGAACAATTCTCTGTTCCAGTTTTATTTTTGACGGGATTTTTAGATGAAGCTGCCAAACAGAGAATCAATCAAAACCCATCGTATGCATACTTGATGAAACCATTTACCACTGACCAATTAAAGGAAGCTGTGTCCGGTTTTACCGTTTAAGTTTTTTCGGCTTACCCTTTCCATTCCCATCGAATCAAAAATTCTCGATTCCCATCAGCACCTTGGATGGGAGATTCCGCTAGTCCTAGAAATTTAAGGTTAGAATCTAATCTTTTAATCTTACGCCATATGTTACGTATCGTATAGCCAATCTTATGCGAATCTTTGAGCACTCCCCGATCCAATTGTGATGGATGGACTTCAAATTGTGGTTTGAATAAAGATATCCCTTGCCAAACAATCTTGGGACTGGATTGAAATAAAGTGACGAGTGATCCAAAAACGGGCACAAGCGATATAAAACTTAAATCCATTGTGATCCAAGTTTCTGGTGTCAGAGGTTCCAACTGGGTTATAGTGAGGTCTTTTAAATGGGTACGGTCAAAAACTGTGACTTTGGGATCATTGGCAATTTTTTGTGCTAATTGCCCATACCCAACATCCACTGCGATGACACGAGAGGCCCCTTTTTCTAATAGCACCTGACAAAATCCGCCTGTGGAAGAACCTAAATCAATACAGGTTTTGTTTTGAACATTGGCATCTGAAAAGGATTCGAAAGCACCAAGAAGTTTGTAAGCTCCTCGAGATACATAGGTTTTGATTTTTTCTTTGATACGAACAAGATCTTTAGGTGCTATGTTGGTTCCCACTTTGGAAATCACCACATCGTTTACAAGGACGGAGCCAGATAGAACCAACGATTGGGCAAATTTTAAGTCAATCGCATAACCTTCGCGAACGAGGTATTCATCCAGTCTAATTTTTTCTTTCGGCAATGTATTTGGGCAATCCTAAAAAGAATTCATTATTTAGGGAAGGAAAGTCGGAAACAAGAGAAATTGCCCGAGTGACAGATTCATTCCTTAATCTTTTGGCTGTTTCCATACCGTAAAGGCCTGGATAAGTAAGTTTGCCGGCTTTGGCATCTTTGCCAGGAGTTTTTCCAAGTTCCTCTAGATTGCCTTCCACATCCAGAATGTCATCTGTGATTTGAAATAATAAACCAATTTCTTTCGCATAACGAGAAATAACTGCCTCTCGTTCTTTCCAATCGGGTCGGAGTCGGTTTCCCAAAAGAAAGGATGCTTCAATCAAAGCACCGGTTTTTTTTTCATGGATGGATGTGAGTCTGGATTCTTTGTCTTTCGTGCTCGGATTTTTTTCTTCTTCTATATCTTCCATTTGCCCAAGGATCATCCCCTGAATGCCCGCACCTTGGTGTAGGATTTGAATGGTATCACGAATTGCATTGGGGTCTGCGGTCTTAATTAAAGACAACAAATAGAAACTAAGGGAATTGAGTGTATCACCAGCAAGGATAGCCGTAGCCTCATCAAATTGGATGTGGCAAGTAGGCAAACCACGCCGGGTATCATCATTGTCCATGGCAGGCAAGTCATCATGGATCAAAGAATAAGTATGAATGCATTCCACAGCAAGAGAAGCCAAATAAATAGACTTATGATCCTGAAGATTGACTTCTAACGGGAGTTCATCCGGATTAAAAAAAGAATTGATTACAAAAATTGGTCGGATTCGTTTTCCACCTGCCTGAAGACTATACAAACATGCGTCTGTTATGCGAGTGTTGGGAGAAAATAATTCCTTTGTATAGGATTCAAAAAAAGAATCGAAGAGTTGTTTGGAGTTTTTTAGAATATTGGAAAGGTGAGTTGGCACTTGGAAAAGGACCGGTTCTACCTAAAGAACCGATCTTTGTTTTGTTCGAACTTAGTTAAGTTCATAACCTTTGAAGAAAAACGCAATTTCTTGGAGTGCGTTTGCAACAGAGTCAGAACCGTGAACCGCATTCGCTTCTTTGCTTTCTGCAAAGAGTGCACGGATGGTTCCTGCTTTCGCTTCTTTCGGGTCAGTGGCACCGATGACGTCTCTCCAATGAGCCACTGCATTGTCTCTTTCTAGAGCGCAAGCAACGATAGGGCCAGAAGCCATGTATGTGCAAAGGTCATTGTAGAAGGGACGAGCTGCGTGAACCGCGTAAAATTGTTTTGCGTCTTCGAGGCTGAGTTTTAGGAATTTCATTCCTAGGATTTTAAATCCTTCTTTTTCAATTCTTTGAAGGATGTCACCGATGTGTTTGTTTTTCACAGCATCGGGTTTAAGCATAATAAAAGTTCTTTCCATATCTCCAAAAGCTTGGAGAAACCGAAAAAAGCAATCGAATCTTTAGGTGGTTAAAAAACGAACCAAAAGAAAAGAAGTTGGTAGAAGATCCATTTTTTCAAATCCCATTTCTTCCCAAACATTTAGATCAATGAGGATCAGTGAAAATCCTGTGATTTTATTTAAGGAAATCGGGTAAGGATTCAAATCAGTTTCTGGTTGGACCAGGTCTTCCACCTTGATTTTGTTCGACTTCATTCCTTTCAGTGAGGTGAGTTTTTGGGCAAAACCTAGGATTGGGTCTTTTTCCCCTTTATAAAGAATGGCCAGTTTTTCCACAGACTCGAGACCATTGTCGATAAGAACCCCAACCGTTGCGGGGCAATAGTTTAGGATTCCTTTGATTTTCCCTCCCGTATAACTCCGGGAAAATAGGGGTTTGGCGGCACCGATGAGGAGGATGTCTGTATGTTTGATTTTTGCAAAATTAACAATTTCATAAGTGACATTGTCTGTAATGCGGTATTCGGTTTGGACCTGGATTCCCATACTTGAGCCTGTTTGGCGAATGGCTTCGAAACTAGCATCTCTGTAACGACGAATTTCTTCATTAGAAAGGGAATCGTTTGGTGAAATGTGCAGGGCAGTGATTTCTAAATTTTTCTTTTGGTTTCCTGAGAGAGAATATGCAAAACGAACTAAACTTTTTCCCATTTTCTCTTGGGCGAAGGCCACTAACACCCGTAACTTGCGATCTGCTGGTTTTTCTGTCTGAATGGATTTTTCAGATTTGGAGAAGAATTTTTGAATTCCATCCAGGAGGGGACCTGTGGAGAGAGTAGTCACAAGTGCCATAAGGACAAAGACTGCAAAGATTTCGGGACTTAAGATTCCTAGATCATATCCAATGTTGAGTACGACAAGTTCCATAAGGCCTCGCGTATTCATTAAGGCACCGATGGAAAGAGAGTCTTCCCAGTTAGAACCTGCAATTTTTGCAGCAAAGGCACTTCCTACAAATTTTCCGACAACGGCAACGAGGATTACCAATCCAAAAACAAACCAGAGATGAGAATCGTTGAGAAGGCCAATTTCAGTCCGGAGTCCAGTGATGACAAAAAATATCGGTAGAAATAAAATAACGGCTATGTCTTCGATTTTTTCTGCGATGAGTTTCTTTAAATTTCCTTCGGCCGGCATAATCACACCAGCAAGGAAGGCTCCGAATAAAGCATGAATTCCTATTACCTCTGTTGTGAGTGAGGATAGAAATAGAATCATCATGATGAGAGCCACAGCCGTTCGTGTTAGGTTTTCACGAGAAATATAAATTGAACCCAATCGTTTAAGAAAGGGTGCTACCAAATAAATCATGGTTAGGATATAGGCAAAAGATAATCCAATGGTAAATAGGGCAGTGTTTAGATTTCCGGCTTTGGAGATGGTAACAATGATCGCAAGTAAGATCCAAGCGGTAATATCATCGGCAGCAGCACAAGTGAGAACCATAGCACCGAGTGGTGTCCTTGTGAGATTTCTTTCCTGAAGGATTCTTGCAAGGACGGGAAAGGCAGTGATACTCATTGCAATTCCCATAAAGAGGGAAAAAGATAAAAATCCTACATTTTCAGGAGCATAGTCTGTATAAAAAAAATAGGCCAGAATCATTCCTAAAAAGAAAGGGAATATGATACTCGCATGACTAATGATGATGGCAGAGTGGGCCTTGTTTTTGAGAACGGATAGATCTAACTCCATTCCGATGATAAACATAAAAAGAACCAAACCAATTTGGCTCAGTGTTCCGAGAGTAGGAAGACTTGCCGGTGGAAACAAAAATCCCATGGTCTCAGGGAAGTAGTAACCGAGAAGGGAGGGTCCAAGCAAAATCCCTGCGACAATTTCTCCCATGACGGAGGGTTGTTTGAGTTTGCGTGAAAATACATAACCTACAAATCTTGCTGATCCACATACAATGATGATTTGAAGAAAAAGAAGAGCCAGTGGGTGGTGGAACCGGTTAAAAAAATTCTCCGTATCCAAATGTTCATTAGAAACTAAAACTATATTTTTAGCTGTTTCAAGTAGGCTTCCAGCTTGTAATAGGAAATACCCAAGAGAACCAAATAGAAGTAAGGTGAAGCCGTAAAAGACAGAAGAACGTGTTTTCATAGTATCCTCATTTTCGCCTTATACGGAGAATTTTTTTGTAAGGGCTTCGCCCACAATGTCTGGAACTTGGTTAGATACAGCTCTTCCATGTCTTGCTACTTCTTTGACGATGGTTGAGGATACAAAGGAGTACTCATTGTCTGCCATTAAGAAATAAGTTTCGATTTCTGGGGCTAATTTTTTATTCATAAGCGAAATTGCATATTCATAGTCGAAATCTGTGACAGCCCGAAGTCCCCGTAAAATGACACGCGAGTTTTTTTCTTTGCAATAATCGACAGTGAGGCCTTCAAAAGTATCGATTTTGATTTTTTCCCAACCCTTAAAGACCTTTCCAATCATTTCCACCCGTTCTTCTGGTGAAAAAAGAGAGCTTTTTTTGGAGTTAATAGCGACTGCTATGATGATCTCTTCAAATAACGGATGAGCTCGCCGTATAATGTCGAGATGACCGTTGGTGAACGGGTCAAAAGAACCTGGATATACGGCGATATTTTTCATCTTATTTATTTACCCGAGCCCACTCTTTCATAGGAAGTCCGTAAAGGTTGATAAACCCTTCGGCATCGTACTGGTTGTACAACTCTTCTTTTTCAAAAGTGGAAAGTCCTGCGTTGTAAAGGGACTTGTTTGATTTTCTGCCAACGACCGTACAATTTCCTTTATACAATTTGATTCGTACAGTTCCGTTTACATATTTTTGTGTGTAATCCATATAAGCTCGCAGAGCATTCATTTGGTTGGAATACCATTGGCCATTGTAGATATAACGAGCAAACTCTTGAGAGAGTTCGTCTTTTTTGTGTTGGGTGTCACGGTCGAGTGTGATGGATTCTAAATCGCGGTGGGCAATGTGTAAAATGGTTCCACCGGGAGTTTCATACACTCCACGAGATTTGATTCCTACAAGTCTGTTTTCTACAATGTCGACTCTTCCGACTCCGTTTTTTCCACCTAAATCGTTTAAGGTCTCCATCACTTCGAGTGGATTCATTTTTTTTCCATCGATAGCAACACAGTCTCCATTTTCAAAATCCAATTCCAAGTAAGTTGGTTTGTCTGGAGCTTTTTCTGGAGAGACCGTTAAGATAAACATATCTTCTTTAGGTTCATTGAATGGATCTTCTAAAATTCCACCTTCAAAAGAAAGGTGCATTAAGTTACGATCCATACTATAAGGTTTAGCGGCTGTTACGGGAACAGGGATTCCTTTTTTCTTAGCATATTCAATGAGGTCGGCTCGGCCACCAAAATCCCAAGTTCTCCAAGGGGCTATGATTTGTAAATTTGGGGAAAGAGCTTTGAAAGTAAGTTCGAAACGAACTTGGTCGTTTCCTTTTCCTGTGGCGCCGTGAGAGAAAGCATCAGCACCTTCCTTGGTAGCAACTTCTGCCATAGCTTTGGCAATGAGTGGCCTTGCGAGAGAAGTACCTAATAGATAACGCATTTCATAAATAGCATTTCCGCGAATGGCGGGAAAAATAAAATCACGTGCAAATTCCAAACGAAGGTCTTGGATGTAGACTTTGGAAGCTCCGGTATTTTTACCTTTTTCTTCGAGACCGGTTAGCTCTTCTTTTTGACCAACATCGGCACAAAAAGCAATGACTTCACAACCATAAGTATCTTTCAACCAAGCAAGGATGACGGAAGTATCTAGTCCACCGGAGTAAGCGAGAACGATTTTTTTGGGAGCAGGTTTCTCTTTCATAGAATAAGGTCAAAATAAAAGAAAAAACTAAGAACACAATTAAATATTGTCTGAAACGAAATTGTGTAGTAGATTTGGTGGATGCGTTTTTTCCTTTCCTTCTCAGTTTTTGTAAGCCTCAGCGTTTTTACGATCCAGTGTCAAAAGCAAGTTGTACCTCAGGAGGAAATTACAAAGTTCCTTCCCAAACCAAAGATATACATCCAACGAGAAGGAACAGGCAAACGTGGAAGTTTTGTAGGGATAGAACCCTATCTCAACAAGTACAGCTACGCAACAGAAGATAGTTTTTATCTCGCCCTACGTGATTACTTTCAAATGGCAAAGGAGAAGGAACTCCTCTTTGTCGATCGCAGTATCGTTGTCCTACCGGAATATTTGGGAACTTGGCTTGTGGTGACTGCCGATGACAAATCGATTTTTGCCTCCACTACAATCCAAGAGGCGATGGAAGTTCTGGTAAAACAAAACTTAGGATCCTTTCTTTGGCATTATCTATTTAGTAATTCTTACTCGGCTGATACTTTAAAAGAAACACTCTTTCGAATGAAGGCATGGCAGATGTCTGATAGATACCAATCGGTGTTTGCACGGCTTGCCCTTGAGTATCGGGTAGCGATTGTGGCGGGTTCCATTGTGCTTCCTCATCCCAAAGTGATCGAAGGAAAAATCACTCCGACTGATGGCCCCTTGGAAAATGTAAGTTTTTATTTTCATCCCGATGGTCGAGTGGATGACCAAATCGTTCGTAAACTTTTTCCCATCATTGAGGAGAAAGAATTTTTAACTGAGGGGAAGTTAGAAGAAAATCCCACTTACCAAACTTCTCTAGGGAAATTGTATACTATGGTCTGTGCCGATTCTTGGTTTCCGGAAGTATATCAGGAATTAAAAAATTCAGAAGCAGAACTTTTAGCTGTTCCCTCTTTTGTTTCACCCGCTGATGCGTGGACCACCAAATGGAATGGTTACAACGGTTATGCGAATCCTAAAGATATCGATCCCAAAGACATTGGTTCTATTTCAGAACGGACTGCTTGGAAAAAATACGCCATGTTGGGGCGCCTGAAAGATCCTAAAGTAAAGGCGGGAATCAATGTGTTTTTTCGGGGAGAGATTTGGGATATGAAAGCAGGTGGGGATGCCTTTTTATCTCTTGGGGGAAAACCAGTTTTGAACGTTGTAAAAGAAGAAAAAAACCAAGGAAGATTGTATGTACTCTTTCTCTAGAAAATCCTTTCTCGCACTTCTGCTATTCTGTGCGGGGATTAAATCCAAAATCCGATATTTCTATTTTAGTGATTCGGAGACTAAAACTGTCACTGCTTTTGCCGAAGTGGTCCTACCGATTACAGAACCAGGAATGCCGAACCTAGAAGAAGCAAATGTTATGCGAAGATTGGATGAGGAATTGTACTTTGTCTCAGATGAAATTCAGGAAGATTTCCATTCAGCGGTGATGGTTATGGAATACCTTCCAGTTCTTTATGGACAGTTTGCTTTTTTTTCAAATCTTAGTTTTGAAAAACGCGAAGAGCTAATCTTGAAATTAGCTGAGACAGACTCCGATATTCTACGAGCTGTGGTCGGTAATTTAAAACTGTTGGTTTGTCTTGTTTATTACGGACACAAATCCACATGGAATTCCATTTCCTATCCAGGTCCCTTTGCCAATCCACCCGAAAAGTGGAGTGAAGCAAGAATCCATTACCAAAATTTGGTGAAAGGAAAAGGGGTATAATATGAAGTCAGGAGTTTATCGTGATTATAAAAGTTATACACCTAACGAAGCCATAACGGTAGATGTTGTGGTGATTGGTTCTGGATGTGGTGGTTCTACCATGGCTTACGAACTTTCCAAAAAAGGACTGAAAGTGGCCCTCATCGAACAAGGGGGAAATTATCATACAGGAACTTTTGATAACAATGAGCTAAATATGGGAGGAAAAATTTCTGCAGAGAGAAACTTCCATACAACCGCTGATGGTGGAATCAATCTTACTTATGGAAACAATCTAGGGGGAGCGTCAGTCCACTATTGGGCGGATAGTTACCGCACACCAGAAGATCGATTATTGTTATGGAACCGAAAATACGGGATCGAACACCACTTACCTGAGGATTTAGAATCCTATTGGCCAGAGTTGGAAGCGGACCTTCATGTAACACCGGCGGGGGAAGAATATTTTAACCCAATGAATCGTTTGTTTAGAGGAGCCTCAAAACGATTAGGTTGGGAAGGCCATGCGGTTCCGCAAGCACGAAAGAACTGCCAAAAGTCCGGTCATTGTATGCAAGGTTGTCTATTCGGCGCCAAACAGTCGCAACTTGTGACTCATATCCCAAGAGCCGTAGAATTAGGAACGGATGTTTATACAGACCTTCGGGCAGAAAAATTACTTTTTGTGGGTCAAAAAGTAACGGGTCTGGAAGCCGTTGTGATCGACAGGCGCACCCTCCGTCCTACAAAAACCAAAGTTCGTTTTCAAGCCAAAGCTGTCTGTGTATCTGCCGGAGGGTTTGGGAGTTCTACTTTTTTACTTCGGAATGGTCTCAAAAAAAGATTACCTGCTCTCGGACAATTCCTTGCGATCAATCCTTCTCCCATGGTACATGCGTTATATGAAGAGCCAATCGTCCAGTGGCGTAATATCCCGGCTGCCTATGGAGTCGAGGGATTTCGTTTGGCACGTTACCAAAATGGGAACTATAGGGAAGGTGGGTATATGCTCATGCCAAACCAATTGCAACCGGCGACACTTGCGGCTCTCATCCCCAGTTTTGGAAAAGAACATTTTTTTTATATGAAACAAATGGAACACTTAGGCGGAACCATTGGTTGGATTGATGATGTGGATGGGGAACTTGGATCGATCGAAGTGGATTTATTCGGCAAAAGAAAAATTCATTATCCCTTTGGAAAAATCACCAAACAGATCTTTAGTGATCTTACCTATAAACAAATGAAACTCAATTTTGAAGCCGGTGCCAAAGAAGTGTTCCTTGCTGGGATGAAACTTCGGAAATATTCTAAAATGCCGAAAAAAGAAGAAATTGATTCTCTTGCGTGGAGACCTGCCGAATTTCCGATGGCAGCTCCCCATCCTGCAGGTGGTTGTCGGATGGGAAAATCACCGGAAAACTCGGTGGTGAATTCTCGCCACCAAGTTCACGGGTTTCAAAATTTGTTTGTCGCAGACTCTTCTGTATTTCCTACAGGGGTCAGTGTGGATCCCAGTTTTACCATTATGGCTTTTAGTAAAAAAGCCTCTGAATTTGTAATGGATGTTATGTGAGATTTTTATTTCTAAATACAGCGACAGTTTCGACATGATCGGTTCTTGGGAACATGTCGACTGGTTGGACTGAATTTAAAAAGTATTGTCTGGCGAGTAGGTTTGTGTCTTCTCGAAGGCTCATAGGATCGCAAGATACATAGACAATTTTTTTAAATCCCATTCCTAAAATGGTTTCTGCCACTTCGGCACCAAGGCCAACCCTTGGAGGGTCGAGAACTAAGGTGTCGTAGTTTTTTCCATAAAGAGAGGGTAAAACTTCGGACACTCTTCCTTTGCGAAACCGTACATTGTGTACATGATTGTATTTGATCGATTCGAGGGCAGTTCTATGAGAAGCAGGATTTTCTTCGATTCCCATCACTTCTTTGCAGTTTCCAGAAATCCAAAAGGAAATGGTTCCAATTCCCGAATAGGCATCGATCACCCGACTTTCTGGTTCGATTTCATCTAATACTAAGTTGTACAAACTCGGAGTTTGGATGGGGTTTACTTGCAAAAAAGTAGAAAGACCTACGCGAAATTTATGTTTTCCAAAATGTTCGTGGATATACGGTCTACCCCATAACAGATGTTCTTCGCGACCTAGAGCCATGGTGGTGTGCTTTGTATTGATATTATGAATGATACCAACGATTTTACCGAGTTTGCCTGTTTTTCCAATTCGGTTTTGGATAGCTGTGTGAAGCCTTTTGGATGCGTCTTTGGGATGTGGTAGATCTTCTTTGGCAGTGACAATCCCCAGAATGATTTCTCCTGTAGAAAAAGATTTTCTAGCCACAAGGTATTTCATCATTCCCCGTTTGGATTTTTCGTTATAGGGAAGGAGTCCTTCTCGTCTGGCCCATTGTTTGACGGCGAGAGCGATTTCTGTCAGACCTTGGTCTTGGATATCACATTCGGTTTGGTCTAGGACAAATGTGGATTCTTTATTGAAGAGACCTAAAGTAAGAAGTGTTTTGTTTCCAATGATTCTTCTTCCAAAAGGAAGTTGGATTTTGTGGCGATAAAATTCTGGGGAAGGACTCGGAACTATGGTACGAAATTCTAAGTGCCGATAGGTTTTAAACAGTTCTTTAATGTTTTGTTCTTTTTTTCGAAGTTCTTTGGTGTAATCAATATCTAAGTAATTACATCCACCGCAAGTTCCGAAGTGCGTACAGATTTTTCCACCGGATTTGGTTGTTGTCATAATTTGTTTCCGGTTCCTACAAGTTCGGAGATGTTGGATAGTTTCTTTTGTTTCAGCGTTTTGTCGAGGTAACTGCAAATTTGGTATGGAAGGAAAGGTCCTTCATAAATATAAGCTGTGTAAATTTGAACGAGGTTAGCACCGGCTTCAATCATACGAACTGCTTTTTCTCCTGAGTCAATTCCACCCACACCGATGATCGGAATTTTTCCTTTGAGTGTTCTGTAAGCAAGGGAAACAAAGTGGAGAGATCTTTCGAAGAGGGGGCCACCTGAGAGTCCTCCCTCCGGTGGATTTTTTTCACCGAGTACATCTTTATTCAACGTAGTGTTTGTGAGAATGACGCCACTAATTTTGTAATCCAAACAAACATTTAGGTTTTCAATTAGTTCCTCTTCTGACAAATCAGGTGCAAATTTTAAATACAAAGGTATAGGAAACTTTCCATCAAAAGCAGATTGGATCCCTTCGATCAGTTCCATCAGACTTTTTTTGGTTTGAAGAGAACGAAGACCTGGCGTGTTCGGAGAGCTGATATTGATGACAGCATAGTCTCCATAAGGAACTAATTTTTTTAACGTATATACATAATCACTTACTGCATTTTCTAATTCAGTGACTTTGGATTTACCTGCGTTGATCCCACGAACTCCAGACTTTTGTTGGTTCTTTAAATTGGATTCAGCAATATCTGCACCAGGGTTGTTAAATCCCATGCGGTTGATGAGTGCCTTATGTGTTGGATAACGAAAGAGACGAGGTTTGTCATTACCTGGTTGTTCTTTCGCTGTGATGGTTCCTACTTCGATAAATCCAAATCCCATATGGATCATTGTGGGAAAGAGTTCCGTTGTTTTATCAAAACCTGCGGCAAGTCCTAAAGGATTGGGAAACTGGATTCCTTGGATTGTTTGTTTTAATCTTTCCGATTTGTATTCAAAAAGAGAGGAAAGAGTTTTATGGAAAAAAGGAATCTTTTGGGAAAGCGAAAGGAAACCTGACACAAGATGGTGTGCCGATTCTGGATCTAAGTGAAACAGGATTGGTTTGATGAGGTGGTTGTAGAACAAGAGGAGAATCCTTACGTTGATTCTTTTTTCACCGTCATTTCTTACAATTTCTTTCCGAAAATAGCGATCTTTCAGAGATTCATATCAGGACTCGACTCAATGGCACCTAATACTTCATTTTCCCGGATTTGGCAGAATCCTTCCGACTTTCCAGCGGAAGCAGTATTGCGGGAATTGGAAAACCTACTCAGGTCAAATCCCGATTTTTGGCTCAAAATCAATCGAGATGGAATCATTGTAGATTATAAAACTTCAAGGTTTGTGAACATTGGAGACAAACCAGAAACCCTTTTAGGTAAACATATTGATGTAGGCCTACCCTCATACCTTCGTGAAATCACTGCAGAAGCTCTGGCTTATTTATCTGAGAAAAAAAGTCAGGTGTTTTGGAAAGAGTATTCTTATGGAATCGAACCAAACATCCGTCATGTGGAAGTGCGTTTTGTAGTTCTTTATGAAGGATATATTATGTCCAATCACCGGGACATTACAGAAAGGAAACGATTAGAGAATGCGTTTTTAGAAAGTGAATCTAGATTTCTTTCCATGGCACAGAATGCGGCCGACTCCATTGTTATTATTAATGATGAAGGTATTATTCAATTTTTTAACAAAACGGCTGAAAAAACTTTTGGTTATGACCAAGAAGAAGTCATCGGAAAAAATATTACTATAATCATTCCAGACGGTTATAGAGGTAAACATAACACTTTCTTAAAAAAGTATAAAGAAACAGGTTCTCAAACAATCCTAGGTGTCGGTAGGGAACTTGTCGCACAACGAAAATCAGGTGAAACATTTCCTTGTGAATTATCTGTGGGTGAATTCAAAACCAAAACAGGGAAAATGTTTACGGGAATTTTGCGAGACATTAGTCTTAGGAAACAACAAGAAGAAGAACTATACCAATATAGAAATCATTTAGAAGATTTGGTAGAAAGCCAAACCATGGACTTAAAGATGTCCAAAAATATTGCAGAAGAGGCTTCTTATATGAAGTCTCTTTTTCTTGCAAACATCTCTCACGAACTAAAAACACCAATCCATGCGATTTTGAGTTACGCTGAACTAGGGGAAGAGAAATCAGCATCTGTCCCCCCCGAAAAAATCAAAGAATACTTTCAAATCATTGATTCATCAGGCAAACGTTTGTTAGGTTTGCTCGAAAATTTGTTAGATATAGCTAAACTAGAGTCCGGTAAGATGCGATATCTATTTGAGAAAAATTGTCTGAAAGAGACCACAAAATTTGTAATCAACGAAATGCGTGTAATTCTGGAAAAAAGAGGGATCACAGTTGTTCTACTAGATAAGGAAGAACGTTGGGAAGCGGAGTTTGATTATGAGAGAATTCAGCAGGTAATACGAAATATTTTATCAAATGCATTAAAATTCATTCCAAATGACACTAATATTGAAATTAGTATGGTTCGAAGAGAATTTATTCCGAGAAAAACTCAGTCATATGTTAGCGGTATCGGAATACAGATTCGTGACTTTGGGCCAGGAATACCTACGGAAGATTTGGATAAAATTTTCGAAAAGTTCATACAGTCCAAACAAGTGAAAGCAGGAACGAAGGGAACGGGTCTCGGTTTATCTATTTCTAGAGAAATTGTAAATGACCACCACGGATTGTTATATGCCGAGAACCATGAAGAAAAGGGAGCAATTTTTACTATGTTAATTCCTTGTTCTCGTGAAGGACTCCGATGATTAACTTACTAGCAGTAGACGACGAAATGATCAATTTGATGATCATTGATGAGTCGCTTTCTGATAAAGGCTTTAATGTTGTCAAAGCAAAAGATGGGGAAGAAGCATTCCAAATCCTAAGTTCTGATTCTACATTGTTTCACGCTATCATCTTGGATCGACTCATGCCAAAGATGGATGGAATTGAACTCTTAAAAAAAATTAAACGTTCAGAAAAGTATAAAGACATTCCTGTCATCTTTCAAACAGCCATGAGTTCTATCACTGATATGACGGAAGGATTGGATGCTGGTGCTTTTTATTACCTTACCAAACCATATTCTAGAACATTGTTAGTTCGTATCGTACAAACAGCCGTAGAACATTTTATTAAACTCCAACGCGCAAAAGAAGACCTTCATAAAGGTATGGGTGCACTCAGGCATATGCTCACTGGGGAATTTCGGATTCGATCCATTCGAGAATCTCATGAATTAGCACCTTTACTCGCCAATGCTTGTCCTGATCCCGAACGTGTGTTAACTGGGATTATGGAAATTTTAAACAATGCCATTGAACATGGGAATTTGGGTATATCCTATCAGGAAAAATCAGAGCTCCATGATAACGACAAACTTATGGAAGAAATCTTTAGAAGGTTAGAAACTCCTGAATTCAAAGATAAATTTGTAAAAGTTACTTTTGAAAAAAATGATCACCATATAGAAATTCGCGTGAGTGACCAGGGGAAAGGATTTGATTGGCAAAGGTATTTGTCTGTAGAAGCTATGACAAAAAATGCCTTTAAAACACATGGTCGTGGAATTTTTATGGCTCGTAAATTGTCTTTCGATGATCTGTCTTACACTGATGAAGGAAGGACGGCAGTCATTCGAATTGATTTATCCAACAAACAGGGAAATTTACTCACCGACTTTCAAGAATAACTATTGTTTATAATTGAAAGACAGTGGGATCAGTAAAGTCATGAATGATTTTTTCTACATGGCTTTTTAGTTCTGATTCTGTATGGGATGTAGCCACTCCAATGATGGAACATCCTGCCGATTTTCCGGATTGTAAACCGGCCAGAGAATCTTCAAATACCACACAATCTTTTGGATCTAGTCCCAATTCCTGGGCGCAAAGTTCATACACTTGCGGATGGGGTTTGCCTTGAGTCACCATCGGCCCATCTACAATCACATCAAAAAAATGTCGTAGTGATAAAGTATCCAGAGTAAAATTAACATTCATTGTGGGAGCGGATGTGCCAAGAGCAATCTTTAGATGGTTGTCTTTAAGAAATTGTAAATAATCCACAAGCCCCGTATGTGGTTTCATATCTTTTTGATATAATGTTTGGTACCAACTTTCTTTTTCATCTCCATAGTCTTTGATTTCTTTCTCGGAGATATTTCCAAAAATCATTCGGAAAAGATCAGCATTCGTTTTGCCATTGAAAGTATCTCTGTAGATTTCTGAATTTAATGGGAAATCATACTTTTTAGAAAATTCCATCCAAGCTTTGAAATGATAAGAGTGATTATCGACAACAACTCCATCCATATCAAAGATAAATCCTTTATGTTTCATTTGTATTCCTTTCATATCCACCCACAAGTCCTGTGATAAAACTTGGGATTTTGGTTTCAAAGGTAAGTAATTCTTTATTAAACGGATGAGTCAACTGGATGGAAAAAGAATGTAATGCCATTCTGGGATAGGTTCTTGTATCGTTTCCGTACTTTGTATCACCAACGATGGGATGTTTTTTGTCAGAGAGATGGACACGGATTTGGTTTTTGCGACCAGTCAGTAGTTCAATTTCCAATAAAGAATATAAGTTAGTTTCTTTTAAAACTTTGAATTTTGTTTTAGAAAGTTTTCCTAACTCGGGTTCGTCTGTGGAATAAACGCGGTGGGCTTTGGATTCTACAAGGAAGGATTGGATGGTGCCGGATTTCTCTTTCCAAACTCCATGACTGACTGCCAGATAGATTTTTTTTGTTTTCTCCCAAGATTCTTGGAGAGTCTGTTTGGCCGTTTCTGTTTTTGCAAAAACCAAAATTCCAGAAGTTTCCCGGTCTAATCTGTGGACGATAAAGATTCTATTTTTGGATCTTTCACTTCCTTTTTTCACATAGTCCATAAGAGCTGCATAAGCAGTTTTTGATTTTTCCGATTCGGTTGCGATCGTGAGTAGCCCCGCTGGTTTGTCTACTACGAGGAGGTCACGATCTTCATGTAAAATCGTGAGGCCTTTAGGTAAAAATCGAGTATTGGTCTTTTGTTTCATTCGCGTTTTAGTAGTCCCAGAACCTTGGGATTGTTTTGTTTTTCTGCAAATTCAATTGCCGATTTTCCCCATTGGTCCTTTGTTTGCGGGTCGGCCCCTGCTTCCAACAAAAGTTTGATGAGTTCCAATTTTTCGTTCAATATCGCACTATGCAACATAGTGGATCCATATTTGTCTAATCCATTGATATTCTTTTCAATCGTGAGAAGGATTTTTGTCGCTTTCCAGTTTTCGTTGATGACGGCTTGACCGAGAGCTGTGACACCTTTTTGATTTCGTAAGCTTGGATCTACATTTTGTTTAGTAAGCAGTTCCAGGATAGCAAAGGAATGACCAATGACACTTAAATGTAGGGCGGTATTTCCTTCTTTGTTTTGGTGGTTTGGATTGGCCCCGGCATACAAAAGAATTTGAAATAGTTTTGGTTTGTCTGTTGTATCGTTTCCCATATTGATCATGGCAAGAAGCACAGTGTTTCCATCGGAGTCTTCTAATTCAATATTGGCCCCACGTTTGATGAATTCTTCCACGAGTGCAAAGTGGCGAACAAAAACCGAGACCATCAGTGGTGTTTTCCCAAATTTGGTTTGTGCATTAATATTGGCCCGAGCATCCATTAGATTTTTTGCATGATGGATGAATTTAAAATCAATTTCAGATGCGGAGATGAGGGGAGTTTCCGTAAAGGAATCTGTGGTTTCTAAATTGGCTCCTTTCGAAATAAATAAACGAAATATTGTGGGATCAAACTTTCTCGTTTTGATCATATAATAATGAAAATGGGAACGGTGATAATCCGATTCACCTAATTGGTAATTTGGATCCACTCCTGCTTCCAAAAGAATTTTTATGATTTCTGTTTTTTCAAATCCAATGGCTGTCGAAAGGGGAGTGTTTCCACGAATCATGGCTTCGTTTGCATTGGCTCCTTTGGATAACAAAAATTTAGTAAGATCAGCATTTCCTAATTCTGCTGCATAATGAAGTAATGTATATCCATCTACAGAACGTTTGGCGTTGGTATCTAACCCTTTGTTTACTTTGTCTTTGATGGTTTTTGGATCTCTCATTTTTGATAGATCTAACTCTGTTGCCATTAAAGGAAACGTTAGCACAACTAAGAGAATCGTATTGGATAAGAACTGAATTACGAATTTATAATTTGTTTTATTTACCATGGTGATACCGCTCCTTGAGGACGTAGGATCTGAAGTTCACGGCCTGAGGAAAGTGCCAAAACTTCTCTTAACTTTGGATGTACAGAAAAAATCTGAGGATGGATGTAATTGTCGTCTTCATTGGATGCAAATACTAAAATTCCTTTTTTGGTATCGACGATATTGAATTTTCCAGATGAAAACAATCCACCAATTATGAGTATGTCGTTTGATGGTGCGAAGAGCTCGCCGGCGTCAAAAAAGGATGATCGAAACAATTCTTTTTTTGTTTCTAAATTGTATCCGTAAACTTGGATATAACCAGCTTCGACTCCTGCCGAACAATATAAAATCTTCCCATCGGGAGTGACAGTTACGGAACGGATGGTTTGCCTATCTTTGGTTTCTAAATCTGGTGAAGAACTGAGTGGAATGTAAACAATGGGACCTGCTGGTTTTTCTTCTACTAGTGGGATATTACTATTTTGAACCAAAATCAATTCATTGATTTCATGAATTCGTCCATGGGCATTGCCGTATATAATTGTATTACGTTTATTAACGTATTGGTAGGGAAATTGATAGTGTGCAATTTCAAATCCTGCTGGTTGGGTCCAATCCGCTGAGTTTGGATCGGATGTTAATTGAAATTCGTTTATTTTTTTTCCAGAGTTTGTTTCATAAATTACAAACCGACGATCATAAAAATGCGGGCCGTCCATATTGTGTTTATAAGAAACAAGGATTTTTCTTCCACTATCAATGTATTTGGCACTATCTATTGTTTGTATCCAGTTAGGAGAAAGTCCTGCGGCTTCTCGATTGATCTTAGTTTCATATCCTGGATAACGATAGTCTATATCAGCAGTGATAGAATAAAACTTTGAAAACTCTGCAGGAAATTTCTTCGTGATACTTCCGTTATTTGAAGATCGCACAACTAAATAACGTTCTGAAGCTTGTCGATCGGGATCGGTTTGACCAAAACTTAGGAACGTTTTTCCATCGGGAGAGACATCAAAAATTTTTGGGCCATCAAATTCTTTTTGGTAGTGCATCTTTGTTTCTACCTTCCAAATCAGACTTCCGTCTAACAAACTGATACGATAAATATAAAAATTTGTGGTACCTATGATGACTGACTTTCCGTCCGTATGGTATTGGATGCTAAAAATGTTTTGTCCATCAATTTCGGGAGTGATGCGAGTTTGGATTTGCCAAGCTGTGTTCGGATCCGTAGTATTTGTCCCTTCGCGGCTGATCGTAGGGAATCCGAATCCTGGAGTGGGGTTTGACCAAAGAGAGGTAGATAGAATTCCGATGAGGAGAAGGGACTTGTGCATCGTATGAGTCTAAGTGAGGTGGAAAGAGGGTCAAGACTTGTCCATTTGCTTCCCAAACTGGGAATAAAATGGAGTTCTAGCTAGCATTTGTTTAATTTATTGAATTTATTTCTGTTAAAACAGACGATGGTTTTTGAGGAACCTAACCGATTTTGAAATCTACAATGGAATCTATAAAATTGAATCATTATGTCCCTTTATTTCAGCCTATCTTTTCCGTGGAGGAGCAGACGGTGGTTGCTTATGAATCACTGGGCCGGATTCGCGAAGAAAGTGGAAAGTTAATTTCGATTCCAGAGTTTAGTGATCCACATGTTTCAGCCCATCGAATGAGTGTCATAGATAGGCAATTACTTAGCATTGCACTGACCAAAATTCAACCAACAAATGATTTATTGTTTGTGAACATGTCTCCAGACCAAGTCATCTTGGAATATGAAGAAAGCCGTTCTAATTCATTGCCAATTTCTGATTTAGTAAATAGTTATGGGATTCCATTAAATCGAATTGTGATTGAGATCACTGAAAAATCAGGAAGTTATGGGACTGATGTTTTGGCTGCTGGTGTGGAACTGCTCCGAGAACAAGGGTTTGGAATTGCATTGGACGACGTTGGATCTGAGTCTTCCAACTTAGAACGATTAGGTGCCATTAAACCTGATATCATTAAAATTGATTTGAATTTATTAAAAAAATCCATCGAAAAGAGGGAATACCAATCTATCTTAGAATATTTAAAACAAATTTCACTAAGTATTGGATCTCAGTTATTATTTGAAGGAATTGAAACAGAAGAAGAGCTGTATCGTGCCATCAGTTCTGGAGCAAGTCTTTTACAGGGATATTTTTTAGGCAGACCTTCCGAACTAAATCAAGAAAAACAAAGTATTTGTGATACAGTGGTACCGCATTTACAATTATATCATGAAAGGAAACGTAAAGAAGTCGCAACAGAGATTGAATTTGAAAAACAAATCAAATTAAAACTCAATACAATAAATTTAAAAACAATCAAATTGGATAATCGAGTGATCATTGATCCAAATTCTTTCTTTAAAATCGATTCCCAAGTTAAAAGAGTTTATGTGACTGATTGGTTGGGCACACAAGTTTCACCATATTATGAAAGGACTAGTGAGATGGGTTTTACTGAAAACCTACAGTTGATTCAGAAAAATTGGTCTTATATGCCATTTTTTTATAAACATGTAAAACAAGTTTTTAGAGATTCTGAAAATTGGCAGGTCAGTGATCCATATTGGGATAAAGCGTTAAAAAAGAATGTAATAGTTTTCTCGCGGGTGAATGAACTAGGTTATTCTTTTTTTGTAGATATAACTTTAGATTAAAAGCAAAGTCAGCATGTAAATCAGTAAAATTTCGGATGTTTCCAGAAATTTAGAGCAGGATGTGGAACAAATTAGATTCCTATCTTAAGAGTTATTGACTTTGAGTGACTCTTAAAATAGGATTTGTTTTTTTGGAGAACATTTATGTTTCAAATCAAATCGCAGCTGCTAAACGTTTTAGGGATAATCTTCCTTAGTTTTTGCATATTCAATTGTTCTAATGCAAAATTAGAACCTGGTCAAATTGTAGACCAACACGGAAAAACTATCGTCCAAATTCCCGAACCTGGCTCAAATCCTACCAGTCAAAAGGAAATCAAAAGTCCGATTCCACTTTTATTGGCTGATGGAAAGTTGAATATTTCTGGTTGGTCGAGATTCCCTCATTTTCAAATCAACGAATCTTTTATTAAAGCCGATCCGAAACGATACAAACGTTGGGAACATTACACCTTTTATAATGAAAAGTTTGGTGGAGCTGTGACCATCACTGACATTGGAAACTTAGCAATGGGTAGCATTGAACTTTTAGAATTCGCTACGGGCAAAATTCTTTTTTCAAAAACAGAACTAGTGAGACCAGGAGAAATATTTTTTCCAACCAATACTACCGATCCGATCGAATTCAAAAAAGGAGATCAGTTCATTCGAATCACTAAATTAAAAGAAAAAAGAATCATAGAATACTCCATCGTTGGTGATTCTAGTTCTGAATTTATTAAGGGAAATTTTGAGTTAGAAGAAAAAGCACCAGAAGCTCTGGCGGTCATCACTCCTTTTTCTGAATCTACATTTTTTTATGAATATAAAATGCCTAGTTTACTTTGTAAAGGATCCATCCAATACAACAACATAACTTACAAATTTGATGACAAAAGTTATGCGGTGCTTGATTGGGGTAGAGGTACATGGCCAGAAAAAAACAAATGGCTTTGGGCGGCGGGTGCTGGTTTTGTGCAAGGGGAATTACTCAGTTTGAATTTGGGATATGGTTTTGGAATTCCAAACAATGCGACAGAGAATGGAATTGTTTATAAAGGAAAAGTTCATAAACTTGATAAAGTCACTTGGAAGTATGATGTTACCGATTACAAAAAACCTTGGAAGTTTATTAGCAACGAAGGTCGTTTGGAATTGGAGTTTACCCCCGTTTATCTTTTGCATTCAGACATTGATTTAATGGGAATGATTGGATTTTTAAAACAATTGTATCAAAACTTCACTTTCTCAGAAATTTTAGACCTATTGAAAA
Source organism: Leptospira abararensis (assembly GCF_016918735.1). Classification (GTDB taxonomy): domain Bacteria; phylum Spirochaetota; class Leptospiria; order Leptospirales; family Leptospiraceae; genus Leptospira_A; species Leptospira_A abararensis. The sequence continues at coordinate 269,062 of NZ_JAFFPR010000050.1, forward strand.
CCGAAGCCTATTTGAACAAAGCTTTTGGTCATTACAACGGTTATGTAGTATTGGACAATGGGACTAAATTAGAAGTAAAAAACCTTGCTGGTTTTGCAGAACAAATGTACCAGCAGTGGTAAATTAACGTTCATAATTCCTAAGAGTATCTAATCTGATTGTGCTTAAAATCACAATCAGAGTGATTGTGGCTCCCGCAGTGATGACTGCCGTTGCAATAGGAACTTTTACAAGCAACAGTCCAGATAATAATCCAGATACTGCAGGTACCACTTGGCTTGTGATTGTATACAAACTCACAAGCCTTCCTCTATATTCTGTGGTCACTTCTGATTGGAGAATGGCAACGATGAGACTAATGCTTGCCCCGGCACCAAACCCACTAAAAAGTAAAAATAAAACGGATACCCATACGATCGTACTAAATCCAATTCCAAAAAATCCCAAACCACAAAATAAACCAGCAAGGAGTATCATTTTCCCATAACCAATTATTTTTGCCAGTTTTAACGACACTCCACCTCCGACTAACAGAGCTAAGGCAAGTGCTCCTAAAAAGAAGCCACGTTCCAATTCTCCTAATTCCAAAACTCCTTTTGCAAACCGTGGCATCATAACTTGGACTGGCCCCATAGAACAATAGATCACAATGGAAAAAAGTAAGGTTTGTTTGAGGAGTGGATGGTTTTTTGCATAAGATACCCCTCTCAAAATTCGATCCCATGCCGATGAGGATTTTCCAAGACCTTCTGTTTGGATTCCGATAAGTAGGATCATCGCAATCAGAAAGAGTGTAGCTCCCGTTTGGTGAACCATTTCCCAAGAATTAATCTTTCGACAAAAGGCAAGGATAGGTGGTGCGGCACCAAATCCAAGCATCACAAGGATATTGAAGACAACGGCCAACTTAACTTGTCGTTCTCCCGCAAGTCTTCCGAGTAGGGACATACGAGCTGGTGCAAGGACCGACCAGCCGACTCCGGCAAAGGCAGCACCTAATAGATAGATGATAACAGAAAGTTCACCTTCCATCCGTGAGGATAAATGTAACAAACCTAAAGAACCTAAAAAGGATAAATGGGCAGCTTGTGCCAATTTTTGGGGAGAATGAGAATCACACCAAGCACCTGCAAACCAACCAAGGATAAGCGGAACTCCAAAACACAAACCAAATCCTAAACCTGCAAGTGCATCCGCATTCCAGACGTCTTGTGCATATAAAATAACACTATAGTTGGTTAGGTGACCTGCCAAAAACCCGAAAAAAGATGCGGCTAAAAATCTAATGATTTGGCCTTGGTTATAGTTTTCTTTTGCATTCATTTTGATTGTTTGATTTCCATAAGTGTCGGTTGCCCATCTTCAATATGCCAACTGGGAAAAGCCCCATTGCAGGAATAAGCCTTTCCATCTGGTCCAAATTCTACATCTCGAGTAAAGGTAACTTTTCGGCTCATGGGATACACTTTCCATTCTTCGGTTTTGATATCCATTGCCATGAGATTGTCTGAGGAAGTACCATTCACCCAAACAAGATGCCTTTGCCGGTCTACGTTGAGAGAGTAGGGTGTTTCGACACCATCCACTGCTGTGGGTAGTGGATACATTTTGAATTTTCCATCTTCCGGTGTGTATTTTGCAATAGAACCTTCAGGAAAAGCAGAGATCCAAATATGATTCTCTTTATCAATTCGCAGTCGTCTTGGTCCTTGGAAAGGAGTTTCTATCAATTGAAAACTATCATCTTTGGGATTGATCACCCCAATCGTATCCGCATGTAAACGAGTAAACCATACATTTCCGTTAGGTGCGATATCAATGCCATAAGGAAGTGGCATTCCACTTACCCTTTCATCCACAGGTAACAGATGCATGGGGAATCCCCAGTTCATCAATTTCACAATGAACCCACTGATCCACAAACTAAAACTTTCTTTCGTGGTTCTTGCGGGAAGAGTATAATTTTTGAATGTATTTTTTTTACGATCAAACATCCCTACTTGATTAGAAAGTGCCAACGTAAACCAAACTCGATCCTCTTCGTCAATACGAACAGTATGAGGATACAATCCATCGGCAAACATATGGTCAGTAAATTTTTTTGTCACTGGATCAAATTCAGTGATTCGTTTTTGTAAAGACGGTGTGATGAATATATGTCCATCCACCGGTGACTCTGCTAGGGAATGTAGACCGACATAGGTTTCATGTTTTTGGAAGGAACGTAACCTTCCCGGTAATAGGCCTCCGAGTTCGTCGTCTGGTTGTTTCGGAACTTTATATACTACCGTTTTACCTGTGTTAGTATCTATTTCCCAAAGTCTGTCTTGGATATTGTCACCCACATAGACTAGGCCAGTTTTTTTATGATACAAAAGGTCATGCATCTGAGAAAAACTATCCCCCATCGGCCATTCCCGAATCACTGCTCCATGTAATTCTTTTCCCCAGATACGCCCTGGTTTCACACGTTCTGGATGTTTGAGTAAATCTACATAAGCATGCGAAAGAAGGCCTGGGAGCTTTTTTTTGGCTTTGCCATGAGGTCTTGCTCCATACCCCATCATACGATTGATGATCTCTTCCCAATCTCCTTCTGTAAAAGCCCGACGCATAAAAAAACTTCCCTGTTGGTGACAAAACCCGCATTGTTCGAGATAGGTTTTTCTTAAATCCTTATCTTCCCCAAAATCTAAAGCAGCTACCCAACTATTGGAAGGGTATTGGCTAACAAGTGCATTCATATCCACTACCTTCTCCATCCGAAAGGACTGACTCGATCCAGAAGGAAAGGTTCGAAGGTTTTGGTCTTTGAATCCAATTTTACGCAAACGAACAATCACAGAGGGCGCATAGGAAAAGGGAACTTGCACACGTCCATTGGGATTAGTAAACATAGTCACTTCTGGTGTGATGGTAAAAACTAAACCTTCGGGTGGATACCCATGATCATCTCTGGGAGCCACTTGTGGTTTTTCGGCTTTGACCGTGACCATAACCAAATCCAAAGGTTTTCCTGATGCATCTTTCACTTCAATCTCAATGGCAATTAACGGTAAATAGGTGAAGAGTATTAAAAAGAGAAATAGTTTAGTTTTCATAGTAGCGAACTCCTTTGGCTTTTAAGTATAAAATGAATGTTTCTTTGGATGTGAATTTTGGTGTGTGTCCAAATTCACCTTTCAGTTGTTTGTTGGATAAAACAGGCCGATAACGTAAAAAATCGATTTGGTCGGGACCATATTGTGTCAGTCGGAACATCCGCAAAAGGAAAAGTGTCGATTGTAAAATCAATGCGGGAATGGCAATGTAAGGTTTACCAATCATAGAACTAATTTCTTTCAAAGTGAGTGCTCCATCCCCTGCCAGATTGAATTGTCCTTCTTTTATTTCTGAAATTCCTTTTGCGATGATTTGAATTACATCTTCATCCCAAATGAATACAAAGGGGCTTTTGTGTCCCAATATCCCCAGAACAAATGGCTTTCGGAACATATCAGTAATTAGGTTGTTCACTGTAGCCCCTAAGATGGTTCCTGGTCTTAGAATTAATTGTTTTAAACCAGGGTGGTGAGTGCGGTATTCCGAAAGAATTTCTTCTACTTCTTTTTTGTGCCTAGAGTAAACAAAAGCAGAGTGCCCACGGATGGGATCTGTTTCTTCAATCCAATCTCGATTGTCTTTATGATACCCGTAAGCCGCACCAGAACTGGTGATGATGATTTGTTCTGTATTGGCTAAAATCGCACCGTCTAACACATTCCTTGTGCCCTCTACATCAATTTTATGTTGGATTTCCTCGCTCATCCCAGGTGGTGGGTTTAAGATGGAAGCTAAGTGAACAATGGAATTTGGTTTCCAATTTTGAATTACCTTTACTACCTCATCACGATTACTAATGTCTAAAATTTGAAATTCTAGATTGGATACATGGTCCAATCCGTTTAGAGGTTTGATATCGGTTGTCAAAATTTTCCAATGGGGATAGGTTTTTGTTATATGTTGGATTAGCGAGGTGCCAATGTATCCGGCACCACCAGTGATTAAAACTCTCAACTTAATTTCCTTCGATCGGTGAGAACTTTCGCCAATACAGAACCAGCAACAATCCCGAAACAATATGCCAAATTCCCCAAAATGCCGCCACCAAAGCCATGTTTGGTTCCGCTTGGAACTGTGTCAGAATTAGGCCAAGGGCAAGGCCGGAGTTTTGCATTCCGACTTCAATGGTGATGGCACGACGATTGTAAGGGTCTTGTCGAAAAACTCTAGCGATCAAATTTCCAATCGTAAGAGCAACCAAATTATGAAAGACAACGATAAGGAAAATAAATCCTATATTGTCTAAAAAGACTTTCCAGTTTCCACCAACAGCCACAACTACAAACACAAGAAAGGCAATCGAAGAAATTCGTTTGAAAAATGGAGTGATTTTATGGGCCACTTTTGTTGCAAAATTACCAATCGCCATTCCAAGGGCCAAAGGAAATAAAAGTAGGATCACAAGTCCTTTAATGATGGCAAGATTATCGATATGAAGTTCTCCTGTTCCAGAAATTAAGGCTTGGGTAACAGGATTCAAATTTGCCGTAATGGTAAAGTTAAGTGGTAAAGTGATGATGGCAAAAGCACTGGAGACAGCGGTCATACTCACAGAAAGAGCAGTATTTCCATGTGCCAAATGAGTAATGATATTGGATAAGTTACCTCCGGGGCTTGCAGCAACTAACAACATCCCCAGTTCAATTCCTGCAGGTAAGTCGAGAACCAAAGTAAGGAGAAGTGTGATCCAAGGTAAAAAAATAGTCTGACCAATGAGACCAGCTAGTACAGAAATAGGACGTTGTAGTACCGCTTTAAAAGCAATGAATCGAAGTTCCAATGCAACACCGAAAATCATCAGTGCCAATACAAGACCTAAAACGATTTGATAGTCGTTATTATAATTCATCCTCATTGATTCCTTTAGAACAAAACGTATTTAATAAAGAACACACCTTAGATAAAAAGATGGTTCGCAGGACGTTATCTTCTTCTAATGAAAATTGGGTTCTATCTTTTTTTGAGGGAAACGAATGAGGAAGGGAAGTTATTTCTGAACACTAACTTCTTTTCCAAGGGGATCATCATCCTAAACTAAGTTGAGATCCTTACAAAATTCACAAAAGGATAGCGAATTTATCCTTTTGTGAAAGGAATTTTAATTCAAATCAAAATCAGGAGTAATTAAAACCCAGAAGCTGTGATTGCAGATTTCGCACAAGGGTTGTTATTCGGATCACAAGTAAACATCTTAAAAGTAAACAAGTCCCTTCCGCAAGGGTCCTACAATTGGAACTGGTCGCAAATCCCCTTCAATTTGTCTGCTGTATTGGAAAGATTTTTTGCCGAGGAAGACATCTCTTCAGCACCGGCAGCTGTATTGATGGTATGTTCATTGATTTGGGTGATCACATCAGTAATCTCCCTTACAGCACCCCTTTGTTCGTCGGCCGCAACTTTGATTTGGTCTGATTCGCCTTTGACAATCCCAGAGTTTTCCAAAACTGATTGGTTAATCTCTGCTTGAGAACCCATGATGTTATAGAGGGAATCCATGGCTCGGGAAACGTCATTGATACTTTTAATGATTTCTTGGATCAGCGAAGTCGAGGACTGGATACTCTTGGCACCGCCATCTAATTCTTTTGAGTTTTTGCCTATCATTTCTGAAATCGATTTGATAGAAGAGGCAGTTCGGATAGAAAGTTTGGATATCTCTTCGGCTACCACAGCAAATCCTCTCCCCGCATCCCCAGCACGAGCGGCTTCAATCGCTGCATTTAGTGCCAAAAGTTGTGTTTGATCGGAAATTTCATTGATGATCGCTATGATTGCCTTCATCTCATCCGATGATTTTAAGATATTGTTAATCATATCATTCATACCAGTAAGAGATTGTTCGCCTTCTTTTGCTTGGCTTGAGATCGATTTCATTCGATTGAGGGTTTGATTGATTTCGTCTGCAACTTGTTTTACACTATTCGCTAACTCTTGAATTTTAATTTGAAATTGGGAGATGTTATTGTGTTGGATATCTATGGAACCAGTGATGTTTTCCATACTTGCAGACATTTCTTCTACAGTTGCTGACATCTGTTCGGTGGAAGCTGCTGTTGCCTGAGCACCTCCAGAAAAACTATCAGAACTTGAGGAGAGTTCTCCCGCACTGGAGGCAAGTTCTTGCGATATAAACTGAATCTCCGATACAATTTTTCTAAGACTTTGTAAAAAGAAATTTGTATCTCCACTGAGCTCGCCAATTTCATCATCGTGTGTAATATTTAAAGTTTGGCTCAGGTCCCCTGCAGACATTTTTTTGAAAAGATCACGAAGGCCAGCAATGGGTTTTAGTCTTTGTGTGATGAGTCGAGAAAGTGCATAAATGGAAATACTCAAAATGACAACAGCAAAGATTCCAATTTTTAACAACATATCGTGAACAACTGTTAGAATTTCTCCTTTGGATGCAATGGTCGCCAACCGAATATTGTATTGGTTTAGATCAAACACAGTTGCAATCTTTTCTTTGCCGAAAAAATATTCCATGTGTTCATCTGATTTTAATTGGAGTAACTTTTTTCCCCAGTCTAGTTTTTGGAGATCCAGTTTTAAGATTAAAGATTTATCAGGATGTCCAATGACTTGTCCTTCTCTGTCTGTGATGGCAACAAAACCTTCTTTTCCAATTCGAACATCTTTTACAAATTCATCTGTTAGGTGGTTTAAAGAAATCGCAAAAGCAAAGATAGCAACCACTTTTTTGCCTTGGAATACAGGCATGGTTAAGACCGCAACGGGTTCCTGAGTGACAGGGGAACGATTCACCTTACTTAGGAGAGGTTTTCCCTGGAGAACGGCTTTGATGTTTTCGTTGAAGCCTGTGTTTCCCCAACGAAAACCAATGGCTTTCCCCGTTGCATCGGAAAAAACAATTGGGTTTTCTTCTGCAGTGGATAAAAAAACATTTTCATAGATTCCAAATTTTTGACTTAAATTGGCAAGGAGTGGGTCTAGGTACTTACGATCTTTTTTGATGCAACGTTCTGCAAATTCTGGATTAGTGGCATTCAATTCGGCCAAGAGAAATTGTTGGTCAAAAAAATTCTGAATCTGTTTTCCTGATAACCTTGCGACGTTTTTCATCTCTCCAATATAGGCATCAACAATGTAGGTTTTGCCAATGATGTATGCAAATGAGGAGATCCCTAAAGTGAGTATCATAATTACGACAACACTCAGGGTCACGATCACAGTCTTAAGGCTATTTAATTTCATTTCATCCTGTCCTAGCAAAAACAAATAGAATCATATGTGATGATTCGTGGATAGGATTTGTCAAACCACATATTTGGAGGATTCGAATGAAATCTTTGTTTATACCATTTTTATTGGTTAGGTCTTATTATCAAATCAAGGGCGGTTTTTTTTCCGTACGAACCCTAATGAAAACGTTTGGGAATGGCTACCGAATCAGATCCAACAAGAGTCATCCTGATTCTTTTTCTCTTACCTATTTTCCTTACGGATGACCAACTTCAGCCCGGACCAAACTTCGTCGACAGCACAAACTTTAATATCAACAAGTCCTAAACTTAAGGCAAAGTCCCTGATCAGATTTTCATTCATATCGGAAGGAATTTTTGAGGTTTTCTTTGGCCAAGAGATCCAGATCATACCTGTCGGTTTGATCTGTCCGATGAGTTTTGGTAATTTTTGTTGAAACTCTTTTGAGGATATCGTAAAGAAATGAATCATATCCAATCCAGGTTTTGGTTTGTCTAGGATTTGAATATTCTTTGGAAAAGTTCCCCAATCCTTAATAAAGTTTTTGGAGGGAAGATTGATCAAGTGAAGGATCATATTTTCTTTGATTCCCAGTTTTTCCACAAGTGATTTTCCTGAATACCCGGCTGCCATCAATCTCTCCTATGATTCTAAAGTCTTTTATAGAATCGGCAAAATACTGTTAGTTTATAAATTTAAAACCACAACAACTTTTAAGTTTTACTAAGAACGGAATGTCCACCAAACAGAAAAAAATTATATTGACTATGTTATCGGAATATTCAGAATTCTGTCATGAAATTTTCTCAAATTCTATCTAGTATTCTTTCCTTTGTAGTTTTAATCTTCACGATTCATTGCTCCAAAAAAACAGAATATATCCCTTTAACGGAACCTCATTCTTTGATTGTGTATACCAATGCCGATTTTGAAATTATTAACTTAGAAGACAAAAAAACTGCGATCAAAAAATTCACAAACTATCGTGGAGTCATTGAAGTGGAGGGTTTACACAGGTTCATTCCCCAAAAAGACAACGATAAGGAATTGTATTACTTTCAAATTAAATGTTTGAGTGAATGGAAATGCCCCGAAGGAAAAGCAATTCTTTCCAGGGGATCTTTTCTGATGAATCCGAAATTCTCTTACGGTGAAAATCCTTCGTATGGTTCGAATGGATATTTCATCCTCCAATCCAGTGTTAAATCTGCTGCGGAAACTTTAAATTTTTTAACACAAAATGATGCAGAGGTTCCGATTTCTGGATTTAATAAAGATGTATTCAAGGATTGGATCAAGGTAAATGAAACCACTGGCGAAGATTCCTTTGTTAGTTTGTATTATTTATTTGAAACTTGGAAAAATAAAACTTTTGATCCTGAATTTCAAAAGGTATTAAAGAAAACACATAAAAGTTTAAAGTTTTTAAGTGAACAAACTGACCCCTCTGAAATTGAATCCTTTATCGCAAGTCATCCTATAGACCCAGAAATTTTAAATGAACCAAAAATTCAATCGGCCTACTTAAATTTTACAAACCGACATTTGGATACTTTCTTTCATATCGAAAGAAGTAATAAGGAAATATCCAATCAATTCGAAACATTTGCCGAAGTTCCCTACTTACAAGAGTTAGCCTTTCAAAAAATAATGGAATCGGGAGAATTTGTATTTGAACCCCTGCCTCCAGAAGAAGTGGTAGCGAATGCAGAAACAATTACCTTAACCAAAAAGAATTGGACGCTCACCTTTAAAAAACCACGACAAGTCCAATTGAAATTTGGATTTGTTCCCAATGTAGAATGGATTATTAAAAAAATTCAATCAGTGCCTAGTGAGGAATTTCTTTCGTTTAAATTGATAGCTGAGAATGGAAACGAGTTTCATATAAAATCAAAACAACTTCCAAAAGTTTTTGATGGTGCAGAAAAAATGAAAGAGTTTTCGGCGACACTTCCCAAAAAAGCCATAGAGATCATCGATAAATTTGCTTCTAGTTCAGCAAAAGAAGCTGGTGTTTATTTGGCATTGAAGTTTGGTAAAGGTGGTTATGATCCTATCAAAAACCTATATGAATATACAATCGATGATCCGGCAATTATTCATTATTATTTCAAAAATAATAAAATCATCAAAGCAGATAAATCGGAAATTTCAGGAGACTTGAGCTACCGATTAGGCGATGAATATTCAACATACATCTTTGATACTTGGTACCAAAAGTATAACAAAGAGAAAAAGGAATATACTGTCTTTTTAAATTATACCTATTCTTCTTGCGGTTGTGATTGTTTCGAGGAAAAATCTGTAGACAACCAGTGTTGGACTGCAGGTGAGATGATCAAAATTCGTTTTCCCGGACATACGATCTTAAACAATGATTTTTCAGAAGCTAGAGTCGAATTTGAAAAACCTAAATCCTCTCTTTGCAATGAACCTTTGAATGAATAAAGGACAGTCAATTTATAGACATAATTAATCTTTCTCTAGACCTGTTCTAAATCCTTCTTCCCACGGAGGATTTAGAATCCAAATAGCTAACACCTTTTCTAAAAATTCAAATTTCCTTTAAAAAATCAAAAAAATACAGATCGTTTCTTAAAGTTTTGATCGTAGATGAATGGAGACCAATAAAATATTGCACCTAATCGCTATTCTGGTGATTTCAATGAATTGAGGGTATTTAGTGTTAACAATTGCAGATCTTTGGAAACAAGGGAAAATCATAATCAACAGAATCAGATTTGGATTGGTTCTTTTATTCCTTCTGGCTATGATCGGGGCAAAAGACGAATTCCAACCAAAGATGTTTGTGATCCATATGGTGGGAACTTGCACCATGGGTTTCTATTGTGCGGTGGCTTATTTCTTAGAAAGAAAAACAAATCCTCCTACTTGGTTTCACAAACTTTTAATTTTATTAGATACTTTGGTTCTTGGTGGAACCATCATAATGGATTGTACTCTCAGTTTAAAAGAGGCTCAGGCCGCTTTGGCAAACGCAGTAGTCTATTTTATCTTTTTCTTCAATGCTATTTATTCCGGATTTTTAGGCGATCGTAAGTTTGTATTGTTGAATTCCTTTATAGGGGCAATAACTTCTGCAATCGCTCTGTATTGTGCAGTTACTATTGGTGGAATCAAACTTTCTGTAGATCCTGAGTTGTCTCGTCAATTGGGTTACGTTGGTTTGGCTGGTGAAGTGATGAAACCAATTTTTATTATGATCGCTGGTTACATTGTGAGTTTGTTAGTTCAGCTACTAACAAAAATTAGTACGCTTGCGCAAATCAAGGCTGACGAAGCAGAACTTCTATTGGATCAAACTAAAGAACGAAATAAGATTTCTGCCAACGCTGCAGTAAAACTAGAAAGTTCTATTACTAATTTTAGTAACTTTGTCTCACAAACATCTCTGAAACTAGAATCGCAAGCGGCTTCCTTAGAAGAAATCACAGCTGTCATTTCCGAATTTTCCAGTTCTTTTGAATCCAATGGATCTTCCATTGAGGAACAAAACAACAAAGTGCAAGGAATGGTATCAGATACAGAGATACTAAAAGAAACTGTAGACCAAATCCTTGTTCAAAGTGAACGTTTGGTAGAAATAGCTGAGATCAATAAAAAGGAAAGTATGTCCGTTACCGAAGTTGCTGATCAAACAGCGGCCCATTTAGAAGCCATCCAATCTTCCTTTGACCAAGTTAATGAGATCAATAACATCGTTGCAGAAATTGGTGAAAAGACAAACTTACTTGCGTTAAATGCATCCATTGAGGCTGCAAGAGCCGGTGATGTAGGAAAAGGATTTGCCGTTGTCGCAAACGAGGTGAGTAAACTTGCCGAGTTTACAAAAAACAACGTGAAACGAATTTCCATAGTTGTCAAAAGTTCCAAAGAAATCATAGCCAATGCTAGAAATGCATCCAAGAGCACCGGTGAATTGGCAAAATCTCAAATTGATCGATTGAACCAGACATTGTTTGAAATCCAAGATATGAATCGTTTGTATATAGAACAAAGAAACACGTTATCTGCTATTTTACTAGAACTAGGACAAATTCGAGAACTCTCCAAACAAATTTCTGAATCCACCAAAGAACAGTTACTTGGTCAAAAAGAAGCATCCAAAGGAATTGTCCAACTAGAAATGGAGGTCAACGAAATCAGCCGTGCCTCCAAAGATCTAGAAGAACATATTGAAATGATCAAAGGTGAAGCCAATAAATTGGCATCCATGAGCCAGAGTTAGTTCTTTGCTCTGGCCTTTTCTGCCTTAACCCTCTTTTAAAAAGTTTAGGATTTCTTCTTTAACACTCTCGGTTCGCAAAATCATTTTGTGACCGAGTCCTTTGGTTTTTACTAATTTAGATATTTTCCACGCCTTCGAAACAGCAAAACCCATCGAAAACGGAATCTCCAAGTCGTCTTCATCGTGAATGACAAGTAGCGAGTTATTAAACTTGGGACCCGCCGCTTCTAAATCCAAACTGCTTAATGGTTGTTTGACTTTTCGTTCTAAAACCCCACGCATGGATTCTTGTTCTTCTATAGTCAATTGATAGTATTCGCTGAAAGTTTTTCTTAAGATTTCCAATCGTAAGGGTGGTGCAATATAAACTAACTTGTCGGCACTGACACCTAATTCTTGTGCTACGGTTGCAACTGCCCCACCAAAAGAATGTGTGATGATAAAATTCGGATTACCAATTTCTCCAACAAGCCTACGCACCATCTTCGCCGAAAGAACAATGTTGGAATACCGGCCAGAGGAAAATCCATGCCCCGGTAAATCGATTCCGAAAACATTGTAACCTTCTTCCAATAGTGCAGGTACAATCCTTGAAAAATTTCCAGTATTTCCATTCCAACCATGAATAAGGAGAACGGTTTCTCCCTCCCCCTTCCAGTGAAAGTATTGGATGCGATGTTCTTTCTCTTGAAATTCTTTTTGTTCTGCCAGTCCCAATACATCCATTTCTTTACGCGATGGTTTTTGTTTCTGTGTAGATAGAAAATACTGAGCGGCTACATAACCAAAAAACATTGGTTTTTTTCTGGCAAAGGCCCATTTTTCTTCCATGGGAATGGGGTAGGCTCTATTTAAAGTACGAACGATCGTGCTACTTGTTTTCATCACTATATCCTTTTTATTAGGTTTGTCTCAACTATTTTCATATTGGTTTCGTTTGATTAATTCGTTAAAACTTTGTTTGGTTCTTTTTTCGCAATTTTTGTCTTCTAAAAGTCTGTTGTAAAAATGAAAAGATAAGATTAGACCCCAAATTTCTTGTACCATCTTATCGACATTTGTATTTGCATCTAATTCTAAAGTGTCTTTTGCATCTTGAACAAATTGTTTTAGAGTTTTTTGCCAACTGAGTTGGGTTTTTTTTAAATGGTCTCTGACAACTCCTGGCCTATCATCAAATTCCGAACTAGAAGATAAAAACAAACAGCCACCAGGCAAACTATCTGTATCTGCCCATGACAACCACATATGAAAGGCAGTTTTCAGTCTCTGTAATCCTGGTTTGGTTTTGAGAGATGGATAGACAACATTTCTTCGAAAGAGTTCACTTCCCACTCTTAGCACTTCGATTTGAAGATTTTCTTTAGAGGCAAATTTGGCAAAGAGTCCACTTTTGGACATCCCCAATTCGTCGGCCAAGGCTCCAATGGTGAGTCCTTGCAATCCATGGACACTCGCCACCTGGACTGCCTTTTCCAAAATCATTGATTTTGTATCCTCACCCTTACTCATAAATAAAAGTACGACCGTTCGTTTAATTCTGTAAAGTACTTTTTAACGTATGGATCTCGAATTTTGAATTATTTTTTGACTTGAGTTTGCTAAGGTTTTGTTAGAATCGTGGCCTATGCAGCAGTACACATTTAACAAATATTTTGCTAAAAAGAGTTTTTTGAAAATCTTTGGTGGTGAAATTCGTATCTTTGATGAATCTAAAAGTAACCTTTTATTTTTTGTAAAACAGAAAGCCTTCAAATTAAAAGAAGATATTTCCGTTTATGCCGATGAAACAAAAACTAAAGAACTATTAAAGATAAAAGCTCGTAGCATGATTGATTTTTCTGCTATTTATGATGTTATCGATGTTTCGACAAACCAAACGATGGGAGCTCTCCGCAGAAAAGGTTTTAAATCTATATTAAAAGACTCTTGGGAAATATTGGACACAAAAGACCAAGTGATTGGTTCTATTGATGAAGACAGTGTATTTAAGGCAATTCTCCGAAGGTTTTTAACGAATTTAATTCCCCAAACTTTTTTTATTTCACTAGGTAACAAACAAGTGGGATTACTGAAACAAACCTTTAATCCATTTGTCCCACAATTCAATATTGATTTTTCCTTAGATGCAACAAATGCATTGGATAGGAAACTAGGAATAGCCATTGTGATTCTATTACAAATCATTGAAGGAAGACAAAGTTAGTATCTGGAAAGGTATTTAATTTACTCCCTTATGCTAAGCGTTAAGGATCCAGAGGGCTTGGTCACCTGCCATCGTTAGATGGTGGGTGACGGGAGCGTAAGCGCACCCCGGAGGAGCCTGGCCCTGATTTCGAAGAATGCCTACTGTTAGTAGAGATTGGGAACGCACTAAAGAAGAATCACTATTTGCTTGAGTTTTTTAATTTTTCATTTCCATAATTGCATCTCACCAAATTCAATGAAAAACGAAAAGGAAACATCTTTTTGGAGATACAATGGCACCAAAAAAAGAAAGTGAGTTTACTTCCATTATACGTTCTTTAAGGCAAGGTGGACGTGAATCTGAGGTTGAAACTCGCCTTGTAGTACCCTTGATCCATCACCTTGGTTATTCAGGTGAGAATTTTAAAGACAAAGTGACTTTGAAAGGAGTTGGCGAAGCAGACTTTGTTTGTTATGTGGATCAGATACCTTACCTAACGATAGAGGCAAAATCAAATACAGTCAATTTATCTGATCCCAGCGCAAAGTCCTATTTAGATGCAAAGTTTCAACTCTTCGCCTATATGAAGTCAGATGGTTTGTCTAATGTTCCGTACGGACTTCTTATCAATGGAAAAAATGTTCAGGTGTTCCAAAGGAAAAACAAAGTTATTTTTCCCCTCACTGAAATTCTTAATTTAGAAAATGGAACTGATAAAACAATATCACTTCTTAAAAAAATTTTAAAAAAACCATCGAGTTATCAGAATCAAAAAAAACCCCTCATTGTATCAATTTATAATAATAAAGGCGGAGTGGGTAAAACGGTAACAACCGGGAATTTTGCAGGTGTACTTTCTGAAAAAGGAAAAAATGTTCTCCTCATCGATTTAGACCCTCAACAAAGGGACCTTACAGATTCATTTAAATTAGAAGTTAAAAAAAATGATACACCAACCAGTATTTTTGATATTTTGCTTGGGAAAGAAATTAAGGGCGGAATCAATACGATTCGTATTAGAAAAAATCTTCATATCATTAAAGGGGATGAACGTTTTGATAGTTCCGCCCATGCGACAAAAGCAATAACACAAACAATGATTAAAAAATTTCGAAAACTTTTAGATATGTTTGGCACAAAAGGAAATTTTGATTATATACTTATCGATTGCCCAACTAACTGGAGTTTCTTTAGCAAAATTGGAGTCTCTGTTTCGGATGCTGTTTTAATACCGGTGAATTATCAGGCAGCCCAGGCCATTCATAATGCTGTGCAAGTTTTAGATAAGTTTATTCCGGAAGTTTGGTTAGAGAGAAAGGGTAGTGGGCCTGAAGTTTTACCAATTTTATTTAACAATGCATACACGGACCCTACAAGTAAAAAACATTTTGACAATGTTCGAAAGGATGAAATTCGCAAGTTAACCAAAGACAAATGGTATGCGCATCTTTTTGATGAAGTTATAGAAATTAGACACCATCATGAAATCGCAACGTCTTTGTTTTTACATATGGATCAAAATGGACCTTCGCCCTATACATTAAAGAACAAACAAACAAAGATTTTCAAAGAGTATGAAGAGATTTTGGAAACAATTTTTGGGAGTTGAAAAATTTCGAATGGGTCGAATTTAATTTGAGATTATACCATTTACATACTCTTCAAGCCTTGAAGTCCAGTAGTGGGCTAGATTTTTCGCAAATCCTTCAATTATATTCGTAGATACTTGATTGTCATACAAAAAGGTTAGCTCAGAAATTTCTGGATGGTTTGTGCTAATCGTAAAATTGTATTCTTGAAAATTAAATTGAACATTACTTTGTAGAGTTAAATTGACTCCCTTTGCATCGTGTTTATATCCAGTTAATTTTATATTAATTGTAATGTTAGTTGGATATTTATCTTTATTTTCTTTATAAAATTCTTCAATTTCCTTTTTAAAGAGACCAATACTTTTAAAAGTATAGGTTTGAGAATTGTTTACTTTAGAGATAATTTCATATGAAATGTCTAAAAAGAACTCTTTCATTTTAAATAAATATTTATTTATCAAAGAGTCAATGAATGGAATGAATGTTTCTTTCATGGCCAAATAAACGTTATCAGAATTTCTTTTTACTTTTACAGAATTTCTTTTTTCTTCACTAATTTGTCCGAGTAGTAATTTCAATCGTTTGTCGAGATCATCCTCATCTTCAATTGATTCTCCCTTGGCACCTCGTATCATTAATTCTAAAGAGTGTATTAATTGTTTACCGATGTATTCGATAAATGAATTCAAATCACCACCATCGGCTTGTCTAAGTGCTCGGTAGTAATTTTCCTTATCTTCTGTTTTGATAATTACAGGAGGGTAACCTTTCATCATCAAAATTAAATTCATAAGGATACGCGCCATTCTGCCATTTCCATCATCAAATGGATGGATACGTATGAAGGTATCATGAAAAGTTGCAGATAATATTAATGGATGGATTTCATCGTTGTTTTGATTTTTCTCAAACCAATGGAGCAAATTTTCCATCTCTATTGGGACAAGGTGAGGTTCTGTAAAGTAAAACCTTTCCCCAGTTGCAGTCAAAACATGATTGGGTTGAGTTTTGTATTTACCTGGAAAGATTTGTTTCGTTGTTTCCAGTCCATCTAAAGTCATTGCTTTTATGGTGTATGGTTCTCTTAAGATCAATTGATGGAAAGTACGGATTCTATGTTCTGTGAGTTGAACATTGCCTTTTACAATTTCTTCCAACTCTAAGATGGCTTCATTGTGTCCTTGGATTTCAAGGTGGTCTTTTAATGGTTTTCCGGAGGCTGTATTTCCATGTAATAAAAATGTTTTGGTTTCTCCGAAAGTGAGTGAATTACCTTCGATGGCATTGGAATGATAGTTCCAATCCAACCGAAATTTTTGTTTGATTTTTGCCATTGTCTCGTTAGGGATAGGACGGAGTGCATCGACTTGCGATTTTAATTCCGAGATTTTGGTTAAATCTTCACTTAACATTTACAGATTATTTTAAGAAATGAATGTAAGTTTGTAAATGAATTAAATAGGAACCTTTTCTTCGTGTTTTGATTTCATTAAAAAAAAATTTGTAAAATCAACGGATGTATGGCAAACAAAGACGAAATGATACAAAAGAAATAATTATCCAAGAATCGGCTGAATCTGACCAATCCAATCCCACTACATCCTCCCCTCCTACCCAATTCTTTTATAAAATGTTTCCGTTGCCTTAGCCTCTTCCCCTTCTGGTGAAACATTAAATGCCGTCAAAGAAAATTCTTTATCGCTAATGAATTGAATCTCGGTCCTCCAACCCCAAAGTTTGTCACCATACTCTGGGTTTCCGTAAGAACCTGTTACAGAAAAACCGTTCTCAGTGGCAACACCACTGGACAACATGATTTGTGTTCCCATATGAAAGCTATCAATCCAAGAACTTGTAAATTTTTGGTAGGGGATGTCATAACCAGCAATCATCTTTCCCACGAATGGTTTTCCATCCAAACTACTCTGATAATCGATAGAAATAAACCTACCTTCTAATAAACTAGTAATCGATGTTTGTGTATCAGATTCATCCGCCAGAACATCCTTTTCAAACCAGGTTTTGGTTTTTCCGCTCCAATTGCCGATTAAACTTTGTAATTGGTTGTGAGATCCGTTCTCTAATGATTCTTCGAATTTGCTTTTTGACATCTAGTAAACCTGCTAACGTAAGATATTAAATTACTCTTTTCCTATGGGAACATAACGAAGGATGATTCCACCAGTAGTAAGGGGGTTTGTTTCCAGTAATTTGAGTTTTTGATAAGGAAGTCCCTCGTGGAATAGGAGTCTACCATTTCCTAAAAATACCGGAGCAAGGCATAGACGATATTCATCAAATAGATCTGCCTTCATCAAAGATTCAGAAAGGTTGCCGCTACCAAAAACAAACATATTTCCATTGCCTTCCTGTTTTATTTTAGAAATTTCCGATACAGCATCTTTTACAATGCTCGTATGATTCCAGTCGGCTCTAATCAGGGTTGAGGAACATACAACTTTGGGGATGGCATTCATGAATTTAGCGACTTCGCCTTCTTCTTCTTTTGCGTTAGTCCAGTAATCAGCCATACCTTTGTAAGTTGTTGCACCAAATACTAACATATCGGCGGATCTCAACTGGACGAGGCTGAATTCTTCAAGTTCTTTGCCCCATACAAGTTCATGAAAACTCAAGTCCCAGTTTTTTGTACCCTCAAAATAACCTTCTTGGGTGATCACATTCCACATGATCAATTTTCTCATATTTCTTCCCTCTACATGACATTAGAAAAAACCAAATCTATCCTATTTAGAAAACAGATTCTCAAGTTGCATCAAGAGAATTATTTTTAATTGAATATAACTTCTGAGAAAATTAAAGGAAAATATAAAAATCAACGGAAGATTGAATCATGGTTTTGTAATAAACTTTTTTTGCGTTAAGGATCCAGAGGGCTTGGTCACCTGCCATCGTTAGATGGTAGGGGACGGGAGCGTTTAGCGGACCCCGTAGGAGCCTGCCCCGTTACGTAAAAAAGTAATTATGTAAAGAGATGGGGAACGCCAAATAAAAAAATTCAAGAAGAGTGAGGAAGGTTTTCTTTTTAAATATAAGCCTGAAATAATAAATTTAAATTTTATACTATATTAATGAATCAAAAATAGTTGAGATAAAAAATGATGATTCAAGAACCCGGCATGGGAATCCGGGCGAAACTGAATTCTGTAACTACATTTTCACTGGTGAAATGCATCTTGATTTTTTTGTTCGAAGCTTTTGATGAGTTTTAAAGCAAATGTCCTCCCGATACTTCGATGTCTTGTGCTGTTACCCATCCAAAATCATCTGAAAGTAAATTCACAATTACTTTGCCGATGTCTTCGGGTAAACCAATTCTTCCAAGAGCCGTTTGCTCAGCCAAAGGTTTTATAAATTCTGGATACTTATCAAAAACTCCATCTCCAAAATTACTGTGAGTGGGGCCAGGGGATACAGCATTCACTCTGATTTTGCGAGGCGCTAGTTCGTTGGCTAAGTAACGGGTCCAAGAAGATAGAGCTGCTTTGAGTGATCCGTAAATGGAATATCCCACAAAAGACTTGTTACTTGATGAGCTTGAAGTGTTGATGATGGCGCCGTTATCTTCCATAAATCTAAGAAGTTTTTGTGTTAGGAATAGAGGGCCTTTGTAGTTTGTATTTAAAATTTGTTCAAAGTATTCTTCGGTCAAATCTGCGAATGTCATCGGCCCACCAACTCCACCGTTATTGACTAAATAATCGAAAGTGGTGCGATTCCAAATTTTAGATAATTGGGTTTTTACTTCTTCGGTAAACTTATCAAAAGTTTCCTTCTTTGTAAGATCTAATTTTAAAGCTATGGCTTTTCCTTCTGAAATTTTTTCAATCTCATGAACGACCTCTTCTGCTCTGTCTTTATAAGAATTGTAAGTGAGGATCACACCAACTCCTCGTTTGGCGAGAGTTAGAGCTGTTGCTTTGCCGATTCCATTACTTCCACCTGTTACTATTGCTATTTTCATAAAATCTCCTAAGATTTTTGTTTTCTTGGTTATTACCATAGCGGAAATAAGAAAATTTCACAAGATCGGATCATACCTTTCTATTGCCTAAAACTACCGATCTTCTATTTTTAGATGAGATTTTTATTAAAAAAAGATGATTATTAAAAATCATTAAATGCCTAAAAGGCTCATTTGTGATAGAATGAAATAGTGAAAGAGATACTGAGTGAGATCATTGGACTTATGGGAGAGGCTACAACAGAGCCAACGAAGACCGAACTGCCACGAGTGCTTATCATCAAAGGGGAAGTTCCAAAACACCAACTGGCTGCCATCTATGAACCGATCATTGGACTTGTTCTGCAAGGAAGTAAAACCATATCCATCGGTACACAGGTGATTCAGCTTAAGGCACCTTCTTACTTTGTAATCCCAACGGAAATGCCTGCAACAGGTTTCGTAAAACAAGGGACAAATGGACGTCCTTATATGTCTCTCGGAATTCAGTTGGATCGAAACATATTATTAGATTTGCTTAAAGATATTCCATCTAACAATTCTGATCTAAAAATTGGTTCGAGTGAATTTTCTGCATGTCCCGCCACGCAAGGATTTTTGGAAGGCTGTCTTCGAATGTTAAGACTCCTTAAAACTCCAGAACACATTCCGGCTCTGGCACCTGTGTATGAAAGGGAAATATTATATCATGTGCTGATTGGTCCTGATGGATGGAGGCTCCGACAACTCTTTCAATCACGTGATAAAGAATCGAACATTCACCAAGCAATTCAATGGGTGCGTCAAAATTTTATTGATTCTTTTGAGATCGAACAACTAGCGAACAGAGCTTGTATGGGTGTTACTACATTTCACCGTCAGTTTAAATCGATCACTGGTTTAAGCCCCATTCAATTCCAAAAACAATTAAGATTACTCGAAGCACGAAAACTTTTGACGTTTAGTAGTTACTCTGTCAGCGACGCTGCGTTAGATGTCGGTTACGAAAGTGTATCTCAATTCAATAGGGAATACTCTCGTTTTTTTGGAGCCTCTCCGGCTCGTGATACTAAACTATTAAAAGAGATGGGGATATAGTGAATTAAGTAATAAGATGTTGTAAATTATATTTATAATTTAATGTTATACTTATGAAATCGGAAATAGTAGAAATTGATCAAAAAATTGTCATTGGTATGAAATTAGAAATGTCTCTAGTGGAGAATCAAACACAATCATTGTGGCAAAAGTTTATTCCAAAATCAAAAGATATTCCAAATCGATTGGACTCCAATTTAATTTCAATGGCAGTTTATTCTCCTGGTTACTTTCAGAGTTTTAATCCATCCAACAGATTTATAAAATGGGCAGGAGTCGAGGTGAGTGACGCTTCTGATAAGGCAACATTATCCGCTGATTTAGAAATAATGAAAATTCCATCAGGCCTTTATGTTCGATTTTTGTATCAAGGTTTACCAAGTGATGCCGGCCCTTTTTACCAATCAATATTTCAAGAATGGATTCCTAACTCGGGGTATAGGTTGGATCACCGTCCTCATTTTGAAGTGATGGGAGACAAATACAGAAATAACGATCAGAGTTCTGAAGAGATGATTTTTATTCCAGTAATGAAGTGATAATGCATCATAACAAATAGTTGATTGATCTAAAGCCATGCAGCTTGGAAATCTTATTGGTAACAATCGATTTCTTAGTTGCTTCAAATTTCTATTTGGATACAATGAACTGATGCGTTTCTTGCTTTTAGTTTTCCTCTTTTTCCAATGCACACAAGCAGACCTGAACAACCAAAGTGAATTTGGGACAGATTCATTTTGGAAAACGCAATCGATCCTTTGTCTGACAGGACAAAGTTCTGCCTGTAACACTGAGGTTCCCGTTTGCACCACTTGTCGGTTTTTGCAGTGGTGGAATTTCCGAACACATAGATTGGATTTTAAAGTCTAACACTTCTTATACTAGGGCTGCTGATTCTGCAACGTTTGCAGTTACCAATAGTGTTGGAATTTTCAATTCACAGTTGGTGCATGTGGATACTACACCCCTCACCAATACCTTAACCGGTCTTGCAACGGGGTTGGACGACTCGCACGAGTAACCATTGCAATCGTGGGACGGATGGAACAGGAACAGGCAATGCTGGTGTTGCTGCAAGTAGCGTTTCTTTTTTCACTTCTACATTAGGAGATTGTAGTGCTGCCTCTGTTATCGTATGTGTAGAACAGTAAAACCACCAAATAGAAAATCCATTGTCTTTTTTTTAAATAATTCTACCAACTATAATCGAGATCTTCGATACAGGCATCAGAATCAACTTAGGAGGGATTGACATTCTATGGATCAAGATAGCGAAATTCCCATCAAATCGTTTTCTTCTCAAAATAAATGGAGGGAATGGCTTAAGGTAAATTATTCCCATTTTCATAATGGTATTTGGTTACAAATTTATAAAAAAGATTCAGGTAAAAAAACTATAACCTATGATGAGGCACTAGATGAAGCACTTTGTTTTGGCTGGATAGATAGCCAGAAAAAAACATATGATGAAAAATCTTGGCTTCAAAAATTTACTCCACGCAGACCAAGAAGCATATGGTCAAAACGAAATAGAGAACGAGTTAATTCGCTTATCAAAGAAAAACGAATGCAACCCTCTGGATTAAAAGAAATAGAGACGGCAAAAAAAGATGGTAGATGGGATAAGGCTTATGATTCTCCCAGCAAAATGGAAATCCCTTCAGATTTTTTAACTATAATAGCAAAAGACAAACATACATACGAATTTTTTAAAACATTGAATAAAACAAACCTATATGCAATTGCTTGGAGACTACAAACTGCAAAAACTCAAGAGACCAGAGAAAAACGAATGAACGCCCTTCTAGAAATGATGAAGAATCGAAAAAAAATACATTAAACTTCTAAAAGAAATTAGTCGAATTTCTGGCATTAACACTCCAGATTTGTTACTTTTTGAAACTAGAAGTTGGGTTACTCTTCAAACAATGTACTAAGGTTCTTTCTGTTTAAAAAATTCATCTTAAAAAAACACCTAATATTGTTTTTGTGAAGATGATAAAAGTTGAGATTTAATAGCATTTTTTGAGAAATCAGGCTTGCCAATTGAGTTCGGACACATAGATATGCTTCTATGTCTTCCTCATCGAAACAATCCCTCTATCATCGATTTTTAGGTTTTTATTTTCGCCTACTTTGTATACTTGCTGTTGATTTGATTGTAACAAACATAAACGGACAGGTACTGGGTCTGACGAGTATGTATGAAAAACCCCTTGTAACCTTGATTGGCATGGGTGTGATCCTTTTGCTCTTTTTCTTTTTGTTCTCCATAATTGATAGGCTAACAAAGTTTGTTTTAAAAGTAACTGTTGAAATGGGTAATCTTTTGGTTTTTCGTAAAACGGCCGTCTTTCTTATCTTATGCGGGATTTCATTTGGAATCTACATGTGTTATTATCATACTTGGTTCGGTGTTTGGCCTAAGATTAAAATTGCTTCTTTTATTTGATGAAATCATAATTAGATTCAATTATTTAATCAATGATTCTGATTGAATAAAATTTCTTTATATTTATCAGTTATATCCCAATCACCTTTACCGTCTGGTTTCATAATAAAAGCTTCGCCTCCTTTTGCCCACCAAACTAAAGTTTTGTCATCTGTATAACGAATTCCGGACGCAGCCATTCCTTGATTTAAAGTGATCGGTTGGTGATTCGGAATATTTACGGTCACTGAATATATGCCTTCCTCTTTTGTCGGATTATGGTAAACTGCCGTAATTTTTTGGCCATTTTCAGCTTGGTAAACTACCTCTATGTTTTCGTAAGCAGGTGTACAATAGAGAGAGATTAGACAAATAGCTGTCGTTATAGTAATGTTAAATATAGAGATAATTTTCAAGTTGTTAGGTGTTTTCAATGTCACTCAGTCTCAGGCATCCTGCCTAGAACTTCCTCCGCAGATTATTTGTTAGATGATTATGAGAATATAGAATTGATATTTTAAGATGAATTATAGTAAACTTTTGCTAGTAACCCAGTGGAGGCGTTTGTTTCGAACAGCACCCATGGATGGGTGCGGGCCGGAGCTCTGGCCATGGAGGGCCAGGCGAACGCGAGAAGCGAATGCCGTAACTTTGGAGACGCCGGGAGTCGGTCTCCGGTGCCTTCCCATCCAGGTCAGGCAACCTCCGACCCGTCCTGCTCGAGGTCTCAGGCATCCTGCCTTCGACAGAAACAGCTTCACGCTCCCTATGGGTCGCTACTGTTTCTGACTCTCGCAGTCGTTCGACTCCCATCGTAAATCTTTTGTTAGATGAAAAAAAAATGGATATTAAGTGGAAAAAAACTTTGGAGACGCCGGGAGTCGAACCCGGGTCCTATCGTCCTCAAATGCAGCTTCTACACGTTTAGTTTGCAAATAAATTTCGGAAAGACTTACCCTACAAACGGGGGACTAATTCCTATCCTACTTAGAGTTCAATTCGGCCCGAAGCGGGCGACAGATCCGAAAGGTCCTTAGAGAGGTGTCGGTTTCTTGGCCACCTAAGGAAACAGCCATGGAAACCGTAGAGCTTAAAACTAAGCTGCTAGAGCAAATTCGTTATTTGCAGTTATTGTTTTGAAGGTTTTTAAGAGGACCCTCACCCCTACGTGCCACTGAACCCAAGCCAACAACAGTCGAAACCAATGTCGTCCCCAATTCTTACTACTTAGACGAGTAAAACACGAGAGTTCGAAAGGAAAAGCAAAAAAGGTTGAATTGGAGTTTTGGTATGATGGAATGAAAGAATTCCTATGAATTTATCCATTCGATTCCTATTTACAGCGACTTTCTTTCTATTTTTGGCTATGTTTTGCTCTCCAAAGGAACTTCCTTCGGATGCAGAAATTCGGGCAGCGGTTTACGGAAAAGATGCGGGACAAGCCGTTCGAGTTTTAGGCCAAAAGCAGATCAATTTGGATGAAACTCCCGAAATGGAAACTTTAGTCTTGTTTCAGTCAGGGACAAGTGAGGTTCTTGCGGCCTTTCGTAGAGACGGTTCTAGTTGGACCTTTCTTTGGAAATTGGAATATTTTTTACAAAACTTAGGGCCCATGTTTTATGATGGCAAACTGAAATCTTGGGTTTCGGGGTCTGCTCCAGGAAAAGAAAAAGTTACTTTTGCTGGGGATTGTCTTCGCCGGATTGTTGTTGCAGAACTTCCTGGAGATAATTTTAATTCTGTCTTTATCGAAGTACTCGCCGAAGAACCACCGTTAGGTTTATTTTCTGTTCCTATGGGATATCGTAAAGGCAAAAAAATTTGGGATGGTTTTCAACTCAAAGAACATGAAGAGTTAAAAAGAAGTAAACGTGTAGACTTTGAATACAGTGCCAAGGACAAATCTTTTCGTATTTTCCCAACCAATCCAAATTATTCCCAAGAGTTTGTGTATAATGGCTGGGAGATGTTAGCAAACCTTCCTATGCAACCAGTGCCTTCCTTTGTATCTCTAGAAGTGACTCCGAAATTTGAAATTGGTAAAGAATCCCAAGTGACTTTGCAACTTAAGAATCGCGGAAACTATGTGAGTTTGACTTATCTTTCTTTGTCTTTTCCGGAAGCAGGAAGTGTTCGGTTGGCAGGAGAGACCCAAGGAGTTAGGATTTATAAAAAAGGAGATATTGTTTACAATATTGTTTCTAATAAAAAAGTTCCTGCAGAATATCCTTTGTTAGAAGTTACGAAAGAAGGTTGGGCAAATAATTTTCGTTATGGAATTAAGTTTTATTACACTCCGAAAGAATCTGTGACACCAAAAATATTATTCCGTTCCACTTATAAATTTTATCATGAAATAGTTTCTATTCCCAATCAGTTTTCCATTGCTCCGTTTGAACGTG
The DNA here is from genome assembly GCF_016918735.1 of Leptospira abararensis. Classification (GTDB taxonomy): domain Bacteria; phylum Spirochaetota; class Leptospiria; order Leptospirales; family Leptospiraceae; genus Leptospira_A; species Leptospira_A abararensis. Next base: position 294,315 of record NZ_JAFFPR010000050.1, read on the forward strand.
ACCAACAAGGATTTCCTTCCTATCTTTTGGGAGCACCAACTAACTAAACGGAAATGAAACACCAATTGACGGAAGAAGTCAAACTAGCAAGAAGAGAGATTGTTCGTGTCCAGGTGGATCGATTTCATCTTTATTATTATGATTTTTTCCATCGCAAAGAGACAATAGAGATGGCAAAGTTCTTCTTTGAAACTGTTTATAATTTAGATGGAAAAGAAGAATGGGAGACATTAGCTTTCACTACCTATGATAAAGTCAAAAACATGATGAAAGAAGGTACAAGAGAAAGTGTCGAACGACTTATGGAACTCAATACCATCACTGATGATCTAGACATTGAAATGGCCAAACTTCTTATTTCGAAGGGTTGGCAACTTGGAAAAGAAATAGATCAGGAAGAATATTTTGCACTTTTTTGTGAGTTGGATCGAAGGGAAATTCGAAAAAAACAATTAGAAGTTGTACTCTTCAATCTTAAAAAATTCTATGAGTTGGCGCACAAACCGGTGAGTGCTTATATTATCAAACCTGCTGCTATGATGTCTCGTTTACTTGGAGTTTACCCCCTTTTTAAAAAAGTAGAACAGGGGTACTATGCCACTTTACCTGTCGGCCAAGATTTATTTAATGAGTTCTATGCGAAAGTAAAGGAAAAGGAATGGGAATTTTTGTATAAAGCCTTCCCAACTCTCAAAGAGGAAATATGAGAAGACGCTCCCGATTTGTATCAAAAGAAGAAGAACATATCGAGGCTCATGATCGTTGGTTATTGACATATGCCGATATGATCACGTTGTTGCTTGGACTTTTTATTATACTATATGCGATCAGCAAAGTTGATGCGAATCGCCTAACAGAAGTAGCAAAAGATATTAAACGAGGTTTTGGCTTGAACGTAAGTTCGGTTGGTGCCATTTTAGAAGGTGGTTCGGGAATTTTAGAAGACGATACTATGGAACCAAAGTCACAAGTGTTTCGACTTTGGGAACGGATTGGTTTTGCTCTAAAGGCACTTCGGGAAAAAACAAAGTTAAAGCTCGGTCTTGCCGAAACAGAAGAACTCAAATTGACTTTCGCTGGTTCTGATTTGGCTTCGGATGATATTTTGAAAGCAGATCCAGATCTTAAATTTGCTTTTGAACAATTGGCTGTATTATCTAAAGGAATGGATATTGACATTGTCGTTCGAGTGCAAATTCCCTATGAATCACAAATTGATAAATCGAAATTTCAAAACTCATGGGATTATCATTCCCATCGGGCTTCATTACTGGCTGAAAAATTAGTTAATGAATATGGCATTCCGAAAGAACAAATATCTGTCCAAGGTTATGCGGTTTTTCAAAAAACAAAAGAATCAGACACGCCAGAAAAAAAAGCCAAAGAAGAACGAATCGAAATTCTCATCCGTAAAAAAGATACATTAGAAAATTCGAAATAATGAAAGGAACAATATTAGAAAGATATGAACTTACAAAATAGACTTGATTCAATTTCTGGAGGAAATAGTCGAGATTCGTATATTATCCTTTTTTTTGGGTATAAACTCAATATGCTTAACACACACACACTTTTTGAAAATATGTATAATACATTTAAAACGAGTGGTTTACGGGGAATTAAAGTTGTCGCTGCGAATATATGCAATTCGGATATCACTCGCTATCTGGGGAATAAACGCACTGCAATAATAATCCGAGTTGTTTCTGTTTTTAAACGAATTGCGGTTATAATCCAAAATTTACATTTATCAGTTACTATAATAAACTTGAAACAAGGAGTTCCCATCATTCTAGTTACACTTGTTTTTCTTTCTATTGTATCTTGTAAAAAAGACAAAGGCATGCTGAACTTGGAATGGCAAAATGAATCTTTGAGTTTAACAGCCGAGATTTGTACAAAGTATAGAGAATGTGCAGACAAAGAATGGAAATCTATCCCCGACAACCTGAAAAAATTTACCGAAGGAAGGTTGGAGGAAACACAATGCCAGAAAAGGTTTCGTGAAAGCAATGCGTACAAACTGATCGGAGCCGATCCTTTGGCTATACAAACGGCATATAAAGAGTGCTATTCTCAAGTGTTAAAGTTTAGCTGTAAGGATTTACAAAAAGGAAAACTGGATGCAGAACCTTCTTGTATAGCATTTCAAAAGATCCAGAACGGAAATTAGATTTTAGTAAATTCTGATTTTGGGAGAAGGGAAATTTTTTATCCCTTGGGATTATTCCAGCTACTTGTGATAAGTTATGCGCAGTTCGTTTATAATACGAGATAGAAATATGGTTAGGAAAGAAGGACGGAGAAAAAGCGCATTGCGTTTACTATCCGCATAGTTTTAGGAAATATCTGTAATGCGCCTATAAACAGCCCAGGGATTGGGTGGGGTTAACCGGTATACGTATATAGCCCCGTTGAAGAGAATTCGAAGCAATAACCTCAATAGAGATATCACTCGCACGAATACCTATAAAATCAATTGTATATGAAACGCCAAATGAAACTTATAAAGAAAAATCCTCTGTTTTATGTATAAAAAGTTTCTAATCATATTCGTTGTTTTGGTTTTTAATTGCACTACTTTCGTTCTATCTCCAGGAGTTTCTTCCGATTCGGAACTACCGCTGATCGAAGTGATTTCTTCTTATCCAGACAAAGAATTTAAACTTTCAGCCTTTCTATTATCTGGACAAAATTTAGAATTAGCACTCTACGATTTAAATAATTTTACGAACCACAATCCAGATTTTACTAAAAATTTAAAGGACATTGTGAAAAAAATCTATAACTCTAATTTTGTGATTCTCCTTGAAGTGTCACCTGTAAAGAAAAATACAAGATTAGATGAGTTAATCAATGTTCAATTCTATAGCAGTGATTGTAATACTTTCTTTTATGAAATTTACAGGTATGACTACATACAGTTTTATTCAAAATATAGAATAGGACAAAGAGAAATTACTTACCCTACGTTTCCTCATGAAAAATATCAATTCGAATTAGAACCTAAGTTGGCTCACGTAGATATAAAAGATTTACCAAGAAAAAGAATCCTATTATACTCAGATGAAAGTTGTTCCATGAATCAATTGAAGTCGATTCATTTCAAAATGGGTCCTGATCAAATTAATTCTTACTCAATCCTTTTAAAGCCTAGGGTCTAATCTTTAAAGATATATTATATGTATAATCCAGTTAAAGATGGCATTAAAAAAACAGTACAATACGTACAATATAGCGAGGCGATACCGCCAAGTGATTTGGTTGGACTAGTGCATAGTTTCTGGGAACTGAAGACGAATACTGTTTTGGGTGACGATTTTTTTCTTCACGTCTTACCTGACGCCTGTATCAATATCTTATTCAATTTAAGTGACCCAAAAATTGCGGCGATTACAGCAAGACATACCACTTATGTTGAGCTGAATCTTGGAAAATCCTTTCATTACGTTGGCATTCAGTTTCTACCCGGTATGTGGCAAGGCAATCGTAATGAAATAGTACATGGGTTTGTAGATACTCCCTATAAAGGAAACTTACCTCTCCCGGAAACAGCAACTAAACTGACTCAGTTGGATTTCTCTGCTGGACAGTTAGTTTTATCGGAATTAGTACGACAGCTAGTCGAAAAGAATTTAGTTGTAAACAATGTGGTAACTACAAGGATACTGGCTGATATCGAAGTCATTGATACAGTGACTGATATGGCAGCTTCCGCAAATCTGTCCCCTCGCCAATTGCAACGAACGCTAAAAAAAAAACGGGATTTTCTCCGCACGACTTTCTTAAGGTTTTGCGACTGCAACAATCTTTCAGAGGGCATTATCTAGAGTCCTATGTCGACCAGTCTCATTTTATTCACTCCTTTCGTAAGATCACTGGTTACACCCCCGCAGAATATTTTAAAAATTTTAATGTCTGATATATACAATACAAACTAAATTTCAACTGCTATAGTTTCTTAAGATGTTAGAGATAACATTTTAAGGAGAAATATTTATGGTTACAATGAATGCAATTGGATGGTTTGACATCTACGTTAACGATATAAATCGTGCTACCACATTTTATGAGAAAGTATTTCATCAAAAACTTGAGAAAATGGGTGATCCGACAGGGGAAACAAAGATGATGAGCTTCCCCGCAAATATGAAGTTATATGGTGCAGCAGGTGCCTTGGTAAAGTCAGATCATTCAAGTCCAGGAGTCGGTGGTATGATGGTTTACTTTAATGTAGAAGACTGTTCAGTAGAAGAATCAAGAGTTGTAGCTGCTGGTGGAAAAATTGTCCGATCAAAGTTTTCGATTGGAGAATTCGGTTGGGTGACTATTTGTGAAGATTCAGAAGGAAATTTATTTGGTCTTAGTTCCATGAAATAACCCTTTAGATTTAGGATTGATATGGTTTGTTTATCCTTCTGAAGAAAAATATCCCATTCGAGGGATCGATGTTTCTAATCATCAAGGAAAAATTGAATGGAACTTAGTTCCTAAAAATCAAATCACATTTGTTTATATCAAATCAACAGAAGGTGGCGATTTCAAAGATAAATCGTTTCTTATTAATTGGAAGGAAGCAAAAAAAGAAGGTTTTAAAGTAGGGGCTTACCATTTTTTTACACTTTGTAAATCTGGTTCTGAACAAGCCGACAATTTCATCCAAACAGTTCCTAAGGAAATAGATTCTTTACCTCCTGTTGTTGATCTTGAATTTGTTGGAAATTGTAAAGATAGACCGAATGTAAAAAATGTGCAAAAAGAAATATCTGAATTTTTAGATAGGATTGATACTTATTATAGTGTGAAAACAATTCTCTATTTAACAAATGAATTCATTGAAAATTATCTTGGTGATGAACTCTTTCATCATCCCGTTTGGATTAGAAATATTTTTTTACATCCTAATACTTTTTCATCGGTTGATTGGGTGATCTGGCAATATAAAAATACGGCGCGAATAGATGGGATTCATGGTCCTGTGGATGTAAATGTTTTAAATGGAAATTTAGAAAGTTTAACAAGTTTGAGTAATGCAAAATAAATACTCGAACGCGTGTGAAAATTCCTTTTGGTTGTTTTGTATTTCTGACTGCAAATGGTCTTTACTGTATTTCTGATCCAGCCGTTTCATCTCTCTCGAATGCAAACGTGACAAAAAAGAATCGCGTAATTCATACCATTTGCTAATTTCTTCATAGGGTTTGGTCGCTATGAAAAGCTTTAAAATTGTCATTTTATTTCCCTTACTTTTTCTAACCGGAATCTTTCCACAAAATCTAGGACAAAGCAAAAATCCAAAGAATGAGATGGAAGTTGTTGTTGCGGTAGCGGCAAACCTTAAGAACCCCATGGAAGAGATCCGTCTTTCTTTTCAAAAACAAAATCCAGAAATCAATATAAAAAATATTTTTGGTGCTTCCGGCCAACTAACGAATCAAATACAAAATGGCGCACCGATGGATTTATTCCTTTCCGCAGATATGGATTTTCCATTGGCTCTTTATAAAGATGGTTATACTCTTTTTCCACCAAAGGTGTATGCAGAGGGAGAATTAGTCCTTCTTTCACAAAAAGAAATTGAAAAAACAAAATCCATTTCAGAACTGTTATTGAGTGAAAATATAAAATTCATCGCAATCGCCAATCCAAGAACGGCTCCCTATGGAAAGGTAGCAGTTGAGACTTTGCAAACGTTAGGTATATATGAAAAACTAAAACATAAGTTTGTATTTGGAGAAAGTATCACTCAGGTAAACCAATTCATTTCGACAGGATCGGCCGATGTTGGATTTACTTCATTTTCAACATTATATGGAAATGAAGACAAATTCCGATTTTGGTATCAAGTAGATCCAAAAACTCATTCGACAATTCAACAAGGAGTGGTTATCATTCAATCCAAAGAAGTTCGGACAGAGGAACAAAAAATAGCCATAAGTAAGTTATTTGAGTATCTTTTTTCCGCTGAGGCAAAATCAATTCTATTGAAGTATGGTTATAAAATTCCAAAAAATTAACAACTATTTGGTGATAATTTTGATTAGAAAATTCACTATCCTGGATTTGATTCTATGATCATAAGTTTCGATCCCATCTGGTTGACACTTGAGCTTGCCATTCTCACAACAATTGTTTTAACAGTGATTACAATACCCATCGGTTATTGGCTTAGTTTTTCTTCCTTTCGATATCGTTTTATCGTAGAGGCCATACTCAACTTACCACTTGTTTTACCACCAACCGTCCTTGGTTTTTACCTTCTCCTGGTTTTTAGTCCGAATCATTGGCTGGGAGGATGGATTGAGGATGTTTTTCATTTTCGCATTGCTTTTAGTTTTTTTGGAATTCTCATTGGTTCAATTCTATTCAGTTTGCCTTTCATGTTACAAGCATTACAAGTTGGGTTCTCATCGATCCCGAAAGGACATATAGAAACTGCAATGGTGCTAGGAAAATCTAAGTTTGAAATCTTATTTCGAGTCATTCTACCAAATTGTAAACAAGCAATCCTTGCTGGCATGATTTTGACATTTGCCCATACCATTGGTGAGTTTGGAGTGGTTTTGATGATTGGGGGAAGTATCCCCGGTAGAACCAAAGTTGCATCGATTGCCATTTTGGAAGAAGTGGAGGCAATGAATTATCATTCCGCACATATTTATGCCTTGGTGTTAGTTACCATTTCCATGATTGTACTTTTGATATTATTTCGTTACAAACGAAATGTTTCGATGGTGTTAGCTGGGAAAGATTAAATTGTTTAGGTATATAATTTAAAATGATAAAAATTAATATTCAAAAAAAGTTTGTCTCTCGAATCACTCAACCTATCGAATTAAACTATCAATGTGAAATTCCTTTGAATCAAATTAGTTCTCTCTTTGGAGAATCTGGAGCTGGAAAAACGACACTTTTAAAAATGCTATCGGGTTTAATGACACCTGATTTTGGTACTATTATAGTAGATGGTCAGACTTGGTTTGACTCCGAAAAAAAAATTAATCTTCCGATTGCATCGAGATCCCTTGGTTTTTTATTTCAAGACTCTGCATTGCTCGCAAACATGAATGTGCGACAAAACATAGAGTTTGCGTTTCGTAAAGGGTATGAAGACAAACCATTTTTAAAGGAACTCATATCCATTGCCGAAATCGGCGAAATTTTAAATCAAAGTATCGAAGGATTGTCTGGAGGACAAAAACAAAGAATTGCTTTGGTGCGAGCCCTTGTGCAAAAACCAAAATTTCTTTTTTTGGACGAACCATTTTCTTCTTTGGACCAAAGGATTAGAAACCAATTGTATTCAATGATCCATTCTTTGCAAAATCAATTCGAGATGACCATCCTTCTCATCACTCATGAGATTCCTGAGGTAATCAAATTATCAAAAAAAGTATTTATGGTTTCTGGAGGTCAAATTGTATCCAATGGGCATCCTATTGATATTTTTAATCCGAAAGGAAAACCCAATTCTTTAGAAGGGGAAGTGATTTGTATTGATCCATACACAAATCAGACGGCTCTATGGTTTCCCAATCCATTGGTTGTTGTGGAGCCAAAAGAAAAATTCCGTATTTTCAAGTTGGGTGATCTGGTTCAGACAAAATTATCGATTTTGAATGATGAGATTTAAATTCAGAAATGGATCATTGTATTTTAAAAATCCTGAGTTTAAAAACCCATAATTTCTTTGGGTAGGTTCAAGAATCTAGCGCACAAGCGCCCGTATTTCATTTTCAGGTGTATTCCAATTCAAAGTTTTTCTAGGTCTTTGATTGAGTAAAGTTTGAACCTTTTTGATTTGGTTTTTCTTTAGTTTTGAGAAGTCAGTTCCTTTAGGAAAGAAATCCCTGATAAGCATATTAGTATTTTCACATGTACCCCTTTCCCACGGCGAAGCAGGATGACAGAAATAAACTTTCATTTTTGTATTTTTAGTAAATAGTCTATGTTCTGCCATTTCTTTTCCTTGGTCATAAGTCATAGAAAGTTTTAATTGTTTTGGAAACTGTTTTAACTCTTGTTCAAAAGCTTTTCTGACAGATTCAGCATCCATTGCTTTCAAAGGTACTAGTATGACAGTTCTTGTGACTCTTTCTACAATAGTACCAAGAGCACTCGAATGGTTTTTACCTATTAGTAAATCGCCTTCCCAATGACCTGGAACTGACCTATCAGCAACTTCCTTTGGGCGTTCTTCAATACTGATCATATCTGGAATTTTCCCTATATTAGCCTTGATTCCGGCAGGTTTAGCTTTTTTTCCTTTTCTTCTAAGGTAAGTATTGATTTCTTTTTTAAGTTCACCTCTTGGAAGCAAATAGATAAATGTATATATAGATTGATGCGAGATATTCATATATTTTTTATTCGGAAAGGAGCGATTTATATCTTTTGATATTTGCTGCGGTGACCATTTGAGTTCAATTCGATTTTTAAACTCTATATACAACTTGTTGTTAGTTAATAATTTACTTTTTCCAAGCTTTCTAGAAGAGGCAGCCATTCTTGTTTTATACCCAGAAATAATAGCCGAGTATTGATAATATCGATCAGCTATTTTTCCTTTTTCAAGTTCCCTACCAATTGTTGAACGGTGACGACCCATTATTTCTGCAATCGCACCTTTTGAGTATCCTTGATGAATCAATATGGACAAGGTTTCCCTTTCCTTCGGACTAATTCTTGAGTATTTTGCCATATCTTCTCCGATTTATAATATCGGGATTTGTTGCATTAGATTCTTGAACCTACCTTGATATGATTGTATGTTGTCGCCAAACGTTGGTTTAGAACACCTGACTTGGCAATGGGCAATGCTCCAACACAAATGGAAGCAATGATTTTACCTTGTCGGTCAAAATGCCGAATCAACTCTAGAAATTCTGGATGATAGGCTTCTTCATAGAAACCGTATTCTTCAAATCCGCCGGGAATTGCCAAAGCTTCGAAATCATTGACTTTCATTTCGCTTAATAGATAATCCACATTGAATCTAACACCAAATGAACCTGAAACTTCTTTAGTAAATCCACAGGAGTAAAGCTTGGTTGTTTTGTCTCCATCCACAAGATTCCATCCGATGACATCAATGAAGACACTGGCTTCAAAAGATTCGAATCCTTTGGCGAGTAAGAGTAATACTTTTTTCATGGAAATTATTTTTTTGAATCAAAATGTAATGATGTTATCTTTTCCAAAGCATCATACTCCACTTTTGGAATATCTTTAATGGGGAGGATAAATCCTTCGTAACTCGAAAACATAATATAAATGTAATTTTCATTCTTAATCAAAAATTGAAAACAATCCCATAGGTAGAAGCAGTGAAAGTATTCATTGGATCGGGTGACTCCACTTTCATTAAAAATAAAATCAAAGTTACCGATTCTTGTCGGACCAGAATAAATTTCATTATTTGAAATCTTTTGACTCCATTGATTTAAGAAATAGAAGCCGATCACCGCTAGAGAAAGGAGAAAATATTTCAGGTGTTGTCTTATATTGGTATAGTCAAAAACGGTATCTAAAATCCCATAAATCACTAAAGCTCCAATGAATATAAGAACGATACTTAAGGATATCAATAGATATTTAGGAAACCTAGTCATAACAAACTTCTGGAAAATTAGGATATCCTTATTTTCTATGGAAAATTGAAATTTGTAGTCTTTCGCTTTTTTCTTTGATTTTAGAGGTTCATAATGTTTTTTCTTTAATATTTGAAGAAGAATTTTATTTTTTTCCTTAGCCAACCTGAAATATCTTTTATATAAAAAGATAGATGGAAACAGAAACAAGGCAGTTAACCAAATATTTACTGTTAAATGTTCGTTGGAATCGACTATGCTCTTTGCCATTGAGATTGTAAGGCCTAGAAAAACGGATGCTAATATAAGTGTAATTCTTTGATTCATAAATTTAGTTTAATATTTCTTTTTTTAAAGGTAACTATTGATAATTTTATTTTATAATTAATTTATTGGCAAAAACAGCTTTTGCAAAATCTGCGATTTCAAAGTCTTCTAAATTTGGAAAAATTCGTTTTAGATTATGAAAAAAAGAAAATTCATCTACTCTCATGTAATTTAAAAGAATTCGTAAACCATACAAGCTTTGAAGGAGCTCTTTTCGTTGTATCCAAATCGAATAAGATTTAATAAAAGTAATGAATGAGGCAAAGAATATTAACAATCTAAAATTTTCCTGACTTAAATTCAAAATTTTGAATAGCTTAGATTGTAAAAAGTTTCGATAGAATGGAAATTGTTCAGGAAAAAAAAGGATGGATGTAACTGAAATGAACAAAAAAAACCAACATGCAAAGTATATGTGAGAAGTTTTCGAATTAAAAAAAATTATCTCTTCATCTTCGCCAAGTTTGATATGGTTAAGAAATTTTGAAATGAACTCATGTTTATCTGCTTCTTCGTGCATAGCTTCTCCTTTTTCACAATCTTAATCGTCGACTTTGATTTATTTTCTTCCTTTAAATGGTATGATCACAAATGCGAATTTACCAAAAAGTTTTTTATATTCACCAATCACTTGATCGAATTTTCCTTCATATTAATTCATAGATTATATCTCTTGAAGATAATACTATATTCAGTTTACTTTTGGTTCTATATTGATACTCTCTAATATCAAAAAGGAATGCATAAGAATCTCTTTCCATTCTTCATCTGGAAATTTGGGATGATAGATCAGATTGATGGAGACCTTGTAAGTTTCTTTGGTTTCCTTAAAATAATAAAAGGCATTAATTTTTGTACCGAGTAATTCCCCAGGCCCGAGGAGTATCGTAGTTTTGTCCGTTTTGAAAGTAAGTAACTCCACCCATTTATTCACTTCATAGGGAGGATTTCCGAAATCGCTGGCTTTGGATTCTTCCACCAGAGTCTCATAAGTTTTGAGCGAGTCGGGTAGAATCGATACAGAAATTAATAGCGAAAAACATTCCTTTTCTTGCATGCAATCCGCTTTGAAGAAGGTAATTGGAAATTTATCTTTCATATGGATGGAGTCAGAACGTTTTGCCATTTTGGGAACAGTGATGGACATTCCTTTGACTTTCTGCACTTCCGTTGCAGAGAAATCGATCCCACGGAAAGTATCGAGACTTGCTGATTCTGTAGCAAAAATTGTTAGAATTGGAAAGGCAAGTAGCGCGATTAATTTGAATTTATTTTTCATTGTTTTCTTTATGGTTTCCTTGGATTTTTTCCCATTTCACCTAACAAACTAGACTTGGCTTTGGGTCTAGAAGTAGGTCGGTAACAAGTGTTTATATTTTATCCCAAAAAATTAAAGCAATAAAAACTTAAAAACGCATTTATTTTCTCTATAAAGTTTTAAAGTTTTACACGTATAATACTGGTTTGCTTCTGTATTCTATAAAAATGGCAAGCTTCGGTGAGATAACTCAAGGTGGAAATAATATAAACTATTTGTTTGGTATTGATATGAACCACTCGAATTCTTTTTACTGGAAAACTGGATCGAATCGTATTTGCGCAGTCAAGATTCGGTTTAGATTCTTCCGCGATAAGAGAAATACTGATTATAAGATAGGAATGATGACATTTTTCTAGATATATATTTTTCTAAAAAGTAATTATAAAAAATTATTCTCCGCTGATTTCTAATAAAAAAGCATTAATATCATCTGAGTATTTCCCGTTTTTACTCACACAATAATCATATATTTTTTTATGTTCTTTCGCATTGGCTTTGACCGACCATCTCGCTGCTGAAAAAATTAATACTTCATTTATAGAATTTTTATTCGTTTCTGTTGCTAAAATTAATTTATCTAAAAAATCTACATCGCCAGTAGCAAAAAAAGAACTCCAAAGCATATCTAGAAATACTGCATCTGTTAATGGGACTGTTTTTAAATCAATTGGATTGGTATTGGAGGATAATTTGGTTAAAACTTGTTTTAGTTCTTCGTTATTTGTGGATTTTAGAAAATTTTGAATTTCAATTTTTCCATTTTTTCCACCAGCAAGATACATGGAATGTGCAAAATTATAAATGTCATCATTGGATAAAGGCGTTAGATTTTTAAACCAAATAGGTATTTGTTCATCATTTGTTCTAAAAATTTCTGCGAAAAACGGGACAAAATGTCTCTCTAAATCTTTATTTTCATTTAGTTTCTGATCCCGAATGTACTTCATTGCTTTGGGAACTAATTCTAAATTAGGATTTGTATAATAGTACTTTAAAAAAATATTCAAATCATTTGCCGAAGATATTTTATTTAAAGTAAGAACCTTTGATTCTTCTGCAAACAATGATAAACTCATGCCATAAATGAATATAATTGATAATAAAGCTTTTTTCATATATACCTACTAAATCATCTCTTTGTATGATTTTGCGGAAGAGTATCTAACTATTGAATCATCTGTAAATATATTTCAGAAAAATGAAAATACATTGGATGGTTTTTTTGATAATAGTTCACCTTTTTACACAAACTGAGTCAGTTGCTGTTTTTTAGCACCTAAGATGGTGAAGAGAGACAATCCCCTAAATTGATTTTGCTAATATACCTAACTCAGCTCTTGAAGAAATTCAAGTTTTTTGCATTACTGGAGACCACTCTTAAACCTTTGAGGTAGTGTCCCGGTGTGGCTCGAAAGAATGTCACACGGAGTGGATCGTATAAAAAAAGGAAAACAAAGAAGACATACTGAGCAATCCTTCCATCGGCGTTGAAGAATAAGATGATTTTCGCAGAGATAAAAATAATCAAAAGGAAGAATATCGCATCATAAATCATCGCCATGTAACGGTCGCTCAGGGAGGCTGCTGCGGAGCTAAGATCATTCGTTGGGGTTGGGGAGGTGGTCATTGGTTTTGAGTCCTAGTGTGTAGGCTTGTTTGAATTAACTAAATCATAAAATTTGTGATTCAATGTGCTTGAATCACAAATTGGGTTGGTTATTTAGTTGGAACAAAGTTGATTATATGCGTTGTTAGCATTTTGATAACCAAGTTCTGAGGCTTTTTTTAAATCAGAACATCCTTTCTTTTGGTATTCTTCGCCTTCCTTTAAGATTGTTAATAGAATGACTCCTCGGTTGTAGAATGAAAAAGCATTTTGGTTATCTAGATTAATTATTTGTGTAAACGATTCATATGCTTTTTTGAATTCTTTTTTTTTGGAAAAAATGACTGCAGTTTCTACAAGCGCCTCGACCCATTCCGGATCGCGGGATAAACATTTTTCAAAATCTTCCAGTGCCTTATCGAGCATATTCAGTTTGTTAAGAGATTTTCCTCTATAAAAGTATGAATTAATATATTTGGGATTAATTTTTATCGCATTATCTAGGGAATTTACCGCTTTATCAAATTCTTTTAAATAAAATAAGGTATACCCTTTTTTAAAGTGGAGTTGATCAGAATTTGGTTCCAAAGTTAATGCTAAATCGAAATCTTGAATTGCTTCATTGTATTCATTTAGATTTACTTTGATCCAACCACGAATATCTATTGTATTTGCATTGTTAGGATTCAGTTTTATAGCGTTATCACAGTGTTGAATTGCTAACTTGAATTGTTTTTGGTTATAAGCATTTACACAAGTGTCTAATTCATTTTTTGATTGGTCATTGTTTGTTGTCTGACTGTATACCGGAATTCCAAAAAGAATCAGCACTAATAAGATTTTTTTCATTTTTATATCCTAAATAAATTTAATGGCGATTGTATTTTATAGAGTAACAATGTTAAGCTGAGGAGAATCGCCATCCCACCACCATTCCCTCAAATGATTGCAATCAAACTATCGTTACCCTATCCCCCACCGGATCACTACCGCCGCAAGTCCTCCACCCACTAACGGAACCACTACGGGAAGCCAGGCATATTTCCAATTCGATTTTCCTTTATTAGGAATTGGTAATAGCGAATGGATGATCCTTGGACCAAGATCGCGGGCGGGGTTAATCGCATAACCAGTGGTTCCACCCATAGAAAGTCCAATGGCCCAAACCAGTAGACCTACGAAACCGGTTCCAACAACGCCTGTGGCACCACCGTTAAACGGGGAAAAGATGGCGTGGATTCCGAGAATCAAAAGAAAGGTTCCTAATCCTTCACTGATCACATTGGAGAGCGTGTGTTCGATGGCAGGTTCTGTAGAGAAAACCGCTAATATCTTTCCTGGGTCTTTGGTTTCTTTCCAATGAGGAAGGTAGTGTAAATAAACGAGTGTAGCACCAAGGGCAGCACCGCCGATCTGGGCTAGGCTATAGGGAAGGAAAATGGAGAAATCTCCTGATTGGATGCAAACAGAGAGGGTCACAGCAGGATTTAAATGAGCGCCGGGACTCCCTAAGGCTTTCGCTACCAAAACTCCAAAACAAACAGCGAGAGCCCAAGCTGTGGTGATGGTGATCCAACCGCCGTCCTTGGCCTTTGATTTTTCTAATAAAACACCGGCAACAACACCATCACCGAGTAGAATGAGAACAGCAGTTCCAAAAAATTCTCCAACAAGTTCCAAATGGGCCCCCTATGGCTTTTCGTAGGACTTTATCTAAAGGGACATAGCACCTTCCGCAACCTTTTTTGGAAGGCCATCCTTCCAATTTATTCTAGGATTTTCCGTTCAATCATAAATCGTGGGAAAATAGACCATGAAAAATAGCGCGCTTGAGTATCACTCTAGGTTTCCGAAAGGAAAAACCAAAGTAGTTCCGACTAAACCAACGGAGAACAGTTATGACCTGTCCTTGGCCTACTCACCGGGCGTCGCTTACCCTTGCCTCGAAATCGAAAAACAACCAGATCTCGTTTATGAATACACTAACCGAGGAAATTTAGTTGGAATTATCACCAATGGAACTGCTATTTTAGGTCTTGGTAATATTGGAGCTTCGGCTGGAAAACCAGTGATGGAAGGAAAGGCAGTTTTATTCAAAAAATTTGCTGGAATCGATGTGTTTGATATCGAAATCAATGAAACCGATCCGGAAAAATTTATAACAATTGTTAAGGCCCTCGAACCAACGTTTGGTGGTATCAACTTGGAAGACATCCGTGCTCCGGAATGTTTCCATATTGAAAAAACTTTAGATGAAAGTATGAAAATCCCTGTATTTCATGATGACCAACATGGAACGGCAATTATCTCTACTGCTGCACTTCTGAACTCGCTTGAGATCACTGGTAAAAAAGCAGGCGATTTAAAAGTTGTCATTAATGGGGCGGGAGCTGCTGCGATTTCCATCGCCGAGATGTTAACTCATATTGGAGTCAAACACGAATTCATTTATATGTTGGATTCACGCGGCGTGATCAATCACAAAAGAACTAACTTACATGAAACAAAGTTACCTTTTGTTCGCACAACTGACGCAGAAACTCTAGAAGATATTTTTCCGGGAACCGATCTTTTTATTGGAGTCTCTGTTGCCAATGTAGTGACAGAAGCCATGGTAAAGACGATGGCTGAAAAACCCATTATGTTCGCTCTTTCCAATCCTGATCCAGAGATTCCTTATCCTGATGCCAAACGTGCAAGACCAGATCTCATTATGGCAACGGGTCGCAGCGATTATCCTAACCAAGTGAATAATGTCCTTGGATTTCCGTTTATTTTTCGTGGGGCACTTGATGTTCGTGCTAAAGTAGTGAATATGGAAATGAAGTTAGCTGCGGCGTATGCACTGAGTGAGCTCACAAAACTTCCTGTTCCTACAGAAGTCAATGAAGCATACAATGAATTGGAAATCCGATTTGGTGCCGATTATATCATTCCCAAACCTTTAGATTCACGTGTTCTTTACCATGTGGCACCCGCAGTGGCAGAAGCTGCCGTGAAAACGGGTGTAAACCAAGTAGAATATCCTGGACGAGAGGCTTATGTGAAATTTTTGGAATCGATCATGGCCCAACAAAAAGAACCAATCAGCGTTTTGGAAATCTAAAAAAAATCGTTTTTCCCCTAGAAAAAGTACTTGTCTAAATTTGTGCAACGCACATAACTGTGTTGTGCATTGCACAAATAGGTGAAAACCAGGAGCTAAATTATGGAAAAACAAATCATGGACATTCTCAACGCAGGTATCGGACTTTTCCAATCAGGAAAAGAAGGTCTTGGGAAAGCAAAAACTCAGTTGGAAACAACTTATAATGAATTAGTATCAAAAGGTGCTTTGGATAACACGGAAGACTCTGTAAAGATTCGCCAATCCGTTGACAAAATCCTAACAGACATTAAAGAATTCTCTAGTGTTGCTGGAAAAAACTACGATGAAACTCGTTCTAAAATCGTAGAAAACTACAACAAAATTGCTGAAGAAATCAAAGCAAAAATGCCTGAAGGAAAAATTGAATCCGTAAAAGCAAAAATCAATGAAGTTGCGGAATCTATCAAAAAAACAGGTGCTGCAAAAGCATAAGTTCACTTTATAAAAAAGAGGTCGGGTTTTCCGACCTTTTTCTTTTTTCTCTTCCTTCTTTCAAACTCTATCTTTTAGATCTTTCTTATCGTCACTTCCGGTTCCATCAAACTCACTCCACTCCCGTCAGATCAAATCGTAATCACTCACTTCACTCTTACCAGATCAACTCATTTCCATCCAATTCCCTTTTTGATTGATGATTGTTTACAAACATTCGTTTGTTTTAGTTTGCAATTGACAGACCATTCTTTTTGATTCATTCTGGAACCAATGTTTCGTTCCAGTGTTTTAATCATTTGTTTATTTTTCGTTTTTATCTCTTGTTCCCTAGCTGACCTACGCCCTCCCACCTTACAAAATGAAGGTTTGAATCTTAATTTAAAGAAAAAAGGATTGTCGGTAATTACAAGTCCTCCTGTGAAAGAACTCACTCCAGGCAATTGGAAGGAATACAAACAAATCCAATTTGTCATCAAAGATGTTTGGCATTCTAAGTTTGTTCGTTTTTTTACACCGATAAGAGAGTCCGAACAACGACTCCGCGTTTATTTGGATTTTGAAAAAGATGCCATGGAAGTCGAATTTCTCGGTGGTGAGAAAAAAGGCTTCATCCTTGGTCTTGTAAAAAAAGATACTTATCAAATTGCGGCTGACACCGGTAAGGTTTTTACCGGCGATGATGAAGTTCGCGTTTATTTAGAATCTCTCAGGCTTTATCTCACACTCCCTTGGCGTCTCACCGAATATCCCATCATTCAATATGCAGGCCCGGTCCAAAAATTAGGCCAAGATTTCGAAGTGGTTTATTTTACCTCAGTCCAAGCCAATGCTACCCCGGATACAGACCAGTATGTGGGTTACTTTGAAAAAACCAGTGGCGCCTTGGAATGGATGGAATTCACCTACCGTGAACTTTTTAGTTTTTACAAAGGGGTTTTGAAGTTTGGGTATTATGAATCTTGGAACGAGAAACAATACCCAAGAAGGATTACCATTTTAGATCGATTTGAAGATTCTGATTTTGTTCACGAAATCCGAATTGAAAAGATAGAAATTCCGAAACAACCCATGGAAGAAGAGGATAAGGTTTTGGAGTTAGGCGAGTAGGTAAAATTCCTTAAGGAAACCTGAGCTATAAAAATGCAAATTTCTAGAAAATTCGATTGAATCCTTTCTGGTTATTACTTATGTTATAACTATGGAAAGTTCAGCAGTCAAAAAAACTACGATTCGGGCGATTGGGAATTCATCAGGGGCAACGATTCCAAAGGCACTCTTAGAGAAATATAATTTCCATGAAGGGGATACTGTTTTCCTTGTCGAAACGGAAAACGGCATTCTATTGTCTCCCTATGATCCTGATTTTGAATCGGCCATGGAATTTTACCAAGATGCCTCTAAAAAATTTAGAAATGCGCTAAAAGAATTAGCGAAATGAAAAGAGAACCAAAGTGGTTGAATCGAAAAATTGCGGAGGCAATCCATTTAGACCAAATCAAACAACACGGTGGTTCTTTAGGGATTCGAGATATAGGTTTACTTGAATCAGCGCTAGATCGGCCAAAGAACCAATGGCATTACAAACCTGAGTCTACAATTTTTGAACTGACTGCTTCCCTTGGAATCGGCATCGCTAAAAATCATCCATTTATGGATGGAAACAAAAGGACTTCCTTTTTGTTGATGTATGTATTTCTTGCCACTAACGGTTTCATTTTAGATACATCAGAGGAAGATGTTGTGAATGCTATGTTAAAAGTAGCGGATGGTTCCATAAAAGAAAAAGAGCTCGCAGTTTGGCTGAAACAATCATCAAAAGCTAAATAAAATAAGATAACTTTTGAATTATCTAAAAGGATAACGATCGTTAGAAGATTTTCTAATGCGAAAGGGATCGTAGCGGAAATCCTGCTTGCAGATTGCAGCGGAGAGCCCGGTCCACCACCGCTCCGGTGGTGGATTCGCCCCCAAAAGAAAAAAGATTTTTTTGGAGGTTGGGAAATTTTTAATTCAATGTAAATCGAATGGGAACGAGAACTTTTACCGTGATGGCTTTTCCTTCTAAGATAGAAGGGGAAAAACGTTTTCTACGATAAACTTTGATGGCTTCTTCTTCGAGTCCACCGCCTAACTGCTTTCCTACGGACCGAACTCGTAACACTTCTCCCGTATTTCCAATGATGACTTCTAAAGTCATAGTTCCTGTGAGACCGAGTGCTTTGGCATCAGAAGTATACTCAGGACGGACATTGGGAGATAAGTCTACAGGTGAGGTAGCACCAGATACAATCGGGTCGGAAGCACCAGCAATTCTTGGGTCTTCTTTTTTCTCTTCTTTTTCTTTGTCGGTAAGATCAAAGTCTCCATCGGTTGGTTTGGAATCAGTGGATGGTTCTTGGATTTGGACATTGTCAATGAATGCCACTTCTTCCACGAGACTATCCAAACTGTCGGTTTCCAAATGGGGAGTGAACCAAAAAAGAATGATGACGGCTTGTAAAAATGCAGATACTGCAAGACCTGTTTCGATTCGGTACCGATCGATAAATCGATGGATTCTTTCTCGTTTGGATCTTCTTGGTGTAACAACTGTTCCGTTCACGTTACTTGCCTTTTAATCCGCCACCTTGGGTGGTCTTGGTAACGAGGGAGACCTTTAGGGCCCCAATCTCTCGGAGGGTTTCGAATACACTATCTAATTCTTCGTAAGTCAAATCTTGGTCTGCATGAATTAAAACTTTCAAGTCCGGTGTGGTAGAAAGTTTAGCACGGATTTCACTCATGGCTTCGTTGAGTTCCATTTTGACTGAGTTGAAATAGACAGTTCTTTTTTCATCAGCAGTTAAGTAAAGATTGGCGATCTTTTTGTTTAACTGCTCTCCCCCAGGAACATCTGGGAGATTGATGGGAAGGTCTGGATCCGAATCCAATACGGAGGTTACCATAAAGAACACGAGAAGTAAGAAGGCAATGTCTGCCATCGAACTTACGGGAACTGAAGGTGCGACTCTCTTTCTTCGTAACATATTATTTCTTCTTTCTCACTGAGATTTTTTCAAATCCACGTAGTTGGATGGCGGATAGTGCATCCAACATCTTTGCATATTTGGTATCACCGGTTGTAACAATGAGTGCTAGTTTGTTTTTAAGATCTGGGATTTCCATTTGGTTTAGGTCATCACGAAACTCTTGCAAACTAGTGTATTCTTTGGTTCCGAAAGCCACGTTACGCATTTTATATCTGTCTTGGGTGACCAAAATTTCATATACGTTCTTACGTAAAAACGGCTGAGGTTCGGATTGTTTGCGAGGAAGAGAAATGTTAAGTCCTTCCTTTACAAAGAATACGGCAGTGACCATAAAAAATACCAAGAGTAAAAAGGCAATATCCGACATGGATGCTGCCGATATCTCCTCTAGTTCTTGTTTTTTCTTTAACTTAATCATGGTTCGTTACTTTCCGCTCGTTACGCTTTTTTTCCGGCTTTGAGTTTTAGATATTCTTTGTAAATTTTGTTCGCAGCTTCTTCTACTTCAGAAGTAAAAAATCCCACTCGGCCTTGTAAGTATTGATAGAATGTCATAGCAGGAATCGCAACGATAAGACCAGCAGCAGTTGTGATGAGCGCTTCTTTAATACCACCAGCAACCACTTTCGCATTCACTTGGTCAGCGTTTGCAATCGCATCAAAAGCGTTGATCATACCAGATACAGTTCCTAAGAATCCAACGAGAGGTGCAATGGTGGAAACAGCAGAAAGAACGGTAAGCCCTTTTTCTAAAAGTTTCATAGCCTCACCAGCTTCTCTTTCAATACCGGAAGCAAAGATCTCTGGATCGTTTTGAGAAACTTCCATACCATTTTTGATAATATCAGTAATGCGTTGGCCTTCGTTTGCTTTTAAAAATTCTTCTACACCATTCATACCGGATGCTTCAATTGCGTCTTGTAAGTCTTGGTTGAATCCTTTTCTGACAAGTTTTGCTGTGAAGAAAAAGTAGATCCTTTCTAGAATCACACCAAAAGCAACGATGGAAGAAAGTAGGAGGGGCCACATAGACCATCCACCAGTCACAAATAAACTTACGAGTCCGATTTCGGATTTCTGTTCTGGTGCTTCTTCCGCAGGAGCTTCTGCTACAGGTGCGGGAGTTTCGGTCGGAGTTTCCGTTTGTGTGGCTTCAGTTGTTGGCGCCGCAGGTGCTGTTTGTGCTTCGAGTTTTCCTGCAAGAGTAAAGATTGTGATGAGTGCGATCACAAAAGACAAAGTGACTTTCGCTTTTGTCTGGTTACATGAGAATTTCATGAATGTCTCCATATCTAATTGATATGTTTCAAATCTAGATGATCCTTGTTACAAATAGATTACAGAAGGATGACAAAGAGGGAATTTAGAATGAGGAAAAGATCTCTTTTAGTTTGGGTATCCCTTCTAAAAATAGCGCTGGGCCCGGTTGTAATATAATGCTTGGGTCCATTTCATAGATTTGGTTTTGCTTTAAGGCAGTTGTATTTTGCCATTCGGGATGGTTTCGCACCCAGTCCCAGTCCATAGCTTTCCCACACCAAGAACCGACGTAGATGTCTGGATTGGCAACTTTGACGTCTTCGGCCGTTATGATACGGTCTTTGGCCAGTTTTCTGTCTTTTAGATGGGAAAAACAATCTTCTCCACCCGCAAGTTCAATGGCTTCACTCACCCACTGGATTCCCGTGATGATGGGTTCGTCCCATTCTTGGAAAAAAACTTTGGGTTTGTGGGTTTGTTTTTCATTCTCGAGTTTCCATTCTGAAATACTCTTTTGCCAACCTTCGATCAAGGATTTGGCTTTTTCCGCCTGACCGACAAGGTTTCCGAGCATTTGCATATTGGTAAGGATCTCTGGAATGGACCTTTGGTTGAAGATAAGAACATTTAACCCGCGTTCAATGAGGTCTTTGGCAAGTTGGGATTGGATGTCGGAAAAACCAATCACGAGGTCTGGTTCGAGGGCTGTAATCTTTTTTAAGTTCCCACTGATAAAGGCAGATACTTTTGTTTTTTCTTCCTTCGCTTGCGGTGGTCTTTCGGTATAAACAGAAATTCCTACAATTCGTTTTTCTTCCCCTAAGAGATATAACATCTCTGTAGGTTCTTCGGTGAGGCAGATGATTCTTTCTGGGCCCAAAATTTAAGTTTCCAAAAACTTTGTGAGGTCAGTTTGTGAACCGAATAGAACCACCACATCCTCCTCACGAAGTACAGTGTTTCCATGGGGGATTCCTAAAATTTTTTCCGCCTTAGAATCGGAGGCTCTTTTGGCTTCTTTGTTTGTGATGGGACGTTTGATGGTAATTACATTGATATTGTACTTGTGACGTAAATCAGCTTCTGCAATGGTTTTGTTGATGTATCGTTTAGGAACTGTGACTTCCACCACACTATAATCATCGGAGAGTAAAAAACTAGAACGCATTCCTGAAAAGGATAAGGTTTCGGCCATACTCCTTGCGGCCCTTTCTTCTGGGTTAAAAAGATCTTTGATTCCCAGTAGTTCCAAAACCTTCATTTGTAATGGAGTTTGGTAACGAGCGTAAATATTTTTGACACCACATTTTTTTAAACTATCGGCACAGATAATAGAGGTTTCAAAATCATCGGCAAGGGCAATCACAGCATAATCCACATCAGCAATTCCCTGAGAGCGTAATGCATGTTCATCGGTCGCATCCAGAGCCACTGCAATAGTCACAGAATCTTTTATGGAGTCGATGATCACCGGATCTTTATCAATGGCAATGACTTCGTGCCCATCTTCAAATAGATATTGAACAAACAACTTTCCAAAACTTCCAATGCCGATGACTGCTATTTTTTTTCTTTGCATACCAAACTTTAACCTACAACCACATATTCTTTCGGATATTCATACGAGACATGGGTTACTTTTTTCGAAAGCGCTACCAGTAGTGTCAAAATTCCTACCCGTCCCACAAACATAACAATACAGATGATGATTTTACCATAATCACTTAAGTGAGGAGTGAGGCTTCGTGTCAAACCCACTGTTCCAAAAGCAGACACCACTTCAAAACACAAATCAATAAAGTTAGCATTTTCAGTGAGTAACAAACAAAAAATGGCGGTAAAAATTACAAACAAAGATAAAACAATGGTCGCACTGGCCCTTGCGATCGAGGAGTTAGCTATGGTTCGGTGGTCAATTTCCATTCTCTCTTTTCCACGGATTTGGTTTGTGATATTGAGTAGTGAAATCGCAAAGGTAGTGGTTTTGATTCCTCCCCCCGTAGAAACAGGAGAGGCTCCCACCCACATTAGAAAAAAGGAAATGAAGGTGATGGGAAATCCCATTTGGTTTAATTCCAAAGTATTAAATCCAGCAGTTCTTGTGGTTACGGAATAAAACAGTGAATGAAATATTTGTTCTGATTTTGTGAGACCTTTTAAACTAGAATTTCCTTCTAATAAATAATAGGAAACCCATCCGAATAACAGAAGTGAGCCGGTCGTCCAAAATACTAATTTGGAAGTTACCGACCATCGGAATTTAAAATCAAAAGGATTAGATAACCTAGTTCGAATTTGGAATAAAACCGGAAACCCAAGTCCACCCAGAATGATGAGAAACATAATGACAGATAAAAAACCTTCAGAATGTTTGAAGGCTTCTGTGGCCAATCCATTGGGTAACAAACTAAAACCTGCATTACAAAATGCAGAAATGGAATGAAAGATAGAATAGTAAATTTTTTCGGACAAGGCAATAGGGAAGTGAGATGGAAAACTATAAAATAAAAAAACGGCTCCAATCGATTCTATCACCAAAGTTTGCAAAGTGATTTGTTTTAAAATTTCTTTGGCACGGCCCATAGTTTCTTCGGAAAGTAAGTCTTTAATCATCATGGTATCACTCACGGAAACTTTGCCCGCAAGGAAGATGGAAAAAAAACTAGTTAAGGTCATAAGACCCAGTCCTCCCACTTGGATGAGAAGGAGAACTACCAGTTGGCCGGTTAGAGTGAACTGAGTTGAAAGGTCAACTGTGGAAAGCCCTGTCACACAAGTGGCGCTTATGGTTGTGAATATGAGATCAATGGATTTAACTGCACCGTTTGTGGACTTTGGAAAATGTAAAAAACAGACTCCGAGTAAAATGATGAATGCAAAAGAAGAAACAAAAACAATCGAAGGATTTAATTTTTTAGAATCCTGAATTCGGGAAAGTCGAAAGAAATGAGCCAAATTGGAAAATAAAAATAGAATTTGATTCACTGATAAAAAGATAAGAGTGGTATCTTCTCCAGAAATATGATATGATTTTAGGATCGAAACTATATTCTTTTCATAAATAAATTCTAATCCTAACATCGATAAAATGATAAGCTCTATTTTATGAAGGGATACGTAATCCCTCCATCGTTTGTTTGTGAAGACCAAGTGAATGGATTCGTATAAAATAAAAAATGTTACCAGTGATCGAATGGAGATAGTTACGTAAGGTTTCCATTCTTCTGGATAATAAAATCCAAAATCTAGAATCAAAATGGCTACTGATAAAAATCCAAATAGAATATAAAACGCCCTTCCTATCGAACGAAGGTGTTCCATATAGAAATTTCGAATTTCAAATCTTTGAACTTGTAGATAGAGGAAAAAATGTTGGAGAGAAACGAAGAATCGTTTGAACTTCAAGGGTAAACTTCGGCTAATTGTTTTTTCTTTTCGCGGTGTTCTTCCAATCTTTGTCTATCCAGATAAACATTGGCTCCAGAAAGTCCAGTAGTTCCTGTGATCATAATTCCACTGGCTAAGGCTGATTTTTGTAGGGCCGGTGCGAGAAGGGCAACTCCCCCGGCAGAAGCAATGATCGCAAACGGTAAAGTCAGAAAGAAAATAATATATGCTCTTCGAAATTTAGTTTCTTCGTAGACAGCATCTTCATCAAACTCTTCTTTTTGTTTTTTCTTTAACTCTTGTTTGGTTCTACTCTTTTGTAATTGGTTTTGGAGAGCTTGTTCGTTAATTTCGCCGGTCAGTGGATTGATAGGTAGATTTTGGGAACCTGTAAGATTATACGGATTGGCTGCGTTTTGACTGGAGTTGGTTGTGGATCTAGAATTGAGTAAGGACCCGGCACCAGGAATGGAATCAATCCCACTGTATTGTGTTTTTACATTTTTAGGCGTGGCAAGAACCGGAGTTTCAAACTTGGGCGGAAGAGTGACATCTTGCAAAACATTGGATTCTGGATCCGATTTAGGAAGGTTTCTTAAGTCGTAATTATTTGTGTCATAAAATCCCTCTTTTGTTTGCCCAAAAAGTGGCCCCATAGTTAAGGAGATCACAATCATTGGCACAAATATTTGGGAAAAAATCCGCATACATTCCAGTTTACCTAATCCGTGTCAGGGTCAATCCAATTCACGGCCGGAAAGTTTCGTAGAACGATAGGAAAATGACTTTTCCCGAATGGTTTCTAAATCTTTTTCGGAAACTCCTGCTGTATGGGCATGTCCATACTCTTCAGGCATAGTGGTTCCAAAAAGACCTGGATCATCGGAACCGATTGTGAGCTTCAAATCATTTTGCAGAAATCGTGTGATGGGATGATCAATATGTGATTCTAACATCCCAATATACAAATTGGAAGAGGGGCAACATTCAATCACAACATCCGTTTTAGCTAGTCTAGACATAACATAGTTTTGGAATGTATGTAAGTATTGGGACTGTGTTTCATCAAAAGGAATTTTGAGAAGTTCGGAATCTGGTTTAGTTTTTAATTCCTTTCGTTTGAGTTCGAGTTCTTCTTTTGGATAGAACGAACCAAAACTTGTGATCTCCGTGTACGATTCCAATTCACATTCGATTTGGTCCTTGGCTTCAGAAACAAGTTCTGTTCTTTCATCCCCTAAAAAATAATCCGAATCAATTCCGAGGGCCAACGCATGACCGAGTCTGTGAGCGCCATTTACAGCAGATTCCAAAACCCAACGTACGGCAGAGAATGGGGTTTTGTCTCGAAAACTTTCTCCTACATGATAAAGAATCGATAAGGCTGTGTTAGGTTCTGCTTGGTTGTCTTTGTTTACTGATTGGAAAAAAGTTTTTTTATCTTTAGGTGGATGGCCTTCTTCAATATGACAGAAGTCAATTCCCACAAGACCGTTACGAATCACAGATTCTTTTTCCATCCAATTTTTCATCCAATCATAATGCCTTTCAAAGTTTAAATCTCGGTGTAAAGACATGACAAGTTTTGCCTGGATGGGTTTCCCTTCTTTTTTGGCGGACTCTTCCCCTTGGGTCAGTCCTTCCAAACAAGCCATAAGTTTTGAATAAAAAATTTCTTTTGGTTCTTCTTTACCAAACATCAAACGATATTCGGCATAACTAATATCATCCAAACTATTCGAAAGAACTACATCATGAGTGACTTCGGTAATTTCTCTTTCATCAAACTTTACTAAGGCGATAATAAGATTGAACTTTGCTTGGAAATGTAAAAAGGGAGCCTTTTCTCGAAAGTGATAGAGTTTAGAAAACTTTTGAATGTCATCATAATCCTCAAAAAAAGTCGAAGGTCGGATTTTTACTCCGTATGCTTTTTCATAGGAATCTAAATACAAATGCCAACGAGGTTCTGGGTTATTTTTGCCAATTCGAAACAAAGTTTCAGGGGGTAAACATCCATAAAGGTGGTTGTGTAGATCGCAATACATATAAGAATGACAAAACTATGCTTCACAAAATTAGACGCATCTTGAAGCCAACTCGATTGAATCAGAAAATTCTTGGATTAGCAATCCCTGTTTTTTTTGGAATGATTAGTTACACAGCCATCATGGTAGCCGATACCGCTATGGTCGGTAAATTGGGAGAGGTTCCCCTCGCCGCCGTTGGATTTGGAGGAATGGTTTATTTCTCTATTTTCGCTTTCCTTATGGGCGGATCTATGGCGGTGCAAATCATCGTAGCACGTCGATTTGGCGAAAAAAATGACAGAGGGGTAGGAATCACCCTAATCAATTCAGTTTATTTGTCCTTAGTTTTAGGATCTTTGTTATCCTATTTTGGATTTCTCTATGCTCCAGAATTTATGGGTTGGATTGGAGATGATCCACAAGTGATTGAAGTGGCTGGTGTGTATTTATCCTATCGGTTTTTAGGAACTGTGTTGTTCTTTGTCGGGTTCGCCTTACGTGGATTTTTTGATGGGATTGGGATCGTACAAGTTGGTATGATTTCTTCCATTTTAGCGGCTGTGACTAATATCTTTTTTAATTGGTTACTGATTTTTGGAAACTGGGGATTCCCTGCTTGGGGAGTCAAAGGGGCAGCTATTGCTTCTAGTTTGTCATCTATTCCTGCACTTCTCATCGTATTGTTCTATTTTTTCCGCAAAGACGTAATCAAATTTTTTAAGTATGAAATCTTTGCACCGAGTTTTGCAATCCTTAAAGAACTTTGTATGGTTGGGTTTGCACCAGCTTTAGAAGGAACGCTTGTGAACTTTGCATTTTCAGGATTTTATAAAATTGCGGGAATGATTAGCACAACTACCCTTGCATCGGCAAGCGTTGTATTAACATGTCTTAGTTTATCATTTATGCCTGGCTTTTCTTTTGGAATTGCGGCCACTACCATTCTTGGCCAATCCATGGGACAGGGTAAAATACGTTTAGCTTATGAAGGAACCATGCGTTCGGCAACTTTTTCGGCCATCGTTATGGGAAGTATGGGACTTTTCTTTATCATTGCCGGTCCTTGGCTCATTGGATTATTTACAGATGTTCCTGCTGTCGTGAAGGAAGCTTATCCTGCACTTTGTATTGTGGCCCTCATCCAAGTAGGCGATGCCTATCATATGGTGATTGGATCTGCACTTCGTAGTGCTGGGATGATGTACTATGTGATGTTTGTTTATCTGATTGTATCCTTCCTCGTCATGTTGCCACTAGCTTATTTATTCGGGATAGTCCTAGCATGGGGAACGATTGGTATCTGGTCTGCATTTTTTATTTGGATTTTACTCATGGCAGTGCTTTTTGTCGGAAAATTTCGTAGGAAGGAGTGGGTAAGTATACGAATTTAATAGAGTGAGGGGAAAATGAAACGAACTGAATTAGAACGGCAGGCCATACAGAATTTTTTAAAGTCTGTGGATTTGTTCAAAAAACTTCCTCCTTCTGTTTTGTTACGACTTTCGAATAACGTCCAAGAAAAATTAATCCGAAGCCACGAAGCTCTCTACTACAAAGGAGAGTCTTCGGAGTCCATCTACATTGTTCGGTATGGCGAAATTCTACTTGAAAATGTTGCCGGCCAAAGCCATGTTTATGTTGGTTCCGGCCAAGTGTTAGCCGAGAACTCTCTTATCTCTAGTTCCAATCATTCCACTTCTGCCATTGCAGTCATCGATTCTCTCGTTTATGTTTTGAATGGAAAACTTTTTTTACAATTGGCCTCACAAGAAAAGGTCTTTGCCCAAAATATCATTCAAATGATGGGATCTCGGATGCGCGAGAACTTAGACAGATCCAATCACAATCAGAAAGATCATTCTATCGGCTTACGAAGATTATGTGTCCATGTTCCCTTGGAACCCGAATATCATTTTGGTGAAAAAGTAAAATCTTTCTTAGAGGAATATGGTGAGGTCACCAAAAAACTTTCTACTGCTATTCCGATCTCCACTTTTAAGGGGATGGATCCCACCCAAATTTCAGAATATCTTACAAATCTTAGAAACAAAACTCCCTTACTTCATATCTACTTTGATGAATCCACTTCTAGAATGGATTTACATTATCTTGTAGTTCAATCAGACTTTATTGTTTTTTGGGAAGATGAACCAGAAAAGTTTTATAAAGAAAAAGAAGAGATCATTCATTTTTGGAAAAGTCGAATTCGAAACTTTGAGGGTCGTGCCATCCGTATGATGGAAAGTGGTGTTCGTAAAAGTTATCTTCCCCAGGACCAATCGCTGAAAACGTTTTACCAAAAAGACACTCTCGCAAGATATTTAGTAGCAAAAACTCGAGGTTTGGCGTTAGGTGGCGGTGGAGCTAGGGCTCTTGCTCACGTCGGATTACTCAAAGTTTTGCATCGGGAAGGAATTCACTTTGATTTTGTATCTGGTGCTTCGATGGGTGCAGTGATTGCCGCACTATATGCAAGAAAAAACACTCCAGAAGAAATTGAAGAAATGGTGAAAAATTTTTTTGGTGGATTGGAAAGTGCCTTTGATCCCACACTTCCGATTGTTGCTTTTTTTAAAGGCAAACGCATGAAACGGATGTTAAAGAAAGGATTTGGTGACCAAAGGATCGAAGAACTCCCTCTTCCTTTTGCCACATCCGCTGTGGATTTACAAACGGGGAAAGAACATATTTTTGACCAAGGCCCGATTACGGAAGCCCTTACCTGTGCGATGAGTTTGCCGGGTGCCTTTCCTCCTTATCGTTTGGGTGAAAAGTTACTTGTGGATGGGGGGATGATCAACAATGTTCCTGAAAATCTCATTCGCACCAAAGGTGCAGATGTTGTTATGGGAATCAATGTATCTCCTTTGCAAGAAATTGTTCCAGTCAAACTCTTTGAAGATCGTAATACCACAGAGAAAGGTTTCTTTCGGTATATCTGGGACACTCTTAAGTACCCACCTATTTTACAAATTATGACAAGAACCATTACTTTGGAAGGAAGAGAAATCACCCGTCTCAAACGACCTAAAATGGATTTGTTTGTGCACTTCCATTTAGAAGAATTTCAGTTATTTGATTTTGCCCGTTACCAAGAAATTATTGATAAGGGTGAAAAGGAAGCCGAAGCCAATTTAGCAGAAATCAAACAATTGTTTTCTTAATGGAAATTGTTTCTATCTTGAAATTGTCGAAATAGGCTAACCCTTGAGTCCCAGAACGAAGTAGTTAGGCGCTGTAATGAGTAGTTGCCTATTTTAAAGAACTTTTCCAGTTAGTTTTGAATTGTAATACTTTGAAAAATTGAAATGAATGCACACATTGGATATTCAAGGATTCGCAAGCATCGGGTAATTTACGGTTTACTCCTTTCTTGGAAGGTTTTGATATTTCCGTTGTAACGATAGTTCTGCTGTTTGCATCTTCGATTGCATATGACAATAGAAATGGATCACGGCCTAATTTTTCAACGTCTATGTCGTTTGGGTTTGTGCTATAGGCAATTTCGACGCATTGACTTACTTTCTCTGGTTCTGCCGATTCATCCAATGTTAGTATTTTTTTATTTTTTTTGCACCACTTTGCAAGCAGATCATTTCCATTGATTAATTCTTCTAAAATTTCTATTGGTATTTTTACTTTATCGTTTTCTGCGTTATATAGAATCCAGTCCCAAAATTCAGGGATATCTTCAATTGGATAGTAGTCCCTGTTTGCATCAATTAGGACATTTGCATCTAACAAAAATAACAACTTTTCTAACCGTTTTCAAATAGATGTGAAAGGTTGCTTGATTTTACACCTAATACTTTGCTTGCTTTTATTGTTGTTAAATTTCCGGATTGAAGCATTTGTTTGACAGTTTTAATTATTGCACCACCTATTCGATGTCGTCTTACAATATAATAGTCCGGTCCCTTTTCTTTATTGAGTTTTCGTTTTTCTTTTTTACTGATCTGGCTTTGTTCCCACAATATTTTAAATTTAGCGGCAAGCTTTTCCCATAATTCTCTCTTAATAATTCCTTTTTGATAGAGCCTATATGCAACCATAGAGCTACTTACATTCTTCTGTTTTGCAAATTCACTAATTAGATTTGCTGCTTTTTGCAAATTATTGATATTTTCAAGCGTAGGTAAATTTATCGTTTCGGGGAGGAGTATTTCCGCTGCTATATCATTACAGAATTTTTCTATTTTTTGCTCAAAATACATATTACTTATTCCACTTTCTCCCAAGAGTATATGAACTAATTCATGTAAAAGTGTAAAAGACCAAGCGAAATGTGAATCATGATCGTTTATTATTATGAAAGGTGCAGCTTCATCTGCAATTGCTACTCCTCGAAAAGATACAACGTCAATATCAGTGTGATGGCTACCTAGATTACCAGCAAGGATGACAAAAATTCCCTTTGACTCAATTTTATTTCTTAGAAATTTAAATAATTCATCAGGATCTTTTATTCGATCGATATCATTATGGGTAAATTCAAATAGTTCTTGAATAATTTTACTAACAGTTATTACGTTCATGCTAAAATTAATTTTTTGCTTAAAAGAGATAGGAGTGAAATCTTCTTCTTCTTCGATAGCTTCTTTTAATATACTTTGACGTATATGTATATCTCTGATAAAAGAATCGAAATTTAGATCTGGTCGGTAATCTTCTGGTAATGTTCGGAAATCGTTACCCTTGCTGGATGTAATTGGAATTTTTTTAAGATAAAAAACAAGTAGAGATCTTCGGTATATTTTAGACATATCGGAAAGAATCTTTCTGGAAGGCTTCTCATTTCCAAATTCTAATCGGCCTAGTTTCTCTGGATCTTTAAATTTCAGCTTTTTTGTTGCTTGTTCAATATTTAAGCCAGCACTCTCTCTTGCCCATTTCAAGACTTCTGGATTAGCATTGACTATCATAGTTTCATCCTTTCTTAGCTTTTTTTTTTGTATATAAACTTTCTCTTGGTAACGGTAGAATCTTTGGCAATTGCAAATAACAATTACTAATTACTTGTTATACGATCTGCGTATGAAATTGGATCGTTGTTTGATCCCAGTCTCCACCAAAAGAAAGTTAGATTCTCTCTTTTGATGGAGTTTGTTTTCTTTAGTTTGCGATAAGGAAATTCAATTTACATCGAGGAAAGAATTTCTTTTTTCTTGGCTTCGAATTCTTCTTGGTTGATGAGGCCCTGATCCAGGAGTCCCTTTAATTTTGCAATCCGAGCTGCAGGATCATTGGCTGCGGGAGCCGCTCCTCCTTGTTGTTGTCCTCCGCCTTGGTTCATCATATTGCCCATCATTTGGCCCATATTCATCCCCATTCCCATTCCCATGCCAGCACCCATGGCCCCACCACCTTGGCCTTCATTTTCTGCTGCCGCTTGTCCGATATCGAACATTTTCTTTTGTTGGTATTTATCACCGAGCATATCAATTTCAAACTTATCGGTAATGATTTTTTGAATTCGTTGGTAGTTCGGATCGTTTTGGTCAAAGTTCACCGAAGATACGTTAAACTCTGTTAAATCAATTCCATACTTTTCAAACTCAGGAGCCAGTTTAACTCGTCCAGCCGTGGAACTTTCATCTCTATACTTATTAATCTCAACTACAGAGGTGTTGTTGTTTAAGATGACTTCAGAAATAAAATCGCCAATCCCACGTACAATGTTTGGTTTTAAAAATTCATCAATGGCTTCGTTGGTAGTTCGATTTCCACCCTTAACTACATTGATTAGAAATGCTTTGGAGTCTTTGATTCTAAATTTGTAATCACCAAAAGCCCGAATATTGAGGACAATTTTGTATTTAGGATCTTCTAAAGGAATGGGTGTGTTTGTTCCCCATTTCATTGCAAAGATGGCTTTGTTTACATAATACACTTCTGCGGTGAATGGAGTTTTTCCACCGAACGGCAGATTGACGAGAGCCTCTAAAATCGGAATATTTCCCGTTTTTAAAGTATGGGTTCCTGGCCCAAACGTATCCAAGGCCTTTCCTTCTTTAAAAAAGATGGCTTCTTGGCTTTCATCGACTACTAGTTGTCCTGCGGTGCTGATTTCGTCAGAGGGATATTTCCAAACGATTTCACTGGGACTTCCTTCAAATTTAATTCTATCTATTAGTGCCATTCTACTTTTTCCTTATCCTATTTTTTTAAAAAAATTGAGTTTCTTGCTTCAAACTGTGTTTCAAAATCCAAAAACAATTTGTTTATGGATTCGATTGCGGCTTCGGGGTTTGAGGCAAACGATGTGGGAAGTGTTTCCAAAATTTCTTTTTGGAGTTCTCCCACTTTCTCTAACATAGAAAAATCATGGTTCAGTAAATTTTCCATTTCTTCCTGCGTGGCTTGGACTCCTGTGCCCAGCCCATTCAGTCCATAACCTGCCGAGTTCACTTTCATTATGATACGATCCAGAAGTGTGGTAGCCGAATTGGTTTTTCCGATATTTTGGATTTGTGCTTTTTGTACAAAACCTTCCTCTAATTTGCGAAAACTTTCTTTGAAAGAGCTGAGAATTCCTCCGAGTTCTTTTCGGATGAGAAGGTCTGTTTTTTCAAACTCTTGGTTAGCTAATGCTTCTTCAAAGAGTTTGGTTTCTTTTAAGAACTTACGAATCGGATCTTGTTCGTTCTTAAAACGTTCTAATGTTGTTTTTAACCAAGTTTGGTCCATTTTATTCCTCTGTCGTAGCGTCTTCTAACGTTTGTATGGTGTCACAAGTGATGTAATTAAAGATCACACTTTTTTCTGATTGGTAGAGTGCTTTGGCTGGTAGTGATTTCCACTTGGACTGATCAAATTCACAATCATGTTTTTCCCCTTTGGTTTCTCCGCTGGACTCTGTAAAATAAACCATATACTTTTCTGTTTTCGGTCCTAACTTTTCACAACCAATGGCAGTACTTGCACATTCGCGGATTTGGGGAGTGGGCCAATAAGGTTCTTGTGTGGTTCCAAATCCTTTAGCCACTGCGTTGCGATCAAAGGCCCATTTATCGATGCGGTAACTGCAATGGTCATCATAGACTGGTTCTTGTCTGTATTTGGTGGAACAACTTTCACTTTCGGAAAAAGTTCCGTCCCCACGATCCGAACGAACTGTATGGCAATCTTCTCCATCAGGAATGCTATTATAACTTCTGATTTGACGACTTCTGGACACACTGTACGCACCCATTGGCATGGAATCACACCATTCGGATTCGGAGACAGGTTTGAATTGGTCAATGGCAATTGTGCGAGACCATTCATGATGGGTGATTTGGAGTTCGACTTTTTCTGTCCATAAAACTCCCAGACAAACAAATCCAATCCCACCAAAGAGAATGGAGCCAAGTAACCAAAGCACCCATTTGGGAGTTTTGGGATGGGGTTTCACAAATTCAGAATTGGCAAAGGCTAAATCTTCTTTTGCTTTTTGGACAGAATCTTCTGCGGTTCCCTCTTGGTCCGAACGAAGTTTTACATTCTGAGCTCCATCGAGTGCCCCACCGCAGTTTCCGCAGAAAGTGGCTTTGGCACCGTTGGCTGTTTGGCAAAAGGGACAAACCTTATCGACGCCGTAGTAGATATGATCCTGGACTGCGACCTTATCCGCATCATTGGGAAAGTATCTACGTGTGGGATCTTGTGTGGCTCCACAATTGGGACAATGCCTATGAGTTTTACCGAGTAGTTTTTTAGAACCGCAGAATTCGCAGTCCCAAAGCATTTCATAGATTTTTTCTTCTGCCATCGCAACCAAGGTTTATCCGCAAAAAATTGACTTTTGCAAGAAAAATATTTTCAAATCCCAAAATCCAACATAGAATCTTTAGAATATGAGATTGGTACTAAATCTAATTCTTAAGTTTCGGTATTTACTTCTGTCCATTGTCTTACTCATTCTTTCGGTTGGTTATGTTTTCTCTCGATCAAAACAGAATGCAGTTCATCCATTAGATAGTTTGTATTTTAAACTATCACCTAATGTGATTCAGGCGGAAAAAACGGTCTCTCTGCGCCGATTGTCTCTCCATTTACGAGGAGTGATTCCCAGTGTGACCGAATGGAAGGAATTAGAAGTCCTCCCGAAAGATCAAAGTTTAGAATCATTCGCAGTGAATTTTTTGAAACAACCTGAGTTTGCCGAATATTGGGGAACTAAGTTTACTTCGATGTTACGAGATAAATCCAAAGGCCGTAAAATTCCCACCGGCGCCTTCTTTCAATATATTGCTGGTTCACTTCATAAAAACAAACCTTACGATACACTCGTGCAGGAAATGTTGACTTCAAGTGGTTCTGTGAAGGAATCACCGGCCACGATGTTTTACATTCGAGATGGGGCCGATCCTTTACAAACAGCAGAGTATGTGGGAAGACTGTTTTATGCTAAGCGTGTCGCGTGTGCTCGCTGCCATGACCATCCTTATATTTCTGATTTTACGAGAAGGGATTATTATGCATTATCCGCATTTTTTAGCCAACAATTCTTTCGCGATGGAACTTGGGAAGCCGATCGGTATGGAAAGTCTTTCAGTTATGTGCCTCGTGAATTGGAAGTGCATCTTCCTATGGAAGACCAAAAGACCTTACAAGATAAAAATAATGAATGGAATCGGGACAACTGGAACAAATGGACCGACGAACAAAGAAAAGACTACCAAAAAAAACATGAAGTCGCCTACGCCACATTATACTACGAACCAAAACTTGGACTTCGGTTTCCTCATACGGACGATGCGCCCGGAGGGGATTTGGTTCGGCCCAAATTTTTAGATGGGAAAGAAGCAAAACTAAAACCAGGGGACGACCGAAGGAAGGCTTTTGCCAATTGGCTCACGGACAAATCCAATGACCGGTTTCGTAAAGTCATCATCAATCGTGTTTGGACCGAACTTATGGGTTGGAGTTTTTTCACTCCTTTAGATGACTGGAATGAAGACACTGTGGTTACGGGAGAAGAGATCCTAAACCATTTGGATTCTTATTTTTTGGCAAACCAACTCAAACTAAAAGAACTCATTTTATATATCGTCACATCCAATGCCTACAATCGCTCTCTCACCAGTAGTGTCGGCGATCAGGATCCGATTCGTTATTTTTCGCCCAAACGATTGGACAGCGACCAACTTTTGAACTCACTCATTCGTGTTTCTGATTTACAAAAGATAAGTAACATTAGGGAAAGAAATTTATCCTGGCTCACAAGTCTTATGGGACAAAAACCTTACGACTTAACAGGCACGGGATCTGTTCGCATCCCAACAGACAATCTAAAAGAATTCGCAAACGCAGCGGAAGTGGAAAGACCTGCACCATATCATACGATGTTGTCTGTATTTGGTTCCGGCCCGCGTGTGGATATTTCCGATGATATCGAGGAGCTGACCATAGAACAAATGTTAACTTTGATGAATGGTCGAGTGGTTGGAAAGTTAGTTTGGGATTTTGGGAACAAAGACTCTCTAGTAAAACAAGAATTTGATCAGCTAAAATCCATGAATCAAGTCATTGACAATCTCTACTATAGGCTTCTTGGACGCCTTCCTTCGAATGGGGAAAAGGAAAAACTAAAATCCCTGATGGCAAAACCAGATAACGTTTTTGATAAAGACCTCCTCCAAGATATCTTCTGGGCTCTGCTCAATAGCCAAGAGTTCCAACACATCAACTAAGGAATCAAAATGTACCGCAAAGAATTTTTAAAAAAAGCAATGATGAGTCTCGGGATCAGTCCCTTTTTATTTTCCAATCCTATGGTGAGTTTACGTGCTTCCGAAGAAGAGGAGTCGATCGCCCTTCCATCGAAAGTAAAGTCCGTCATCTTTATTGAGATGATGGGAGGGATGAGCCATGTTGACACTCTCGATCCCAAACCCAACAGTGCCTTTGGGAAAGTAAGTTCCAGTATTTCTGGACTTTCTCTACTGGAACCATTTTCCTTCACCGCCAAACAAATGCATACGATTGGAATCGTTAAATCCACTTGGAGTGAAGAAGGGGACCATGGTTTTGCTCAGATGTTACTCGGAACCGGATACCGAATGACTGAAGCTATGGGGTTTCCAGACATACCCCATTTTGGGGCTGTGATTGCCTATGCCAAAAAAGCAAAAGTCAAATCTTCGTATTTTCCAAGTTATGTGACAATTGGTGGTAGGGGTGGGAAAAATGGAAACTCTGGGTTTTTGGGAATCAATTATTCAGGTTACCATGTGGGCAATGTGGATGAACCCATCCAACACCTCAATCCATCTTATGGAAAATTCTCTGAAGATCGGATCCTTCGTCGAAAAGATTTGGTTTCCTTTATGAACGAGGAATTTTCAAAAACCTATCCGACAAAAGAGTCCAAACATTGGAAAAATATGTTAGTGGCCGCAGAAGAATTTCGAAACTCCAAAAACATTGATAGCTTTCGGATCAGTTTGGAAGATGAAAAAACTAGGGCTCGGTATGGCACCACTTGGCAAGGAAAAGCTATGTTACTTGCCAAACGACTCGCTGCCCAGGAAGTTCCCTTCATTCATATTTCCATAGGTGGATGGGACACTCATACCGGAAACAAAGCACAAATTACAAAAATTATGAAAGAAACCGATATGGGGATTGCTTCTCTTTTGGAAGATTTAAACAATACAGGTCTCATCAAACAGACGTTATTTGTCCTCACAAGTGAATTTGGAAGAACTCCCGATGTGGGATCCAGGGATGGTCGTGACCACTACCCCAAAGTTTGGTCTACTCTACTTGGCGGTGGCCCTTTTTCCAAAGGATATGTTTTGGGGGAAACTGACGAAACAGGATCCAAAGCTTTAAAACCATCGGAAGCTTTACATGTCCGGGATTTGGTCGCTACTATTTACAAAGCGGCAGGGGTTGATCCCGATGCTTCACTTACCAATTCCTTTGGCCGTCCTTTTCTGTTAACGACAAAGAAAGCCAAAGTATATGAAGGTTTGTTTTAATTTTTTTCTGCATTCTCCAAACAAACATAGGCATTGGTGAGGATGGTATCCAATGGTGTAGTTTTGTCACCGGGGTTCAAATAGATTTCGGTAAAAATAGCACCAGGTCCATTACCTTGGCAGTTTGCGATGGCTGATTCATAACTGTCATTTGGTTTTGCATAAACAATAGTATTTACCTTGGTTGTATCCCCGTTCGGTTGGTAACGACAAACTCCGACTAAGTTTTGCACTGAACATTTCGCGGAAGATTTTGTGTACCCAAGAGGGCAGGTGATTTCTTCTTTTGTGATCGCATACAGTTCAATGCATGAAGGAGAGTAGTTTGAAGACCCGGAACAAGATCCTAAGAATTGAAACGTTCCAGTAAAACCTGGCCTTCCAGCGGTAAGGTTAGCTAAATACATAGTTTGGAGGCATTGGTTTTTTGTTTCTTGGATTTTGTCATTACGTTGTGTCTTACAATCACTAAAGAAAATACCAACTAACGAAAATAGTATGATGATGGTTTTTAGATTTGGTTTCATTTTAGTAGAATACCTGTATTTGGGTTCGAACCACATGATCTCCTTCCGCTGCCGTTGGAGTTCCTGTATAATAAAAATAATCCGTTTGCCATTTTAAATTGTGTTCAGCAAAATAATAGGAGAGGGCTCCTCCTACTTCGCGAGAATATTTCAAACTAGGATCGGTTTCTCCCAAAGGCCGAAACTCTCCAAATCGAAACGTAAGTTCGTAATTACTTGTAAATAAATATCCTAACTGGACAAAATGTCCCTGTCCACTTCTTGAGTATTCTCTTGAAAGTGCAGAACTAACGGCTTTTTCCGCATAAGCCGTATTCGCTTTTCTCCACAACCATTCATACTGAAAGGAAAAGCCCATCCATTTAAAATAAATATCTCCTGCTGCGTGGCTGTAATTAAATCTTGCAAAACTATATTCAACCCCATGAGTACTTAAAGATCGATCTGAGTTTTTATTATAAGCCCCAGAGAGACCGATGGATAATTTTGGTTCCTTATAACGGGCAAAGTCTGTTTCTGATAACCAATCATTATCTGATCCTGATTTGGACATTCCGCCAAAAGGAGAAAAAATAAACCGAGCCACGGTCAACACACCAGGTGTTTGTCGTTCCACTCTATTTCTTCCCTGTCCCCCAAAAACACCCAAATAATAAGCAAACATTCGTTTGTTGCCAAATAGATCTTCGGAAAACAAATATGTTCCTACATCACGATCCAAATTAAACTCGGCTGTGACGGATGACCTGTCTACTGTTTGTAAAGCACCAGAAGAATTCCAACGTTGTCTGCTAAATGGTACTTTCATTTGCCCGAAAGCGACTTTCACATCACGATACTGATTATAGATGATATTAGCATCTCTTAATGTATTTCGTCTTTGGCTTTCCATATCTCGTTCCGCAAATCCCATTTGTAAATTCACAAGCCAAGTATCATTGAATAGACCTGCTTTGAGTTGTAACCTTGTTCTGCGGACAAGGAAATTGGTTGTGTCGTCAGAAGGATCTAATTGGAAACTTTGATTCCCTTGGATTTGAGACCGAAATCTAAGTTGGATATTGTGTTTCCCGTCACTGGATGTGCCTCGTATTCCTTTTCCGAGGCCTGTTTCCCAATTGGATTTGTTTTCCTGAGGAGCAGTCACCTGCGCAGGTGTCGTTGCCTGCGGACTCGCGGGATTCGAACTAGTTTCCATTTTTGGTTCCGGCTTTTCCTCGGCTGTTAAGACAGGTGGAAAGAAAAATAGACACCAAAACAGGAAGATGGGTCGGATTCGATTGCAGATTTCTTGTAACATGATCGTAATTTTTGTAATAAATGTCACAGTTGGGATGAAGAAGGAAATGGCAAAAGGAAATCGAATCTACTTTTTCAGAATATTTGCCTTTTCAGACTCATTTTTCCTTTTCTTACCAAAGAAATTTAAAATACTGATCCCTGATCTATGAAAAAAGCACTTATCACCGGAATCACAGGCCAAGACGGTTCCTATTTGGCAGAACTCCTCCTCCAAAAAGGCTACGAAGTCCATGGGATCGTTCGTAGAACGAGCCTTTTCAATCGCAATCGCATTGAACATCTGCACGGAAACCCAAATCTCCGCCTTCATTATGGAGATATGACTGATTCCTCGAACCTAAACCGAATCTTAGAAAAAATCCAACCCTCAGAAATCTACAACCTCGCTGCTCAGTCTCATGTTCAAGTTTCCTTTGAGGTTCCTGAATACACTGCTGAAGTGGATGCTGTGGGAACGTTAAGGATTTTAGATGCGATCAAACAAACGGGAATCAACACTAGGTTTTACCAAGCATCTACTTCCGAACTTTACGGCCTCGTCCAAGAAGTGCCACAAACTGAAAAGACTCCTTTTTACCCACGTTCCCCTTATGCAGTGGCTAAACTCTATGCTTATTGGGCGGTTGTGAACTATAGAGAAGCGTACAATTTGCACGCATCCAACGGAATTTTATTTAATCATGAATCTCCACGACGTGGGGAAGCATTTGTGACAAGAAAGGTGACCATTGGAGTTTCTGAAGTCAAAGCAGGAAAACTCTCTCACATCACTATGGGCAATATTGATTCCAAACGTGATTGGGGTTATGCTCCTGACTACGTAGAGATGATGTGGATGATGTTACAAAAAGACACCCCAGATGACTATGTAGTGGCAACCAATGAAACTCACACAGTTCGTGAGTTTATTGAAGAGGCTTATAAAATTGCAGGTTTCGAAGTTGTTTGGGAAGGTAAGGCTGACAAGGAAGTAGGTAAGGACAAAAAAACTGGCCAAATTCTTGTAAAAATTGATCCTAAATACTACAGACCAACTGAAGTAGAACTATTAATCGGTAATCCCGAAAAAGCAAAACGCCAGTTAGGTTGGGAGCCCAAGGTCAAATTTAAAGAACTAGTAAAAATCATGATGGAAGCTGATTTAAAAACCCAAGGATTTTAGTCAGTAGAAACAATTAGTAAACTTATCCTTAAGCTCCGAGGGAGAGAGTCTCTGCTATTTTTGTAAAACCTTCAAACGGTAATATAAACATTACCGTTTGAAATGTTGCATTCACTCGTAAAGCACGAGCATTTTCGTCTCTATTTGTTATGAATTGTGTTTAACGATTTATGATTTGTAATGAATCAAATGACTATGATCCAACTGTTTCCACTACCTTGAAAGGCAGTGGATTTTTTATTCAGTTCAAAAGTGGAAAGTTTTAAAATTTATTTTGGTTTAGAGACCAAAAAACTGATCCAACATCAACTTCTTCAAAGTTTCTTTTAGTTTCTCTTGGATGTTGACAATCTTCACTGTCATCTTTTTTTCATCTGCTTTGTTTTTGAAAGAAAGTAGGCGAGAGATCCCAAGAGAACTCACAATTACCACCTTTTCCAAATCCAAATAGATTTCTTGAACGTTCTTTTCTAGGATCTCGGCTAATATTTCTCGGAGTTCCGGTGCGTTTCCATCCAGAATCTGATCCATAAAGCGAACACGGATCGTGTTTCCCTTTTCTTCTACTAGTATCTTATCACTCATATTTCTTTGGCCTCTAACGTAAGTCAGGAGAGGAAAGTTGGCAAGAAGTTATTTCAACTTCTTTAGCTTATTCTCCATGTTAGCCTTTTTATGATAGAATTGGACGAGTTTTTCTAGTTCTGCCATGTCGGAACAAACAATTTTTCCCATATCCATACGAATAAATTTATTATTCTTCATGATATCGGAAATGATGAGTTCGTCTTTTGGATCCGTAAGTCCCACCATTTTCAGAAGGTCTTTGGTTCCAATTTCAAAATTGTAGGCTTGTTTGGGAGCCACTTTGATTCTGTTCTTTTCTGCCAAGGTCATGAGTGTATCTACGATACGACCTTGTGGGTCTTTTAGAAGTAAGTTCGCTAATTGTTTGTAAGCAATCCAAATCCTTTCAGATAATAACGTGATGAGCCTTGTGGCCAATTGTGGTTGGGCTTTTACCATACCTTCAAAGTTGGCTTTGTTGATGGCAAGTAGTTCCACGTCCCCTGCGGCCACTGCCGAAGCGGAACGAGGTTTGTTATCGAGAATTGCCATCTCACCAAAAATATCGCCCGCTTGGAGAACAGCCAGCATCACTTCGTTTTGGTTTACGATTTTGGAAATTTTTACCTTTCCACTTTGTAAAATAAATAATTCCTTACCTGGTTCGTGTTCACAAAAGATCATCTCACTATCTCTGTAGTTTCGATTGAATTTATTGTAATCGATAGGAGCCGCTTGAAACGGCTGGTTTATCGTTTGTAAACGTAGTTTTGCCTGAGGAACAAACTGCCCATTGGGAAGGTGTTTTAGATAACTTTGGTAAGCAAAAGTGGCATGCGAAGTATTTTGCTGTTGGAAGTAATATTCACCAATTTTGAAAAGTTCGTTTGGATCTTCTTCGACTGCATTTCTAAAGGACAATCGTGTGATGGTAGTATCAAACTGGCGTAACTTCATAGAGAAGAAACGAATGATATTCATCGCAACCGCAGTAGACTTTTGGATTAGGGTTCCAAATTGGTCATAACTGACAGAAATCAAAGATACATTGGTAAGGGATGTGGCGGATTCGATCTGAGGGTGTTGGCTCATGGCAGCAACTACGCCAAAGAAGTCACCAGGTCCTAAAACTTGGTTGGGATCTTCTCCGACAACAGCCGTCTCACGAGTGACACGTACTTTACCCTCACGGATGATATAGAAATTGTTCGCATCCTTTTTCCCCTCTACAATGATGTAGGAGTTCGCCGGGAAAGTAACCATTTGAAAAAACGACATTCTTAAATCTCTGAACCCTTTTTGCTCAACGTGCCTAGTTTATTATCGGAGATCCCTAGGGCAATATTTTCGTAAAATTTACTTATTTTTACTCTCTCCTAAAATTTCCATCTGAGTCAGTTCTAATTCCGCTTCTTGGGCAATTTTACTCGAATACGTATTTTTGATAATGTCCTGAAAAATCTGATAGGCCTTATCTTCTCGGCCCATACGGACAAAGGCTTTGCCCGAAATTAAGTACGATTCGAGTCCTTCTTCTGTATTGGGAAATTCTTTATAGATTTTCAGTTCGTTTTCGGCAAGAGCCAAAATATCTCCGGACATTCGGTAGTTGGAACTCAAAATCTTTCGCACTTCTCTGGTTTTCGGATGGCTTGGGTAGAGTAATAAAAAGCTTTTACAGGATTCTACAGATTGGTAGTGGTTCCTATCTTCCAAAAATTCTTTGGCCTTTTGGTAAAGAAGGTCACCTTGTTTGGTGCGTTCATTTGCGAAAATTTGGCTTACGGAACGATCCGCAGTTAGGGGCAAAATTCCCATAAAGAGAAGGAATCCGAGGGTGAAAATGGCTCGTTTTCCTAAAGGCCAGACTGTCGAATTCTGTCTCATTACTAAGAGTTTCGGTCGAAACCTGGTTTCTACTGAACGGGTTTTTCTTCCGATAGGGCAAGAATTTTGGGAATCCCTGTCATATCCCAAAGTTCGGCGGAGGCTCGCATTCGTTTTCCTGTCGGTAAAGGGAAAATAAACCGGCCTTTTCCTTCTGCTCCCGTTTGGAGTTTGATTTGGTGTTTGGTGAGATCTCCCATCCGCCTCTCGCGTAAGGGAGGAATCGGAAAACTTCGCAATTTTTCTTCAGCGGGATAAAGATATAACTGCACCATATAGGAAGTATTGGCCACACCTGTGTATTCGTAATTTAGAATGTAACCTGATTCGGAACCATCTTCATAAGGAAGGATGTTTAGAATTTTGATTTGGTTTTCTTTGGGTAAGATTGTAACTTCTGTCT
Source organism: Leptospira abararensis (assembly GCF_016918735.1). Classification (GTDB taxonomy): domain Bacteria; phylum Spirochaetota; class Leptospiria; order Leptospirales; family Leptospiraceae; genus Leptospira_A; species Leptospira_A abararensis. Next base: position 337,263 of record NZ_JAFFPR010000050.1, read on the forward strand.
GCAGAGGTTTTGATTCTGAATGAGAGAGAATCATAGATTCCGGTTCTTTTGCAAAAAAAATCCGTTGGAAGGAAGAATCATAGTCTTCCGGTCGTTTTAAGGGATAATAATTTCCATCACCGAGAATTGAAAGCCGTTTTAGATCTTCTTCTCCCTTCGGATCAATATCAATCCCAAGGACTTGCAAACGGAATTTTTTACCCGCTTGTTTGAGTTGGTAAAGGACAGCTTTTGGGTCACCTTCACAACTTTCGACCCCGTCGGAGATAAAGATAATTTCTGTTTCTTGCACCTCATTTAAGAGGTATTCTCCCACAACACTTAAGGTTTGTGCGATGGGTGTGGATCCTGCCGGAACAATGGAGGAGATTTTTTGGCTCACAACGGAAGCCGCCCCTTTTTGGATGGGGTGATACAAACGAGCAGAAGTACAACCGGCAATTCGATTTCCGTAAGCAACAAGCCCCACACTCACATCTTTTGGAAGTCCGCCCAGTACTTGTAAAAGTTTTTCTTTGGCAACGGCCATTCGAGTTTTGCCATCCCATTTTTCCGACATCGAACCACTGGCATCAAGGATAAACACATATCTTTTGTTAGGTTGTACTTGTGCAGGAAGAGAAGTGAATATAAGTAAAAGAAAATAAATGGTTATGGTTAGGAAACGATTCAAAAACAGATAAATAATGTTTGTTTTTCGATTCCGCACCTGTACAACATCGGCGAAAACCGAATTTGACCTTAGAGGGATTTGGGGTCTAAATAGGGCGGATTTGTCAGGTTGGATTTTACGATCAGGGGAATTCGATCAAAGGAAGAATGTTCCCGAAGGAAACGTAAGATCATTTCGCAGGTGGCACCCCAAAGAAGGCCGTCTCCTAAATCAAAATAATAGGCAAAATGTTCCCGGCCAGGGATCTGAATGGCATAAAAAGGTTTTATCCAAAGATCGGAAAAAGAGAGGAGGATGACCCGATCCACTTCCGCCGTGTTGTGGTAAAAAGAAAAATCACCTTCATAAGTGGCCAAAAACGGAGTGATATGAAATCCCGTCCTTGTGTGAAGGCCTTCCAGTTTTCCTAGAACTTGAAGAGTGGAACGGTGGACACCCATTTCTTCTTCCCATTCCCGAAGAGCTGTGACAAGAAGATTAGGATCTTCTTCTTCTTTCACACCTCCCGGAAAGGAGATTTGGCCTGGATGGGATTTTAAATTTTTAGAACGTTCGGTAAGGATGATTCCTTCTGCAAATTCTTTGGATCCGTAAAGAGGGAAGATCACACCCGATTTGATTTCGGGTGTCTCAGGAATTTCGTCGAAGTTCCGTGAAAGTTTTTCGACAAAGGACCGGTAGGGTAACATCAGCCCTCGTCTTTCGAGTTTTGATTTTTCCTTCGTTTGGCAACAAATGCTTCTTTGGATCTTATGGCCACCAAACGGTTGATCATCGAATCAAAAGGTAATCCTTGGATGGCAGCAAGTAAACTCGGACCGTAGTTTTGAACTTTCCAATCAGAAAATACATGTAATGCTTTTAGTTCTTCCAAATCTTTTGGAGCAGCCCGTAAAATGCTAATCAGTTGTTTGTTAGAAGGAAGAAGAGAATGTTCCATCCGCCTAGCGCGCATAATGCGTAGCCGCCATTTTTTTGCATTTTGGAATTTATGATTTTCGTCTTCGTTTAAATCTTCGCCGTGACGTTTGGAAAGTTCTGATGTGTCGATGGGATCGTTATATTCTGCAATTAAAAGTTTGAAGATTTCGGTTCCATCTTTTTTGCCAAACCATTCAACACATTTTTCTTCGTTAGGTTGTTCTCTCACTGCTTGTGAGAGTCTATCGTTATTAAAAACTCGAAAACTTGCTTTGTTGATTCGTTTTGCTTTTTCATCACGATAACGAAGGAGTTCTAAAATTTTTCTTCTTTCGAGCGGTGTAAAATTTAATATGTCAGGAAATTTTCCGAGAGAAAATCCTTCGCCTTCTTTGGCTACATACTCTTCAGATGCAATGAATTCAAATTCCGATTTTGCTTCATCGTAGAGAGTTCTACGTTTTAGTTCTTCTTCCATCTTTAACCAAATGGATTCTAAATATGCAGTATCTAACGCAGCATATTTGAGTTGTTGTTTTTGGAGAGGACGAAGTTCCCAGTTAGACTTCTGTTCTACTTTAGAAAGCGTAACTTTATGATAATGTTCCACAACATGTGACAAAGAACTTTGTTCTAATGACAACAAACGAGAACTGATCATTGTATCTGCCGTGTTCACAAACTTGAACCCAAAGTCTCTTTTTAAGGCTTTGATGTCGTCTTGTGCCGAGTGGAAGATTTTGAGAATGTTCGGATCTTCGAACAAAGGACCCAAAGCTGACAAATTTGTGATTTTTAGGGGGTCAATCAGGTAGTTTTTGCCATTGGAATTGATCTGGATGAGACAAACTTTGGGATAGTACGTGTAATAACCGGAGGACTCGGTGTCGATTGACATGATTTTGGACTGTCTGAGATTGATCAGAGCTAAATCCAAAGCTTTTGCCGTATCAACGAGAATATAGTTGGAATTGATTTGCATCTAATTGGGATTTTGGAAATACTGCAATTGTCATTCTAACAATGATTCTCCAATCTGACAAACCAAAAGAAGAATGTGCCATATTCGGCATCTACAATAGCAAGGAAGCTGCTAATTTTACCTACCTAGGTTTGTACTCAATGCAACACCGAGGCCAGGAGTCCAGTGGGATCGTCACAACTGATGGATCTCACTTATACCGGTATGCCAATATGGGTCTCGTAGCAAATATCTTCACTCAACCGAAGATCAAAGAGCTCATTGGAGATTCGGCCATTGGCCACAACCGGTATTCCACAACGGGAGCGAGTTTTTTAAGAAATGCTCAGCCCATCCGCGTGGAATCCCACTTAGGTCCTGTGGCTCTGGCGCATAATGGAAACCTGGTGAACTCTTGGGACATCAGAAATCGCCTCGAAAGAGACGGGTCCATCTTCCAAACCACCATTGATTCCGAAGTCATTGTCCACCTTATGGCGAAAAGCCACAAAACGGATTTACTCGAAGCACTCTGTGAGTCGCTAGGGCAAGTTCGTGGTGCCTACTCTCTGTTAGTTTTAACTCCAAGATACCTAATTGCGGTTCGGGATCCGAATGGTTTCCGACCACTCGTGATGGGGAAACGTTCGGATGGAGCCATTGTGTTCGCTTCCGAAACTTGCGCCTTCGACATTACAGAAACAGAATATGTACGTGATGTAGAACCGGGGGAAATGGTTGTGATTGACCATACCGGAGTGCGTTCTCTCTATCCATTCCCAAAAGCAAAACCAAGTCTTTGTATTTTTGAATATATCTACTTTGCAAGACCCGATTCTTATATTTTTGAAGAATCGGTTTACAAAGTAAGGAAGTCACTCGGCCGCCAATTAGCGCGCGTTATGCCAGTGGAAGCCGATGTCATCATTCCAGTTCCTGATTCCGCCAATATTGCAGCCCTTGGTTACAGTGAAGAGTCGGGGATTCCTTACCAAAGTGGCCTTGTTCGTTCCCATTATATTGGTCGAACCTTCATTGAACCGGACCAAAAAATTCGGGACTTTGGAGCCAAAATCAAATACAATGTGGTGAAAGAAGTTGTGAATGGAAAACGAGTGGTCATCATTGACGACTCGGTGATGCGCGGAACCACAAGCCGAAAGATCATTAAAATGATTCGTAACGCGGGTGCCAAAGAAATCCATTTTAGAGTTTCGGCACCTCCTACAGTTTCTCCTTGTTATTACGGAATCGACATTCCCACTCATAAGGAACTCATTGCCTCTACACATAGCATCGATGAAATCCAAAAGTACCTTCGTGTGGATTCCCTTGCTTATTTAACATTGGATACAATGCACAAAGCTGTGGAAGGCCATAAAGGTGGTGGGTTTTGTGATGCTTGTTTTACATCCAATTACCCTGTGGAATTCCAAGACCATGCGGGAAATCAAAAGTCACTGTTTACGGAATACGCGACGGAAGAGTGATGGAAGAGATTGAACTTTCCAAAACCTTTGGTTTTGAAGCGGCCCATTTTTTACCAAATGTTCCGGAAGGACATAAATGCAAAAGAATGCATGGCCATAGCTTTCGGTTTGCAGTTTATCTCAAAGGGCAAATTGATCCTCATACGGGTTGGATTATGGACTTTGGAGAATTAAAATCCATCGTAAAACCAATCTTAGATGAACATTTAGATCATTATGTATTAAATGATGTTCCGGGACTTCAAAATCCAACAAGCGAAAACATTGCAGTTTGGCTTTGGAACCAATTAAAACCAAAATTACCGTTACTTGATAAAATTACGTTATACGAAACTTGCACAAGTTCTTGCGTTTACCGAGGTCCTAAATAGGATTTTTATATGTCTTCAAAATCCACTGGAGCCGTTGTACTTTTGTCAGGTGGTCTGGATTCAACCACCTGTTTGTATGAAGCCTTGCAAGAACATGGCTATCCCAAGGTTAAAAAACCTCCGATTCTTGCTATCTCCTTTCACTATTCCCAAAAACACATCATCGAACTAAAAAAAAGTAAACTTATCACAAGTCGTTTGGGGATTCCTCATGTGGTTCAAAAATTGGATACTGAGTTTTTTTTGGGAAGTTCTCTCACAGAAAAGAAACTAAAAATTCGAAAGAACGCAGGAAAGATTTTAGATTCCAATTCCACAGAAATTCCTAATACTTATGTGCCAGGTCGTAACATTCTTTTTTTGTCTTTTGCCATTTCTTTGGCAGAGGGCCATGGCTATGATTCGGTCTACATTGGAGTCAACGCATTGGATTATTCGGGATATCCCGATTGTCGTCCGGAATTTATTCGAGCTTATCAGGCGATGGTCAATTTAGGGACTAAAACAGGTGTTACAGGGGAGCATTCGATCCAAATTAAAACACCACTTTTGACAATGTCCAAAAAAGAGATCATCCAAAGGGCTTTAGAACTACAAGTTCCACTAAAAGATACGCATTCTTGTTACGATCCTGTAAAGGGGAAACCCTGCGGAAAATGTGACTCATGTCTTCTTCGAAACAAAGGGTTTGCAGAATTAGGAATGACAGATCCCTCTTTAGGGTGAGCCAATGTCTGTATTCTCTACTTTCTAATCCTGAATTTATAGGGACTTTTATGCGAATTCGATTTTGGTTGTTCTTCATGATTTTGACTGCATGGCAGTGTAAAGTTTTGTCATTGAATAATCCTGCTGATGTTCGCTCAGAAGCATTTTGGGAAACGGAGCTCCTTCGTTGTATTTTGGGTGAAACAGATTGTTTCGAAATCCCTCAAGACAATCAAGGTCTTAAGGAATGGACAAGGTTACTTGGCCAGGTTGGTTCTGTTCAGACATTTTCCTCCACTGCTGCTACAGACCGATTCGGTAACACTTATATTTCTGGAACAACAATTGGTTCCATCGGGGGACAGCCCAAGGTATCACCTGGATTAAACAATGACCTCTTCGTTGCGAAATATGATAGTAATGGAAACCTGCTTTGGGTTCGACAGATGGGAAGTACCATTGCCTCTTCGAGTTTCGTAGAACAAATGCATATCGATGTCTTTGGGGATATATATATTGTTGGATCCTCTGCAGGACCCTTTAATGAACTTTCTGCAGTTGGTGCTGGGAGTATTCTAATTAAACTCAGTAGTTCAGGAACAGTAATATGGACACGAATTTTTCCTACAGGTAGTGAAACATTAGGATACGGAGTTACTTCCGATGGAGAAGGGAATGTCTACATTACGGGAAACACCGAAGAAACCAATATTAATGGAGAGGTAGCTGCCGGTGGAAGAAATACTATCCTATTTAAATACAATCGTTTCGGAGATTATGTTTGGACGAGACTCATCGATAATGGGGGTGCAAGCTCTTATGGACAGCAAGTTCAATATGATCCTTATTCTAAAAATATTTTTCTAGTAGGGCAAGTGGGTGCAGCTGCAACATTTTTGGGGAATACACTTCCTGGTGGATCAACAGATTCCTATTTAGTTTCTTTTCATACCAGCGGTGTTGCCCAATGGGTTCGATTTCTAGGTGTTTCTGGGGCATCAACAAGTATAAAGTCCATATCCGTTGATAAAAAAGGCTCCATCTATGTTACAGGATCAACAAACAGTAATTTAGATGGACAAATAAAAGCAGGCACAACGGTCCAAGTTCTTGTTAAATATAGTGTAACGGGTGATAAACTTTGGACTCGTCTTTTGGGAGCTGGTGGTGCGACTGATACTACCGGGAATGGTATTTATGCTGATAATGCATCACATGTTTATATAGTTGGGAATACCAATGGTAACTTGGGTGGATCTACTCTCAATGGACTTCAGGATGTTTATTTATCGAAATATGATGCAGAGGGAAGTTTGGTATGGGCTCGTATGTCTGGCGTTAGTGGGTCTACTACGGATGGGAGAGGAATTTCTTCAAACAAATATGGAACTCTTTATATTACCGGCTCAACCGATGGAAGTATTGATGGCCAAACGAAACAGGGAACATTTGATGCCTATATTATGAAATATAACTAAGGCTAAAAAGGTCAAAAAGAGGGATATAGGGCCAATCGTTATTTTAGATTTGCATCACTTGGAAGTGCAAATTTTCGCTGTGGTACAGTTGAAACTGTGGTTTTGATTCTTATTTTGAATTAAGAATCGCATTCATTACCTTGGAAATCAGGTTCAATGACTAGGATCAGGGCCCCAGTTTGCGTAAAATTCCTGAAAATTTTGTTTCCAAAATGGCCAATTTTTCCATAACTACTACTAGTTTATGGAAATATTTGTTACAGCCGTCACGATTTTCGTCCTAGCGATCTTCGTGGGATTTGAAATCATCACAAAAATCCCTCCCATCCTCCACACCCCACTTATGTCGGGTTCTAACGCCATTTCCGGCATTACCTTGATTGGGGCGCTTTATGCGGCCGGAATCCAGGAAAGTAACATCACCAAAATTTTGGGATTACTCTCTGTTATTTTTGCTACGGTCAACGTAGTGGGTGGGTTTCTCGTAACACACCGAATGCTCGGAATGTTTAAGAAAAAGGATACACCAAAATAATGGAACTAGTCAGCATTCTTAATCTTTCTTATCTTGTTGCTTCCATTCTTTTTATTGTTGGGATCAAACAACTAGCTCATCCAAAAACGGCATCACGAGGAAACTTACTCGGTGCCTTGGGTATGTTCATAGCCGTTGTCGCCACACTTTTTGACCAAGCCATCTTAACTTATGATTGGATCATTGTTGGTGTTCTTATTGGATCTGTGATTGGTATCATCTTAGCGATAAAAATCCAGATGACCGCTATGCCTCAACTTGTGGCTGTTCTCAATGGATTTGGTGGGATTGCTTCTGTTTTTGTAGCAGGTGCCGCATTACAACTTTCCATTCCTAAATATGCATTTGCAGTTAATTACCAAGAAATTGTTTCGATTGTTTTCTCTGCCATTGTTGGTGGAATTACTTTCTCTGGAAGTTTCATCGCCTTCGGTAAGTTACAAGGTTTTATTACAGAAAAAGCTGTCCGTTATCCTGGTGACCAACTTGTCAAAATTCTAGTTGGACTTACTGCTGTGGGACTTGGTGTTTACGGATGTTTAGAACCTACAGATGAATCCATTTATTGGATCTTAAGTGGCGTGAGTTTACTTCTCGGTATCTTCCTTGTGATCCCGATTGGTGGAGCCGACATGCCTGTCGTAATATCCCTTCTCAACTCCTATTCTGGTATCGCTGCTTCAGCAACAGGATTTGTTCTTAACAACAATGTTCTTATTATTTCAGGATCCCTTGTGGGTGCCTCTGGAATCATTCTAACACAAATCATGTGTAAAGCGATGAATCGTAGTTTGACGAATGTTTTATTCGGTGGATTCGGGGCTGTCGCTACAGAAATGAAGGATGATGGCGATTTTTACTCAGGTAAAGTTAAATCAACTAGTGCCGAAGAAGTGGCTATGCTCTTAGATGTTGCAAGAACTGTAGTGATTGTCCCTGGATACGGTATGGCTGTAGCACAAGCGCAACATACAGTACGCGATTTATACCAACTTTTAACAGCTCGCGGTATCGATGTAACATTTGCAATCCATCCAGTGGCAGGACGTATGCCTGGTCATATGAACGTATTACTTGCAGAAGCAGATATTCCTTATGATCGATTGAAAGAGATGGACGAGATCAATAGTACTTTCGAAAATGTTGATGTTGTGATAGTCAATGGTGCGAATGATGTCACTAACCCACTTGCAAAAACAGATCCAAAATCACCGATCGCCGGTATGCCGATTTTGGATGTAGGAAATGCAAAAACGGTAGTTGTGATTAAACGTTCCTTGAGTCCTGGATTTGCGGGAGTGCCTAACCCACTCTTCATCGCTGATAACTGTTTGATGTTGTTTGGTGATGGTAAAAAAGCAACTCAAGAGATGATTGCAGCTTTAAAAGAATCTTAGAGCCGGAAAATATGAAGAAACAAGTCTATATCGTTGATGACCACCCTCTTGTAGTAGATGCACTACAAAACTTAATTGCTAAATCCGAAGATTTAGAGTGCATCGGGAGTGCGGATAACATTGAAAAATCATTTAATGATATAGAAAAATTGCAACCTAGTTTGGTCTTGATTGATATCCAACTCAAACAAAACCAAAATGGTTTGCAATTACTCAAACGCCTTCGAACCACTTTTCCAAATATCGCCGTCATCATTATCAGTATGTTGACGGATGATACCTTTGTAGATCGTGCCTTTAAATTAGGTGCGATGGGTTATGTATTCAAAGAAGACACGACCACACAAATTGTAGAAGCCATCCATACTGTCCTAAAAGGTGATTATTTTGTAAGTTCCTCGCAAGCCACTCGTTTGTTGGGTCACCTTTACAGAGCTTCCCAAAAAGACGAAAAGGATCCAATCGACAGACTTTCCAATCGCGAATTGGAAGTGTTTCTTATGATTGGCGAAGGAATGCCAGTAAAGGAAATTGCAGCCAATATGGGACTTGCTCCCTCTACGATTGAAACTTTACGCTCTCGGATCAAATCCAAACTCAGCATTACGGAAAACGAAAAACTCATCCGTGTGGCTGTAGAGTGGAAATACACCCAAGCTAAAACCGATATCGTCGTATCTTAATTCTTCACAACTATATTTGAACACATGTGTCGATATTCGTATTCAAATATAGTTAATTCAATAGAAGAAAATTAATACCTAAGTTTAAAATAGTGATAAAGTAAATCTTTTCCCTCACGGGAAGAGAGTAACATTCTGTAAGCTTCGGCAATTTTCGATTCGTTTTGAGATTGTTTTTGGATGAAGTGAAAGAAGTCGTTAGCTCTTTCGTCATAACCTAAGTTCAAAAGTAAGTTCAAATAAAAACTTTGGTCGTACTCATCAGCAAACGGTGAGTAGGCGATCGGTCTTAATAGATTTTCGGCATCTCTCCATTTGCGAATTTCAAAATAACATCGTGCGTAAACTTTTTTCTCTCTCCATCCAAGAAGTCTCTGGTTTTTTAAATAGGTAAGAGATTTTTTAGGATCCTTTTCTGTAATATAAATCACACGGCCCATTAAGTGAGATGCCTGGATGTGTTTTGGGTCTTGTTCTAAAATGGTGACAAGTTCTGCTTTTGCTTTTTCCGTTTCATTCAATTCTAAATAAGTTTTTGCCAAAATAAACTTTGCTTCGTTGTAGTTTGCTTTGTATTCTAAAGATTTGTTTAAAGATAAAATCGCATTGTTATAATCTTTTAAAATATAATAAGCAAGTCCTAGATTGTAATGATAAAAAGGATTGTAAGGGGAAATTTGATTGGTTTCCATCCAAGTATTTTTTGCTTCGGACCAACTGTCTTCTTGTGCATAGATCATTCCGAGTAAAAAACTTGCGGCTTCATGATTGGGTTCTTTTTTAAGAGCTTTGTTTAAACTTTCTTTTGCCTCTTGCCATTCCATCCGAGAATACAACAAACTTCCGTTTAAATAGTCATATTCAGGATAAGGTTTATAAACTTCCGATTGGATTTTTTTCCATTCGGTATCAGCTAAAACAAATCTTCCATAACGAAGTGCATTGATAATAGTACGACTGACTTTTTCCAATTCAATTTTTGCATTGATTTCGATGGTTTCTTTGTCTTCTGTTTCTGAATAAACGGAGTTGTTAGATACAAAGAGAAGGAGTCCAAATATTAGAATTTGAATTTTAGCTTTCATAAATTGATTCTAACCATTTCAAAATTTTTAAGTGAGCATCGCGAACTAATTTTATTTTTGAATGAGGAAAAGCAGTCGGAAAGTTTTGATTTTTTGATAAGGAAGATAGAGATCCTAAATAAGGAATTTCAAACTCTAATTCTGCAAATTTTCCTAGGGATTCGTGAATGGGTGTAATCCCTACCAAACAAACTTTTTTCTTATTGGCAATCGACTCCATCATGGTTTGGCCAAAATAGGTCAGGACAAATTCAGAAGATTGAATTTCTTTTAAAAATTGGAAATAGGAAACTCGCGGAAGGTATTTGATGTTTCCTGCTGTTGCTGGAGTTCCTCCGATTCTGGTCACTGAATTTATGTTAGTTGAAGAGTTTCTATTGGTTTGGTTTAAAAACTGTAATAGATAAGTATCAATTTGTTCTGATTCTTTTTGATTGAGATATCCTGCATACACAAGCACACGACCTGGGACTTCGGTTTCCATCCAATCTAATTCGGAGAGTGGGGAACTAAAATAGGAGATAGTCTCTTGATTAGTGTTTGGAGCTAATGGATTGGGTAAAAAGAGACTTGCATTGGATTCATTTGGTAGATGGTGGAGATTATCAATATAAAACTGGTGAGCCAAATCAAATTCGTTTTCCCGAACATCTAAAATATGGGGTAAGTTTGGCGAATTGGAATCAGCTTTTGTAGAAAGTTCTACAATATATCCCTTTATTTCTAAAAACAACGATAGCGATTTACAACGTTCCCAGTGTCCACTCCCAAATAACGATGGTTCTGCGTAAACAATCCGAACTTTTTTTGACTCTTTGTTCAATTTGGGTAAGGGGAAAACCACTTGTTCTACAGAGGAATTTATCGAAAAAAAATCAGGTTTGTCTTTTGTTAGTTGGATGACTTCCTTGGCTCCAAAAAAAGGATCTATTGTTCCTAATTCTTTCCAAAGTTGACAAACGAGCTCATAATCTTTTGATTCATCTACTGTGATACGGAGAGAATTTAGGCTAATATCTGTTAAATGACTGAGATGAGGTGGATGAAGTCTATATTGTTTGTGGATTTCTGGATGTTCTTTGATATGGAGGGAAACATGTTCCCTATGTCTTTCATGGGTTTGGCCTTCAGTTTCATACAGTAAAGACTCTTGTGAAAAACACTCAACACCCATCCCGAGCGGTAGGTCTACCATAGAAAGGCTATAATGAGAGTCGCTGATTGTGGCTATAGCTTCATACAAGTAGCGAATGGATTCTAAATCAATATATGGATTATCGCCTGTTAAACGAAATATATGTTTGGCGTTAAACATACGACTTGCTTTGCGAAAGCGGTCCCGCACATCCTTCTCAGATCCAACAAAGAATTGGTAGTTCCTAAGATTTAAAAAATCGATAAGTTCGCTATCACCTTCAGGAACTAAAAATACAATTTGTCCTTTTGGAAAGACGGTAGAAAGTCGGTTGTGGATGTGGTCCAGGACGGATGTATTTGATTCCTCAGGGATGGATTTTAGAATTTTTTTCGGAAGTCGCGTGGATCCTAGTCTTGCCTGAATGAAGGCAAAACAATCACGCGTTGAAAGTATACCACTCATCACAATTCAAACAAGGAGCGGGAATTCTTTGATGTTCCCCATTAAAACTAAATTTAAAAAAATCTAGCCCCTTTCGCCAAATATCTTTTAAAGATTCTGAATATAAATTTCCAATCACTTCCGTTTGATTTTGTTTGCAAATGGATACATTCCCATCAACAGATACAGATAAATCACGAACTAAATGCCAACAATAGTCTCTGTGGATCGGAGTGAGATCACTTACCCTACGTTCGGGAAGTTTGTTAGCAAAGGTATTGTATTTTTGTAAGATGATGTTGATTCCTTTTTTCTCAAAGAAAGTAAAATACGGATCAATCTCTTCTTCCACTTCTTTCATTTTGATCATTTGAACGTGCAATGATCTGCTTGGGAGAATTTCTGAAAGTAAATCGATTGTCTTTAAAACATTTTCTAGTTCCGCTTTTCCATATAAGGATTTGTAAACTTCTGGTTTCAGAGTAGTAACATTTACAATGATACAAAGTTTTTCTTTCTGAAGAGGGTCCAAACTATTTATGAGAGAAAATAGCGATTCCGTATTTGTATAAAGTGCGGTTTCAATAATGAGTTCTGTTAGAACTTCAAGTTTTAAGATTTCTTTTACTAAAGATTTAAATTCAGGATGGAGGAGGGGTTCTCCATTTCCGCAAAGGCTAATGGTTATGGGGGAGGTGACCTCTGTGTTGAGTTTGGCAATGGTTTTTTTCACATCCTCTAAAGAAACGAAACTTCCATCATTTGTGGTATCAACAAACTCACGCGGACAAAATGTACATTTGAGTTCACAACCTTTATAAATTTCCCATTCCAAATAGGAGGGAGCACTTCGAAATAATTCCGGATTTTCCTTCAGTTTAGAGAGTAGATCCTCGTATCTTAGTTCTCCCAGAGATAACAATCCTTGGATCAGAGTGAAGGAACGAGTGGAGGCTAAACGGAAGTCGAGTCGCAATTGGCGTAGGTCCGGTGCTTGAAAAAAAATATCTACATCATATTGATTAATATTCTTTAAAAAAAACGAATGAACATCTGTTGTCAATGTGTCCGGCAAGGAAGTGAGAAATTCTCGTGTAATGATGGCAGGTGTGAGTCCCGGAGGTAAATTTTCCGAATACGAATACTGACTAAAAAAATTCTTATGACGAACCCATGCTTTTTCTGTTAGGTGAGTGTCAAGTAAGGGAGCTATACCTGTAAAATAAAGAAAACAAACTTCGTCCCAATCTGGATCTTTGAATTTAGATTCTGGTAAAAGTTTTCCTACTTTGAGTAAGAATTCATGTTCTTTGGAAACATCTTCATGGAGTTTGAGTTTGTCTTTTAATGAACTGGAATTGATTTTTTCAGCAAGTGCAGCGTTTGTATTGGTATGAATTTGTATTCCGGGAAATACATTGATCAATCTACGAAGAAACTCTTCCCACAATTCCGCTTTAAAGTTTTGATTTAAAAACTGAATTGATTGGGAGTCCAAATAGACTACCGCAAAACTAGGGTTATAGTCCTTTCGGTTCATCATCAGTCTAGGTTGTATTTTTCTTCCGGGTTACTGATGTTGTGTTCTTTGATGTAAATGGGATCAAAGATCGAAATAGAAGTATTTTTACGCGTATTGGTAACCCATTCTTCAAAAGAGGTTTGTTCCTTTTCTCTGAATAAAAAACCTTGGATTCCTTTTCTGACAGCATCCAAAGGTGTGGGTCTCATTCCTTCAATATAAACTAAACAATAACGTTTGCGATCATCTCGAAAAACTTCAGAAATTTTTCCAGGACCACCTACTTGAGATAATATGGAGGCAGTGGTTGGATGTGTTTTAAATAATTCAAAAGTGGGAACCCAGTTGACCAAACCTCCGTTCAAACGATATCGCGATTCATTTCTAGGGCCAGACGCAACTAGTTTAAAGAAGGATGGGTCTTTTAAAGATTTGTTTTTTATTTCAGTGAGTTCGTTAAAAACTCGAGTCTCCTCATCGATGGATGTATTTGATGGTGATAAAACTATTTCTCGAAATTTAAATTCGGATCCCACCTTCGCCTTGTTTTTGTTATACCATGCTTGGATTTCTTGTTCTGAAGGGAGAGGGGGACTTACCTTAATTTGTAAGAGTTGGCCTTTTTTAATTTGGTAAGGTAAATCTTCCAACCAAACATCATAGGGTAAATTAAATTGGGTTTGGACTGCTTTTTTAAATTGTTCAAGATCGCTGATCCCCTGCGCTTCCATCCGTTTTTGGATTTCTGCTTCGATCCGTTTTTCATTGACTTGAATGGATTCTTCATCGGCAACATTGTCCACCACAGCTCGATCAATTAAAAAATCGATGACCTGGGCGTGAAGGGATCCTTTTTTGCGATAGTTTGGAAAGAATCGGGAAAGGTTTTTATAACGTTCGATTCCTTCTTCATAATCCAAAGTAGAAATGGATTTGGGGCCAACAATCGCCATAACCGCATTTAAAGATTCGTAGGAATTTAAACTCTGGTTAGGGGCAAATAATAGGCTTAAGACAAGAACCGGTGCAAAAAATAAAACGAAAACTCGAGACATTCGTGATCCTTCTTGCATACGGTCGTAAACTTACCCGATGAACGTGGTATGTAAAGCCTTTACTGCATCTTCCGCTTGGTTTTGTTTGATGACACAGGAGATTTTAATCTCGGAAGTGGAAATCATTTCAATGTTGATGTTTTTTTCCGCAAGCGATTGAAACATTTTAGCGGCCACACCTACATGAGATTTCATACCAACTCCTACCGCAGAAACGATAGAGATATTTTCATCGAATTCTGCCTTTCCATTTCCGTGGTCTTTTGCATAAGTTTCGATTATTGGTTTGGCAGCCGATAGGTCTTTTTTCGCAATCGTAAAGGAAATGGTATTGATTCCATCTCTTGGAGAAGACTGGACAATGACATCTACAATCACATCTTTATTTGCTAATTGAGTAAACAACTCCGCAGCGATTCCGGGTTTGTCTTTTACATCGGCAATGGTCACACGGGCTTGGTCACCTTTGGCTGTGACTCCACTTACTTTCATTTTTTCCATAATTTTGTCCTCACTCATCACTAAAGTTCCCGGTTTGTCGTGGAAACTGGATCGTACGTGGATGACCACGTTATAGTTCATACCTAATTCCACACTCCGAGAGTGAAGGACTCCAGCACCAAGGCTTGCTAGTTCCAACATTTCTTCGTATGTAATTTGTTTGTGCATCTTTGCCGTTGGAATCTTTCGTGGGTCGGCTGTATAAACCCCATCCACGTCTGTATAAATTTCACATTCATCGGCACCAAGGGCGGCAGCAAGAGCCACAGCAGAGGTATCACTTCCCCCACGGCCAAGGGTGACAATATTTTCGTCTTTATCAATTCCCTGGAAACCCGCAACGATGACCACCTTCCCTTTGTTAAATGCTTCATCGATGCGCGAACGATCAATCATTTCGATCTTTCCGTTAGAGAAGTTTCCATCGGTTAGTATTTTTAATTGAGAGCCGGTAAAAGACTGAGCAGGAACTCCGAGTTCATTCAATGCGATGGCAAGAAGAGCAATCGACACTTGTTCGCCCGTAGAAAGCAACATGTCCATTTCCCGTTTCGGAGGATTTTTAGAAATCTGGTCAGCCAAGTCGACAAGTTCGTCTGTAGTATGTCCCATTGCAGAAACTACAACGGCAACTTTTTGGCCTTCGTCGTGGTAACGTTTGATACGTTTGGCCACATTTTGGATTTTAGTGGTGTCACCAACGGAGGTTCCACCGTATTTTTGGACAACGATTTTCGATGACATGGGTTTATGGACAGGGTGCTACAAGCAAATCGGGAATCAAGTAGAATGAATTTTTTTGCAACCAAACGGCAGTAGCGGACTCCAATAGTTATAGGTTTATTTGCATGAATTCTTCTTCCTCTACTGTTGGGCCAGTTGTCAAAGAACAGGCACCCTTACTTTTCCTAATTTTGTTCTTTTTGGTTCAGGCCACTGTCCTTACCGTTTTCACAGTTCCCTTTTCCTGGTCTCTCGTTTGGGTCGCTGTGGGTTCTTATTTTCTAAGAATGTTTGGAATTACCGCTGCCTACCATCGTTACTTTTCCCACGCATCGTTCAAAACCTCTCGAGTTTTCCAATTTGTTTTGGCTTGGATTGGGGCTATGGCAATGCAAAAGGGTCCTCTTTGGTGGGCCGCTCACCACAGAAACCATCACAAATATTCTGATACAGAAAAGGACATTCATTCCCCTAGTCGCAAAGGGTTTTGGTATTCCCATATGTTTTGGTTTCTCCGAGATGATTATAACGATTATGAAGCCAAACTCATTCCTGATTTTTATAAGTATCCAGAACTTCGATTTTTAGATCGTTACCATTGGATTGCTCCTTTAAGTTATGCGGTATTCCTTTATACCGTTGGTGGTTGGGGTTGGCTTGTGTATGGGTATGCAGTTTCTACTTTTATTCTAGGACATGCCACGTGGACCATCAATTCACTTTCGCATGTTTATGGTTCGGTTCGTTACGATTCCCGGGACACAAGCAAAAACAATCTCTGGCTTGCCATTCTTACTATGGGAGAAGGTTGGCATAACAACCACCACTACTATTGTTCTTCTGCGAACCAAGGTTTCTATTGGTATGAAGTCGATATTTCTTATTATATTTTAAAGGCACTTAGCTTATTTGGGATTGTTTGGGACTTAAAAAAACCACCAAAGAAAGTATTGGATGAAGGACTTCTTCGTGACCAAGAGCAAAAAGAATTAAGAGAATCTATGCGTCAGGAAAAACAAAGAGCAAAGGTCAAAAATAAAGTAGGAGTGCTTTCTACTTAAGAGTTCATACTCCTAATCGTTTGCGAATGTCTGCTGGGATACTTTGGATCGAATCGTATCTTTTTTTCTTTCCGCCCGGCAGTGACACGTAATAGAATCCATTGATCATTTCTAAAAAGTAATCTTCTCCTTTTTCTCCTAAGGATCTGTTATCCAGTTCCTTTACCATTTTTTGGTATTTGGAAGGAAGGAGATTCCAATTCATATAATTAGTAACCACCCCTTGGTCATTCACGGTATAAGCACCATCTTGGTGAAGGATTTTGGTTCCATTATAATCAAAAACTTCCATCACCTTTAGGTTTGTGTCTTTTGCCGATTTAGAATCCTTCTTGGATTTATCTGGAGAAGGATTGGATGATTCATTCGAACCAGATCCTTGTTTTGATTTTTGATTGGCAGTTGTTTCTTTTTTTCTTAATTTACCAAATAAGAGTAAAAAAATACCAGCAAACATTAATGATGCGAATAAAAAAATCTCAGTTGTGGATAAATCAAATAAGTAACGCCACATAATTATTTAAAACTTGTCCCAATGTTTTTACAAGAATCGGGAATATACCCTTCTATATTCCAAGTAAGACAATCGATGAGTTCAATGGCTCGAAAACAAAGTTTCAGATCATCAATTTTGGCTCGCCCCAACAGGAGAGCTCCTGGTAGTTTGTTGGTTCCGCAGGCAGAATTCTTTAAGGCGTAGGTTTCAAAGATCTTTTGGTTTCCTTCTTGTGCGGAATAAAACAAGTCGTCTCGATTTTGAATGCAATGGAAAGATAACCCAGAAAAAACGAAGAGGATCCATACCCTCGAAAGAAACCATTTCATTTTTTAAGTTTGATCCGAGAGACTTCCCGAACAGGAATGGGAACTTTTCCAAACACACTATCTATTTCGACAGTCCCGTAAATTTCGAATTCCGCATCTTCTCCACGTCTAGCTGTCTCAGAGAGTTGTTTTGCTAAAAGTAAAAGTTTAGGAAGAATCGATTGTTTTTGCTCGGGAATGAGTTTCAGAACTACTGTGGAAGTTGAGTTTGGATCCACTTCGAGGGGAGTTTCGTTTTGGAGTTTTCCAATGTACTCTTTTCCATTCGCGGTGATGAGTTGGATTTCCAAATCAAATTTATAGATATTGACCTTGGTATTGTTAGGATTCTCTACGGAAATTTCCGGATACAAATCCACAAGAGGAATGAGGGGAAAGTTTGGGTTTGGTTTTAGATCGATACGAACATCCACCAAATCAAACTTACACGCCTTAAGACTTTCTAAATTTTTCTTTGTATCACTCAAACAATGAGTGAAGGTAAAAAAAGATACGAAAGCGAATGAAAATAATAATCTACGGACCAAATACTACCTTCCCTTCGGTCATATGTTGTTTATAAAATTCCAAACCTTCTTTGTATTCCTCAAACTTAAATCGTTTGTTGATTTTGGTTTGGAAAACGGTTTTAAGAAATTTTTGTGCTTCTTTGGCTTGTTTTTGAAATTCTTCCAAACCAATTTCATAAATCCAAGAAGATAACCAAAATCCCTCGATCTTTTTGTTTTGAAACAACATGATTCCCGCGTTGACTGCAAATGGTTTTTCGGACAAAGCCCCGTAACATACAATCTTTGAGCCATAAGGCATACATTCCACAAGAGATTGTGCTGTTTCACCGGCAACGGCATCGATAGCATAGGTTGCGTTTAGTTTTTTGGAAATTTTATATAAGTCTTTTTGATAGTTGGGGGAAGAGGAGTTGAGAATGTTTTCTGCTCCAATGGCCAGAAGACTGTCCTCTTGTTCTTTTTTTCGCACAACATTGATTAGCGGAATTCCCCGTTCTTTACATAGTCGCACTACCATTTTGCCTAGGGCACTGGCTGCGGCAGTTTGAATCATGGCAGGATGAGCTTCTTTCGAACAACGAGAGACCATAGCCCAAGCAGTCATGGGGTTTACAAAAAAACTAGATCCTTCATCAAGAGTCACTCCATCCACTAACGGCAAACAGTTGTCTTCGGTAGTGATCATGTATTCGGCCCAGGACCCATCGTTTTGAGGTGCCACGCAGGAGACATTCATTCCCACTTTCAGGGTTTTGATGGCACTCCCTACGGCATCGACAACTCCACTGGCTTCGAAACCCGCAGACACAGGTGCTTTTTTCTTAAAACCATAAAGCCCTCGAATGAACATTAGGTCGGAAGGATTGATGGGAGAAAGATGGATTTTGATTCGAACTTCATTTTCCTTCGGTGTAGGAATTTCTTTTTCCCTGAGTTCTAATTGTGGTTCGGATTCGTCGTATTTTAGGATGGTGACTGCTTTCATCTCGTCCCATTCAGTCATTTAAAATCTGCTTGCCAACTCTTTCTTTCAAAGGAAGAATTTTAAGTCTGCCGTGAAATCAAAAAAGTTATCGAAGGAAGCCCTAACAGGAATCGTTTTTTTTTCTATTTTGGTCTTTGCTTTTTTCACCACTGTCATTGAACCGGATCGTCCTGCCAAAAAATATCCTTATCGCTTATCCCTCTTTTATTCTAGAATTGATGGAATCAAAGAAGGTACTGAAGTTCGAATTTTAGGAATTCAAAAAGGGTATGTCGCCCATATCGATTCTAGACCACTCATCGATATACCGGATCGTCGTTTTTTAGACCATAACATGGATCATGCGATTGAGCTCCATATTGCCTTAGAAGATCCCTTAACTCTTTGGGACAATTATGAAGTGGATTTTCAAACCATCACTTTATTTTCAGGAAGGATCATCAATATCAATCCAGGAAGTTCCGATGGGAAACGTCCCTTTTTTAAACCGACATTTCGTGAAGGGGAAAAATCCCCCGACTATTTGCCCTCTGCCCGTTATTTTGATGATTTTTTTAAGGCAACTTCGGCCACTATGGAAGAAAATCGTTCCGATCTTCGGCAAATCACATTGGATTTTCGTTCGATCACCGATAAATTAAATCATACAGACGGAACAATTCCCAAATTAATCGGTGATACAGAAATGTATGATGAACTTCTTGCGACGATTAAGGACGCAGAAACGATAGGAAAAGAAGGAAGGCGTTATATGGAGAGTTCCCGAAATTTGGAGAGCACCATGCCGATTCCTTTTTTGATTACAGCATCGTATTACGGACGTACAACGCCAATTACGGGAAGAAGGATTGGACCACAAGATTAATGAAAGTTGCAATTATACATGATTGGCTCACCGGTATGCGCGGTGGGGAAATAGTTCTCGATAGTTTATTAAAAGCGTTTCCCGAAGCGGATTTATTTACTCTTTTTTATTCCAAAGGAAAACTTAACGAAAGGATTGAAAGCCGTAAAATCACAACGGCGTTTACAAACAACCTTCCTTTTAAAGAAAAATACTATCGGTACTACTTACCGGTTTTTCCCACAGCCATTGAGTCGTTAGATCTCAAAGGATATGATGTAGTGATTAGTTCTTCACACTGCGTTGCTAAAGGAGTCATCCCTCATCCTGATACTTTCCATTTAAGTTATATCCATAGTCCTATGCGTTATGTTTGGGACATGTATTATGATTATTTTCCAAACAGGAAAGGTTTTAAGTTTTTTCTATTACAAACGATCGCCAACTACCTTCGTACTTGGGATGCGGCTTCTGCCAATCGTGTGGATTATTTTACGTGTAATTCTCATTTTGTGGGAAGGCGAATCCAAAAGTATTATAGACGCGATTATAAAATTGTGTATCCCCCTTGTTTGCCTGAGGATTTTCGAGTCCACGATGTCTCTAAAGATGATTATTATCTGATGGTCTCGGCCTTTGCTCCTTACAAAAAAATTGATCTAGCCATTGAAGCCTTCCGAGAAAACGGAAAACCCCTCATCCTTGTCGGTGGGGGCCAGGAAGAGGGGAACCTCGTCAAAAATTTACCAAAAAACATCCTTTGGAAAAAAGGTCTACCTCGCCCCGAGGTGATTGAACTCTACAAAAAAGCCCGTGGGTTTATCTTTCCTGGGATGGAGGACTTCGGGATCACTCCAGTCGAGTCCCAGGCCTATGCCACTCCTGTCATTGCGTATGGGAAGGGCGGCGCTTTGGAGTCCGTCAAAGAGGACAGAACCGGGGTGTTTTTCAAAGAACAGACCGTAAAATCCTTAAATGATGCCATCCAAAGGTCAGAAAAGATCCATTTCAAACGCGGAGATTTCCAAAATTCCATCAATCGATTTACGGAAGAAAAATTCGTAAGCGAAATTCGAAAGGTAGTCGATAGACATAAGTAGAAATCTCTGAAGGGGGATCTCCTGGTCATACTACATCGACTCAAAGGTGCGGAATTTGTTCTCAATGCAGACTTGATTGAGACCATCGAAGCAAACCCGGATACGATCATCACTCTTGTGAATGAAAAGAAATTCATTGTACTAGAGCCTGTTGCGGAAGTTGTGGAAAAGGTAGTCGCCTACCAAACAAGAATCCACAATCTCCCCCGAGTCAGTGGGAAAATGCCTGAGGAAACATAAGAAATGGATATAGCTACAGTCATTGGTTTGGCCCTTGGATTGGCCTTAATGTTACTAGGGGTGGTTTCGGGGGGACTTGCACTCACCGACCTTATCGACATTCCCTCGGTCATGATTACATTTGGTGGTGCCGCCGCCGCTACGATCATTTCCTTCCCTTGGACTTCCACCATTGGAGTGGGGGCAGTGACCAAAAAAGCCTTTCAAAATCCACCTTCAGACTTACCGGGTCTCATTACGACACTTGTTAGCTTTTCTGAAAAAGCACGTCGGGAAGGTTTACTTGCCTTGGAAGATGATATTAATGAACTTCCTGAAGAATTTTTAAAAAAGGGAATCCAACTTGTAGTGGATGGAACCGACCCCGAACTTGTGCGAAATATTATGGAAACCGAAATTGGGAACACGGCCACAAGGCATGCTTATGGTCGTGCTTGGTGGGATGCTTACGCTGGTTTTGCGCCGGGCTTCGGGATGCTTGGGACCCTTGTGGGTCTTGTAGGGATGTTAAAGAACTTAGGTGGTGGGGACGCCAGTGCGATTGGGCAAGGTATGGCGACAGCTCTTATTACCACACTTTACGGATCACTTGCACAGAACTTATTTGCAGCGCCAATTGTTAGAAAACTCACAAGAAGATCGGAAGATGAACTTGTAATCAAACAAGTGATGGTGGAAGGAACTTTATCCATTCAATCAGGAGACAACCCACGGATTGTAAAAGAGAAGTTGGCGAGTTTCTTAACTCCTGCGGAAAGAACGGCCCTCAAAGACGACGGAGATTAATATTTAAACCATGGCGTCTAAGAAAGAAAAATGTCCTGAGTGTATCCAAAAAGTTCCCGAGTTCATGGCAACTTACGGGGACATGGTGACACTTCTCCTTTGTTTCTTTATCCTTTTGTATACAACGGGTAAAACAGATGCAAAGGAGATGCAGATCATTTTGTCTGCATTCAAATCTACCACAGGATTTTTTACCGGGGGACAAACTCTTTCTAAGGGATCTTTGGAAGAAATGGGAATGCAAATTGAATCTCTCCCATCACAAGTAGTAGGACGAAACCTTTCCAAAGCAAAAAAAGATGCCCATGAAGTGTTCAAACCAGAAGTGGAAGCTGGAAAAGTTCGGATTTCTGAAAACGAAAGAGGACTTGTGATCTCGCTTGTCGGTGCGGATTATTTTTATCCAGGTTCGGCAATACTAACGCCTGCTATCCGAGAGACATTACGAAAAGCAGCGGGTCTTATCAAAGGACTCGAACGGTTTGTTCGTGTGGAAGGGCATAGTGATGATGATGCCGTGAATCCAGTGAACCGTCCCGGAAGAGAAGAAAGAGAATATATCAATAACTGGGATTTGGCGGGAGCCAGAGCCGTAAATGCTACTGTTTTTATGATCAATTCTGAAGAAATTGAACCAAGTTGGTTCCAAGCCGTGAGTTTTGGATCCTACAGACCTCTTGTATTAGAGAATGAAGGTACACCGGAAGCAAAAGCTTTCAACCGTAGAGTGGATATCATCATCCTAACCGAGAAGTCTACCAAACGGGGGCCAGGAGAAAGTAAATACGGACTCCCTGACACTCGTTTGCCGAACACTGAAACAAATGTAGAAGGAGAATTTTAACATGGGTGACCGTGAAGTAGATGAAGAAGAAGGTGGGTTAGCCGAAGGTAGTTCCGCCTCTGCAGGGATGTCCCCCATTGTAAAATGGTTATTGTACATCGCTGCTGCCATTTTCGGGATTATCATTGTAACCGTTATATCGATGTTTGTTGCTCAAAAGACGGCAACAAGTGTGTTTAAACAACAAAAGAATATCTCTCTTGTGAAAGCTCCCCCTCCTTTGGAAGTTTACACATTTCAAGAAGAATTTAGAGTGAATACTTCTGACGTTGGCGAATCACACTTTGTTAAGTTAAAGATGTCACTTGGATTTGAATCTGGCCAACCAGCACTTTCTGCAGAACTTGCGGCTCGTGTGGCTCAAATGCAAAATATCATCAACTTAGTCATTGCTCGTAAAACAAAAGACGATTTAAAATCCATTACCAACCAATTGGATTTACGTGAGGAAATCAAAGCTCACTTAAATCATATTTTGACGAATGGAAAAATCAAAGAGGTTTACTTTACCGAGTTCTTGGTAAACTAGGACTATGTCCGACCAAATCCTCGGTGTGATCCCTGCGCGTTTTGCTAGCACAAGGTTTCCCGGAAAACCACTGGCCCTCATTGGAACCAAACCAATGATCCAGTGGACCTACCACCACGCTTCCCTTTCTAAATCTTTCCACCGTTTGGTGGTCGCCACCGACGATAAACGAATCCATGATGTGGTTTTATCCTTTGGTGGGGAATCTGTATTCACCAGTCCCGACCATCCGACTGGCACCGACAGAATCATCGAAGTGGCAGAAAAGTATCCGAACTACGGAATCATTGTGAACATTCAAGGCGATGAACCGGGGATGGAAACAAATCTAATCGATGGAGTGGTGGGATTAAAAACCAAACATAGAAATTGGCAAATGACAACGGCAGCGGTTCCCTTTACCTCTGCAGAAGATCCAAAAGACTCTAACAAGGTAAAGGTGGTTTTTGACAATAATGGTCGAGCTAATTATTTTTCTCGTTCACCGATCCCGGCCTCCTTTAAAGCCGACGCCAAGTATTTTCGGCATTTAGGGATCTATGCTTACGAACGCGATTTTTTAATGCATTATAACCAACTGCCCGCATCCGATTGGGAGACGGTAGAGTCACTAGAACAACTCCGCGCTTTGCAGAATGGATCAACAATCGGGGTTTACCTTTCGGAGAAAGCGAACCTCGGTGTGGATTCGCCTGCCGATTTAGAAGTGGTGATCGCGGAATTTAAAAAGAAGGGTTTGATTTAGATCAAATTCCATTCGATCATTGGATCGGAAATAAGTAGCAAAAAAATTAAGATTTGATTTCTATCTCAATCGTTTCCCTTTTTCTTTAATTTTCCACTGCTAACAATTGTTGGGTTTGGTCCTTTGCGGGTGACAATCCAAAATACCGTTTGTATTCCCTGCTAAATTGAGATGGGCTTTCATATCCAACACGTTCTGCCGCAGTGATGGCATTGGTTCCTTCTGTAATCATCAAACTTCTCGCCTTTTGTAATCGAACGGACTTAATGTACTGCAAAGGGGATGAGTTCGTCACAGCTTTAAAACAAACATGAAATGTGGATACACTCATCCCGCAGGCCATTGCCAATTCGCCAATATCTAAATTTTGGTCATATTCTTTATGAATGCGAGTGAGGATTTGTGATATTTGGAAAAACTTTCTGTTTCTATGTGCTAATGCTTGTAAGGCTTCCCCATTTTCACCCGTTAACACACGATAGATGATTTCGCGCACGATGGATTTTCCAAGAACTAAACTATCTGATTTAGAATTGAGAGTTTGGATGAGACGTAGGGATGCATCCGATATTTCTTTTGTGACACTAGCTCCATAAATTCCTTTTGGTACATTTTCTCCCGTGTATTTGGCTTCCTCTGTGAGTAGTAAAATTTCTGCAACCTCTGCTGGATCCACTTCGATTCCAAATCCCAAGATAGGTTTATTTACGTCCGCCACGGCATCACATTCCAAAGGTATGGGAACCGAAAGAACCAGATACTGAGTGGGGTCGTAAGAATAAGTATCCTCACCGATGAACACACGTTTTTTCCCTTGGGACATGAGAATGATCCGTGGGTGGTAGGTCAGAGGCACTCGTACAAAAGAATGATCGATGCGAAAGAGTGTGAGTCCCGGGACTTGGGTCTCCAGGTTTTTTTCCTTCGGTAAAAAGCCTGCGAGGATCTTTGAGATCTCTTCGTTGTTTTTTTGGATTGGATCCATTTTCTCATTGGAATACCAATTTTCCTGAGAATTCAACCAATATTTTTGATATTCATAGGAATAGGCAAGGTTTTGGATTTCTGTGTATTGTTTGGACTAAATTTAAATAGTATTATGCAAGCATACCTTATGAGGATACTACCGAAATCTAAATGGTTTGAGAAGGATGGTAAGGCCTTGTGAAGGGAGGAGAAAGGAATGAAAATTCGTCAATTCATACAAAAGTTCAGTATCATAGGAATTCTCATGAGTTTGGGAATGGGTTGTTTGCCCTGGGAAACTTGGGACAAAACTTTTCCGCGAAGTGAGAAAGTAGAACATAAAAAAGTTCAGTTTATGAATCGGTATGGAATCAAACTAAAGGGCGATTTGTATCTACCCAAAGATCAGGGTTCGGAACCTTTAGCGGCCCTTGCCATCAGTGGCCCGTTTGGTGCCGTGAAAGAACAGTCATCGGGACTATATGCACAGACGATGGCAGAAAAAGGTTTTGTCACTCTTGCCTTTGATCCTTCGTACACTGGGGAAAGTGGGGGCGAACCACGTAATGTTGCCTCTCCCGATATCAATACAGAAGACTTTAGTGCGGCGGTTGATTACCTTGGTTTGTTATCCAATGTGGATCGAAACCGAATTGGAATCATCGGTATCTGTGGGTTTGGTGGAATGGGACTGAACGCTGCAGCCGTGGACAAACGGATTAGAGCAGTTGTCACAACTAGTATGTATGATATGTCCCGTGTGATGGCGAAAGGATTGAACGACAGCCTAACAAAAGATGCACGATCAGCATTATTAGAATCGTTAAGTGAAAAGCGTAATGTAGATGCCAAAAATGGAAAACCGGCTCCAGGACCTAGAATCCTTCCGGAAACATTAGAGGGGAACACGAGTCCGATCACGGAGGAATTTTTCGATTACTACCGCACTCCTCGAGGGTTTCATAAAAATTCACCGAATTCGAATGGAGCATGGACTGCCACGACACCATTCTCTTTTATGAATATGCCTCTTCTCACTTATGTGAAAGAAATTTCACCAAGGCCGATTTTACTCATCGCTGGTGACTCGGCTCACTCACGTTACTTTAGCGAAGATGTTTTCAAAGAAGCCAGTGAACCAAAGGAACTCATCATTGTGCCAAATGCCAATCATGTAGACTTGTATGACAAAATGGATAAAATTCCTTTTGTTAGAATTGAATCCTTCTTTAAAGAAAATTTAAAAGTAAGTATAAAAGAAAAATAGGTAGGAATCAAATATGATCCAAACAAAAGGAATCGCTGCATTAAAAGTAAAGGGAGCTCTTGTTCCCTATCGGTTTGAACGAAGAGACCCAAAAGAGCATGATGTGGTCATTGATATCAAATACTCGGGGATTTGCCATTCGGACATACATATGACAGGGGATGAGTGGGGATTTGGTTCTCCATTTCCAATGGTGCCAGGTCATGAAATTGCCGGTGTTGTTAGAACTGTGGGAACAAAGGTCACTAAATACAAGATTGGGGACCGTGTGGGTGTAGGTTGTATGGTGGATTCTTGTCGTGAATGTGCCCATTGTAAAGAAGGAATGGAACAGTATTGTATCCCTGGAAATACAATGACATATGGTTCTATGGAAAGAGATGGATCGGCCGTTACCCAAGGTGGATATTCTGATGTGATTGTTGTGAATGAAGACTTTGTCCTTCGAATACCAGACAGTTTGCCTTTGGACAAAGCGGCTCCACTTTTATGCGCTGGAATCACCACCTATTCTCCGTTAAATCATTGGAATGCCGGCCCAGGGAAAAAAGTAGCCGTGATGGGACTTGGTGGTCTTGGACATATGGCTGTAAAAATCGCCAAGGCAATGGGTGCGGAAGTGACTGTCCTTAGTCAGTCAGAGAAAAAAGAAATTGATGCAAAGAAGTTAGGTGCCGATGTTTTTCTAATCACAAAATCTCCGAAAGTGTTTCAGGAAAATACATTACGTTTTGATCTGATCATCAATACGGTATCTTCTGCTGATTTGAATATGGCAAATTATTTTGGTCTACTCAAAATGGATGGTACTCTTATATCGGTGGGAGCTCCGGAAAAACCACTCAGTATCCATCCTTTCCCGCTTATCCTGATGAGGCGTAATTTTGCTGGGTCAGTGATTGGCTCGATCAAAGAGACACAAGAGATGTTGGATTTTTGTGGGAAACACAATATCACTCCAGAAATTGAACTCATCGAGCCAAACCAAGTGAACGATGCTTATGCGAGAGTATTAAAAAGTGATGTTCGTTACCGGTTTGTGATTGATATGGGAAAAATCTAAACTAGTGTTCGTTGAGGATGGATAAAGTTGGCTTCCCGTAGCTATTGAATAGTAGCTGGCTTCCAGATCTGATTGGATAAAGCCGACAACTGGTTGCCGACAGAATCCATCGATTTTTTTAACCCCTGGTTGGATTGAAACACTAACAGGGGTTAAATGAATTAAAACTTTTTCAAAAATTTAAAATAACGAAAGGATTAAACCACCCTTTCGTTATTTCTCATCCCTCGAGAGATATAATCATACAAAAATTCACCAGTGATGACTCCCGGTACAATGACCTTTTGTGCTCCGTCACTCACGAGTTTTTTTGCTTCACCCGGTTCATCACTAGTTAAAATGATTTTTGCATTTGGTGCGAGTTTACTCAGAGTGGAAAGCAAACGATTGTTATTCGTTCCTTTCAAAAAAGAATCAGAGATAGTACAAATGACCATCGAAGCATCATGAAGGCCAATATGAGATAAGGAATCGGGATGAGCAAGGTCAGCATAGGCCCACTGGAATCCTTTGTTTGTGAGTTCCTCTTTAAAAGCCGGATTGTAATCAGCAATGATGATCCGTTTGATAAGAGATGGTGATAAATCTTCTAAATATTCCACAAAGGCACGAGCAATGCGAAAGTATCCGAGGACAATGATATCTCGTACCATTCCATCTCCGTGTCCCCCATGCCCACCGTCGCTGCCTTTGCCCTCTTTGGAGGATTCTTCGGTTTGGTCAGAAATTCCGACACGAGCGAGAAGCCTTTCAAAGGTTGCAGCAATATTATGGTTAAACATAATTATATATGTAGATAGAACCGAAGCAATGATGGTAGAAGTTAAAATCACTGCTTGGAGTTTCGGGGTAATGTGTTCAAATCCTGCACCTAACGCTAATATGACGAGAGAGAATTCTGAAATTTGTGCTAAATTGAGTGCCGTCAGAAATCCATTCCGAACACCTTTGTTGAGTTTGATGATGACCGGGGCAATAGTAACCATTCTGACAAATAACATCAGTGCGATGATGGCCGTAGAGAGTCCGATCACTTCTAAACTAGGGAGGGGAACTTTTAGACCTAAAGCTACGAAAAATAGAGTCACAAAGAAATCACGAATTCCAATGAGTTTGGAAATGACATCGGCCCCATAAGGGAAAGCGGCAATACTCATACCGGCAACGAGAGCACCCATTTCTTTGGAAAGACCTGCTTCTCCTGCAATCCCACAAACAAGAAAACACCACATAATCGATGTTAAAAGAATTAACTCAGGGCTACTGGCACAGGCTTTGTACAATTTTGCGAGAACATAACGACTGACACTAAAACTAAAAGCAATGAGTAGTACAATGATTCCAACGGAGGTTAGAATTTTTAAAATCTCTGGGTTGTTTAGATTGGGTTGGACCCCCATAAACAAAATGGCCCAGATATCTTGGAAAACCAATACCCCTACGGTTAACTTTCCTGAGAGAGTATTGATCTCCACTTTGTCCTGCAAAAGTTTGACTACAATTAGTGTGGAACTTAGAGACAAAGCGACAGCGATATAAAGTAGATCAAATTTTTCAGAGCCAATGGAGAGGCCAAAAAAGGGAAACACAGAATACACAAAGGCAACAGAAAGTGTAAACTGTAGGATACCAAGGGTAAACATAGCCTTACCCATTTTTGCAAGTTCCGCTAAATTGATTTCCAAACCTATGATGAATAACAATAAGATAAGGCCAATTTCGGAAATGAGTTCAATACTTGCTTCGTTTGTTACATATCCGAATCCCATTTCTTTACCGAGCAAGGCTCCGCCAATGATATAACCTAAAATTAACGGTTGTTTGAGGACTCTGGCGATATGACTTAAGACTGTTGCGAAAATAATGCTAAGACCAATGTCTTGTAGTAGTGACTCTTCTCCGTGCATAGAAACCTTCTTTAGGGAAAAGTTTAGAGATTCATTGAGTAGTGAAAGTCGTTTTTTTTTCTGAATAATAAAACGGACTAAGGAAGGGGAGAAATTTGTAAAATGGAAGCTGTGGATGCTTGAAAATGGGCAATGGCCACATGATGATCGTACAAAGCCTTAATTTCGCGCACAGCAGCTTCCGCACTTGTCTGTTCTCGAATATTCACAAATAGAAGTGTTGAGTCGCCGAGTTTAAATCGTTCCCGTTCCATCTCTTCTAACTTTCTTGCTAATTCGACTTCATTTTGCGTAACAGCGACACGTTTTGCCGAAGCAATCACCTCCGATATAGAGTCTTGTACTTCCGTTTTGATTTTGTCTTTTGAGAATTGTAATTCTTGATCCAGTTGGGCAATCTTTGCTTCGGCTGCACCAATCATTCCCCTTGGGCGTTTTGTTTGGATGGGTAAGTTGAGAACAAGCGATGCTTCTAGTTCAGGTTTGGATCTTGTGACAGATCCTGGTCCAAAGTCTTGAGATCCGGCAACCACCAAATCCACTTGAGGTTTCAGAGCATTGTAGCCCATGTCCTGGTCGACGCGAACTTTATCTCGTTTGAATTCAAAGTCTTGTAACTCAGGTCTATACTTCCAAGCGAGTTTGATACTTTTTTCTAGTTCCAGTTTTTTATACTCAATAGGTTTAGGAAATCCTATGGGCAAACGATCCGTTGTGGGAAGGATTAAATTTCCATCGGTGGCACGCAGAAATAAAGATAAGTCGATGGCAGCTTTTTGCATTTCCCTTTCGGCAGAAACAAATTGAGATTCTCTTTGTAAGATGGCGCGATCATTTTCTGTTCCTTCCATTTTAGGTATGTCACCTAATTTGATTCGTTCGGTGATTTGTTCCTGGCGATCCTTGGCAATGGCTAACAAGTCTTTGTTGACTAGATACTCTTGGCCACTGGCAACCCATTTCCAATACCGTTTGGTGGCTTCTTTGATGACTTCTATTTTTAATTTTTGAATGGAGAGTTCCGCAAGTCGGCGATCAAGATCGGCCTTTTTGATATCGGCTCTATTTTTATCAATCTCACGGTTACGCATTAGGGGAAATATGGCACCGGCCCGCACTTCTCCATAGTCATTGGTTTCTCTTTTGCCATCATATACAGGGAACTTCCCCCGCCCAATCCGATATCCGGCAAAAAAGGAAGTTCCCCCGAGTGGGGTTGGTTTTTCAAACATAGCATCAGCGGCATTGTTTGTATAATAACCAATGGGTTTTGTGGTTCCCATGGACTTAAATTGTAAATCAAAAGCCCCTTCGGCAGCGAGGTAGTTGTATTCGGCTTCTGATAAAAGTTTTTCAGCCGCAAGGACAAGTGGATAAGATTTTTCTACAGATCTAAGAAGTTCTTCTAGTGTGAGTACACCTGGTTGTTGGTTGATATAATCTTGTGAATAAATATTGGGCGCGTGTAAAGAATCAAATGGATCACGTGTAGGATCTGCTTCGATGACAAAGGAGAAAAACATTCCAAAAGGACAGAGTATTGCAAGTAGGGATCGTTTTAGCTTTGATATTATTTTCATTTGAGTTTCTTTTCTCCATTATTGTCATCTAACAAAGATTTAATTTCAGGATCATCCATTGGTAAGTTTGGTGGAAAGTCATTGAACCTTCTCCAAAGTTCATAACCCACACTCACACGATTGAGAAAAATCCAACCTTTAGCTCGGACTCCTTGTCTTAAGTAGCGACTGGATGGCCAGTCTCTATCATCTCTATCAGGGATCACCAGGACTCGAAAATTTCCAGAACCGTTGTCTGTAATGTCTACCAGTTTGACAATGCCGCCAAAAGTGCCTACAGCGGTCTCTGGCCACCCACTGATTTGCAGTACAGGATACCCTTGGAATTGCAAACGAACCTTTCTTCCTTCCCCAACGAGCGGTATGTCGTTACCGGAAATAAAAAGTTCTACCGCTTTGTCTTCGGAATCCGGAACGAGAATTGCAACTCCATCTCCTTCTTTGACTTGTTGTGTGTCTGGATTCACCAGAATTCTCATGATGGTTCCATCTCTCGGTGCAAATACTTCTTGGTTTTCTTGTCTGGATAACCTGGCTTCGAGTTTCGGTAGGTCTTCCAAAACACGGGCCACTTCCGACTGCGCTGAAGCTAAGGAGGCTTTGGCATCATTGATAGATGCTTCAGCATCTTGTGCCACTTTGCCAGTATCGCTATACAAAGCTCTTTCTTCTTTTACGGCAGCATCAAAAGTTGCTTTGGCGCGATCGAGTCCAGTTTCTGCGTTTGTATGTTCTAATTCCGCAAGCTCTAAAGTTCGTTTTGAAGTCAGACCTTTTTCCCATAATTGTTTTTGGCGGTCTAAGTTGAGATTGGCAGTTTTTAAAGCGGCTTTAGCAGCATCTACTGCTTGTTCGCTGGCCCGCACACGATCTTTGGCCATCATCCTCCTAGAATCAGCTGCATTCACAGCGCTTCCCATCGACGAACGTAAACTGATAATTCGGGAACGAATGTTGTCTTCTCTGGATCTGGCAGCTTCTAATCGTTGTAAGAGGGCATTTTTTTCTTCGCGGATTCGATTGATAAAATTTGGATCATTGTCAGAGATATCAATGATGGGGTCTCCCTTTCTTACTCGAGTTCCTTCATGTACATGCCATTTCACAACACGGCCACCAATGGGAGATTCAATGACTTGTTGGCGATCCAATGGTGCATAGGCAACCACTCTTCCAAATCCCATTGTGGTCTGTTGCCAGGGAACATAGAGAAGGATGATTACACTTAAGAAAAAAATAATGGTGAGGATATAAGCAAGGCTTTGTGCAGGCAAGGCCGTTTGCACCAGTCGATACGAAGGTAGATTTTTATAAAGTTTCCATTTCTGTGAGATATCAGTTTTCATATAATAGCTTTAAGAGTTTACCTTTAGGGAATGGGAATCGTTTTCTAAACGTAATACTTGGTCCATTTGAGAAAGAACATTTGGTGATTTGGAAACAACGAGTAGTGTCCAGTCTCTATTCTTTTGTAACAAAACTTTGAGAGAAGCCGATAAAAGATGCGGTGGTAATTGGTCTAAGTTTCCGTCGATTAACAAGAGTTTTGGTTTCCCAACGATCGCACGGGCTAAGGAGAGGATTGTTGTTTGGATATTGTCAAAGGGATGACCAAAAGTTAAAAGTGGAGTGTGAATTCCATTTGGTAAAGATTGGATTGTTTCCCAAATTCCCAGTTCGTCTAAGAGTTCTCTGATTTCGATGAGAGAAATTTCTTCTCTTCCGACTCGAATGTTTTCCAGGATGGTTCCTTCGAAAATTTCATTTCCTCGGATTAAATAAGTAACAGAATGAATTTGTTCTTTGGAAACTTCATGTATGTTTTGGTGGTTGTATTCGACAACGCCCGATGTAGGTGTTCTTAGACCACATAATAGATCTAAGAGGATGTGTGCGTCATAGGGAGTGTTAGAAGAAACGCCGATGGATTTGCCTGCTGGGACCTTCCATTGGAATTGATGAAAGATTTTATGGCCATTAGATAAGGAATAATGAATTCCAGACATTTGCACTTGGATCGGGCCACTCGGAATTTCAAATTCTACGGTTTTTACAGGGATTGTAGGTAAGTGGAAAACAGAATTGATTTTGTCAACGGCTGCGATCAAACTATAAAAACTATCCAACTGTTTTCCAAATTTGGATATATCGCTAAGAACTTTGGCGATCACAAGTTCCGCTGCGACGAGTTGACCAATGGTAAGCTGTCTATGGATGACTAAATATCCACCTAATCCAAGTACAATGGCACTTGCAAAAGCTTGAATTCCTACAAGACCAATGATTTGGCGAATGTAATTATAAAAATATTTTTTTCTAGCATATAAATAGTCCCTAATTAAAGAATCAGCTCGGTCCAGGGCAAAATTAGATCCAAAGCTTGAGTGGAATAGGGCGGAATGTCTTGATATTTCCTCCAACCAAGCGGCCACTTTATATTTTTCTTTTGATATTCTGATATAGTTTTCGGCAGCAGGTTTTCCCAATCGATAGATAACCCAGTACCCACCGATGAGTAAAATGATAAAGGAAAATACGATAAAGATGGGATGATAGAAAGAAATCAAAATAAAACCGATTACCGTCGTTAATACAACAGAAAGTCCATCCACGAGAAGTGAATGAATAGACTTTTGAATGGTCATAGTATCAAAAAATCGATTCACAAGCTCAGGGTTGTGATGTTTGTCTAAGACATCTTGACGAATTTTTGGAAATTTAGCAGCGAACTCAGTTGCGATTCTCACGAAAACACGTCTCTGTAAAATTTCCACGACGTAGATTTGGATGGTTTGCATCGCACCTGCAAATCCAAGAAAAAATACAACTAACAGAGTTAATATGATGACAGGTTGAATCATCACTCCAAAGGCTACTATATTCACAAGGGAGGAAGTGGCTACGGGAACAACAAGGGAAAGAATTCCAATTCCCACTCCATAGATAAATACAATCCAAACATCTTTAGATTCCATTTGAATCAAATGGAAGATTTGTTTTAGAGCATTTTTAACAGCAGAATCAGTCTTCGTTATTTCCTTGTTTGTTGAAAAAGGAAACGTAGGCTCTGCTATGAGCCAATCCACATAATCTTTATTTGATTTGATTCCGATGAGTTTAAATAATTCTTTTTCGGAATACCATTCCGATTCGGCCTCTAAGTTATGCAGTGATTTGATTTGATAAGAGGAAGTTTGATAATTTAGGATCGCATAGAATTCGGGGATTGCACTTTCGTCGTTTAAAATTTGAAATACAAACGGTGACTCCTCTGTGATATACGATTTTATGTCTTGTAATGTTTTTTGAACAATGTTTAGGCGGATTCGGTATTGATGTGAAGCAGCAAAAAGAAAATCATAAAAATTGTTTTTTGTCAGTTGTCTGAATTTGCTACGAAGCGAACGAAAACCTTCAATGATTTCACTTGGAACTGAATGAATATGTAAGGATTCCGATAAAAAATCCAAAACAGATTTTGCCAAATCTTCAAACGAAGAAAGTCTTATGGCAAGATTTTCTTCTTTTGGTTTGAAGAGTTGGTTTTTGAAATGAAATACCAACAAATGTATAAATTTTAACATGCGAATTGTGATTCGGGGATTAGACTCCACTTGACAAAACCTAGTTCTAGATTTTTTATTTTCCAGCAGAGGTTTCTATGAAAATTTTTCATTCGATTTTGGTTCTAATCACACTCAGCGCAGCAGTACAATTGTCTGCGCAAGAAAATTGCACATACGAATACGACCCATCGCAAACCTCTTTAGAGTGGACAGCGTTCAAATTTACGGAAAAAACAGGTGTTAAAGGTAAGTTCGATTCGATCAAAGTAGTCGGCAAACAAAAAGACAAATCAAAGTTTGGTGCGGTAAACTCTTTACAATTCCAAATTGATTCTTCTTCCGTCAACTCAGGTGTACCAGATCGGGATGGAAAAATTAAAAAATTCTTTTTTGGTTCTGTGAAAGGAAATAAAAAAATCTCTGGATCCTTTTCTGATATTACCGCTGGTGAAACAGGGACTGCAAAATTAAATTTACGATTGGGAAATTCTAAAACATCAGTTCCTGTGAACTTTGTTTGGAAAGATGATGTAGTAGAAGTTACAGGGACTGTGGATGTAGTAACTCTTGGCTTGCAATCAGGTCTCGGTAAATTAAATGCCGAATGTAATGATTTACACAAAGGTTCTGATGGGGTAAGTAAACTTTGGCCGACTGTGGATGTGAAAGTAGTTTCAACACTAAAGAAAATTTGTAAATAGTTTTAGATTCCAAAATCGCTGCATAAATTTTATATGTAGCGATGTGTTGGATTTTGTATATTGAAATTCTATGAGACTGAAAGTCTTGGATTCATATTATAAAATTCGATTTTATCTTTTTCTTTTGTATCGATCGAAGATTTACGTTTAATAAATTATCTAGGAAAATGTTTTTTATGAGTAAAGAGATCGAATCATATAACAAATCCCAATCCCCTTTGGAAAGAGATATTTGTAACATTCTCTATGAGGAAATCAATTTACATCTTCCCAAGGCTGAGAAGAAAATCTGGCATGCACACCCTGTTTGGTTTTTAGATGGCAACCCCATTGTTGGATATAGCAAACTAAAAAGTTGCATTCGTCTTCTCTTTTGGAGCGGGCAAACTTTCGAAGAGAAAGGATTAGAACCGGAGGGGAGTTTTAAGGCAGCAGAAGTTCGTTATACTGATGTTAGCCAAATCAATAAAAAAGATTTGAAACGTTGGCTCGGTCAAGCAAAGAAAATCCAATGGGATTATAAAAACATAGTCAAACGAAAAGGTGTCCTCGAAAGATTGAAGTGATAGAGATATTTTACTCAGATTGGATTTATTTTCTATTCCATTGGGAAACCAGATAAAAACGAATCAATAAGATAGGTAAATATATGTTCAATATGGAAACAAGGAAACTGTCAAACAACGATCTCAAGCAGTTTATAGAACTTATTTCTGTTTTTGAAGATGTGTTTGAAATGAAAAATTTCCAAATGCCCAAGCAAAACTACCTCCAATCCCTTTTGGATCGGGATGATTTTTTTGTTTTTGTTTCTATATTGGAAGGTAAAGTTGTCGGGGGACTTACCGCATACCTTTTACGACAATACTATTCCGAAAAACCTTTAGTTTATATTTATGATCTAGCAGTCCAAACTCATCTGCAAAGGAAAGGGATTGGTAAATCACTCATTACTTCCATTAACTCCTATTGCAAAGAAAAAGGGATGGAAGAAGTGTTTGTCCAAGCAGATTTAGCTGACGACTATGCATTGGATTTTTATAAGGCAACGGGTGGTCGTGCTGAGGATGTGGTGCATTTTTATTATCCGTTAGGATAGCGGTGGATTAAAAATGGGTTCTATATAAATGAATAACCAAAATAATCATTCATTGAATAGATCAATTTAAACCATTCTAATGATTTTTTTAGCAGCATCTTGTTAGTTTCGGTTATATTCGGACTTGGTTGCAGTAGAAAGAAGCTGAGAGAGAAGCCGAATGATTATGAGGTAAACACAGCCAAACAGTATATTCAAACTTTTTTGAATATACATAATGAAAGTCAAAACCTTACTCGCCAATCAGAATTTGATACTCATCACAAAATCCAGTGTAAGAACTTATATCTTTCTCATTATAAATTAGATATAGGAAACAAATTTCCAATTTATTGGTATTTGCAATTCAAATGTAAAAATTCAGAAAATACTTTTAGCATTGCCATAGATTATCAGGATTCGAATATAAAAAATGAATTAATCGTTAGGTATATTCAAGATGATTTCGATCTAAAAAGAAAGATAATTCATTGGTAAGGAAATCCAGAATTTCACCAAAATATTTTGAGAAAAGAATAGGTTAATTAAGGAGTAAAGTTGTATGCATATGCCATCAAATTTGCTCGGAACTATATTTCCTCAAAAGTCAAATCCATTTTAATGAATGCTGTGTTATCCATTCAACCCCGCGCCAGCGATAGTAGCGGAAATCCTTTCCCTGTTTGGTTCATTTTGCATCTTAAATCTCATTGGAAAGATCGGAGCGGATAGCGCGGTCGTGATTGGAAAAAAAGTCTCATCATCTAACCGATGCGAGGCGCACCAGAGCATTTAACCTGGGTTTTTTAAGGCAGGCATCACCACTTGGTCAATGAGTGCGATAAACAGTGTTTTGTCGGGAGGTTTTCGTTCGATAAGGGCGCGGTAGGTTGCCATCGAGTTTAGCACT
Source organism: Leptospira abararensis (assembly GCF_016918735.1). Lineage (GTDB taxonomy): Bacteria > Spirochaetota > Leptospiria > Leptospirales > Leptospiraceae > Leptospira_A > Leptospira_A abararensis. The sequence goes on from NZ_JAFFPR010000050.1 coordinate 374,454, forward strand.
TTACAAACAAGATCTACATTTGCTTTTTTAGAAATTTCTCCGCGATCCATGGCTCTTTGGATAAGGGTTCGGTTCATTTCAGTCCAAGGTCCAAAAATTTCAGTGATTCCTTTTTTTTCGATTTCTTCATCCAACCAAAATGTCCCAAGGCCTCCGAGTACTCGAAGTTTTGCGTTGGCTTCTTCCATCGAATGGGGTTTGAGGATGGCTAAAAAATCATTTCTAAGAGAACCTGTATCGGGAATTTTTTCGAGTTCTAACTGGTTACGATTCATCCAAATCAAAGCATCTTTGACAAGTTTGACTTTGGACGGCCAACGTCTGTAACAAGCTGCCTTTCCAGTACCAACTTTGATGGCGATTTTGTCCATCGTCATTCCATCAAACCCTTCTTCAGCAAGCATCTCAATAGTTGCTTTGAGAATGGAAGTATCCAGCGAGGGATCTCGTTTCCTCCCTAGTACCGGTGTTTGTGGGGCTTTTTTCGGAACTGTTTCTCTTTTTTTCTTTTCCATTCGGATCTGATTATAACATACAAAATGATTTCGAAATCATAGGGAACTATCTTTTTACCAATTTTTTTATTGACCAAAGAATTCCATATTTCCAATGTCCAAATACGAGACTGTATAGTTCCGATACTTAACGGTACCGTAAATACATATAGATCAAATTGAGTTTGGGCTATAGGTAAGATTTGAGTAGGAGAAAAAAGATGGAATCAATGAATACACGCATTGCTCTCGTGACTGGGGCAAACCAAGGGATAGGGTTTCAAGTCGCTAAAGAATTGGCAGGGAAGGGGATGAAAGTCCTTCTCGGCTCACGTGACAAAAAAAGAGGGGAAACGGCGGCAAAAGAAATCGGGAATGGATCTGTCGCCATTCAATTGGATGTCGCAGACCGGCAGTCGATCGCCGATGCGAGTGCGAGCATTCAAAAACAATTTGGTCACCTTGATGTTTTGGTAAACAATGCAGGAATTTCCAATACCAGGATGCAAAAACTGGGTTTATCCATGCACGAGTACATGGCATCGACTCGGGCGAGTTTAACTTCGATTGATGAAATGCGAGTTGTTTGGGATACCAATGTGTTTGGAGTCCTTGCCGTATACCAGGCGATGTTGCCACTGCTTCGGGAATCCAAAGATGCTCGTATCGTCAATGTATCTAGTACATTAGGTTCCCTCAGTTTAAATTCTGACCCTAACTCAGGTTATAGTTCCTTTTACAATCCTGTTTATGCGGCATCAAAAACAGCACTCAATGGAATCACACTATCGATGATGTTGGAATTGAAAGACACAACGATAAAGGTGAATTTGGTATCTCCTGGATTTACCAAATCGGCCCTAACCAATTTTGAAGGGTTTGAAAGTCTTGAGGATGGAGCACGGGAAGTGGTGAGGGTAGCCGCACTTGGACCAGAGGGACCAACCGGTACTTTTACGACTTGGGATAATGTTTCGGTTCCTTGGTAGGAGGAAGCGAGGTATCTTTAAAATGAACCTAACTCCTGCTACCAAGTGCGTTAGGTTTTAGGCATTTTTTCAAATTTAGGAAGTGCCGGGTCGAGATGGTCCCAAGGGAATCCACTCATAGTGTATGTTGCTGCTTGTGGTTTGTAGCGACTAGGATCATCAAGACTTGTGGCGTGCACTGTGAAAAGGTTTGGCATAGCAGCAAACGTCATATAGACGGGAGAACCACATTGGGGACAAAAGCTATTCGTTTTGGTATTGCCACTGTCCCCAATCCTATCAAAATGTGCGGCTTCTCCTTCGAGTTTGACGGCAGCTCGCGACGGAAAGGTTAGATACGATCCATGTCCGGTTCCGCTTATACGTTGGCAGTCTTTGCATTGGCAATCATTCATAAAGATAGGTTCATCAGAAATATCGTAACGGATGTTACCGCAAGCGCAGCCACCAGAATAGGGTAGATTCATATTAGTTCTCCATGGATTTTAATTTTAATATCATATAATTTGTATTATGTGATAACGCTAGTTTTCAGAAATGTGCCCGGCTAAAGGTCGACCAGATTCCAAGAATGTTTTGAGATTCGATAAAACACTAGGCCAACCGGAAGAGATCCCTGCAAACATTTGCGGATCTAAATCTTCGTGTGTCACCACCAAACGAACGAGTCCATTCGCGTAAGGTTCAATTTCAAATGTGACACGAGCATGTTTTGATTCTTCTTCCATTTCCTTAGGACGGGCCCAGGAGAGCACCAAACGGTGTGGAGGCGAACTTTCGAGAACCTTACCAATGATATCTACTGTTTTTGCTTCATCTACCTTTTCATGTTTCCAAACGGAACCTGGTTTCCAATCCGAAACATTGATATGTGCTGGGCTTTTTGCTAATGGATCCAACCAATACTTTTGTGTGATTTCTGGATCAATGATCGCACTCCAAACTTTTTCTGGTGTGCTGAGTATATACGTGACATAGACGAAACTATTTTTTTCCATCGTTTTCTCCTTCCAATTGCACCTTTAGGTCGTATAAAAACCCTAAGCGATTTTCTTCAAATTTGCGAACCCAACGTTCATAGACTTCATGGATCGGTACGGGATTGATGAAGTGGAGTTTCTCTCTCCCTTTCCAAACCACCGATACCAGATTGGCATTAATGAGGACTTCTATGTGTTGTGTTGCCGATTGTCTTTGCATATCGAGCCTTTCGCAAAGGGCAGAGAGAGTTTGGCCATTCTCGGCATACAGAATATCGAGTACTTTCCTGCGACTTGGATCCGCAAGCGCTTTGAATACTTTATCTGACCCTTCGATTTCTTTCGACATGCAAGAATTATTATGCAGGTAAATACCTGCATGTCAAGGATGATTTTGGATTTGGTCAAGAAAAGGTTGGGGTTTAGAAAGGTAAGTTATGTCTCTTAAGGGGGGGGGTATCACTTTTGTTTTGAGGGTGTGGATGGGGAATTTATGTTTTTAAACGAATAGCGAGTATATCTAAACATAAGGCAAATTAATGTTCTTGCCGAGCGAAGGCGAAGTCCCAAAGCGAAGTGGTAGCGAGAGATATATTGTGTAAAAAATTTATTTCTTTAGGTCTTTTAAATACTGAATGCTTTCTTTCTCAGCAGCTTCTTGTTTGGTAAGGCTTGCGGCTAATAGATCTCTTAATTCACAATAAAGATAGATTGAGGCAAAAATGGAATCGAAGATCGAGTTAAATTCATAAATAGCTAAAGTTGACTTCAAACTTTCGATATCAGGTTTAGAAAGAAGAAAGTCCAGTTTGCGAACACCTCTGGGATTTTTTTCATATTTTAAATGAAGCATGGGACCGAGGACGTTACCTCTTAAAAATGTGAGAAAATCAATGGCTTCAAATAATTCCCCTCGTCCGAGTTTGGTGGCAGCATAATGAATCCAAACCCAAAATCTGTCTTCAATCCATTGAAAATTGATATTTGGCCAAATCGCAGTCGTTTTTTTATAGATAGTGGGGATTTGATTGTATCGATCGAATATAATTTTTGGATTTTCTACTCGATTGTTAAAATCCTGTATCTGAATAAATTTGAGATCTACATGGAGTAGTGGTGAATTGTATAAACAAATCAGCAATCGATTTTCGCCCACATGTTCTCCGGTAAAACCAACGAGTAGATTCCCGATTTGATTAGCGAAGTGATTCATTTCTATTGGTGAAAATGTAACATGATTTTCTGTAATCAAAACTATATCTAAATCGGAATATTTGTCTAGTTCGTCGGTAATTGCAGAACCTGCACAGCAAATGGCAATAAATCGGGGATCCAACTTCACAACGTTTATTAAATTGTCTATGTAGTTTTTAAAGATGTCCGTTGGTGCGATTGTCTTTATCCTTTATCAAGTTAGGTGAAATTTAATTTAGAAGTGCAATTTTTTAACTTATGAGAATTCTTTCAAAACATTATCTATTTTATGCGGTTATTTATATTAATGAAATGCTAAAATGTGAATAACTCGATAAAAAATTTGAAGTTGTTTTTCTTATTTTGAGTTAAATGTCTGCGCACCTATCTGATCTTCTTTCAAGGTCAAATTTATTTTTTTATTCAGTGTTTATGCGAATAACCATTGATTTCAATCGACAGTTGTTTATATGTATTGCATATAAAGGCCCACCAAGATGAATCTTTCGCTCCAATCTAGATAGTTTCAGTATTAAAAAAAAATAGAATCATGCGGTTGTGACGGCACCAACTATGTAATTACTGTGTCAACAAAACCATCGACTCAGACCTGTACGATGAGTAATGGCTTTGGTC
>NZ_JAFFPR010000027.1 GCF_016918735.1 Leptospira abararensis
CAATGCTGCAAATAATCCTAAGGTAGAGGATTCTTCGGAGAAAGCGTTCTCTCGTTTAGAAAATTTTCCAACCGCTGTTTGGAATTCAGATCTTGCTGTAGGATTATCGGGTTCTTTTCTTTGCGCAAAACATTATGGTTTCTTAATCTCTCAAAATCCAGCGGGTGGGACTATATTAAATATATCTTCTGATCTTGGTTTGATTGCACCTGACCAAAGGCTCTACAGAAAAGCAGGGCTTCCCGAAGAGTTACAACCAGTAAAACCTGTAACCTACTCAGTGGTTAAAGCGGGACTCATCGGTTTGACTCGGTATCTTGCAACCTATTGGGCTGACAAAAACGTTCGTTGCAATGCCATTTGCCCAGGCGGGGTAGAGAATAATCAAAATCCAGAATTCTTGAAAGAAGTTACTTCTCGGATTCCATTAGGACGTATGGCAAAGAAAGATGAATATAAGGGATTAGTTTTATTTTTGTTAAGTGATAGTGCAAGTTACATGAATGGATCTATCGTTTCTGCTGACGGTGGCCGAAGTGTGTGGTAGAGGTTTGTTATCAATAAACTTTACAATCCTTACATGATTGAAAATAATCCAGATAGTAATCGTTCCGAAAATAAGATTTCTTTTTATTCTTTCGAAACTAAGGAAGAATGGATTTCCGAAACACTTCAATTTTTCTCTAAAATGATTCAAGAGAAGATTTCACTCCCTTCAGACTCTCCTTTTCACATAATTCTTTCTGGCGGAAATACTCCACTACCCATATACCGTAGATTTTCTACATTGGAACTGCCTTGGCAGCGAATGCACTTTTGGTTAGCTGATGAACGTTGTGTTTCGAAGAATGATCCAGCTCGTTCCGAAACAGAGATTAAAAAGGCCTTGGGAGACTCTATTCTCAAAAGTGCAATCTTTCATTCTCTACCAGAGGGTGATCCAACCTATGTTGCAAATTATTTTGAAGATAAAGTAAAGAGTATTTCGAATTATACAATTTCCTTTTTAGGAATAGGTGAGGATGGGCATATAGCTAGTTTATTTCCTGGATTCGATATTGGGGAAAGTGATTCTTCACCAAATATTCTTCCTGTTTATAATTCGCCTAAACCTCCTGCAAATCGAGTGAGCCTATCATTGCAGTGTATCAATCGATCCGAACATGTGATTTTTCTTGTGACCGGACCGACGAAAAAGAAAATTGCCGATCAGGTAATGGAAGGCAAAAATCTCCCGGCAACAAAAGTGAAAGGAAGAAAAAGTTCTCAAATATTTTTTTGTATGGAATAAGATGAAAGTATTAGTATTTGGCGGTTCAGGTTTTCTAGGTTCTCATGTTGCTGATGCTTTGAGTGATGCAGGACATGAAGTTACTATATTTGATAGAAATTCGTCCTTATGGTTGCGACCTGACCAAACAATGGTTATAGGCGATCTATTGGATGAAAAATTTGTTACGGCTGCGGTGGAAGGTTTTGACGTAGTTTATAATTTTGCAGCCCTAGCGGATTTAAACCAAGCCTTGGATAAACCAGTCGATTCCATTAGGATCAATGTCTTGGGGAATTCCTATATTTTGGAAGCCTGTCGAAGGCATAAAGTAAAAAGATTTATATATGCAAGTACTGTTTATGTTTTTAGTCGTGAAGGCGGCTTTTATCGATGTAGTAAACAGGCATCAGAAAGTTATATAGAAGAATATCAAAAGTCATTTAATCTTGATTATACGATATTGCGATACGGATCACTCTACGGTCCAAGGTCTGATGAATCGAATGGTTTGTATCGAATCGTAAAATCCGCGCTAGAAACAGGGAAGATTAGTTACGAAGGTAGCGCTGATAGCCAAAGGGAATACATTCACGTTGAAGATGCAGCAAAGGCAAGTGCTGTTGCTATGGGGGATGAATTCAGGAACCAAAGTGTAGTTTTAACGGGACAAGAGCCTATGAAGGTCATTGAGTTACTGAAAATGTTGGCGGAAATTTTGGGGCGTCCAGATTCTGTTGAATTTTTAGAAGGTGATCAGGTGGGACATTATGTTCGGACTCCTTATGCGTATCAACCTAAGTTGGGTAGAAAATACATTCCACCCATGCATGTTGACTTGGGGCAGGGGCTGTTGCAGTTGATCGAAGATGTGAAGGGTAAGAAACAGAGATAATGAAATACATTCGATTTCTTCACAATCAAAAGATATGTTACGGCCGATTGGAAGATGATGAAATTGTCATAATTGATAAGGCACCTTGGCTTGCTACATATTCTGATCTACATAAAATAAAATATGATCACACGGTTCAAATTTTGAATCCTTGTTCGCCTAATAAAATCATCGGGGTTGCTTTGAATTATCCAGGTGTTGCCAAAGGGGAAGAGAATTCAGAACCTCTTGTTTTTCTTAAGTCTACTTCGAAAATTGTTGGTCATAATGGTACTGTCTTAAATCCATATTCGAAAACTAACGTTTGGGGAGAGTGTGAGTTGGCTATTGTCATCGGAGCCGAATCCAGTCAGCTTACACCCGATAATGCGAGTGACCATATTTTTGGTTACACAATAGGTAACGATATCACCGCCGAAAATCTGGATGGCCGTGACCACCACTTAGCGAAATCGAAAGCAGCTGATAGCTTTTGCGCATTGGGTCCTTATATTGATACCGATTTTGAACCTAAAGAACAACAAATCAAAGGATTTCATAATAGTATTTTGTTGCGTGAAGGCCGTTTATCGGATCGTTTATGGTTGGAGAAGGAACTACTGGTTTGGTTGACATCTTGGATGACACTAGAACCTGGTGATGTAATACTCACTGGAGCACCAAACCGAGTTCGGAGTCGAATTTATCTAGAAGAAAATGATATTTTTGTGAGTAGCATTGATGGACTAGGGGAATTAAAAATTTCTTTTAAGAATCGAAATGAAGGATAAGATTTTTGTTTTTGATTTTGATGGAGTGGTTTGCGACAGTACAGATGAATGTATGATTACTTCTTGGAACACCTGGCAAAAATGGAATGGTCGAAATTTGCAGAGAAGGCAAGTAGTTGATTTTACCGAAGAAGAAATTTTGAATTTCAGAAAGTTACGGCCAAGAGTCAGGGGAGCTGGTGAATATTTCATTCTAAATAAAATACTCGATGAGAAAATTACAATCGCTAATCAGAATGATTATGAACTTTTGTTGGCTAACAATCGAGAGAATATTCAAAAATTCAAAATTCTTTTTTTGTCTGAAAGGCAAATTTTTAGAGCTGCACATCCAACGGATTGGGTTCTCCTACACTCAGTCTATCCAGAAGTGATAAATCTGCTAAGGGACTTAAATTTACAAAATAGATTGTATATTGCCACTTTAAAAGATTTTCTTTCCATTCGAATGATTTTAGATTACTATTCGGTTAATGTTGAAGATTCTAAAATTGTAGATGAAGCCAAAATTGTAAGTAAATTAGATGCTTTAGAGAAAATTCTTTTGCTCTCTGATACGACAAAAGAGAAGTTAATCTTCTTTGACGATAATGTTACCCATCTTTTTGAATCATTTTCGAATGGATTCGAAGTGTACCTGACTGCTTGGTCGAATCCAATTCCCGAATATTTGGAGCAAGCCAAGATTGCGAGAATACCTATTGTTAGAAATTTTGAACAGTTGAATTTAATTATAAATAAAGGATAAAAAAATGTACGATTTTTACTATGGATCAAAAGAGGAAATATTAAAAAATCCGGAGAATTTTATACTATTTTGCAAACGATTGTTGCCAAGATGGTTAAATGGAACTCCCGATAGCGAATGTTTAGCAATCTGGAAAATTCTGACAGAAGCAAAAACTAAACCGAAAGTACTCGTAGAGACTGGTTCTGGTGCATCATCATTGGTTTTCTTTATATACTGCGCGTTAAACGATGCCCGTTTGTTTAGTTGGGATACGAATGGAAGTAAAGGTGCATATTTGCGAAGTATTATTTCTGATGCAATTTGTAAACCGTTAGGTATTGATATTCATAAAGTTTGGACATTTATTCCGTTTAACAGTACAGATAAAAATGTAGGCATTGAATGTTTGCAAGAATTAGGTCTGAAGGCGGATTTTGGTTTTTTCGATAGTTGGCATACATGGGATCATCTCTATGGAGAAATTCAGGCATTCGTATCGGTTGCCAATACTGAGTTCTTCGTTGCTTTAGATGACGCTTATTATGACAAACGAAGTTATAATTATTCCTTTGTAAATATGCTAAGAAAAAAAATGGGGCTATCGCCTATTACAGAACCTACAGATAACAAGTGTTTACCTTTTTATCTTGAAACAGAAAACTACCTAAAAAACAATTTCGAAAAAGTTTCGAAAATTGAAGATAGCTATAAGCAGACATATAATTCTGATGTTTTTTTTGATTATTTTGAATTTGATAGAGTAGCTATGAATAAGTTAGGTTTAGAAGAAAAACACAACCTCGAGCATAGGTTTGATGCTTGGCGAGTGAATAGGTAGTTTCGAATGAGAATTGTCGTTGGTATCCCAGCCCGTATGGGTTCTTCTCGTTTTCCTGGAAAACCTTTGTCGAATATTCTTGGAAAAACAATGTTAGAACATTGTTATCGTAGGTGTTCTTTAAGTAAGTATGCAACGGAACTTTTCGTTGCGGCTTGCGATGAAGAAATAGAGAAAGAGGTGAATCGTTTTAATGGTCGAGTCATTATGACTGACAGAAATATCCAGAGACCGGGCCTCCGTGTTGCGACAGCTGCTGAAGAATTGGGCCTAGAAGATGAAGATATTGTGGTTGTCGTACAAGGAGATGAACCTTTGGTACATCCAGATATGATTGACCTTGCCATTAGGCCTCTAATTGAAGAAAAGGATATTTTTGTTTCTAATTTATGTGCAAAGATAAATAAAGATGAGTGGCTGGATCCAGCAGAGATTAAAGTGGTTACAGATTTGTCAATGAACGCTCTTTATATGTCTAGAGCACCAATTCCATCAATTGATCACGAAGAAGTTCGCGCTGATTGGTGGAAACAAGTTTGTATCATGCCATTTAAATGGCACTTTATGAAATCTTTCAATCATACACTAAAGCCCACTCCTCTGGAACTGCAGGAATCAATTGAGATGAATCGTGCAATACAGCACGGATATAAAGTTAGAATGGTTCCCTCTCACTTTATATCTAAATCAGTTGATACAAACGAAGATAGATTGAAAGTAGAAGAGTTGATGAAGTCTGATCCCATTTTCCCCCTATATTCAGGTCAATAATATGAGCTTTAATATTTTAGAAAAATTAAAACTAGGTAAAGAAGTATTTGGTACATGGTGTATGCTTCCCTCTTCTTTTACGGTGGATGTAATTGCTCGAACGGGTTTAGATTTTATTGTCATCGACCTCGAACATGGATCAATTTCATTGGAAACATGCGAAGAAATGGTAAAAACTGCAATCCTTCACAATTGTCATCCCATAGTAAGGGTCGGTGATGATCAAGAGAATACAATTTTGCATGCTCTTGAAACTGGATGCGAAGGAATACTTGTTCCCCATGTATCAAAAGTTGAGAAGGCTCGAGCGATTGTTGATGCAGCGAGATATTTTCCTTATGGGAAAAGAGGACTTAGTCCGTACACGCGTTGCCATGAATACACTCACGTTGGATTAGCTGCCTCGATGAAAAAGCATGGAGAATCTACTTTTGTTGGAATTTTGGTAGAAGGGCAGGAAGGCATTAATAATTTAACCGAGATTGTTAAAGTGGAAGGAATTGATTGTGTTTACCTCGGGATGTATGATATTTCACAGTCAGTAGGTTTACCCGGTCAATTAGAGCATCCAGATGTCATTAAACAGCTTGAAAGTTGTTTGAAAGTGATTTTAAATTCAGGCAAAACAGCAGGAACATTTGTAAGAGATATTCAAACTGCAAAGTTGTACAAGGAAATGGGCTTTAATTTTATTGCATTTGTTGCTGATAGTTTTGCGCTAAGTTCATTTTATAAAGAATCAGTTTTAGCATTTCAGTCAAAATGAATTTATTTGGCATTTTCCGTTATGCTTTTCGAACGATTAGTAATGCCTTTTTGCAGTTTTTATTTCTTATCAGAAAAATTCTGGCCAATTATCAGCTTTCCTATATCGCTAATGATAATAAATACTATCGGTTTAAAGATAAGTATAAGGGGTTAGATTGTTTTATTGTTGGAAATGGACCTAGTCTTATTGCTAACGATCTAACTTGGCTTAAGGAACAAAAAATTATTTCCTTTGGCGTCAATAAGATTCATCTAATCTACCCACAAACGGATTGGCGTCCGGATTTTTATGTATGCGAGGATATCCCGGTTCTAGAGACAATCCTTGATACGGTTAATGAACAAAAAGATCTGATAAAATTTCTCATGAATATACCTGGGATTAAAAAAGACGACAAAACTATTTATATAAATAGAATCGCCACAGAATTTACCGGTATGGATTTTTTTCTTGAGCCAGTTCCGTATTTGTTTTGCGGACAAACTGTACTTTATATTTGTCTTCAACTAGCGGCGTTTATGGGTTTTAAAAGAATATATCTATTAGGTATAGATTTTAGTTGGAATTTCGATGAAGCTGATCCAGATAAAGAGGGTTTTTCTGTTTTAAAAGGAGATTCTCCACATTTTGTTCCTAATTATTTTCAAAAAGGTGAGAAACAGTATTTAGTGACCAAACAGCATTTCGATTATATGGTTAGAATTCTGCATTTTGCAAAAGGAATCCTGGACAATCTTGGAATTGAAGTCATCAATGCGACGAGAGGTGGAAAGTTAGAAGTTTTCCCGAGAGTTTCCATAGAAGATATGCAAACGAAGGCTAATTTTCGTTAATTTTCTGCATAATAACTTGAGATTTTAAGTTCTATTTCGTTAGTCCGTATTCTTTATGAAAACTCTATTTCTAAATCCGAAACAATACGAAAAGGTTGAAACAGATAACCCAAATAATCTATACTTATTCCCATCCGCATTTTTAGATAGGGAGGATTGCAAATTTAGAGACTTGCCTGACTCTTCTTTCTTAAACTTTAAGCTCACGGTTGAGGAGTTCAATAAAGAATTTCAATATTTAAATCAGCTGACATATACAATTGTTGATTTGCTTGCAGATCTCTTTGATGAATACTATTCCATTAAAAAAACTAAAAAGTTTTGGCAAACATTACTTTTACCTGATATTAGAGATGTGTTGGAGTTGGTTTATGCGAGATATTTACAGCTAAGTTCAATTGAAGGTAAGGTGAAAGTTGAATTAATTGAAAATTGTAAGCAGTTTCTTACGTTTCACTCAAGCAGGTTATTAAACCTAAATGTAAATTTTATACCTACCGTTGATTGGGCATTATCATCATTCATACTTCTTCATTCCGATTTAAGGAAGAAGGTTGAGGCTAACTGCATTTTTATTCATGATATACAGTTACCGAACTTCAAAAATGACAAAGACTATTATCAACTTGTCACTGGAATGGAAAAAAAACGATTAGAGATGAATCGAGGAAATATATTTCCTTATTATGTTTCTTTCCAAACAAATTCTGTTTCAGCCTTTTTTGGAACCGGAATTAAAAGTAAAACAATCGAAAATGATTTAAATTCAGATTTGCAAAAATTTGCAGCTTACTATGCGGGAAGGCCTCTTTTTTGTAATTCCAAAAAGAAAAGATTGTTATCAGCCTTCAAAGCAAAATTCGCTTTGAATTACTCTAATTCCTTTGAGATATTTTTTAATACAAACATAGAAACTTTTTTGCCTTTGCAGTTTTTTGATATGAGACTGCCTGCAAAAAGTAATATTCGAGTGTTAAATATTGGTTTACCAGGCGCTACAATCATGGATGCAGAAAGTCGCGAAAATGGAGGTCTTAGTTTTGGGATTCAACATGGAACTGCCTATGGAATGTATACAGCAGGTACTCAGGAATGGACGGAACGGAATGCTAGCGATGGTTTTCTGACCTGGGGTTGGACTGATACTGATTCTTCCCTTCCGACAATCCCTCTACCGAGTCCACATTTGTCATCGTTACTTGATCGGGAAGGTAGCATAAAAAATGGCAATAATGAGCCTATGCAAATTGGCATCATCTTCAATACAACTTATAATCGTGTTGGAAGGTTTTTACGAGTGGCAATGCCATTTTTTTTAAAGGATAATTTAGATCTATTAAATAGAATTCTAAAGCTTACCAATTCTCTCACTAGAAAAGAGATCGTTGTATCAGAATATTCCTATGAACAAGGATATAATCTAAAATACCAGCTTGATCGGGATATAGTTTCCTCTACTGATATAAAGTTCGAAGGAATGGCTGGAGAAAAATTACTGTTTAATAGTGATTTAATTATTTCGAATTCATTTGGTACGTCTTTTTTTGAAAGATTGATAGTTAATAAGCCGATTTTAATTTTTAATGATTTTTTCGAAATTGAAAACTATAATAAAGATTGGTTAGAAATTGTGAATTCATTAATCGAAGTTGGAATGTATAATATAGAGGCACTTCGTTTTGAGAGTAAACTAAGGTTATCGAAAGAAGATATTTTGCAATGGTGGAGTTCTTCGGAAATCCAAGAAATACGTAAGTCCCTCTTAAGGAAATTTGCATGGACTGATAAAGACTGGGATACTTCCTTTTTTTCCTTTATCCGAAAGCAACTTTATAGCATGGATTCAATGCAAGAAGAAATAGCTGTTCCTTTTTTTGTAAAATTATGTTCAAGAATCTATTTTCGTATGAAAGCTTATTTTTTTCGGTAGATTTGCATTTTTTTGTTTCTAAATTAATTTTATAAGTGAGTTACTAATTGGATAATTTGCAAAGGGTAAAGTATATGCTAACGGGCGCTACGGGGTTTGTTGGTTCTTTTTTTAGAAATAAATTAGAAAGCCAGAATGCTGTATTTACTTCTAGAACAAAAACTAATCAGATTTATCCGATTGATCTGACAAAATTAGAAGAATTAAAACTTTTTTTTTCGCAATATAGACCCAAAATCTTAATCCATATTGCAGGGAATAAGGACGTAAATTTTTGTGAGAAGTCACCTGACGAAGCAAGAAAGATTAATGTTCTCGCAACTTCTTTTTTGGTAAGTTTATGCAAACAATACGATACTAAATTTGTTTATCTTTCTACGGATTATGTTTTCGACGGTCACCGCGGTAATTACAAAGAAGATGATCAAACATTTCCCTCTTCTGAATACGGAAAGATGAAACTTGAGTCTGAAACAATGATTCAGTCTTCAGGAATTGAACATATAATCATTCGTTCCGGTGCATTGTATGGTCAGAACGGAAAATTTTACCAATGGGCTGTTACCTCTTTAAAAGAAGGTATTGAAATTGAAGCTTTGACCGATTCATTTTTTACTCCAACTCTTTTGGATGATTTGTATGAGATTACTATAAAACTTTTGGATTTAAATTTTAATGGAGTTATCCATATTGTTGGAAAAGACAAGGTTTCACGGTACCAAATGATTGAGAAAATTGCAGCATCATTGGGTATTTTTAAGCCGAAATTGAAGCCTGTTAGTATCGCGCAATCTGGCTTAGCATTTTTACCGGACTTATCCTTATGTCCTGATAAACTAAATCAGGAATTGAGCATTTATACCCACAGTTTGGAAGAAGGTTTAGACCTTCTCGTAAAAAAGTCAAAGGTTTAAATATGATCAGTTATATCATTACTACTTTTAATCGAGGGGAAAAGGTTTTAAAAACAATTCATTCTATTTTGAACCAAATTTCGCCTTCTGATGCAGTTGAAATTATCGTGGTTGATGGTGGTTCCAAAGATAATACAAGAGATCTTGTAGGAGAGGTGTCAAAGACGAATCCGAAGGTTCGTTTGTTTACCGATTTTTCTCCTGGCGTTATGCCCTCTCGCCATACAGGTGCTAAAGAAGCCCAAGGCGAAATTTTAGTTTATATTGAAGATGATGTTCAAGTCTCAGATACACATGTAAAATCTATCAAAGATATTTTTTCGAATCAGGAAAATAAAATGGCAACTGGTCCATGTGAACCAGATTATTTATCTAAAGATTTTCCTTCTTGGTATGAGAAGATGTGGTCCACAGATCCGAATATTCCAGGCTCCAGAATTAATGGGTGGTTTAGTTTAATCAATTTGGGTGACAATACTTTAAACATTGATCCAGGTTATGCCTGGGCATTAAATTTTGCCATAAGAAAGAATTTACTGTTTGAGTTAGGTGGTTTTCATCCTGATTTATCTCCTCCTAAATGGAAAGCCTTCCAGGGAGACGGCGAATCTGGGCTCTCTTGGAAGGCGGCTGAAAAAAATATTTCCGCCGTTTACCATCCAGGTTTGAAAATTTTACATGAGATCCAGGCTGATCGTTTTGATATAAAATATGTGCAAAAACGCCTTTTTTTCCAAGGTATCTCTGATTCTTTCACATCTTTGCGGAAAAGCAAAAAAGTAAGATCCTTACAGAAATCCTATTTAAAATTGATTTTTATTTCGCTTCGAATTTTAAAGAAGAAATTTTTCGGAGGGGATCTCTCCATTGATTTAATCTCTGAACAGGCAAAACTGAAAGGATTTCTTTTTCATCAGAGATCGTTTCGGGATGATATAAAGGTAAGAGCTTGGGTTTTAGAAGATGATTTTATCGGCAAACAAGTGCCTGATCCAAATCCAATTCGTTTTTTTGATAAATTCTTTTTGATGGTATAACAACATGTTAGAACAACTTCACCACGACGGCAAACTTCTTGCGATGATACTTCGCACCAATTATAAAAAAGATGGTATTGAGTTTTTTACGCCACCTGAATTTTCGCAACAGCTAGCTTATATGAATCGACCAAAAGATTACCTAATTCAGCCACATGTACATAACCCAGTGACAAGAAGCGTCGAATACACAAAGGAAGTTTTGTTTATTAAGTCTGGTAGGGTGAGGATTGATTTTTTTACAGACGAACAAGTATATGTTGAAAGTCGTATTCTTGAACAAGGCGACGTTGTTTTACTTGCTTATGGTGGTCATGGATTTTGTATGTTGGAGGATACTGAGATGATTGAAGTAAAACAAGGCCCATATGCAGGTGAAGGTGACAAAACAAGATTTAACGCAAAACCATTTATTCCGAGCGTAAAATAGTGGAAAATTTTATTCCTGTTTGTGAACCAGCGCTTCTGGGAAATGAAAAAAAGTATCTTCTCGATGCAGTGGAATCTGGCTGGATTTCCTCTGCAGGAAAATATGTGTCTGAATTTGAAACTCAGTTTGCGCAATATTGCGGAGTAGAACACGGTATTGGTGTCTGTAATGGAACGGTTGCGATCCATCTTGCTTTAGTTGCCCTAGGGATAGGTAAAGGTGACGAAGTCATTATACCTAACTTTACCATGATAGCTACCGCATTTGCAGTTTGTTATACTGGTGCAACACCTGTTTTCGTAGAAGCAGATCCAAAGTCTTGGAATATTTCTGTAGAAAAGATCGAGGAAAAGATTACCACCAAAACAAAAGCAATCATTCCTGTGCATATAATGGGTTTAATTTGTGATATGGATCCTATATCGGCAATTGCAAAAAAATATAATTTATATGTCATTGAAGATGCTGCCGAAGCGCATGGAGCTGAATATAAGGGTAAAAAATCAGGTTCCTTAAGTCATCTTGCCACCTTTAGTTTTTTTGCAAATAAAAACCTAACTACTGGAGAAGGAGGGATGGTAGTAACTAACGATTCTGAGTTAGCTACTAAGTCTAGGTATTTCAAGAATCTTTGTTTCCCTTTGGAAGGTGCTAGAGAATACAATCATGCTGATATTGGATTTAATTATAGAATATCTAATTTGCATGCGGCAGTTGGACTCGCTCAATTAGAAAAAGCTGAACAATACACTGAAATGCGAATTAATAACTTCAGAATTTATCAGGAAATGTTAGGGGACATTCAAGGTATATCAACTCAGGTTTGGGATGAATCCATCTATAAACATGTACATTGGATGAATGCGATCAAAATTGATCCTGAGGTATATGGTAGAAATCGTGATGAATTAATGGGTATTTTAAGGAAAGAGGGGATTGATTCCAGAAAACTTTTTAATGGTATGCATACCCAAAAGTCTTTAAAAGACTTCGGATGTGCATTGGAAGGAGAGTATTCTGTAACAGAAGATTTAAGTAAAAATGGTCTCTATCTTCCTTCCTCAAGCACTTTAAGAAAGAGTCAGATTAGGAGAATATGTGAAGTTATTTATGGAGCGAAACGGTTATGAGTTTATTTTCTGATTATTCAGCGTATTACGATTTATTATATAAAGATAAAGATTACAAAACAGAAAGCGATTATGTATTAAATGCGTTATCAAAAGAACCTACTCGGATTTCATCCTTATTAGAATTAGGCTCAGGAACTGGTAAACATGCGGAATTTTTCATTAAAAAAATTGATCGTTATACGGGCGTTGATATGTCGGAAGAGATGGTTAATCAAGGAAAGTTACGTTTAATTAATCCAAACGTAACTTTTGAAGTTGGTGATGTACGCACTTATAGTGCAAGCCAAGTTTTTGATGCGGTTGTATCATTATTTCATGTTGCAAGCTATCAGGTAGTAAATGAAGACTTTGTCAATTTTTTACAGACAGCACACAGACATCTAAAATCAGGTTCCACTTTCTTGTTTGATTTTTGGTACGGACCAGCGGTTTTGAATATAAAACCTTCTACAAAAATTAAGCGCATGAAAAACGATAAGCATTCTGTTACACGAATTGCAGAACCAGTTCAAAATTATCAAAAAAATCTTGTGACGGTAAATTACGAGGTAATTATCCAGGATATTCTCCAAAAAACAGAAACGAGGATATATGAGAACCACCCAATGCGATATTTTTTTCTTCCAGAGTTGATGTATTTTTTAGAAATATCTGGTTTTGACACTCGGGAAACTAAATTTGAAGAATGGATTACGGGAGGAGAGCCAACGGAAAATACGTGGGGAGTAACTTGTATTACTCGTAAAAGATAAAATGAAGATAATAATTTTTACAGCATATCCCTGGCTCAACATTTCTACCCCTCTTATTGAAACTGTTAATTATTTTCTACGGAAAAAATGGAAGGTAATTCACTTTGGAATCATCCATCCAGGTGTAGATCGTCATGGTCATAAGAGTTTAGATATTTCTGACGATAATTATAAATTTATTTCTCTTGGTGATACAAAAACTCTATTAAGTAATATAAAGAAGATACTGTTTAGCTTTGTTTTTTATTGGAAATATAAATCCTTAGTTTCTAAATACGATCTTTCGATCTCCTTTGATCCAGGTGGATTGTATTTAAGTTTTGCATGGTTATTATTTGGAAATCGTAAGAATCGAATCTATCATTCCTTGGAAATTTCCGACCATAAAAATAAATCATTCCTTCTAGAAAAGTCAATTGTCCCATTTACAGACATTGTCCTTTCGCAAGATAGGGGTCGCGGAAAAATTTTAAGAGCTATTTTGAAATATAAAAAAGTAGTTAGTTTTATTCCAAATTCAACATCCGGTCAGGTGATAAGTATTCGAAAGAATTTTTTTCACAAGGCTTTAAATATTCCTGCTAATTCTAAAATACTGCTAATGACTGGAACGATTGAATCATTTATGGGTTCGGATTCCTTTTTAGACTTAATCCCGTTTCTTCCAGAGAATTGGGTTGCAGTCATTCATGGTTGGATTCCTACTTCCGCAACAAGAGAAAAAGTGGAAGAAACACAAAAGAAATATCCCGATAAACTATTTTTGAGTCATGAATTAGTAGATAATAAAGATAAATTTGATATATTCTCATCTGTTGATCTTTGTTTTGTCAATTTTAGACCTGACGATTTAAATTTGAAATACGCCCTGTATTCTGCAGGAAAACTATATGATTCAGCAAAGGCGGGTATACCTGTTCTTATCAATGAGCTTCCGGGGGCCAGGACATTTGTTAAAGAACATAAAAATGGATTTCTTTTAAAGGAGCCAAATGAACTTCCTATTCTTTTGAAGAATATTGGAGATAGATCTATGATAGGTTTATGCCATAATTTTTATATTAAAAATGAATTTGAGAGAAGTTACGATCAATTTCTTTCTACATATTGTGAGTTGTGAATTTCGAAGTTAAATAAAGATATGGGTAATAAAAAACTATTAAACTTGGGATGTGGGTCGCGATTTCATAAGGATTGGATGAATATCGACTTTAATTCCGGGTGTAAGGAAGTAGTTGCCGCCAATCTTAGAGAAGGTATTCCAATCACGGATGAAGAGGCTTCTGTTGTATATTCATCGCATGTACTCGAACATTTTACTCCGGGCGGGAGTGTCCAGATTTTTAGAAGAAATCAACCGAGTCCTGGAAGTTGGCGGTACATACGCTTGGTTGTGCCAGATTTGGAACAAATAGTGAAGGTTTATCTCGCCGAATTAGACAATGTTAAAAGTGGTCATTCTTCTCATGCCATCAGAGAAAATTGGATGGTTTTCGAAATGTTGGATCAGGTGCAACGTAATGCATCTGGAGGTGAAACGATTAAATGGTGGGACAAAGAACCTATTCCTGAATCAGATTTTATTTACCAGAGGTTAGGGGATGAATTTCAGAACTATCTAAAGTCCAGAACACAAACGAATCCAGTAGTTACGCCACTGATCCGTTTGAAGACTTTAATCTGATCAATTCAATGAATTATTATAGATTTTATATTCAGGTTACTTGGATATTCACTAGAAATGGCTGAAATTAATAAGTTTCGTTTAGGCGGTGAAGTTCACTATTGGATGTATGACTCTGTTTCGTTAACCGCTCTTCTTGAAAAACACAGGCTTGCAAATGTTAAGATATGCAGAGCCGATAAATCTTCAATTCCGCAATTCAATTCTTATTTATTTGATATTGATGAGTTTGGTAAAACAAGAAAACCCGATTCTTTATTTATTGAAGCTATAAAAGGTAAGTAAACATTCCGAATTATGAAGGTTACTTTAGTTGGAACGAACGATAAAGCTGGTGGCGCAGCTAGAGCTATGTATCGTTTACATCAGGCGCTGTTAGCTATAGGGATTCAGTCGCGAATATTATGTTTAAACAAATCTAATTATAGTTCACCGAAGGGTGAGATATCTAAATTTAAGAACAATTTTTTTTCAAGAAAAAGTTATCCATTCTTACAAGACTTGATTAACGAAAATAGAACGCCTTTATCGAATACTCTCTTTTCCTATACTGATAGTATCAGTAATTTGGTTAATCATCCTTTCATTCAGGATGCCGATATTGTAAACCTTCATTGGGTAAGTTACTTTGTTTCAATAAAAGATATTGGAAAACTATTAAAATTAGGCAAAAAAATCGTATGGACTTTACACGACGAATGGGCTTACACGGGAGGATGTCATTATACTTCCGGTTGTGATGGCTACCTAAATGATTGTAAATTTTGTCCGCAAGTAAATTCAAATATAGCTGCACTGCCAGAGCTAATCCATTCGGAAAAAACTCTCAATTTTTCTTCGGAAATAAGCTTAGTTTCTCCCAGTCGTTGGTTAGCAGAAAAAGCTTCGCAAAGTTCTTTTTTTAAGGGAACGACCTTTCGAGTTATCCCAAATTCAATTGAGTCTGATTGGTTTACTAATAACAATCGATCGGAAGCAAGAGCTCAATTTGGCTATCCAGAGGATTGTTTTCTGATTGGTTTTGGTGCTGATTCTATTGGTGAAAAAAGAAAAGGATTTGTATACCTCTTAGAAGCGTTAAAAATTCTTTCGAAAAATAGAGAATGGAACGATGCCTACAAATCGAAGAAAATAGCTGTCCTTTTTTTTGGAAACTATAGTCATCGAGATGCTGAATTGGATAATTATGCGCAACATATTGGTTCATTTTCTGATGATCAAACATTAATATCTATATATAAGATGTTAGATCTGTTTTTGATTCCATCTCTTGAAGATAATTTACCTAATACCCTATTGGAATCAATGGCTTCGGGGACTCCAGTTCTAGGTTTTCCTGTTGGTGGCCTGACTGAAATGATAACTCATAACAAGAATGGCTTTTTAACTGAATCTATTTCTGCTGAAGATTTAGCTAAGCAGATATTATTTTTATGGCAAAACAATCTTCTATTAATGAATGTCGGTGCGGTAGCATCAGAATTCGCAAGATCTAGTTTTTCAATGAAGAAACAAGCAAATTTATATCGAGATTTTTTTGAGATGGTTTTGTTAAAGAGTAATAATCGAATTTTGGATACAAATGCAAAAGAACAGCTAAAGAAAAGACAAAGGGATTTGAAGTTGAAATTTAATCTTGTTTACAAAAAGTATATCGATAGTTTTACATATCGAAGAAGATTGCTTAATCTTTTGCTTAAAAATGATTTCCTCGCCAAAACATTCTTTTTTTTAAACAAAAGATTTCATCTATTTTTTAGACTTAGTTAGGTTATTCTTGAGTTAAAATGATATTTAGTACAGTTTTCTTTATTTTTATTTTTTTTCCGATCGTTTTTATCTTGTTTTCAATTGTAAAGCAGGAATATAAACTTTCATTGTTGCTTTTAGCGAGCATCTTTTTTTATTATTGGGGCGAACAAATCTTTGTATTTGTTATTATTGCTTCAATAGCTTTAAACTTTGCATTTGGGTTACTAGTTGAATTTTCCAAAAGAAAAAAATTTGTCCTAGGTCTTGGAATTATCGCAAACCTTTTACTTATTATTTATTTCAAATATTCAAATTTCTTTGTATCAAATTTTTTAAATAGAAGTTTTCCCGGAATACATTTACCTTTGGGAATTTCCTTTTTTACCTTTCAGGGAATTTCGTATTTGGTTGATATCTATAGAAAGGATATTTACGCTGACCGCAATTTCCTGAGGTTCTCTTTCTATATTTCATTTTTCCCTCAACTTATTGCTGGGCCAATTGTACGTTACAGTGAGGTTCTGCATTCATTATCTCGGTTACGGAGTAGTTACGAAGAAACAATTTCAGGCTTACAATTGTTTTCAATTGGTCTTGCAAAAAAAGTAATCATTGCTAACACCCTTGGGATTTATGTTGATGAAGTTCTATCAGGTCACACGAATTCATTTGGATCTATTGTCACTTGGTTTGCGATCTTATCATATTCTTTTCAAATATATTTTGATTTTTCGGGTTATTCAGATATGGCGATTGGACTAGGTCGAATTTTTGGATTAACTTTTCCTAAAAATTTTAATTTCCCTTACTCCTCCCTTAGTGTTCAAGATTTTTGGCGAAGATGGCATATTTCTCTTTCCGCCTGGTTTCGGGACTATCTGTATATTCCGCTTGGTGGAAATCGAGTGGGTTTTACTAGGCAGAATCTAAATTTGATAGTAGTATTTATTTGTTGTGGCTTTTGGCATGGAGCCAGTTGGAATTTTTTAATTTGGGGATTATATCATGGTTTTTTCCTAGTCCTGGAAAGGACGAAGTATCAGGATGTTGTTACAATTTTACCAAATTTTCTTAGGTTTCTATTAAATTTTACCATTATTAATATCGGCTGGGTTTTCTTTCGGATCGAAGACATTAATGATTCTTTCAACTGCTTAGCTGCTATGTTCGGAAAAAATGGCTTTGGTATGTCCGAAGCCATCTCAATATTTGATATTCGATGGACGCTTGGGATACTATTAGCAATATTATTTGGTTTTGAATGGTCTTTTTTGAAAAAACTTTCTGAAAATATTGTGACCTCTCGTCTTTTTGCAGTTTCTGTTTTTTTAATTTCTATAATTTTTCTTATAGCAAATAATTATAATCCTTTTATCTACTTTAGGTTTTGATGAAGAAATCGATAATTAATCTTATCCTCTTGTTACTCCTGATTCCAAGTTTAAACTTATTCCTTAAACTTATAGGAGATATCCCGTCTTCAGAGAAAAGAAATGAGATTTCTTTCGATCAAATACTAAATGCGGATTTAAAAGAGAAATTTGGATTAATCGAAGAATCTTTCGAGAAGAAATTCCCTGCCCGAAATTGGATTATTGAAAAGTATAATTACTTTTTGTGGTTTTTTCTTCATTCAACGCCGAAACGTGGTGTAGTACAGGGTAAAGATGAGTGGCTTTTTATATTTCTCGGGAAAGGTGCAAGCGGGAGAGATTACTCATTTGATAAAAACGAGTTTTTACAATATAAAAATGGATTAGAAAAAATTCATAACTTATGTAATGAAAATAATATAAAATTCTACTCTGCGATTGTTCCAGAAAAATTTAATATTTATCCTGAGTATCTGTTTGAAGCAGATAACTCAACTATCAATAGAGACAAATACTTTAGGATTTTTAATGAGTTTAGTAAATCTTCGAGCGATACTTTGTTTTTTCATGAAGAATTAGTCGCTAGAAAAAAAACTCATAACGTTTATTATAAAACTGATACTCATTGGAATAATTTAGCGGCCTTTATTGCAGCTAATAAAATTTTAACTAGGATGGCTTTGGACAATCCTAGAGTTCGTTCTCTGGATGAGACGCAATTTACATTGCTTAAGGTTGGTACAAGCGGTCGCGATATTTCTGAGTTTCTTTCTCTTTCTCGCTATTTTAAAGACGATGAATACCTTTATATTCCTAAGCAAAATTTTCTGATGCAAAAAAATGGATTAAAGATTATGATCATTCATGACTCATACTTTTATCCGATGATCGAATATTTTAAGTATCAATTTCACCAGGTGGATACTTTGAATTTTGTTCAAAATGAGGGCCCGGTTAAATTTGATAAATTAATGAAAGCAAAACCAGACATCTTGTTATTTATAACCCTTGAAAGACATATTGGTAATTATGATCAAAGGGTGCATGGTCATCTATAAATTAGTGATGAATCTGGTTTAGTTACCGAAGAAAAGGTATCTTTTTGATATGCTAAAAGTGTTTTTTCTGATTTTTAAGTAAGATATTATTTTATCTTTTCCGCATCGCGGTTATTATTTTAAGATTTTATATATTTGGTTATTCTTATGTACGAATTAATGAAAAAACATTCTGCTTTTACCCTCGGTATTCTTTTTGTAGCCCTGGTTTATTTTTTATCACGGCCAATGGGAACTTTGGATTCATATTGGGTGGTTCCGACTAGTTTGAGCATCCTTGATGATTTTAATATGGATCTAGATGAATACAAGGCGTATGGCTTAGTAGATTCTTATTCGGCCATTCAAATTAATGGCCATTACTTTAATTTTTTTCCCTATGGAATGAGCTTTTTAGTAATTCCATTTGTTGGGATTTCCAAACTCGCGGTGGATGATTCTTTCATTTTTCACTATCATCGACATTTCGAAAAACTTTATGCTTCTGTGCTTGTAATTTTGAGTCTTTTTTTTCTGTATAAGTTGTTTTGCTATTATTTGTCTAAAAAACAATCGGCTTTCTTAATGGTTGTTATGGGGTTGTGCACTCCGCTATTTACGACGGGGAGCAGGGCATTATGGCAACATTCAGGTAGTGTGCTGATATTATCCTTGTCTTTGTTCATTTTGCTCTATTCCATTAAAGAAAAACCTCGATTTATCCCTTTGCTTGGTTTTTTATTATGTTTTTCATATATGATTAGGCCTACTAACATAATTCCATTTGCTTTGTTATCGTGCTTTGTATGGTTTAAGTTTCCAAATCAAAGGTGGAAGTTTGTTATATCTATAATATTTACGATGTCGCTTTTTGTTTTTTTAAATATTTTAATATTTAATGATATTTTACCTCCTTATTACCGCTCAAATAGATTAAGCTTTGATTGGGAATTGTTTAAAACTGCGTTTATAGGAAATATTTTCAGCCCTAATAGGGGTTTGATTATTTGGTCTCCCTTTTTGTTATTTTCTATTTTGATTATTTTTGTGCTTAATAAAGACCGTTCCCTGTTTGTTTTAACTCAACTGATTATTTTTTTGCACATAATTGCAATTTCAACTTTTCCGCATTGGTGGGGAGGTCATTCAGTTGGACCTCGATTTATGACTGATGTAATGCCGTTTTTCGCGATAATTATTTGCGTTGTTTACAAGAGGTATAGTTCCAATAATTTGTTTTTGGGTTTTTTCCTCCTTTTAGTTACTGTTTCATTGATAGTTCAATCTTCTGCTGTATTTTCGAAAAACACACAGCTTTGGAATATTCGTGGTACTGACGTAAATGATACGCCTGAACGAGTCTGGGATTGGAATCGGCCTCAGTTTTATCCTTTTGATTAACGGATCCAGGTTATGAATCAGACGGACAACATTAAGATTATTTCAATAGTAACACCTTCTTTTCAGCAGGGAGAGTTTATCGAAAGAACTATCAATTCTGTTATTACTCAAGAAGGTGATTTTTTGCTCGATTACATCATTACTGATGGCGGCTCTCGAGATAATACTTTGCAGGTAATCCAAAAATACGATCTATTGATTTCTGAAGCTGAAGAAGTTTATAGAAACGATGACCTGGTATATAAAAAAATTCCACCAGGAAATAAACATTCTACGAACTGTCTTGGGATTAGTTTTCGTTGGGTGTCAGAAAAGGACAATGGGCAAACACATGCCATTAATAAAGGTTGGAAGCTGGCCGTAGGTTCTGTGATTGCTTGGCTCAATTCCGATGACGTATATTTACCCAAAGCTTTAGAAAAAGCTTATAAGGTATTGTCTGAGTCCGATCTAATGGGGCTTTATGGAATTGGCTTACATATAGACAAAGAAGATCGTTTGATTGAATTTTATCCCATCGAACCATATTCTATGGATCGTTTGATTGATTACTGTATTATCTGCCAACCAACAGTTTTTCTGAAGAAAGAGGTATTAACCTCGGTAGGTTTCTTAAATGAAAGTCTTGGTTATTGTATGGACTATGAATATTGGTTGCGAATTGCAAAGAATTTTCCGTTTCAATTTTTAAGGGAGATCCTCGCTTGTACTAGAATTCACGAAAACACAAAAACAAGCCAAAACCTAAAAGTGCATCGAGAGATTGTTAAGATGCAGAAACGAGTTATAGGAAAAACATCAAGACATTGGCTCTACCATTATTCATATTATCGATTGTCTGATTTGTTTCCCAGGTGGAAGGGGAGCCTTCTTTTGAAGTTAATGATCCGCATTCATTCTCTGATTCTTTGGATTATTTATCGTTAGTGATTATGAAAAACATAGACTATATCAAAAAAAATGTTTGGCTACCCTATGGTGAAAAAATGATCCAAATTTTTTCTTTAGAGAAGGGTATTGTGAAAACTGCAATTTGTTTTAATGAACATATTCAGAAAAGTTTTCTTCTAGTAGATTTATTGGGAATCGAGTATTCGGTAAGTGAATTCGATATCCCATCAGATGAGAGAGAGTATAAAGCTTTTGAATCTTATCTTTGATATTTCAGTCCTTGCGTGGTCGATCCGAAGTAATAAGGCAAAAACAGGAATCTTTCGAGTCATCGAAAATTTGTTTTTTCAGTTTCTTAAAGATCCTGAAATTAATTTATATCTGACATCCATCCATGGAAACATTAAAGATCTAAACGTTTACCTAAAAAAAGAAAATATTGAAATTTCAGAGGATCGCCTTTTAGTTCCCCAAAATCCATCAAAATTTAAGGATAAGTTGTTTCAGATTTATCTTTGGACCTACGGACTTTTTGATATAAAAGGCTATCCGCGACTCTCGAAGATTCTCCTATTCTTTCATAGTATCTTTGTTAAACGAATTCTTTCTATATTTGGTTTAACTTCCTATTTTTATCCAGTTCCACGTAAATATTTAACTGATTCTTTTATCTTTCATAGTACGTTTCTACCAATTCCAGAATTTATACAAAACTCGAAAATTCGAAAAGTCATTACCATTTACGATTTAATCTCTATCCTTCACCCTAAGTTTTTTATTGGTAATCAAGATCATGTGGTTTGGAAATTGGTTCGGGATCTCAATCCTGACACAAAAGTCATCACTATATCCGAACATAGCAAAAGAGACCTTCTTGAAGCAGGCATTGGTTTATCCGAGCACCAAGTGTTTGTTACCCCCTTAGCCCCAGCCAAACATTTTTATCAAGTTAGTTCTAAACAAAAGTTGGATACCGATTTGCGATTATTTGATCTAAAGCCTGGTGAATATATCCTCAGTGTGGCGACCCTGGAACCGAGAAAAAATCTAAAGGCTACGATCCATGCCTTTCTTCAGCTAAGTAATTTGGAATCAAACCCAAATCTTAAATTAGTGTTATTAGGTGGGAGAGGTTGGGGAGAAAATCTTGAAGAGATTTTATCTGGATATTCTGATTTATTGAAAGAGAAAATAGTCTTTCTTGGCTTTGTTTCCGATGAAAGTTTGGCTTCCCTTTATTCAGGAGCCAAATTTTTTGTTTACCTTTCTTTTTATGAAGGGTTTGGATTGCCACCTTTAGAAGCCATGTGCTGCGGAGTCCCTGTTTTAGTTTCCAACGCTTCCTCTTTACCTGAGGTTGTAGGTGATGCCGGTTTGTATGTGGATCCTTATGATTTAAACTCTATCAAAACAGGAATGGAGAAGCTCCTAAATGAAGCAGAACTTAGAAAGTCTTTATCATCGTCTGCGCTTAAAAGGTCCGAATCATTTACATGGGAAAAAACAGCGAAGTTTACCAAAGAAGCTTATTTAATATAGCCCTATGAAAGTTTTAATTGATCATCAAATTTTCTTTCAAAATCGATATGGCGGGATTTCGAAAATTTTTTCTGAAGTAATCCGAAGATTAAAAGAGAAAAAAATCGAATTTGATACATCAGTGTCCATAGAGGAATATACGAAGGGTATCCTTCTTGATCCTGAAACTAAATTACGAGTGAACAGACCTCCTTTTTTCTCTTTGGCAACTCTCTATTTTTGGATTCTATCCACTTTCAAGTTCTTGCGATTATCGAATCCGGAGTTTCTTATAAAACGAGAAAGTGGGATTTTAAAAAAAAGCTTAAATCGAAGTATTTTAAAATTCAATGCAAAAGTAAATAATGCTTTATCCAATCACGATTTTACGGTATTTCATCCCACTTACTTCCAGAATTATTACCTTTCGCATTTGAGAAAAAGTAAAACAAAAATGGTGATTACTGTCTATGATTGTGTGCATGAACTTTTCCCGGAATATTATGGATTGAATAATTTCATTTTAAAGAACCGAAAGAGTTTATGCGAAGCGGCAGACCATATCATTTGTATTTCTGAAACTACAAAAAAAGATTTAATCAAACTGTATCCGGCGATTTCTAAAGATAAGATTTCGATAATCTATTTAGCAGGGGATTTGAGTGCCGAGCCGGAAACTTCCGTTCCCTTTGCCAATTATATTTTGTTTGTTGGAAATCGTTCCGACTATAAGAATTTCAAGGTTCTTTTGGATGCATTCGCTCTCATTGCACAAAAGAAAGATTTACAATTGGTTTGCGCGGGTGGTGGAAAGTTTCGAAGAAGAGAAAAACAATGGATCTCAAGACTTGGATTAGAAGCCGTGGTTCATCAGGTAAATTTTGAGTCTGAAAGTATTTTAGCAAATTTTTATCGAAAAGCAAAGGTTTTTGTCTATCCTTCTTTGTATGAAGGTTTCGGAATTCCTCTCCTTGAGGCAATGTCTGTTGGTTGTCCTGTCCTTTGTAGTTCAATTGAAGTTTTCCGCGAAGTGGCAGGAAATGCGGCCATGTATTTTGATCCAAAGGATCATTTTGATTTACAAACAAAACTTTTAGCGTTACTCAATTCCGATACAAAAAGAAAAGAACTCATAGAAAATGGATATATTCGTAAAAAAAAGTTCTCATGGAATCAGTGTACTGATGAACATATTCAGATTTACCAATCACTGAGTCATCAGCAATGAAACAAAATCAGCCTTTAGTATCAATCATTACAGTGGTTCGCAATGCAGAAGAGACAATCCTAAGGACAATAAATTCTGCTTTAATTCAAAAGAATGTAGATTTTGAAGTTCTTGTCTGGGATGGGTTGAGTACAGATAGAACTGTAGAAAAATTAAAAAACCTAGAGAATGAAATCAGATTTTTTTCGGGTAAAGATTCTGGTGTTTATGATGCGATGAATCGGTCTTTAAAATTAGCAAAGGGGAAATGGATACTTTTTCTCAATGCCGACGACTATTTTTTAAATGATCACGCTTTAGAAAAATTAGTAAACTTAGCCAGACAAGGGAACTATGATTATGTTTGTGGTTTTGCAAGTATGTTCTTTGGACTAAAAGTTTGGAGACCAAAAACCTTAACGGATTTCGATTTTTTTGTCGGAAATCCTTCCAACCACCAAGCCTATCTTTGTAAAAAATCTGCCTATCTTCGCTTAGGTGGTTTTGATTTGCAGTATAAATATTCGGCAGATGTAGATTTTATGTTTCGGGTAATCAAATCTGGGTATAGGGGAGGAGTGGTTTCTGAACCTATCGTACACTATTCGTTAGGTGGTATTTCCACTAAGAATGTAAGTCGCGGAGTAAGCGAGTTGGAAAAAATTATGGCAAAGTTTCTCAACTCGGATATCGAATTTGCTAGGGAGTGCCGATTTGTATTTCATGAGGGTAAAATTCCTTCAAAATCCTTTATGGATAGACTAATTTCCTTTAGATGGACTGAGTCGCAGTTATTACAATTAGTTTTGTATTTTGGGACAAAGTATAGTTGGGAAGAAACACCGCATTTTTTCAAGCTTCTCCATTTAACGCGTAATTTAGTTCGTTCTATTCTCAGAAAAGCTGTTTTTCAAATTTTAAAAATATTACCAAATCGAGTTTTATGAAAAAAATACTGATTGTAGGCGCAGGTTTTTCAGGTGCCGTCGTTGCCAATACTCTAGCAAAAACTGGGAATTACTTAATCGAAGTGATGGATGAGAGAAAGCATATCGGAGGCAATTGTCATACCGAACGTGATCTAAAAACCAATGTAATGGTTCATAAATACGGCCCTCATATATTTCACACAAGTAACGAAAAGGTTTGGAGCTACATCAATTCTTTTGGGACATTTCGTCCGTTTGTAAACCGAGTGAAATCAGTTTATAAGGGAAAGGTATATTCCATGCCTATCAATCTACATACGATCAATCAATTTTTTGATAAAGCATTTTCGCCCAAAGAAGCAAGGGAGTGGATCCA
Source organism: Leptospira abararensis (assembly GCF_016918735.1). GTDB lineage: Bacteria > Spirochaetota > Leptospiria > Leptospirales > Leptospiraceae > Leptospira_A > Leptospira_A abararensis. The sequence goes on from NZ_JAFFPR010000027.1 coordinate 25,241, forward strand.
GTCTAAAGGAGATTCTTCTATCGAGGATCCAAAAAGTTTTGAAGACCAAGCAAAAAAATTTGTAGGTGAAGAATTATACCAGGCTTTTTTTTACGGATACACAAAAAAACAATGGGGAACAGAGCCAAAGAATTTGCCTGCTTCAATCTTGAAACGCCTTCCAGTTCGCTTCAGTTACGATGACAACTATTACAATGATAACTATCAGGGAATTCCAGAAGATGGTTATTCTGCTGTAATTCAAAAGATGTTCGATCATCCGAATATCCAAATTCATTTGGGAAAACGTTTTCTCGGTGAGGCAGATTCTGTTTCAGGTTTTGATCATATTTTTTATACAGGTCCCATTGATGCTTATTTTTCTTTTCGTCATGGCAGATTAGGGTATCGAACTGTTTTCTTTAAAGAATACCGAACAGAAGGTGACTACCAAGGAAATCCTGTAATCAATTACGCTGATGAATCAACTCCTTACACACGTGTCCATGAACACAAACACTTTACTCCTTGGGAATCTCATCCCCAAACTATTTATTTTGAAGAGTATAGTAAAGAAACCGAAGAAGACGATATTCCCTATTATCCAAAACGATTGGATGGAGATATGAAAATGTTACAGGCATATGAGGTAGAAGTCTCTCGCTTATCTAATGTTACATTTCTTGGGCGATTGGCAACTTACCGATATTTGGACATGCACCATATTATAGAGGAAGCTCTTGATTGTGCAGAAAAATTTATTAGCGAACAAGTAAGGGGCTAATTCCGGCTTTCCTTTTTCCCTTAGATATGGAATTCTGGATTTTGAAGTTGTCTTAATGCCTAAAGTTTCTGTAATCATGCCTGCCTATAATGCAGTTTCCTATTTGGAGGAATCTGTTCAATCTTTGCTAAACCAAAATTTCAAAGATTGGGAGTTGTTACTTGTTGATGATTGTTCGAAGGATGAAACAGCATCCCTTGCCAAAAAAATTGCTGCAGGCGACAAAAGAATTCAGTTCATTCAAAAAGAAAAAAACTCTGGTTCAGCTGATACCCGTAATACGGGGATCCAATTAGCAAAAGGGGAATATATTGCTTTTTTAGATGCAGATGACCTTTGGGAATCTGATTTTTTAGAAAAAATGATTCCCTTTATGGAAAAAACTAAATCGCCTTTTTCCTTCGCTTCTTATCGAATTATTGATGAAAATGGATTTGAATTTTGTGCCCCATTTCTTGTAAAATCGAAGGAATACTCCTATCGTGATTTGTTACATTATAACCGCGTTGGTCTACTGACTGCGATTTACCATATCCCCAGTGTCGGAAAAAAATACTTCGATCCTTCGTTAAAAAGTCTACGGGATGATTATGCTTTATGGCTCGATATTCTGAGGGAAGGAAAGATTGCTTTTGCCAATTCCGAGATTTTAGCTCGTTACCGAGTGAGGAGAGGGGCCGCAACATCTAACAAGAAAAAAGTGATGTTGGCTCATTTTAGAATGTTAAAAAATCGAGAAAAACTTTCCTTTCTTTATGCCTTTGCCCTGACCATAATTCATGGAATTATGGGGCTACGTAAGTACAGAAATAAATAATTCAAGAACCACACACCCAACTCTTTTTTTGCCGCTTGACTTCCCTTTACTCCTAGTATTCCTAGATATAAACTATGGTCGCTAGACGTAACCTCGGAAGTTCCGGGAAGGCAAACAAAACCTCCCTTATCATCCCTATCTATAACGAATCTTCCCATTTAGGGGAGTTTTTAGAGAAGGTCGATGCCCTCCAATTACCCACTCGAAAAGAGCTCGTTTTCATTGACGATGCCTCAAGAGACAAATCACTAGAAATTTTACGAAACTACCGTTTTCGTTCTGAGCATAAAATTCTTGCTCAGGAAAAAAACCAAGGCAAGGGAGCCGCTCTTCATCGTGGCATTGCGGAAGCCACGGGGGATATTATCCTTGTTCAGGATGCGGATTTTGAGTATGACATGGATGAGATTTTTATGCTCATTGAACCCATTGCGAATGGGAAGGCAGATGTCGTTTTTGGTTCTCGGTTTAAAAAAGATGGAAGGCAAGTGCATCGAACTTTCCATTATCTCATCAATCGGATACTTACTATCCTTTCTAATTTTTTAAGTGGATTGTACTTAACCGATATGGAAACTTGTTACAAAGTATTTCGTGCCGAAATTGTAAAAAATATTTCTTTAGAATCTAAACGATTTGGATTTGAACCAGAAATTACAGCAAAAGTCGCTCGTCTTAAAGTGCGTGTACAAGAATTCCCAATTTCCTATTATCCTAGAAATTATCTAGAAGGAAAAAAGATTACTTGGAAGGATGGGGTGGCAGCACTTAGACACATCATTTACTTCAATTTGATCGCAAACAAACGGGACTTTTTTACAAAATCACTCCCGGAAAAGTACATTCCTAAAACTGCTAACTGGCTATAAACCTATGTTCAGGTTTTTACCAATTCTATTGGATTTGTTTCTTGTACTGGGATTGGGTTTTTTACTACAATCTCATACTAACCAAAAGAACTTTCGAATTGATTTAATTGGTTTAGGTTTATTTGTTTTTATTATCTATTCTGCCTTTCATTGGCGATCCTTTTTAAAAGAAAAGCGCCAATATTGGTCTTTATTTCTCACCACTCTACTAACATGTTTTGTTTTTATAAAAATAGCAGAATATGATCCTATCCAAGTCCTACCACAAAAGTTAGGAATCAAACTAGTATCAATAGTTTGGCTTCTATTCATCGTTTTATCCTTTCGCAAACTTTCAGAAAATAATTTTTCTATTATCGGTCCATTTCTTGCGATCGTTCCTGCCATTTCTTTTATCAATTTTATGGCTTATCCTTCTGTTCCGATTGCCATTGCACTAGCAATGGGAGCTCGTAACCTTCAGTTTTCATCAAAACCAAAAATTTCCACATTCTATATTCCATTAATTGCGATTCTTTTGCTCGTAGGTCGCGACTGGTGGGATGATTTTGCATTACAAAGAGGAGTCCTTATTCTAGAGGCCTTTTTGTTTTATCATTTGATTAGTATTTGGGACAGACAAAAGTTACTATTTTTTCTAAAGACCTGTATCTTATTTTTTGTTCTAAATTCAATTTTTATCCTTTGGAAAATTGCAGATGATCCAAACTTTCATATAACATCATACCATGAGGATGTGTTTCTAATCCCTGTTAGTTTACTCGCATCGAATGCACTATTGATTGCTGGTTTAGCTGTAGTATTCTGGTTCGAACCTAAACAATCACAATGGCAAAAGTTACTTATCATTGTGGCTATTGTCTCTTCATTAATGTTTCTTGGGATCACGATTTCCAGAAATTCAATTTTGTCATTTTTGGTTTTTGCAGTTTTATTATTTCTTTTCATCCAATCACCAAAGAATAAATATTACGCCACTTTCATTTTAATTGTTCTCCTTCTTGTTGGTGTTTATTTCCTAATTAAGTCTGAGAAATCTATATTTAGTTTGGGATCGAGCGCTGTTCGCATCTCGATTTGGAGTTTTTACATTCTGTCAACGATCCAAGCTCATCCGCTTTTTGGCTTTGGAATGTTTCCCGAAAATAAGATTCCTTTTAGTTTCTCTGAAATTCCTGATTCTAGCAGCGCTTTTTATATCAGAGATTATATCATCAACTTCAATAGTTTCCCTTTGGCTCATAACCTTTATGTCCAAGCTTTTGGATCCTTCGGGGTTTTCGGTTCCCTTCTGATCCTTATTTGGATTGGAAACCTAATTCTAAAAAATCGAAAATCTATCATTCCCGTATTGAAGGCCAATTTAGCATTAAGTTGTTTATTGTTTGTTTGGGGAATCCATGAACTTTATGATTTTAATAGTTTAGAAATTTCCAATCTATTTCTGCTCGTTGGAATTTTGGGCCTTTTCAAATGGCCTTCTGAAAAGAGAATCGAAGGTTTCTCTGTGATAGGGAAACAGACAATATTCGTTTTTTTAGTTTGTTTTTTAGCGATTGTTTGTTTTCGGTTTTCATTGGTAGATCACTTCACTCTAAAGTATAATAAATATGTAACCCCACATAGTTTTGAGTTCTATTTACCAAAAGAGTCTCTTGTAAAAAATCCTGAAGAACCTATGCAAAGGCGTTCGTCTTTGGAATATCGTTTTCTGGGAAGTAAATACTTCTTTCTGAATTTAGCAGCGGATCGGTCGGTTGATACACAAGCTAAGCTGATTACAAATTGTTTTGGGGAAGAAGTTTTGCCTGCCATTTGTTATTCAAAACTAATTCAGTTTCAAAGTTCCCAGAATCTTTTACCAGAATACAAAAACCTATTTATCTATTTTATGTCATTATATGATCCATTTGAAATTTATAAACGAGAGTCTTTATGAAAAAACCTTCTGTTAGTTTTGTAATTCCATGTTTGAATGAAGAAAAGACTCTCCCTTACGTTTTAGAAAAGTTGGTGAAAGTAAAAAAAGATCATTCCAAAGAAATGGAAATTGAGATTTTAGTTTCCGATAATGGTAGTACGGATCGTTCTATTGCGATTGCAAAGAAGTTTGGCGTGAGAGTGATGCCTGCGAAGGAGCGTGGTTATGGAGCTGCTCTTGATTCGGGAATCAGAAACGCCAAAGGAGAAATTATCGTTTTCGCAGATGCCGATGATACCTATGATTTTTTAGAATCACCAGCTTTAATTCGCAAATTGGTCGCGGGCGATTTTGATATGGTAATCGGTTCCCGGTTAGATGGTGAAATTCATAAAGGAGCGATGCCTTTTTTGCACCGTTACTTGGGAACACCTGTAATTAATTGGATTATTAATTTGCTATATTCAAAAAAGTTTAAGATTCGCGACAGTAACTCTGGATTTCGATGTTTCCGTAAGGACAAATATTTGTCGTGGGATATCAAAAGTAAGGGAATGGAGTTTGCGTCTGAATTATTGATCAAGGCCTTGATTCATGAATCAAAAATGGAACATGTTCCTGTCTCTTTGTATCCAGACAAGGAAGGCAGAATTCCTCATCTAAAAACATGGCGTGATGGAATGCGGCATTTACTTCGTATTTTATTTTATGGTCCCCATTTATTTGAAAGAGTGGGACTTACTTTGTTTTTATTCTTTTGGATACAATCGATGATTGGCCTTTTTGTTGGGAAGGTAATCGCCATTGGAGGTATGAATCTTTATGGAATCCACTCCATGGTGTTTTTTTCCTTCCTGTCAATTCTCGGTTTAAGCCTTTGGGGGACAGGACTTCTTATTGCAACGAAACAACCCCGAATCAGTCGTATTTATCAATCGATTCTGGCTATGGAAGAGGATCGTTTGTTTTTTGTTCTTTTGAGTGGTTTGGGAATCATCATTTTAGCGTTTGTATGGATTTTTATCCAATGGCAAAAATCTGGGTTTGTGTTTATTAATTTCGAACGTGAATTTATTGCCGCAACTAACTTGAGTTTGACATTGCTTATTTTTGGTCTCCAAGCAGTTACTGCACATATCATTAAGCGGGATTAAAATGGGTTTTTCGAAAAGGCTTGGTATCTATATTCTCGTTCTTTTGATTCCGACCTTTTATAGGTGGAAGTGGAATGAGAATACCGTATTTGTATCTAGTGATCCAGAGATCAAATACTACCAGGTAATTCATAGCTTAGATGGTGGAAGTGCTGAAGAATGTTATTTCCCAGCGAAAGAATTGGGATTTGAGATTTCGATGGTTCCTTTTGGGTACCCTTGGGCATTTTTTTTAAAGAACGGAAATTGTGTATTCCAATACCCAGTGCTTTTTACCTGGATTCAAAAGCTCTTTGTTACCATCTCCTCTAAGAGGTGGATTACTTACATTCCAATCTTATTTTTCTTTTTGAATTTCATTCTTCTAGATAGGATATTAAGTAAATATGAAAAGAGGGGGATATTTCTTCTTATCTCTGTTATTTTTATCCAATGTTTAACTCCCGTATTTCTATCATCTTTAGATTATTCTGAACTTACCTTAACTAATTTCTTTTTTCTTTCCGCCATCTTATCTTTTCTTGAATTCCAAAGAGAAAAACAATTTAGGTATGGAATTCTTCTTGCGGTAGCCATTGTTTTTAATTTTCAATTGCGACCTGAGTCTAACATTGCCCTGATTTTTTTCCTCGCTCTGGCTTTCGTTTTAGGAAAGGACCAGTGGAAACTGACAAAAAATCTTCTTCCTTATATTATTCTTTCCTTCGGATTACAAGCCGTCTTTTTTCTGTGGAACCATCAGGTTTATGGACATTTTCTTGGAATGAGAGGATTGAACACGGTGAACGACATGGAATCAGGAGGAATCCCGAGACATCTTTTTCAGGAATGGGTCGCCGATCTTTGGGGAAATGAATTTAAGATTGGGATTTTCAAAGGGTATCCCATTTTATTTTTAGGCCTAATTGCTGTTTGGTGGGAAAGGAAATCCCAGTTATTTCCTCTCTTACTTTCTGGATTACTTTTTGTTTTAATTTTACCAATTTTGTCTCCTTACCGAGCGGGTGTCGATATATTTGGAATGCGATACTATGAGAGTGGAGTGTACCTTTTAATGGCCGGTAGTTTTCTTTCTCTGGGAAAAAAAGTTTCAGCAATTTCTTTTTTAATTATTTTACTTCCATTTCTTTATTTTTCATACAAATCAGATTCAAGAGCTATCAAACAATGGTCATCCTCTGCCAAGTTATACCACCAGGTGATGAACGAAATAAATGCCCTACAGCCAGATTTAATTGTCCAAAGAGGTCTTTCTTTATCTTATCTTGTTGGTTATAGTTATATTCAATATCCCCAAGTAGCTGTTTATTCAAACGAGGATTGGATAAAAGTGGAAAAAGTTTTAGGGGAAGAGAAAAAGAGAGTTCTGTTTTTGCAATGGGAAGGAAACCAGTTGGTAAACGAAGAATTTCCCGAAAGAATTTGGAAAGAAAAGTTTGATATCAATTTTACTTTAAAACCAGAGAATTTCAAAATTCAGTCAGAGCATTCTTTGGCTCACTTTAAGGGTTTTCTTTTGGAAAAGAAACGATGAAGACTAACCCGCATTGGATCTCAAAAATACAATCATCGATGACAAGTAGAAAGATCATCCTTCTTGCATTACTGTTATGTATAGGTTATTTATTTTACAAGAGAATAGGTTGGGATAGTGGTCTCAGTCCACTGATACAATCCGACTCTCAAATTAAACTCTACCAAACAATAGAATACAAAGAAAGAGGAATTCATTCTCACCAATGTTACTCTAAGTACAAAGATTTTGACGAAGGATACCGATTTTATCCGTTTCGTTACCCCTGGACTTATTTTACAACGACGATGAGTGGGGAAAAAACCTGCGTATTTCAGTATCCTAGTTTTTTTGCACAAGGTTTTTCTTTACTTCCGATTCCTTATCGTTTTTACAATGGGATCATTCTTATTCTTTATTTACTCTTAAGTTATGCGGTCGTTCTATTTATACGATCTATTTTTGATATAGAAAAATTTGAATATTTGGCCTTGGCTGGTATTTTGTATTTGGTCGGATATGGAATCTCCAGTGCTATTGAGTTTTCCGAAAGTATCCCATCGCAAATCCTACTTCTTTTCTTTTTTTACGCAGTTTTTCGTTTGGAAAGTGACAAACCACCACTTTCTTTTTGGTCAACATTCACTTGCGGTTTTTTTGGTGGTGTTTCTATTTTCTTACGTTCAGAAGCCGTGATTTACATTGGTTTTCTCGGTTTGGCAGTCATTTATTTTAACCGAAAGCATTTTGTATCTTTTGTAAAAAGATATCTACCTTTTGTATGTGGCTTCGCTCTTGCTTTAGTGTTACTCGGCTATTATAATTATCATGAATTCCAAGAAGTTTTGGGTGTAAGGAGTAAGGTTAGTTTTAATGATTTTTCTAGATTGCAAATACCAGATCGAATTCATTTGATTTCTGAATTTTTTCTAGGAGATACCAATCGTGTTGGTTTTTTGTTTTATTGTACTCCCATTATACTTCTCTTTGGTTACGTAATTTTTAAGATTAAACTCAACCAACTACAAAAACTATTGATTAGTGTTGCTTTATCCTCTTTTTTCGGTGTTGTTCTTCTTAGTCCCTATTCTTCGGGAGGATTGTACTTAGGTATGCGTTTTACAGAATTTTCCTATCTTCTATTTTGTATTTTTGCAATTTCATTACTTAAGACCGTCACAAACAAAAAACAATTTCAAATCATCCTTTTCATGGTATTTTTGCAACTTGGGTTCGGATTTTATCATGTTAGAAAGAATTTTAAAACCTTGGATTTTGTTAAAAGATACCACGATATATTCCAGGAAAAGTTAGAAAACCAACCGAATGCACCAGTGGTTCACCTAAGCACATTTGATTTATTATTAATTTCTGATTCATTTCTGAAAAAACCACATTGGATCGTAAACAAACAATCTGAATTCAATGACCTGGAATCCAAGTTTTTCAATTCAGGAGTCGATGTGTTTCAGGTATTTGTCTATGATTTTAAGCCACCTAAGGATGCAAACGTAACAGAGGTTTTTTATAACGAATGGGTTGATACTAAATATGAAATAGAATCAAAGTTTTATAAAAAGAAATCGGACGAGGAAATAGCGGGATTTCGGTTTATGGTTTGGGAGAGAAAGTGAAAGAACGTTTTTTTAGATTAGGTGAGTATCGTTACGAGATAGGAATTTTAGTTTCTTTGTGTATCGGAGTTTTCCTTCGGTTTTATCAATTGGATCGTCAAAGCCTATGGAGTGATGAATTATATTCAGTATACGCGTCTTCTCTTTCTAACTGGTCTGATTTTTGGTCTTATCTTGAAGAAGACCCACATCCTCCTTTGTTTCAAATTTTACTTACCTATTGGATTCGGATTTTGCCGAAATTTTCTGAATTTTCAGTAAGGTTATTCCCGGTATTCATTTCTGTTTCTAATTTATGTATCCTTTGGTTTTTAACAAAATCTTGGGAAAAATCAAAACGTTTTCTCTTTTTATTTTTTATTTCGCTCTCTCCAGGAGCCATTTACTATGCACAAGAAGTTAGATCTTACTCCCTTTTATTGTGTTTGTCTTCCATCATCCTCGTTTTGTTCGTTAATTTAGAAAAGGAAAATTATAAAAGTTTTCGTTGGATTAGTTTACTTATCACCTCTGTTTTAATTTCTTATGTTCATTTGTTTGGCTTTATTTTTGTAGGGAGCTTATATTTTATTTTTTGGCTGCGTTTTCTTGTAAAAAATGAAAAAGAGGTTTTCTCTGTTTTTTTTCTCGGTTTGATTAGTCTTTTAGCATTTCTTCCTTTTGTATACCAACTGTCAAAAGGGACTAAAATAGCAACTGCTAGTTGGATTGACCCACCTGGTCTTGTTTTGTATCTTGCTTACTATTCTCTCTTTTTTTATACATCCAAAAAGTTTTTATTTTTGACCGTTATCATTCCCATTATTGTTTTTTTGATTTGGATTTTTAGAGAGTTCCGAAATTCAAACAAAGATGTAGTGAGAGGGTCATTTTCGTCTTCTGGAACCATGATATTGGTCGCTATTTTTATTCTCCTTTCAACGAGTTTGTTTTCGTTATACAAACCAATCGTTACGAATCGGAATTGGATCATTACTCTTCCTCTTGTGTATTATTTTGCTGCAGATCATTTGAAGTTCTCTTTAAGAAGATGGTTTTCCATTGGGTGTTTAATTCTTTTGACGGCCTTTTCTTTGGTGGATTTTAAAAAGAATTTTTATTTTGTTTTTAAAGAAGATTGGAGAGGAACAGCTGAATTCGTTAGTAAAAATTGCGAGCCTGGACTGGTTTTGCTAAATGCTTATCCAGAGTTTCTTGGTTTATATTTAGGATGGAATCATCATCTTGAATTTCAGCCTGTAATGTTAAAACCTAGTTTAGAGATTACCCAACAGAAAGTATGCTTTGTAAGACGATTCTTGGATGATAGTGGGATCGGAATTCCGTCAAATTCTGGTCTAAAGAAGGTTCGGGAGTCCGTATTTTATGGATTCACGGTAGAGGAGTACAGTAAAACAAAGTGATACAAACAGCATTAAAGTATATAAGTTCTATTTTTGTTAAGAAAGATTTTGAGTTTGAAAACTTAAATGGGATTAGAGCTATTTCCATTTTATCTGTCGTTACTTTTCATGTTTGGGTGACTGTAAAACCGATAGTTCAAAATTCACCTGAATGGATAAATTTATTCCTTGGTTCTCTTTCATCTGGAGTGGACTTTTTCTTTTTGTTGAGCGGCTTTTTAATTTATGGAGGACTCAGAAGAGAATATGAGGCTAAGGGATCCGTTAGTATTTCAAATTTTTTTATAAAACGTAGTCTTCGTATTTTTCCTGCATTCTATTTTGCATTAATCATTTTATATATTTTTAAAAGTTACCAATTAGCTAAATTTAATCCGCTATTGATTCAAGATCCTAATGCGATTGCCATGTTTGAAGAGATTAAAGTCGGGTTATCAAATGTATGGGTGGATGCGCTTTATTTGACTGACCTGTTGCACGTACCAGTTGTCTATAATGGTGGATGGTCTCTTTCAATTGAGGAGCATTTTTATATGCTCTTACCTTTTTTTTGCATTTTCTTCTTTTTCAAGATCGATTTTTCTAAGAGACTTTGTTTTTATATCTTTGGGTTTTGTCTGGCTTTGTTGATTCGTTTTTCTGTCTCATTTCCTGCTCCAAATATGGACGCAGTTTACATGTTATATTGTCGGTTTGACTCAATACTTTTCGGTATGTTAGTTTATGAATTTTATCATAGATTTCCATGGAACCAGATAAAAATCCCAGGAAAACAAATCTTGTTTTGGTTCCTTTTGATTATTTCTGGGATTTTGATTATTTGGATGCACCAAATTGATTCAGGAAGTGCCTTTGCTATTGTATTTCGTCCGACACTGGTCTCTATTGGATTTGGAATTTTGATGTATATCTCTTTCTTTAACAGATTCGTTCGTAGATTTTTTAGCCTCTCCTTATTTCGTCCTTTTGCAAGATTAGGTTATACTGCATATCTTTGGCATATTATTGTTATTCCTCTAGTTGCCAAAAAAGTAACTCCATTGGTAATTCGCGAGCCTAATCTGTATTCTGCATTCATTGCCATATTATGGGTTATTTTTAGTACCTTTTTAATTTCATGGATTGCGTATTTGCTGATTGAATTGCCATTTTTAAAATGGAAAGAAAGGTTAGTGGTTCCTGTTAAAGTTCAGTGATAATTGCTTTTTTAGCTTATCCTTTCTTTTTGGATGGTTTAATCCAATGGTCTCGTTTTCGTTTATGGGAATCGTATTATACTAATTGTGAGTTAAATAAACTGGAAGTTTTATGAAATACTATTTAGAAAAAAGAAAAAACCCTAATTTATTATCTATTGTCATTCCATGTTATAATGAAGAATCTGCTCTACCATTTTTGAAAGAAAGGTTAATTGAGCTTTTAGATAAGCTAGCCATAAAAACGGAAATTGTTTTTGTGAATGATGGTAGTACTGATGAAACAATATTTCAATTAGTGTCCTGGTCGAAAGAAGATTCACGAATTCGAGTAGTAAGCCTCTCTCGTAATTTTGGTCATCAGATTGCTGTTACTGCAGGTATGGATTATGCAAAAGGGGATGCAGTTGTAATCATGGATGCAGATTTACAGGATCCTCCTGAAGTAATTTTAGAAATGCTTACAAAGTATAGAGATGGTTACGATGTAGTTTATGGGCAAAGGCTTGTTCGATCTGGTGAATCTTTTTTCAAAAAAATAACGGCATGGGCTTTCTATCGTATTATGAAAATCTTAGTTCATAAGGATCTTCCTTTAGATTCAGGAGATTTTCGTCTAATCTCTAGACGATGTTTGAATGCCTTAAATGGTTTGCGTGAAAATCACAGATTTCTTAGAGGAATGAATGCTTGGATTGGTTTTCCCCAAACTCCCGTATATTACAATCGTGATCCTCGAGTGGCAGGAGAAACTAAGTATCCATTAAGAAAGATGTTAAAATTGGCAATGAATGCCGCTGTTTCATTTTCTCCATTGCCATTAAGGTTTAGTTTGGCTCTTGGAATCATTGTTGCTATCATTGGATTTGCGGTCGGAGTCTATGCGCTCTTTCGCGCTTTCCAACACTTTATCCTGCAAATGCCAATTGTGTACAATCCAGGATGGGCCACGATCGTTACGCTTATTTGTTTAATAGGTGGATCTATATTGATTTCTATTGGGATTTTGGGAGAATACATCGCGCGTATCTTTGAAGAGTCAAAAGGACGACCCTTATATGTTGTAGAGTTTGTCAAAGGCAAAGATGTTCTTTCAAAATCAGAATTAAGATCTAAGAAAAGTTAAAGCAAGTTACATTTTCTGTAAGAAATGAAATCAACATTTATTGTTTCGCTGCAAAGGAAATCTTCGTTTTTCCAAAGTTTTTGAAAATCATCAGACTGGAGTTCCAGAGGTCTCTTGTATTTGACTATACTAGATTCTGAAAAATCAAAAACCACAATGTTACGGATTTTCTCAGCCTTAATACGTGAAGTCAAAGTATGTAAATCCTTCCTCCAATTGATCTCTGTAACAGCTAAGCTAGGTTGTTTTAATAAATGAAGACCAGCAACTCCGCTAATATTTTGATCGTAAAAGATCCACAAATCGGTTTTTAAAGGTTCAAGTATTGAGTTTGTTTTGCGAATCATTTTATTGCTTTGTTTTAATACCTTTAATACAAAAAAACTCAAGGTTAATGAGGCAAACACTAGTAACCAGAATATTTTTTTTCCTCTGATTTGATTCCAATGATCTGAAAGCAAAAACATTCCTGGAAAAATAGCGGCTAACGCATACCTTCCGGTAATTGTAATCCCGTCATTTGGTGCTGTTATACCAACTAAAATTGGGTATACAATTAATATGAATAAATGGGCAAACGATGGATTCGAGGTTTCGAAGGATCGGCTTTTGAATCCGAAGTAGATTAGATAAAGAAAGAAAGGCGAATATAGGAAAAATCCTATTTTTATATCAAGTGCATGAATCGATGTAAAAGAGATGTTTAACATGTTCTTTAGTCGCATTACGAAAGTTAACTGGTTGTCGGGATCAAAGTTGTAAAGATAACGTAATCCAAAAATATGACCTTCATTAATGTAATTAATAGAAAAGAAGATAAAAATTGATGCGCAGAAGCTTGCAACTAGGTAGAGTTCCCCTTTGATTGATTTCTGTTGGTAAAAATAGAAAGCACTATATACGAAAATAAGTCCTCCTAGTAGAATGATTTCTAGTCGTAGGAAACATCCGAATAAAAGCAGTAAAAGTCCTAGGTATATTTTATTTGGATGATTCTTTTTTATACCGATAGCCCAAATAGAATAACTAATTGAGATCAAAAAAAACAACAAAGGCACTTCAGATAAATCTAAACTTTGGGAGAATAAAACACTTCCATAGGTTATAAGTATACATACAAGAATCGGTATTTGCCCAATAAAGGTTAATGATAACATTCCTAGAATAAGGAATACGATATTGAAATAAGGAACAAATTCAATTGGGACAAGATAAAATAGGGTTGAGTAAATTTTTGCGAAAGTTTCAGAAAAGACAGATTGAAATTCACCTCTTTTGTTTTTGATAACGAATAAAGTTGGGTTAAACTTTTTTTCTGGATCCAAATTTTCTGCAGGATAAATCCATTTCGAATTTTCTGACTTAGCGGATTCGATTTGGATCGCTTTCGTAAGTGAATCCGAAACAGATCCTGAAGAGACAGAGGCATAAGTTTGCGCAAGAAGGAACAAACTTGCCGCCGCAATAATTAAGAGTGTCTGTTTTGTTGAGTTCATAGTAATCCTTTTTATTTGAATTTTCCAGTCCAAATTCGATAATTCTGTTTATCAAGTATTTGGAACTCGGTTACATACTTTTTCATATTTGATTCTAATAAAGCTTCATCCCAGTCCGCAAGTGGATAACCACTCTTACGTTTGTTTTCATTAATGGCTTCTTTTAATTCTTTGGATATTAGAATGGGGTTCCAAGTGATAAAAGCTATGCTCTTGTGCGTATTGGTATGAGATGCATTCTCTAATAGTCTTGTTATCGAATCCATGTTATTTGCAATAACAACCGTATGGTTAAAGTAAAAAGTGCCACAGGTGTAAAGGTTTAAATAATCTTGGTAAACTAAAATATCGGGTTGAATTTCCGCAAGAATTGTAGCGGATTTTTTTGATAGGTTTGTCTTTGATTTTTGGATTTTGGCACCGATAACTCCGAGGGAAAAACTAAAGATTCCAAAAGTAAATAGAAAGAGAAAAAAAAACTTTTTCTTCTTATGGTAGAAATAGGAAAAGTATGGTTTGAGTAATATTAAATATGCTGTGATAACAATTGTATAAAAGCGAGGACCCCAGTTATTGAATCCGTCATTAGGTGCAATCCAAGGTATTATTATTAACATTCCTGAGGAAGCAAAGAGCAAAGCTTTTTTCCTATTTGAGATCTTATTGAAACGAATCCAATAGACTGTGAAGAGTAGCAGTGCCAATGGAATGTATCCAAAAAACCCAATTTTTTGATCAGAAAAGAAAAGTAGGCTTTTTAGCCATTGTAGTCTCTGTTCAAATCCAGCAGAAAAGCCATTGGAATTAGCTAAGAATCTAGTTCCTAATATATGGCCACTCGTAACGTAGTTGAGATAAAGATTGGTAACTATAAAGAGAATAAATGCAGTTAAGAATAATTTGTAAGTTTTTAAGTATGAAACTAGAGCAAATTGTCTTTTGGATTTCGAAAAATAATAGAAATGGAATATAAAGAATATTCCAAAGAAAACAATGGTTTCTAAACGTACAATCATAACCCAACCTAGTGATATTCCAGATAAGGCTTCCATCAGTTTTACTCGATTCTCTCTTAGGAAGGGTAGAAGTCCAAATGTAGTAAGTGCGAAGACAGCTGGAAGCTCTGAATACTCCCAACTAAGGGGCCAAAGAAATGTTGTGAAATACGATACCCAAAGTAAGAACATTGAAAAACCGTAAAATTTTCTAAGAATCCAAAGACCTAAGAATAAAAAGAATATAGAAGTGTAGGGGAGAAAGTGTAAGGGAATCAAACTTAAGAGTGGTGCCATGAGCAGTGCAAATTGAACGGGAAAAGCACTAAGTAGTTTACCGTCATGAATAACATGTAAGTTTGTTGGTAAATGAAAGAATTCTAACTTTGGATCAAAATTTTTTGCCGGATAATAGAGATTATCTGTTTGAAAGCGATTTTCCCATAGAGAAAAAGTTTGTACTGCTTTATCGTGGCTATCTTGAAAAAGAGAGAATTGTGGCTGAGTGTATTCAATCGAATAAATGATAGCAATAAAAGAAAGGAAGAATAAGGTTAATTTTCCTATGTTGCTTTTTCTGTTTTGGTGTTTCATTAATTACAGTATTCCCTAGTGAGAGTCATCTCTACAAATGTGAACCATCGATAGTAAATATCGGTTGCCTTCTAAGGATTTCTCATAACAATATGCCAATATCGCACTAATATGAAAGAATATTTTTTAGAGATCTTTAAGAAAAATTCAAAGGAAATTAACAATCTTTATGGAATACGGGCTATCGGCTGTTATCTAGTAATCCTGTTTCATTGTTTCGTATTTTCTATCGATTTCCTTCCAAAGGGATACGCTGGCTATCTTCATAACATACAAAACTTGGAATTTTTAATGTGTCTCTTTTTTGTGATCAGTGCATTTTTATTGTCCACTTCATTTACGAAGGAGTTAGAGAAATCTAGTTTTTTTGAAAGTTGGAAAAGTTTTGTAGTTAAAAGGTCTCTACGTATTTTCCCTGCTTTTTATGTGCTTTTATCTATTACGATTCTCATCATGGCGGGAATTTTAAAGAAAAGTCAAGGTTTAGGGGAAGCTAATGCATTTACCTATGGGCTTCTTGATTTAAAACTAAAGTTATCATATTGGTGGACTGATTTTTCTTATCTCTCCAATTATTTTCCGAAACGTATTTTGGTACATGGCTGGTCTCTTTCTATGGAGGAGCAGTTTTATTTAGCTATGCCGATTGTTTTTTTATTTTATACAAGAGTTCTGAAAAATCGGAATCAAAAAATTAGCTTTTTAATTTTCCTTTTGGGTTTACCGATACTCATCCGCTACTATTATTATTTCAATAGTCCGATGGATATTTTTGATGTCTACGTTCAAAAAGTATTTCATCCCATTCACACACACTTTGAACCTTTTGTTTATGGCATTTTGCTAATGGAACTTTGGAAGGCTAATAAAATCTCATGTAAAAATTCCGGGGAAAAGACGATTTTCTACATAGTTTTCATTGTTTCGATACTTATGTTTTTTTATGTAGCTTCATTGGAATTTTCAAATGCTAAGCTTTTTTTTATTGTATATCGGATTAGTTTTTATTCCTTTTTTGCCTTTGTTATTGTATTTGGGGCGATCGGCGGATTTTTTTCTAAAATTTCTTGGTTTTTGGCAAACCCAATCTTGGTATTCATTGGGAAATTGAGTTATGGAATTTATTTGGTTCACATGTTAGTGAATACAACGGTTCTGTTGATGGTATTAGATCATAAAATCATCGAGAACAATGATGTAAATCGATTGTTTAAAGCATCTTTTATCAGTTTATTCGTTTCTGTTATCATTGCCCTTTTGAGTTATTGGATTATTGAGAAACCTTTTTTAAAGATTCGAGAATGGTCGCAAGCTCGGTTTGATATTTCCACAAATACTTTTTATTATGTAAAAGGTAATGCAGGCGAGAGGGTTTTGGTCTCTCTGCTTTTAACAATTGTTTCTTTTTTTCCGTATATAATTATTAAACAAATGATAGTTGTAGATTTTATCCCAGAGGGTAACGTAGCTACCCTTGTTGTTTGGATTTGTTTGGCACTCCCTATTTTAATCAATGCAGTCAGTTTATTTATCAATAGAAAACTATTCTTCTATTACTATTTAAGTCGCTTCCAAGAGTAAATATTGGAAAGATCATTCTTTCGATAGATCGGATTTACGACCCAAAGGCAGCGGCAAGTCCTTCTTTTAATTTTTGCCTACCTAATTCTGCCGATTTTGGCAGGGTTAGGTCATCAATCAGTTTTAATAAAAAAACTTCATCTACCAATTTCCCCTCTAAGACCTTCCCGATCATTCCCGCCACTACCGCTAAAGTCTGCTCGATCGTAAAATATCCTTCCGCTTCTAAAAGCAAAGCCATACCCATCGCACCTTCCGTTCCATAAAATGCCTGTTTGGTTGCAAATAGAGAATCATACATCCCAGCCGGTAACGCATCTTTTACTTTTTCTCGCATATCCAATTCACTTGGTCCGTGGCCAGTTCTATTGATGATGCTGAGTGTTACTGGATTTACGGTTCCGTGAATTCTATGAATTTCTTCCCCAAGGAGTCGGATTTTTTTGGCAGAATCCCTTGTAATCGCATCTCGACCAAGAAAATTCAATTTGTATAAATACTCTTCTAACTCGTCCCCAGTGAGTTTTCCCATACAGATAATTTGGTAGAGAGTAAAAATCATATAATCTGATTCCGTATTGTCACCAAGAAGGATTTCTTTGGATTCTGTGGGAAGATACACTCTATCATAGAGAAGAATCGAAAGTTTATAAGACATTTGATCAAAAAGACTTTGGTAAGAGGCTCCTAGGAATTTTTTTGTCCGCGACCAAGCCGGTTTGAATCCATTCTGTAAAAATTCGATAGGGTTAAAAATAGTTCCGATGACTTTATCGAAGACTCCTTTAATCGTACCTTCTAAATACTTTAAATGTAAGGATTCAATTTGGATATTGTCCTTCGCAATCGTGGCAAGCATGGTGCGGCGAAAGAAGTGGGGACTTGCGGAAATAAAAGCTAAGGGTGCATTGGATAAAGAAGTCCTAAGTTCCCGGTATAATTCAGGCATCCCTGGAAGCGCCTGTTTTTGGTTAGGTGTTTCGAAGACTGCAGTGAACTTTCCTTTTCCCGAATGAATGTCTGTAGCCAAATAGGTTTGGTCAATGTCGGAGGTGACAACCATTCCTTTGTAATCTTCTGCAAGGATTCTAAGTTTTCCCTTACCTACAATAGTTGTTTTTCCTAAAATCGAATCTTCTGTGGTATTCAAATGTGCCAAGTCTTTGGAATATTGGCGAAAACTATCCAATCCTTCTAAGATCACTTGGAAATCATGGGATCCAACGGGTAGTTTGTCGCGAATTTCGCAGGAAAAAAATCCATCTTCATCAGCTTTGATTTTTCCTGAAGTGTAGATTTTATTTCCACTGGCATCATACACTTCCAATTTCAGAACAGGCTTTCTAACCGGAGCCAGAGAAAAATCGAGAAAGGGAGTGATTTTTGTTTCTTCCCCAATAAAAAGTCCTGTCACTAAATCCCATAAACCTTCTGCCTTCATCAGGTCTGTAATTCCCACATCTACTACTTGTCCTCGGACATAAGAGCGCCTTTCTCTCCCTAAAGATCCTCCGCAGACTGCAATTCTTTTTATATCGGTAATGATTGGTTGTGTGGTATTTGGTTCTTGGGACATAGATTTTATGCCCTATAGCGTCTAAGAAAACAAGGAGCCGTCTATTCCTTTTTATGGTTTCACTACGATCCACCAATGATTTTGTCCGACTTTTGCAAAAGGAAGGGGAACTGCATGTAGTTTCCGAACCTGTGGATCCGTATTTGGAACTGGCAGAGATCCAAAGGCGTGTGGTTGCTAAAAAAGGCCCGGCCCTTTTGTTTACCAATGTCAAAGGAACCAAGTTTCCGGTGGCCACGAATCTTTATGGATCTGAAAAAAGAATCCATCTAGCTTTCGGACCAAAACCCATGGCGACCATCCAGCGTCTTGCCAAACTAGCTAAGGAAATTTTCCCTCCAAGGTTTTCCAAACTTTGGAAGGAACGTTCCCTTGGACTTTTGCCCTTCCAAGTGGGTTTAAAACAGGTGAGAAGGGCTCCTGTTCTCTCTGGTAGTGTTTTATCTACAAATGACTTACCGCAGGTGGTTTCTTGGCCGAAAGATGGAGGAGCCTTTGTGACTCTTCCTTTAGTTTATACCCAACATCTCGAATCGGGTAATGGAAATCTAGGAATGTACCGGGTGCAACTTTTTGGCGACAAAACCGTAGGCATGCACATCCAAATCCATAGAGGAGGAGGATTCCATTATTATGAGGCGGAAAAAAAAGGCCAGGCACTTCCAGCTCATGTTTACATCGGTGGCCCTCCCGCTCTCACCATTGCTGCGGTTGCTCCTCTTCCAGAAGAAATTCCCGAACTTGTATTTGCCTCCTTTTTAATGGGAGAAAAACTTCGGATGACAAAAGACAAAGCTGTTTCGCCATACCCCATCGTGGCCGATGCTGACTTTGCTCTCATCGGAACCATTCCTCCTTACTCAAGAAAACCAGAAGGTCCTTTTGGAGACCATTACGGATACTATTCCTTGTTACACGACTATCCTTATTTGGATTTAACCCATATCCGACACAGAAAGGATGCGATTTGGGCGGCGACTGTAGTGGGAAGGCCTCCCCAAGAAGACCACTATATCGCTGAGTTTTTACAAGATTTATTATCTCCTATGTTTCCGCTCGTGATGCCACAGGTTCTTGGTGTATGGGCCTATGAAGAATCAGGTGTCCATTCTCTGGCAGCCGCTATCGTAAAAGAACGGTATTTCCGTGAAGCCTTTATGGGTGCCCTTCGCATTCTCGGAGAAGGGCAGTTGTCTCTAACCAAGTGTTTACTTGTGACAAATGAAACGGTGAATCTCAAAAACTTTTCGGAAACTTTCCGAGTCATTACCGAAAGATGTGATCCAAGAACTGATTTTTTTATCTTTAGTCATATTAGCCAAGATACTTTGGATTATACCAGTGGCACGGTGAACAAAGGAAGTAAGATGTTATGGATGGGAATTACAGAATCCAATGCACCATTGAAATATCCAAACCTGCCAAAGGAATTTTCTGAAAATTTTAAAGACAATCGGTTCCAAAATCCGAAAGTGTTTTTGCCGGGAGTCCTTGTGGTGAAAGGATCGGCCTATGCCAAAGACGATGGGCTTGCCGAACGATTACTTAAGGAAAATCTCGGACGTTTCCATTATGTATTTCTTGTGGATGACGCAGAAGATGCCGTTAGAACTGATTCTGATTTTATTTGGACTATGTTTACACGGATGGAACCGGCTTCCGATGTTTATGCAAGAACAGAAACAAAACACAACCATATCTCCTACGAAGTTCCGATTGTGTTTGATTGCCGGATGAAACCTTGGATTCCGGAAGTTCTTGTTCCACTTCCCGAAACGGTAAAACAAGTGGATGAAAATTTCGGAAAGATGATCGACTTAATTTGATTTGCCTTGAATGAATCAAGGCCGAATCTCAGAGAGTTCAGGTCAGATTTTTTTCTTTGTAGAAAAAGTTTATAGAAAGAAACCTTAGATAGAAAAAACTAAAACGAATACATGGCAAAAAAACTTACTTTAGTCACTGGCGGAGCAGGCCTCATTGGTTCGCAAATCATAGAAGACCTCAATCATAATGGAAATACCGATATCTTGGTCGTGGATCATCTAGGAACCACGGAAAAATGGAAAAATTTGCAACGAAACTTTTTCCAAGATTATTACGAGAAAGACCAATTTGAATCCATATTGGATTCAGGAAATTCCGTCTTAAATGAAATTTCTGAAATTTACCATTTGGGTGCTTGTTCTGCCACAACCGAAAAAGATGCCACCTATCTGATGCAGAATAACTTTCATTATACGAAAAAACTAGCTGAGTTTGCTGTGTCAAAAAATATTCCCTTTCTTTATGCCTCCAGTGCTGCGACATACGGGGAAGGAGAATTTGGATACAATGACAAATCTCCTATCGAAAATCTAAAACCACTCAATATGTATGGATATTCCAAACAACTTTTTGATTTGTATGCAAAAAGAATGGGGATCGCAGATAAACTCATCGGACTTAAATACTTCAATGTCTTTGGTTATGGGGAAGCGCATAAGGGAGAGATGCGTAGCCTTGTCCTAAAAGGGTATGAACAAATTCGTGACACAGGGAAATTAAAATTATTCAAATCCTATAAACCTGAATACAAAGATGGAGAACAAAAAAGAGATTTTCTCTACGTAAAGGATGCCAGTAAAATCAGTATTTATCTTTGCAGTGAACGAAAATACGGATTGTACAATGTGGGCAGGGGAGTTGCTGAAACTTGGAATGAACTTGCGAACGCTTTGTTCATGGCGATGAACAAAACGGTCAATATCGAATATGTTGAGATGCCGGAATCGTTAAAAGGGAAATACCAATACTACACTTGTGCAGAGATGGATAAGATAAACCAAACGGGTTATCCCTTTGGTTATTCTAACCTCCGGGACGCTGTTGCAGAGTATGTTCGTTTCTTATTAGAAGAAGAGAACTAGTGTTTACTTTTTATACACTTTGACGATAGTTTGGATGAGTTCTTTAAACTTTGGGTCTTTCAAACTGTAAAATACTTGGTTCGAAGACTTACGTGATTCTAAGATTCCATTGTTTTTCATCTTACTTAAGTGTTGGGAAGCTGCTGATTGGCTAGTACCAAGTAATTCTACGAGTTGGCCGACAGTTTTTTCTTCTTTTGCTAGGGTGTATAAAATCAATAAACGAATAGGGTGCGCGATACCTTGTATCCCTTTAATGGCTTGTTCCAATTGTTGTTTAGATAGTTCTGTTTTTATTTTCATCGGTAAGGATTCCGTTATATCCTTATGACGAATGTATACTGAATTTACCTACGAAATTTTTTTCCTTTGTAAAAAAAATGACAATGGAATTGAAATAAATTGTGAATGCCCTCGGTGCGAACCGAGGACGATCGTTAATCAAAGTTAGATTCGGACCCCACCAGAAATTTCTAAAACAACACCGGTGACTAAATCATTGGAGATGATAAACTCAGCAGTGGATGCAATTTCATCTGGTTCTCCAAGTCTTCCCACAGGTATGATGGACTTCCATTTTTCTAAAGCTTCTGGGTTCATATCCTTTAGAACCATTTCCGTTCCTATAAAGCCGGGAGCAATCCCTGCCACTCTGATTCCAAATTTCGCAAGTTCTTTGGACCAAGTTACAGTCATGGCCGCAACACCAGCTTTGGCAGCACTGTAATTGGTTTGGCCTGAGTTTCCGTGCATGGCGATGGAGGCAATGGGGATGATGACCCCTTTTTTTTGTTCTACCATCTTCGTAGCCGCTTCTCTCGCAGTTAAAAACACTCCTGTCAAATTGACATCAATGACTGATTGCCATTGGTCAATTCCCATCTTTCCTTTTACTTTTCCGGTTTCTTTGTCCACACGAATGAGTAAGCCGTCTCGTAAAATTCCCGCATTCAAAATGGCAACATCGAGACTTCCTTGGAAAGCGGCCGCTTCGTCCATAAGACGAATGCTGTCTTCTTCTTTGGCGACATTGGCAACAACCCCGATGGTTTTGATTCCTTCTTTTTGGAAGAGGGCGACGGTTTCGTCCAATTTGTCTTTTTGAATGTCAGAGAGAATGATATTGGCTCCAGACTTACCTAAGCGGTAGGCCATTGCCTTTCCGAGTCCACCGGCAGATCCGGTGACGAGAATGTTTGCACCTTTTAATTCCATGTCCGCCAGTTTCGAAAATGGCGAACATGAGGTCTATCCAAATAGAAGGTTGATTTTCTTAGATTTCTGCAAGTTCCGCACTGCGAAACGACACATAATTGTCGTTAAATGGAATTTCTACTCTAGCTACCGTTCTATCTGCATGTGTGATGATGCGGAATAGGTTAGGGTCAACCCCTTCATTTTTGAGTAAAATCATAATGAGGGCAATCCCAAGACCAGCCCCTTCCGTGTTGTCCATATTGTCCATATAGAACTCGGCGATGTCGTTATAGTTCATGGACTTTTTCATTTTTTCCCGCATCCGTGCTTCTTCGGTTTTGATCACGGGGGTGTTGTTTGTGACTTCTACAAGAAGACCATCCAAGCAGTAGTGGAATTTGATTTGGACATAGACACCGCGAGCGAGACATCGTTTTCCATATTCGTCCGCCATCTTCTCTGAAAACTTTTTGGAGTAATCTTTGATTCCCTGGAAGTAGTCGTTTTCATCGGTGATATCAAGACCCTCGTCTTCAAAGAAAACTCGTTTTTGGTTGGCTTTGATTCCGTTGATGGTGAGTTCCTTTGCGATGGTATACAACATTTCCACAAAGTGGGTTTGGTTCACTTCAGCGAGGATGTGGGTGATGAGACCTAAGACATACTGTTCCAATTGGCGATTCATCCTCGACGAACGTACTACAATTTTGGATTTTGCCTTTACCAAATCGGGGATTTGTGTTTCTAATTCTAAAAAGGGTTTCGCCACGAATCATTCCTTAAAGCGGGGACTTCTTCCCACATGGTTCTATTATCGAGCGGGGAAATCCACAACTAAAATCTCAAGGGAAATTCATGGTTTTTCTTGTTTTTTCACCATTTCTATGAAATAAACTCATTTTCCATTGACCAAAGAGCCTCATTTAAAATAGTGTAAAAAACCTAGCCTCGCTTGGAAACCCGCGCTTGGGTGGGAAACGTTTGCCCTCTTAGCTCAGTGGTAGAGCACTTCCATGGTAAGGAAGGGGTCACCAGTTCAAGCCTGGTAGAGGGCTTGTTTAGGGCTGTAGTTTAATGGTAGAACTAGGATCTCCAAAGTCCTTGGTGGGAGTTCGATTCTCTCCAGCCCTGCCAGATACTGCAGAATATATAGAATTAGAGAACAGGACAAGGATCAATGAAAGCTACGAGTTTCATTCAGGAATGTAAAGCAGAACTTGAAAAAGTACATTGGCCTACGCGCCAAGAGGTAGTGAGTTCTACCGTTGTCGTCCTAGTTACAGTATTTATTTTTTCCCTATTTTTATCAGCTTCGGATTTTGTTTTCCTTAAGCTTTTAAAGTGGTTCTGGGCATTAGGAACATAGGTAGGGACGTGGGCGATTCTTTAGATAAAAAATGGTATGTGCTTCAGACTTATTCCGGTCACGAGAATAAGGTGAAGACAAACATTGAAAAGATGGTCCAACAACAAAAGCTGGAAGACCAAATTTTTGCGGTAAAAATTCCTTCAATGGAAGTTGCCGAAATGAAAAACGGCAAGAAGAAGGTCACAAAGAAAAAACTCATGCCGGGTTATGTTCTCGTTGAGATGAATATGACCGATGACCTTCGATTTAAAATCCAGAACTTGCCTTCTGTGTCTACATTTGTAGGCGGAAAAGGAAAAGGTCCGGAGCCACTATCCCTGGATGAGATTAAAAACCTCTTCAGCGATGTGGGAAGTGTGGAATCGGAAGAAGTTTCGAGACCACGTTTCCTATTTAAAGTGGGTGAAACATTGAAAATTATAGATGGTCCGTTTGCTAATTTCACAGGACTTGTGGATGAAATTTTCCCTGATAAGGGAAGGCTCCGCGTTCGTGTAGAAATTTTCGGAAGATCCACTCCTGTAGAGTTGGATTACCTCCAAGTAAAATCGGAACAATAGAACTGATAGATTGACTTTTAGTAAGGAACTTGAAACGAGATGGCTGCAAAGAAAGTAGTAAAACAAATTAAACTCCAAGTGGAAGCAGGGAAAGCAAACCCGGCTCCTCCAGTAGGTCCCGCTCTTGGTCAAGCCGGACTCAATATCATGGAATTTTGTAAACAGTTCAATGAGAGATCAAAAACTCAAATGGGACTCAAACTTCCAGTGGTCATCACTGTTTATTCCGACAGAAGTTTTACATTCGTCACTAAATCTCCTCCAGCGGCCCTTCTTGTAATGAAGGCGCTAGGACTTCAGGGTGGATCTGCCACACCACACACTGTAAAAGTGGGAACAATCAAACGAGCTCAACTAGAAGAAATTGCAAAAACGAAGATGGAAGATCTCAATGCGAACGATATGGATGCAGCAATCAACATTATTGCTGGGACTTGTCGTTCCATGGGTGTAAACGTCGAGTAATCATAGGAAACGGGAACTGAAGTCATGAAACGCGGCAAAAAGTATATCCAACTCAAAGAGAAAGTCGATCGCACAAAGGCTTATACCCTTGGCGATGCAGTCGGTTTGGCAAAAGCTACTAGTTTTTCCAAATTTGATGGAACATTAGAGATTTCGACTAAAATCAATTATAAATCTCTCCAAAACGTAAGAGGGACAATCTCTCTTCCCCACGGAACTGGTAAAACAATCAAAGTTTTGGTTTTCTGCAAAGGAGACAAACAAAACGAAGCAAAAGAAGCGGGAGCTGACTTTGTGGGAGATATGGATCTCATTGAAAAAGTGGCTGGTGGTTGGACTGATTTTGACGCTTGCGTTGCTACTCCTGATATGATGAAGGAAGTAGGAAAACTTGGTCCGGTTTTAGGTCGTAAAGGCCTTATGCCGAAACCAAAAGCAGGAACAGTGACCACTGATGTTTCCAAAGCAGTAAAAGAACTAAAAGCCGGCCGAATTGAATACCGCCCTGACAAAGGGGGAGTGGTTCACTTAGGTGTGGGAAAATGTTCCTTCTCTGACGACAAACTTTCTGATAACATCAATGCAGTAGTGGCAGCACTTATGAAAGACAAACCTTCTGATGCGAAGGGAGATTATTTGAAGTCTTTCTCAGTTGCGGCAACTATGGGAATCGGCGTGAAAGTCGATGTGAAAGAACTAGTAAACGCGAACATATAACGAGTAAGAAAAATGGCAAATCCATCTAAAATTGAAGCAGTATCTGAACTTAAGAGTCGTTTAGAAAAACGACCAAACTTTATTTTAGCGTCTTACAGCGGTTTAACTGTTGAAGATATGTCTAACCTTCGTGCGAAACTTCGCAAAGAAGGATCGGAAATGAAGGTAATCAAAAACAACCTTTTTCTCCGTGCTTTAAAAGAGTCTTCTGAACATAAAAACAACTCCATTGATTTTGGGGATGTTTACAAAGGCCCTCTTGCAGCTATTTTCTCTCTGGATGCACTTCCAGCAGTAGCGAAGGTTTGTAAGGACTTTGCAAAAGATAAGAAGGAACTCGAAATTCGAACCGGCTATATGGACGGGGAAGTTTTGGGTAAATCCGGAGTAGAGGCGATTGCTGGACTTCCGTCCAAACAAGAACTTCTTGCGCAAATTGCTCGCGGGGTCAACGCTCCTGCAACACAAATTGCTTCTGGAATCAATCAAATCATGGCATCATTGGCACGCGCCATCAATGCTGTAGCCGAGAAAAACGGCAATTAGTAATCATAGTGATTAGTAGGATAAGGAGAATATAGATGTCTGTTGACGCGCTATTAGAACAAATTGGAAGTCTTACACTGGTTCAGGCAGCTGATCTAGTGAAAAAGATGGAGGACAAATTCGGGATTTCTGCTGCTGCACCAGTTGCGGTAGCGGCGGTTGCGGGTGCAGGTGGTCCAGCTGCTGCTGAAGAGCCTGCTACTTTCAATATCATCTTGAAAGCACACGGTGACAAAAAGATCGACGTTATTAAACTCGTTCGCGAAATCACTGGTCTTGGATTGGCAGATGCGAAAACGCTTGTAGAAGCTGGTGGAAAATCAGTGAAAGAAGGCGTTTCTAAAGACGAAGCTGCTGATATTAAGAAAAAACTCGAAGGTGTTGGGGCTCAAGTAGAAGTTGCTGCTGCCGGTTAATCGGTTGCCAATTTTTAAACCCAGTCTTCAAAAACTTAGAGGCAGGGAGGCCGTAGGCGTCCCCACCTCTATTTTTTCGTTTATCATACCATCTATTATTTTGACGTCTCTAGGGAGAGTATTCCATGCATACCCGAATGCAAATTAGAAACCGGGTAAATTTCGGTAAAATTACCGACCTCAATTTACTTCCTAATCTTATCTACGTACAGAAAAAATCCTTTGATTGGTTTCTCCAGTCGGAAGTGAAAGATCCGACGAAACGTTTGAACCAAGGGTTGGAAGCGGTTTTCCGCGAATCCTTCCCTATCGAATCGCCAAACAACGATATGGTCATGGAATATGGCCATTATGTCTTGGGAGAGCCGAAACGCGATCCACAAGAGTGCAAAGACACCGATTCATCTTTTGCTGTTCCACTCAAAGCAGTCATCCGTCTTATCATCAAAGACACCGGAGAGATTCGGGAACAAGTTGTCTATATGGGAGACCTTCCTGTAATGACAGACCACGGAACTTTCATCATCAATGGTGCGGAAAGAGTGGTGGTGAGCCAACTTCACAGATCTCCTGGTATTTTCTTTTCTTATGACCAAGCACGCGATACTTTCTCCGCTCGAGTGATTCCCTACCGAGGTTCTTGGTTGGAATTCGAGATGGACAACAAAGGGATTCTTGTTGCCAAAATCGACCGTAAGAAAAAATTTCCAGCAACTCTTCTTGTAAAAGCTATGGGTATGGGAACAAACGAAGAAGTACTTCGTTTGTTCTATGGATCTTCTAAAATGAAGATTGCAGGTGCCAATCCCAAAGACCTCAAACGTTTGATTGGCCGCCGTACCATTGCTGATATCATCAACATGGAAACCGGAGAAGTCATGCTCGATGCTGGTTCCAAAATCAATGAAGATAATATCTCCATCCTTCGGGAAATGAAGGTAAAAGATGTGGATGTCATTGAATTTCCGAAAGGAAAAGATAACCCAGTTCTTATCAATTGTTTGGAAAAAGACGGTGTCAACGATTACGAAGACGCAGTTAAAAAATTCCACACCATTATGAGACCGGGCGAACCGTCTACGATTGAAAACGCAGAAGGGGAACTCAAACGCCTCTTTTTCTCTCCTAAAACTTTTGATTTAGGAATTGTAGGTCGTTATAAAATCAATAGTAAATTCGAATTCAATAATCCAAAAGACTTTTCAAAAGCGGAAGATCGTGTCCTTCGAAAACACGATATCATTGAAACTGTACGTTACCTCGTCATGCTCATGTCAGAAGCGGAAAACTACTATCCGGATGATATTGACCACTTAGGAAACAGAAGGATTCGTTCTGTTGGTGAGCTAATTGCAAACCAATTGAAACTCGGATTCTCTCGCGTGGAACGAGTGATCAAAGAAAGAATGACAGTACAAGAGCCGGAACAACAAACTCCGCAGCTTCTCATTTCTATCAAGCCTATCACGGCAGTCATCAATGAGTTTTTTGGTTCCTCACAACTTTCTCAGTTTATGGACCAAACAAACCCACTCGCAGAACTTACCCACAAACGTAGGTTAAATGCACTTGGGCCTGGGGGACTTTCACGTGACAGAGCCGGATTTGAGGTTCGTGACGTTCATTATTCTCACTATGGTCGTATGTGCCCGATTGAAACACCGGAAGGTCCAAACATTGGTCTCATTCTTTCCATGTCTAGTTTCGCACGTGTGAACGATTATGGGTTTATTGAAACTCCTTACCGTTTGGTAAAAAACGGAAAAGTTCAAAAACAAGTCGAGTATCTCACTGCAGATAAAGAAGAATATCACTATATGGCGCAGTCCAATTCGACTGTGGATGAGAAGGGAGAATTCACTTCCAAACTCATCTCCACTCGCCATAGAGGGGATTTTCCTTTCCGTAGCCCGGCTGAGATCCAATATATGGATTTGGCTCCACTCCAAGTTGTGTCCGTATCCACAGCACTCATTCCGTTCTTAGAACATGATGATGCGAACCGCGCCCTTATGGGTTCTAACATGCAACGCCAAGCAGTGCCACTCCTTACGGAAGAAGCTCCATTTGTCGGAACTGGAATGGAAGCTCGTGCGGCGTATGACGCAGGAGTTTGTATCGTAGCCAAAAAAGACGGTGTGGTTTCTAAAGTAGATGCTACAGGTGTTTGGATCAAAGAAGACCAATCCAAAGAGATTGTTCATTACCCACTCATTAAATTCAAAAAAACCAACCAAGGAACTTGTTTTAACCAAAAACCAAACGTGGCTATGTTGCATACAACCACAGGTGGAAAGGTAAGTAAAGTATCCAAGGAACGAGTGGAACTCACTTCTCCCAACGGAGAAAAAGAAATCCATGAACTTTTCCATTCGGAAGAAGTTCAGTTCGTGGCCGTTGTGAAAGAAGGCCAAGACTTAGGAATTGGAGCTCCCGTTGCCGGACAAATCATCAAAGGGGAAAAATACGGTGACTTTGGTCAGATCTTGCAAAAAGGAACGGTCCTTGCGAATGGTCCATCCACTGACGCAGGTTATTTGGCTCTCGGTCGAAACGTACTCGTTGCCTTTATGCCTTGGGAAGGTTACAACTTTGAGGATGCGATTCTTATCTCCGAACGAATCATCAAGGACGATGTTTTTTCTTCGATCCACATTGAAGAGTTCGAAATCCAGGCTCGGGAAACCAAACTAGGTCAAGAACAAATCACTCGCGACATTCCCAATCTTTCGGACAAAGCGTTCCGTGATTTGGATGAGTCCGGTGTGATCCGTGTGGGTGCGGAAGTAAAACCAGGAGATATCCTTGTGGGAATGGTAACACCGAAAGGTGAAACCGACCTCACTCCCGAATACAAACTATTACACTCCATTTTTGGAGAGAAGGCGAAAGAAGTTAGGGATTCCTCACTTCGTATGCCAAACGGTTTCGAAGGAACTGTTATCGATATCAAACGTTATTCCCGTGAAACTGGCGACGAACTCGCTGCTGGCGTGGAAGAAATGGTGAAAGTCTATGTGGCTCGTAAACGTAAACTCCTCGTGGGTGATAAGATGGCGGGACGACATGGAAACAAAGGGGTAGTGGCTCGAGTGATGGCACAAGAAGATATGCCATACATGGAAGACGGCTCCCCTGTAGATATCGTACTTAACCCTTTGGGCGTTCCTTCACGGATGAACCTCGGTCAGATCTTTGAAACCCAACTTGGTTTCGCTGCAAAAAAACTGGGAATCAACTTTGAAACACCAGTTTTCGACGGAGCGACCGAAGGTGACGTAAATGATTTCTGTAAAAAAGCGGGATTACCGGCTAACAGCAAATTTCAGTTATACGACGGAAGAACGGGCGAAAAATTCATCAACCAAGTATTCTGCGGTTATATCTACATGTTGAAACTGGCTCACTTAGTGGATGACAAAATCCACGCAAGGTCTACCGGACCTTACTCACTCGTGACGCAACAACCACTTGGTGGTAAAGCGCAGTTCGGGGGACAAAGGCTCGGTGAGATGGAAGTTTGGGCTCTGGAAGCATATGGTGCCTCACACACCTTACAAGAGTTACTTACCATTAAGTCAGACGACATGCTCGGACGAGCAAGAATTTACGAAGCGATTGTCAAAGGAATCCACTCGATCAAACCGGGAATTCCAGAATCCTTCAACGTTCTTGTGCAAGAACTCCGTGGACTCGCGCTCGACATCATCATCAAAGACTCCGAAGGATTGGAAGTGGATATCTCTGATTACGAAGATGAATTCTCGAAGAACAAAAAGAAAATCAAGTTCGAGACCATTGAAAACGTTTAGGGAAGGGAAAAAGTATGAGAAATTACAATAGTTTTGAATCGATTACGATCCGTTTGGCATCACCCGAACGGATCAAAGAGTGGTCTTTTGGGGAAGTTAAAAAACCGGAAACGATCAACTACCGTACCCTAAAGCCGGAACGAGATGGTCTTTTCTGCGAAAAAATCTTCGGAACCACTAAGGATTGGGAATGTTACTGCGGTAAATTCAAATCCATCCGTTATAAGGGAGTGGTTTGCGACAAATGTGGGGTTGAGGTAACTCACTCCAAAGTGCGTCGGGAAAGAATGGGCCATATTGAACTTGCGGCCCCAGTATCTCACATTTGGTACTACCGTTCGGTTCCGTCACGTATGGGACTTCTTTTGGATATGACCATCAACCAACTCAAAAGTGTTCTTTACTTTGAGAAGTATGTGATCATTGATCCTGCTGATTCCGGAAGGAACAGAGGGGAGCTTATCGATGAAGATGAATACCATAATTATTTAGATGAATATGGGGATAAGTTTATCGCAGGGATCGGTGGGGACGCCATCAAAGAACTTCTCGCACGCATTGATGTAGATGCAGAAGCTCGGGTGATTCGCCAAAAAATCCAAGATAAAAATAAAATCTCCGACAAACGTATTTTTAAACGCCTAGAAGTTTTGGAAGCGTTCCGGGATTCCGGAAACCGTCCAGAATGGATGGTGCTTGATGTAGTTCCTGTGATTCCACCAGAACTACGTCCGATGGTCCAACTCGAGGGGGGACGTTTTGCCACTTCCGACCTGAACGATTTGTATCGTCGTGTGATCAACAGAAACAATCGATTAAAACGCCTTCTTGCATTAAAAGCTCCTGAGATTATCGTACGTAACGAAAAACGTATGTTACAGGAAGCAGTAGATGCACTTTTCGATAACAGCCGTCGCAAACGAACTGTAAAAGGAAAAGGAAATAGACCACTAAAATCGATTTCCGATATGCTCAAAGGAAAACAAGGCCGGTTCCGCCAAAACCTACTCGGTAAACGGGTGGATTATTCTGGTCGTTCCGTAATTGTAGTCGGTCCTGAACTCAAATACCACCAAATGGGTCTTCCTAAAAAAATGGCTTTGGAACTATTCAAACCATTTATTATGAAACGCCTTGTGGATTTGGAACTAGCACCAAACATCAAATCGGCGAAGAAAAAAATCGAAGCGGAAGACAAAGAAGTTTTTGATGTATTGGAAACAGTTGTTAAAGAACACCCTGTACTACTCAACCGAGCTCCGACTCTTCACAGACTCGGAATCCAAGCATTTTTACCAGTCCTTGTAGAAGGAAAAGCAATCAAACTCCACCCACTCGTATGTCATGCGTTTAACGCCGACTTCGACGGGGACCAAATGGCAATCCACGTTCCACTAGCTCCAAAAGCACAGTTGGAAACTTGGATGCTCATGTTATCACCACATAACATTTTGAACCCTGCCAATGGACAACCGATCTGCGGACCAACACAAGATATCGTTCTTGGTATTTATTACCTCACATCTGAAGTGAAAGACGGAAAGGGTGAAGGAAAATTCTTTACCGGACTCGAAGAAGTGATGTATGCAATTGAAACGAAAACCGTTGAAATTCGCTCCAAAATCTCTGTTCTCCATGAAGGAAAGATCATCGAAACCACACCAGGAAGATTAATTTTCAACCAAGTGATGCCAAAAGGGTATGTGTATATCAACAGAACCCTCGGTGACAAAGAAACAAACAAAATCATTGCCGACGTATACGAGAAGTTTGGGCCAGGAATCACAGTTGTGATGCTTGATGAAATCAAACGACTTGGTTACCGTTATGCGACTGTATTTGCTCCTACAATTTCTATTGATGACATCCGCGTTTCTCCTCAAAAAGAGGGCCTCGTGAACGATGCCAACAAAGAAGTAGAAAAAGCGGATATGGAGTACCGTAAAGGTATCATCACCAACGAAGAACGCCGTAAAAAAGTAATCGAGATTTGGACCAAAACCAATGACCGGATTACGGACGGGATGTTTAAGGAATTGGAAAAAGACCAAGGTGGGTTCAACCCTGTATTCGTGATGGCAGCATCCGGTGCTCGTGGTTCCAAACAACAGATTCGTCAGCTCGCAGGGATGCGGGGACTTATGGCGAAACCGTCTGGGGAAATCATTGAACTTGCGATTCGTTCCAACTTCCGGGAAGGTCTCGGGGTATTAGAATTTTTTATCTCTACACATGGTGCGAGAAAGGGTCTTGCAGATACGGCATTAAAAACTGCCGATGCAGGTTACCTCACTCGTCGTCTAGTGGACATCTCTCAGGACGTCATTGTCTCCGAAGATGATTGTGGAACTAAGGCAAACATCACTCTTGGAATCGTAAAAGAAGGGGAGAACGTGATTGTTTCCCTAGGTGACCGCGTATTCGGCCGTTATACGGCAGAAGATTTAGTGGATCCAGTTTCTGAAAAAGTCGTATTCCCGAAAGACACTCTCATCACAAGAGCAATCGGCCAACAGATCGAAAATCTTGGTTATGATAAAATCAAAGTAAGATCTCCACTCACTTGCCGGTCTCGTCACGGGATCTGTACTAAGTGTTACGGTATGGACATGGCTCGCCTTGTTCCTGCGGAGATTGGGGAAGCAGTGGGAACCATTGCGGCACAATCCATTGGGCAACCAGGAACCCAGCTTACGATGAGAACTTTCCACGTAGGTGGTGCGGCTTCTGCGACCATTCAAGAAAAAGAACATAAAGTTCCATATCGTTCCCTTGTAAAATCCATTAACGGACGTCTTGTGACGAATGCGAATGGTGCGAAGGTATTTGCTCGTCGCGGAACCATCATCGTCAATCGTCTGATCCAAGAATTCAATACCGATTCACTTTCCAGTGTTCGGATTGTGGATGGACAACGATTGGAGAAAGGGGAAGTATTCGCGACTCAGGTGGGTGAATCCACAGAACAACGAATCACTTCTGACCAAGCGGGAACGGTTTCCCTTGTGGGAACCACACTCCGAATTTTAGGGGATGACTTTGTCCTTCCTGTAAAAATCGGAACCATCCTTCGCACAGAAGAAGGCCAAATCGTAGAAGAGAACAAGGCACTGGCTGAGTTTGACCCATACAACGAAGTAGCGGTTTCTGAAACTGCAGGAACCATTGTTTGGGAAGATTTGGAAATTGGTAAAAACGTTCGCCGTGATGTGGATCCAAAAACATCCAATATCATTTTAAAAGTTGTGGAACAAAAGAAAGATCGTTTAGTTCCGAAAGTAGTCGTTGGTTCTGACGGATACTCGGTCCCAGTCGATGCACTCCTCCAATTCCAAAATGGAGACAAAGTGCGGGAAGGGGATGTCATCTTCAAGATTCCATCGGTTGCAGAAAAAACACGAGATATCACTGGTGGTCTTCCAAGGGTAGATGAACTTTTCGAAGCTCGTCGTCCAAAAGATGCCTGCACACTCGCAGAAATCGATGGAAAGATCGAAGACAAAGGGGAAATCGTTAAAGAAAAACGAATTCTATATATCATTCCAGAAACGGCAGAACTCGAAAAAGTAAAAGTAGCAATCCCGATCGGAAAACAAATCCGTGTGCGCCAAGGGGACTTTGTGAAACGCGGAGACCAGTTGGATGAAGGAAACTTTGACCCGCACGATATCCTAACGATCAAAGGGCCAAATGCTCTTCACGAATATCTTGTTTCTGAGGTTCAGGAAGTTTACCGTCTGCAAGGGGTTCATATCAACGATAAACATATCGAAGTAGTGGTCCGCCAAATGCTTCGTAAGGTGATCATCACTGATAGTGGAGACACATCGTTTGTAAACCAACAACAAGTAGATAAATTCCTTTTTGACGAAGAAAACGATCGCGTAGAAAAAGAAGGGGGATCTCCGGCACAAGGAACTCCTGTCCTTCTTGGTCTCACAAAAGCATCCCTTAACACTGAGTCTTATTTCTCAGCAGCGTCTTTCCAAGAAACCACAAAGGTTCTAACCGATGCGGCCATCAAAGGAAAAACAGACAATTTAGTGGGTCTTAAAGAGAACGTAATCATCGGTCACATGATCCCTGCGGGAACTGGTATGAAAAAATATCGTGACATCGAAGTTTTCAAGGAAATGCCTGGGGACTTAGATTGGGATATTGAAACGGAAGAAGAGGAAGAAGAAGTTTCTGAACTTTCCGAAGCAACACCAGTTTCTGCTGCCACTCTGACTCGACTCGTTGCCGAAGAGGATGAGGATGAGGATGAATTGGAAGAAGAAGCAGAGGAAGCGGAAGAAGACGACGAGGATTAAATCCGAATCTTTTGTCTCTAGAGACTTTTTAAAGAGTTTCTAGGGACAAAATCATGTTTTCGTTTACAAAATGTCCCTGTCTGGAATTTTGGACGAAAACGTCATTATTTTTTTAAAGACAGAGAAGTAGAAGAAGGAATCGAATGCCTACAATTAACCAACTCATCCGAATCGGAAGAGAAGACCAAAAGAAAAGAACTAAATCTCCTGCCCTAAAAGCATGCCCACAAAGACGTGGAGTTTGCACACGGGTAATGACTTTTACGCCAAAAAAACCGAACTCTGCTCTTAGAAAAGTAGCCAGGGTTCGCCTCACTACTGGAATTGAAGTTACTGCTTACATTCCTGGTGAAGGACACAACCTCCAAGAACACAACGTGGTTCTTATCCGTGGGGGAAGGGTAAAAGATTTACCTGGGGTTCGTTATCATATCATTCGTGGAACACTGGATACACTCGGTGTAGACAAACGTCGTAAAGGACGTTCTAAATACGGCGCTAAGCGTCCTAAGGCTTAATCGGAGTTAAGGTATGTCAAGAAGAAGAGGAAAAGTTGAACCACGCCATATCGAAGGCGATCCTAAATACAATGACAAAGTGATTTCTAAGTTTATCAACTGTCTGATGGTAGATGGTAAAAAAAGTGTCGCGGAAGCCGTGTTCTACGATGCTTTAGAAGTGATTGCGAAAAAAACTGGCCAAGACCCTTTTGCTGTTTTCCAAGAAGCTTTGGAAAATGCAAAACCACAAGTGGAAGTAAAATCCCGACGAGTGGGTGGTGTGACTTACCAAGTTCCGATCGAAGTTCGTCCAGAAAGACGACTTGCCCTCGGAATCAGATGGCTTATTAAATACAGCCGTGGTAGAAACGAAAAATCTATGAAGAATAAATTGGCTGCAGAGTTTATGGAAGCCCAAAAAGGCACTGGATCTGCAATCAAGAAGAAAGAAGATATCAGAAAGATGGCAGACGCCAACAAGGCATTCTCGCACTACCGCTGGTAATTTCAAACATTCGATTCCAAACATTAATAAGCCAGGTGATCTACCTGGCTTTTTTATTTTCTCGTGATCTGCTCAAAAATTTATGAAATACAGAACTGTTGGAATATTCGCTCATATTGACTCAGGGAAAACAACCCTCACCGAACGAATATTATTCGAAGCAGGGAAAATTTCTGCCGTTGGTTCTATCGAAGACGGAAATACGGAATCCGATAGCTTGCAGGAAGAGATCGAGCGGGGGATTTCCATCCGCACGACTTTCCATTCCATTCCTTGGAAAACCACCTTTGGTGAATTCCAAATCCAATTAGTAGATACACCGGGCCATATCGATTTTCGAAACCAAGTCACTGATCTTTTGCCAGCTATGGAAACAGCGATTGTTGTTTTGGAGGCGGGAACTGTAGTTCAGTCTCAGGCACGGCTTGTGATGGAGGAACTCCTTTTGGCAAAGGTTCCTATGATATTTTTTATCAATAAACTAGACCGATTCAGTGACGAGTATTTAGACACACTAGTCTCTTTGGAAGAAATTCTAAAAGGGGCTCCCGTTTCTCTTTTTCAAAAAAACGAATCAGGCAAACTCGAATACTATCTAAGGGAACCATCCGCATTTCCCAAATCTGTCAAAGAAGAACTCATCTCCTGGAGTGATGATCTCATGATCTCTTCATGGAATGACCCTTCTGGCCAAACGGATTTTTCGATGATAGGACTCCGCTCAGGTCCTGGGGAAGGAAAACTCTACCCGGTTTATGGTGGTTCCGCTAAAACAGGAGAAGGGGTGAGAGAACTTCTGGATTTAGTGCTTTGGACTGAAGCAAAAATACCGGAGAAAGTAGATGTGGTCCCTCTCCTAGTTCTCTCTCGAAGGACAGATGAAGAAGCGGGGCGGTATTCCGTGGTTTATCCGATTACCGATACAACCACAGAGCAATTGAATTCTCTC
The DNA here is from genome assembly GCF_016918735.1 of Leptospira abararensis. GTDB lineage: Bacteria > Spirochaetota > Leptospiria > Leptospirales > Leptospiraceae > Leptospira_A > Leptospira_A abararensis. Next base: position 62,137 of record NZ_JAFFPR010000027.1, read on the forward strand.
GCAAAAAGCCACCATCCATCAAAAGATTCCGTTGCGAACCAATCCTACTTTTCCTTTTTAGATCCAGAATCCTTAGAGCCGGTATCCCATTTGATTCAGGGCAAACTTGTCTACATAAAGGACCATCCAAGTCTCCTTTCCTTCCCTGGTCAGAGTTTGCGATTGCGAACAAGTGAGGCGTACTCAAAGGAACTAACCCCTGTAGAAAGAATTCCCAGTCCATTTTCCATTGTTCTGGAGCCGGAACAATCCAGTGATAAAGAGTTTTGGTTATGTCGCTTGGAGGAATTGGTCTGGGAAGATCCTGGATACCAACTCACTGACAAGGAAGATACCGGACAATTGGTACTCCTTGGACGAGGAGAACTCCATTTGGAGATCGGAATCCGAAGAATTCGAGAAAGAACTGAAAAAAAACTCAATTTCAGTTCGATAAACATTGCCAAATTAGAGCTTCTAAAAAAAATGTCTCATAAGGTTGCCCTAGAGCATCGTGCCTTTGAAGACCAAAAGTCAAGCGGCGCGCTCATCGCAGTCCTGGAAGATACTGCCGACTTTTCGAAGCATATTGCCTTCGAGGTAAGTCTTCCAGAAGAAGTAAAAAATTCGATAGAAACGTCCTTTCTGGAAGCCTGCTTACATGGGTTTTACGGTGAGGAAGTTGCCGGTCTCAAATTTCGTGTCCTCTCGTATGAGATGCCGAAAGGAGATCTGCAAGTCACTTTAATGTTACTAAAAGTAGCGATACTTGCGGGCATAAAGGAATTGTTTCCATCCAACACATACTTGGTCGGACCCCTCACGGAAGTAGATGTGATGGTGGACGCAGACCACTTAGGTGTAGTTCTTTCTGATCTAAGTCGCAGAAATGCCAAGGTGGAATCCATCTGGGAAGCTGTGGCAGGGAAGAGTCACTTAAAAGCCAATGCACCGGCCCAAAACCTGCTTGGCTTTTCAGGGGCTCTTAGAAACATGACCAAAGGGATTGGCATTTCTTGGGAAAGGACTGCTTTTACCTCTGAATTTTATGCAGTTTTAAAGGAGTAAAGAACCGAGGATCGGGTCTTGCACCACGATTGAGGAGTAGATTCTAACAATGGCTAAAGAAAAATTTGACCGTTCAAAACCACACTTAAACATCGGAACAATTGGTCACGTTGACCACGGTAAAACAACACTAACAGCAGCGATCACAACGACGCTTGCGAAATTAGTGGGTGGAAAAAACAAAGCGATTGCATACGACCAAATCGACAACGCGCCCGAAGAAAAGGCTCGTGGGATTACTATTGCAACGTCTCACCAGGAATATGAAACTCCTAACCGTCACTACGCACACGTAGATTGCCCGGGACACGCGGACTATGTAAAAAACATGATTACTGGTGCTGCTCAGATGGATGCTGCGATTCTCGTAGTATCTGCAACTGACGGTGCTATGCCACAAACTAAAGAACATATCCTTCTTGCTCGCCAAGTAGGGGTTCCTTACATCGTGGTTTACCTAAACAAAGCGGACATGCTTGCTGCTGATGAAAGAGACGATATGGTGGAGATGGTTAAAGAGGAAATCAAAGACCTTCTTAACAAATACAACTTCCCTGGTGATAAAACACCTTTCATCTCTGGTTCTGCATTAAAAGCTCTCGAAGGTGAAGATTCTGACCTAGGTATGAAATCCATTATTAAACTAATGGAAGCAGTTGATACTTACGTTCCAAACCCTACACGTATTGTTGATAAACCTTTCCTAATGCCAGTTGAGGACGTATTCTCAATCACTGGTCGTGGAACTGTGGCAACTGGTCGTGTGGAGCAAGGTGTTCTTAAGATCAACGACGAGATCGAGATTGTTGGTATTCGTGATACTACAAAATCAGTGGTTACTGGTATTGAAATGTTCCGTAAACTACTCGATCAAGCAGAAGCTGGAGACAACATTGGTGCTCTTCTTCGCGGAACTAAAAAAGAAGACATCGAAAGAGGTCAAGTTCTGGCGAAACCGGGTACTATTACTCCACACAGAAAGTTTAAAGCGGAAGTTTACGTTCTTACAAAAGACGAAGGTGGACGTCATACTCCATTCTTTAACAACTACCGTCCTCAATTCTATTTCAGAACTACAGACATCACTGGTGTTTGTAACCTTCCTGGTGGAATGGAGATGGTTATGCCGGGAGATAACGTTACGATGTCTATCGAACTTATCCACCCGATCGCCATGGACCAAGGTTTGAAGTTCGCTATCCGTGAGGGTGGAAGAACAATTGGTTCTGGTGTTGTTGCGGAGATCGTCGAGTAATACAATGGCTGGACAAAGAATTCGCGTTAAGTTAAAAGCTTTCGATCATCGGTTGATTGACCAATCAACCTTTGAGATCGTTGCGACTGCGAAGAGGACCGGGGCTACTGTCTCCGGTCCAATCCCGCTTCCAACGAAAAAAGAAATCTACACGGTATTACGTTCTCCGCACGTGAATAAAAAAGCTAGAGAACAATTTGAAATGAGAACTCACAAGAGACTCATCGATATTTTAAATACGAATGAAGATACGGTAGAAGCCCTGATGAAGCTTCAACTCCCTGCTGGAGTTTCCGTAGATATTAAATCCTAAGGATAGGATCCATGGCTAAAGGTTTAATCGGCGAAAAATTGGGCATGGCCCACATATTCAATAACGAAGGTAAAATGGTTACTGTAACTGTTTTACGCGTGGGTCCTTGTTTTGTGTCCCAGGTAAAAACATCTGCGAATGACGGTTATGAAGCCGTTCAACTAGCATTTGGTGATGCCAAGGAAAAACACATGACTAAGGCCGAAGTGGGACACATTAAAAAAGCAAATATTGCGGCTCCTAAAAAAACTCTGATTGAATTCAAAGGTTTTGAAGATGTAGCGGTGGGTGCAGAACTCAAACTTGCAGATGTGTTTGCTTTGAACGACACGGTAAAAGTGACAGGAACTTCTAAGGGTAAGGGAACGCAAGGTGTTGTAAAACGTCATGGTTTCGCCGGTGGTCCTGCGGGTCACGGTTCCAGATTCCAAAGACACCCGGGTTCCATTGGTTCTAACACAACTCCTGGACGAGTGTTCAAGGGTTTGAAGATGGGTGGAAGGATGGGTTCTGAACAGAGCACTGTTCGTAACTTGAAAGTAGTAAAAATTGATGCAGATTCCAACTTGGTATTTGTGTCCGGTGCGGTTCCAGGAAGAGAACGCGGTATCGTTACGATAGAAAAAATCGGATAAATAGATAGGTAGAACATGAAAGCGCGTAAATACAATAAAGAAGGCGTATTCGTAAGCGAAGTGGAACTTCCGGCAGAACTTTTTGCTACCGGCATTTCGCTTGGAGCCATCTATGATGCGGTAAAAGCTGAAAATGCGAACAATAGACAAGGAACACATTCTACTAAGGATCGTTCTGAAGTTCGCGGTGGGGGAATCAAACCTTGGGCTCAAAAAGGGACTGGTCGCGCACGACAAGGATCCATTAGAGCGCCTCATTTCGTTGGTGGTGGTATCATACATGGACCAAAACCAAGAGATTATTCCTCTAACCTGTCACGCAGCGTTAAGAAAAAGGCTGTTCTCTCTATCCTTAACAAAAAGGCAGAAGAAAACAGAATCGCGATCATAGAAGACGTAGAACCTTCTTCTTACTCTACAAAATCCATCTTCAATATTTTGAAAAACATGGAAATTGCAGAGAAGGGTAACGTGGGTTTTGTGGTAGCTGGTGAAAACCAATTCCTCAAAAAATCCACTCGCAATATAGAGAACCTCAAATATGTGAACAGCAAACGAGTCGTTTGCCGAGACATCCTCTATAATAACAATTTAGTAATCTCTGAAAGCGCTTTAAAAGAGCTTCAGGCACAGTATTCTAAGAAAGGATAAGACAGTGAACCTAGAGAATGTAATCTTATCACCGGTTGTTACAGAAAAGTCGCAAGACCTTCAAACCATCGGAGAACGTATGGGAAAAAGAACAGTCAAGTATACGTTCAAAGTCCACCCGGATGCGAACAAAACTTTGATCAAACAGGCTCTGAAACAAATGTATAACGTTGTTCCAACAAATGTAAACGTAGCCGTTTACCGTGGGAAAATGAAACGTTTTAGAAACATGCCGTCGCCAAGACCTCATTACAAAAAAGCTGTAGTGACGTTTGCTGACGGAGCAAATTTGGATTTTGCTAAGGTTTAATTATGGGAATTAGAAAACTTAAACCCACTACGCAATCTAGCCGCTTCTACTCGGTTCTAGATTTTAAAGAAATCACAGAAGTGGTTCCTTACAAACCGCTCACGGCAAACGTTTCTTACAAAGCGGGTCGTGACAATAAGGGGCGAATTGCTGTTAGACGGAAAGGTGGACGTAACAAAAGAAAGTTCCGGATCATCGATTTCAAACGCAATAAATTTGGAATTCCTGCGACTGTAAAAACAATCGAGTATGATCCAAACCGTTCTGCGTTTATAGCACTTATTTGTTATGCTGATGGTGAATACCGTTACATTTTAGCTCCTAACGGACTGAAAGTAGGGGACAAAATTGAATCAGGCCCAACTGCGGAGATCAAACTAGGGAATACACTTCCTTTAGATAAAATCCCTGCTGGAACAAACGTTCACAATATTGAACTTCATATCGGAAAAGGCGGTCAAATCGCTCGCACAGCAGGATCTTTCGCTGTGATCTCCGCAAAAGATGGTGACTATGTATCTCTCAAACTTCCTTCTTCGGAAATCCGGAAGGTTCGTAAAGAGTGTTTAGCAACGATCGGAGAACTTTCCAATAAAGACCACAACTTGGTCATCATTGGAAAAGCGGGACGTAACCGATGGTTAGGAAAAAGACCGAAAGTAAGAGGGGTCGTTATGAACCCTGTGGACCACCCACTCGGTGGTGGTGAAGGTAGAACTTCCGGAGGTCGTCACCCAGTGACTCCTTGGGGTAAACCTACGAAGGGATTTAAAACACGTAAGACGAGACCGTCTGACCGTTTTATCGTCCAAAGACGTAAGAAAAACAGGAATAGGTAGGATCTAGATAATCATGGCTAGAAGCTTAAAAAAAGGTCCGTTTATTGACGACCACCTCATGAAAAAAATAACCAAGTTAAACTCCGAAGGGAAAAAAACTCCCTTTAAGTCTTGGTCCAGAAGAAGTACCATTTATCCAGACATGATCGGTCATACCGTAATGATTCATAATGGCAAAGCGTTTGTTCCTGTTTATGTAAACGAAAACATGATCGGTCACAAACTCGGTGAATTTGCTCCCACTAGAACCTTCAAAGGCCATGGTGGAGACAAAAAAGTAACGAAGAAATAGGTAGAGAGATGGAAGCAAAAGCAGTAGGAAAACACCTCAGAATTTCTGCCAGAAAAGCTCGCCTGGTTGCTGATGAAGTTCGTGGATACGATTACAAGGAAGCCATTGATATCTTGCGTTTTACAAATAAAGCAGCAAGTTCCATGATCATCAACCTTTTGAACTCGGCAGTGGCGAACGCTGTCCAAATGAACGAAAGTTTGGACCCAAGTTCACTTTACGTGAAAAAAATCTATGTGGATGACGGCCCTATCATGAAACGATTCCGCCCAAGAGCACGAGGTCGTGCTTCTAGGATTCGTAAACGTTTGAGTCACATCACTGTTGTAGTATCTGAAATCGAAAAGAAGGTTAGTTAATTTATGGGTCAGAAAGTAAATCCAATCGGACTACGAATCGGAATCACACGTAACTGGGATTCAATTTGGTATTCCAAGCAAGATTACATTAAAAATCTTCACGAAGATATCAAGATCCGTAGATTCCTTCAGAAGAAATTCAAAAATGCATCCGTTGTTAAGATCATAATCGAAAGATTCCCTGAAAAAATCAACGTGAACCTCCATACTTCTAAACCAGGTATGGTGATTGGTCAAAAAGGCCAAAACATCGAAGCGGTAAAACAAGAACTTAAAAAATTCGCTGATAAACCGATTGGGATGAACATCATCGAAGTGAAAAAACCAGAAATCATTGCGCAAGCAATTGCAGAAACGGTAGCTCTTCAAATCGAACAAAGGATGCCATTTCGTCGCGTAATGAAAGCGGAACTTCGTCGTGCGATGCGCGGTGGAGTCGAAGGTGTTAAAATCCAAATCTCCGGACGACTGAACGGAGCCGATATGGCAAGAACAGAAAAGTATATGGAAGGACGAGTTCCTCTTCATACTCTTCGTGCCAAAATTGACTTTGGATTCAAAGAAGCCCTCACGACTTTCGGCCAAATCGGTGTGAAAGTATGGACTTATACAGGTGACTACTTCCCGACTAGTAAGGAAGAGACCGATGAAGACAAATACGCTGTAAAACGTAGAACGAGTTAAGAAGTACTAAAGAGATACGATAATGTTAGCACCTAAACGAGTAAAATTTAGAAAACGCCAAAGAGGGCGCTTGAAAGGTAAGGACGAAAGAGGTTCTTACGTTGCGTTCGGAGAGTATGGTTTAAAAGCTATTTCTTCCGGTCGTATCACAGCGCGTCAAATCGAAGCTGCAAGGATTACTATCAACCGCCAAGTGAAACGAGGTGGAAAATTGTGGATCCGTATCTTCCCTCATCTTCCGATCACTAAAAAACCTGCCGAAACTCGTATGGGTAAAGGTAAAGGTAACCCAGAATTCTGGATTGCAGAAATCCGTCCGGGCCGCGTTCTTTTTGAAATGGCGGGTATTGATGAAGAAACAGCAAGAAAAGCTCTTCATTTGGCGGCTTTCAAACTGCCAGTAGAAACTTCATTTGTTAAGAGGAACGTTCTATGAAAGACGATTTTAAATCACTTTCGCCAGAAGATTTGAAAAAAGAAATTCTCTCCTCTTCTGAAGAAGTTAGAAAAGCAAGATTCCAATTTGGTGTTACAAGATCTCTTGAGAACCCAAAAGTAATCCGCAATCATAAGAAGAGAATTGCCCAGGCACTGACTGTCCTTCGCGAGAAGGAATTAACTGCAAAAGGCAAACTCAAACAAATCGCACCAAAGGCTGGTTCCGCTCCGAAAGCTGCCAAAACTAGCAAAGGTAAGAAGAAGTAGGTTATGGAAGATAAAAACTCTAAAAAGTCTTTAACCATTCAGGGTGTAGTTGTGAGCGATGCTATGGATAAAACCGTAGTGATCGAAATCATCACAAGAAAAGTGCACCCACGGTTTAAGAAAATTATGACCAGAACTTCCCGCGTGAAAATTCACGATGAGAAGAACGAGTGTCAAGTTGGTGATCGAGTCATCGCTGTGGAAACAAGACCACTTTCTAAACAGAAACACCATAAACTTGTAAAGGTAATTGAGAAGGCTAAATTAGTATGATTCAACAAGAAACTATTTTACAAGTAGCCGATAACTCGGGTGTGAAAAAAGTCATGTGCGTGAAAGTGCTTGGCGGTTCCAAAAAACGCTACGCAACGCTTGGTGACGAAATCATCGTCGCTGTTAAGGAAGCACAACCTGCCTACGGTCTTCGTGACGGGCAAGGAAAAAAAGTGCATAACAAAGCGGTTCAAAGAGCAGTTGTTGTGAGAACGAAAAAAGAAGTTCGTCGTCCGGACGGAACTTACATTCGTTTCGATGACAATGCCGTTGCCATCATTGATGACAAAGGGAATCCCAAAGGAACCAGGATCTTCGGACCTGTTGCCCGTGAACTTCGCGATAAAAAATACATGAAAATTATATCTCTCGCTCCGGAGGTTCTCTAGAATGGCAGCTAAATTAGCATATAGAGGCTCCGAGCCCACTAAATTCAAAAAAACGAAAATCAAAAAGGACGATGAAGTACTTGTGATTTCCGGAAAAGAAAAAGGGAAAAAAGGGAAAGTTCTAGCAATCGACAAACGCAAAGATCGCGTTTATATCGAAGGTGTGAACAAAAGAAAAAGATTCGTAAGACCTACCCAAGAGAACCCTCAGGGTGGTGCGATCGAAATCGAATTCCCAATCCATATTTCCAATGTGATGTTTCACGACACAAAAGCAGAGAACAAAGCGAAGCCAAAGAAGAAAATTAAGGCTGTACGCTTGGGATTTGTCAAGAAGGATGGTAAATCCGTCCGAGTGACTCGACCTGAAGGGAAAGAAGTATAAGTTATGGTACCTAGGCTTAAATCAAAATACGAGAAGGAAATCCGTCCTACACTCCAAAAGTCACTCGGCTTTCAAAGTGTAATGCGAGTTCCCAAACTAGAAAAAATCGTGATTAACGTTGGTATGGGCGAAGCTCACACAAACCCAAAAGCGATGGAAGCTTGTTTGTTAGAAATTGGTCAAATTACAGGCCAAAGACCGGTAAAAACTTTCGCTAAGAAGTCCATTGCGGGTTTCAAAGTGAGAGAGGGTATGGTGCTTGGTTGCAAAGTTACCCTCCGTGGTCATCATATGTATGAGTTCCTTGACAGATTCATTAACGTGGCTCTTCCACGGGTTCGTGACTTTCGCGGTGTAAACCCCAAAGGTTTCGATGGTCGAGGTAATTACAATCTGTCCGTAAGAGAACAGATCATCTTCCCTGAGATTCATTTTGATAAAATCAATACGATCTATGGGATCAATATCACTTTCGTAACGAACACGGAAGTGGACAAAGAAGCGTTCGAATTATTCCAAGCCTTCGGTATGCCTTACCGAGCGGCAGGTAAGTAGGAGATTATTCATGGCGAAAAAATCAATGATGGAACGCCACGCCAAAGAGCAAAAATTCAAAGTGAGAGAGTACAATCGTTGCCCTCTTTGTGGTCGATCACGCGCTTATTTGCGCCGCTTTGATATGTGTCGTCTTTGCTTCCGGGACCTTGCTAGCAAGGCTCAGATCCCCGGTGTGAAAAAGTCCTCCTGGTAATTAGGTTAAGGTAAGATATGAGTCTTTCAGATCCAATCGCAGATATGCTAACAAGAATCAGAAACGCACAACAAGCTAAACATGAGCTTTGTGTGATTCCTGGTAGCAAAATCAAAAAATCCATCCTAGATCTTCTTAAAGAAGAAGGTTTTGTAGATGATGTCCAAACAGTAAAAAATGGAAGTTTTGATGACTTCCAAGTGAAATTAAAATACGACACGGAAAAGAAACCGGTAATTCGGATGATCGAGAGAGTATCCACTCCTGGTCGTCGAGTTTACATCCAATCTGGTGAAATCCGTCCGTTCCGAAATAACATCGGAACCCTCATCCTTTCGACTTCGAAAGGTGTGATGACTGGGAAACGTGCTCGCAAACTCAGAGTAGGAGGGGAAGTTCTCTGTAAGGTATTCTAGAGAACGATAACACCATGTCTCGAGTTGGAAAAAGTATAATCAAATTGCCTGCAAAGGTAGAAGTCAAAGCAGAAGCTGAGGCCCTAACAATTAAAGGGCCTTTAGGGGAACTAAAAACTCCGCTTTACGAAGGTGTCAGCGCAAATGTTGAAAACGGCGAATTGGTGTTTACCCGAAAAAGTGAAGACCAAAAGACTGTGGCTCTCCACGGTCTCGTTCGTTCTCTTGCGATGAACTGCGTAAAAGGTGTCACTACTGGTTGGGAAAAAAACTTGGAAATCACTGGGGTTGGTTATCGTGCACAAAAACGCGGTAAAGATCTAGTGATGGCTCTTGGTTACTCTCACGAAGTGGTTTTCCCTGAACCTACAGGTATCAAAATTGATGTCGCAGATCAGCTAAAAATCAAAGTATCGGGAATTGACCGACAACTGGTTGGACAAGTTGCGGCTGACATTCGTTCTAAAAGACCTCCTGAACCCTACAAAGGGAAAGGGATCAAATACCAGAACGAATACATCCGTAGAAAGGCCGGAAAGACCGGTAAGAAGTAGAACGTCATGATCAACAAGACAGCTAAAAATACGAAAAGATTGAGACGAGCGGAACGAGTTCGATACAAACTCCGCTCTACATCGGAAAGACCTCGGTTGGTTTTCAATAAAACAAACCGTTACCTCACCGCACAAATCATTGATGACGCGAAGGGTGTAACTCTTGTTTATGCAACAACTCTTGAGAAGGATTTTCCAAAACATGAAAATTCTAAGAAGAGTAAATCGGCTGCAACCGAACTCGGTAAAGTAGTCGCTGATAAGGCGAAAAAAGCAGGAGTTTCCCAAGTGGTTCTCGACCGTTCTGGTATGGTTTACCATGGAAGGATCGCCGCTTTTGCTGATTCTGCCCGCGAAGGTGGATTGGAGTTCTAAATGATGTTAGAAGAAGAAACAAAAGAATTTACTGAGAAGGTCGTAAAAATCGACCGAGTTGCCAAAGTAGTGAAGGGGGGACGTCGTTTCTCCTTCAACGCACTTTCCGTTGTCGGCGACTCTAAAGGAAAAGTAGGAATTGGATTTGGAAAGGCGAATGAAGTTCCAGATGCAATCCGAAAGTCCATTGAATCGGCAAAAAAGAATTTAAAATCCATTCACTATATCGGTCATACCGTTCCTCACGATGTTGTGGGACAGTTCAAATCCGCTCGAGTGATTTTGAAGCCAGCATCTCCGGGAACGGGGATCATCGCCGGAGCTTCTGTTCGTTCCGTATTGGAAAGAGCAGGAATCCAAGATGTTTTGACAAAGTCATGGGGTTCTTCAAACCCGATGAACATTGTAAAAGCGACTATGGATGCATTACAACAGTTGGAAACACCGTCCATGGCGGTGAAACGACGTGGTGTTAGCCTCAAACACTTGTTTGGGCAAGATCTATAAGAAGGAATCTGACTATGGAAGACGTGATCGTAACGCAAGAAAAAAGTTCTATTGGTATCATTCCGATACACAAAAAAACCTTAATTGCACTCGGCCTTAAAAAGAAAGGTCAATCCAAAAAACACAAAATGACTCCCCAGTTAAAAGGGATGTTACGACAAGTAGGTTACTTGTTGAAAGTGGAAAAGGTATAATCGTATGGCTCAAGACAGAATTGAACAAGGACGTGGATTTGGTGCAAAGCGCCCGAAAAAATCCACATCTCTAGGAAACAAAAACTTGGTTCCCGTTCCGGAAGGTGCAACCACCTCTCCTAAACGTGTGGGTCAAGGTCCAGGATCCGGGATGGGAAAAACTTCCACTCGTGGTTCCAAAGGACAAAGAGCTCGTGCATCTTCTATGAAACGTGGTTTCGAAGGTGGACAGATGCCTCTCCACAAACGTTTGCCAAAACGCGGTTTTACAAATATTTTCTCTGTGGAGTTCCAACCAGTGAACTTGATCTCTTTATCTAAAGCAGGTCTTTCTGGGGAAGTAACTCCCGCGATTCTCAAAGCAAAAAGTTTGATAAAGTCCGAAGTAGGACCAATTAAACTTTTGGGAACTGGAGAAGTGACTGCTGCCATCACCATTACGGTAGATGCTTTTTCTGCCTCTGCAAAAGAGAAAATTGAAAAAGCGGGTGGAAAAGTCATCATTAGAGAAAAGAAAAAAGAAGAGAAAAAAAACTAGATAACCTATGTTTCAAACCATCGCTAACATCTTTCGAATCCCGGAATTAAGATCTAAAATCCTATTTACGATCGGTATGTTGTTACTTTTTAGAATGGGAACTCACGTGACCATTCCTGGTATCAACAGCCTTATTGTTACGGGCATTACTGCCGATCCGAGTGAAGGTTTCCTCGGAATGGTAGATTTGTTTGCCGGTGGTGCTCTTCTCAAGTTCTCTATTTTTGCACTTGGAATTATGCCTTATATTTCTTCCTCCATCATCATGCAACTAGTCATGGTTCTCATTCCTAGTTTGCAAAAAATGCAAAAGGAAGGAGAAGAGGGTAGAAAAAAAATCCAACAGTACACGAAGTACGGAACGCTCATCCTTTGTGCGATCCAGTCCCTTGCCGTGATCCAATTGGCAAATTCTTGGTCTACTGGATCGGGAACGGCACAAGCAAAGTATCCGGGTCTCATCAATCCATCCGTAGAAGGTTACTTTTTACCCATAGCGATGTTATCCATCACTACGGGAACAGTGCTTCTCATTTGGCTTGGGGAACAAATTACGGAACGCGGAATTGGTAACGGGATCTCTCTCATTATCTTTGCGGGGATTATTGGACGTATGCCAGAAGCACTCATCGCAATGTTTACTTCTGACACTTCAGATGCTCTAAGCATTCTCATTCTTATCATTATCTTTATTGTTCTTATTTCCTTGACTGTGATTTTAACCCAAGGGGTTCGCCGGGTTCCACTTAATTACGGAAAACAAATGGTGGGTCGTAAGATGGTTCAGGCTCGTAGCCAATCCATCCCTTTTAAAGTCAACAGTGCGAACGTAATGCCAATAATCTTTGCATCCTCACTCATTTTATTCCCACAAACAATTGTTCAGTGGTTATCGTCTAAGGGTGGTCAGTGGGCAGGTTGGGCAGTGATTATGGACTATTTTAACCCATTCTCTCAAATTTGGTATCACGCCCTTTTTTATTATGTGATTTATACATCTCTAATCATTTTCTTTGCGTATTTTTATACAGCGATTCAGTTCAATCCACAGGAACTTGCTGATAACCTGAAAAAATACGGTGGGTTCATTCCAGGAGTTCGTCCCGGAAGCCAAACCAAAGATATGATCGAGAAAATTCTGAATCGAATCACCCTTCCGGGTGCTCTTTTCCTTGCAGGTCTTGCTCTTGCTCCGTATCTCATCATTAAGTTCTTAAACCTCGGTTCGAACACCGGTGGCGGAACTTTGGTGTATACATTCGGAGGAACTTCGCTCCTGATTATGGTGGGTGTGGCACTCGAAACCTTAAAACAAATCGAAGCCCAACTCCTGATGAGAAACTACGAAGGTTTCATGAAGAAGACTAAAATCAAGGGAAGAGTGTAACGAATGAAGAGACTCATTTTTATGGGGCCCCCAGGTGCTGGAAAAGGGACCCAAGCTGACATCATCAAAGAGAAATACCAAATCCCGCAGATCTCAACTGGAGACATTCTCCGTGCTGCCGTAAAAAACGGAACCCCTATGGGGATTGAAGCAAAAAAATATATGGACGCTGGAGACCTTGTTCCAGATGCTGTCGTTATAGGCATAATTCGCGACCGTTTGGTCGAATCTGATTGTGCGAATGGATTCATTCTGGATGGATTTCCTAGGACGGTGGAGCAAGCAAAGGCTCTCTCGGAAATCCTCAAAGAGCTCCACATGGAGCTCGACTCCGTTGTCAACCTAGACGTTCCTGACGAAGAACTCGTCAAACGGTTGCTAGGTAGAGCGATCAAAGAAGGACGCTCGGATGACAACGAAGAGACCATCAAAAACCGTCTGCATACTTACAACACCAAGACGTTGCCCCTGATAGACTTTTATAAAGGCTCTGGGATCCTTCGGCAAATCAATGGTTTGGGAAGTATGGAAGAAATCACTAACACTATTTTAAAATCGATCTAGTAGGAGATAGACCCTGGCTAAGGAAGAAGCAATCACCATCGACGGAACCGTTTTAGAACCGTTACCGAATGCCATGTTCCGTGTGGAACTGGAGAACGGTCATAAAGTTCTAGCACACATTTCGGGAAAAATGCGTATGCATTATATCCGTATATTACCCGGCGATAAGGTTACTGTAGAACTTTCTCCTTATGACTTAACCAAGGGTCGCATCACTTACAGAAAGAAATAGGGAACTACAATGAAAGTTAGATCATCAGTTAAAAAAATCTGTCCAGAATGCAAAGTCATTCGCAGAAAAGGTGTAATCCGAGTGATTTGCACGAACCCAAAACACAAACAAAGGCAAAGATAGAAAGATATGGCACGTATCGCGGGTGTTGATTTACCATCAAACAAAAGAATAGTGATCGGTCTTACATACGTATTTGGTATTGGTAAGACATCCTCTCAAAGTATCCTGAAAAAAGCAGGAATTGACGAATCTATCAGGGTGAAGGACCTTTCGGACGAACAAGAAGCCGCGATCCGTAGAGTCATTGAAGAATCATACCAGGTAGAAGGGGATCTTCGTTCTGAAGTTAACCTAAACATCAAACGATTGATGGACGTAGGTTGTTACAGAGGTTTCCGTCATAGACGAGGACTTCCAGTCAACGGACAAAGAACAAGAACCAATGCTAGAACCCGTAAGGGTGTCAAGAAGACTGTTGCCAATAAGAAAAAGGCACCAGGTAAATAGAGGACTGATCCATGGCTGAAAAAGACGCTAAGAATAAAAAAGATACCAAAAAGGTTAAGAAAAAAGAAAAGAAGAATGTTCCACGAGGTAAGGTATACATCCAAGCTTCGTTTAACAATACGATTGTATCCATTACGGATATGGTTGGGAATGTTCTTTCTTGGTCTTCTTCTGGGATGATGGGATTTCGTGGATCCAAAAAATCCACTCCCTATGCGGCGCAGGTAGCTGCTACTAACGCTGCCGAAAAAGCAATTGAAGCTTCTGGTCTTTCCGAAGTTGATGTGATGGTTTCTGGTCCAGGAATTGGACGAGAATCTGCTATCCGATCTTTAACTACGAAAGGGCTTGCAATCAAACTCATTAAAGACGTAACTCCGCTCCCTCACAATGGGTGCCGACCACGAAAAAGAAGAAGGGTGTAGGAATTAGATTATGGCACGTTACAGAGGTCCAGTTGTTAAATTGATGAGAAGAGAGGGGTTAAACCTCTTTCTCAAAAATAGTCATACATTACATAAAGAAAAATCTTCCCTTGAAAAGAGAAAGTACCCGCCAGGTCTTCCTCCAAAGAAAAAAGGAAAGATCACTGAATACGGAGCTCAGCTTCGTGAAAAACAAAAAGTAAAACGCGCTTACGGAGTTTTAGAAAAACAATTCCGTAGATACTTCGAAGAAGCAACTCACACTCCAGGGATCCCTGGTGAGAACCTACTCCAGTTCCTCGAAAGAAGATTGGATAACGTTCTTTATCGTATGGGTTATGCTGTCACAAGAAGACAAGCACGTAACTTTGTTGCTCACAGACATGTTTTAGTGAATGGCCACCGAGTAGACATCTGTTCTTACCGAGTGAACATAGGTGATAAAATCGAGATTCGTGAGAAGTTCCAAAAATCTACCTTTATTGAAGAAAACATCAAACTAGCTCAAGCAATCAATCGTACTGCTTCTTGGGTGAGTGTAGATTATTCCAAGTTCTCTGGAGAAGTGTTATCACTTCCAACAAGAGATCATATTGATATCCCTGTGAAAGAACAGGTAATCGTAGAGTTGTACTCGAAGTAAGAATTTAGAGAAGAAGGATACGACATTGTCTCCAAAGAATTTATTAAAAGGTTTTAAAAGACCCAAAAAAATCGAATTCACCACTGATGTGAATACACCAAACTATGGTAAGTTTGTTGCAGAACCTTTCGAAAGAGGAATTGGTACAACGATCGGTAACTCCCTTCGTCGTACGCTTATGTCTTCAATCGAAGGTGCGGCAATTTCCGCAATTCGAATTGAAGGAGTCTCTCACGAGTTCTCTTACATCGAAGGTGTAGCAGAAGACGTTACTCGTATCATTCTTAACTTAAAACAAGTTCGAATCAA
This sequence comes from Leptospira abararensis, assembly GCF_016918735.1. GTDB lineage: Bacteria > Spirochaetota > Leptospiria > Leptospirales > Leptospiraceae > Leptospira_A > Leptospira_A abararensis. The sequence continues at coordinate 77,679 of NZ_JAFFPR010000027.1, forward strand.
ATACGAGCCTGAAGACAAAGAAGCAAGCAAAGTAATCCACTTAGAATTAAAAGGTGCAGGTTACTTTCGTGCGGCTGACCTAGCAGTTGATTCTTCGATTGAAATCATGAACCCAGACCTTCATATTGCCACTCTCAATGAGGATGCCAATTTGATTATGGATTTGGAGATCCAAAGAGGACGTGGATACGTTCCTGCTGAGGATAAAAAGAAAGATATTGAAGTTTTGGGAACTATCCCAATCGATTCTATTTTTTCACCAATCCAAAAAGTATTGTTTGAAGTATCAGAAACTCGTGTTGCACAACGTTCTGATTACGAAAAACTGACTATGGAAGTTTGGACTGACGGTTCTGTGTCTCCAGAGGATGCAGTAGCACAAGCAGCAAAAATATTAAAAGACCACCTAACTGTTTTCATCAACTTTGAAGAAGAAATTGAAGAAGAAGAAGAGGAATTGGATGAAGCTGACGAAAAACTAAAAGCAGCTTTATCTAAACATGTAGAAGAATTAGAACTTTCGGTTCGTTCTACAAACGTTCTTCGCAGTTTGGAAATAGACTTCATTGGTGAACTCGTTAAGAGATCAGAAGACGAAATGACTAAATCAAAACATTTCAGCGAACAAAGTTTACAAGAGTTGAAAGCAAAACTTTCCTCTATGGGACTTTCGTTCGGTATGAGAGATTTTTAAGATGAACAAACGTAATAAAGTTAAACAACTCAATAGATCCGCAGATCATAGAAAAGCTATGATTCAAAATATGGTAATCTCTCTTCTTCGTCACGAAAGGATCGAGTCCTCGGTTGCGAAATTGAAGGTGGCTCGTTCCTATGCAGAACGAATCATCACTAGAGCAAAACGCAATTTGGATGCTAACCTAGCAAACCTTGATGAACAAAAGAAAAATGCTGCGATTTTGCACAATACAAGGTATCTTTATAGCCATCTTGGTGACCAAGAAATCGTAACAAAACTTTTGAAAGATCTCGCTAATCGTTACGCAGAAAGAGTCGGTGGATACACAAGAATCATTCGTTTGGTAAACCGTCCTTCTGATAACACAGCGATGGGAATTTTGGAACTGGTAGATCGCAAAACTCAAGATGAGTTAAAAGCGGAATCCAAAGCAAAACGCGAAGAAAAGAAACCTGTGAAGAAAGAAGAAAAACCCAAAAAAGCAAAGAAGGAAAAAGTCGCTACGAAATAGGACTGATTCTAAACCAAACTGATTTGGGAACAAAAGCCTACTCAACAATGAGTGGGCTTTTTTTTTATTGCATTCGTTCGGATTTTAAATTAAATTCTACATTCCAAACGCATGACTCCTGCCCTTTCCACATCTGATTCTATATGGCATACTGCTTTTAGTTCAAGTCCTATTGGGATGGCTTTAACTGATATGGAGACGGGCCTATATGTCGATGCAAACGAAGTCTATTGTACCTGGCTTGGTCGGACACGGGAAGAGGTGATTGGCAAATCCACGCTTGATTTAGGGATTTACTCTAATGTAAAGGATCGGGATTCCATCTTAGCCAATTTAAGAAAGGATGGTTATGTATTGAATTTAGAAGTTCCCCTCATTACCAAACAGGGTGCTACGGTTACCATTTTGTTCAGTGGACGAATCGTGGAGAATGGGAAGTATCTTCTTTCCGCAGGGCAAAACATCACTGCCCTGAAAGAGAAAGAATACCTGGCTGCTGTTTTGCAGAACGAACTCGTCATCAGTAAAGAATTATTTGAAAGTGTTTTCCGTTTGAATCCGGCAGCTGTCAGTCTTTCCAATGCACAGACGGCAGTTTATGACGATGTCAATGAAGCTTACTGCCGTCTCATTGGTTATTCAAGAGAAGAAATTATCGGACGCGCCTCTCATGATTTAAACATTTGGATTACCAAATTTGATCGAGAACGGCTGATGACGGAACTTCTCAAAAAAGGTTGGAGCACCGGGATGGAAGCCAGTATTCGGACTAAGTCTGGCGAGATCCGCCATGTAGTTTCTGGAAATACCATTTTGCAGACTAAAGGCCGACCTACACTACTCGCCATTCTGATTGATGTTACCGAATCCAAACAAAGTAAAGAGGCGCTTGAATTTGCTGTAAAAGAAAGAACAAAAGAACTCAATCGAATTTTAGAAGACTTACAAAAGACTCAGGACCAATTGATTCTTTCTGAAAAGATGGCCACCTTGGGTCAGTTAGTTGCTGGTGTCGCTCATGAAATCAATAATCCATTGGCAGCCATTGCTGCATTTAGTGAACAAATCTACAATCGAATGGGAAATTTCGGAAGTCGTTTATTCCAAATCAAGGAATGTTTTTCAAAATATTCGGATAAGGAAATTAACGAAATTATCTCTTGGATCATTGAGTTGTTTACGATCAAACCGAAATCACTCAATTTTGCTGAGTCAAGAAAGGCCAAAAAAGATTTAGAAGGTATTTTCCTTAGTCTGGATATCGGCTCGGCATACGACTTAGCTGATCGGATTGTGGACCTTGGAGTATCTGAGTTCATTTTAGAAAATGAAAAGTTCTTACCTTACTTCAAATCCTCACATTTATTAGAGTTAGTTCTCTCGGAATTAAATACCTTACGTAGCATTGAGTCCATTCGTTTGGCGGTGGAACGTACTTCCAAAATTGTCTATAGTTTAAAGAGCTATGGACGTTTTGACCGTAACGAAGCAAAATCACAAATCAATTTGGTCGATACCATTGAAACGGTTCTTACACTTTACCAAAGTAAAATGAAAACGGGAGTGGAGTGCATTAGGCTATACAATGCAACTCCCATCATTGCTGGTTATCCAGATGAACTGATACAAATTTGGACTAATCTCATTTACAATGCCTTACAAGCAATGGCTTTTAAAGGATCTTTAACCATACAAGTGGATGAGTTTGAGAAGGAGGTGGTGGTTCGTGTGAAGGATACAGGGCCGGGAATTCCTGTGGCCATTCAAAAAAGGATATTTGAACCATTTTATACTACCAAAGAAAAAGGGGAAGGGACCGGACTTGGTCTTGGGATTGTAAAACAATCGGTCGAAGAAAGACATCATGGCCGGATTCAATTCCAATCAGAACCCGGCAACACAGAGTTTCAAGTGACCTTACCTAAAATCTAGCAAGCTGCATCTGCAGTTTTTCCGCAATCAAATCAAAGTCCTCGTTTTGGATCACAGTTCGGTAAGCTGCAGTTACAATGGGATGGCGTTTCTCATCTAGTTGGATTAGGTTTGGTAAAACTTTTAATCCATAAAAACCATTGGTGATTTTTTCCGGTCTTGTGCCATAAGCCAAATCATACCCATACTTTCTATCCCTTGTATCTGATCCGAAACATGCCAACATAAAGTCTGTCATACCAGAAAGACCATTGAAGGTAGTGGGATCCCCACCTAACAAAACCCCTATAGATACCATTTCATTGAAAAAACGATTACTCAAATGAAAAAGTGTATTGTCCACGTTCCCACCTAATTCTCGTTTGAAATAACCTTCCACAAGCCCCATCGCAAGAGCATAAACCGTTTTTAAGGCTCCACCGAGTTGGACACCTTTTGTGTCCCTCGAATTGATAGCGGTTCTTGTGAAAACATAGTTATTAGTGAGAAGTTCTTTTAGTTTTGGAATGAGAGAGTCTTCGAAAGCAGAGATTTCAAATCCAGAAATTTTGCGTTCCATAATTTGGTCGGGATAACACGCACCAGAAACCACAGCAAGCCGGTCCCTTTCAATCAGTAACAATTCATTAAGGTCTTCTAAAATCAGTCCTTTTTTGGAACCGGTAAAACCTTTGATCACGTTGACCATAGGGGATTTGTTTTTCTGAAGGTAAGTTCTTATTTTTGAGTAGATACTATCGAATTCCCAGGGATTGGTTCCTTGGATGAAGAGAGTGGCCGATTCCAAAACCTCTGGTTTATCCGAAAATTCGATATTAGGTGGCAATTTGTAAATGGGGTAATGGACCACATCACGCCTTTCTTCGTTACTCTGTTTTACCATTTCGGAATCGGGGCTGTAGATTGTAACTTTTACGTTTTTATTTGCCATCACACAAGCAAAGGCCACGGACATATTAGAGGATCCTATGATAACCACATGTTCATCCGGTTTTTTCGGAACCGAAATAAGTTGGTTTGTTTCTCTCACGTCTCCTTTGTAGAGGTTACGATAGGTTCCATGTTTGTGTTTGTTTAAATTGCTACCCACAAGTAGAGCAAGGTTATCGATAATGAACTGCTTTTTGTCTCCAGTACCTGGAAAAGAAATTTGTTCAATGTGAGAAGGAAAGGTGAGCATTTCCTTTTTTGTGAGTTCCCCCACAAGGACGGGTTTTCCGATCACAAGTTTCCCAACCGCTTGGTTAAAAAGTAATCCTTCTATGGGGAGAATTTTTTCAGTTCCTTCCAGGGAAATGGGGAGAATGACTTTGTTGGCAACATAATGGTACACTGTGTCCACAAAAGGCATAAGTCTTCCATCTCGTGAGCGGGTACCTTCCGGGAAAATCGAAATGACCTTTCCATCGGATTGTAATTTCTGCGAGTTCCGGAAGGCTCGCATATTGATTTTTGTCATTACGTCGGAAAGAGATGGATTGTCCGCCATATCCTTTTTGGAACATACAAGAAGGGTCCCAAACATATAGAGTCCGAGTCGTGTAAAATCTGGTTCGAATGCCAAACGTCCAGCAATAAAGACTAGGGATTCCGCAATCTTCCTTCCTTCAGGACCTGCATTGTAGAGAAGAGTGAAGATGGCTGGTGCATCTAGATGGCTTAAGTGGTTGGAGATGAGGGTCACCGGATATTTCCCGATCACTCCATCGAGGAGTCTTAAGTTCTCAACCCCTTCCACTTTGAATTTTTTCATGATGGGATCGAGGAACTTCAGCATAAAGTCACGAGGCTCTGGGCGGATGTCTGTATAAACGCCGATTTCTTCTAAACGTTCCGGTTCTTGGAAGATCTCCATGACCTTAGGTTTCGGTGTGCTTTGTGAAAGAACTAAAAACTCTTCTAAAATGGACTTTGCTTCGGATTCGGTAAGACCCGATTTTACAAATAGGTGGATGTTCTCAAAAAATTCTTTATGCCAGCGACCCAAAGTGGCTTCTTTTTCTGTCATGTATGCCTCTAAACCGACATTAAATTACTGAAAACTTTCGATTTGTCTATTCGATTTTTACAATTGATTGCGTAAATCCAGGATTTCTCTAAACTGACTTCTTGGGTGATCGAGATCCCGGTATGAATCAAAAAAACAAATCAATTTCCTCGGAACAAAAATGGATTCCGGATGGATTTCATTTTTTAGGCCCCGAAGAAAGCAAAAACCGGCGGATTTTACTACAAACATTTTCGGAACTCTTTGAGAAAGAAGGGTATTCTGAAATCAATCTTCCTTCCTTTGATTATTCTAATTCGTTTCGCTCTCACTTGGATCATGGAGTGGAGAGTTTACTTGTTACCAAAGATTGGGATGGGAATGAACTCTCTCCAGGAGTTGACTTAACACTCCAAGTGGTGAAGGGAATGGCTGCTCGTTCCCATTGGGAAGAGAACCAAAATGTATTTTACTTTGCTCGTAAGATTCGTGACCACAAAAAACGCAATGCGTCCAGAAGAGAGATCTTACAAATCGGAGTGGAGTCCTTAGGTAAAAGTGATTCGAAACATATCATTTCACAAATTCAAATCTTAAAGAAACTTTGGACGAGTTCTGTTCCATCGGTTCCGTTTACTATCGTATTTGGGCACTCTTCTTTTTTCAGATCCGTACTAGAAATTTTAGGTTGGAACGAGGAACAAACAAAAGTTCTACGCCAACTTTTATACACAAAAAATGTTCCCGAACTTGTATCCCTGGCTGCTAGAGAAAACACAACGGATGCACATATGCAGATGATCCAACTGTTACTTCGTCCAATCCCCGTGGGTGAGATCTCAAAATTCAAAGAATCACTGCAAAAGATTTTAGATTCCAAAGAATGGGAGAAGCTGAAAGTTGATTTAGAAGCGATCATTTCTTTTTTTGGAGAATGGACAAAGTCAATGGAAGGGACTTCGAGCATTTGGGATCCTTCCCTTGTTCGAGATCTTTCTTATTATACGGGTTTTATGTTTCAAGGATACGTGGACCGAGATCCTGAGCCGGTTTTTGCCGGTGGTGTTTATAACGAATTGTATGAAAGTTTTACCGGAATTAAAAAGGATGCCTGCGGTTTTGCCCTGCATCTCGATTCCATTGAAGAAATTGTAAATAAGGTTAAATGAGGAAATTATGCCTGCAAATTTAGTTGTCGGAGCACAATGGGGTGATGAGGGAAAGGCAAAGGTAATTGATTACCTTTCCAAAGATACAGATATCATTGTTCGGTACCAAGGTGGTGCAAACGCCGGTCATACCGTGGTGGTAGGTGGAAAGAAATACGTTTTTCATCTTGTACCTTCTGGAATCATCTATGACAATACCGTTTGTGTCATTGGGAACGGGGTGGTTCTCGATCCTGAATATTTTCTAAAAGAATGTGCTGATTTGGAATCTCACGGATTTCGCGTGAAAGAAAAATTGCTTATCAGCGATTCTTGCCATATCCTTTTGCCTTACCATCGTTTGATTGATGAAGCAAGAGAAGCAGGATCTTCTCCAGAGAGAAAGATCGGAACCACAAAAAAGGGAATCGGAATGTGTTACGCAGATAAAATGCTACGTAATGGAGTTCGTGCAGGAGACCTTTTAGATAAAGAAAATCTAAAAAGAAAACTCACACATATCTTGGAAGTGAAAAACCAAGAACTAGTGAAGTATTATGATTTAGAACCAGTCAATATCAATGAAATGTATGATTTCCTTTTGGATTTTGCTGACAAAATCGGCAAAAACATAGTAAACACAGTATACTACTTAAATTCTGAGTTAGAAAAAGGCAAACGAGTTTTATTAGAAGGGGCACAAGGAACGGGTCTTGATATTGATTTTGGAACCTATCCTTATGTAACTAGTTCCAATCCTACAACGGGAGGAGCACTTGCAGGTTCTGGAGTGAGTTTTCGGTATTTAAAAGATGTGATTGGAATTACCAAAGCTTATGCGACTCGAGTAGGAGAAGGTCCATTCCCATCAGAGATTTTTGGGGAACCTGGTGACGTCTTGCGAAAGTTAGGTGGCGAGTACGGGTCCACTACAGGAAGACCTAGAAGATGTGGTTGGTTTGATGTACAAATGATCAAACATGCGGTGACTGTGAATGGAATCAATTCTCTAGTGCTTACCAAAATTGATGTTTTAAGTCATTATGATTCCATACCTGTGGTTGTTGGTTATGAATACAAAGGTAAGAAGTTAGATTTTTTCCCATCCCAAGGTTTAGAAGACGTCAAACCGTTGTTTGCTGAATTCAAAGGTTGGAAGGATGATATTGCTGGAATTAATTCCTTTGCTAAGTTACCTCCACTTTGCCAATCTTACATCAAGTCACTTCAGGAGTTGGTACATACAAAGATTAGTATCGTTTCGACCGGACCGGATCGTGAGCACACGATCATTATGGACTAAAAAAAACGAGGTGCTTTGAATCTTTTTTTTAAGTAGTTGTTGACCGAGAAAGGTCCTTCGATATTCTTGGCTACAGAACGAGTCGTTAGCTCAGCTGGTAGAGCAATTCCCTTTTAAGGAATGGGTCCGGGGTTCGAATCCCCGACGACTCACATAAGAGTTCTTAAAACTCTAATTACAATGTTCTAAAATGGTGCCATCGTCTAATGGTTAGGACACAAGGTTTTCATCCTTGCAATCGGGGTTCAATTCCCCGTGGCACTACCAAACAAACCTCCCTCAAGTAACAGTTTTCACAAACGTCTTTCTGATACTCTGCTTTGCATTTTTCTATGATTCCCACTCTCGTTAAATAAAAGTCGTATAACAAGGGATCGTCGGGTTTGATTTTCAAGAAAAAATCTTTAATCAGGTAAGCATCACTTGCTCCAAAACTTTTGCGAGTGGTGATTCCTAAAATTCGAATTAACTTTTGGATATGTACATCTAAAGGGAAGGGAATTTGATTGGGTCTGATCTTTTGGTAAATTCCAAAATCAGGATAAGAGGTCCTCACCATCCATCGTAAAAATAAGGAAAGGCGTTTTTTTGGGGACTTTGCTGTAGATTTTCCAATTAAGAATTGGAGCCCGTAAGTGAGTGGTTTTTTTCCCAAGGTGGTCTGGAGTTCTTTTTCCCAATACTTTTGGAAACCTTGGAGAGAGGTTTCTTCTTGAAATTGTTTTTTGTTATCTAAAAACTTAGATTCCCAAAGGGGAGATTTCTTTTTTGATTCCGAAACCACCCTTGCCAAAGTTTGAAAGAATACTTGGTTGTCCTTTTTCGTTTGAAACCGATACACTTTTAATCCTTGGAGAAGGGATTGGAATTCGGAGCCAGAGTCCCGTAAGGTTTGGTAGGGTGAGGGGCCTAGAAGAACAAATAGAGGTTTTAAAAAACCCTGGATGCTTTTGACATTTCCATAAGCATAAAGACAGGAAATCAAAGAGGCCACTTCAATATCCAAAGGATCTTTGTATTGTTTCGGAAAACAGATAGGATCTGAATCTAGATAGGTAAGATTTTGGTATTTGTTTTTAAGAGCTTCTAACTTAGAATGAAGAAGTTCAAAATCAATCGGCATTCTTCATCGCAACGTAAGTTCTAGAAGTTAGTTTTCTTCCAATCCTTTCTTCCATAAACTGGCTTGCTTTGATGAGAGAATCCAATTGGATTCCAGTCTCATGGCCTTCCTTATGGAGAAAATAGACCAAGTCTTCTGTGGCTACGTTTCCTGCAGCCCCTTTGGCATAAGGACAACCTCCGAGTCCTCCCGCCGAACTATCAAAACTCCGAAGTCCCATACTCAGTGATTGTTTTATATTGGCGATAGCCATACCATAGGTATCATGAAAGTGACCAGCAAGATGAGTCGTCGAAATTTTTTTTAAGAGGACCTCTAAAAGAGATTCTACTTCTGTGGGAACAGCAACTCCGATGGTTTCGCCTAAAGAAATTTCATAGGCACCAGCCTCTAATAGGCGTTCTGCGATCGCTAAGGTTTGTTCTGGTTTGATTTTTCCTTCATAAGGGCAGGCAATGACTGTAGAGATATACCCTCGCACTTTGATTCCATCCGCCTTCGCTGCAGTAAAGATGGGTTTAAAAAAATCCAAACTCTCCTGAATTGTCATATTGATATTTTTTTTGGTAAATGTCTCTGAAGTGGCGGTGAAGACAGCAACTTCAGAAAAACCGGACTCTTTGGCTCCTTCATATCCTTTGGCATTGGGAGTCAGACAAGAAAATTGAACTTGGTTTTGGAACTTAGGAAGGACAAGGCCAGCAAGTTCTATGACATCACCCATTTGAGGAATTCGATCTTTGCGTACAAAGGAAGTGAGTTCGATATTTTTGATTCCACTTTCTACTAGACGAGATACGAATTCGAATTTATCCTGAGTCGAGAGAATGGTTTTTTCGTTTTGTAGTCCATCTCTTGGTCCCACTTCTGTGATTTTAATTTGTTCCAATATCCAAATCTCCTTCTCTTTCACCTTCCTCTTAGAAATAAGAAACGCAATGATTTTATGGAGTGAGTTTTATGTTTACTCTTAAAAATATTTCCGTTCGTGTGGCTGATCGTTCCTTATTACGAAATATAAACTTAACCGCAAAACCAAAAGAAATCACGGGCCTTGTGGGAAAGTCAGGTTCTGGAAAATCAACTTTGTTTCGATTGGCACTGGGGCTACTTTTGAAAGAGGATGGCTATGAGTGGGACGGCTCTATCTCATGGAATGGCGATGCCCTTTCGTCTGGACAAAATCCAAAACTCCAACCGGTATTCCAAGACCCTCACGGCAGTTTTTCTCCCTTCGGCACAATGCGAGAATTATTACTCGAACCGGCCCGTATCAAAAAACAATTTTTCTTAACGAGTGAAATTAAAGCGAAAGAATGGGATCGAATTGAATCCTACTGTGAAAGGTTTGAGCTCACTAAAACATTATTAGATAAAACAAAGCAAGAGTTAAGTGGTGGGCAATTGCAAAGATTTGCCATCCTTCGAGCCTTATTGACTAGTCCTGAATACTTGCTTTTGGATGAGCCTGTCACTGCTCTGGATGTGCTTGTCCAAAAAAAAATTGCTGAAGAATTAAAAGAAATCAATACAAAGGAAAATTTGGGAATGTTTCTTGTCTCCCATGATTTAGGATTTTTATCTTATATGTGCGATACTATTTTTGTTTTGGATGGAGGAGAAATGGTAGAGTTTGGTCCTACCAAAGAAATTCTCTCAAATCCAAAATCGCAATTTCTGCAGAGTTTACTTCAGGCAAGAAATCATTCGTTTGCCGGTACCGCTTCCTCTTCTGAATCATCCAATTGAGTGCGTTTGGCCTCTGCAAATTTTTTGGCAATGTCACGCCTTCTTGCGATCACCTTGGAAGATACGGTAGCAAAAAAAGGATCATTGGTAAAACTTAACATCTTCGTGTATTCTTCTTCTGCCGTTTCATAGTCGGTGACTTTCGATGCCGTTTCTGCAAAATAATAATGAAATTTTTTATCGTAGGGTTTTGGTTTTCCTTCTGCTGTAGTGAGAGTGGTGCGGTTAAAAATTTTATAAGCAATATGGAAATTTCCTTTTTCCATTTCTAATCGAGCAAATCCTAATTTTACATTGGGGCTTTCTTCTTCAATGGTGAGCGCCTTTTTTAAATAGAGAAGGGCCCGGTTTTTAAGTCCGGTTGCCAAGTAGTGATCGGAAAGCCGGATCAGGGCTTCTGTGTCATAGGGATTTTTTTCCACAGCCAATTTATAATTCATTATGGCATAATAGGTCTGACGTGTGATTTCAGAAAGAATAGCGATATGCAGGTAGGTTTTGAAATACTCAGGCATTTCCGCTTTGGCATATTCAAATTCTACCAATGCTTTTTCATATTTCATCTCTAGAGAATACAGTCGTCCTAAATTGTATCGGAAGGGGAAAAATTGCGGATCAAAACGAACACCTGCCTCCAATCGTTTGATCACTTCTAGGCGTGCATTTGTTTTCCCATTGAATAAAAGTTCCATCGTATCATTGTTCCACTTTCCGGAATTGGTGATGGTCTCGGTCCCATAAGTAAAACTTCCATTGGATTTCGGTGGTTCGCCTTGGTAGAGTTTCCCACGTGCGAGAATGAAGTCATCTTTGTGGTAGATAAAGGATCCATTCGGAAAATCGGAGGTATCAAACTCCTGATCCTTACCCCAAAGAATCTCAGGGTATTCCTGGTTCCCTATGAGTTTTTGTCCCCAAATCAATGTAGGGAAAAAAAACAGAAGTGCGAGACTGAAGCTACGGAAGAACATGGTGTAGAATGAATCAAACCCTTTTGGAAACAAAAGCGCTTACTATTACTGTCGGCGAAAAGGTCTTACTGAGAGAGGTCAATCTCTCTTTTTTTAAGACCGGGATTGTGGCAGTTCTTGGCGAAAACGGAGCAGGGAAGTCCACCCTCTTAAAAGAAATCTACCACCACTCGCTTTCCTCTCCGAAATGGGACTGGAAAGAGGGCAAAAAGAAAATCACATATCTTGGACATGAACTCGGGTTTTATTCCTCACTCAGTTTAGAAGAAAATTTAGATTATTTTTCCAAGTTAGATGGGGTTACACTCGATCATTCGAAACGAAGCCGGCTTTTGGAGGCCTTTCGTTTGCAAAAAAGAATTTGGGATCCCATCCATACCTTTTCTCGTGGAATGAAACAGAAAGTGGCAATTCTAAGAGCCTTACTTTCTTCAGCAGAAGTGGTTTTGTTTGATGAACCTTATACTGGTTTGGATGCGGATTCTTCAAAAGTTTTGAGCGGTCTCTTAAATGAAGAATCAAAATCAAGACTCATTCTGATAGTTCTCCATTCCGTTCCCAAAGAACTAGAATGCAGCTCCCAATTACAAATTGAGAAGGGAGGAGTGTTTGTTACTCACCTTACTTAAAAAAGAATTTTATCTGATAGGCCGGTCGCTTGGGGGAGTGGTTTCTCTTTTTACCTTAAGTGTATCTGTTGTTTTTATTTTTTATACCTCGATTGAAGTGAATGAAATGTTGTCCGAACGTAGCATTCGCGGGATCAAATGGGCCATTATTTTTTTACTCAACTTTGTGATTGTGAGCCAAAGTCTTTGGGAAGAAAGAGAATCGATGGGTTGGGAAGCAAGCCTCTCCTTTGTGAGTCCCATCTCTTTGTATCTGGCTAAGTCCCTTGCCATTTGGTTTTGCACCATTTTAGTCAACGGAGCCCTTGTTCTTGTGCTTTCCGTTTTTTTTCAAAATATGAGTATCGACCGGTATTGGGGGGAGTGGCTTTTTGCGAACTTGGGGAGTGGGTGTTTGGTGTTTCTGGGAGTATCACTTGGTCTCATTGCCTTTGAAAGTCGTTTGAAAGAAATCATCATTCCTCTTTTGCAGCTTCCCTTCTCTATCCCGCTTTTTCTTTTTGGATTGGAAGCTGAACATAGGTATTGGTTGGAACCAGGGTTTTACCTACCCTCAGTGGGCCTTCTTTTGTTTTTTATGTTATTTTACGCAACTCTTGGTTCGGTGATGATTGAGATTCTACGGAATGAGCACTGAGACCTTGTTTTCTCCTAGAATTTCTTTCCATCCCTGAAAATCTGGAAAAAAATGGAACGTAAGATTCGGATATTTCACCCAGCTTTCGACATTGGTTTTTTTCTCGTTGTATGTACGTCACTGGTTTTTGCCGTCTTTACTTCTTTAGTGTATCCGAATGTCATTTTGGAACAAGGCTTAAGTCACCGAATTTTTTACCTTCATGTACCAGTCGCCTGGGTTGCGTTATATGGCCCCATTCTTTCCTTTCTTTTTTCTTTGATTTTTCTTTTTACTCGAAATATGCTTTGGGATAGGCTTGCTTTTACTGCAAACCAACTTTCCTTTTTATTTGCGGTTGGGGTTTTGTTCTCCGGTCCCATTTGGGCCTATAGTGCTTGGGGAGTTCCTTGGGATAAAACAGATGCTAGGTTGCAGTCTTTTTTTATACTTTGTATTTCCTTGGTAAGTTATTTTATTTTTCGTTATTTAGTTCCTGCAAAAACCAAAAAAGCCATCCTTTCTGCTTATCTTTCTGTTCTTTGTGCAGTCAGTGCTATCTTAACTTGGGGGGCCATTCGTTGGATCGAAAATCCAGGAAACCATCCAAGTAGCGTTCTTGGAAAAGGGGGGATGGATTCGGATATGAAACAAAGTATGTGGCTTGGTGTAATTGCCTTTCACTTCTTATTTCTTTTCCTTTTTCTTGTTTCCAACCGAAGTGAAAAAATCCATGATATCAGATCCAAACTGAAATCGGAACTGGAATAAACCATGGGAAAAGAAGATTCGGCTCACACCATCCTCATAGTAGATGATGTTCCAGAAAATGTGGAACTTTTGAAATACCTTTTGCAGCAAGAGGGTTTCAAAACCTATACTGCCTTTTCTGCAGAGGAGGCTCGCCTTGTTCTATTAAATACCGCTATCGATACACTTCTGTTAGATGTAAATATGCCTGTCCAAGACGGTTTTTCCTTTTGTCGGGAACTGCGCACCATGGACCAGTTCAAACTCCTTCCGATTCTTTTTATCACATCGATAGAAAGGGAAGTTGGATTTCAAGAAGCAATGAAAAATGGTGGGGATGATTTTATCAACAAACCATTTAACAAAAGAGAGTTGGTCGCCAAAATTCATTCAGTGATTCGTTTGAAAGACTTACAGGATGAGTTGTACAGACAAAAAAGTAAATACGAAAAAGAATTACAAACCGCAAGACGGGTTCAGGACCAACTAATACCAGAAAAAAGTTTTATCTGGAATGGAATCAAAGCCCAAACTTTGTTTCATCCTTATTTACAAATTGGTGGGGACTTTGTAGATTCTTGGATCGAAGAGAAAAAACTCCATATCGTCATTGCCGATTGTTCTGGGCATGGACCAAGTGCGGCTCTCATTGGTGCCATGTTTAAGATGCAACTTTTTAACTTAGTGTCGAGTATGGGACTTAGGGAACGAGTGGAGCACCTGCGAAAAAATATGGAGTTAGTCCTTCCTGAAGATTATGCCATTACTTTTTGTTATGCGATCCTTGATCAGGACTTAAAGCTTTCTTATATCAACGGGGGTCATCCCGCTCCCATAGTTTATATCGATGGGGAAACCAAATTCCTAAAAGGGATGAGTCCCATGATTATGGGTATCAATTTTATAACCAACGATGAAGTACAGACCGTTCAGTTAAAAACTGGGTCTTTATTTTTTATGTATACGGACGGGGCAAGTGAAGCCATGAACCCTAATTCTGAATACATTACAGAAGAGGGAATGAAAGGTATTTTTCATGAATCTGTAAAGTCTGGAACAGATATTTTACAAACAGTTCAGACAAAAATTTTAGAATTCTGTGGGTCTTCCACTCCTAGTGACGATATGGCGATGGTGTGTATACAATTATGATTCCAACTCCCAGTTATAAGGGTAAAGTAAGAGATGTTTATGATTTAGGGGATTCTCTCCTTCTTGTGGCCACAGACCGTATCTCTGCCTTTGATGTTGTTTTTCAGGAACCTGTTTTAGACAAAGGAAAAATCCTGACACGGATCTCCACTGCTTGGTTTCGCCAGTTTCCGAATATTGCCAATCATTTGATTACCGATGATGTCTCTCAGTTTCCCCCTCCTTTCCAAAAAGAAGAGTCCCTCGAAGGTCGCTCGGTCCTAGTCAAAAAAGCAAAACGGATCGATTTTGAATGTGTGGTTCGTGGGTATTTGACTGGGTCTGCTTGGAAGGAATACAGAACCGAGGGAACCATTGCTCATGTTCCTTATCCCAAGGGCCTACTCGAATCCCATCAATTTGAAACTCCGATCTTTACACCGGCACGGAAAAATGATTCCGGTCATGATGAGAATGTAAGTGAATCCACAATGGAAAAGGAAGTAGGGGAAAAACTTTTTAGCGAACTAAAAGAACTCTCTCTTTATTTATACAACACGGCTCATACTTTCATGGCAAAACAGGGAATCCTTCTTTGTGATACCAAATTTGAATTTGGACTCATCGATGGAAAACCGATCCTCATCGATGAAATCCTGACACCGGATTCTTCCAGGTATTGGGACGCATCCACTTATGAACTCGGGAAAACTCCGGCCAGTTTTGATAAACAAATCCTAAGAAATTGGCTAGAATCCACCGATTGGGACAAAAATCCACCGGCTCCCCATTTGCCCGAATCCTTGATCCTGGAACTACGTAAAAAATACTTGGAATTGGAAGATAAAATCACGCTATGTTTGTCGCAAAAATAAATGTTACCCTCAAAGAATCCGTTCTTGACCCACAAGGACAAACGGTTCTCCGCACCCTGCACGACCAAGGGAAAAATTCCATCGCTGACCTAAGAGTAGGAAAATATATCGAAATGAAAATCGATGCCAGCTCCCAATCGGATGCAGAGACCTTGGCAAAAGAAATTTGTGAATCGGTGCTCGTCAATCAAGTGATTGAGACTTACCGTTTGGTTGTGGAAAAAATATGAAGGTTCGAGTTGTCACCTTTCCTGGTTCCAATTGTGATAAGGATGTGGGGACAGTCCTCGCGTCAGAATTTGGTGCTACGGTAGATTACACTTGGTATAAGGATTCCTTTACTGACCTTCCAGACCTTGTGGTCCTTCCCGGAGGATTTTCTTTTGGAGATTATTTGCGATGCGGGGCAATGGCCAAGTTTTCCAATGCGATGGAATCTGTTGTATCTTATGCCAAAAAAGGGGGAAAGGTTTTGGGAGTTTGTAACGGATTCCAAATTTTGACAGAATCAGGACTCCTTCCGGGAGCTCTCCTTCATAACCGAACTCTCAAATACATTTGTAAAGATGTAGATCTCATTCCTGTTGCAGAAAACAAATTTACCAAGAGACTTCAGGGGAATTTAAGTATCCCCATTGCTCATGGAGAAGGTGCTTACTTTGCAGATTCGGATACTTTAGAACGATTAGAAAAAAACGGGCAAGTGGTCTTTCGTTATAAAGAAAATCCCAATGGATCTTTACATGATATCGCGGGGATTTGTAATGAAGCGGGAAATGTTTTGGGAATGATGCCTCATCCAGAACGAGCTGTGAATCCTTATACCGGTAAGATGGACGGGAAACAAATCCTAGAAGCACTATTAAAAAAATAAAAATCTTTTAACCTTTTCTTGCTTTTTCGTCTGATTAGATTACAAGGGAAGGTATGCGATTTCAAGAAGACTCTATTGATTGCGTTGACTTCATTCTAAAGAAGGATGAAGTTTTGACCATCATCTTAGGTGGAGGGAAAGGAACTCGTTTATTGCCCCTTACAGAAAAAAGATCCAAACCTGCTGTGAGTTTTGGTGGAAAATACCGACTCATTGACATTCCGATTTCTAACTCACTTAACAGTGGATTCGAAAAGATATTCATCCTAACTCAGTTCAATTCTTATTCCTTAAACCGACATATTAACAGAACCTACGCTACCAATAACATCCACCAAAAGAGTTTTGTCGAAATCATCGCTGCAGAACAAACTGTATCCAGTGCCAATTGGTTTGAAGGAACTGCCGATGCTGTAAGAAAAGTCCTTCCTTATATCAGAGAACAAAAACCCAAATACGTTCTTATTTTATCCGGTGACCAATTGTACAATATGGACCTTTCTGATTTTATGCAGAGCCATCTGATGGATCCAGAAACAGAAATTTCTGTTGCTACCAATGCCATTCCTGAAGACCAAATTCATGGACTTGGGATTGTGAAAGCAGGAGTGGGTGGGTTTATCCAAGAGTTTATAGAAAAACCACAAGACCTCTCTCAAGTAGAATCCTGTCGCACGGAGAACGGAGCCTTCCTTGCCAATATGGGAATTTATATTTTTAATACATCCACTCTGATTGATGTATTAGAAGATAGGAATATGGCAGACTTCGGAAAGGAAATTCTTCCGAGAGCCATCCGAGAAAGAAAGGTAAAAGCATATACTTACGACGGTTATTGGGAAGATATCGGAACCATCAAAGCTTTTTATGAAGCCAACTTGATGCTGACAGACCATATCCCTAAGTTCAATCTTTACTTGGAAAAAACACCGATTTACACTAGGGCCCGTGCTCTTCCTCCTTCTAAGATCATCCAAGCAGTAGTCAACCAAGCCCTGATTTCGGAAGGGACGATCTTAAACCAGTGTGAGGTGCACCGTTCTATTATTGGTGTGCGTCAACTCATCGCCTCGGGAACTAAAATTTATGACTCCATCATTATGGGTCTGGACCACTATGGCTACTTTGATCGTAAGTCAGGGAAAATCCCGATAGGGATTGGACCTAACTGCGAAATACGACGGACAATTGTCGATAAAGACTGCGCCATCGGAGCCAACGTTCGGCTGTTAAACGAACAAAATCTCCAAGAATATGAAGACGAATATGTACGGATTCGGGAGGGAATCATCGTGGTTCCTCGCCATACGGCAGTCCCTGATGGGTATACGATCTGAGTCAAATTGACATATTTTGGGCAAATTTGGGTCAAAATTCCTCGGGATTGTCTCAGATCTAGGGATTTTGACTTGTCAGTTTTGAACTTAGTTCTAACCTGGACGAAAGGGAACCATGTTCACAACGGAATCAACGGAAGGAAACCAGTTTTGGAACGAGACATACTTTGTCCCTCATTTCCAACCCATCGTCAATGCGATCAATCGCTCCATTTCTGCTTACGAGGTTCTCGGCCGGCAGTTCAATCCTGAGAAAAACTCCTACCATTCTTTAGGTGAGCTTTTCCACAATCGGGACCAGGATCCGGTTCCGGTCTACAATATCGATCGGATTCTTAGAGAAAAGGCAGTGCAGACCTTAAAAGAAAGTTCCCTACGCACCAAACTCTTTTTCAATATGATGCCGAACTTCCTGTCTCGGGTCCATCATACGGATTTATTTGCAGAAAACTTCCATATCATCCAACTCATCGAAAAGTACGGAATTGATCGCAACCAAGTGGTCATCGAAATCACAGAGGATGAATTTGATGGTTCGATTGACCGCCTCATCCAAATTGTGCAGATCTTTCGGGACTATGGGCTCAAAATTGCCATCGATGATTTGGGAACTGGATTTTCCAATTTGGAAAGGATTGGTTATTTACACCCCGATATCATGAAGGTCGACATTCGCATTATGAGAGAAAGTTTGAATAAAAATTCTTTCAAACAAGTCCTTGGTGCGATTTCGGAAATGTCTCAGAAACTCGGAAGCCAACTTCTCTTTGAAGGAATTGAAACCGAAGAAGAGGTGAACCTAGCCCTATCTATGGGAGCCAATCTTTTGCAAGGGTACTACTTTTCGACCCCGAACCCACATTTTCTGAACCGCAATACTTTCTCCGATAAAATGAAAACAGTTTTAGAAAACTTTTCTAGCGTTCGTTCTAGGGAACTTCGGGAAAAGGGAATGCGGGAACAGAGGATCATTGACCAACTCCAAGATCTTTTCTACGAGCTATCGGATACCAAAGAAGATGATTTTTCTTACCGGTTTGGACAAATCCTTGGGTCTTTGCCAAGAGAAATCCTAAAGGTCTTTGTTTGTGATCAGGAAGGTTACCAAATCACTCCCACTTACGATTTGGATCGTATGAATGGCGGGTATTTGGAACGTTCCCGCCAAATTGGAAACAATTACGCGTGGAAACCTTACTTTCTCAAACATAAAGAGGAATCGGAACGGTTTCGAAAAAAATGGGGTGTGACCTATCCACTCTATGATATTTCGAACCAAAACCAATATGTGATTTTTACCTTCTCTCTAATGGATGGAAAGATCCTGATTGCCCAGGTAGGTTGGTCGGAATAGAATCTTGTTTTTTTTGAGTGGTGCTTTTTCCTGGTAGAAGGGATTCGTCTAAAATATAGAATCATTCTAAATATATACAAAACAGGATACCACCTTGTCCGCTATTCTCGAAATCAAATCTCTACACGCTAATGTAGGGGACAAAACGATCCTCCGAGGGGTAAATCTCACCATCGGCCCCGGCGAAGTTCATGCCATTATGGGACCCAATGGATCCGGAAAGAGTACTCTTTCCAACGTCATTCTCGGCCATCCGAAATACACGATTACTTCAGGTGACATTCTCTTTCGGGGAGAATCCATTTTAAATAAATCGACGGATGAAAGGGCAAGGCTCGGAATCTTTTTATCCTTCCAATACCCAACGGCTCTTCCAGGAGTTACCATTGGAAATTTTTTAAAGTCCATTCTGAAAGCCCATAGGGGAAAGGACGTTCCCGTCAAAGAATTCAAACAAGAACTAAAACAATCCATGGATCTTCTTGAAGTGCCTCAGTCGTTTATCGGTCGTTATGTGAACGATGGGTTTTCCGGTGGGGAAAAAAAACGTGCAGAAATTTTACAGATGAGTTTGTTAAAACCGGTATTATCCATTTTGGATGAAACCGATTCTGGACTCGACATTGATGCTTTACGAATTGTTTCGGAAGGAATTAATTCCAACAGAAATCCGGAACGTTCTATTTTACTCATCACTCATTACCAACGTATGTTGAATTATATTGTTCCTGATTTTGTACACGTATTTGCTGATGGTAGAATTTTAGAGACTGGTGGCAAAGACCTCTCCTTAAAATTAGAAGAAGTGGGTTACGACTGGATTTTGGAGAGAGAAGGAGTCAAATGAATTCCTCACTCACGAGAAATCGATTGGTTCTCTCGAAAGAACGAACAAAAGAATTTCGTAAATCCATCTTAGAAATTTGGAAAAAGTTAGAAATTCCTACAGACTCTCATGAGTCTTGGAGAAAATTTCCCTTGGCTTCCGTGGATTGGAAGGAATTACAATTTGATCCCAAAGAAATTTCTATAAATACTAACGACGAAGTTTCAGACGAACCTTCGTTACCTGAAGAGATAGTCGATGGGATTCTTTCTGATATTTTAAAATACATTCCTAAGGATTATTTTGCTTATTTGAGTTTGATGGCCGCAGAAAGTTATGAACTCATTCTTGTAGAGGAAGGGGAAAGTGATTTTCTATTTCAGGAAATGGGAGATGCTCCTAAATTTTCTGTTCGTATCTTCTATTTAAAGTCGGGTAAAACTGCAAAAATCCAAAATCGATTGGAACACATTCACGAAACAGATGCCCTCCATATGTCTTCCTCTTTGGATTTTTATATTACAGAAGAGGCTTCTTTTTTAGAAATTTTGGATAGAGAGTCCAGTGATTTCGATTTATATAGGTTTCGTAGTGTAGCCATTCTTTCTCGATCTGAGTCCCAAGTAAAATTTCACCATTTTCCTATAGGTGGATTTCGTTCGAAATTGTTTTTACATAGCCACTTACTTGGGAAAGGTGCAGAAGTGATTGTGGATGGGGTTTCTGCTCTCGGGGGAAGGAACCTAAAAGATCTAGAGATGGAGATGTACCACCATGCTGACCATACCACAAGTAAAATCAGCTATAAAGCGATTGTCACCGATAAATCCCATCATATTTTTACTGGGAATTTAATCATACCACCAAACTTGAAAAAGGTTATAGCCCACCAAGAGTCTTTTAACCTTTCTTTAAATAAAAAAGCAAGAGCAGAAGCAAATCCCAAATTAGAAGTGCTTGCCGAAGATGTGTCTTGTACTCACGGAGCCACAGTGGGGGACATTGATGAAGAACAGTATTTTTATCTTCTTTCCCGAGGTCTAACACCTGCAGAGTCCAAGTCTTTACTTGTGACTGCTTTTTACGGAGAGACCATCCACTCGATTGGTTTTTCTGAAGAAGTGAAACTGTCTTTGGAATCTCAAATCAGAGAGATTCTAGTAGGAGGCAAATAGTGGCCTTTAAAAAGTTGATCTCTGTTTTAGAAGTGGGCGAAGGCAGTTTGGTTGTTGTCAAAACCCGCCATTTCAATGTGGTCGTGACACAAGTGGAAGGAAAGTATTACGCCTTTGAAGATTCTTGTACGCATGACGGGGAAGAAATCTCTTGTGGAAAATTGGAAGGTTGTGTCATCACTTGCCCGAGACATTTCGCAAAATTTGATGTTCGTAGTGGAGAAGTTTTGGCCCTTCCGGCAACAGAACCTCTCGTGGTCTTTCCCGTTCGTGTGGTGGGTGATGATTTGGAAGTGGATTTGGAGGCGGTATGAGTTTAGATCCTTACCAAATCAGAAAAGACTTCCCAATCCTTTCTCGGATTTTACCGAGCGGAAAACCGCTTGTGTATTTAGACAATGGGGCATCTTCCCAAAAACCACAATCGGTGATTGATGCCACGAACGACTATTATACTAATGATAATGCCAATATCCACAGAGGGGTGTATTATCTCTCCCAACATGCCACTGAACTTTTTGAAAGAACCAGGATCAAAACTTCCCATTTTTTCCAGGCGCAATGTGCTAAGGCGATTATATTTACGCGTGGTACAACAGATTCCATAAACCTTGTGGCACAAGCCTGGGGGAGAACCAATATTGGGGAAGGGGATGAGATTGTTTTATCGGTTCAGGAACACCACTCCAATTTAGTACCTTGGCAGATGTTGGCCTTAGAGAAAAAAGCCTTTTTAAAATTCATTCCGATTCAAGAAGACACCACTTACGACTTATCGAACTTAAATCAAATCATCACCAAACGAACAAAACTTGTGGCCTTAAGCCAGATGTCGAATGTGACGGGAACTATCCATGACCTAACAAAGATTATAGAACGTGTTCGCCAAGTCGGAGCCAAAATTTTAGTCGATGGGGCACAAGCTGCTTGTCATATGCCCATCCATTTGGTGGATATGGATGTAGATTTTTATGCATTTTCTGCGCATAAGATGCTTGGACCCACAGGGGTCGGAGTTCTTTTTGGAAAAGAAGAAATTTTAGAAGCAATGCCTCCTTGGCTTGGTGGTGGGGACATGATTGAATCTGTGGAACTAGAAAGTTCTACTTATGCGGCTCTCCCAGCCAAACTCGAAGCCGGCACTCCCAATATTGCAGGAGTCATAGGATTTAGTCATGCTTTGGATTATTTGCAAAAAGTAGGAATGAAAAATATCAAAGAACACGAACGGATGTTAACCGAATATGCATTGGAAAGGTTGAACCGGATTGGTGGACTTCAGATTTATGGAACTGAGGATTTAGACAAAAGGGGAGGTGTTGTATCCTTTACTATGGACGGAATCCATCCTCACGATGTAGGTTCCATCTTAGATGAAGAAGGTGTGGCGATTCGAGTGGGTCACCACTGTTGCCAACCACTGATGAAACAATTGTCCATTCCGGGAACTTGTCGTGCCTCCTTCTATCTTTATAATACCAAAGAAGATATCGATGCCTTGGTTCATTCGATTGATAAAGTAAAATCAATATTCGGTCGTGTCGCAAGAAAGTAACTTAGAAGATTTCCTGCGTTGGAAGTCCTTTGCCGTTTGGGAAAAACCAAAGGGAGACCATAGAGTGGTTAAGGGACTGAACCCACTTTGCGGGGATGAAATTTTTATCTACTACCAATTGGAAAAAGACCATTCCATTCAGATTTTAGGACTCGGTGGTGAGTCTTGTTCTATTTGTTCTGCAGCAGCAGGACTTCTCTTTAAAAATAAATCACTGCTGCAGTGGAAGGCTCTTCCGTCTTACTTGCAAGAGAGAAAAAATTTTTTAGATGGGGTGGATTCTCGCTTGTTTGAAGATCCAGAAGAGATATCCTTTTTTAAAACCCTAAGAACACATCCTGGTCGTTATCGTTGTGGGCTTTTGCCCTGGCTAACCCTAGTAAAATTGAGTGAGGAAATGATATGATACGTGATCCTGAAACAGAGAAAGAATGGGAAGTATTCCATAGTGTTCGTATGGTGGAAGATCCAGAGATTGGAATTTCTCTCATTGAGCTGGGTTTGATTTATGATATCAAAGTGGAAGGGGAGAAAGCGGAGATCACCATGACCTATACTTCTCTTGCTTGTCCGGCAGGTCCACAAATGAAACAAGACATTGAAAACCATGCCCTTCGTGTAGATGGGATCAGTGAAGTTGTGGTTCAAGTAGTTTGGAATCCCAAATGGGAACCTCGGGCCATGGCCAGTGAAGAAGCCAAAATGCAAATGGGGATCTTCGATTGAATTTGATCATCCGAACTAACTATTGGTTGGTTCTTCTTTTATTCTTTAACGGTTGTGAGTCGCTCCCCTTCCTTCAAGACTCGTTTCCATCTAAACCACAAGCAAACTTAACTGTACCTCAAATCGAAGGTGCTTCTGAGAAACGGGACAGGTATGAATTTACTGGAAAAGAAATCATCATATCCTCTGACCATCCACTGGCATCTCAAGCGGGGATGGAGGTTTGGAAACAAGGAGGAAATGTGGTGGATGTATTTGCCGCTGCCAGTTTTGCGATCTCTGTCCTTCGTCCCCATTCCACAGGACTTTTTGGTGGTGGCTTTGCAGTCGTGTTTTTGCCAGCGAAGGGAAAGTGGGCTTACGACTTTAGGGAACGTTCTCCCAAAAAAGGAGTAGCCTCTTTTTATCTAAAAGAAGACGGCACTGTCATTTTGGAGAAAACTCTAAAAGGGCCTTATAGTGCTGGTGTTCCGGGAACAGTCCAAGGGATTTTACAAATCCAAAAACAACATGGAAAATTACCGCTCGGTGACATCCTTTCACCTTCGATTCGTTATGCGAGAAATGGTTTTTCTGTTTATGGGGATTTAGCGGCCGCGATTGTAAAAACTTGGCCACAGATGAATCCTGCCATGCAAAAAGTATTCGGAATTGATAACCGGGCCATCCGAGAAGGAGAACTTCTGATTCAAGAGGATCTTGCTAAAACCTTGGAACGTATCATAGAAAATGCGGAAAAAGAATTTTCTGATGGGGAAACGATTCAGTTGGTTTCTAAGTTCTATTCCGAATTTCAGGAATTTATCACTCCAGATGATTTTAAAAATTACCAAGTGAAGGTAAGTGAACCTTTGGTAAGTTCTGTTTGGGGTCATACCATTCTTACCATGCCTCCTCCGAGTTCCGGGGTCCATCTTGTGACAATGATGCATTTGTATTCGGAAATGCAAAATCGGAATACATTTCCGAAAGGGGATGTGGGTGAAATGATTCGTATTACGGAAGCTATGCGAGTCGCATACCGGGACCGGGCAGAGCTTGGAGGAGATCCTTTATACACAAACATTCCCGTTTCTAAACTTTTGTCACAAGCTTATGCCAAAGAAGAAACCATTGAGATCGAAAGGAAAGTGGTTTCTGGAAGTTGGCCAACACCCAAAGAGGAAGTAAAAAAAACAGAATCTTACAATACCACTCATATCTCCATTCTTGATCGAGAAGGAAATGCTGTTTCGACTACCCAGTCAGTGAATGGGATTTTTGGATCAGGTCATATGGTTCCCGGAACGGGTCTTGTACTCAACAATACCATGGACGACTTTGCCGTTGCCCCAGGAGTGCCAAACCTATATGGTTTAGTGGGTTCGAAGGCCAATGCGATTGAACCTGGCAAAACTCCCCTTTCTAGTATGAGTCCGAGCATACTTCTTGACGCTTCAGGAAAAACAAAGATGGTGATCGGTGCCCCCGGTGGTTCCCAGATTCCCACTTCCATCTTTAATACTCTCTACCGGTATTTGATCCAAAAGAGAGATCTTTATGAAAGTATATCCTATCCGAGAATCCACCACCAATTTATGCCTGATCGGATTTTTTTGGATCCTGAAATAAAAGACAGTTATCCTCAGTCAGAATTACCCTTTTATCAAGTCCAATATAGTAGGCATCGTGCTAAAGTATTTGCCGTGACGAGAGAGGGAGACCGCCTAATCGGTGTGTCTGATCCCAAAGGGGAAGGAGTCCCTTTAGGTTTTTAAACCATGAAATCAAAGTTATTAACATCAAAAAAAAAGAATTCCACAAATAGTTTATTATCAGAAGAATATAGGGCCTGTTTACTCAGCGCCAAACATGGGTTAGAAAGAGAAAGTGTGAGGGTAGATGGGAAGTCGCAAATTTCTTCAAAACCCCATCCCAAAGCCTTGGGATCAAGTCTCACCCATCCATTGATTAAAACGGACTTTGCCGAAGCTCAAATTGAATATGCTACCAATATCCACAAATCCATCCCGGATGCCTTAAAAGAACTCACCGAGTTACATGCATTTACAGCACACAACTTAGATTCGGAATATTTATGGCCTTTTAGTATGCCACCGATTTTACCTTCTGAGAATAAAATTGAAGTGGGAAATTACGGAACCTCCACAGAGGGAAGAAAAAAGACCATCTATCGCAATGGCCTTGGGTATCGTTATGGAAAGAAGATGCAAACCATCTCAGGTGTTCATTACAATATCTCTTTTGATACATGTCTTTTGTCCATCGTCTCGGAAAAAAGATTCAAAAAACCATTAACTCACGAAACGAAATCTCAAATCTATTTTGACACCATTCGAAATTTCTATAGAATTTCTCCTGCTCTTTTGTATTTATTCGGATCTTCTAGTTTAACAGACATTACTTTTACAGAAGAAACTAAACATATCAAAAAACTTGATTCCAAAACTCTGAAAGCACCTTATGCGACAACACTTCGTTTGTCGAGTATAGGTTATACGAGTAAAGTGCAAGGTAAATATCCAATTTCTGTCAATTCCTTGGAAGAATATGCTAATGGAATGTGTAACGTGGTCTCTAAGTCTTATACAGCTTACAAACAGTTTAATGGGAAAGCCACAAACCAGTTGAATGATCATATCTTACAATTGGAGAACGAATACTACTCGCTTGTTCGCCCTAAACAAGTGCCGAAAGGCGAGGAAAGGGTGGTGGATGCTCTTGTGGAAAGAGGTGTGGAGTATTTAGAAATCCGACTTTTGGATTTGGATCCTTTTTCCGCCATTGGTGTGGAAGAAAACCGTCTTTATTTTTTGCATATGGTTTTACTTTATTGTATGTTGAATGAGTCACCTAAGTCTGATTTGGCGGAAATGGCCGATTGGAGAAAAAACCAAGAGGTCACTACTTGGTTTGGAAGAAAGGAAGATACAAAAATTCAATTTTTAGGGGAAGAAATGCCTCTTCGCGAGTTGGTCTACCAACTTTTTGTGGAAATCCAACCCATAGCGGATCTTTTGGACGCAAACGATGCGAGTGGCCCTTTTAGTAAAGCTTGGGAGACCCAATGGGAGAAATGGGATGATCCAAGCCATTTAGGATCCGAAATGTCTGAGTTGGATTTAGAAATTCATAAATCGAGTTATCGTGAGTTCGGTCTTACTCTTGCTAAAGCCCATAAAGAAGAATTACAGCAGTATCCACTCCCACCAAACAAAATTAAATACTTCGAAGATCTAAGTGTCCAATCGATTTATGAACAACAAAAGATCGAAACCTTGGAAGGAAGTCATTTAAAGAAAAATCAAAAACCCATCCAAATCAAACCCTTAAAACTTTGTAGTGGGGTTTGAGTAAGTGTTGGATACAAAATCTTTACCTTTAGGTTATGAAGATTTAGAAATCTCTACGCAAATCATCATTCGGGATGCGTTGGCTCGGGGAATACAGATCGAAATGGTGGATAGAAAGGAAAACTTCATTCGCCTAAAACAAGGCAATCATATCGAATTTGTCAAAGAGGCAAGTAAAACCAGGCTAGATAGTCTTATGACTTATCTCGTAATGGAGAATAAAATTGCCTCCAAATTAGTGTTAGACGAGGCTGGAATTCGTGTTCCCGTGGGTAGAAATTATTCTTCTTTAGAAGACACTTTAAAAGATTATGAATTTTTTTTAGACAAAAAAAAGGTAATCAAACCAGTAACCACAAACTTTGGACTTGGAATTGGAATTTCTAATCCAGGAGACTCCCTTGAGAAGTTTACAAACTTTGTTCAAATTGCCTTGGGGCTTTCTAGTTCCATCATCATTGAAGAATTTATCGAAGGGCCGGAGTATCGGTTTTTGGTATTAGGTGAAGCGGTGGTTGCCGTTTGTAATCGGGTGCCCGCCAATGTGGTGGGTGACGGCAAAAGTTCCATCAGGCAGTTGATTGCAAAAAAAAACGAAGACCCGAGGCGCGGAGAAGGTCATAAAACAGCTCTGGAAAAGATCCAGATGTCTGAGGTGGAACTAACCATCCTCAAAGACCAAGGATTGGATTTTGATTCGATCCCAGAGCCTGGAAAACAAATTTTCCTTCGAAAGAACTCCAATATCTCTACTGGTGGGGATTCACTCGATGTAACCGAGTTGGTACATCCAGAATTTAAATCCATTGCGATTGCTGCGGCGAAGGCTGCGGGTGCTGTGATTTGTGGGATCGATATCATCTCCTCTAAGATCGAGTCGAAACCAGATCCAAAAACGTATGCCATTTTAGAAATCAACTTCAATCCAGTATTGTACATCCATGAATTTCCTTATTCCGGCAAACCAAGGTTTGTGGGTGATAAAATTTTGGATTTACTTGGGTTTAATTGATGGCTTACATACAGACTTATCGTTTTTAAGTCTGTATGTTTTTTAGATGGAAAGATTTTAAAGAGAACTTGAATCTAGGGTCCGTTAGTCGGCAAAGTCCTGTAGTAGAATCTAGTTATAAATTTAACTATATTTGGATCTTAGATAAGCAATGATGTCGGCAGATTCATACATCTGCACAGTCCCATCCACAAGGAAGGGGACTTGGGATTGACCTCCAAGCCGCACCACTTCGGCTAGACCAGAAGTCCCATAAGAAGCCTCTACAAATTCAACATCCTTACCCAAAACAAGGCCGAGGGATTCCATCGTGCGAATCACTCGTTGGCAGTAGGGGCAGGTGTCATACTGGTAGAGGCGAATCATAGAAATTAACCCGCTTTTTTGGTTAGCTCACCGGACTGGGCCATTTGGATCGTGATGTCATGGCCACCCACAAATTCACCTTTAATATAAAGTTGAGGAATGGTGGGCCAGTTGGTAAATTCTTTGATTCCTTCTCTGATTTTCATATCAGAGAGAACATTAAACGAACCGAAAGGAATTCCTAGTTGTTTGAGAGTGGTCACAACACCTGCGGAGAACCCACACTGCGGCATCTCCGGCGTTCCTTTCATAAACAGAAATACGTTTTCTGATTTGATTAAGGATTCAATTTTATCCTTTAACTCTTGTTCCATGGTTATTCGCTCCTAGTTTCCAATGCCAATGCATGGATTTCTTCTTTTAATTCATCTTTTAAAGTGGCATAGACCATACGATGTTGTTCGATAAGACCTTTGCCTGCGAAACCAGGATAGGTTACCACCGCTTTGATATGCACGCCATCTCGGTACGGATCTAAAATTTCCACTTTGCAGCCGGGGAGGCCATCTTCAATTTTCTTTTGGATTTCAGGGATTGTCATCCTATAGTATTCCTCCCATCCAGGAATGATGGGCTTTGATAAATTCAAGATATTCTACTGGCACTTCCGGTAAAACAGAATTCTTTACCGAGGGGAGTGAAAGTAGAGTTTCACTCCATTTTTGGATCTTTGGAAAATCTCCGAGCAAATAGAATTCTGGGTTATGGTCTGCCAAAAATTGCATACGCATAAAGAAAGGGGCAAAGGCAGTATCCACTAAATGCATTTGGGAACCTGCAAAGAAGAGTGTCGATCCGGTAGGTGATGGAAGGCCTGCTTCTAAAATTTTAAATTTGGATAAGATCTCTTCTCTCTTTTTATCAGAGTCTGATTTTTCTTTGGTCATGGTCCAACCGTATTGGTCAGCAAGGAGGGAACTGGCAAACTCTGTCCAGGAACGATGTTTGGCTTTTTGGATGGGGTCTTTCGGGTGGAGTGCCGGTTCGTTTGTTTCATCTAGGTATTCATTGATGACAGCCGATTCGAAAATCACATCGTCTCCTATCTGTAAGACGGGAACTCTTCCAAAAGGAGAAATTTTCAAAAACCAATCCGGCTTTTTTGCGAGGTCAATGTATTTGATATCGTAATCTACTTTCTTTTCTAGAAGATTGATTACGGACCGTTGGACATAAGGACAAAGTTTAAAACTGACAAGTAAAGGTTTGGTCATAATAATTAGACGGTGTTATGGGGCAGAAAGGTCCATTTCCAAAGCATGGAGGCCTTTTTTGAATTCCGGCGCAAGTTCTGCGTAGACTGCTCGGTGGTTTTCCACAGTGGACTTACCTACAAACT
The DNA here is from genome assembly GCF_016918735.1 of Leptospira abararensis. Taxonomy (GTDB): domain Bacteria; phylum Spirochaetota; class Leptospiria; order Leptospirales; family Leptospiraceae; genus Leptospira_A; species Leptospira_A abararensis. The sequence continues at coordinate 107,021 of NZ_JAFFPR010000027.1, forward strand.
TTGAGGAAACCATTTGCAAACGGAAGTGGGTTTCCTTGGAACCTTTTGTCATTCCCGGATGGCCTGCGTGTTCTAGGGAGACATCGGTAAGGGTAAGTAGCTTCGGAGCAAATTGATTCCTTAGAATGGTTTCCATCCGAGTTTGTCTTGATTCTTTAGTTTCTGATTCCATAACCAATTTTCATTAACCTCACATTGATATAAAAGAGAAGAGCCGAAAGGAGTATGATAAATCCAAAAGAGAAATATAAGTTCACATCGCTCACTCCAATAAAACCATAACGAAACAAGTTTACCATGTAAAGGATGGGATTACAATAAGAGACCGTTTGCCAAAAATTAGGTAGGTTTTTTACGGAATAAAAGACACCACCGAGGTAAGTTAAAGGAGTGAGGATAAAGGTGGGGATGATGGTGACATCATCAAATTTTTTAGCAAAGAGAGCATTAAAAAATCCACCGAGTGAAAAGAGAATCGATGTCATGATGACTGTAAAGACAATCACCACAGGGTTGTGGAACCTAAGATTGGTAAAAAATAGAGAAGTGAGAGTGACAAGGATTCCCACAAAAAGTCCACGAACTACACCACCAAACGTATAACCAATAACAATGGTATAGGGAGAGGTAGGAGATACGAGTAACTCCTCTATATTTCTTTGGAACTTACTGGAGAAAAAGGAAGATACCACATTGTTATAAGAATTGGTGATGACACTCATCATAATGAGGCCCGGAACAATGAACTCAATATAAGTAAATTCTCCCACTTTTCCAATTTGGCGTCCCACAAGTTCACCAAAGATTAAAAAATACAAAGCCATCGTGATGACTGGTGGGATCAGAGTTTGGACCCAAATGCGGATGATGCGGATCCATTCCCTTTTAACTATAGTTTGTAAGGCAGTAAAATTACGTTTCCACATATTTAGTTTTTTCCTGTAAGAGACAAAAAAAGCTCTTCTAGTCGATTGGATTTGTTTCTAAGACTGAGTACTTCCAAATTCAGTTTGGTAAGTTCGGTAAAGAGTTGGTTCACAGAATCTTTTTTATCTAACTGCACCTCTAATGTATGGTCATCCAACCATTCCCAATGAAATTTTTTGGATACTGGTTTTGTTTTGAAGGATTTTTTTAAGTCGATGATTAAAGTTTCTTTATCCAAACGATGTAATAACTTTTTCATCGAAGTGTTTTCTACAATTTCCCCTTTATCGATGATGGCTATATTTTTACAGAGAGATTCTGCTTCTTCTAAATAGTGAGTTGTAAGGATGATGGTTTTTCCTGCTTGGTTGAGTTCTTTTAGAAATTCCCACATAGACCTTCTGATTTCAATGTCTACACCGGCTGTTGGTTCATCTAAGATCAATAGTTTGGGATCATGAACAAGTGCTCTTGCAATCATAAGCCTACGTTTCATTCCCCCGCTGAGTTGGCCCGCAGCAGACTTCCGTTTATCGTAAAGGGATAGTTTTTCTAAGTAATATTCTACTTTATCTTTGGCTATTTTGTAGGGCATTCCATAGAAACCTGCTTGGTTGATGAGAATTTGTTCTACAGCTTCAAAGATTCCAAAGTTAAATTCTTGGGGAACAATACCTAAAAAGGTTTTGGCAAGATCGGGATTCGCATCGATATCCACTCCAAAGATTTTTGCTTTGCCCCCCGTTTTGTTGATGAGGGAACTTAAGATTCCAATGGTGGTTGATTTTCCGGCACCGTTTGGACCGAGGAGAGCAAAAAAATCTCCTGATTCTACTTTTAAATTAATGGAACGAAGGGCCTTCACTCCATTCGGATAGGTTTTTTCCAAACCCTCCAATTCGATTGCATATTCTGACATTTATTTTCCTACTAGTTTTCTCGTTAGGTGGTGTGTAGGGTATTTTTTATTTACCCTGTTTTCTTTTCTTAAGAGTTTTTGTTCCTCTTCTGGTAATAAGACTATACTTTTACATTCTTCGGAGCAACAATTGAGGAGTTCTTTCGCACAATCCTCACATTGGACAAGGAGAACGTGGCAACCGAGATTGGCACAATTGGTATGGCGGTCACTGGGTTTTCCGCAAACATAACAAACGGTCAAAACATCTTCTGTGATTCTTTCCCCGAGCCTATCATCAAAAACAAAATTTTTCCCTTTGAATTTAGAAAGGATACCCGCGTCTTGAATCGCTTTTGCATAATTGATGATTCCACCCTGAAGTTGGTGGACCTTAGAAAAACCTTTGTATTTTAAGTAGGCACTTGCTTTTTCACAGCGAATGCCACCGGTGCAGTAGAGTAGAATTTTTTTATCTTTATCCTCGTTTAAGATACCTTCGACGAGTGGTAATTCTTCTCGGAAGGTTCCTACATCAGGTAGGATGGCATTTTCAAAATGGCCCACTTCGGATTCGTAATTATTACGAAGGTCAACAACAATCACTCCAGGTTCTGCGAGAGCTTCGTGAAATTCCATTGGTGTTAGGTGGGTTCCGACGTCTGAGGGATCAAACTTTGAATCATCCAAACCATCAGCCACAATTTTTTTGCGAACTTTGATGGCAAGTTTGATGAAACTTTCTTTTTTATCTTCTACCGCATCATTGAAATATATATTTTTAAGTTCTGGAATAGAGTCCACAACCGATCTAAGTTTCTCGTAGCTTTCTACAGGAATCGAAAACTGGGCATTAATTCCTTCTTTTGCTAAATAAATTCTTCCGAGAATTCCCAGGTCTTCAAAAACATCATAGAGTTTGTCTCTGAACACAATTGGGTCTTCGATTTTTACATAGCGATAAAAGGAGATGACTCTTCTTTCTCTTGGATCCGTGGATACTTTTTTTAGTAAGGTATCTTTATCAAAACGGTTGAATAAAAACTTTTTCATTTTTTTATCCTTTTTAGTTTTTCCTCTCTGACTTTTCGAAATGCATTCCTTGTAATTTCCGAAATGGCAGGATGGATGTAGATCATTCCTAAATACTGGTCTAATTTTGCTTTTAGATACATTCCGAGAACAATTTGGTGGAGGAGGTTAGCTGCTTCTTCCCCAATGATATGGGCACCTAACACTTCTTCAGTTTCTTCCGAAACAAGCACTTTTACAAATCCAGAATTAGACATTCTCGCCATTCCCATTGCACTTGAGGAATAAGGGTTGATTCCTTTGTAATACGGAATCTTTTTCTTTATCAAATCTTCTTCGGTAAAACCGACGCTTGCAATTTGAGGGTGAGTGAAGACTGCTTCCGGCATCGGTGGATATTGGATAGGGGTATCGGATTTAGCACCATACAGATGTTCGAAGAGATATTCCCCTTCGAAGTTGGCACTATGTCTAAAAAAGTACCTGCCAATCACATCTCCAAAAGCATAGATCCCAGGTTCCGTTGTTTCTAGGTAGTGGTTCACAAGAATGTAGCCGGTTTCATTAGTTTTGATATTTGTTTTTTCCAAACCTAAGTCATCGGTATTGGGGCGAATTCCTGTTGCCACAAGCAAACGTTCGGCGGTATGAATGGTTTTTTTTCCTTCTTTTGTTTGGCCTGTGACTCGAAACTCTCCGTTTTCAAATTCTACCTTCTCAATTTGGTAATAGGATTCAATCGGAAAGGGAAGATGAAGGTTTAGTTCTTTTTTGATATCTCCATCGGCAGTTCGTAATATGTCTGTTCGTGTAAGACTTGTGACTTTACAGCCGTACGCTTGGTAAGCGGCTCCAAGTTCTAGAGAGATAAAACCAGCTCCAATGATAAGAAGAGATTTTGGAAATTGGTTTGGTGAAAGGGCTTCTCTAGAAGTCCAAAATGGTGTATTTTTTAATCCAGGGATATCTGGGATTTGGGGTCTTGTGCCTGTCACAACAAATATATGTTTGGCGGTATAAGTTTCATTTCCATCGGAAAGGACTCGTTCACTGACAAACCGGACTTGTTTTGGGTAAAAGTCAATATTGGGATTTTTTCCATAAGCGATGGGAATGGAATCAGAATCTTGTTTTACGGTTTCGTTCACACGCCGAAAGATTTTGTCCACATCGGCCAATGGTCTTTCTTTGAAATGCACCGGAAACTTCTCTGTATCTTCTGTCATACGAATGAGCTCGGATGGATAGATCACCATTTTGGAAGGAATGCAACCACGGTTGAGGCAGGTTCCGCCAGGGCTTTCCTTTTCGAAGACAGCTACGCGTTTGCCAAGGTGCGAGGGAGGAGTGACGAGTTTGGTTCCGGCACCGGCGCCAATGACAATGATGTCATATTCTTTCATACCAATTCCAGCTTGAAAATTCGGCAGTTTTCTGTAAATGAAGCAAAATCTCTTTTGGCAAATTTAGAAAAAACTGCACCTCTGTTTTCCCAGGTCAAATGGATTTGAAAACCCCTCCATCCGCTCGGACCGAAGCTCCGTTGAGCATGGAGGATAAGTCACTGGCAAGGAAAAGAATGACGTTTGCGATTTCTTCTGGTCTGGCAAACCTTTGGGCAAGGGAGGTGGGACGATTTTCTATGATGAAATCTTTTGCCATTGTTTCCTTTGTTTTTCCTTGTGCGATTGCTAAACTTTGGATGAAGTCCTCTACACCTTCCGAAAGCGTGGGGCCCGGTAAAACAGAATTGACTCTGACTTGGGATCCTTTTGTGATTTCGGCACTGCCTCGGGAGATCGAAAGTTGGGCCGTTTTACTCATCCCATAATGCACCATCTCAACTGGGATGTTTAGAGCCGATTCACTCGAAACAAATACAATCCGTCCATAGTCTCTTTCCAACATTCCTTTTAAATAATGTTGAGTGAGCTCGGCACCACTGAGGACATTGGTGTCATACATTTTTTTCCAGTCCTCTCTTGTGATTTCAAAAAAGGGTTTGGGTTCAAAATAACCTGCGTTATTGATAAGAATATCCACCTCGGGAATTTCTTTGATAAGTTTTTGGATTCCTTCTTCTAAAGCCAAATCTGCCGACACTCCACCGAGCCTGGAATTCGGTTGGATAGATTGGATTTCCGCGATTGCCTTTGCGACTGCTGCATCCGTTCTGCCATGGACAAAAACTTCTGCCCCTTCTCTTGCAAACTGGACAGCTGTTTGAAAACCGATGCCTTTGGTAGATCCTGTCACTAAAACTTTTTTCTCTTTAAGTCCTGTATTCATTTTGTAAATCCTCCGAGTATAATTTTACCGATTGTTTTTCCTGATTGTAGTAGTTCATGTGCTTCGTTCAGTGTTTCTTCCGTCATTTCTCCCAAATCAATATGGTTTGTCGGGAAAATTTTCTTTGCATCCACCAATGCACCGATTTCTTCTAACAATTGTTTTTGTTTGATTCGATCTTCTGTTTGGAACATTGACCTTGTAAACATAAACTCATTTAAATACCCATTACTTTTCGTTTTTAATAGATTCATATTAAGAGGAGAATCTGATTCTACGATCGAACAAATATTGCCAAAGGGAAGTAATACCTTTGCCAAATTCTCAAAGTGATCTTTGGGGTCGATGAAAAGAAGCACATCATTTACCCCACTCAATCCCAAAGCTTGGACCTGTTCTAGAAAATCTTTTTGCGGATGGATCACAAAGTCGGCCCCTAAATCTTTTACCCAAGAGATAGATTCTTCTCTGGAAGCTGTTGCAATGATTTTGGCTTTTGTCATTTGTTTTAAAATCTGAATTGCGATACTTCCTACACCACCAGCTCCGGCAACAATTAGTATCGTTTGCATCGCATTAGGATCTATTTTTAGTTTTTCGAAAATCGCTTCATAGGCAGTAATCGTTGTTAAGGGGAGAGAGGCTGCTTCTTTAAAACTTAAAGTCTTTGGTTTTCTTCCTACAAGGAACTCATCCACAACCTGAAACTCTGCGTTACTGCCTGGTCGTTTGAGATCTCCCGAATAAAATACTTCTTCTCCCATTTGGAGAGTCGATACCTTTGCTCCAATTTCTGTCACCACACCACTGGCATCCCAACCAAGGACACGAGGACCTAGGTTTTCGGAATGAATTGAATTCTTAATTTTATAATCGACTGGATTGACCGACACCGCTTTAACATTCACTCGAATGTCGTGGTCTCCTAAGGGTAGTGGGTTGACCTCTAATGTTTGTAATACGGCTTTGTTTTGTTTGGAATCAAAGATGGCAGAAATGGTCTTCATATTTTCTCCCGTGATCTAAATTTGTTTTTATCAGATTCATAGGAGCCGGTCTCTGATTCCCTGATTATTTGTAAACTAAAAAGAGTCGATATAGAGTTTAGTTGACAGATTGTATCCTTTTGGTATTCAATTGTCGTATGGATTCTCTCATTCGGGACATAGAAGACCTTAAAACCTTCATATTCGTGGTGCAGGAGCGTAGTTTTACGCAAGTGGCAAGTAAAATGGGTGTGACCAAAGCCGCAGTCGCCAAAAGGATTTTAGGGCTCGAAAAGATTTGGAAAACACAACTTTTTTACCGCAATACAAGAAAGGTTGTTCCTACAAGAGAAGCAGAATTGATTTTCCATAAGGTGATTTCCGTTTTAGACAGTGTTAAGGAACTTGAGAATTCTTTAGCCAACAAAGATGAGTTAGAGGGAACCCTCCGGGTCACTTGTGTAAGTTCGATGGCAAATCATTTTGTATCGGAAATCATTGAAGGTTTTTTAGAACAAAACCCAAAGATCAAAATCCAACTGATCGTAACTGATAGCTTTCTTGATCTTATGGAAGAGTCGATTGATATAGGAATTCGTGTGGCAATGGAAATTCCAGTAAACCTCGTGGGAACTCATCTCTTTAAGAATCGAATCATAGCGGTGGTTAGTCCAGATTACTTAAAAACAAACAAACCCATCCTTTCCCCAAAGCAATTAGAAACACATAATCTTTTGTATTTGGATTTACATAAGGATTTAGGATTTTCTGGAACGGAACTAAAGCTCGCAGAGGTAACAAAAAATAGAAAATTTTTATCCAATGATGCTGCGAGTCTTGTGCAAATGGGTTTAAAGGGAAAAGGCGTTCTTGTTCGTTCATTCTGGGACATAGAAGCTCATATCCAATCAGGGAAACTGATTCCAATCCTAAAAGAATTTCCATTAGAAAATTTTGGGAATGTTTGGGTGGTTCATCCCAACAATCGAACGCCATCCCGTCGGGTGATGGAGTTTCGCAATTTTTTAGAGTCCGAATGTAATCGTCGGTTCAATTTATAAAAGGATTTTTTACGGACTGGATCCTTTCTATGATCTCATTTTTTCGGATTTCAAAAGTATCGGGTGGATCAAGTTGGTTCCAAGATTCATAGAGTTTCCTCCTTCCCTCGGGAACCGGAATCCCGTATTTCCATTCCATATAGAAATAGGTGCGAGCAATATCGCCCCGAATCTTTGGTTGTGGTTCTGCTGTTTGTTCTTTGAAATTCACTTCAAAATCACAAAGTCCATATTTCCTTTCTTCGCCTTCAATTTCCCCATAAGAAAAAATTCCGCGGTCTGCATTGATTTCTCCAGGAACAGGAAAAATATTATGCATATCTGCTTCGATTTGGTTGAATTCAGGATCGGTGGCTTGGCAACATTTCCTTCCGCGCACTGGTTTTCCATTCCACTCGCAGTCTTTTTTTGTCCAACATTCGCGGTCTTTCCCAAAACTATGGGCTGGAACAATATGTTCCCACTCAATCCATGTTTGGCGGTGGGTGTCTTTGCGGCTGTTAAGTCCGCAGGATTCAAAATCAATTTTAAGTCGGCCAAGAACTTCCGTATCTTCGGAGAACTGACATCCGCAGTAAAAATCGACGCCTACTTTTTTATAAAAGTGTTTTAAGATTCGTTTGGCTTTTTGAAAATCCATCACCTTTAGTTTTTTTTCATTTGGTTGATTTTTGTCTTCTGCTTGAGAATAAACAAAGAAACTCACCAAACATAAAGAGACAAAGAGAATACTATAAAATCTAAAGTATTTCAAGGGAGGATAGGAAGAAGATACATCGCCATAGTGCAAAGAAAACCAAGAGTCCAGACGGTAGACCGAGCTTTCGGTAGATCAGCAATATAAAGATAAATATACAAAAATCGCAAACCAACAAAACTTAAGGAAAGAATTTCTAACCAATAAAAATCAACTTCCAAAAGAAGATTGAATAAAATGGCGATGGAAAATATGGAAAACGCTTCAAACCCATTTTGGTGGGCGGCATTGGCACGAGCACCCCAGCCAGTGAGTTTGGCTTGTTGCATTCTCGGATGGTGGTTGTCGTAACCCTTTTTTTCCTTTGCCATAGCAATGGCCACAATTCCTTTTGCTAAGTAAATTTGGCCAATGGAGATAAGTAAACAGATGGTAATGATGGTCATTGACTAAACTGTCATCCTAGTTTAGATTTTGTAAAATACAAATTACCAATGATCTCGCATCTTTCGTAAAACTAAAAATACGGAACGATCATTCGTATATATTTCTTTTAATTCCGTTAGTCGATCCTTAACTGATTGTGTATTTCTTCTAAAAAATGGATTTAATTTCTTTTCTGTACCGATTTCGGAAACTAAAAAGGGTATGAGTGTGGATTTGTATTCTTCTCTGAAATCATTTTTTGGATCAACGTGTTCTGCAAACTTTAGATTGTTTTCCCAATAGTCATGGCCAGGATACAACAAACAAGTATCCGGTAAGGTTTCGAAACGAGATTGGATAGTGTCATAGAGTACATTGGGATCTCCCCCGCGAAAACAATTCCCGACTCCAACATTAAAAAGAGTATCCCCCGAAAAGATTCCAAGAATGGTTTTGGGATTTCTATGAACAAAACTTAGGTGAGAGAATGTATGTCCGGGAGTGTCCCAAACCTCAATGGATTCTTCTTCTACTGAAAAGGCGATATCACCTTCTTTTAGAATTTGATCGAGTCCTGGGATTTTGTCTTTGGCCTGGCTATGTCCGTAGACGATTGCCCTCGTTTCCTCTTTTAATTCCAAATTTCCTTGGGTATGGTCTCCATGTTCGTGGGTATTGAGAATTCCTTTGATTTTCACACCCAATTGTTTTGTTTGAGTGAGAATGGATTTAGCATCGAAGGGATCAATCACATAGGCTTCGCCCGTTCGAGTGGAATAAACAATATAACTAAAGTTTCTAAGGGGTGAGTTTGTAAAGATGGGAAGGATTTCTATCATTTGGATATTTTCCTTCCCATTGATTTCTAATAGAGAATTCGAGTCCGAATGGAATGTTTATGGGCTTTGATTTTATCTTTCAATTCATCACCCAAGTTTTTATCAATTTCCATACTCAAATAACCAATATTAGACGAAGTGCTTAAGTTTTGTGTGAGGATATTTCCTCCCAAATCAGAGATGATGGAGTTGATATCTCTTAAGAACCCTGGTTGGTTTTGGTGTATATTGAGAATCCTGTGGTAACCTGATTTCAAACTTCCTAGTTCAATGTTAGGAAAGTTCACAGAAAATGTGGTCGATCCATTGTTCACGTACTTTAAAAGTTTTTCTGCCACTTCGGATCCAATATTTTTTTGTGCTTCTTCTGTTGATCCACCTACGTGCGGAGTGAGAATCACATTCGGCAAACCTTGGAGTGGGCTTACAAAAGGATCGTCATTGGACTTGGGTTCTTCAGGGAATACATCCACGCCAGCACCGGCAATTTTCCCTGACTTCAATCCTTCCACAAGTGCATCGATTTCTAAAACCTTTCCACGAGATAGGTTGAGAAGGTAGGCACCTTGTTTGAGAAGATTTAAGTGTTCCTTACGGAATAGGTTTTTTGTTTCTTCCGTTTCTGGAACATGAAAGGTAATAAAATCAGATTGTTTCAGAACTTCTTCGTAAGTATGGACAGAAGAAGCGTTCCCTAGCGGAAGTTTGGAGATGATATCATAAAAAATCACCTTCATTCCCATAGACTCAGCAAGCACAGAGATTTGTGATCCAATATGTCCGTACCCAATGATTCCTAACGTTTTGCCACGGACTTCAAAACAGCCTTTGGCGATTTTATTCCACTTACCGAGGTGGACATCGCGGGACTGGTCTGTTGCTTTTCTAGCAAGCATAATGATCTCAGCGATTACAAGTTCGGCCACAGACCTGGTATTGCTGTAGGGAGCATTGAAAACGGGAATGGCACGTTTTTCGGCTTCCTCTAATTCGACTTGGTTGGTTCCAATACAGAAACATCCAACAGTCATTAATTTTTTAGCATTGGCAAGGGCTTTCATTGTAACGTTGGTTTTGCTACGAATGCCTAAAACATGTACATCGGAAATTTTTTCGATGAGTTCTGCTTCTTCCATCGCATCTTTGACGAGGGTAACGTCAAAACCGTCTCGGTGGAAAAGTTCATACGCATCTTTGTGGATGTTTTCCAGAAGTAGGACTTTTATTTTTCCTTTGGGATAAGATACCATAGGAACAGGATTTTTTCCTTTGCCAAACCTTGCACCTCGAAAAAGGTTGAGCTTACCATGGAAAGAATCTTGTCCTTCACCCGATTTTCCTTCATTTTCCTCACTTTTCTGGTTTTTGTTTCCTGCGGAGGAACCAAGGCCTATGTGGTCACACCGGAACCAACCTTAGAGCAACAAACTGCCATTTCCAAAGACCTTTGTTTGCAAAGGTATGTCTGGGTATTTCCGGGCAAACGACCTTGTGTGTATTTTAAGGCAGAACGAGACAATAGCACGGGACTTGTGCAATACTTTTTACTCTATGAAATTGGAACCTTTGACGTAGACCTTCCGATTGGTGTTTCCTTAAAGCTGGGAGATACTTGGTACAATCTAAAACGAACCAATACAGATTATTCCGATACAATCGTGATTAGCTCAGCGATTTCTTCAGAGATCATTCCTAAAGTGGGTGAGAGCCAAAACATTGGGATCAGTTATACCAACCGAAAGGAAACCTTTAACTTCCAATTGAGTTCTAGCCAAACGGCTTCTTTTCAATCTAACCTTTCCAAATTGATCCGAACCATCGAATCAGAGCCAAAACTCAATATTAATAAAAAGTAATATTGTTAATTTGCAAAAAAACCTCCAAGGATATAAATCCAAGGAGGTTTTTTTATACTTGAATCCGACCACAAAAATCATTTAGCGATCAGTCAGTTTTTCCTTTTTAAGATTCCTTCCATTTCTTCCTGAGGTAGAAAACTGTTTTCTATTCCGGTCTCATCAGTGGGAAAAGGATCGTATCTCGGATGGAGTGAGAATCGGTGAGTAACATCACCAGGCGATCAATTCCAATTCCAAGGCCCCCCGTTGGCGGGAGACCATATTCCAATGCTCGAATATAGTCATCGTCCATCATAAAGGCTTCATCATCCCCAGCTTCCCTTTGTTTTACCTGTTCTTCAAATCGTTCTCTTTGGTCGAAGGGATCGTTGAGCTCAGTAAATGCGTTTCCAATCTCACGACCAGCCACATAAGGTTCAAATCGTTCCACATATTTCGGATCATCTTCACGAGACTTTGCAAGGGGAGAGAGTTCTTTTGGAAAATCAGTAATAAAAATTGGTTGGATGAGGTGAGGTTCCACTAGAGAGCTAAATACATCATCACATACTTTCCAAATGGAAACGGAATCCGAAGAGTCCACACCTTTGGCTTTTGCTTGTGAAATTGCATCCTTTAGATCCGTGATTTGGCTAAAATCAATTCCGGAATAGTCTTTGATGATATCTATGTACTTCACACGTTTCCATGGGGGAGTAAGATCAATTTGGTCTTTTCCGTAAGCAAATTTTAAACCTTTGCCAATGGACTGGGCTACAGAGACAATCATTCTCTCGGTAAGAGACAACATTGCTTCCATATCACCAAACGCCATATAGGCTTCCATCATTGTAAATTCGGGATTGTGTTTGGTAGAAATTCCTTCGTTACGAAAATTTCTATTGAGTTCGAAAACTCGGTCAAGCCCACCCACAATCAGTCGTTTTAAATAAAGTTCTGGTGCAATGCGTAGGAAAAGTTCCATATCCAGTGTATTGTGGTGAGTGACAAAAGGACGAGCAGCCGCACCACCAGCAATGGGTTGCATCATGGGAGTTTCCACTTCTAAAAATCCTTCATTTGTCAAAAATTTTCGAATTTCGGAAATGATCCGAGAACGCATCTTAAAAGTTTCTCTAACGTTTTCATTGACGACAAGATCCACATAACGCATACGATAACGTTGTTCTACGTCCGAAAAAGCATCAAAAACAACACCATCTTTTTCTTTGACCACAGGAAGGGGACGGATACATTTTGCAAGCAGTTGAACGCCAGTTAAGTGAAGGGTGGTTTCTCCTTTTTGAGTTTGGAAAAGCCAGCCTTCCACACCGATCCAGTCACCTAAATCCAGAGATTTAAAAATAGAATAGTTCTCTTCCCCTAAATCATCCCTTGTGGCATACAATTGGATGAGACCTTCCGCATCTCGGAGGTGAGCAAAACTTGCTTTTCCCATCACACGTTTTGCATGCAAACGACCTCCCAATTTAAAAGATTTTTTTTCTGTTTGGTTGGGATCAAATCCAACAATCAGAGATTTGGAATCTGCATTGGGAAAAAAACGAAGTGGGTAGGGGTTGATTCCCTTTGCTTTTAAATCGTTAATTTTTTGAATGCGTTGTTCGATCAGTTCGTTGGAATCTTTAATTTCATCCATTTATAGGACACCTCTAATATAAGAATACAGATAACGTACAAATTCTCCGGTAATTTCCCTGACCCCATCTTCTGATAAAAACCAGTTGGATCCAGAAATGTCAGATGGAAATCCATAAGCTGTCACCTTGATTGGCAAACTGGCTAAGGTTTTGCGATAGGTTCCTAAAACTCTTTTGGTTTCATACTCCCGACAAAGGAGTAATATGCTTCCTAAATTATCCGAAACAGCTATTTTTAATAGGTTTTTGGATGCCTCGTCTGTGTCACCCATTTTGGTTGTGGGAATGATGAGAGAGGAAACAAACCCGGGTCCAATTCCTAAGGAACTCAAATGTTCTTTGATTTTGGATTCCTTCTCTTGGGGTGAATCAAGTAGGTTTTGTGATTTGTCTTCACGTATAACAAGTATTAGTTTTTTGAAATCACTTCGTTGAGCTAAGGCCACGACAGCTTTTAATGTTTTTTTAGAAGGAAGTGCATGCGATACTTCTAATACGGCAAGATCCGACTTTTGGTAAGTTTCACTTGATTTTAACCAATAAGGAGCAGAAAGTGTGAGTCCTAGTAGGATAAAGATGGGGGAAAGGAATCCTATTAGGAGGAGTTTGAGTCGAAACGTAAGATCGGATACTTGCATACTTGACCCCTACAACCTACTGAAATGTGAGTGCAAGTGACAAGAGAAAATTCATCTCCTTGACGAAAGAACCCGTTTTCCTAACCTGACCTACATATACACCCGCTCGGATGGTGGAATTGGTAGACACGCTACTTTGAGGTGGTAGTGCCGCAAGGTGTGGGGGTTCGAGTCCCCCTTCGAGCAAATCAAACTAATCACAAACCAAATATTCAAATACATATAGATCGACTCGAACAGTTTTGTGAGCCGAAAGATCGCGCCCCAAGGAAGCGATCATTCGGAAAGCCGACCCGGAAGGGAGGCGACGAACAAAACCGTGCCTCGAAGTGTTGTTTGGACAGGAAGTCCAAACAACGGAGAGGTCGAGTCCCCCTTCGAGCAGATCAAACTAATCACAAACAAAACCGCGCTACTTCAAATACTTTTGAAAAAACCCAACCGCCCTTGATTCGGCTTCCTTCGAATCAAAATTCCAAAGTCGTTCATGTCGTTTGCACTCTGGTGACCAAAGGGATTTTGGTTCCCCTGCCTTGGCATAAAGATCCACCGCATGGTGGTAGTCTACATAATCATCCATGGTGCAATGAAAGAGGGCAATGGGCCTAGGACTGATGGAGGCAATTTTATCAATGGGCCTAACGGAATCTATGTCCATTTCTCCGCGCAAGTTGAGGGCAAGTTTAACAACGGGAATGAGTGGGTAATACGGAATTCCAAAATCACGTTTTGCAGATTCTACAAGAACATCAATAGCACTCCCATAACCGCTGCTAAAGAGACCTGCTTGGATCTCTGGATGGTCAGCCATCGCGATGATACTTGTTGCCGAACCCATAGAAAATCCAAAGATACCAATTTTGTCGTAACCTTTTGCTTTTAAATAGGAAATAGCGGCTGTTACATCCTTTTGTTCATGAAATCCCATGGATGCAAAACCACCATGGTTTCTTCGTAAACTAAGGAGGAGCAAATTATATCCTGCTTGGTGTAGACTTTTAGCAAATCGAATCCCTTCGTTTCTTTGGCCTCCGTGACCGTGTACTAATATGATTGAGGCTTTGGATTGTTTGGCGGGAATCCAGTAACTAACAAGGTTCAGTTTATCTTCGGTCGTGATCGTCACTTCTTCGAAGGTAAGCCCTACTTCCGAAGGTCCATCACAAAATACATGGTGGTCCAAGCTACATTTGACTTTAGGATACAGAACTAAACTTGAAAAATAAAAGGCTGCGGCGGTGAGTAAGATGATAATGATAATCAATCCAGAAATAAGATACTTTTTGATTCGTTTCATGTGCCCATAAAAGATAGGAAAAATTTAAATTCTGCAAGTAAAAAATAGGGGATTGGGATTTTTGGAAGATATGGAAGCTGCTTTAGGTGTTTTCTTTATTTGTTGTATGAGTGTTTTAAGTCCCCTCTCTGGTGTGAGTGATGGGGAACTCCGCGGTTGTCCCCCATCGCCTAACTGTGTTTCAAGTCAGAGTATGCAATACAACATTGTTCATAAAGTGGATCCCATCACGTATACCACCTCTCGTGCGGTTGCCTATGAACGGATATCCAAATACTTTCATGAATCGGAAAACATTTGGATCAGCGAAGAGAAAGAGGGGGAATACATCCGTGTGATTTTTTTCACAAAAGTATTTCGATTCCCCGATCGAGTGGAGATATATTTTCCAGAAGACAAACAAGAAGCACAGGTTAGATCCCAGTCGATTCTAGGTTTATGGGATATCTTCGCTAATAGAAGGCGAGTGAATCAGTTTCGAGACTTACTCGCTAAAGAATAAACTTACAAAAGATCATTGTGTGAAAGAAAATAAATTCCTCCAATGATCCTCTCTATTTTGGCACCGAAAAGCCAGTCGCCGATGATCGTGATCCCCGTATCTTTACAAAGACGTTTCCACTCTTCAAAAGCTTCTGAGTCTAGGTCTAAAGTCCCTTCCCTTCCTAGGAGAGGTATCTGGGCTTGCGCATACCTCCACCTATGGTTCCAAATTAAGTTTGGTTTCGGGGCATTCAATATTTCTTTTAAACTTCGGATGAGATAATCTCTATATTTGGCGTTCGGATTTTTATTCTCATCCATCCAATCATCAAAATGTGTTTCTGAAAATAGAGCACCAAATTGGACAAGAAGGGCAGAACCCGAATGAAATTCTTTAGGGTATTTGAGACTTTCCCAACTTTGGTATTCCCAATCTGTTCCAGGTTGTAGAGATGTTGTGATTGGAATCTTCGAGTCGGGATACAAAGAAAGTTTACTCCAATTAGGTTTCCAATGATCCCAATAAAAGTAACTAACAAGAGTTTTTCGGTAGTCGTTATATTGATTTAAAAATTCGCTCCATTGTTTGAGTTTAGAATTTTCTTTTGAACGATGGAAAATTTCCAAAATTTGAGGAATGGGAAGGGTAAGGATGGCAGAATGCGTACAAATCGTATTTGTTTCTTTGGTCGCAGAATTGTAAAATTCTAAATTCAAAGTTTTTTCATCTGTCGATGCTATCCTTTTTAGGGAATGGCTTTGGATTGGTTTTACATCCCTTAACATAGCAGAAACTAAATTCGTCATACCCATGGTTGGATAAAAATGCGCATCACTGTAGATGGGTTTTACATGTAAAGAAACTGACTTTGACTTCCAAATCTCTAAAATGGAATACTTGGTTTCTTGTCCGAGCCAACGCACATCCATTAGATCACGAAACATTGTCGCCCCAAAGTCAAAAGAGGAGGGGTCGTTCCCTAGTCTACTGGACACTCTCCCGCCGTGAGACCTTCCTTTATCGTAGACTACCACATTTTGATTTAACATTGCAATGGCTGATCCAGAAATTCCGGCGCCAACAACCACGGGGACTTGGTAACAAAAATTTGGTTCCATAATTTGAATCGCTTTAGTTTGAGCGAATTTAAATTATAATTGTTTGATGAGAGCTTTCAAATCATTAATCAAAGAAAATGGGACAGGTTTGATTTCTTCGGCAAGCTGGATGGTATCTTGGATTGTGCGTGTGAGCACTTGTTTTTCAGCAGCATAAGCTGCTTGTGGTAATTTGGACTTGTTTTTCTTGAAAATGGTAACTTTGTTATCAATGATTTCGATCATTTGGTTCAAATATTGAATCTTTTGGTCCATATACAAAAGGTGTAACATAGCGGGAAAAAATGAGAAACCAATTTTTCAATAAAGGACAGAAATTCACCGTAGGGGATCCAATGACAGATGACTTATGGGATTCTTCCCTGCCTGAAAAATTCCAAACTCTTTCACCTTTTCAATGGACTCCAATTTCTGTGATTGAAAGGACATGGAAATATCTTTCCACGAACGAAGTGACATCCCTTGTAGATTTGGGATCTGGCGTTGGTAAATTTTGCATATATCTTTCCATTCTTTCTAATCATTCTATCGATATCTTGGGCTTGGAAGATAGAGTGGATTTGGTAGATGTTTCTGAATCTTTAAAAGAACACTGGGACACACCCAAGGTCCAGTTTCGAAAGCAAAACTTTTTACAAGAATTTCCAGAGGGTCATTCTCATTATTACTGCTTTAATCCTTTGTATGAAACCATGAAAGGAAACCATTCCATAGATTTGCAAAAACAGAAATCGGCGAATCAGTTCCTAAAAGATTTACAAACCTTAAAACAAAATTTGTTACTATTAAAACCAAAAACGAAACTAATCACCTTCCATGGGTTTGGTGGAAGTTATTTGCCTGGATTTCGAATTGTTTTAAAAGAAGAAGTCTCTGGTGGGGAGTATTTGATTTGGGAAAGAGAATAAACATTTTCCCAAACCAATGAGAATTAAACATGATAAATTTAAGTTGCCTAGCCTTAAGATACCTTTCTTTGTAAATGTGGTTTTGCTACCAAAAGATAAAGAATCCCTGAGGAGATCACAACAAGAGTCGTAAAAATCATTCCATAATTGATAAACCAGGGTTCTTCGGGTGTCCTTGGCCAAACCATATTAGCAACTGCTGTGACTCCATAAAAGAGAGCAATTGCATTGATCCAAACCCCCAGTTTCCCTAAAGTAAAAGAACCTTTTGGTTTCCAGCCATGGTAACGTGCATACAAGGCTGCAAGGATCACCATTTGGAAGGCAATATAAATTCCAGCAGAAGCAAAACTGATAATGGTTGTGACTGCATCTTGCAGCCAATGGCCAATACTTGCGATAAGAATGGGAATAAGACCCGTGATAACCAGTGCATTTACGGGAACCTTCCCTGATTTAGAGAGATGGTTTAAGTATTTACTTCCAAAGATCATTCCATCGCGGGCAAAAGAAAATAATAGGCGACTGGCCGCTGCTTGTAAGCTGAGTAAACAGGATAAAAAAGAAATCATAACCACCACGATGACCATACGGTATCCCACAAGGCCCATGGCAGTAACCAGAGTTGTCGTGACTGGATCACTATCTTCACCTGAAATGGCTTTCTCTACATTGGGCAGAGCAAGTAAAAGTGCTAAACAAACAAAGGTGGCAGCTCCTCCTCCTATATAAACGGTCATACGCATCGATTTTGGAATCGCAGAACTAGCATTTGGTGTCTCTTCTGCGACATCTCCGCAAGCTTCAAACCCATAATAACAAAACATCGCTGCCACAGAGGAAGCTAAAAAAGCGGGGAAGTAATTCACTCCTTCTCCAAAAGAGAAGGTATTCCATAAGATCGAAATAGAATTTACTTTGGCAAAAAGTAATAGATATCCTCCCACAACCACAGCCCCAATTAACTCACATAAGAATCCAAAAAAGGCAACTTGTGCAAGGAGCCTTGTTCCACTCAAATTCAGAATGGTGGAGATAAGAATCATAATGATGGCAATCCAAATAAAACCAGTATTTCCAAATTCCACCCCAAGCAGCTGGCTAAGAAAAGGAGCACCGCCGACAGCAACGGCAGCAACTGTTGTGAAAAGAGCCCAGGCGTAAACCCAAGCAGACATCCAAGCCCAACGTTCTCCCACCAAACGTAAGGCCCAGGGGTAAATTCCCCCAGAGATCGGATACTGCGAAACAATCTCCCCAAATACCAAACAAACTAAAAATTGTCCAAAACCTACTAGAAGATAATTCCAAATCATCGGAGGGCCACCCGCCTGGAGGGCTAGGGCAAATACGGAATAAACTCCCACAACAGGAGAGAGGTAAGTGAAACCAAGAGAAAAGTTTTCCCAAAAACTCATACTGCGTTCAAATTCGGATTTGAGTCCCAGAGCTTCTAATTGTGCGGAATCCTGATCTATAGATTTTTGGTTCATGAAACTTCCTTGTGTGCTACTTTTTCTTTTTGAATCCAGGATTGTTTTTAGAAGTGGCCTTGTTTTCTACAAACGATTTTGTTTTTCCATTGACGAAAGGATTTTGTAAAATTAACTTTTTCCTGTTACGGAAACTAGATATGAAACAAACAATAATATTCGCAATGCTGCTATCACTTACGCTTAGCTGTGCCAGTTCGGAGTCCAAAGAGGGAGGTTCTGAGGAACCCGGTCTTATGGGTAAAATCATAGAAAAGGCAAATTCAGAAGAAGGCCAGAAGGCAATCCAAATGGGAAAGGAAAAACTCCAAGACCCGGCGACCCAAGAAAAACTAAAGGGCTTACTTTCTAAGGATAAAAAGAAAAAAGAAATCCCTGGTGTTCCGGCACAGTAATTTTTTGTAAACTTTTTGAATAACGTATCTATCTAGTTCTTCGATAGGTACGTTATCGTTTTAAACTAAAATTTTCAGAATCTCCCCAAGTCTTCACTTCCACCTGATTGTTTGCCAATTTCTTTTTGAATCCAATTTCGTATTTGGCTAGAATCACTCGATTCACAAAAAAAATGTAAGGAATAAGTTTTTGTAGAATGATCATTCACTAGATACAGAGTATTTTGTTTTAATAAAATTTCCTCCCAATCGGCAAATGGATAGGCCCTTCCATTCCAATACATGGCATCCTGGGAGATTTGAATTTCCTTTTTTCTATTTTTGTTCCATAAAACATATGCTAAAGGTAAAAATCCTAATCCTAAGGAAACTGCGAGAAATAATAATTGGTAGGGATTCGGAGGAAATGTTTCCCAAGAGATAACCGAAAGATCAAATGCCGTACCAATAAAAAAATGAATCATCAGTGTAAAAGCAAAACTAACACTCACGGCAACGAAAGTATAGAATTTTGGATTATAGTTAGATTTGAGTAGGATGTCCTGCCCAATCTTCTCAATAGACAGTTCGGAACTCGGACTAAAAGTAATCTCTGATTCCCAGATTTCTTTTGGAATTTTTCTTTTATGGATCGGAAGATCAAGTTCTGTATATGGGGTTAATACACCGGAATCGTTTTGAATGGATACCTTCACAAATTTTGCAATCCTTTCACCTATCAAACGTAATTCGGGAAAGTTTGTCGATTCCGCTAGGGAAATCGTTTCCCCATCGAAATGACCAATAACGGTAAATACAGTAATTGTTTTTGATCCATTTTTTGTTTTCACAGTATAACTATATTCCGAGTAAGATAGGTATTGGAGAGAGTCCCAGGAAAAGCTCTTTATTGTTTTGTTATTTTCTACCAATCGAATGGACCTGGTTTGCAGATCTAATTCTGTCCACTTGGGTTTTTGCATCATTCGCAGGAAGATATGTGGCATGAGAACGAAGAAAAGAAACATGGCTGCGAGCACCACAACCGTTACCGGATCTCCGTCGAGAAGATCAGCACTATAAAAGGTAGGGATAAGGATACCTAGAACGACGACATCTAGAGCGATTAGAATCCAATGGATGGTGCCATTATTTTTTGAACGGTGGTCTCTAAAGCGCAGGGTCGATTCCATATTGGTTCCTTCTGGGAAATTTCTGTTGTCCTTAGGGACTCTAAATGAACTCTTGTCTCAAAATCAAAATATAGATATGAAAATAAAACCAATTCTCAACATAACTCTCTCTTTCTTATTGGTTCTTTGCCTATTGGGGGGCAATGTTTTTGCACAAGAACCCGAACGAAAGGCAAATCCCGAAGAATCTCCGGCAACAAATTCGAATGTTGAAAGCTCCAGTCCAGAAGAGAATCCCGAAGATCCGAAATGGAAGAAAGCAGAAATTAGAGTCATCGGAGATAAAAAGGATCTTAAAAGAATTCCAGGCTCCGCCACTATCATTTCGAAAAAATTTTTAGAAGAAACTAGACCAACTGATAACATGGAAGTGTTGCGTCGCGTACCTGGAGCTAACATCCGTTATCAGGATCCAGCGGGTCTCACCATGAATTTAGGATTTCGGGGTGTGAGTGGCGAAGTTTCAAGAAAAGTCTTGATTCTGGAGGATGGTCTTTTTACTTCCCTGAACCCTTATGGGGAACCTGAAATGTATTATACTCCTTCCATCGAACGAATGGAACGTATCGAAGTGGTCAAAGGTTCTGGTTCGATTCTTTTTGGACCATCGACTATTGGAGGAGTTGTCAATTTTATCACAAGACGTCCACCAAAAGATCCTACATTAAGTATTCAAACTGTTGGCGGCGAAAACGCTTACTTTAGCCAAATGGTAAACTATGGCGGGACATTTGGAAATACAGGCTTTGATGTCAATGTCCTTCGGAAACAAGGTGATGGGTTTCGGGCCAACCAAGGTTACTTTGTGAATGAAGCAAATGTAAAAACCATACATCAGTTAAATGAAAGTCATAATATCACAACCAAGGTAGGTTTCCACCAACAAGAATCTCAAGCGACTTATGTTGGCCTTACCACAGGGATGTTTCAAAATAACCCCAAAGACAACCCAGCACAAAATGACAAAAGGACCATCGAGCGATATAGTTTTTCAATCGGGCATGAATGGACTGTCTCAGAAAAAACAAAACTCATCACTAGGGTATATTCTGCTTATACAGAGCGAAACTGGGCACGTCAAAACTACTCAAGAAATACAAGAGGAAGTACAATTCCTACCGACGCCATTGCTACTTATGATGGGGAACCTTACACTTCCAGAAATAGTGATACCATTTGGATGCGGGGCACCAACGCTCATAGAGACAGAACCTATAAGTTTGCCGGTATCGAAACCAAATTACAAACCGAAATTGAAACAGGCCCCATCAAACATGAAATTGATTTGGGAACACGTTACCATATTGATATGGCAAAAGTTCAACTTCTAAATGGACCTACAACACCAGACTTTGTAGTGTATCCAAATGGAATTGGATCGACGCCGGCTGTCCTTTTACAATCCCAAACCAGTTTAGCCAATAGTGGGGAATTAAGGGATGATGAAAGACGATCTGCCAAGGCAGTTTCTGTTTACTTGCAAGATAGAATTCGCCTAACAGAGAAATTCTCCATTATTCCAGGAGTACGTTATGAATCCTTCACTCAAACACGTTCCATCAATAGAGCAAGAAGGGATTTTGATCCAGTTACATTCGATTATTTTTCAGGAACCAATCCGACGGTTCAATTAGACAAAACGGCCACCACAAGAAACCAAATTGTTCTCCCAGGTTTTGGAACAACTTTGGATTTTGCCAAAAATATGACCTGGTTTACTGGAGTTCATCGTGGCTTTTCTCCACCAAGATATGAATCGGCAATTTCACCTACGGCCGAGGATTTAGTCTTAAAACCTGAAAGGTCCTGGAATTATGAAACAGGGGTTCGAGGTGAGATCACGGAATACTTAAGTGGTCAATTGGTTGGTTATTTATTAAACTTTGAGGACCAGATCATCAACAGTTCTGCCGCTGGTGGAAACTTCGGTTCGAGACCTGTAAATGCAGGCAGGTCCATTCATAGAGGTGTGGAGTCCAATATGACTTTTGATTTTGGTCAATTTTGGAAACTGAACTATTCCATCCCTTTGGATGTCATTTATACAAGAACGGAAGCAAAATCAAACCAGTACACTTACAACCTTAATGCATGGACAAAAGGAGATTCCAATCCTTTTGCCCATGTGGACACCAATGGAAACCGTCTGCCTTATGTATCTCGGGATATCCTCACATTATCACTTGGAATCTCTAGCAGAAGTACCGGATTTTATGCAAGAATCGAGTGGCAATATTTTTCAAAACAATTTCACGATTTAGAGAATTCCAAAACTGTGAGTTGGTATGATACATTGGGGACCACAACCGACTACCGAACCATTCTCAGTTATGCAGGAATTAAGTCTGATGTATCTGGCCTTGACGGCGAAATTCCCGCTTATGAACTTCTTAATGCCAATATTGGCTATAAAAAAGACAATTGGTCCGTGTTTCTTTCTGGGAAAAACTTACAGGATAGAAAATACATTTCTTCTCGTTTGCCTGAAGGAATCCAACCTGGCCCTTTTCGTCAGATCAATTTTGGAGTCACCTTACAACTGTAAATTTGCTTCTGCAGGAAGAGCAGGTGATGGTTTCATAAATAGATAACCTTGGGAGTATTCAATACCTAAGGTTTCAATCATGTCCTGAATGGCAGGGCGATCTACAAACTCTGCCACCACTTTGGCGCCAATTCCTCGGGCGAGTTCCACAATCCCTTGGACGAGAAGGTAGGCAGTTTTATTCTCTGGTAGGTTTTTGATAAACTGACCATCAATTTTTAAATAGTCAGGATTAAATTCTAATAACCTGGCTAGGTTAGAATATTGGACTCCAAAATCATCGATCGCAATTTCACAACCAATGGTTTTTAGATCACGAATGGTAGATAAGCTATTTTTGTTTTCAGAAAAACTGATGTCTTCTAAGATTTCAAAGGTAACACGACTCGGATCTATTTTGTAATGAGATAGTCTTGACTCAACCCATTTGCTAAAACTTTTATATTCCAGTTCGGATTCGGTGAGGTTGATGGAAAAGTCAAAGGGTTTGTCTGAAAAATAGTTCATTGATTCATCGATCATCTGCAAACCGATCATTCGGATACTGCCCGTTACTTTAGCGAGTTTTAAAAATACGTCAGGTGTGAGAATGGCATCTCTATCTTTAATTCTTGCTAAACATTCAAACTTTCTAATTTGTTTGGTTTGGTTGTCTAAGATCCCTTGAAAGTAGGGAACAATTTGTTTGTTTGTGATGGCAGATTGAATTTTTTGGCTGAGTTGAAAATTTTGAAGATGATGATCTGTCGAGAGATCATCTGTATAAGATACAAAATCAGAAGAACTTTGTGCTTCTGCCTGGAATAGGGCCAGTTTCGCTTTGTAATAACAATCTTCTTGTCCCAAGGCAGAAGAATACCTACAATCCAAATGGAATCCAACTCCATCCAAAATCAAATCATCAGATTTTAAGATCATCCGAAAACTTCTGATTTTTTCCACTAATGCCTGTTCGGAGAGATTTGATAGAACTGCGATTTCATCGGAATAGATATGAAATACTTTTTCTTCGTTTTGTAAGTGCACCGAAAGAAGTTGTAATAATTTTTTAAATAATTTTCGATAAACTTCAATTCCATAGGTTTTGATGATGATGGGAAAACTCACAATTTTAATCAGTAAAATGGATTGGTTGTTTCTTAGATTTCCCTCTCTTTTTAGTTGTTTCACTAAGGATTCAAAATTAGGGTATTTGGAATCTCTATGAAAATAGAGGGAGTCAGCCAGCTCCTTATTTTTTTCTTCTAAGGACTTTTCTTGGAAGTAAGCATCGATGGCTTGTTTGATTGTCAGTTCTAAATCGTGGGCGTCCCAAGGTTTGGATAAATAACGATACAAACAACCATGGTTGAGTGCATTCCCTATGGCTTGGGCCGGGGCTTGTCCTGTAAGCATAATTTTTTTTGTGCGAGGATGAGTTTCCTGCATTTCAATCAGGAATTCATCTCCTTTTTGACCAGGCATTACATGGTCGCAGATCACAACAGCCAAGTCTCCTGAGGATGCCGCAATTTCTTTCATGATTTCTTTAGCCGTTTCCGCACTTTCCGCAGTTTCGATGGTAAAATTTGATCCAAAGACTTTTTTCAATTGTTCTTTTAGATTCCAAAGAATGAAGAATTCATCATCGATGCATAAGATAAAGGGTTTTTCGTTCAAAGGGATACCTGGAGAGCGATTCAAATAAATTGCCATCTTTCAGAATATGCAAGAAATATTTGATGTTGACATTTTCTTTCGATTGTGTCTAATCGACCCCGTTCCCAGGACATTGGGACATTCATTGTGTTTTACGAGGACAGGAATGGTTTCTAACAAAATATATGTGGGAAATTTAAAATTTTCCCTTAAGGAAGAAAATATACGCCAGATTTTCTCCGTTTACGGAGTAATTCAAGATCTGAAAATGATTCATGACCGGGAAACTGGAAATTTTAGAGGTTTTGCTTTCATAACCTATGCCAATCCCGAAGAAGCAGAAGAGGCTGTGACCCAGATGAATGGACAACCTGTCGATGGTCGGAATCTAAAGGTTACCTTTGCCGAGGATAAAAGAAAAGAGAAACAGAACTAAAATTCACTTTTCCGGGATCACCCATCCCATAAAGAAGGAGGATGACTCCATCCTCCTCGCCCATCCACAAACTGGAAGACTACAGACCAAGCTCTTGGCTCACTCCATCTATCGAATTACGATTTGACTTAGATTTGCACCTCACAGTTGTCAGAGCTGATTATGAAGTAGTTCTCCATTCCGAAACAATAGAACCACTTTTTTTAAATGGAGAATCATTAGAGTTTTTATCCCTTCGTATCGATGGAGCCATTGTGGATCCAGGGGATTATCAAATTTCACCTACTGGAATTCTGCTACCTAATCCCCCCAAAGATTCTTTCCGAATCACTATAGAAAATCGAATTTGTCCCGCGGAGAATACTACACTTGAAGGTTTGTATAAATCGGGCTCTATGTTGTGTACCCAAAACGAACCCGAAGGATTTCGTAAGATTGTATATTCCATTGACAGACCAGACAATATGATGCAGTTTCGTGTCACCATTTCGGGGGAAGAGTCTCTTTTTCCTGTTATGCTGTCTAACGGAAATTTGGTGGGCGAAAAACAATTAGAAGGTGGAAAACGGGAAGTGGTTTGGGAAGATCCTTATCCAAAACCATCTTATCTTTTTGCTCTAGTGGCAGGCGAACTTTGGGAAACCAAGGATTCTTTCCAGACGAAGTCTGGTCGGGAGATCACTCTCAAAATCTTTGTGGAAAAAGGAAATGAGGAGAAGGTAAGTTTTGCTTTTGATTCCTTAAAAAAAGCAATGAAGTGGGATGAAGATACCTTTGGTTTAGAATATGATTTAGATCTTTTTATGATTGTTGCGGTAGAAGATTTCAATATGGGTGCTATGGAAAATAAGGGGCTCAATCTATTTAACGCAAAACTTGTGCTTGCTGATAAAAAATCGGCAACCGATGAAAGTTTTGAATCCATCCTTGCAGTGATTGCTCATGAATACTTTCATAATTGGACAGGAAACCGGGTAACCCTTCGCAATTGGTTTAACCTCACTTTAAAGGAAGGACTTACAGTTTTTCGTGACCAATGGTTTACCGAGGACATGACAGATCCTGCGGTCAAACGAATCAAAGATGTTTTGTTTTTAAAAGAATTTCAATTCCCAGAAGACCAAGGCCCCATGTCTCATCCCATCCTTCCCAAATCCTACCGCGAAATGAATAATTTTTATACAGTCACAGTTTATGAAAAAGGAGCCGAAGTCATTCGTTTGGTTTCAGAGCTTATTGGCCGAGAAACATTTAAAAAAGGGCTAAAACTTTATCTTACTAAATATGACGGACAAGGTGTTACCTTTGAAGAATTTATTTCTTCGATGGAAGAAGCAGCCGGCCATTCCATTCCTTACCTCAGGAATTGGTATCATCGGGGTGGAACTCCTTTACTCACAGTTCGAGAAAATTACTTACAGGATTCTAATGAATGGATTTTGGATTTAGTGGATACTGGTGCCAGTGAATATCCTTTGGTGTATTCGAATTCGATAGCTGTTTTTGATAGAGAAGGAAAACTTCTTACAGAAGAAAAAAGAATCATGTCTGGTACCAGCGACCAAATTCGTATCTCTGCTTTAGATCCAAAAGGGACAAAACCCATAGTTTCTTTATTTCGTTCTCTTTCCAGTCCGGTGCGTTTGGATTACAACCAATCGGAAGAAGAAATCAAAGTTTTAGCAAAAGTGGAAACCGATGGAGTCTCTCGTTTTTTTGCCTTCCAAAATTTGATTTTCGATTGGTTTCGTAAGTCAATCGCCAAAAACAGCGAAGAAAACTTTTCTACCATTTTAGAAACGATTGCTGATTCCTTTGGACGGGGATGGGATAAAACTTATCATAGTTTTTATCTTTCTTTTCCTGGGTTAACCCAAATCAGTGAAAACATCAATTGTTATGAGTTTTCTAAAATTCAAAAATTAAGAGTTTGGGCCATCCAAACCATCTCCACTACCTTTACTAAAAACTTTCAAATTCTTTTGGAAGAAAACAGAAAAACCATTCCCGTCCAAACAAAGGAAGAAATTGGGAAACGAAAACTAAAGAATATTGCACTTTATTATTTGTTATACGATCCATCCAAAAAGTTTGAACGATTGGCAGTTATGGAACAAAGAGAAGCCAAACATATGAGTGAAGAAGTTTCTGCGATGAAATTTCTTATCGAAGTGGATTCCAAAGAAAAAGAAAGTGCTATGAATCTCTTTTTTGAAAAATGGAAAAAAGATACTTTGGTTTTAGATGTTTGGTTTACCGCACAAGTAAATACTGGCGAAGATCGTTGTGAAATTGCCGAAAACTTAGAAAAACATCCTCAGTTCAACATTCGTAATCCGAATAAGGTTCGGTCATTGTACTTTAGTTTGGCGAGAAATCCATTAACCTTTCACAAAGAAGATGGAAGTGGGTATATTTTTCTCGCAGAGCGGATCAAACGTTTGAATGAAATCAATCCACAAATGGCAGCTTCCTTAACGAAGTTATATTCTCCTGTATCCAAACAAAAGGGAGATCTTCCAAAAATTGCTAAAAGAGAATTGGAAGGTTTAGCGGCTCTCCCGAATCTTTCTAAGGAATTGGGAGAGGTTCTGGGTACGATCTTAAATTCGCTTTAGTTGTACATGGATTTGATCAGGTCTTTGTATTTGTCATGGATGACGTTTCGTTTCATTTTGAAAAGATTCGTCAGTTCATCTCCTACTTCCATGGCTTTTGGCAAAAATCGGAAGTCAGAAAGTTTTTCAAAAGATTTGAATCCGTTTTCTGAGGAGATTTGTTTTTTGATGATATTTTGAAAGTAAAGTCGAACCTCTTTGTTTTGGTTTAGGTCTTCCCCTTCCTTTACGTTTAGTCCCGCTTCTTTCATTCGGTCTTTTTCTGGCCAAACAAGAGCAGTAAGAGACTTCTGGTCTTGACCTACGACAATCACTTGGTTGATAAGAGAATTTTCCAAAAGTAAATTCTCAATAGGGACAGGCTCTACATTTTCCCCACCTAATAGAACAATTGTATCTTTCACTCGCCCACGGACCGAAAGTGTATCGTTAAAAGAAATAAAACCTAAGTCTCCTGTATTCATCCAACCGTCAAAAATTGCCTTGGAAGTAGCCTCTTCATTTTTATAGTAACCTTTCATTACTTGTGGGCCTTTGATATGAATGACACCCATTTTCCCTTTGGGAACCGATTCCCCTTGTTCATTGACAATTTTGACTGCCGTTCCTTCAGGCCATTTTCCCACTGATCCTTGCACTACATTCCCAACAGAGCGAACTGAAATGATAGGCGCACATTCTGTCATTCCATAACCTTCATATACAGGAATTCCGATTACGTTAAAAAATTCATCTACGTGAGCTGGAAGGGCTCCTCCACCTGATATCGTTCCTGTTAGGTGGCCACCCAATACATCCCGAATTTTGGAAAATACCAGTCCATCTAAAACCTTAGCAAGTAAAAATAAATTCAAAACATAACCAAGGGAAACAGCAGTGTTTTTTGCTCTTTCAAAGGGTGACTCTTCTTTGGTAAGGAGTTTGTTTCCGGAAAGATAGTCTTGTCCATCTTTGAATTTTTTACAAATATCATAAGCAAAATCAAAAAGTTTCCGTTTGTTTTCTGGTGCCTTCTCTAACTTTTGTTTGATGCCAAGGTATAGATTTTCCCAGAGTCTTGGGGCAGAAGCCATAAAACTTGGTTTGATTTTTTGGAAATCGTCACGCAGGTCGCGGATATTGGTATAAGCAATGGATGCACCTTCGGCAATGATCGCATAGTCTATTGCGCGTTCAAAGATATGCCAAACAGGAAGAATGGAAAGGGTTTTGTCCGAGTTTTTTAGTCCTACGCGTGGCGGAACTTTTACCACATTGTAGACCATATTTTGGTGGGTGAGCATCACTCCCTTCGGCATTCCGGTAGTTCCTGATGTATAAATGATGGTAAAGAGGTCATCCGGTTTTACTTGTTTGGATCTAAGTTCCAAAGAAGGGAGATTTTTACGAAGAGCTTCCCCTTCCTGAATTAAAGTTTCCATAGGAATGGCGAGGGCATCTTTGGAACGAAAACCTGGATCTAAAATAATGACTTTTTCCACTTTGGTAGTAGAGAGAATTGGTTTTAAAGAATCATATAACTTTTCGTGTTCAACAAAGCAGTATTTGCTTTCTGAGTGACTTAGGATGTATTCGATTTCTTGTGGGGTAGAATCAGACCCACGGGGAACATTGACAGCACCATTTAACAGTGTTGCGATGTCGGCAATGGCCCATTCGGTTCGGTTATCTGCCATCAGACCAATTCGGTCCCCAGGCTGTAATCCAATCTGTAAAAGAGATAAGGCAAGGTTTTCTGCTTTATGAAAGATATCCGAAAAAGTACGACCTATAAAGTTTTTTCCCGCATCCTTTCCAAAGAACATTTCTTTGTTTCCATAAGTTCGATTGGCATAATAAAAAACATCATTCAGCGTCGTAAAATTTTTCATTGATCGTTTGAGTCTCCGTAGGAGCTGACTATCATTGTTTTTTTTGTTTATTCAAGTAATATTTTCTTTTGTGTGATTTCCCATTAGAGGATTCAAAAAAGGTTTCAAAGAGAGGGTCTGAATCCATTTGGTCCATCAAATCAAAATCATACAATAACGCTTGGTGAGTCCAAAGATTTCCTTCTTGTTCTCTCTTTGTTGCAAAGGAAGCTCTTCCTAATTTGTAATAGACTACGGGTAAAAATTCGCGTTCCCCTCCTAAAATTTGTGCTCGTTTTAAGTTAGTGTAAGCATCTTCCCACCGTCCAAGACTCAATTCGCAGGAACCTCGGTAGTAAAATAGGAAAAAACGAGGATAAGCCGTGAGCCTACGACTATTCAGTTTGTCTAAACTTGCTAAACAAGAAATTGGATCTTTATCCATAAATTGGGCATAGGCCAAGTTGAGTAGAATTTCGGGACTGATCTCCCCATTGGTTTTTCGATAAATTTCAGAAGTTTTTTGATAGCTGTCCTTTGCTGTTTTGTAATCACCAAGAACATATAAATAATAATAGGATTTATAAATGAGTACATCCAAAGAATCGGATTCACAAGCTTTGTAGGAAAAGAATTCATCTAAAGTTTTTGTGAAGGCTACAAAGTCTCTTTCACTGTATTCAATGTTTGCGATTTTTTTTAGAAGGGAACAAGTCCTAGAAGTTCCATTGGATACTTCCTTTTTGTATTCTTTTAGAGACTTTCGATAGGCTTTTAAGGCCTCTTGGTATTTTTGGTTGGACTCATATTGGATAGCATCTCTTTCTTCTTTTTCACCCACACCTTCACAATAAGATTCTTTCCCGTTTTCATAATGGCAAATTCGTTCTCGAAATCCGTTTTCGTTCGAATCGTATTCAATTCGCATTAGTTGGCAGTTTTTAAAATACCACCATTCATCCATGGCCCCAAAATCATTTTTGTCTTTTGTAATTTCTTTGGGACAACCGCTTTGCGAATAATAAGTGAAACTATCTTTTTTTCCATTTTTAGTTTCATCTTCTTCGGTTAAAAAAAGTTGGCCTTTGTTGTCATAATAATCCCATCGATACGGAAAAAATTCTTCTTCATTTAAAAAGAAAGACAATTTCAATAGGGAACTTCCTTCCTTCCAACCGGAAAAACAAGAAAAGGATAGTTTTCCACTTAAAAAATTTTGTGCTGGATCTCCGTAGAGATCTGTTAGGTGAGACCTTATATCTTCTTTGAATCTGGGAAAAGGATAGTTAGTATGGTATTTATCTATATATTTTTGACAAAACCAAAAGATTTCATGATTCAGGGATTCTTTATGTAAAATTCCTGGAAGTTCACCACTCAATCGAAAACTAAATCGTTTGGGGCTATGGTCTGCTATTTCAAATTTTTCTTTTGTGTTTTGGACGGCATTCCAGTAATCCTCCAAGAGACTTGCTCTTAGAGGTAGGTAGAATAAGAATAGGGAAGAAAGGAATAGAAATAAAAATCTCAAGATTTACTTTTTAAATACAAATCGTAAAGAATTGGATTTTCGTATGGGTTTCCCACTTTTCGTATAGAAAATAACTGGAGGAGTGGAGGACCATTTTCTAAGTAGAAGGCTCCATGTTCATTGTTGTAGCGGATAACGCCTGTATGTTGGGTAAGGTTCCCACCTTTGGCAACGGTATGTTCTATGATATCCTCTTCGAATAAATCTTTGTCGTATTTGTCTTTGAGTCCAGTAAAACTATTAACAATATAATTGTCTTCGTTTGGGATGGGTTGTCCAAACTTTAAGAGTTTCCCATCGAGGGTTAAACTAAAGCCTTTCTGAGTGAATTCTTTTTCTTGTTTGTCCCAAACTCGGAACCGGATTGTGAATGCCATAACTGGAACCAAATTAAGCTTTGCTTAGTCCTTTCCAAGGAAAATTCAAAAAAAAATCAGTGGTCAACGAAAGAATTGGAGGAATTCTATGCCCCATGAAGGTGATCTCTGTTTCCAATATTAAGGGAGGAAGTGGGAAATCCACCACCGCTGCTCACTTAGCTTGTGCCCTCGCCAGGCGGGGAAAAACCCTTGTGGTGGATATGGACATGCAAGGCGATTTAACTGACTATTGTTTGCCCGATTTGGATCTGAATCAATTGGACGAATCCAACGTGATGAGTGTACTTCTCGGGATGAAACGCATGACAGACTGCATTCGTGAAACCAAACAATTTGATGTTTTACCATCTACTTTAAGTTTGGCTAAACTTACCAAATACAATCCCGATTCCTCTAGCCTTTGTTTACAATTCAAACGAGCTTTGGATGAAGTGAGAAACAAATACAAATTTGTCATCATCGATACACCGGGGTCCGCTAAACATGAACTCACAACCGCTATCTATAATTCCGAACTAATTTTAATTCCTGTAACTCCTAGTAAATGGACGATCCGGGCGGTTAATTTACTTCTGGATGAAATTACGCAAACCGAAACCATCTTTAGTCAAAAGAAAAAAATAGCCTTTGTGCCTTCTTGGTTTGGTCCTTCTAAAAAACACAGAGAACTTTTGGAGAAATTAAAACAGATCGAAGAAATCCCCTGTTTGGCAGAAATTCCCAAATTGGAATCCATTAAAACCAAAACCGAAAAACAAGAACCTTTAAAAAAAGACAGCAATGCTTGGCATGCCTTTGATTTGTTAGCTGATGAATCCGTTTCCCTGGTGGATCCAGAGAATTCGATTCTTTCTATGAAGCCGTAGTAACTAAAAATTCAAACTCGTACTTCCAGCAGAAATTGAAGATACTAAATCATTCTGTTTTAGTGGTTCTCGCTGTTTGGTTTTTTCTTCGTTCTTCGGCAATCCCTTGGATATGTTTAGCAAATCCTGGATGGTGTTTTAGAATTTCCGAAAACCGATCTTTCCCTAAAGTATAAACATCACAATAAGAACCTGCTTTGATGGTTGCAGTCCTTAAGGAATCATCAATCAAACTCATCTCTCCGAAAAAAGACCCTGAGTTTAGAGTGGCAAGTAATTCACCTGTTTTCTCTTTAATCACTTCGACATGACCTTTGGATAAAAAATACATATTGTGAGGAACATCACCTTCTTTAAAAATAATGTCTCCTTTCATATAAAAAGCAGGTTTTAATTCGAGGACGACTTCTCTTTTTAATTCTTCAGGTGCATTTTTAAAAAAAGGAACCACAGAAATCAAGTGGTTGTGTAAAAACATGGACACATCAATTTTAATTCCCGATGGAAGTTGGTTCCAAATTTCTGTTTCATCAATTCCGTGTTTGTTTTCCCAAAGATTTACATAGTAGGATCGAATTCGATTGGCCAGTTGCGGAGGTAACTTTTTATATTTAATAAAACTATCTATGGTGTTCAACTTTTCTTGGAAATGAACACGAGAGATATCTAAATTGGAAAGTAATGTGGCTATATTACCAATGACATATCCATAAATACCCACACCTAAGATCATCACACCCATTGTATAAATAGTTTGTCCGTTAGTGACGGGAGTGATGTCTCCATATCCAATTGTGGTGAGTGTGGTGACAGACCAATAAAGAGCTCGAATGTATCTAGTCGCGATATCTTTATCTGGTAAAAAATCGGGTCCTAGATGGATCCAGCCGCAAGCCACCCAATGGGCAAATAGACTTGTCCAATAAATAAAAAATATCAGACGAAAAGTCATGGGGTTGATCACTTCGACTAGTTTGAACCGATCATCTGAATCGGCTCCAAGGGCAAGGAGGCGAAGCGACTTAAAAAGTTCAAAGACACGCACGGATCTTAAGAGTCTTAAAATCTTTAAGCTGTCTGTAATACCAAAATATTGAAAGAAAAATCCACCAAAAAGATCAAAAGGAAAGGCGGACAAAAAATCGATTAGAAACCAGGAACGCAAATAAGTTTTGGTCACAATCTTTCTATTATGAATGAGAAGACGGTCTTTCAAAAGGGCGGTATTGAAATTGAGGATCACATCCAGCCCAAAAATAATTTGAATGACTCTTTCCACCAAAGAAACTCCCGCACTGAGTTTATAATGAAAAACCAATCTCACTGGGACTTCTATGGCAAAATAAGTGATACAAACAAAAACAAAAAGATCCCAGATTCGTTTGTATGGAGAATTGGGATGGATCATAGTTTTAGTATCGACATGCCAATGTTTTATATTTGCCTTCTTTTTAATAAAAATAATCCTGAAAGGAAAAGAGGTGATTATGTTCGGTGGAGCGGGCGGAAACAAGTTTGATATGCTCAAACAGATGAAAAAGATGCGATCGCAGGTAAAAACCATGGAAAAGGAACTTGCCGGTCTCAATTTTGTAGGAATTTCAAAAAACAAACTTCTCTCTGTGACTTTGGATGGAAAATTCCAAATGAAATCCATTCAGATAGAAGATGAACTCCTAGATAAAAAAGATAAAAATCTTCTAGAAAAATCCATTCAAGAGGCCTACACCAAGGCTTTACAAGATGCACAAGCAGGGGCCGCAAAACAAATGCAAGCTATGGGTGGGTTTCCTGGGCTTGGAATGTAATCCGTTTTTTGAAAAATCCTAAAACAAAAAAGCCTACAAATTTATGTAGGCTTTTTATTTGAATCTAAAAGGGACGGACTGTCCCTTTTTTTATGTACTTTGATTCTTAGCTTGCTGGAACGATTTCGACTTCCACTCTTCGGTTCGATCCGTCTTTTGGATCCACTTTTTCAATCGGTTGTGAGGAACCTAACCCTTGTACTGTTCCAATTCGTTTTCCTTCCACACCGTTTTCAATGATCGCATTCTTTGCAGTCACCGCGCGGTCTTGCGATAGGCGAAGGTTCAAATCTTCTGCTCCGGTTTTATTGGCGTGCCCTGAGATATTGATTTTGGTTTCTGGATAAGCAGCAAGAGCTTCTGCTAGTTTATCGATGTTCTCTTTTCCTTTTCCTTTCAGATCAGCCTTTCCATCTTCAAAAGCAATTCCTCCGTCCATAGTGGCGGTGAGACCAACTGTTTCTCCACCCCTTTGGTTTTTTTCAAGAGTGATCCCTTGTTTTTTCATCTCTTCCGCCATGTTGTCATACATAGTATTGAGATAAAAGCCGGTCCCGAGTCCTGCTAAACATCCGGCACCAAGACCTACAATCTTACCTTTGTTTTGTGGCTTCTTTTTTTCTCTAGTCAAAGATTCTTTGATTTGTCTTTGAAAATCGTTTTGTTTGTTTTTGGTATCTTTCTTTCGTTGTGATTCGTCGTAAACAGCACCGAGGGCAAGACCAACTCCGCATCCGATGGATGTACTAAGAATTAATCTTTTTGTGTTTTCGGATAGTCCACAAGAGATTGTGGAAAGTAATGATAGGGAAAGAATTCCTGAGATGATTTGTTTCAACGGTAATGTCCTCGCTTACACTCTGTATAAGTATAAGGACAAAGTTTGAAGAAATCCTCCCTGTTTGCAAGAAGGATTTCCGTTTCTTTTTCGAGCGGATTAGTATCTGTCCGTGAGGAGTTTTACTACGGATTCCGGTCGGAGGTTCGCTTGTGCAAGCATCGCCACACCTGATTTGGTTAGGATTTGGTTTTTGGAATATTCTACCATTTCCGTTGCCATATCAGCATCCCTTACTTGCGATTCAGCTGAAACAATGTTCACATAGTTGTTACTCAGTGATTTCAAAGTTAGATCCAATCGGTTGTAATAGGCACCTAGGTCAGACCGCAGGCGGTTGACTTTGGTAATGGCGTCGTCTAAAACTTGGAGTGAATCGGAAGCCTTGTTCGGAGTTGATAGTGTCAACTTGTTTCCGGCTTGTTTCAGTTTGAGGGAAGAACTTGTCATCGTATTGATGTAGAGTTCTATTTTCTCTGTACCGTTTGCACCCACTTGCAAAGTCATTGGATTTTTGGAAGAACGAGAAAACCTTCCATCCAATGGTTTGACTTTATTAAACTCTGCAGAAGTACCGATTCTTTCCACTTCTTCCACAAGTTGGGATACTTCTAATTGGACAAGTTTTCTGTCTTCGTTAGAATAAATCCCGTTTGAGGATTGAACGGAAAGTTCGCGTAACCTCTGTAAGATAGAGTTTACTTGGTCTAAAGATCCTTCGGTGACTTGAATAAACGACATACCATCCTGGGTATTTCGTTCTGCTTGGCCAAGGCCCCGAATTTGTGATCTTAATTTTTCGGACACGGCGAATCCCAGAGAATCATCCCCTGGTCTATTGATTCGCATACCCGTGGCTAGGTGCTCCATGGATTTATCCATGTCACGCCCGGTGTTTGTGAGCGCCCGTTTCGCAACAAGCGCGCTGATGTTGTGATTGATAATCATTGTCACACCCTCCTGTGTGTCCATGACCCGCCTGTTTCCCTACATGCGGAGAAAAGTAAAATTCACTTTCCAGGGTATCCGTACCCGTCGAGAAGAGAAGGGGTTGCCTGCCCTTGGTTCTTCCGCGAATTTTTCCTTTCCAGAAGATTCTATACCAAAAAACTAATGTCTGTAAAGAAAATTTATGCATAAAGGGGTGGGAAATTGAAAATCTACACCAAATTTGGCGATGGTGGTCAGACCTACCTTGCTTCCGGAATCAAAGTCTCCAAAACAGATCGTAGGGTGGATCTCTACGGAAGTTGTGATGAACTCAATAGTACGATTGGACTTGCTCTTTCGTTTACAAAAGATTTGAGTTTTGAGCCGGCTTTTCTCAGTTACTTAAAAAGCATTCAAAGTTTTCTTTTTGAGATTGGTTCGGAATTGGCAGGTTATGTGCCCAAGGAGTCGAAGGAAGGAACAGTGGTTCTCCGATCCGATGTAGAAAGTTTGGAAAAGGAAATTGACAGACTTATGGAAGTCCTTCCTGAAATTAAGTTTTTTATTTTGCCTGGGGGAAGTTCAGTGGCAAGCACTCTGCACATTGCTCGAACAATTTGCAGGCGATTGGAAAGGGATCTTCTTGTATACATTGAGTCTGGTGGAGAGATCCATTCCGACTTACGAATTTATCTCAATCGTCTATCGGATTATCTTTTTGTTGCTGCAAGGTTTGCCAATTTTTCGATTGGAAACGAGGAAACCATTTGGAAAAGCCGAACCAAATAGATTTGGGCAAACATCCCGAAGGAATCGCACCACTCTTTCTCACCGAGATGTGGGAACGTTTGAGTTATTATGGGATGCGCGCTCTCCTTGTTTTGTATTTGGTAAAGTCATTAGGATTTTCTGATGCAGATGCTGGAGCTGTTTATGCTTTTTATACAAGTTTCGTATATCTAACGCCTGTTCTTGGGGGGTATTTAACAGACAAATTCCTTAGTTACAAATTTTCCATATATTTGGGAAGTTTTCTTATGCTTTGTGGGCATATCTCCCTTGCTTTTTCTGATTTATCTTTTTTTTATTCGGGCCTTGTTTTGTTAGCTCTCGGGAATGGATTTTTTAAACCCAATATCTCTACCATCTTCGGGAGGTTATATGAAAAGAAACCTGGACTTCGGGACAGTGGATTTACCATATTTTATATGGGGATCAATTTGGGTGGCCTCATTGGTCCGATTCTTTGTGGAAGTTTGGGGGAACGAGTGGATTGGCATTTGGGTTTTTTATCTGCAGGTTTTGGAATGGCGATCGGTATGATTGTATTTTATTTCGGAAGTAAACGTTTACCAAACTCTCTTTGGGAAAAACAAAGAGGCCAGGCAATTTCATCGGCAGTAACCGCAAACGACGACCAAACGAAACCAAAAATTTTACTCATCGTTTTACTTTCTTTTTTCAGTATATTCTTTTGGATGGCTTTCGAACAAATGGGTTCTTCACTCAACCTATTTGCACTCCGAAATACCGACAGATCTTTGTTTGGTGTTGAAATCCCTGCCTCGGTTTTACAATCCATCAATCCTCTATTTATCCTTCTATTTGGTCCGATTGTCTCTACACTTTGGACAGGTCTTGCCAAACGGAAAAAGAATCCCAATCCTGTCTTAAAATTTGTTTTTAGTTTGGTTCTTTTGGGAATTGGATTTCTCGTGATGGTGGTTGCGGCAAAATATGCGGAAACTGGGGTAGCTGTTTCCATTTTGTTTTTGGTATTTGTATACTTTTGGAATACACTAAGTGAACTTTGTCTTTCTCCCGTGGGACTGTCTTTTGTGAGTCACATGGCTCCGGTGAAATATGCATCCGTTCTCATGGGGATTTGGTTTTTATCTAATGCCTTTGGGCATTATGCAGCCGGGATTTTATCGGGTTACCAAAACCAATGGGGAAGTATGACCAACTTCTATGGTTTTTTTGTTCTCTGTTCCTGGTTTGGAGCTTTTCTATTGTATGGAATTTATTTTCTGAAAAAGAAATCGATTTTAGCTTTGTTAAAAGGTAAAGAAGAAGAAAACTTAAATCCAGCTGTTTAAGTAAAAAAGATGGGACTCTTGATTCTATTTTTTATCGAGACAAGAATCCCATCACTACCTAAGTCAAACTAACCTTTAGTTTCTAAAACCAGGGATTCGATTTCATCAAATTTTTCTTCGCCCGCAAGTGCTATCACTTGTTCGGCGAGAAGTTTTGCTTTCCAGCTGGATATTTCCTGTACTTTTTCTCCTACTTCTCGCATCAGCGGCAAAGCAGAACTCAAATCCCGAAACCCAAGCCCAATGAGGACAGCGGTAAACATGGGATCACTTCCAATTTCTCCACAAATACTAATGGGTTTTTTCTGCGAATTGGCCACATCGGCAATGTTCTTCAAAAGAAGCAAAAAGACCACTTGCCAAGGATTGTATAGATCTCCCACCAAATGGTTGTTACGCTCCACTGCCAAAAGATATTGTAATAGATCGTTTGTTCCCACACTATAAAAATCCACATGGTTTCCAAGAAAGGGTAGGTTTAGGGCACAAGCAGGTGTTTCTACCATAATCCCAAGAGGAATTTTTTTTGTGATGTCAAGTCCCATACTTTTTAGTTCTTCACGACATTCGGCAAACAAAGTTTTTGTTTGTAAAATTTCCGAACGGGTTGTGATCATTGGTAACATGATTCTCATGGTTCCAAATTCGCTGGCTCGAAGGAGGGCTCTCAGTTGTTCCTTAAAAAAATGCGGATGGCGGAGAAGGTAACGAATCCCCCGATTTCCGAGAAAGGGATTGGCCTCTTCGTATCCATTTTCCATTTTGTCAGCACCGATATCCCAGACTCGGAACGTCACGGGCCGTCCCACCATCTTTAGTAAAATGCGTTTGTAAACGGCAAACTGTTCTTCTTCTGTGGGTTTGAATTCTACATAGCGAATGAATAAAATTTCGGTTCTTACAAGACCAATTCCATCAGCCCCTTGTTCAAAAGCCAAATCCACTTCGTCTTCCGAATCAATATTGGCTCTAAGAGAAAACTTTTTCCCATCTTTGGTTTTGATTTCTCTTGGACCATCACTAATCTCACGAAGGGGTTGTGCTTTATGAATTTCACTTCTGATTCCAGCGAGTTTGATTTCATCAATTCCCGGAGACCGATTTAAAATTCCTTTAGTGGCATCTAACAAGATATAGTCGTCGTCTTCTACATGAGAGGTGATATTTTTTAAGCCAACAATTGTTGGAATTCCGTAGTTTCTTGCAATGATGGCCGTATGCCCTGTTTTTCCCCCAAAGTCAGTGGCAATTCCACGTAGGCCTACTTTGCCTAGTTGGATCATCTCGGAGGGAGTGATTTCCTTGGCGATAAGGATGACATCCTCAGGGATTTTGGTTTGGTCGGCTAATTTGTCGGGATAAAGATTAGATTCAATTCGTTTGCCAATATCTAAAATATGGTCGGCCCTTTCCCGAAAGAATTCATCAGGAATGGATTGGAATTCGTCGTATAAGGAACTAACAGCTGTTTCCAGGGCAAGACCCGCCGATTCGTTGTTTTGCGAAATTCTTTCGAAGACTCGGGCACGAAATAAGGGATCGTTTAAAAATACAATTTGGGATTCTAAGATTTCGGAAAGTTCTCTGTTTGCTTTAGATTTTTGGACAAGATCAGCAAGGTCTTCTTCGGTTTTAAGAAGTCCCTTTTTTAGGAGTTCCACTTCTTCTTTGATTTCGTCTGGGGAAAGGTCCGTGCGGTCTTCGCGTTTCCGTTTGGATTGTTTCCAACGAAACACTTTGCCATAAACTGTGCCTGGATAGGCTGAAATGCCTTTAAATGTGGTTTTTTCTTCCATCCTTCCCTTTGCCAAAAATACTTTCGGCTAGGCTTCGTTTGGAAAGTAAAAAACGGCGGATTCTACCTAGCCGCTTGTTTTTTAGAGAAAAGTGGAACCCTTTTGCTTTTAAACTGAGTGAGTTCATTTCCTGTGACTTGGCTCATAATGCATTTGGCAAGAGAGATGTCTAGGGCATGACCTGCTTTGGAAGCAATCAAATGGCCTCGGAAGGGGCGACCCATCACTGCCAAGTCCCCAATTAGGTCAAGGATCTTGTGACGGACACATTCGTTATCATAACGTAAAGTTTCGTTCAAATACCCTTCATCTGTGAGAACAACCGCATTGTCGAGAGACCCACCCATAGCAAGGCCTCTGGCTTGGAGGGCTTCCACATCTTTCAAAAACCCAAAAGTTCGGGCAGGCAGAATGTCTGTTCCTAAAATGGATTCGTCAAGAGTGGTGGTGTAGGATTGTCCTCTGAGGAGGGGGTGGTTGAAATCGATACTATAAGTGACTTTGAGCTCGTCGGAAGGTAACATAACGAGGTATTTGTCCCCGTCTACCACCCAAATGGGGTTGGCAATGGTTATGGGTTCGATGGTTTCATCCAGGACCTGAATTCCTGCCGACCGGATCCCTTCCCAAAAAGGAAGAGAGGAACCATCCATAATCGGAACTTCTACGGAATCAATTTCGAAGATACAATCGGTAATCCCTAAGGTATGGACGGCAGCAAGAAGGTGCTCTATGGTTTGTACTCGGTTGGAACTACCGTCTCCGATGGTTGTGGCGTTACTTGTGTCTACCACATGGTCTAGGGATACCGGAATTCTAATTTTTTGGGTACCTTTGTAGAGGTAGAAGATAAGTCCTGTATTTGCTTCCGCAGGATGGAGCCTTAAGGTCACCATTTTCCCGGAATGTACGCCAATTCCCCGAAGAGTGATGGAGTTTTGGATCGTTTTTCTGTGTATCGCCGTTACCATATTCAGTTCCTACTTACAAATTTGTAGAAATAGGGGGAGGGACAATTCCAAAACCGGGCACTTTAGTCAAAAAAATGTCTCCTTTTTACAACAGTGTGGTGGGAATGTGACGGCCTCTCTTTGTGCACCAAACCAAAGATTTTTACTACAAATAGGACCGTACTTTACGTGTTAGTGCTTAAAATGCGCTGAGGGCAGAACGAATGAAACTAGTAACGGGAGCCTGTTCTCTTGTGTCTTCCAGTCCTTCCCGGAGCTCTTTCAAAACAACTTGGGCATCGCCAAGAGTGGTATTCACCGATTTATGTACGTCACTTTCGTTGATGAGTTTCCCAAGAGTTCCTTGGCCTTCATTGATTTTTCCGGTAATTCCGGCGATATTTTGAACGGTTTTGCGGATATCGGAGCGGTTTTCGGCAATGAGTTCGGATAAGGAAACGAGAGGGTCTTGGGTCACCTTTCCCTGGATTGGCATCAGTTTTCCTGACTTAGGAGAGATCTCCACTTTGGTCAGAGCAGGTTCCGTCATCATATATTCTTTGGTTTTGGGATCGATCGGGAACTTGGAGCCTGGATCGAGAGAGACCACACGTCCAGAAAGTAGACTTTCGTTTTTAATGTTGATTTCGTAATTGGAGAAAAGTTGTACCTTCCCTTTTAAAAGGAGGGTGAGCTCGACTTTGGTACCAATTCCCGTTTCTCCTTCGGGGAGTAAATTTCCATATTCATCAATCTGAACCAAACGGATTTTCGAAACATAACCAAAGGGAACCCCGTGGATAGTCACCTTGTTTCCAATTTTAATCCCTTCTGCATCGGGAAAGTAAACGGGAAGTTGGTAACCCGACTTTTGAAAGGGACCACCTTCTGTGACTATGGTAAAATAACCCACTGCCACAAGGGAAAAGACAAATAAAAGACCGACGATGAGAGCGCGACCTATAGTAGGCATTCCCTAAAGTTCTCCTAATGTTTGAGGCAAAGTCAATTGGATTTTCCTTTTTTTAATTCCGAATGATCCAGAATCATCGGGCCTACTGTATTTCCATGAATGAACTGTTGGATGACGGGATTCGTTGATTTTTGGATCTCTTCCGAGGTTCCGCAAAACTGCACCTTACCTTCATATAGAAAACTAATTCTATCGGCAATCCTGTAGGCTGAATTCATATCATGAGTAACCACGATAGAAGTTAGACCGAGTTCCTTTTGTAATCGAATGACAAGATCATTGATGACATTCGACATCACCGGATCAAGGCCTGAGGTAGGTTCGTCGTATAACACGATTTTAGGTTGGGAAGTGAGGGCACGGGCAAGACCCACACGTTTTTTCATCCCTCCTGAAATATTACTCGGTAACGTGTCTTTGGCGGGAACTAGATCCAACCATTTTAATTTTTCCATCACGATGCGGTCTAGTTCCGCACCAGAGGCAATTTTATGTTCTCGTAAAGGAAGAGCCACATTTTCATATACAGTCAGCCAATTGATGAGGGCTCCTGACTGGAACAAAACACCTAGTTTGGACCGAAGTTCTTCTCTTTTCTTTTCCTTGGCATGCACTATGGATTCGCCATAAATTTGGCAATCACCTTCATCGGGATCAAGGAGCCCTGTGATGTGTTTGAGACTCACTGATTTTCCTGTTCCCGAAGGACCAAGGATGACCATAGTTTCTCCTTGTTTTACTTGAATGTTCATTCCCGTTAGGATCTTTCGTTTTCCGAAAGCTTTGTGGACGTTTTTCATTTCAATGGCAAAGGTTTCCATACTTTCCTTCATTTATAAAATAAGGCAGTGAGCACATAACCAGAAAAAATGACCATAAGAAACGATGTGACCACAGCCTTTCTTGTGGTTTGGCCCACACCAATGGCGCCACCTTCTGTCCTAAGTCCCTGGCTACAGGATATAGTGGAGATGGAGAGACCAAACACATAACCTTTGAGAAGTCCCACATACAAATCTTTCAGTCCTGGAACGGAAGAGATTCGATAATATACATCTTGGAAGTAACTGATCATATCAATTCCCAGTTGAAAAT
This sequence comes from Leptospira abararensis, assembly GCF_016918735.1. GTDB lineage: Bacteria > Spirochaetota > Leptospiria > Leptospirales > Leptospiraceae > Leptospira_A > Leptospira_A abararensis. The sequence goes on from NZ_JAFFPR010000027.1 coordinate 149,533, forward strand.
GTCCAACAATACCTCCACCTACGATTCCTAAGGCGGCTGAATATACGCAGAGCACGGGAACCATAAGCGAAAATCCAACGATTCTTGGCATCACCAGATACCGAACGGGATTAATAGACATCACTTCTAATGCATCGATTTCTTCGGAGACTTTCATGGTTCCAATTTCTGCAGCCATTGCTGAACCGACAGATGCTGCGAGAATGAGAGAAGTCATAAAGGGAGACATTTCTCGAGTGAGTGTGATGGTAAGGAGGAGTCCAATTTGCCCTTCGGCCCCAAAGTCACGAAGACCAAGACCTGTGTTTAGGCCAAGAATCATTCCTGTAAAAATGGAAACAATAGAGACAACAAATAGAGAACCAACACCTGCGATAAACATTTGTTCTAAAATTTCTTTTCGTTTGAAATAGAGATGGTGGGACTGGCCAACCGAACGAAAGAGAAGGAGAACCGTATACCCTATGGCATAGAGTAAGGGTTCCAAGGTTTTTGAATATAACCGTTTCATAGTTCCCACCAAAGGAGTTTGTATTTGTTTTTTGGTTCTCTTGTATCGATTCCTAAAAATCCATAACCCAGTTCATACCGGAAACCCGTATGCGATTTTGAATATTCTAAAAGGATGGGAATATGGATATGGGTTTCATCCTCTGTCCACCGATGAGTATAGAGCCTTGTGATCAGGTGCAAACGTTTTTCCCCATTAGATGACCTTTTGTATTCGATGATAGAAAATATGGGTTCCCATACATCTTCCATTACTTCAAAACGAACAGGGATGATGGCAAGGGTATTCCAACCAAAATTCCCATCGGCATCTTTGTGGTAACGAAATAGGGGCCAAAGTTTCCAATAATAATCTTCTCTCCCTGTTTGGACATATTCACTTTTCATATGGGAATAAAAAGGTAATAAAAAATGGGAAGTTGCTTTTAGGTGGGAGGTATTTTGCGACAAACGGATGTAAAATGGAGTGATAAACTCTGCTTCTTTATTAGCAAAATAGGAATATCCATAGAAGGGAAAAAACACTAGTTTTTGTGTATCCTTTTTTTCAGAGGTTGTGTATTGGAAAAAAATAAAGAGAGCCGTGTAATTGGTTTGTCCTGTTTTTTTATCATACCCATAAGAAAATAAAGAATTTAAAATAGGAAACCAAAGAAAGGCTCTACTTTTCATGTTCCCATCTTTAGAATCTTTGCTGTTATATAGTGGGAAAAATAGGGAGTAGGTTGTGGGTTCTTTTTTATCCAACCTTTCTTCACCCCACTGAAAAAAGGGCCAAAGAAAAGATTGGCGAATGTATTTTCCTTCATGTTCTTTTTTTGAATAGAGAGGAAAGATCCGAAAGTCACTTCTAGTTTCGGATCCGCCCCACATAACTAGAGGCCAAAGGATGGATTTAGCTTCATAGGTTTTGTACTTCCACTCAGAATAAACGGGGAAGAGCACATAACTCAATTCTTGGTAAGAAAGTTTGTTCCGAATTTTCCCGTAAATGGGAAAGATACTAAAATAGTTTTCCCTTTGGGATTCTCCTTTGCCCCAAATAAAAAGGGGAGTAAAAAGGATGTCTTCATCGGCGTCCCCTTCTTCGTGTTTGAATCCAGTTCCACTAAAGAAAAATAAAGAAGACCAAGTATACCAATAGTTCGTTTCTTCTTTATAATAAAAAGGGGATAGATAACTTTTAAAACGAAAGGCATAGGTTTTGTCTTGGAAACCCATATAGAAAGGACGGAAGGCTAAGTAACTTTGGCGGCCCCTAGTTTCCGATTCATATAAAAACCAAAACTGGTGGTAGTTGGATTTGATATCTTCGGTAAACGAGTTGGGGAGTTTAGCAAAAACACTTGAGCTCAGAAAGAAGAGACAAAAAACAATTCCGAATTGAATTTTAAAGCGGGAATCCACGTAATTTCAATATCTTCAAGTTTCTAGAAAAGGAATCAAGTGATTTCATGATCCAAACCAAAATCGCACTGCTTTTCGGAGGTATCTCCGGCGAACATATCATCTCCATTCGGTCTTCTTATTTCATTTTCAATACAATCGATAGGGAGAAATTCGAAATTTGTCCTGTTTACATTGACCAAACAGGAAAATTTTGGATACCCAAACGAAAAGATGCGGTCTATCCGGATCCTACAGGCAGAACTGAGGCTGAATTTTTAAAAGAATTTTCTTCCCTCAATCAAATTTCCGAATCAAAGTCGGGTGCCGGATTGTTAGAACATGGATTCCAAGTCGCCTTTCTGGGATTACACGGGGGAGCCGGAGAAGATGGACGGATCCAGGGTTTTTTAGACGTGTTAGGAATTCCTCATACAGGTTCGGGAGTTTTGGCATCAGCTCTGGCAATGGATAAATATAGAGCTAATCTCCTATTCCAAACCATAGGGATACCCGTGGCTCCTTTTGTAGATTTAGAAAAGGGAAAAACGGATGCCAGAAAAATAGTTTTAAACTTACCTTTTTCCTTTCCCGTCTTCATTAAACCGACGCTAGGTGGGTCTAGTGTCAATACGGGAATGGCAAAAACTCCTGAAGAGGCTATGGTTCTTGTGGATAAAATTTTTGTCTCCGAAGACCGGGTGCTCATCCAAAAGTTGATTTCGGGAACAGAAGTATCCATTGGTGTTTTGGAAAAAAAGGAAGGAGAAAAACGAATTCCCTTTGCTCTCGTGCCAACGGAGATTCGGCCCAAGTCTGAGTTTTTTGATTTTGAGGCTAAATACACCAAAGGGGGAAGCGAAGAAATCACTCCCGCGCCGGTCGGTGATGAAATCACAAAAAAACTCCAAGAGTATACTTTAAAGTGTCACGAAGTGCTTGGTTGCAAAGGTTACTCACGGTCAGATTTTATCATTAGTGACGGTGTCCCTTATGTTTTAGAAACCAATACTCTGCCAGGAATGACGGGGACAAGTCTTATCCCGCAACAAGCAAAAGCGCTCGGGGTAGAGATGAAAGAAGTATTTACTTGGCTTCTATCGATTGCTCTTTCTTAGGAAAGAAATAAATTCCCACAAGGATGGCGATAAGACTGGCTATGGTTCCATAGAAGTGGCTTGTCATATCGTCGCCGTAAACTTCCAAAACAAGCCAAGTTCCAATTCCCACAAATAAAGAAAAAAGGGCAGCTCTTTCATCTGCCTTTTGACTCATCAGTCCAAACACCATAGGAATAAAGAGTGTGACAAGAGAGATTCCTCCTGAGTCTTCTACAAGGGCATAGATAGATGGTTTTCCTACAGCGAGTAAAAAAGAAATCCCAGCAATGATAAGAACCGAAGTTCTTGAGAGAAGGAGTAACTTTTTATCATTCATATCCTTGAATGCGTATTTCAGAATATTCTCAGATAGAATGGAAGAAGGGGCAAGGATAGCGCCGGAAGCCGTGGAAAGAATGGCAGAGATGAGGGCTGAAAAAAATAAAATCTGCACCCAGGGGCTTGCAAACTTAGAAATCATTGTCGGGATGAGAAGTTGCCCTGTTTCTCCATGTAAATCAAAGTCGGGAAGAAGACTTTTGGCATGGAGACCTAAAAACAAAGGGATAAGGGCAAAAAGAAGATAGAAAATGGAAGAAAGATAAGATGCGGTAATGGCCACTTTTTCGGATTTTGCTGACATCACTCTTTGGAAGATATCCTGTTGGGGTAAAGATCCAAACCCCACCACCATCCAAGCAGAAAGATACAAAGTCCATGCATGGTAATTGGACTCTGGAAAAAAACGAAAGAACCCATCGGGTTTTTCCTGGATCGAAGTCCAAATTGGTTTAACTTCGTTTAACTCGAATAAAACGATCACAAGGCCTATGATGATGGAGATAGATTGGAAAAAATCCGTTAAAGAGACAGACCACATCCCACCAAGATAAGTATAAAAAACAACAAGACAAGCACCGATGACTATGGCTGTGAATTGGTTGATTCCAAAAAGAATCTGCACCATAATTCCGAGTGCTACAAATTGTGCGGCCACCCATCCAAAATAGGAAAAGATCAAACAAATCCCGGCGATAAATTCCATCTTCTTTCCATACCGGTTTCTGTAAAAATCTCCAAAGGTAAGGATTTGCATTCGGTAGAGATACTTGGCAAAAACGAGACCGAGTAAAAAAAGGCAAAGGGCTCCGCCAAACGGGTCTTGGATGACAGATAAAAATCCCCCCTTCGCAAATTCGACGGAGGAACCAAGGATGGTTTCACTTCCAAACCAAGTAGCAAAAAGGGCGGCAGTAGAGATAGGAAGGGGAAGGCTTCTACCCGCTAAGATAAAGTCACGAGAGTTTTTGACTTTTTTTGCCGCATACACTCCAATGGCAATCGTTATGAGTAGGTAACCAACAATGAAAACTGCTTGGAAACTCATTCTTTAAAATAAATCTTCTTCCACTGGTTTTGACGGCCCATCTTCTTTCTTTTTTTTGACCGCAGATTTTACGATTTCGCCACTCGGTGCTTTGGATAAAAATTCTATTTTTGCTTCTGCATCCACAAGTCGTTCGGAACAAACTTTCTTTAATTCCATTCCTCTTTCATAGGCTTTGATGGAATCTTCTAAGGAAAGGGTTCCCCTTTCTAATTTTTCTGCAATGTCTTCTAATTCACGCAGCGCTTCTTCAAAACTAATTGATTTTTTCTCTACCATTTTGAATTCCTATATTTTTTCTTTTACTTCTACGAGAAGTTTTCCATCGGATAGGAATACTTCTAAACTTTCTTTTTCTTTGATACTATGAATGGAGGATAAAACTTGTTTGTTTTGATTACGAACTACCGAATACCCACGTTTTAAAGTCCCTAATGGAGAAAAATGTTCTAATCTTTGTTCGGCGAGAGTGAATTTATTATGGATTCTTTCTAAATAGGATTTCCAGTTATGGGAAAGGTTATCAAACCTCTGGAATTCGCTTTGTTTGCGAACCAAATAGTTTTTTCCAAGGAGTGAGATCTTTGTCATCAGTTCATCCAGTGTTGTGGATCTGATTTCTAATAGAGTTTTCGGATTTTGAAATACAGGTCTTGTTACAAGACCTGTCCATTTTTCCTTCCCTATACGGATAACGTTTGTTAGGGCAGACTTAATTCGATCTTCCATTTCATCCAGTCGGATGAGAGTATCTGATACATTGGGAATGGCTAGTTTTGCCGCAGCTGTAGGAGTGGGTGTGGTAGCATCAGCTGCTAGGTCTGTGAGCACTCGGTCTATTTCATGACCCACCGCTGAAATAATAGGAATCCTGGAATGGTAATAAGCCATCACCACTGCTTCTTGGTTGAAGGCCATTAGATCCTCGAAGGAACCTCCGCCTCGGCCCGCAATGATCACATCTACTTCCCATTTGGGATCATTCAGCTCTCTAATTGCTTCTATGATGGAGACTTCCGCGCCATCTCCCTGCACAAGGCAAGGGGATACCAGAATCTGAATGGAAGGATTTAAGTCTGTGGCAATACGAATGATATCCTCTACAGCTGCCCCTTTGGGTGAGGTAACAATGCCTAGGCGTTTTGGGAACTTGGGAAGAGGGCGTTTGTGTGCAGCATCAAAAATTCCTTTATCCAAAAGGGCTTTTTTTAATTTTTCAATTTTGAGAAGGATGTCCCCCTCTCCGATTTCTTCAATTTTTTGAACCGTTAAACTATAATACCCACCAGGTTCATAAACAGAAACCGAACCATAAACCAAAATCTCCATTCCATTTCGCAGCGGCGTACCTTTATAGTTTTTGGCTTGGAAGGAAAAAAAAGCACATTTGATCACACTTGTCGTATCTTTTAATGAAAAATACATATGCCCAGAACTATTCGTTTGAGAAAAATTGGAGATTTCTCCTCGCACCCAAATGTTTTTAAATTCCGATGAGTCTTGGAGTTTGGCTTTGATGAGGCGGTTGACCTCACTAACACTAAGAGATGAGTCTACGAGTTCCATTTATATATTCTGAAAACGTGTCTCTCTAAAGATTTTCCAGAAATCCCAAAGGATGATGACAAGGGTCAAAGCCATGGGTCCAATGATGATTCCAGCAACACCAAACTCTTGTAATCCGCCAATGAGAGAGAGAAAGATCAAAAACGGATGTGTTTTTAATTTTTTATCCAAAATTTTTGGTTTTACTAAGTTTTCTAAAATCAAATAACTCGCACCACCTGCAATCATAAAGAGGATACTTCCCGTCCAGTTCTCTTGGACAAGTCCAATGTACAAACCAATGGGTAACCAAACTACAGAAGTTCCGACTACTGGAATGAGTGAAAAAATGGTGGCGATGCTAGAAAGTAAAAACTTATTTGATACGGATGTAAATAGTAACAATACGTATACAAAGGTTCCTTGTAAAAGGGAAATAAATAAGTTCCCCATCATCACAGTGCGAATGGCTTCTTCAATACGCCGGCCCAGTCTTTCTTCAATTTCTGTGGGGAAGGGGAGTAAAACAAAAAGAGCATGTTCCATTCGGCTTCCTTCTTTGTATAAAAAGAAAAGTAAAATGAATGTAAAAAATGCATTAAAAATAATGGCCCCAGGCACTTCAAATGAACCGAGTAAAAAACCAGAAGAGTTTTTAAGTAAACTATAAATGGAATCTAGGTTTAAAATGTCCATATGTTGACCCACATATTCCCTATACATCAAAGGAAGTTTGATCCAAAAAAATTCATTTTCTGTAAAGAAGTCTGTGAGCATGGGGCTATTGAGTAACAAAGAAACAATGGATTCTTCGGTGAGTTGGTTTCTTACATAGCTGACTAAGTTTAGTGACTCTCGAATCAAAGTCGAAACAATCAAATAAGATGGGATAAACACTCCAGCAAGCATAATAAGAACCATAATATAAGGTGAAAGTCCATGGAATTTAACACCGAGTACATTCTTTAGTTTTTTGTGAATCTTTCTTGTTGTGAGATAAAACAATAGGGCAAGAAAACTGGCCCAAAGAAAAGGTTTGAATACAAAAAATAAAGTAAGGCAAGTCCCAATGAATATGGCACTCAGTAGGAGATAGACTATAATTTCGTTTTTGTTTTTAATCCAATTCATGATTAGTAACTGGAATGTTTTCTAAAATAAAAACGAAGGTAAGTGGTAGAGCTTCCATTTTCAGAAATAATGATCGAAAGAGATTTTTTGATAAACCCTTCCAATAAGTAAGTGACCTCCCCATTTTTTTCTGTTTTTTCGAGGAGTTTCCAATCGCCTTGGGCCGATCTTGTTTCGATTCGTTTTAGAATTGTTGCCAAACTTTCCTCTGATTCGAGTAATAGATAGGCTTCCTTTGTATGGATATGGCTTGTTTTGAATTCACTTGATTCTAGGAACCTTAGTTTTTCCGGAAAAAAAGACTGAGGGAAAGCCGGTGGAGGGCTTGTAGGGTTTTTGGTAACAACAATTTGATCAAAACGATAGATTTCTGTTTGGGTAGTCGGAGTACAAGCCCAAATAAATAGCAATAAAATAGGCAAAAAACGAAGCATTACGGAAAGCAAATGGGTAACTCCTGATTCCTTCCATTCATTTTTTTAAATCTTTGTTGCCAGCTGCAAGGAAAGCTTATCTTTTCCTTGTGTTGGATTTTCTTCAGTTTGATGTTTTTTTGGCTCGAATTCTAGAGTTACCCCCCTTAGTGCTTTGGGGTTTCTTTTGTTTTTCTAACTTTTTGGAGAATGTTTTTCCCCCTTGGCCGGGCGATACCATCACCGTGTTCTCAGGGTTTCTATCCTCGAGTCCAGGTTCCCCTCTCTCTTTTGTTTCCGTAGTAATCGCCACATATTTAGGAAACCTCCTCGGTGCCTTGGTGATGTATTTCTTTGGGGAAAGGATCCTCCAATTCTTAAAACGATCACGGTTCCCTTTTCTTTCAGCCCTCTATCAGGAAGAAAATTTACATAAGACACTTGCTTGGTTTCGTAAACATGAGCTCGTTGTGGTTTTAATTTCCCGATTTTCCGCAGGAATTCGCTTCTTTGTTTCCATTGTAGCGGGAATGAGTAAAATGAACGTCATTAAATTTGTTTTTTTGTATACCATTGCCATCTCACTTTGGTGTGGACTTCTCCTTTTGGGCGGATCTGTGATGGGAACCCATTGGAACCAAATCGTTGTTATACTGTCATACTACAACCAAACCATCGGATTCATACTCATTTGTTTATTGTTGTACTTTCTATACCAAATTAAGAAGAAAAGAAATACAAAGTTGACATGATTTCTTTATCTGTTAGGGTTTTCACCCATGAACTCTTGGGGAAATATAGCGTTTGATTTTTATACATTCGGCTCTCTGGTCGGTGTGATTTTTACTTTTTACAATGCACAATTTTTTTTAACGGTTAAAGAAAAGTCCGAAGCTACCTACCAATTGGGAATGGGAACTCTCTGGCTTGGTCTCTTCCACTTCGGTTATATGATCAACTTCTCCTTTATGGGTCCGGCTTCGGCTTACATGCGTTGGCTTGTGATCATTGGAGCTATGGCTGGTGCCTCTTACCTCACTAGTTTTTTCTTAAGTTATCCGGAAGTATACTTTCCTAGACTTAAAAAATATCTTTTTTGGGTTATGAATACAATTGTTGTGTTCGTTACCGGTTACTTTGTATCTATTAGTTTAACGGCTGGTAGGTTATTTTTCTTTAGCGGGCATTATTGGGATTTTCCTGTTCCTGTTTTTTATAAAGCCTATGCATTGATCGTTCTCGGTTTTTTTGTTACCTTTTCTTTGGTGGCTCTGGTTCAGATCTTTAAAATGCCAAAAGAATCAAGGTTTGCTTCCGCAAGTATTCTTGTAGCCTTTATCCTCGTGACTATACTACCAGGGATTATGAATGCTCAGTCCAGGGATGGTGCCATTGGAAGAGGATTGTATCAAACCATTACGGATCTTGTTTTGGTAGTAGGACTTTTTGTAGCCAATGTGGTTTATATTAACAATACCAAAGATAAAACTACCATTATCTCTAGAATCATAGGGATCTCACTTGCTTCCTTTTTATTGGTTTTACAACTCGTTGCTTATTCAGTCATCCAACAGTCGGATGCAAACTATGATATGGTGCATACTGCCCGAGCAAAAAACTATATTGCTGGATTGGAAACAGACCAGCTCCCTAGTTTTCATTATACTTATGATACCAACCGAAAAGAATTTGTTCGAAAAAAAGGTTCTGAGGAATCTGAGGTCGACCCTACTGTTTATGAATCAGAGTATTGGAACTACTGGGCATTGGAAACAATCCTCTCTTACAAACAAAGTAAAGATTGGAAAGAAAAAACGGAGAACTTAGTTTCTTTACTTCCAAACACAAGCAAGGGTTATGCGGCAGAAATTAAAAGACTTTTAACTTTGGATACCGTGAAAAGTCCAGAAGCCTTAATTCATGAATTGGAATCGGAAAAAAGGAAAATTCTCTACACAAGAAACAAATTAAGAGAAATACCGGCAAAGAATTTTTCGGATAATGCAGATTCTCTAGTATCTAAAAAAGAGGGACCTCTTTCTGGTTTTTATGGAGCGGCACGTTCTGTCCTTGATTCTAATCTCCCAGAAGAAAAAAAAGCAGAAGTCCTCGATCAGATGTTTTCCCCTATGCCAAATCATGGCGACAGAAACTACCGCGGTCGCGTCAAGTTTGCGGAAAACAATCCGAAATATTCATTTTACGTAAGTTATTTGGTGGTCGACAAGGCAAATGGGCTTGTACATGAAGTGGGATACCCATACCTAGATTACCGAGAATTCCAAGAGGAGGTGACTCTTCCTTGGATCATTGGTGTTTTATCTCTTGCGGTTCTTGTGATCTTTGGATACAGGTTATTCTTTCTTATTGCACTCCTAAGGCCAATTGAACAAATTATCGAAGGTTTGACAGAGGTAAATTCTGGAAACTTAGAACATCGTCTGACGGTTCATGTAGAAGATGATATTGGGTTTATGGCCCGATCCTTCAACCGAATGGTTCGCTCCATCCAGGCCGCAAGAAAAAAATTGGAACAGTATGCGGACCAACTGGAAGTGAAGGTTCAGGAACGGACCAAGGAATTGGAGAACACTCTGAAGGAAGTCCAATCCTTAAAACACCAACAAGATGGAGATTACTTTTTAACCTCACTCCTTTTGCAGCCATTTAATGCTAATCATGCGAAGCATGAAAATGTCCATATTGATTTTTTATTGGAACAAAAGAAAAAATTTACCTTCCGTCAGTACGAAAAAGAAATTGGTGGGGATTTAAATATCGCAAACCAAATTTTCCTGAACAATCGTTCCTATACAGTTTTTCTGAATGCTGATGCTATGGGAAAATCAATGCAAGGTGCTGGTGGGGCACTGGTCCTTGGTTCTGTCTTTGAGTCTATCATTACAAGGACTCAACTCTTGGGTGAGGCAAGAAATACTTATCCAGAACGTTGGATCAAAAATACTTTTTTAGAACTACATAAGATCTTTGAAGGTTTCGATGGGTCTATGCTTGTCTCGCTTGTACTGGGACTCATTGATAACGAAACAGGACTGCTGTACTTTATCAATGCGGAACATCCCTGGATGGTTCTTTATCGAGATGGGATTGCTAGTTTTATTGAAAATGAATTGATGTTTCGAAAATTAGGAACTTCCGGTGTCCAAGGAAATCTTTATATCAAAACCTTCCAATTAGAACCAGGAGACATTCTGATTGCCGGTTCCGATGGTCGGGATGATTTACTGATTTCCCATACAGCCGATGGTAAACGAGTGATCAACGAAGATGAAAGGTTATTCTTAAAAGTTGTCGAATCAGGAAAGGGTGAGCTCGACAAAATCTATGATGAATTGGCTAAGTATGGAAGTCTCACCGATGACTTATCCTTGTTACGTGTTTCCTACATTGAAGAAAAAGAACGATATAAAATTGAAAAAGAACGTTTGAAAGAAATCCAAGCCCTCCTGCTGAAAGCAAAGGAAGCCAGCGAATCCTCTGACTTACAAGAAGCAGTTGCTTATCTTGAGGAGGCCAACTCCCTAGAAGAAAACATTCCTGAAATTAAAAAGAAATTCATCCAACTCTATCTAAAATTAAAGGACTATGGAAATGCCAAAAAAATGGCTAAGGACTATAGTTTATTAAGACCAATGGATACAGAGATTATGTACATCACTGCGTTTTGTGCTCGCAAAGTTGCCGATGTCAAAACAGCCATTGATTTTGGGGAAAGAGTCCGTCTTCGTGACCCGAACCATGTCAAAAATTTAATCAATTTGGGACAAACCTACTTGGCGGATAAAAATTTGGATCGGGCAGAGAATATTCTCAGTTCCGCTTTGGAGTTAGATCCTGAAAATCCTAGTTTGCAACGTCTTCTTGACCACATTCGGAAGAAACAAAACAAACAAGATGTTGTAAGTTAGAGTCTAAGGTTTACATTGAGTGAATCATTTGAGATTACGATCTCCCATAGTTTTACGGACTTTAGGAAGGAAGAATGGAATCTTCTGGTTTTACCAGATTCGGTCTTTCAAGAATATGAATTTCTATCAGGATTAGAGAAGACAGGTTGCATAGGAGATTCCGATTGGACTCCTGTGCTTGTCTCTGCTAGGCGAAGAGGAGTTTTATCGGGAATCCTTCCGGCTTATGTTCGGAGTGATTCCTACGGGGAATATATTTTTGATTTCCAGTGGGCCAATGCATTCCATCGGGCAGGAATTCCTTATTACCCAAAACTCACAGTAGCGGTTCCCTTTACTCCGGTGACGGGAAGTCGGATTTTACTCCATCCAAATCTGACAGCAGAGGAAAAAGTTTTTTTAAGTTCTGAGCTTTTACAAAGACTACTCCAGTTCGGAAAACAAGAGGAAACGTCTTCGGTTCACCTTTTATTCTGCAAAGAAGAAGAACAAAAAATAGGAATTGCCAATTCTTTTGCTCCTAGGCTCTCTCATCAATATCATTGGTTTAACAAAGGTTTTGCGAATTTTGAGGAATTTTTAGCAACACTTGTAAAGGACAGAAGAAAAACCATCCGCCAAGAACGTCGGAAAATTTCCGAGTCAGGGCTAACCATTCAAACTCTGACTGGAGATGGAATTACGGAAGACCATGCGCATATATTTTATGAATTCTACAAGGACACCCATTCCAAAAAATGGGGACAACCTTACTTAAATCGTCAATTTTTTATAGAAATGTATCATCACTTTCGCCATAGGCTTATGTTAGTTTTGGCATCGGATCCAAGGGGAAAACCAATTGGAGGGAGTTGGAATGTGTTTCGGGATGGTTTTTTATTTGGAAGGTATTGGGGAGCTCTGGAACATGTTCCCAATTTGCATTTTGAATGCTGTTATTACCGATTGATCGATTTTGCCATAGAGCATAAAATGGAACGAGTAGAAGCTGGGGCCCAAGGGGAACATAAATTCCTTCGGGGTTATGAAGCAGTTCCTATGTATAGTTTGCATCATATTTACAATGAACAGGGCAGGGCCGCCATCGAATCCTATTTGGAACGAGAGATAGTTATGGAAAGGGAAAATATTTCCGCCTACAATGCGCAGTCTCCTATTAAGGCTCTGCGGGAGGGATAATGTCAGATCCAAAACGAAAATCCTACACGGACATGAACGTAGAACTTCTCGAAAGAGAAAAACAAAAGCAGAAATTAAAGAAACCAGATCGTTATAAGGTGATTCTCATCAATGATGATTACACTCCGCAGGAATTTGTCGTTTATGTTCTTGCCAATGTTTTTCGGAAATCTATGGAAGAATCTCGTCAAATTATGTGGAAAGCGCATACTTCGGGCTCAGCAGTTTGTGGGGTGTATTCTTTAGACATTGCAAGAACCAAAGTAGCGGAAGTCCACAAATTGGCAGACGACGCAGGGCATCCATTACAATGCCAGTTGGCAAAAGAGGAGGACGAATGAACCTTTCCACTGATTTAGAAAAAAGTCTGGAGCTTGCAGGAAAAGAAGCATCCAAATACCACCATGAATTTATTACATTAGAACATTTGTTATATGGCCTTACTTACAATGAAAAAACAAAAGAAGTTTTAGTCAACGTAGGTTGTGATTTGGATCTTCTCCGAAAAGAGTTGACCGAATATTTTGAAGAGGATCTCTCCACAATCGCCGTTCCCAATTTAAAAATCCAACCGCGTTATACCGTGGGAGTTCAATTTGTTATCCAGTTTGCAGCCTTTCATGTGCAAAATTCCGGCAAAGACGAAGTGGACGGAAACAATGTGCTTGTGGCACTTTTTCGAGAGGAAGATAGCCAGGCCTATTACCTTCTCGCCAAACAAGAAGTAAACAGACTCGATGTAATCAAATACATTTCTCATGGAATCAAAAAAGAAAAAGATTCCGAGGAACCTGAGTTTGCTGAAGAAACGGAATCCGGCGAAACGGACGCAAGCGCCCGTAAATCTGCATTAGAAAAGTTTTGTGTGAATCTTACAGAAAGAGCTAAACAAGGAAAACTAGATCCTTGCATTGGGCGAGAAGTAGAAATCGAAAGAACCATTCATATTTTATCGCGTCGTCGTAAAAACAATCCTATCTTTGTTGGAGAAGCGGGTGTGGGAAAAACTTCCATTGTGGAAGGAATCGCCGAACGCGTAGTCAAAGGCCTTGTCCCCAAAAGCCTTTTGAATATGGAAATTTATTCTTTGGATATGGGACTTGTGATGGCGGGAACTAAATTCCGTGGAGAGTTCGAAGAACGACTGAAAGCTATCTTACAAGAAGTCGTCGGAAAACCAGAACGTATTATCTTTGTAGATGAAATTCATACCATTGTGGGTGCCGGTGCTGTATCTGGGGGAAGTTTAGATGCTTCCAATCTAATGAAACCTGCCCTTGCCAATGGAGAATTAAAATGCATTGGAACCACCACGTATAAAGAGTATAAATCTATCTTTGAAAAAGACCACGCCCTTTCTAGAAGGTTTCAAAAAATTGAAGTATCTGAGCCATCTCGGGAAGATGCGATTGAAATCCTTAAAGGCCTAAAACCGAAATACGAATCCTTTCATGGGGTCACTTACAGTGTGAAGGCCATTGAGGCTTGTGTGGATTTATCCAGTTTGCATCTTCGGGACCGGTTTTTACCTGACAAAGCTATCGACTTAATGGATGAATCCGGCGCCTTTGTTAAGTTACGTGATGAGAAAAAAGAAAAACCGCGAAAACAAGTAGGGATTTCTGAAATAGAAACCTTGGTCGCAAAGATTGCTAAAATTCCAGAAAAAACTGTCAAAGCGGATGATAAAAAGAAATTGGAACACTTGGATTCGGAAATCAAGTCCATTGTTTTTGGACAAGACCACGCCATAGAACAAGTGGTAGATGCCATTCACTATTCTCGTTCCGGCCTTAGCGACGAAGGAAAACCGATTGGTAGTTTTCTTTTTGTAGGCCCCACTGGTGTGGGTAAAACAGAAGTCGCAAAAACTTTGGCAGAGAAAATGGGAGTGGAATTCCTTCGGTTTGATATGAGTGAATACATGGAAAAACATTCTGTATCTCGTCTGATTGGAAGTCCTCCCGGTTATGTGGGATTTGACCAAGGGGGCCAACTTACGGATGCTATTGCCAAAAATCCCCACTGTGTTTTGTTATTCGATGAGATTGAAAAAGCACATGAAGATATTTATAATATTTTACTCCAAGTGATGGATCATGCCACACTCACGGATAGCACAGGTAAAAAAGCTGACTTTCGCAATGTGATCCTTATCCTAACGACCAACACAGGAGCTCAGGAAAGTTCCAAACCACTTCTTGGGTTTGATACGGATAGGTATGATGATCGTTCCTTGAAAGCCATTGAACGGACATTTACGCCTGAATTTCGAAATCGTTTGACTGCCGTTGTCGAGTTCAATGCTCTATCCATCTCTGTGGTAGAACTTGTGGTCAAAAGAATGTTTCGCACTTTACAAGCCAAGGCCGAAGAAAAGGGGATTCATTTGGAATTGTCAGAGAAAGCGGTGCGTTACCTAGCCGAAACTGGTTATGACAAAGCTATGGGAGCAAGACCCATTCAAAGGATTCTCAATTCAGAAATTGGAAAACCCCTTTCCAAAAAAATCCTTTTCCACAAAGACAAGGTAAACCGTTATCTTGTGGATGTGAAAGAAAAAGAGGGTAAGGAAGTTCTGGCAATCTTGGAAGTCATTCCTTAATTAAAAGTTTTCAGTTTTTAGAATGACAAAGGAGTTCTTAACTACCGGAGAGTCTTTCTAAAAAAGAATCCTCTCGGTAGAGGCGTATCTAATGGTTCTTTCTGAAGGCAAGTTTCATGGAAGAAGATATAATTTACCTCTTTTAGCAAATGCGGCGAAATTCCATCTGCGAAATCCTGAATTACTACCACTTTGTTTTCTGGGTAACCTTGGTATTTATATAAAAATAGTGAGGGTATATCTTCTGGGATACAAGTTCCTATAACTGCACCCTTTTCTTGTGTCCCTATTTGATTATAAATAGAGTCAGCGATTACTTTATAATCGGTTTTGTGAGCGTATGTATTGGTGTTGAAAGATTTTTTAAATGCAGAGTTAGGTCCTATATACTCACGTCCCTCGCGATTTATGAGTACGTATAGGCTAGTTGCTGTCAAAATTAGGCTAAAAACAGTAATAGGCCAGCGTGCAGTATTCTTTGAAAACAGAAAGAGGGAAACCGGTATGATCAAAAGGGAGAACATTCCAGAAAAATATCGCCCTCGCCAAGGATCGTAAGGACCTAAAAACGAGTTTATTACAAAGTATAAAATAGCAGAATAGAGAAATAGATTAGCAAACTTGGGAATATTATTTGGTCTCTTTATTAGCAGATAAAGCGAAGATAAGAATAAGATAATCCCCCAAATTCCACCATAAGAAAAATCTTCATGAACTCTTTGTTCTCTATCTGGAAAGAATTCTCCTCTCAAATTTCTTTTTAGAAGATAGTGATTGGAGAAGATCGCAAAGAACTTTGAAATGAGTTTCTTGATGTCGCGATTTGTTTCTTTGAATGGCTCAACTGGTAGGCCATCTAGTGTCAGGGTATCAAAGGTAAACCTAATCAAATTGTCTGAACCAGAGATCCAAATGGGATCGGAAAAAGCTGTATGTTCCTTTAGAACCCGGGTTGGACCAATCGGTGATCCATAGCGAACGAAATTATCTTTATAGCCGAATACAATTCCGATAGAGGCAATTGAAGCGATAAGCACTGCATTTCGAATACTAATCCAAATTAAATCGAATTGCATTCTACTTGGTAAGAGATGTTTCCAGAAAAAAGGAAAAAGGGAAATGGTGTAAATAGCAAAAGTCGCTTTTATTGCAGTTAGCAAAAGTATCATAATCCCAAAAACAATTGCAATTCTAGGATCATTCCACTGAATTAATGGACTTTTTATAAATCTAATCAAACTAATCGATGTGAATAATATTGCCGTTTGTATGATATCCGTTTGAGTAGTAGTGGATATAAGTAAGGTTTCAACTACAAAAAAGTTAGCAATTAATGCAAAATATTTCAGATTTCTATTCGTTGAAATTTGTCCGATAATATGAAAGCTAGAAATGGAAATAGCAACAATAGATAATAAGCTAAATCCTTGAAGAAGAGGTAGGTAGGCAATTCCTTTCCAGATCCAAATGTAAAAACTAGTAGGTCCGTGTGGTTGAGTAACCTGCGCCCAGTAATTGGTTCTAAAGATTTCAAAGGTACCTTGCGATAAATAACCAAATATACGGGGAATTTGATAGGCTAGTGAGTCGTGGTTATGTGGTGGCAATACTAATACAATTCCCAGATTTAGAATGACCAAAATTAAAAAGATACTCACTGCGAGTCTGGGATAAAAATATTTGGGGAATTTCGGAAAACAGAATTTCAGATGAATTTTTTTCCGCAATGGTACTAAACATAAAAGAAACAAAATCGAAAGAGAATACTGCCCCAAGGTGCTATTTAACAGGTTAAAACAAGAAAGGATTTCTTGAGTGAGCAGAATGTAAGTAATTAAAAATAGAAAAAATACTTCAGTGAATCTTTTTGAATTAAAAAAAATATCGTTGATTGCTTTTGTAATTAGAATGCAGAAGCTAAGGTCAATGAATAAGTACATTCTTTAATTTAAGGATGAACTCTACTGAGTATCTCATCTTCTTTTTTGAAGGTAAGGTAGCCAAATACAAAAGCTCCGAGGATAGAGAATATAAATAAATAGAATGGACTGATAAGTACCACTTCCTCTGGTTTTACAAAGTCATAAAAATAACGTTTTGGATCCAAATATCCCCAGATGACGAAAACAACTGACACCATTTGGCTTGCGAAAAACCAAAACCTAGTCCATTGGGACTTCCAAAATCCAAGGAAGAAAAAATTAAGAAGACCCAGGAGAATGAACACCGAATTTAATTTGGGTCCAAGTGAAATGGATTCTTTGATTTCAAAAAAACGAATCTCATAAGAAAACCAAGGAAGGATAGATAAGAGAAGTTGTAAGAATAAAAATATAAAGAATACTTTATCAAAAAAAAGTTTCGTTTCCCAATAACGATAGAGAGAGAGGAAAATCCTTTTGGTTAAAAACCACCAAGCAAGGATTAGTTCAGGAACAAAAAAAAGAGAGGATTTCGTGAACTGAAAAATAGCGAAACAATGAATCAAAAAAGAATTGTTCATTCGATTTCGGCTACCACTTCCAATTCCACACTGGCATCCAAAGGGAGGGAACTAACTCCAATCGCAAACCTAGCATGTTTTCCTTTGTCTCCAAAGATAGCGACTACAAGTTCGGAGGCACCATTGGCTACCAAATGGTGTTCGGTAAAGTCAGGACTTGAGGATACAAAAACACCTAACTTCACAATGGATTTGATTTGGTCTAAGGATTCAATATGAAGTAAGATGGCGGCAAGAGCATTCAATAGGCATTGTTTGGCTTCCGCTTGTGCTTCTGCTAAAGTAACTTCTCTTCCTACCTTTCCTGTTTTTTGTATTTTTCCAGAAACAAGAGGCAATTGTCCTGAAGTAAAAATCAAATTACCAGAGCGTTTGGACGGGATATAGGCAGCAAGTGCTGCAGGAACAGGAGGGATTTCTAGGCCCAATTCTCTTAATGTGTCTTGGATAGGCATTGGATTCCAGGCTAGAAGGGCCTCGTTTATGGGACAAAAATTTTTTTAAAAAATCATCTAAAATAGAAAACTTTCTTGACGATTGGCAGTCAAACATCTAGAGTGCTAATTAAAATAGCAGTTGGGTTATGCGACTGCTAAAAAGGAGAATGCGCATGTTGTTCCGAATTCTAGACCCACAAACGAAAGCAAATCAGTTCTGGAGAGACTTTGACCGGTTGAATGATGAGTTGACCCGTTCCATTTTGGACAGCCAATTTGGTCCTTCTTCTAATTTCCCACCTGTAAATGTGTATACAAAGGAAGAGGAAGCCCTGGTCACTTGTTTACTTCCTGGAATTGAAGCTAACGAGATCGATATCAACGTAAAAGACAATCTTCTCTCCATTCATGGAAAGAAAAAAGCCGAAGAACTGGCGGAAGGAACAGAGGTGCATCGTCGTGAAATCTTCAATGGAGAGTTTCATAGAACTTTGGAACTACCATTTCGCGTGGATCAAGATCATGTCCTTGCAAAATTTACAAACGGTGTTTTAAACATCCACCTTCCTCGCAGAGAAGAAGATAAACCTAAGAAAGTATCCATCATTGCTGGTTAAGGAGAGAATTATGAATACACTGACAAAAGAAAACAAAGAAGAAGTTCCGCAAAAAACACAAGAAAAAGACCTAAAAGCACCCACAAAAGTTTACTCACCAAATGTGGATGTGTTCGAAACAGAAGCGGAACTTCTATTTCGCGTGGAAATGCCTGGGGTGGACCAATCTTCTGTGGAGATTTCGATCGAAAAAGACCAACTCATTTTAGAAGGGAAGTTTGTTCCTCCATCAGAGTCTCGAGGTCAAGTACGACTCGCAGAATACAGAGAAGGAAACTACTTCCGTAAATTTACCATAGGGAAGGCGATTCATTCTGATAAAGCAACGGCAAAAATGAAGAATGGGATTTTGGAACTAACCATTCCCAAAATGGAGCCGAAAAAAACAAAAATCGAAATTCAAAAATAAACAATTCCTTGTTAGGTGTTTGGTAATCCTTAACGGAATTTTATCACAAACCCGGTTTGTCAATTCTGGCAAGTCGGGTTTTCTTTTATAGAAAGAAGGCTCAGTCAGTTCAGTTGCGTTTCTTTTATAAAAGGGTGCGAATTGTTTCTAGCAACTGTTTGTTTTCTTCTGGGGTTCCTATGGTGATTCGAATGTAATCTTTGGATATTCCCGTAGAGAAATAACGAATGAGAATGTTCCTTTCTTTTAATTGTAAATAAAGACTTTCCGGAGAGATTCCCACTTTTGGTTTACAAAATAAAAAATTGGTAGAAGAGTTTGGAATGGAAAATCCTAGGGACTCCAATTCTTTTTTTAACTTTATTCTTTCCTGGATTACAAGAGAACGTTTTTCAAAAAAATATTCTTTGTCTGAGTATGAAGCTTCGGCAATCACTTGTTCTAAGATCCCCACATTGTAAGAATCTTTCAGTTTACGAATCCAATTGATTACATCCAGAGATCCGACTAGATAACCCACCCGAAGTCCTGCAAGCGCATAGGATTTAGAAAAGGTTCGAGATACAACAAGGTTTGGATATGATTTAATTTCCGAAATTAAACTTGCATTAGGTTCTGTGAAATCAATATATGCTTCATCCGAAAGAACAATGCCTGGAAAATTTTTGACTAAGTTTAAGAGTTTTGATTTCTCTTCTTCGACACCAGTCGGGGCATTGGGATGGGCGAAACAAAGTAACTTACCTTTTTCTTTTAATAAAGATTCAAAATCAAAATGTAAATTTGGTAGAAGGGGAACCGCTTTGTAAGTAGCTCCCACCATCATTTGTTCAGTAATTACTGGGTAATAGGAATACGTAGGCTCTGGTGCCACAACTACATCCCCAGGTCCAATGAGTGTATGGAATAACATCCGTAAGGCTTCATCAGAACCGTTCGTAACTAATATTTGGTTAGGATCCAAATCATGATCTTTGGCTATGAGCTCTTGTAATTTCCTTGCATGGTAGTTGGGATATTTTCGTAAAACACCTGTTTGTAAAACTTTCTCTACAGCTTCCTTTATTTTTGGTGAAGGTGGGTAGGGGTTTTCGTTGGTATTAAGTTTGATGGTAGATGTGCTAAGACCTGGTTGTTCACCCGGAGTGTATGGTTTGAAAGTTAGTAACTCTTTACGCACCAACATTTCCATAGAAAATATTTTGTTTGGACTTGTCACAGGCTTATAACCGATTCAGGGCATTGATATAGGCTTTCGCACAGGCTTCAATGATGTCCGTGGAATCCCCTTTTCCTACCACTCGTCTTTCCCCATCTTCTAAAGTCACAGAAGCTTCTGCCATGGCATCGGTTCCTTCCGTCACTGGAGAAATTACAAGTCGAGAAAGGAATGGAGAAAGTCCAGTCACAAGGTTTATTGCCTTGAAGATACTATCTACCGGTCCATCTCCATGAGCTTCTCCTTGTTTTGTTTCTCCTTTGATGAGTAATGAAATTTTAGAATCCGGAGTTTTGTTTGTGCCAGTATTTTGTTCAAAGGAAACTAATCGGTAGGTTTCATCGACTTGGGAACGACTGATTTCTCCTTGAAAAAGGGCCGCAATGTCTTCATCAAAGACTTCCTTCTTTTTATCAGCAATCTCGAGGAAACGGTTGTAGGCGTTATCAATTTCTTCCGGTTTGGGATCAAAACCCATGCGGACGATTCGGTCTTTGAATCCCGCTCGGCCAGAGTGACGGCCAAGAACCATACGATTGGATTTGAGTCCCACAGATTCAGGCGTCATAATTTCATAAGTTTGTCTATTTTTGATCACACCATCTTGGTGGATTCCAGACTCGTGAGCAAAAGCATTGGTACCCACAATGGCTTTGTTAGGTTGGACTACCATACCTGTTGTGGTTTTTACCAAATGAGAACCGCGAGTGATGAGAGTAGAATCAATTCTTGTTTCCACTCCAAAGGCATCCTTTCTTGTTTTTAAAGCCATCACCACTTCTTCCATAGCTGTGTTACCGGCACGTTCGCCGATCCCGTTGATCGTACATTCAATCTGACGACCTCCCGCAAGAACGGTTGCTAGTGAATTGGCCACAGCAAGACCAAGGTCGTTATGGCAATGGGCAGAAAAAATCACTTTGTCGGCACCTTTCACTTCCTTTTTAAGGAAACGAAATAGATCCATATATTCTTGTGGGGTGGTATAACCGACCGTATCTGGAATGTTAATGGTGGTTGCCCCTTCTTCTATGACAGCTTCGACTAACTCGCGTAAGAAAGACCATTCCGAGCGAGTAGCATCCTCTGGTGAAAACTCCACGTCGGTGACAAAGTCCCGAGCCATCTTTACGGCAGCTCTTGCCATCTCCAAAACTTCCGAAGGAGACTTACCCAATTTGTGTTTCATGTGGATGGGAGAGGAAGCAATGAAGGTATGAATTCGTTTGAGTTTGGCCGGTTTTAGAGCATCACGTGCGGCTTCTAGATCAGGACGAAGGCTCCTTGCGAGTCCACAAATGATTGGACCTTCGATTTCCCGAGCGATTCTTTCTACAGCTTTGAATTGTACAGGAGAAGAAACGGGAAATCCAGCTTCGATGATATCGACTTTCATTCGGGCAAGGTGTTGGGCAATTTCCACCTTTTCATCTTCGCTCATCGCAGCCCCGGGGCATTGTTCCCCGTCCCTTAGAGTGGTATCAAATATACGTACGAAATCTTCCATCTCCTTCCAGATCATAGGTTCGCTTCACTCTGTCAAGTGAGTATGGAATGCACCAGTGATCCAATGGTAGGGTTTCCCATCTTTCCCTATAGGGATTGGGTTTTGTTTTCCTTCGCTCCAAAACCGGATGGGTTTTTCCAAATCATAGGTCACTTCCTTGTCTGTGATGGAGGATAACCTGGATTGAACTTCTGCTCTTGGATACGGTAGGTAGAAATGGAAGACCATCACACCTCCCAGGGCCAAAAAAAGAACCCAGTGGGAAATCTTCTTAGTAAAAGGAACAAGGACCCAGGTGATTCCAAACAGGGCAAAGAACCAGAGGGGAAATAAATACCGAATGGGATAAGGATGGAGGTAAGTGAACCTTCCCACAAGTAGGAGGAGTCCGACTAGGACTGGAAAAAAGACAATAAGGAGGTGGCGAATGAGTTTAGGAAATTTTGGATAACTAAAAAAGAGCAAACCCATTAATAAGAGAATCGATTTTCCTTGGTAGTAGATATGTTTCGAAAAGTCCCAAAGATAAGTTCCCGAGAGTTGCAAACTACTTTCTAATGTTTGGCGTGTTAGATAATTCCCGAGAATTTGGAAACTTCCGGGAATCTGAAAGATCTGTTTCAAACCGAGGAATGCGAGTTCATTGAAGAGAATAAATAGGAAGCTTAAAATCCAAAAACGTTTCTTTTGGAAGTAAGAAATTCTCTCAGAGAGAGGCCTCTTCGAATCCCAAATTCGAACCACAAAAAATGAGAGGACACCCACAGAAAACGAAAAACGGTCCGAAAGATAAAGCAGGGAAAAACTGGAGAAAAAGAAGGCAGTTAAATGATTGGGAAGGTATTGGTGAGATCCATTTCCTAGGTGATCCTTTTCTCTGTCGTTTAACACCGAATAAAGGTACATGGCAAGAAGAAGTGAGAAAAAAAAACCCGTGCTGTGGTGTGCCTGCGATAGGAAATATACCAACGGAAGGGGATTGTCACCGATCCAATATCCGAGGAAAGAGACTAGGGTCAAAAGAAACTCGAAAAGAAAGAGAAACTCTAATGACTCTGTTTTGGTTGCATACTTAGAAATAAAAAAGGAAATTCCGAGTAACACAAAAAACATTTGGAGGGTTCCATATGCTGAAGGAATATATAAAAAGGGAACCAAGGGATAAAGAATTAAGTTTAAAAATAAATCAGGAAAAAAATAGGGTGATGGAGGCAAATACCAGTGAAACATCCCTTGTTCCGAAAATACATCCTTTAAAAGTAAAGGAAGGTAAAGACTGTCTGCGGAATGGAGTGGTTCGAAATAAATAGTTTCGCATAACAAGAAATTAATGATGCCGGAAACCAAAAAGAATAAAAAAAAATAAAATCGCGATGGGGATTGGATCGACATAGGAATCTAAAAAGCGAACCTCAACATAACGAAAAGATTTTCTTGCATAATGAATGATAACAAAAACATAGATTTATTCTTTCCTCAGTTCTTCTCTGTCAATTTAGACGGCGGCGAGGATACAACGATTCCAATCCGATTTTACCAATCGTTTCTCGGGGCGACTGTCCTAAAAGAAAGTTTTGGTCATTCGGAATTGAAATTGAAATCGGGGGAATGTTTGGTTTTTTCCAAAGCTACAGAACATTGTCCGGTGCGTAAAGGAACCATCACAGTGAGTTGTGACAAATCCATACGCAACCATCCCAATTTCTCTTCGCTGAAACTTGTAATCTCCATTCCAGAAAAACCATACGCATTATATGAAGATCCTTGGGGAAATTGGATCTGGATTTATTTTTTAGATTCTAAATAGGAAGCCAAACGATCGGGAAAGTCAGTGATTAGACCGGCCACTCCCACTTCAATTAACTGGTTCCATTCTTCTTCCGTATTGGTGGTATAAGGAATCACAAGTAACGACTCTTCCTTTAGGCCTTGAACAAACTCTTTTGTACATGCCGAAAGATGAGGAAGAATTAAATCCGGCTCATAATCCATGTAATTCTTGTTTAGCGAATCTCCATTTTCCACGAGAAGGCCACGTAATACTTCGGGTTCTTCGATTCTGATCAGATCCACAAGATCCCAATCAAAACTACTGACCCAAATGCGATCACTTAGTTTGTATTTCCGAATCAGTTTGACAAGGGCCGATGTTAGAGCCTGCCTTTCCTCTTTTTTACCTTCACTTTTCATTTCAATATCAAAAACAGTATTTTCGGGAAGAGTTTGGATGACTTGAGAGAGTGTTGGAATTTGTTCTCCTTCAAAGGCTTCTTCAAAAAAACTTCCTGCATCGAGTTCCGCAAGAGCCCGGTATTTATAATCAGCCACTTTTCCTTTTCCATCGGTGGTTCGATCCACAGTGAAGTCATGGATGACCACAAGTTCGCCAGAGGCACAAAGCATGGTATCCAATTCAAAAAATCTTGTGGAATCAGATCCCACAAGAAAGGATACAAGGGTGTTTTCTGGAGCAAGACCCCTTGCCCCCCGATGTCCAATGTTTGCTGGAGTTTTTCCGAGGATGGCTTTGATTCTTTCGATTCTTGGTTGGAACATAGTCGCCTTACCCTGGTTGGATGGTGGATTCCAATCCTTCTTCTTCCATGGCTGATCGGAACATTTGGTTTTTCAAAGTTTCTCCCAAATAACGGTCAATGTAGATATGGATGGCATAGAGAAGAGGTGTAATGAGGATAGCCACACCCATTTTGTATAAAAAGTTTGTGTTGGCAATGGCGATCAGTTTGGAGACGGGATGGTATTTGCCGAGAGCGATAAAGATCACCACATAAGAATCAATCAGTTGGGAGATGATGGTGGAACCGGTAGCCCTTAGCCAAATGTGTTTACCGGCAGTTTTTTTCCTAAGGAAATGGAAGGTATGGAGGTCAATCATCTGCCCAATCATATAAGCAATGATGGATCCTAAAATCACAAGGCCAGAATTGGCAAACACCCGTTCAAAGGAGGCATCATCAATCGGGGATTCGGGACTTGCCGGAATTTGGATGTCGATCACAATAAGAAGGTAAGCAAGTCCAATCATCACCATTCCAAGAAAGGTTGTGGCTCGTACTACCTTTCTACCATAGTATTCGTTTAAAAGGTCTGTGATGATAAAAGTGACTGGAAAAGGGATAACCCCCATAGTCATTGTGAATCCGAAGGCAAAAAATAATTTACTACCGGTAAGTTCCGCAAGCAAAAGAAAGGTTAGAAAAAAACTAAGAAGAACCGTATATAGAATGACCGGTTTTTGTTTGAGAACATGCATAAATTTCTTTTTCCTTTCCTTCGAATTTAGACTAGGAGAGAATCCCTCCTGAAAAATCATGGGATGAGAAATAGGGTCTTGCGTGTTTCGAATATTCTCTACTCTTTTTTTCATCCGCGTTCGATAATCACACTAGAAGTAATATATGTCCGAATCTGAAAACTCATCCTCTTCCAAACATCCTCTGTCTAATGCAGCTAAATATTCCTTATTATTTGCCTCTTGGGTCTTTTTATCCGCCATCTCCTTCTATTTAGGAATGAACTTAATCCAAAATAACGGTACAGCCCTTGTGTTAAAAGACAGTGCCAAAACGGGAAATGCCAACCCAAGTGTTGTGGAAGCTTCCACTCCCTCGCTTGGCACTCCTTCCGAGATGGAAACAAAAGAAAACACAGAGTTACAAACAACACAAACTGTAGAAGAATCTGCGGATTTGCCAAACTTTCTTCCCGATGAAAACGTATCTTTTCGTTCCTCCGCCTGGTCCACTGATTGGACAGCGATGAAAAAAACAGTTCATCTCTACAACGAAATCCATCCCTTCATTTATACCATGAAAGGGGGACTTTCTAATAACGGAGAATTGATTTCTAGTTGGTCTAGTACTTCCAAGAAAGAACGAGT
The DNA here is from genome assembly GCF_016918735.1 of Leptospira abararensis. Lineage (GTDB taxonomy): Bacteria > Spirochaetota > Leptospiria > Leptospirales > Leptospiraceae > Leptospira_A > Leptospira_A abararensis. The sequence goes on from NZ_JAFFPR010000027.1 coordinate 175,311, forward strand.
TCTGGAACTGCGTGCGTTAAATCCAAAAGTGAAAATCATTCCGACTATCTTTCGCTGGGAAAATCCAAAGGAAAAAATCCAAGAAAACATTGGAATGGGTGGGAGAAACGACATCCGTGACCACCACATCCAAGTCATCGTAAATGAAATTATGACTTATGGTTATGATGGAATTGATATTGATTATGAAGGAATGTCCTGCGACAAAAAAGAAAAGTTTGAAGAGTTTTTTGCCCTTCTTGCCCGGGAAGTTCATAAAAAAGGAAAACTGATTTCTGTTGCGGTACACCCGAAAACTCCTGCGGAAAAAACAAAAAAGAAAGAACTGAATTGCCGTGGCCTTTCCAAGCCAATCGCTCTTGATTTTCGTGAAAATTGGAGAGGGCCCACTACACATGATTATGCGTTCCTTGCCAAACATGCGGATCGGGTGAAAATTATGGCCTATGAGCTCCACCCTCGTAAATACCATAACCCAGGTCCTGGACCCCAAGCACCGAATGTTTGGTTAAAAGAAATCATTACATATGCCAAAAAAAGAGTGCCCATGCATAAACTTTATATGGCCATTCCCACTTATGGATATGATTGGGCTCTCAATTGCAAATCTTCTGCCAAAGCCATTTATCATTCCGATGCCCAAAGGATCAAAGCAGGGGTACATAAAAATCGCCAACCCACGGATATCAATCGGATCTTAAATGAAGAGAACAAAGTGGCTAGTTGGAGAAATTTATCTAAGTTTTCTGACATTCATAAGAATCGCGCTTATGAAGATCCATCCCTTTGGTATACCAGTGGTGGTTGCGACCGAGTGGCTTTTTATATGAACCGAAAAGCCTTTGAAGAAAAAATGACCCTTCTTCGTAAGTACGATTTGGGTGGATTTTCTTTCTGGCAACTCGTGACCGACAATGATCCAGAAATCAATGTTTACTTAAGCAAACTGGTCCAAGGCCAACTCCCTCCAGTCGAAAAAGCTAAAGAGGAAGAGGAACCAAAGGAAGAAACAACAACTCCAATGAGTGATTCCAAAGAAGCTTTAAAAGTATCCGATTCCAAATCTAAAGCCAAAACAAAAAAGTTTTAAAATGAAAACCTTAATCTCTTCGGATGTACGTTTGCTTGCGAACCTCATCCAAGAGGGAAAGGTCGTTGTGTTTCCCACAGAAACTGTCTATGGAATTGGGGCTTCCACAAGGCTTGAGTCGGCTTGTCTCCGAGTGTATGAAATCAAAGGAAGGCCCAAAGATAATCCTCTCATTGCTCATTTCCATTCTATCGAATCCATTGCCGCCGTATGTGAGTTAGGGGATGTTGGTAGAGCGTTATTGGAACGTTTTTCTCCAGGTCCTCTCACTCTCATCCTTCCTAAAAAAGACAAATCCCTTTTTCCAAAGGAATTGGATACACTCGCCGTAAGGATTCCTAAAAGTCCAGTGGTTCGAGAATGGATTGAACTTTCTCTGGGACCGGTCTCTGCCCCCTCAGCCAATCTATCGGGTAGGCCTTCTTTAACCAAACTAAGTGATGTTTTGCGATACTTTGACGGGGTGGTGGACGGAATCCTTATCGCTGAGGAGCCGAGTTTCGGGATTGAATCCACGGTAGTAAGCCTTGTGGGAAAAACTCCGGTATTACTACGGCCCGGATCCATTGAGTCGAATGAACTTCTGAAAATTCTCCCTGACCTTTGGATTCCAGGGTCTGGTTCCCAAAAGGAGACAGATTCCGTTCCCTTAAGCCCCGGAACAAAATACAAACATTATGCTCCCACAGCCCGTGTGATTTTGGCATCCAAAGAGGAATTCGAATTTAGTTTAAAGACAATGAATGAATCCAAGTCCACTGCATGGATTGGATTTTCGTTCGAAGAGATAGAGCTCAATGAGGGAAATAAACTTGGTAATCTTCATCCGATATTCAAAAGCGATCGTTTCTGCTTTGTATCCTCTAATGAAGATTATGCGTCTAAACTCTACGCTTTTTTTGAAGCCTGTGACTTCGCAGGAATCGATACAATATTTTGCGAAGTTCCCAAACTCGGTAAAGGAGAAGAGGGCCTTCGCAATCGATTGGAGAAGGCTATCAGTAGTTAACTTTTAGAAACCTTAAATTCCCAATTATCTTCTGTTTTTCCATGCGAGACGAATGGGGGATAGGAGTGAGATCTCGTTTAGTGATTCTAAAGTTTTTAATTCAGAAATCAGTCCGCCAAGAATGGGAATTTTGTTTCTTAGATTGTAAGCAGGAAGTTCTTCTGTGAGAAGGATCGGTTTTCCACCTAATCTTTCTTTCACTTCATGAACTGCATCTAAAAGCCCTCCGAGTGAATCCACAATCCGGTTTTCCACAGTTGGCAAATACACTCTCCCCATTCCAATTTTTGGAAGGTCTTCTAAAGGAATTTTTCTTCCTTCGGCCACACGCCTATAAAACAAACCTTCGATCTTTTTGATTTGAGATTCTAGATACTGAACACTTTGTTTGGAAAGGGGTTGGAATTCAGAATGGATGTCTCGAAAAGGATAAAATCCAACGGCCTCTTTATTCAATTGAAACTTTTTGTATAATTTTTGTAGATTGGCTCGGATACTCACTGCACCAATGGAACCTGTAATACAAACGGGAGATGCCGTGATATGATCTACCGCCGAACCAAGGTAATACCCACCGCTCGCAACAGTATCTTTAAAATAAGCGGTAACAATTTTGGTTTTCTTTAATTCTAGGATCTCTTGGTGGATTTGTTCGGAATAAAACGCGGACCCGCCAGGTGAGGAAATTTCTAAGATCACTGCTTTGATTTTTTTGTCTTCAGAAAGAGCTTTTAGATTGGGAATGAGTGAGAAGGCTTCAATTTTTCCATTTTCTCTATGTTTATGTAAAAAATCACCTCCAGAGATTCCTCCTTCTAAAGGAAGGATCACTACTTCAGCCTTTCGTTTGGGAAGGATGCGAAATTCTTTGATTTTGTAGTGTAGGGACGGATAGTTTCCAGAAAACACCTTTCTGTCATCAGAAAAGAATTCTGTTTCTGTTTTGATTCCTTGGATGATACCAGCTGACAGAAGTTCATCGGAAGATAGCATTGGTCTATAGAAAATAGGCTCTAATGATTTTTTTCCATTGGTAAGGGCAGTTAGGATTACTTTTCGTAAATCCAAAACCAAAGTTTCTAAATTCTTTTTTGCTTCTTTAGAAAACTCACCCCTAGTGAAACTTTCGGCAAAGGATTTGTAGGGACCGGAGGCAAAGGCTTGGACTTCAATCCCCCAGGTTTTCAAAAACTTACCAAAAAACATTGGTTCGGCGCTTGGTAATAAAACCATAAATTCGGATTCTGGAGCCAAATAACTTTCTGTAGCTGCAGTGAGTAAAAGGAGAGTTCCGACTCCACCTTCTTTGGCAAAGATTCGGACTTTTTTACCTGAATCTTTAATGGCAATGAGTTGGTTTCTCACTTCATAGAACTCAGAGAGAGTCCATTCCAGAGGGGGAAGGGAGATATCTAAGGTTTTGATTTTCCCATTTTTTTGGATGAGTTTGAGAAGGATGAGGAGTTCTAATCTTGTGACGGTTTCTTCCTTACCCTGAAATTTTTTGACTAAGTAAGACTTGTAAGAATCTTCAAAAACGGCAGGAAATTCCAGTTCATAGACCTCGCGTCCTCGTTGGAAAACTAGGCTTAGACGTAGGTATAACTGATACAGAAGGCGAAAGGGCAAAAAAAGTATCAAAAAAAGAATGCGAAACACGGGCGAACCTCTTCCGTCATTTCTTAAAATTCTTTCCAGAATGAAAGAGGAAAACAAGCTATCCGATGTGGATTCCTTTATTCGTATTCGCGGCGCCCGAGAACATAACCTCAAAAACATAAACCTTGATATCCCAAGAGATAAACTTGTGGTCATCACTGGACTTTCTGGATCGGGGAAGTCCTCCCTTGCCTTTGATACCATCTATGCCGAAGGACAAAGGCGGTATGTGGAGTCGCTTTCCAGTTATGCCCGTCAATTTCTCGGGCAAATGGAAAAACCAGAAGTGGACCAAATCGAGGGACTGAGTCCCGCCATCTCCATCGAGCAAAAAACAACTCACCGAAACCCGCGTTCCACGGTGGGTACAGTGACAGAGATTTATGATTATTTACGGCTGTTATATGCCAGAGTGGGAAAACCTCATTGTCCCAAATGTGGAACCGCCATATCTAGCCTTTCCGTCGACCAAATCACTGATAGAATCAATTTATTTCCCGAAGGAACCAAACTCCAAATTATGGCACCCGTCATTCAGGGCAAAAAAGGGGAACATCGCGAGGTCCTCGAACGTTTCAAAAAAGAAGGATTCAACCGGGTGCGTGTGAATGGAGAGGTGTATTCGTTAGAGGATGAAATTCCTTTGAAGAAAAACTTCAAAGCAGATATCGATATCGTTGTGGATCGAATTGTGATGAAACCAGGAATTCAATCTAGGTTGTCGGATTCCGTAGAAACTGCTTTAAAGACGGCGGATGGAATTGTGGTAGTCGAGGACGGAGAAAAAGACCATCTGTTCTCTCAAAAACTATCCTGTCCCAAATGCGATGATGTGAGTATTCCCGAACTCACTCCAAGACTATTTTCTTTTAATTCTCCATTTGGTGCTTGTTCCCATTGTGATGGGCTCGGAGTCCTCTTAGAGTTTGATGAATCTCTCCTAGTGACTGATAGAGATGCTTCACTCGCCGAAGGTTGTATCGAAGCCTGGGGAGGTTCCAAATCCAATTCCTATTGGTATATGGCCACCATACAAGCGTTATCCAAAAAATTGAAATTCAATTTAAACACTCCATGGAAAGATCTATCTGAAAAAATTCGATCTACAATTTTACATGGAGATGCGTCCATTCATATCGATTATGATTTTCGGGGTGCCAATTCGCATTATGAATTTTCCAAAAATTATGAAGGTGTGATTCCTAACCTCAAACGTCGGTATAAAGAAACAAAATCGGATTCGATGCGCCAGTGGTTTGAATCTTTTATGACAAACCATGATTGCGATGAATGCCATGGAAAACGTCTCCGTCCGGAAGCCTTGGCTGTCAAAGTACAAGGAGTGGGAATCGATGCTTACACTGGTTATTCCATTGAAAAGGCCTTAGCGTTTACAAAATCCTCCGAATACAAAGGGGCCGAAGATACCATTTCTAAACCTATTCTAAAAGAAATCCTCCAACGCCTTCACTTTTTGAACGATGTGGGTGTAGGGTATTTGAACCTTAGCCGTTCCGCAGGAACATTATCCGGTGGTGAGATGCAGAGGATTCGACTAGCGACTCAAATTGGATCTCGCCTAATGGGTGTTTTGTACATTTTGGACGAACCTTCCATTGGCCTTCATCAAAGAGACAATACGAAACTTGTTCAAACCTTAAAAGGCCTTCGTAATCTCGGGAATACAGTTCTTGTTGTCGAACACGATAAAGAAACCATGGAAGAGGCAGATTTCATTGTGGATATGGGTCCTGGCGCTGGGATTCATGGCGGAGAGATTGTGGCCTTTGGCACTCCCGAACAAATCAAAAAAGACAAACATTCTGTCACAGGTAAATTTCTCTCTGGGGAAAAAAGAATTTCCATGCCGAAAACAAGGCGCGAGGGCAATGGAAAGTTCCTAAAAATCACTGGAGCCACACACAATAATCTCAAGAATATTGATGTATCCATCCCACTTGGAAGTTTAACGGTTGTTACCGGTGTGTCCGGTTCCGGGAAGTCTACTCTTATCAATGAAATTCTCTACAAGGAACTTGCAAGTTCTGTGATGGGAATGAAGCTCATTCCTGGAAAACATAAAAAAATCCTGGGTAAAGATCAGATTGATAAGGTGATTAACATTGACCAGTCGGCCATCGGAAGAACTCCGAGATCCAACCCGGCAACATATACTGGTTTGTTCACTTTTGTCAGGGATTTGTATAGCGGACTCGAAGAAGCTAAGGTGCGAGGGTATGGACCCGGAAGATTTAGTTTTAATGTTGCCGGAGGACGTTGTGAAAAATGCGAAGGCGACGGAATCTTAAAAATTGAGATGCACTTTCTTCCCGATATCTATGTAGAATGTGAAGTTTGTAAGGGCAAACGATACAACAGAGAGACTTTGGAAGTAAAATACAAGGGAAAAAATATTTCCGATATTTTGGATATGACCATTGAAGAGGCCGTTGTTTTCTTTGAAAAAATTCCAAATCTCAAACGTAAGTTAGACACTCTTATGGATGTGGGACTTGGTTATATTAAACTCGGCCAAGCTGCCACAACCTTTTCTGGGGGTGAGGCCCAAAGGATTAAACTATCCACAGAACTTTCCAAAAGACCTACAGGAAAAACACTTTATATTTTGGATGAACCAACAACAGGACTTCATTTCGAAGACATTGAAAAGTTACTTTCTGTCCTGCAAGTCCTTGTCGACAAAGGAAACTCGATGGTAATCATCGAACACAACTTAGATGTGATTAAAGCAGCAGACTATATCATTGATATTGGTCCTGAGGGTGGTGACGGTGGTGGGGAAGTGATCGCTACTGGGACTCCAGAAGAAGTGGTTACCGAAAAACGTTCGTTTACTGGCCAGTATCTAAAAAAAGTATTGGAAGAAGAGAAGGCGCTAGACATCAAATATGCCAAAAAGAAATCCAAGTAGTTTGTTATGGGTGTAGAACAGGTAAACTTGATTTTAAAGTATGGGGTCCCTGGTTCTTCTTATCCAAAAGATACCGGCGGACCAGAGGCCGGGTTTTATCGAAGTTGGAAACCCTATCTCATAAAGGAAGGTTTTTATCACTTTCTTCTCGGTTTAGAATCTTATTTAGAATTCCAGAAGAAACTATCTCACTTAGCAGAAGAGCCTGTGGGTGTTTCTCTTGCTCTTTCTTGTATGGTCGAAGTCAATGTGGCAGGGGGAATCTTAAAACAAGCTCATTTACAGATGGAGAATGAATCTTACACGAAAGGAAAATCGGTGAGTGAAAAAACTTCATTTGATTCTCCTTGGGACGCTTTTCGTAAAACAAACCCTACAAGAATCTATGCTGTAGGAGTGAGTGAACCCGGTTGGGAGGGGAAACTTAGGAAGCTGAGTTCAACAGTAAAAGATGGACTTCTGTCAGGAACCAAATCCTTTATCACCAATGGTGGGGAGGCCGACCTGATTTTCTGGATAACGAAAGAGGGATCAGAAAATCCCGTCTACCTAGTGCATAGGCAAAGAGAAGGGAATTCCACGGATCAGAAAACCCAAATCCAAGAAGAGTGTTTCCAAACAGACTTTACCCATCTGGTAAGTCATTTAAAACTTTCGTTATGCGAATATCCCATCACAAAGGATGACTTGGTTTTAGAAAATTATGGCAAACTGGGAATGGAACTAAGATTAAAAGAACTTATGTCTTTAGCTTCGTTACTGATTGGGAAAACAAAAAAGATCTCGTTAGAAGAGCAAACTGTTGCAAAAGAAAGAGAAAAACTGATCGACTGGAGGGAGTCTTTTCTCTCACCTAGAAATGGAAATCCCGATGGTGAATTTTTACTTTCTGGATTTCCTTACCCGACGGAAGGCTTGCTATTGGCTCTTGCCAAACTCTGGAAGGTAGATTCTCCTAAGGAACTTAAGTCCATTGATCCAGACTACCAACTTTTTGTTTGGGAAGATTCCTTTACCAATTACTTAGTCCAAATAAAAAAAAGGAATTCTTAGTGATGGTGGTCGTGAGCGTGTCCATGGCTATGGCCGTGGTGACCAAATTCACGTTCGGTTTCTCGTATAGCGATTCCTTCTAATTGGTTTTTTAGAGCGGAAGAGAGAATTTCGACTGAAACAAACGGAACACCAAATTCTTCTTTTAGTACTTTATGAATTTCTAAAACGATTTTATCCCTGTCTGCATCTTTTTTGACTAAAATCTGTAGTTCGACTGAGAACACACCTGATGTGAGTTTTCGAACAGTCATTTGGGGAACTGCTTCGATGCCTCGATAGGTTTTGATATGTTCCAATAAATGCTCTTTGTCAAATTCACTTGTATCTGCTTCTATCAGAATTTCTATAGATTCTTTCACGATTCCATAGGATGTTTTTAAGATAAAGATTCCAAGGATGATACTTAGGAAATGGTCTACTTCTTTAAATCCAGTAAATCGAATGAGAAGGGCTCCAACGACAACCGCAAGGGTTCCTAGTAAGTCACTAATTACATGGAGATATGCCGATTTTAAATTGAGACTTGTTTTACTGACTCCTACGAGAAGCCCTGCAGATATTAAATTGATTCCAAATCCCACAAGGGAATAGGCGAGCATCGCATCCGCTTCTACATGAGCCGAGCCAGAAAAGCGCATATAACTTTCATACAAAATAAAAAGAGCAATCGCAATGAGGAGAAGGCCATTGAATAAAGCTGCTAAAACCTCAAACCGGTGGAATCCAAAAGGATATTTTTGTGTTGGTTTTTTGGATGCAATGAGAAGAGCAAATAGCGAGATAATATGGGCAAATACATCGGTAAAAATATGGCCTGCATCCGCAAAGAGAGCAAGGCTTCCGCTCTCTTTTGAACCAATCCATTCAATAAAAAATATAAGAACAGAGAGCAGACCCGAAAGGCTTAAAAAAAATACCAAGCGAGAACGTTTGGGTCTTGGTTTACTCATTGTTTGTATTGAGTGACCCAGTAGCTCTAGGTACAACCACAATGTCCACGCGGCGGTTCAGAGCTTTGTTTTCTTTTGTTGTATTGGGGACTATGGGTTGGAATTCCCCATAACCGGCGCTAGAAAAGTTTTTTGGATTTAGGTTTTTGTTTTGCAACATATGATCCAAGACGGATAACGCACGTTCGCTGGATAAGTGCCAATTGTTTCTGAATTTTGTTTTGATGGGAACATTATCAGTATGACCTTCCACCACAATGTAGTTTTCTGGATAAGCAGCTAAGATATCCCGAATTTTTTCAATCGCAGGAAGGATGGCAGGTTTTAGTTCCGAAGAACCACTATCAAAGGATATTTTATCATCAATATTGATGATAAGTTTGTTATGAAAACGTTTGAGGCGAATTTGGCCTGAAGTGATTTCCTTGGCTAACTTTTCTTCAAACTCTTTGGTTTGTTCGGCAAGCCTTTCTAATTCTCTTTTTTGTTCTTTGGTGAGTTTACGTAGGTTTCCAAGTTCCTCTTCTAAATTGCGAATCCTTTCTTTCAGTTCATCCATTTTGGATTCATAATTTTCTCGGAGTTTTTGTTCTTTTTGAAGGTTTTCTCGTTCTTTTTCTTCGAGTTTTTTCTTCAATGCATCTAGATCTGCCCTGTCTTTTTCTTCTCGTTTTCGGTTTTCATCTGCAAGGAGACGTTCTTTATCCGTTCCTTTCTTTTCTAAACCACGAAGGCGCATATCGTAATCGCGCATCTTATCAGAATACTCATCTTGTTCTTTGGCCCGATTTCGTTTTTCTAATTCTAAGTCTTCGGTAAGATTGCGATTTTGGGTTTGGAGTTCTTTTTTTTCCTCTTCCAAACGATTCAGTTCGTTTTGGTGTTGTTTACGAATGTCAGCCAGTTCTAGTTCCAAAGCATATTTTTCTTTATAGATTTGGTTGTATTCGTAAGGAAAGTAAACCCAATCTGCCGATAGGCCGGAAACAAAAACAAGGGTTAGGAGTAAGAAGCTTAGGCTTCTTTGTTTACTTCGCATCGTCAAAACTGTCCTCTAAATTGACTTTTGGCAAACTAGGAGCTTCTGTTTTGACTCGCTCCCAGTCAGAGACCCGACGGCGAGCGTCGGATTTTTTCTCTGCATATTGGGTTTCATAAATTTCTTTTTTAATATATTCTGGGTCGGTTGGAGTTTTTCCTTGCGATTCTTGGAATTTAACGGCAATTTCCGAGCGAACTAATTCGAGTTCAGCGATGAGTTCACCAAGAGCCGCTTCTTTCATCTCCAAATAGGCCTTGTCTTCTTTTTCTTTTTGCACCCAAGTTTTGTATCTAGTTTCTTCTTTGGCCCGTTCCAATTCATGGCCCAGGCTTTCCTCCAGATACCTTTTGGAAGCTGCCGAGTCTTCTTTCAAAACGAAGTAGGTTTCTTTGGTGCGAGCCAGATCCCTTTGGGCGCTATGTTTTGTTACCTTACTTTGCGAGATTTTGATCGCTTGGCCTGTGAGAGTGTTTGCCTTTCTTTGCGCCGAGACTTCGTTATTAAGTTTGATGATTTTATCTGTCAGAACTCTTGTGGCGTTTTTCTGTTCTGAGTTCATTACCTCATCCCGTACATAAGCATCAGGAACTTTACTAATTTTTGGTTCGAAGAGAACACAGTGGGAAAAAACAAGTAGAAGAAAAAGATTCGTTTTCAAAATTCGAACTCGTGCCGACATAGGATATAGCCTATGCTCTACGTGACATAACCGTCAATTGGAAAATTCAGGAAATCCGCTGATTTATGGAAGAAGAAAGAAAGAAAGAATCCGAATTCCGTATCAAAATCGACAGAGACAGCGATTCCTATGATGAGTTTGTCGCAGAGATCAAAGACCTCATTACGGCTGAGGATTCCAAACAGCTTAAAGAAATGTTGGATGGGGCTCACCCCGCCGATATCGTCACCTTATTTCGTGACTTAGAACGCGAAGAGGAATTATACCTATTTCGTCTTCTTCCAAAAGAAGACCAAGCCTATTCCCTGATCAAAATGGAAGAGGAGACCTTGGAGTCTTTTTTAGAGGAACTTTCTGTAGATGAGATTTCGAACACTCTGGATCATATTGAAACAGATGAAACCACCTATCTTCTTTCTTATTTACCAGGCACCAAACGAGAGCTAGTTTTAGCAAACTTAAGTAAAGCCGATAGTTTTGAAATTCGTTCCCAGTTGGGTTTTCGTGAATACTCGGCGGGACGTCTTATGTCTAAAGACTTTGCAACTGTTTCCATAACAGACAATGTTCGCAAAGGAATCATCAATGTTCGCAAAAAAGCAAAAGAAATCGAAGACATCTACCAAGTGTATGTTACCGATGAAGATGGAGTCCTTGAAGGGTTTATTCCTTTAAAAGATTTATTCCTCACACCCATCAACACTAAGGTAGCAAAAATCACAAACTTCTCTGTCTTTGCTTTTCATTATGATGTCGATCAGGAAGAGGTCGCCAATACATTCAAAAAATATGACTTAGTCAGTGCCGCAGTCACAGATGATTTGGGTCGAATCATTGGCCGCATCACAGTAGATGATGTCTTAGAGATCGTGGAGGAAGAGGCTTCGGAAGATATCCTACTTATGGCCGGGGTATCAGAGGATGAAAGATTATCTACACCCATTTTACAATCGGTAAAACGAAGGATTATTTGGCTGAATGTGAATTTACTCACTGCTTTTGTAAGCTCTACAGTCGTTGCTTTTTTTGAAGATACCATTTCTCAAATTGTGGTTCTTGCTACCCTTATGCCAATTGTGGCAGGGCTTGGAGGGAATGCGGGTACGCAGTCAGTAACGGTTGTTATCCGAAATATTGCCACAGGAGACCTCTCCTTTTCTAATTGGTGGGAAGCGGTTCGAAAAGAATGTACAATCGGAGTATTGAATGGGCTTGTACTTGGAACCGTAACAGGATGTATGATCTTCTTAGTAAAAGGAAATCTTGTTCTTGGTCTTGTGGTAGGAACTGCTATGTTTGTAAATATGATTGTCGCCTCTCTCACGGGATCATTAGTTCCGATCGTACTGAAAGCAATGCGTGTGGATCCGGCAATTGCATCCTCTATTTTTGTGACTGCCACCACAGATGTTTGTGGATTTTTCTTTTTCCTCGGACTTGCCACAGTGTTCGCAAAATATTTAGTTTAGGGATTGCCCTTTCAATTTAAAATTCTTGCCACTAAAGAGAAATCACCAAATACTGATGTCGAAATGAAATTCTTGCCTTTGTTTGTATCGGTTCTCTCTTTCTTTTTAGTCAGCCATTGCCAATCTACACCTCAAACGAGCCCAAATGCTAAGGAAGAAATCACTCAGGAAACTCTTCCTATAAAAGATTTACTCCCACCACCAGGGGGCGAAGGAGAAATCATTATCAACGAAAAAGGGGAAGAAGTGCAAAACCACGCGGGGGAGATTCCTTTCTTTCAAAAGAAAAGCGATCTGCCTACAGAAATCTTTCGCGTATTTATTGCCTCTGATTCCTATCAAGTTCGTCAAATTCGCCATACTGATAAAATTCGTAGAAAGCCGGATGCAGGTGGAGATGAACTTTCGAAAGAGGAAATGAAGAAATTTGATCTACTCAGTTTTGTGGATGATGGAATGATCACCATTGGCCTAAATACTGTGACAGGAAAACTAGAATCCATTGCTTTTGACCGTCGTGTTCCGAGAATCAATGATATCGCAAAAATCATTCAAAATGATGCTTCCCGTTTCAATTACGAACATTCTACTAAAGATGGGAGTCCCATCATCACCAAGTTTTTGATTAGTTACCAAATTCGCCTCTATCCGGGAAAAACTAGAGACGAAATTAAGCAGATGTTACAAAAAAAGAAATAACCAATCCATCAAACTAACATTGTGTTCAGGGGATTCCTTTCATCCTTGTCTTATTACTTCGTTACAATTTCAGCAAGTCACCACTTGAAGTTTCCATGTTTTTCATATTGGAAAGGAATGGTTTCCGCAACTGCTGGGACTTTTAGGCCCGAATCTCCTTTTAAATCAAACTGTGCGGTTTTGGATTGGATGGTTTTGTAAAGAGAGGAGCTAATCGAAGTGATCGGAAACTTTGTGGCTACTTTTACAGTGGAAGTTTTTCCCGAATTGAGAATTTCTTTAGGTGTTCCATTTAAGAATTTTTCGCCTGCCAAATTTAAATCATAGGTAAGACCTGTTAGGTTTAAATTAGAGGCTGCTTGGTTCGAGAATACAAAATCAAATTCGGTATTTAAATCTAACTTTAAGCCAGCTAATCCTGCTTTGGCGGCCGAAGTGGCAGGTTGTTTGGATCCTCCCAGAAGTCCTTTTAAAAAACCAGTGGCCGAGTCAGCAAGGGTATCTGTATGGGATGCGCTTAGGATATCGGCTTCCGTGGGCATTAAAATTTTGAAGTTTTGGATTTCCACATTAGGAAGAATCGCTGGGATTTCTCTTTTTTTGACAAAGGGAAAAGTAAGTGAATCTTTTCCTAGAAGTTGCCACTGTTTGGGAATTGGAACTTTCATATTTCCTTCGGCGCTAACTTCTAACAAAGGTTTGTTCGGAAATTTTTTATAAAGATTGAGTAGGTCTGTATACTTTAGTTTGACTTCCAAAGGAAGTTGTTTTGTTTTTTTCCCTTCAATAGCGCCTAGGTCTGTTTTGATTTGGGAAAGTTTTAATCCTTCAATTTTAATATCCATATCGAGTAAGGAACTGGGAATAGAAACTGGATAGGGATTTTCCACTGAAGTAACTACATTTAATGTGATATCTGTAAATGTGATGCTTTTGATTGATAGAGAATCAAATTCAAAAGCAGGCAAAGGAATTTTATCTTGGATCACACCAAGAACAGAACATTGGAGAGTGAAAAGAGAAAAAATTAAGGGAAGTGCCAATTTCATCCTAAGAAATCTCCCCTAAATCTAAAGCTTTGTCAAGTGAATTGGATTCTCATAACTACGGGGGCGTGGTCAGAGAGAACCGGTTCTTTGGCAATGTGAACGGATTCGATTTTGTATTTAGAAGATTTTGTGATAAAAAAATAATCAATCCTCCAACCCTTGTTGTTTTTTCTTGCTTGGAAGCGGTAGGTCCACCATGAGTATTCGTCGCGGATCTCTGGTTTGAGAATCCGAAAGCAATCGATAAAACCCAAATCCAAAAACTTGGAAACCCAAGCCCTCTCTTCTGGAAGGAATCCTGAACTCTTTTGATTACCTTTGGCATTATGGATGTCTATTTCTGTATGGGCAATGTTCACATCGCCACAAACAATCAGAGGTTTTTTCTTCTTGGTATAAGGTTTTGCAAGTTCAAAAAAAGAGTCTAAAAACTGGTATTTTACCTTTTGACGTTCCTCCCCACTCGTTCCAGAAGGAAAGTAGAGATTCCAGAGATAAAAATCAGGATATTCGAGGAGGATGGACCTTCCTTCCGAGGAATAAATACCATCTCCCATACCCACAGCGACAGATTTCGGCTTAAATTTGGTGAGAACCGCTGTTCCACTGTATCCAGGTTTTTCTGCTAAACAACTATGAACTTCGTAACCCAGATCTCGAAATTCTTTTCTGTCAATTTCTGTCACGGGGGCCTTTGTTTCTTGGAAACAAATAATGTCAGGATTTTCCTGACAGATAAAATCGAGCAAACCTTTGCTCAAACTGGAACGAATTCCGTTGCAATTTAACGTAATGATTTTCATCTAGAATTGAGATCGATTGTATGGCGTAATACGTCGATACTAAAAAAGGCATGATAGAAATTTCCGCAGAAATTCCGTTCCTCCGAACGTCCAAACTCTCATTTTTACTCTGGGATGAATCTCCTGGGAGTTTAGAAACATGGGACTGGAACGAGGGGCTCACTATATTTTTCCAGACAAGGCGTGCTGGGGAATTGGAGTTCCGTTTTGGACCGCCACTCTGGGGAATTCCAACGGATACGAACCGTCTCGAGTTTCCGTTTGTATCCATTCACAATATCGCAACAAATAAGTATTTGGCTTCCGAATTATCAAAGTTAGGGGAAGGAAAAACTATATATGTTTTGCTTCCTAAAGGATTGGAATTGGAAGCCCGTTCCGTATTTGCTCGTTTAGAATATCTTTGGGATGATAAGGTATCGCCAGATCGTATCACTCATAAATTTGGTCTGACTGGCAAAACAAGTTCTGTTGCTGAATCTACTGTTTCAAATCAGCATATTTCAAAAAAAGCAACTTTGAGCCACCCACCCTTAGAATTTGTGGGAAGGTCTGGGCGAAAAAAAGAAAGAGAGGCTGTGTTAGTTTCTGCCAACGATTCGGAAGTCCATTTCGAGGAAGTAAATTCGGAATTGGTCTACGAAGAAAGAGAAGAAATTTCCCCCCCTGATGAATCTCCGAACCATCCGTATGATTTAATTGAATCATCTTTTTCTGAATCTGAATCCGATGTGAGTGAACCTCCCAAAATAGACATTAAATCAGAACCAGCACCAAAACCTTCCGAATCAAAAGAAGTTCCCGAAATACATTCATTAGATGGTTCTGCAAATACAAGGTTTTCTTTGCAATTAAAAATGATGGGAGTGATTAGTTTCCTTTTCGCTCTATCTGTTTCTGTAATTATCTTTTTCGCCTCTTTTTACTTTAAGAGGTCCATCGAACTTCAGTTACGTGATAATAATATTCGGATTGCCGAAATCATTGGTTCTAAGGTAAAATCGGATATTTTGGGTGTGGTAGAAAAGGGGCGACAAATCGCCATCACACTGACAACACAAGGACTTCCGGAAGCCGAAAGAAGACTTCTCATAAAAACTTTTTTTCAAAACGATAAGGAATTTATCTACTTAGGAATTTTCGAAAGAAAAGAGAATGCCTTGGTCATGAAACGCGAAGTTTTTAACGAAGAAGAACTTAAAAAAAGTTCCGTAACGGAAGAAGATTTTCATGCAGTGGTCAATCGAAATCGGGATGCTCTTGCCGAAGCCTTTAACGGACAAGCGGTTTTACTAAACTCAAGTCCTGGATTCCAAGAACCTTCTTTTGCTATCGCTATTCCGACCTCAGAAAATGGAGAACTTGACAATGCCCTTGTGATGATTGTTAAGTTGAATAAAATCATAGGTGCCTTTTCCAAAAAAGGAATCGAAACCACTTTTATGGTAAATGGAAATGGAACGGCACTTGCCCATCCCAAAGAGGATTTGATTCTTGCTGCCACTGATCTTGCCTCAATGCCTATCGTAAAATCTATGTTAACTAGCGCGCCGAATACAGGACAGATGAGTTATTTTGATGAAGAACTTGGTGGGCAGTATTTAGGTTCTTTTCAGAAGATAGGATTTGCAGATGCGGGAGTGATTACCATTGTATCTGAAGAAAAAGCCTTTGCCGATGTTTACAAAAGCCAAAAAACAAATCTTTATATCGCTGGAATCGGGCTTTGTTCGGCACTCATTTTTGTATTTTTCTTTTCCAAAACCATTACAAAACCAGTTTTGCAACTCTTAACTGCCACATTAGAGATCGCCAAAGGAAATTTTAAGATTGGGATCAAACCGACTACCCAAGACGAAGTGGGTCTTCTTACCAAATACTTCATTGATATGGGTGCTGGTTTGGAAGAAAGGGAAAAGGTGAAAAATATCCTTGGGAGTATGATTGATCCTGTTGTGGTACAGGAAGCCATGGTAGATCTTGCTGCTTTAAAACGAGGATCAGAGACTCTCATCACTGCTTTTTTCTCAGATGTTGCCAGTTTTTCTACTATTTCCGAGCAACTAAAATCAGCAGACCTTGCTGCCCTTTTGAATGAATATTTATCTGCCATGACCCTGCTTTTGAAAAAACACGAAGGGGTTTTAGACAAATACATTGGGGATGCCATTGTAGGAATTTTCAATGCTCCAGTTCCTGTCGTTGACCATGAATTGAAAGCCGCCCGTGCAAGCGTTGATATGGTAATGAAACTTGCGGAGTTACGTGAGTATTGGACTCAAAACAATCTTTATTCCAAAGAAGCGCAAGTGATGGATGCAAGAATTGGACTCAATTCAGGACCAGCTAAGGTTGGTTTTATGGGAACAGATGCTCTCGCATCCTACACTATGATGGGAGATACAGTAAACCTGGCGGCAAGGCTTGAAGCTGCTGGTAAAGATTATGGAGTCAACATTCTCATAACCGATCCCATTCGTGATTCCATCCAAGGGGAGATGGTAACTCGTTATCTGGATCTTGTTCGAGTGAAAGGTAAAAATGAGCCGGTAAAAATTCATGAACTCATTGGATACCGATCGATGGTTTTACCAAACTCGCTTGAGGCTGCGGAAATTTATGAATCAGGATTCAAAGCCTATTTAGATCAAAATTGGAATTTGGCGATCAAACTTTTTTTGGATTCTGAAAATGCCAAAGGCAAAAAAGATAAGTCTAGTCATATGCTTATCGAACGCTGTGAAGAATACAAACTAAACCCTCCAGGTTCCGATTGGGATGGTGTGTTTACGAGGACACATAAGTAAAGTTTATGAGATGGTTAAACGATACAAGATTTGTAGTTTCGGCACTGTTGTTGCTAATTCTTGTATTCTCATTCCTTCTTCATCGAAATTTAAATTATCGTTTTAATGACGCTGCAGGTCCAACGATCGGAATCATTACTTTCAAGAATAAAACCGTGCTTCGAAAATACAACGACGCAGTCGTTTGGGATTTGATTGAATCGAAAACAGAAGTGAAAAATAGAGACACCATCCGCACGGAAGGTCTATCTGACGCAATACTTACCTTAAATGATGGAACAAAGATCAATATATCTGAGAACTCGATGATTCTTTTGGATATCTCGGATAAAAACATCAACATCAACTTTGCTTATGGATCTTTTGAAGCCGCGCGAGAAGGTACGGTCTCTGGTGATATGAAGATGAATATCACCGCAGGCGACAAAACGGTTTCTGTTGCCAATGGTGATGTAAAACTGGATAAAACTAAATCAGAGTTAAATATCAAAGTAGATCAGGGTGAGGCAAAACTTACTTCCAATGGAAAAGAAGAGACCATTGCCAAAGACCAAATTGCCAATGTAACTGAATCAGGGGTTAAGGTGGGAAAACCTGTGTATCGTTTGGCGACACCCGAGGATCGAAAAAACATCCTCTCTGAATCGGGATCAGAACGAATTTCTTTTTCCCTATCTGGATGGAAACCAGAGTCTGCCAAACAAACGAACCCTGTTATAGAAATTTCTTTATTCCCTGATTTTTCGAAGTCCTTGGTTAAGGAAAAATTATCATCACCTAATATCACTAAGAAGTTAGAATCTGGATCGTATTATTGGCGAGTTTCTTACGAAAATCCGAGTTCCAAATCGAAACAGACCACTGAAGTGTATCAATTCCGAATTCTTAGTGATCCAGGCCTTCGCATTCTAAGCCCAAAATCGGGAGAGATTTTTTCATTCACACAAGATACACCTGTGGTTCGTTTTGTGTGGAATCCTTTAGATCTTTATTCCTCTTATACAATACAAATTGCAAAAGATTCTAATTTTTCGGAAGGAGTGTTCTCCAAACAGACACAGAACCAATCATTGGCATTTGATTCTTTAAATGAGGGAAATTACTTTGCCAAAATCCAAGCAAGGTCGAATCTTCCTGGAATCTCCGAAAAATCGTCTCCAGTGATTAAATTCCAGGTCACAAAAAAGACAAATACGGCACCACCGGAATTGTTAGAGCCGGCACGTGGAAAAACCTTTGCAGAAGAACAAACGAAGTCCCAACTTTTCTTTTCCTGGAAGGATGATAAAGATTTTGGCCAATACGAATGGGAATTAAGTTCAGATTCTAATTTCCAATCTAAGGTAAAGTCGGAAGCTACTAAAAACAATTTTTTGAAGCTCACTGGTGGACTGGGTGTTGGAACATATTTTTGGAGAGTGAAAGGAATTGGTTCTAATGGAGTTTCCTTAGATTCCAAATCCTCCTCTTTTAACGTAATTGCCAAAGAGGAGATGGAGCTTGTTGCACCAGGAAACGGAGCTGAGGTGGAAGTGGATGAACGTTCCCTTGTCGTTCTCAAATGGAAAAAATTAACGGGTAAGTCAAATTACGAAGTAGAAATCGCAAAACAGTCCGACTTCCAACCTCTCCTTTTAAAAGAAAATGTTTCTGGAAATTATTTTGAATTCAAATCGAAGGACCTAGGAAGATTCTATTGGCGAGTTCGTCCAGTAGAGGGCGAGGTCGAATTCAGTGGGGTTCGTAACTTCCAGATGATTTCTGGTATGGATCCTCCGAGTTTGGTGACTCCAGTTCGAAATGAAACCATCGATTTATTTACAAAAAATTCCATCGTTTTCACTTGGAAACCAGTGGAAAAAGCATCAGGATACCGAATTCATTTGATTGATATTTCTGGGATCAGGGAAAAACAAATTTTAAACGAAAAAGTTAGTTCAACCAAACTCCAGTTTAGCGAAATTCAAAAATTGAATGTCGGAAGATTTCGATGGGAAGTCGCTACTTTATACAAACAACCAGATGGATCAGAAAGAGAATCTGCCTACAATAAACAGGACTTTTTCATTTCAGTTCCAGAATTGAAAGTTCCGAAAATCCTAACTCCAGGAAAGATCTATGTGGAATAAGTTTTGGTTTTGTTTAATTTTATTTTTGTTCTCAATTTTCTCTCTATCTGCCCAAATGAATGGAGAAGAACAAACCCAATACCAATTACGTTGGATGGATGTGGACGGTGCCACGGGTTATGTTTTAGAAATCAAAAATTCTAGTGGATATCTTGTTCTCTCGGAACGAGTGAATGGAACTAGTTATGATTTAGTCAATTATACTTCAGGAATTTACGAGCACCGTGTAGCAGTTGTTAATAAGCTTGGGAAGGTTGGAAGTTATTCGGAATGGGTAAAATTTGAAGTGGTGGTTTCCAAAGTTCCCACACTCACTAAAGATTCTGTTTTTTCTGTATCCAAAGAAGAAAAGGAAAAAGTTTTTTTACTTGAGGGAAAGGATTTTATTCATCCCATGAAGGTGTACATGGTGACTGGTAGTGGGAAAAGAATACTCGCCAAAAAAGTCATTATCGAATCCGATTCAGTAGCGAAGGCGACATTTGCTGTAGATGCAGATTCAGATACAGGAATTTATGATTTGGTTTTAGAAAATCCAAGAAATAAAGTCCTTACCGCCAAACAAAGAGTAGTTTTATCGGATTCCAAAGAAAAAGCCTCCCAGTTTGCTGCCAGACAAGAGAGGATCATACGGAAAGAAATTCCAGAGGATTATTATGAAACTCCTTATTGGTCAACACTTTGGCGCTCCACTCTGATGCCAGGTTGGGGCCAAAAGTACATCGACGGGAAAAATTGGAAACTCTACGTATTCCCAGTTGTAGCTGTTTCTGCAGCCGCTTTATATGCCAATTCATATAATAAATTTTTAAGTGCAAGATCTGACTACCAGTCTGCCGTACTATTGGGAGTGGTTTTGGTCGAAAGGCAAGACTCACAACTTCTTTGGTTAGTCAATAGAACCAATGCAGAGGCAAAATTTAATACCGCTAAAACTGAGTTAGGTGTGATTCAAGCAGGTGCCGGAATTTTAGGTGTATTTTTACTCTATAATATTGTGGATTCCTATTTTTCTGCTAAAAGGAATGTAGCAAATTACGAACCAGGATTTCCTTTAGGAGAAACGACCAAACGCGTACAAGCAACTGTCACAACAGATGCGGGTTGGAACCAGTCAAAATTTACGTATGAATATGGGTCACGTTACCAAATCGAATTCTCCTCGCGCTTCTGACAAAAAGCTTGTTTAGGGAAGGACTTCCTCTCATGCTGATTTTATGCCAATTCCTATCCTTCGCTGTGACAGAAATTCACGGAATCAATTGGATCGTTTTCTATCGGATGCCAAAGAAGACCTAAGTTTTGCTACCGAAAAAATCCTTCCAATTTTGGAGGCAGTCCGAACTAGAGGTGACAAGGCTCTCCTTGAATACACAGAGAAGTTTGATGGCATCAAACTGAGTTCGGTAACACTCGACCCTCGCTCGATCCAAACCAATTTAGATCCAAAAATCAAAGAAGCCTTCTTAAGAGCAAAATCAAATATCGAAGAATTCCACAACGCTCAGAAAAGAGAATCCTGGTCTAAAACCATTGATGGAAACAGGTTAGGTGTTAAATACACGGCCATTCCTTCTCTTTCTGTTTATGCTCCTGGAGGAAAGGCTTTGTATCCTTCTAGTGTCCTTATGGGAGTCATTCCCGCAAAGATTGCAGGAGTAGGAAATATCCAGCTCGTCACACCTCCTCAAAAAGAGGGATTGCCTGAAATTTTGATCTGGCTCTGCCAAATCCTGGGAGTCGATCGGATCATAACAGTGGGAGGAGCCCAAGGAATTGCGGCATGTGCTTATGGTACAGAATCGATCCCTAAATCCGAATTTATTGTAGGTCCTGGAAATGCCTATGTCGCTGCCGCCAAATCCTACTTAGCTGGTAAGGGATTGATTGGGATTGATAGCCCAGCCGGTCCCAGTGAAGTATCTATCATTGCAGATAGTTCCGCAAATCCCAAATGGATTGCTTGTGATATGTTATCACAAGCAGAACATGGCGAGGATTCTTCTGCGATTCTACTCACTACAGAATTAAGTTTTGCAGAAAAAGTCAGTGAAGAATTGGAGAAAGCATTTCTCGAACGTCCCAAACGATTGGAAATGAAACAACATTCCATTTATAAAAATTCTGCCATTTTAGTTTTTCCTAATATAGAAGATTGTATTTGGTTTTCCAATGAGCTGGCTCCTGAACATTTAGAGATCCAGACAAAAGACAATGAAGCCGTGTTTTCAAAAATTGAACATGCGGGAAGTGTTTTCCTTGGTCCTTATTCGCCCGTTGCCATGGGCGACTATATCAGTGGAACCAATCATATCCTTCCGACTGCGAGAGGCAGTCGGATCTATTCTTCTTTAGGTGTGGACACCTTCTTAAAACGAGTGACCTTTCAAGAAGTGACTAAGGAATCTTTAGAAAAACTTTACCCATTTGTAAAGTTAATGTCTGAATTGGAAGGTTTGGATGAAGAGCATGGAACCAGTGTGAAAGTGCGCACAGAGGAAAATCCATGAAAGTTGTTTCTAATATTTCCGAACTAAAAAATCAAATTGCAGAATGGAAAGAACAAAAGTATACCATTGGATTTTGTCCTACAATGGGAAGTTTGCATGCAGGCCATATGGATCTTGTGGAAACTTCAAAAAAAGAAACAGATAAAACCATTGTATCTATCTTTGTCAATCCGACCCAGTTCAATGATCCCAAAGACTTTGAACAGTATCCTGTAAAAACGGATAGTGATTTATTGTTATGCGAAGAGAGAGGAGTGGACTTAGTCTTTTTACCTGACGTAAAAACCATGTATCCGGAAACAAAAACTCCTATAAGTTTAAGTATTCCCGAATTACAAAAAAACCTTTGTGGGAGAACAAGACCCGGTCATTTTGAAGGAGTTTTACAGATCGTGGCTAAACTCTTTCATTTAACTGAGCCTAACAAAACCTTTTTTGGTTTGAAGGACTACCAACAATTTCGTGTCATTTCTGCAATGGTAGAAAATTTGAATTTTCCTTTAGAAGTTATCGGAGTTCCCACTCGTAGGGAAGAAGATGGTCTTGCTATGAGCTCACGTAATGTCCGTTTAACGAAAAAAGAGAGAGAAACGGCAAGCCTAATCCCTAGGATGTTTGCTCTGGCCAAAAAAACAATCCTTTCGGGAGAACGAGATCTTAAACTTTGGAAGGAAATCTTAAGAGATTTTCTACTCACGGGAATTTCCGTTCGTATTGACTACTTAGAAGTTGTAGACCCGATAGAACTTAAACCCAAAGAAAAATTAGAAGGTGAGGTTCTACTGGCAATAGCTGCATTTGTTGGGGATGTCCGCCTCATTGACAATCAGATCATCCAAATTCCGAATTAAACATTCATGTCAAAAGAAATCGAAGATCGTAAATTTAGTCCCAAACAAGTATTCGCTGAATCTAAAACATCCTTAGTCAATTTAAGTGGGATTCCTGAGTCTGCACATTCTTTTGTCACAGGTTCTTTGTATGAAACGCTGAGTTCAGATTCTACATTTCTTATAGTCCTTCCTACAAATCAGGATGCAGAAAGTTTCTCTCGTGAACTTCTAAGTTTTCTACCTCAAGATGAGATTTTTTATTTCCCTGGGCCAGAAAATATTCCTTACGAATACACCAAATGGCAGATGGAATGGAAAAGGGACCGTATCCTCGCCATCAACAGAATACTTTCAGGAAATCGTTGTTTGGTGGTAACATCTGTCTCTGCTCTTTTGCGTAAACTTCCAGTAAAAGAAAGTTTGAAAGGAAAATCAATTATCTTAAAGTTAGGAAAGGATTTTCCGCTAGATAAGTTATTATCGGAGTTAGTCAATTTAGGATATCATAGAGAAGAGGTTTGTGAGCAGTTTGGTCACTTCAGTTTAAAAGGTGGAATTCTAGATATTTATACTCCTTATTTGGCAAATCCTGTTCGGATTGATTTTTTTGGAGATACGGTGGATGAAATCCGAACCTTTGATCCTAATACTCAAAAATCGATTGCCAAAATTCAGGAAATTATTATTACCGCGGCAAACGAAACAATTGTTAGTCGAGATGATAAAGCTAAATATAAGGAAGAACTAGAAACTCATAAAGAGAAGCGTCTTCCTATTGATTCCGAATTGGAAATTATTGAAGAACATCTACCATTAGTTCGAAAACACGAAGGATTTCTTAATTTCTTTGCCAAAAAGCCAGTCCTAATTTTCCCAAGGTATTATGATACAAAGGAACGGGCCTATGGAATGGAGAGGGAATACAATACACTCTATGAGAAAAAAAAGGAAGAATCTTTGTGCCTTAAACCTGAGGAACTTCTTTCTTTTGGAGAAGAATGGGAGACCCTAACTTCAGAAGAAACTTCCGGAATTCGGTTTTCTCTTCTGCCAGACAACCAAAGGAATTTCTCTTATGAGCCCATTACGGAAGTTCGGGGGTTTCGTGGTAAAATTAGAGAAGCTAAAGAACATTTTTTAGAGTTACTTAGCGAAGATCCAAAGAAAAAAATTTTTATCACATCCTCGTTTTCTGCGCAAATGATGCGCCTAAAAGGACTTTTTACGGATGGAGAAGTCGAAACCGTTCATTCCGATTCGGAAGATCCCACCCCTCTACCACTTAACAAAGTAAAGCCGGGAATCCATCTAGTCATCTCAGATCTCAAACGAGGATTTCATATTCTCGATGAGAATGTCTATATTTTTACGGACAATGATCTATTTGGACGTCAATACAAACGAAAGACCAGGTATAAAAAACAAGCTTCGCAGATGATCGAATCTTTCATTGATTTGAAAGAAGGAGATTATGTGGTTCATGTCAATCATGGTGTGGGCCGATTTGTTAAAATTGAAAGAACTAAGGCTGATGGAAAAGAAAGGGACTTTCTTAAATTAGAATATGCTGGTGGGGATAGTTTATTTGTTCCTCTTGATCAAATTTCCTTGGTTCAAAAATACATCGGCGGAACCGATTCTCCAAAACTGGATACTCTGGGAAAAAATTCCTGGAAAAAGGCTAAGGATCGCGTTCAGGAATCGGTAGACAAACTTGCCGAAGAACTGGTGTTACTCTATTCCAATCGACTCAAACTGAATGGATTTGCTTTTCCTCCAGATACGATTTGGCAGGAGGAATTTGAAGCCGCTTTTGAATTTGAAGAAACCCCTGATCAAATTTCAGCAATTGAAGCCGTAAAGCAAGATTTAGAATCCATAAGACCGATGGACCGTTTGGTTTGTGGGGACGTAGGTTACGGGAAAACAGAAGTCGCTATTCGAGCTGCCTTTAAGGTAATTATGGCTGGTAAACAAGTGATGTTACTCACACCAACGACCATATTGTCTTTGCAACATTTTAATACCTTCAAAACAAGATACGAAAATTACCCAATCAAAATTGCCTTTGTCTCACGGTTCCGAACTGCGGCAGAAATAAAAGAAGATCTAAAGAACTTTTCCGAAGGGAAAATTGATATGCTCATTGGAACCCATGCTATCTTATCATCCAAGGTAAAACCAAAGAATTTAGGACTTCTAATTATCGATGAGGAACAGAAGTTTGGTGTTACGCACAAGGAAGCGATAAAGAAGTTTAAAACTCTTGTTGATGTTTTGACACTCACAGCAACACCGATCCCTCGAACTTTGCATATGGCACTTACCGGAATTCGTGAACTTTCTATTATTTCCACGGCACCAAAAAATAGACAAAGTGTCGAAACTTATGTATTAGAAGAAGATGATACTCTCATCCAAGAAGCCATTCGAAAAGAAATCGATCGAGGAGGACAGGTCTTTTATTTGTACAATCGGGTAGAGTCCATTGAAGAGG
Source organism: Leptospira abararensis (assembly GCF_016918735.1). GTDB lineage: Bacteria > Spirochaetota > Leptospiria > Leptospirales > Leptospiraceae > Leptospira_A > Leptospira_A abararensis. The sequence continues at coordinate 200,524 of NZ_JAFFPR010000027.1, forward strand.
AGGCGGCTTACATCCGCTCTTTGGTTCCAGAAATTTCGGTGGGAATTCTACATGGACAGTTGACTGAAGATGAGATTGAAGAGACACTTGTTGATTTTTACGAACGCAAATATGATATTTTAGTTACAACTACAATCATTGAATCTGGAATTGATATGCCAAATGTCAATACTCTGATTGTCAAAAGAGCCGATATGTTTGGGTTATCGCAGTTGTATCAAATCCGAGGCCGTGTAGGCCGGTCGGACAGAAAAGCCTATGCTTATATGTTTTATCCGTCAAAAAAACTAATGACTGAGCTTGCTGAAAAAAGGCTAAATACAATTTTCGAATACCAAGAGTTAGGTTCTGGTTTTAAAGTAGCTATGCGCGATTTAGAAATTCGTGGAGCAGGGAATCTTCTCGGAAAAGAACAATCCGGTGATATTATGGAAGTGGGATTTGACCTTTATGTAAAGATGTTGGAAGAGGCGATTTCACGTATCAAAGGCGAAGAGGTGCGTGTCGAAGTTCGGACTGCGGTAAATTTAAAAACCAACTTCTATCTACCGGATGATTATATTCCTGACACAAAACAGAAAATTGAATTTTACAAACGATTTGAAGGTTCAGCAAATCTTGACGAAATCGAGGAACTTTCCTTGGAGATGGAAGACCGGTTTGGCGAATTGCCACAAATTGCAAAGACTTTTGTGGAATTAGAAAAGATTCGGACCCTTGCATCCAATTTAGGTTTTGAATTTGTCACCGAAAAACCAGAGGAAATCCTCTTCAAATGTGGAACTTATTTTCGTGGAAATCCAGACAGGGTGATCCAGGCTATGGCGAAATTCAAAGGATTACTGATCTCCCCGCAAGAACCATCTGTATTACGTTATACGATTCCAGAACGAGAAGATTTGCAAAAAATCAAGAAATTGCTTTCACTTTTGGAATTTTTGGCCGCTTAATTTTTAGGCAATAGAATCAACCCTTGATGGCTAAAAAAAGATAGACATTGAGGGAATTCACGAAACCATCATCACAAATCCTTTCAGGCACTAAAATAATATGACTAAAATCCTTCCTTTGTTTGTTTTTTTGGCATCCCTTCTCTTCGTTCAGTGTTCGGACTCTTCTCCGGTGATCGAAACTTTGGATAACCATAAAATTACCGTAAAAGACTTTGAAGCGGCTTATGATACGGCACTTGATTCCATCAGCCGATTGCAAAATATCGAAAAAAAGACTCTTCTTGAGTTCATCGAAAAAGATATCAACGAAGTTCCGCAAAATTTCCAAGATCTAAACTACCAACTCCAAAAGAAAAATTTCTACCAAACTTACCGCCAGATGATTATGACTCGTCTAGTGGCTGAAAAAAACGGTTACATCTCTCGACCAGATGTTGCTGAAGTAATCAAACAAGTAGAGATGCAAACCATTGCGCAAATGTATGTATCAGAACAGGTTGAGAAAAAAATCCAAATCACTGATGAACAAGCAAAAGCAGAATGCGAAAGATTGCGCGGATTGGATAGGAATATCGCAAACCTAACTATTGATAAATGCCTTACTTTTGCTAAAGCTCAAATCAAACAATTACAAACTAGAGAACAACTTCCCTTAGTAGTTGAAAGAATTAAAGAAGAAGTAACTATCAAACGTAACGATAAATTTGACCTGGATGCTTACCTTGCACCAAAGAAAAAAGTAGAAGAACCAGCCAACGAACAAAAATAAGTCGGAATGGACAATACTTTAAATGCATTTCTCCGTGGTATCATCGAAGCTGCCACGGAATTCCTTCCGGTCTCTTCTACGGGACATCTTTTCCTCTTCAGTTACTTTTTTCCTTTTGAAAACCTAAAAGTAAATCATGAATCCTTTGAGGATTTATTTGATATATTTATCCAAACAGGTGCTATCCTTTCTGTTGTTGTTTTATACTTCCAACTTTTATGGAAACATACAAAATCAGCTGCTCTCTTTATCGCCAAAAGATCAGAAGAAAATGCAGGTTTCTCTTTTTATCGTAATTTGATTGTGGGCATTCTTCCTATTCTAATTTTGGGATTTGTTTTTAAGAATAGTTTAGACCAAATCAAAATGCGACCGGACCTTCTTCTTATCCTGGGACTTTCTTGGTTTGTTGGTGGGCTCATTATGGTTTTTGTAGAAATGAGGCACTATGATGAAAGCGAAGGTAAATCCATTGGAATGAAGGAATCAATTCTCGTCGGATTTTTTCAGTGTTTTGCTTTGATTCCAGGTGTTTCTCGTTCCGCAGCCACAATCATTACAGCAAGGATTCTTGGTGTCTCTAAAAAAGATTCTGCGGAATTTTCCTTTTTTCTAGCAATTCCCGTTTTGACGTTAGCTGGTTTATACAAACTTTATAAACACCGTGGTATCTTGAATTCAGAAACCATAGGTTTACTTCTTTTGGGTAGTATTGTTTCTTTTGTGATTTGTTATTTTATCATACGATTGTTCATGGCCTTCATTCGTCGTAGAAGTTTTCTGTCTTTTGGGATCTATCGTATTTTCCTCGGAATCCTTGTTATACTATACTTTGTTCGTGGCTAAAAAATTCTAAATAGAATTCCTTTTTGTCTATATTGTTTGTCTTATCGAGCAGATACATAAGCAATTTTGTATTCTGCTTGTAGAGTTTATTTCTCAAAAATAAACGTTCACACCAAATGATTGCTTCCTGGACTTGTCCATTTTTGTATAAAGCTCTTGCTGTCATATAAAGATACTCTTCTTTGATTGGATTATCCTTCGATGCAAGTTTTAGATTTTTGATGGCTTCTTTCCAGTCCTTTAGTTGGTACTGCAAATTTCCAGCGAGAGCCAAAAAGGAAGGATGGGGAAAATTTTCAATCAGAGGCAGTAACTGCTCTAATGCTTCCGCATATTTCCCTTGTTTGGATTTGTTTTTAATTTCTATATATTCTTTTTTTACAATTTCAGGTAGGGACATTCTAGGATTTTCTGGAAAGTATTCTATTTTTAAAAACGAAAGGTCATCGGTAATCTCGCCACTCGATTCAATTTCATGAACTATGTTTTTTAGATTTGCTTCTGCACGTTCTACAAAACGTAAAATTAATGTTTCATCTTCATTGATGGAACGAAGATTGCTATCATTTTGGACAAGTCCGATATCATCTCTTCCGTCAGAACCTATGAGCAAGATATCACCAGGTTCTAGCGGAAATGTTTTGATTTGAAAGTAGTGATCATTTTTTGGAAAACCTAGTTTTCTCATAGAAAGTTCTGTTTCAATAAAAGAGGCAACGCCATCTCTATAAAGAATGCTCCATGGATGTTCTGCATTTGATATAATACACAAAGCCGTTCTTGGATACCATTCCCAGGACAACGCTGGATAACATAGAACCATCGAAACTAACAAACACGGATTGAAGTTCTACATAGAGATCTTTCAGCCAAAGTTCCGGTGGTCTCGACTTTGTATAACTTGATTTCGCACGAGATAATACTGCTTGAAACACAACACCAAGTACAAGGGCACCACCTGCTCCTTGGATGGATTTACCCATCGCATCACCATTGGCAAATACCGTATAGGCTCCCGATTCTAAATGGATGGTTCCCACTATGCAAATATCTCCACCAATCTCTCCCTCTTTTCCTCGAAACTGAAATTTTTTCTTTTGGTCGACATAGGTATCAATTTTGATTTCTTGAATTTGGTTTTCAATCCGCGCCAGTGGTTGGATGAGAAGGGAAGTTAAAAAGTAATCACCATCTTGTTTTTCTTTTAAAATCTGTAATTGGAGTAATGACTCGTTTAAGGCGTCCGTTCTTTCTTCCACTTTTTTTTCTAAGTTTTTATTTAAGTCTTCTACCTCTTCGTTCAGTTTGACAAAGGAATTGGCAAGGATGATAGCAAGTGAGATATTAAAGACAAGGAAGGTATAACCCATAATCCGAGGAAAAACCCAATAATTTCGATTGGTGGCTGTATCAATGATAGCAGCAATGAGAACAATGGTGAGTCCGATGGTAATATAAAAAGCTCTCCTTTCCTTTTTCTTTAAGTTTCTGGATAAAATGATAAAGATTAGTACGACATAAGCTAACCAGGTAGGTTGGACAAAATTTGTAAGTAACAAACTGAAGGTTTCAATATTGTGAGTGAATGCAAAAAACAAAAAGAATCCCAGTTGTAAGGCATCTAATGACTTTCCCCAAATGCTGTAACGTTCCTTAAATAATGTTCTTAGGAAATGATACATAAATGGTATAAGGAGTAGAATGACCATATATTCCAATTTTTTCATTTCTAAAAAAGGAAATTCGAATTCGTATTTAAGTTGGTTTCTTAGAAAATTATATATTACGAATGAATAAGAGAAGAGTGCGAAAAAAAGATTTTCTTTATCCTTTCTCCTTCGGATGAATAGAAAAAGAAAATATCCTCCAACGGTGGAATAAATAGTTAAAAAAAGTAATTTTATGAATTCATCTTTATAAAATCGTGAATAAATTTTTTCCGAGGGTCCAAGAATGGTTTCATCTTGTTCGATCCCACCCGAATTACCGAAGTAAGGTTGAATTTGGATGAGGAGGAGATTTTTTTTACCATATTGAATGAGATCAGAAGGAACACGATATATTCTCAGTTTGTCATAGGCTTGCGGTTCGAGTGAGTTCCAAACCCCTGTTTCCCCAATTTTTTTTCCATTGAGATAGGTTTTGTCGCGATCATTGATCACACCCAATCGCAAACTAAATTGTATGTTTCGGTTTTCCGGAAAAACTATCCATTTCGCAAGAAAAACTGTTTTTTTTGTCGAATAATCTCCTTTATTTTTATACAAACTCCCAGGCACGAGAACTCGTTTCCATGATCGATTGGAAAAGTTTGATTCGGTAAAGGATTCAATGGTTGATTCACTGAGAACTTCGTCAGTCATGAACCAAAAGGATTCCGGATCCTGCGTGTTTGAATCCAATGAAATCATTTCTTCGGCATTTGTTTTTGTAGCAGAAACGGAGACAGCCTGGGAATGGAGAAGGGAAAAAGAAAAGACAAGAAAGATGAGTATCGGTTTTATCATATATAGACGAACTCTTACGTTCATAACTCTGATACAATTCCAAATGGATGCAAAATGGTCATTCGATTAAAAAAGAATAAAGAAAAAGCTGTATTAAATTTTCATCCTTGGATCTTTTCTGGAGCGGTTGCTTCGGGAGAAAAAGACTTGGTTTCAGGAGATACTGTGCGAGTTGAATCCTCGTCCGGTGAGTTTCTTGCTTGGGGCCATTACGATCCAAAAAGCCAAATCAGAATTCGTTTGTTCTCTTTTGATGAAGAAGAAGATGGTTCTACTGAGTTGTATTGGAGTTCAAAATGGACTGGCATTCTAGAATCCAAAGAGAAATTACTTCCTAAAGAAACTACGGGGTTTCGACTTTTTCACTCAGAAGGAGACGGTGTTCCCGGTATCGTTGTTGATTGCTATCACAAAACAGCTGTAATGCAACTGAAAACTCCTGGCGCTTTAAAGTTACGTGAGTGGCTTGTTTCCTTCCTTTCAGAAAAGGGCTTTGAAACCATTTTGGAAAAAAGTGATAAACCTGAGGACAAACAAGGCGGGGAGGCTACTTTTCACAAAGGAAAGGACACTGATGCTGTTTTTACGGAACATGGAATCCAATTTATTGCCGACATTACCAAAGGCCAAAAAACAGGATTTTTTTTAGACCAGAGAGACAATCGAGCGCTACTTGCTCGGTATGCTTTCGGAAGAGTCGTATTAAATACTTTTGCCTATTCGGGCGCTTTTTCCGTTTATGCACTATTAGCTGGTGCAAAAACAGTTCATAGTTTAGATATTTCCAAACAAGCCATCGAACTTTGTGAACGAAACTTGGCTTTAAATGGTTTTTCTTCTGAAAAAGAGCCAAATAGGCATAAAAGTTTAGTTTTAGATAGTTTTGATTATTTAAAAGCGATGGAACCACATTTTTATGATCTGGTCATTCTGGATCCACCGGCATTTACAAAGAGCATTGCTACCGTCAATCAGGCAAGCCGAGGATACAAAGACATTAACATGCGGGCTATGTATAAAATAAAACCAGGGGGATTAATTTTTACCTTCTCTTGTTCCCAACATATTTCTTTTGATTTGTTTAAAAAAATAGTTTTCGGAGCTGCAAAAGATGCCAAAAAAAGAGTTAGAATTTTGCACCATCTAACTCAGAGTCCCGACCATGGTTATTCTGTCTTCCATCCTGAAGGAGAATACTTAAAAGGCCTTGTGATTCAGGTTGATGGCGATACTTAATCTTTTACATTGGTGAAATCTTAGAATGAAATTTACATCCCTTAGTTTTCTTTTGTTTTTCCTTGTCGTATACTGTTTGCACTGGGTGTTTCGCGGTAAGTACAGATTGGGGTTTTTGTTTCTGGCATCTTTTGTTTTTTATGCTGCCTGGTCGATTCCCTTTGCTTTTCACTTCCTTTCGATTGTAGGTTTAAACCATTTATTCAATAAACAAATCCTTAAAAATAAATCCTCTTTTTGGTATCCGGTTTCTCTTTTTGTAAATTTTGGAAACCTCTTCTTATTCAAATATTTCTATTTTCTTTGGGCTTTGCTTTTTCAATTTACGGGAAGCATTTTTTTTGCACCAGAATCAATCCAAAGTTTCTTAAATTCTCAATTTGGAGCTGATTCTATTACCCTTCCGCTTGCCATTAGTTTTTACACTTTCCAGATGGTTGCCTATACCATTGATATTAAACGTGGAAATGCAGAAGAGAACCCTAACTTTTTACAATTTGCTTTGTTTATCTTTTTCTTTCCACAATTAGTGGCAGGCCCAATTGTCCGTCATGGTGAATTTTTTTATCAATTAGAAGTTTGGAATGCGAAGAAGGAACAACTTTTCGAAGGTTATTACTTAGTTTTTCTTGGGTTACTTAAGAAAGTAGTTCTTGCTGATAATTTATCTCCAGTCATTGAACCCATCTTTCAAAATCCAGAACAGTATGATGGGTTTACAAATTTCATCGCTTGGTTTGGGTATGCAGCTCGAGTATACTGTGATTTTAGTGGATATACAGATCTTGCAAGGGGACTTGGAAAACTTCTAGGAATTAATTTGCCTGAAAACTTTCATGCGCCTTACCTCTCTAGGTCAGTACGAGAGTTGTGGACTCGTTGGCATATGACTCTTGCAACTTGGATCAAAGATTATATTTACTTTCCGTTAGGTGGTTCTAGAGTTTCTGAATATCGGGGATACTTGAACTTAATTGTAACCTTTACTCTCGCAGGCTTTTGGCATGGAGCCAATTTTACGTTCATTATTTGGGGATTTTTACATGGACTTATGCTAAGTTTTGAGCGTAAAATTGAGCTCATTCGAAATCCCGAAAAAAATACGATAGTTCCTATATGGAAAAAATACCTTGGTGTGGTGTATGCGTTCTGTTTTTTTGTTTTCACAATTCCTTTTTTTAATGCACCTTCCGTTCACAATGCGTTGGCTATGTATTTTAGAGCTTTTACAGGAGCATCGGGAGAGAGAACGAATAAATTAGAACTGATTGTTTACAGTTTATTTCTCACATTTTTACTGAACTACCTGCAAACCAAACCAAGTTTTCCAAGAGAAAACTGGTCTACGAAAACATCTCTTAGTTTTCTCCTGGTTTTTTCGTTAATCGTTACAATCTTGTTAGGTTATCTTGCTCCGGGAGGAACGGAATTTATCTATTTCCAATTTTAATATGAATTCTAAACTTAAATTTCCTATAGTTTTGTATCCGATCTTTCTAGCTTTTGCACTTTTCCTTTTGGATAAAATTTTCTTTTTGCCAATCATTGTAGAAAACACCTATAGTTGGAAAAAAATTGAAAGAAAGTTCTATGAGTTAAAAGAAGATCTCTTCGAGGTTATGTTGGAAGAAAGAAAGAAGAATCCTTCCAAACAAATTGGTTTAATTTTAGGAAGTTCTCGTTCGGGGGAATTTGACTCTGAAATGGTAGAGTCTTTTTTTCCCAATACGAATACTTTTAACTTCGCTGCCCCCTTTGGCCCACCGAGTTTCCAGGCTTATTGGTTGGAGAGAAGTTTAAATGCCAAACTTCCTCTTCGTTATGTTCTGATTGAAGTAGATCCACTTTTGTTTTCCCAGGCTGCCATCGATTACTCTTTGAACGGATCCTATGACAATGAGTATGTTTTAAAACATCTAGACTTTTATCGATTAAAAACAAAGGATCCATGGAAAACGAATGCTGAAGGCTTTTCTATGGATGAGGTGGAGATTTATTTCTTAAAAAAATTCTTTGCTCTATACAAATACCCATTGGATCCAACGGCAATTAAAGCGAATAATAAGAATATCGAAGTAGGTTTTTTCCCTGGTATGGCGGTAAGCATCACAGGCAAAGAACACAAAAGAAACTACATTGATAAAATCAAAATGGTAAACCGAGTGAAATTTGGCGCCCTTCCCAACGAAATCAAATTTGCTAATATGGATATTTTTTTAGAAAGAGACGCAGAAGCAATGTACAACCAGTATTTGCGCGGCACTAGTTTGGCTCCGACGCAAATTTATTTCTTTAAGAGAATGTTAGATTTACTAAAAGGAACGGGTATTCCAGTAATTGTTTATTTTCCTGCTGTTTCGGATGCCTTAAGAAGGCGGATGTCTACGGATGGACTTTTGGAAAGATTCAATAGGGAAATTAAATCGGCAGTGGCTTCTGCCTCTCAAGTTCCAAATTCCAAATTCACTGTGGTAGATCCTAACGTGGATCCGCATTGGGTTTGCAAAGATTTTGTCGACTCACTTCACTTGAGTGGAGCCTGTTTCCCGAATCTTTTGCCGATACTTTTTCCCAAAGAAGTTCGTTAGATTCTTTTTTCTTTCCGTTTTTCTAGTTCTTTATTTAGAAAACGGAAGCGAAAGAAAAGATAACCGAGAGCACTGGCTGCTAAAAAGATTCCAGAACCCCAATCGGATAAATGATTACCCCAGACTTTCTGATTTTCCGTATTTTCGATCCACAGGGAATGAAGAAGGATAAGTCCTGAATACAAGAGAAGGTTTAGAACCATATAAATTGTGGTTTTTTTGAGAATCCAAAGGGTATCTCCCATTTCCTCTCGAAAACGAGTGAAATCGCTGATGATTTCTTGGTAGGTTTTATGATGGCTTAGCCGGTATTGGTCATAGGCTTCTTCCATTTCCGGATCTTTCGCTTTCCCGTCCAAAAGCACAAATTCGAAATCAAGTTGGGAGTCGTAATCTTTTCTTTTTTTGGGTTCGCTAAGGGTTAGGTAAGCTCGCGTCAGTTCCAGAATTTTGTCCTTGGCCTCCAGAATTCCTGCGCCTTGCAAATGTTCCCAAAACTCTAATTCCTTTAAATAAATAGCTTCGATTGTTTCCGTTGTTGATTCCTTGGTTACTCCCAAGATTTCGTAGAATGTCTCCCGTTTTGTCCGAGCCATATACTCCTTTTAGTATCCTTCTTCTTTGCTTTACAAGGAGATTTTCTGGAAAAACATATCATTATGAACCCATCCTTGACCGAAATTCCTACCGCAGAGAGCCCCATCCAACTCGGAAAGGTCTATGTGGAGACCTACGGGTGTCAAATGAACGAATACGATACGGGAATCGTTAAGGAACTCTTTCGCAAAGAAAAATATGAGACCACAGATTCGGTCGAAGAAAGCGATATTATCTTTCTCAATACCTGCGCTGTCAGAGAAAATGCCCATGCCAAAATTTATGGAAGGTTACAATCTCTAGGATATCTAAAGAAAAAAAATCCAAACCTCGTCATTGGGGTTCTAGGTTGTATGGCACAGAATTTGGGTGAGGATTTATTCCACCAAGAACTACCATTGGATTTAATTGTTGGTCCAGATAATTATAGAACTTTACCAGAGCTCATTCAGAAAATTAGAGAAGGCGAACGTGATGTCCAACTAACACGTCTTTCTCGAACAGAAACCTATGATGAATTGGAACCAAAAGTGGTGAATGGCATTCAAGCTTTTGTTACGATCATGCGAGGGTGCAATAATTTCTGTACTTTTTGTGTTGTTCCTTATACGAGAGGGAGAGAAAGAAGTCGCGAACCCGGTTCCATTGTTACAGAAATTCTACAATTAGAAGAGATGGGTGTAAAACAAATTACACTACTTGGCCAAAATGTAAATAGTTACTCTTTTGAAAATACAGACTTTTGTGCATTGGTGGAAACAATTTTAAAAGAAACCACTATAGAACGGGTTCGGTTCACAAGCCCTCATCCAAAAGACTTCCCTGATCATCTTATTTCTCTTATGGCTAAAGAAGAACGTTTTTCTTCACAAATCCACATGCCATTACAAGCGGGAAGTTCCAAAGTTCTTAGGGATATGAAACGAAGTTATACCAAAGAAGAATATCTGGACTTAGTTGCTAGCATTCAGAGTCGAATTCCTGATATCGGAATCACTTCTGATATCATCGTGGGTTTTCCCGGAGAAACAGAAGAAGAATTTCAGGAAACTCTTGAAGTAGTAAAAAAAGTAAAATTTGACATGTCATATATGTTCAAATATTCCGAAAGAGAAGGTACAATCGCTAAACGAAAGTTTATTGACGATGTTCCAGAAGAAGTCAAAAGTAAAAGGCTCATTGAACTTGTAGAGTTACAAACCAAAATCTCTCATGAAAAAAATCAGTCCAAGATCGGAAATGAGTTTTCAGTGCTTGTCGAAAACACTTCAAAAAAATCAAAACTCGAGTTATGCGGTAGGTCCCATTGTGGTCGAATGGTTGTGTTTCCCATTCCTGAAAACGCTTCGAAAAACCCGCAAGATTGGATTGGGAAAACAGTTAAAGTTAAAGTTGAGTCAGCTACTAGTGCTACTTTAAAAGGAACCCTCATTGGCTAAACAAGTCGATTTACGAACCGTAAGAGTCTTCTCTAAAGATGACTTACCACCAGGTTTTATGGTGGATACGGATCGTTTGGGTAAATGGAAACGTTTCAAACCTTCCATCCTTAGAATCTATATCCTAAAGGAAATTTTAAGCCCCTTTCTTGTCGCTCTTTCCTTTTTCACTATGATTTACATGGCTGTGGCCATCCAAAAAATGATTGGTTTGTTTGTGGGTAAGGGTGTCGATTTTTTTCGTTTATTGGATTATATGGGATATGTTTTTGGGAATACTCTCCCAATGACAATTCCCATGGCTTGTTTGATGTCAGGGATTATGGCCGCAGGTCGTTTATCGGGAGATTCTGAGATTACCGCTATGCGTGCTTCCGGAGTTTCGTTTCCTTATATTTATTCCAATTTTCTCGTATTTGGTTTTCTAATGACGCTTATTGTTGGGTACTTAAATTTTTATTTAGGGCCGGAGAATACGCGTAAGATGAAAGATTTTGACAACTGGATTGCCACCTACAACCCGTTACTTGCCATCCAACCTGGTCAGTTCTCTGGAGATAAAACTCAGGATTTTTTCTCCGAAAAGGGAAGGACTATGTATTCAGGCGGTATTGATGCTGATGGAAACCTAAGCAATGTCCAAATCCGTGAGTGGGCAATCTCTGCCGATGGAACTGACTTTATTATGGTAAATAATTTGGCAGTTCCTATGGGTGGATCCAAAATGTTGCAAATCATAAATGCCCAAGAAGGACTGTTAGTCGAGAAAAAAAACTTAGCTGGTGAATATGAAAAATCGGTACGGTTGAGAAAGGGATATGTCATTGAATGGGATCCAGAAACCAATGCCATTGGAATCACAAACTTTATGGACGGGGAGATGGATTATAACACTCCATCCAAAAAAGATACAAAAACTTTAAGTATCAATGTGAAGCCAGATACTTTTTCATTACCAATGCTTATCGAAATTCGAAATGCCATTCAATCCGAAGGTTTGGAAAATATTCCGGGATTAGAAATTTTGAAAGAATACGGTTTATCCATCAAAGGGGTAGGCGGTTTAAAACAAATGGTAGAACAGTTTAAGTATGAACTGATCATGGGAGCAAGTACCGGTAGCCAAGAGGATATGGCTCAAAAATTTGCACTTTTTACCCAACTTTCCGAATTACTCAATGAATCGAAAAAAACGCTGACAGCTTTTAATGTGGAAATTCACAAGCGGTTTGCGACTCCTCTTTCTTGCCAAATATTTTTCTTTCTCTCCTTTCCGCTTGGTCTTGTTGTTAAAAGATCGGGAAAAGGAATGAGTTTTACTCTGGCTGTTATCTTCTTATTAATTTATTATACGTTCTTTATTTTTGGTTCTGGGATTTCGTATAAAGAAAACGTCCCCGATTGGGTTGGACCTTGGTCGGCAAATATTGTGATTGCCACCCTTTCCATCTACATTATGATTTCACGAACAGATGCCAAGTTACCTGAGTCCATTCGGAGCCGATTGGGATTTTACTTCCGGTTTCGAGACCTTTTGGAAGAGAAGATGGAACTGAGAAAAAATCGCTTCCGAAAACGCAAATAAAACAAAATTTGCTAGAAAATTCCTCTGACTGCAGTCCTATAGAAGCAGTATTTGTAGCACAGGAGAAATGATTTGAAAACTTCTTACATTTGGAATATTTCTAAAGGACGCCCCTTTCCGGTAGAACTTTGGAAACATTCGAAGATCAAAGTTCAAGTCAACCAAATGCAATTGGACGAATTGGATCGAATTTCCATAAGTCCTAACGATATTCATATTTTGTTCCTCCAGGTAACCTTTGCGGAGTGGAAACAAATCCAACCAACGATTGCCGCTTCTTTTGAAGCCAATCCCTTTGTTTCGTTGATTCTTGTATCCTCTGAAGATGGAGTAGACCAGATTCAGGAAGCGGTCCAAGGTCATGCAAAATACTTAGTTTTAGAAAATCCCCTCCATGTTCGGGAACTTCGTATGATTTTGGACCGGACCATCCAATCGGAATCGTATAAAGCAGCAGCTTTAGACATTGGCAATTCTTGTCTGGAGAATGTTGGTTTCTTCGAAGGCGTTTTTACGCTTGCACACCAAGAGTATGAAGAATCCAAAAAGGAGAACGAAGCCCTTCGTTCTATTCTAAAATACGAAGAACTGGTCAAACGATCCCAAGCAGGAATCAACACAGCCTTAGACAAAGTCAATGATATGAAAAATCAGGAGTTGATCGAACTTCATGAACGTGTAAAGGCAAGCCAACAGTTGGATGAGCTTCGGGAAAAAGAACTCAAACAGGCTTTGGAATTACAAAAAGCAACGGAACAGGTGTTAAATTATTCTCGAATCGAAGAGATGAATTTGGATAAAATTTTAAGAGCCCAAGATCGACTTTTCGAATATACAGAACAAGAAATTAAAGAACTTGTGGAAGAAAATAGATCTTTAAAAAAGAAACTAGGACTGATTTAAAAGTCCTTTCCTACCTTTTCTTCTATGCTCGCATATTCTTTGGAATCGCGTCCATAGTGAATTTCAGCAAAACGCAATAGATGTTTTTTCTTTAGTTCTTTGAATTCGTAATAGAGTTCTTGGTTTTTGGAGCGAATTGCTGTTTGTTCCATTTTTTCATAGGACAGGGCAAGGAGCCTGTGAGGTTCTGCTTCTTTTTCATTTTTAGCGGAAAGATCAATATAACGATGCGTAAAATCAATGACCTGTAGATAGTTTTTAAACGCTTCTTGGTGTTTGATGTATTCTCTGTAAATTCCGGATTTTAAATCTTGGTAAGGGGCACTTTCCTTTACCTTTGGGTTTTCTATTTTATCTAAAAGATTCATACCTTTCACTAGGCGAGCTACCGTTTGTGATCGTAAGTCAAAAAGTTGCTTTTGAAATTCCTTTTCTTTGTTTTCCTTTCTGATTTGTTTTTGCCATTCGTATCTATCTTCATAGTATATTTCTTTTTTAGAATCTTCTCTTCGTTTTTCTAGATTTTTTCTACCAGATTCAAAATGATCAATGGCAAATGAGTATTCTTTGTTTGCTTCTTGCCAACGTCTTTCCGAATTCTTTTCATCTACTAAGTTGAGTATTTGAATTGAATCCAATCGTTCTGAACTTTCCCCCCACGGAGATCCCGATTCCGGTCTGGAGGGAAGGATCGATTCCACGCGGTTTTCCTTAGAAGACGTCTGATTTGTATCTTTGGAGCTGAGGGGGAGTAATCCTAGAAAAATCAAAGAAATCCATAAAAATTGTATGGGAAATTTCATTTACAGGGAAACTTTCCTTGAATCCTAGATATTGGCAAGAACTATCATTCTATGGTACTAATTCAAAGAAAAATGGAGATCACGAAAAAGATCGTTCTCATTGCACATGATAATAGAAAAGAAGATCTATTAGATTGGGTAAAATACAATAAAGGCACCTTAAGCAAACACCACCTATCTGCCACAGGAACCACAGGAAAATTGATTCATGAACAAATAGGTCTTCCAGTGTTTCGGTTCATCTCAGGCCCTCTCGGGGGAGACCAGCAGATTGGATCCAAAATCGTTGAGGATGGAATTGATTTTATGGTTTTTTTCTGGGATCCACTTTCTGCCCAGCCACATGATCCCGATGTAAAGGCATTACTCCGAATTGCAGTATTGTATAATATTCCAATGGCCTGTAATCGTTCTAGTGCTGATTTTTTAATCTCATCTCCTTTAATGCAAACGGAATATAATCGCCAATTGATTGATTATGGCTCAAGAATACCGGCAAAAAATTAATTTTGCTTTCACCCCAAAGTGTTTTGCTGTAAGCCAGTGTCGTTTCCGAAACATAAAATAAAGGATAGGGAATAGAAAAAAACGTGAAATAGGCCATAGATAGAAATCTAGCTGAATTTCATCAGAAAGAATACTGGAGGTATTTCCCTCTGGACTATCCAAAAATCTATGAGTGTGTTGGAACTTACGAAAAGGACCTTTTTCTTGGTTATCTTGGAAGAAGTTATTTTTACTATAGGCGATATGTTTCGCAATCCAGGTTTGTTTCCAGAAAGGTAAAATGGAAATCTTTAAAACCACTTCTTCGCCTACTTGTAATGACTTCGGAGATTTCAAGATTTCGATTCCTTTAGTTTCTCCAACTAAAGTCTGAAAACCAATGGGATCCTCATGGAACTGAAACAAGATTTCCTTTTCGATGGGAAAACTGGATCTATAAATGAATGTATTCATAATGATTAGAAGGCAATAAGTTCCAAATGATGTGGTTTCCCTTTAAAAAAAAGAAACAGAAGTTAACTATTTCCCAAGATACTAAAGAAAGAATTGATGCGGAATCAGAAAAACTAGGGAAACCTCAGGTTTTGATTCTAACCTTGCAACGCAATGAGAGTGGTGTTCGCTCCGTATTGGTTGGATTTAGTGATAAAATGGATTCCGATTCTGGTTTGATTCGCTGGATGAATGAAACTGACGAAGTCCTCCTATCTTTGGGAGAACTTAAGTTCGATTTAGGAAAATTCTATTTTTACCCCAATATCGATTTAGAATGGAAAAAAACACCACGACCTGAAATTCATAAAGTCATTTCTAACTATAGATTTACAAAGGAACCCATTTATTTAGAAGCAAAAGAGTTCTTTAGTTTGCGTCCAGTATTATCCCATTGTCTTCAAAGAGAAGATGTGATTTCTATTTATCTAGAAGGAAATATTTGCCAATTAGAAATTCCAAATCTTACAAAAGAAAAAGAAGAAAGAATTTCGGAGGAGCTCCTTATTTATCTTTCTTCTCTATACGAGAGTCCATGGGAAGGATGACGTCATCTCCGGTTGCCAGTTCCTTTTCCCATCCGCGGACATTTGGTTTCACAGAAGAGATGGATTTTCCAAGTTCAATGATTTCCCCTTGAAACAAGGGTTTCCCCTTTCTTTGGAATTCTAATTTTGAATTTTTTAGTAATCCATCATCTTTTCCAAGAGAAACAATCACTTCATCTTTTTTGACTTTCAAGATTTTTCCTTCTTTGGGGAGTAAAACCTTGATCTGTTCAGCGATTCGATGAATGACTGTAGGAAGGCTATCGCGACCTCGTTGGTTAGTAGACCATGTGGCAATGTCTCTCAAACTAGTTCTGTCATACACAGAAACATCCAGCCGGATATCACCATCTTTCATTTTATATTTGCCATGTACTATATATCGAATTTTTGATGCGTTTTTTCTCTTTGTATCTAACAAGTGCAAGTTGTCTATGGTAAAAGGTATTGTTTGTGAAAACGGATGATAACTGGTTTCTTTCAGAAGTCCTCTAATGTATTGAAACTCGTCACCCTCCACAACCCGAACTGATTGCATCTGTTTCAAATTATAACGTAGTGCTTCCGATAACAATCGTCCTGCTTGTAAATGGTAAGGAAAGGCTAAACTGGACTCCATATCAAAAACAAAAACTTCCGGGCTATATCGAATCACATTTTCCTGAATTGCGTTTGGATCAATTTGGATGTATCCTTCGCGAAACTCCAATGATTCTTTTATATTCTTAATCGAAAACTCGAGTTTGTTTTGGAGTTTAAAGGAATTCGGATCTTCCTCACGCAAGCGAAGTAAAAGGTTGGTGTATTTTACTCCTTCTCCAGTTTGATTGTAAAACTCTAATAATTCTTTCCGAATTACGGGTGTTTGTGGGCTAAGGTCTTTAGCTCTTTTGAGGTGAAAAATGGAACTTTTATGGTATAGGGAATGTTTTTCGGAATAAAACCGGTCTCGTCTATAATCACCGAGTTCTCTTCTTAATTTTGACTCTTCTTTCTCTTGGCTGATTGAATACTGTTCTGCCTCAAAACGCAAAATTTCATCTAGATCATCTAATTGCAATGCCCTTCGGTAGTGGTAAGTGGCAAATTTAGTTTCCCCAAGTTCCCAAGCCAAATTGGCTTCCAAACTATGATAAAGTTGGTTATCAGGAAACTCTCTGGCGAGTTCATAAATCGTCCGAAAGGCTTTTTTCTTAATCTCTCTGTTTGATCCAAAATTGGATAAAATAATATCATGGTAAACGGAATAAAAACGAGCCTGTTCCCCTTTGGGATCAAGATTTAAAGAATTTTGGAGTGCTTCTTCTACTGAACTAAGTGCAACTCGGAGTTGTTCTGGGTAAAAATAGTTTTGGTATAATAAGACTTTTGCTTTGAATGCAAATCCTTCTGGATCATTAGGCTCTTTTTTTGAATAGGAATCGATCGCATTATAGGAATCCGTATAATTTTGTTTGGTAAAATATAGTTCGGCTAACATTCTCAATAAATCAGAAGGTTCATCCAACCGAGTTGCCAATGTTTTAAGTTTGTAAATTGCAGAATCCAATTTTCCCTGTTTCTGCAGTGACTTGGCTTCTGTAATTCGGAGTGCCGAATTATTTGGGAATTCGACAAGTAAAGGATCAATTAACTTCGAAATGGCGGAAAAATCCGAATCTAAAAGATAAATTTCTGATAAACCAGAAACTGCGAAGATATGTTTTGGTTCTCTCTCTAAAATTTCTAAATAGAATTTTTTACTCTCCCTGTAGGCACCTAAGCGAAAGCTACAATCTGCTACTCCTAATTTCGCATCGATTGAATTCCGGTTTTTTTGTAAGGCAGACTGATACAATTGAATCGCCTTACGGCAATTGTTTTCTGACTGGAGCCTTTTCCCTTCAGCAATGTCTTCTAAAGTGGAAGTCTGTGCCTTTAAAAGAGGATCCGATACAAAAAGTCCTGTTAGCAACAAAAATAAAAAAGTAAACTTAACGAGGTTCTGGAACAAAGTATCCTCCTTCATCTCGACCCTTTACTCCTCTGTGTTCCACTCCGATTGCTAGTTTGATGTAGCGATTGATTAGTTCTGGATTTGTATCTGTTTTGTAAGAGAGTATGTAGCGATAGTCTATATGAGATTTTAGTTTTTTATATAAATCCCTTTCTTCTCCTTCTCCATCAAGAACGATATACCGACCGTTGGTTGGCCCAGTCATATCGGACCAAGAATCTTCCAACGAAGGGTTTGGATTTACAGTCAAAATATAGATAGGAATGGAATGGGCTTTGGCAAAAGAAACGATCCTAGATTTTTGGTATTGTAAAAAACTATCTTCTCTACTTTCGCCAGAAACTAAATAGACGAGGGCCTTGGGCCCGGTTTCTAAAGATAATTTCTGTAAGGCGGCTATGCTCGCTTTACCAAAATTGTATTTTTCTTCTGGAATACCATCCCTAATTTTTGCGAGTATATCGCGTAAGGAAACTGTTTCCGCAAGGATTAAGTTACTATCCTTCCCAGCCCTGTACAAGGCAATTTTATCTGTATCTCGGAGGGAACGAAAGAAAGGAAAAAGACCATCTTCAAGTGAAAGTTTTCCCTTTTTCAAACTCTCGCTATTTTCATAAACCATCGCAATACTTAGTTTATCGTTTAGTTTATTTTTGTTCGCTAAACTAAAGAGGGGTGTCATATTATCATTTTCAAAAATTCGAAAACTCAAACGGTCGATTCCCACGATTTCTTTCCCGGCCCGGTTGCGAACTCGAGTATAAATATGAATGTCCGGAAATCCAGAAGTATCAATGGATTCAATTTTTAAATCTAAGTTGGAAAGTAGGTGGTTTTTTTGAGAAAATATATCGATTCTATGTTTTCCAAAATCTACAAAATACAAACTTCCAGTGAAGTCCATATTCGTTGCAAAAGGACGAAATAAAACACGATATACACCCTTTTTATCTCGAAATTTATTTAGCTGTGTCCATTCACCATGTAACAAAGAGTAGGTCCAGATTCCAGTGAGTTCGTCTGTTAAAAATATCTGGTTGTCTAAGATTCGAATGTTTCTTGGTTTTTTCCATTCAGGTTTTTCGATTGTGTTTATTGTATTTCCATCACCGTCAAAAATAACTACCCGAAGATTTTCTTTATCCACAACATAAATTTTACCATCATGAATGGTGATCCCCGAAGGATTACCTAATTTAGAATTTCCCGAACCTTGAAACTCTAAAATAAATTTTCCGCTGGAATTGAATTTCTGAATCCTAGCATTTCCGGAATCAGCTACAAAAAGATTTCCACTGGGATCAATAAAAAGAGAAGAGGGACCGCGAAACTGTCCTTGACCTTTTCCTGGTCCACCCAGGGAAGATAGGTAACCTCCAGATAAATCAAAGATTAATACTTCATCCCTGGCAAAATCCGCGACATAGATTTTTTGATTGTAATAAGCTAAGGAGACTGGGCGATCGAGTTTTCTTGTAATACCCCCACGCCAGTTGGAAAGGGGAGATCCTGCTGCATTGAATTTAATGATATTGGAAGTGTCAAACCCTGCAACATAGAAGTTCCCATCTTCATCAAAGGTAATGTCCACTGGATTACGAAACCGGTAACCGCGAATGGAATCTCCTTCAATGGTTTTAAAATAGATTTTTTCTTTATCGGTGACGCCACCAGCAATGGCCAAACGAAGAGCTTCAATTTTATTAATGATTAAAAGATCGTTTTTTGCTTTCGAGGCAAGAATTTCTAATTCATCTAAAGCCTCTTCCCATTCGCCTAACAGATAGTAATTATTCGCAAGTTCTAAACGTGCTAAATGGAAGTCTTTTTTTAAATTTACGGCTTTCTGAAATCGTTCTTTTGCCGCTGAATATTCTCTTAAATTTTTATAGGTAAGACCTCGTTTGAATTCTTCCTTGGCATTCTCTTCCCCCAAGGAAAAGTTGGGAAAGTCCAGAGGGAAAATTTGTGTGCTCACCAATAGAAAGAAAAACGATAGTAACTTTCTCAAAGACACTCCCTCCAACCCCAATCTAATGGGACATAATCTGTAAGTCAACCCCTTCCTTAGGATTCGGAATGTGGTTTTCTCTTTATTCTCGACAGAATCTTAAATTTAGACAGTATGGAAATGAAGTTATGTCTCCTGAACTTATAGAACGTGAAGTCCGTCGGCGAAAGACCTTTGCCATCATTGCCCACCCCGATGCGGGAAAAACCACTCTCACTGAAAAGCTGCTTCTTTATGGTGGTGCCATCCAACTCGCAGGAGCGGTGAAAGCAAAAAAAGAAGGGAAGTCGGCAACCTCTGATTGGATGGCAATGGAAAAGGAGAGAGGGATTTCGATTACCTCCGCTGCCCTCCAGTTTGAATACAAAAATAGCATCTTAAATCTTCTAGACACTCCAGGCCACGAAGACTTCTCTGAGGACACTTACCGAACCCTGATGGCAGCAGACACTGCCGTGATGGTTCTTGATGCCGGAAAAGGGGTCGAACCCCAAACCATCAAACTTTTCCGCGTTTGTCGGGATCGCGGAATTCCCATCATTACTTTTATCAATAAAATGGACAGACCGACTAAGGATCTGTATGCGCTTTTGGATGAAATCGAAAAGGTTCTAGGAATCAAAGCGGTTCCAGATGTATGGCCGCTTGGAACGGGTTTTGATTTTAAAGGAGTTTATGACCTTCGGGACCAACAATTGTATTTGTTTGATCGCACACCCGGTGGAAAACAAAAGGCTGTCTTTCGTATGGCCGGTCCCAATGATCCGAGTCTTGATGAACAATTTGATGCAGAAATTGTAACTGCTTTCCGCGAACAAATTGATCTAGTCGAAAATGGAATTGGGAAAGTAGACAAAAATATGTTTCTACTAGGCAAGGAAACACCGGTTTATTTTGGTTCGGCGGTAAATAACTTCGGGATCGAACTTTTTTTGAATAAATTTTTGGAATTAGCTCCTGGCCCTGATCACATTCCTCTCCGTGATGGGAATTATTTAGATCCCATCAATGCACCTTTTAGTGCTTTTGTTTTCAAAGTGCAAGCTAACATGAATAAAGCGCATCGAGACCGGATTGCTTTTCTTCGGATTTGTTCCGGTGTCTTTGAGCGTGGATTAAACGTAAATCATAACCGGTTAGACAAACCGGTTAAACTTTCTTCCAGTTTTGCTTTTTTTGGCCAAGACAGAAACACGGTAGATACTGCCTATCCGGGAGATATCATTGGACTTGTAAATCCTGGAACTTATAAAATTGGAGACGTTTTGTCTACGGGGAATACTCCACCTTTACGTCCTCTACCTAGTTTTGCACCGGAACTTTTTGCCACCATTTCTTGTAAGGATACTTTACAATTAAAATCTTTTAAAAAGGGTTTGGATCAATTAGCAGAAGAAGGGATTCTCCACCTTTTCACTTCACGAACAATTGGCGGTGGTGTGCCCATCATTGGTGCTATGGGAAAACTCCAGTTTGAAGTATTCCAACGTCGCCTAAAGGATGAATATGGAGCCGAAACTTCCATTCATATCCTTCCTTATGGAATCTCTCGTTGGGTGAAAAAAGAAGACCGGTCCAAAATTCCATCAAATGCTAATTTGGTGGAGGATTTATTTGGAAATATGGCTCTTCTTTTCGATACTGAATGGGATATGAACTATTTTCATAAGAACAATGAAGGAATTGAACTTTTAGATAATCCTCCTTTGGAAGATTGATTAGATCACTTCAATCCCGATCCAGGTAATATCGTCTAAAAGAGGAATTCCATCGCTATAGGAGTTAATTTTTAGTTCTAACTTTTGTTTGATGAGTGACATATGGTTTGAACCCATTGATGTAAAAAACTGTATCAATTCCTTTTCCCATAATTTTTCTTTATTTGAATCTTCTACATCTTTTAATCCGTCAGTAAAAAGAAAAAATCTGTCTCCTTTCTCTATTGGAAATTCTAAAATCTTTGGATCTTTATTATGAATCATTCCAAACATTGGATTGAATTTTTCTAAACAAACCATCCCTCCAGGAGCTTGAAATAACATCCCTGGATGTCCAGCGTTTCCGTATTGAACTGTCATTTGATTAAAATCAAATAACAAAAACATAAAAGGTACAAATGCATAGGGATCTGGAAAATTAGTGGATACTCCTTCATTCATTCCACTAAGGATTCTTTTGGGATCGGATTCTGTTTTTACAATTTGATGAAACAAAACACGAAGTACAGTCATCATCATGGCAGCCTTCACACCATGCCCAATCACATCACCTATTGCAAAAATGGAACGATTGTTTCCTAAATCAATATAGTCATAATAATCCCCACCTACTTGGATAAGCGGTTTGTACAATACTTCATAGTCTAAGTGCGGTAAGATAATAATTCTATTAGGAAGATATTTTTTTTGCAAATCCTTGGCATATTCCATTTCCTTTTCAAATTCTTGGCGTTTTTTGGTTACATTTTGTATAAGAACCAGTGCCCCACTGGCATATCGGTATTTCTGCTCTAAATACCAAAGTTGGTAAGTGATTTCAATTAGATAAACGGAACCATCCACCGAATAGAATTCTGATTCTTCTCGTCTAAGTTTAGTTTGGTCATTTTGAACCTTGGAAACTGATTTTAAGAAAGAACTGACTTCCTTTTCAATCCATTCTTTAATCGAAAGTTGGTCACGATATAGTTCTGTTACTAATAGTTTTGGTTCGACCTCGACATTTTCTAATAGTATTTTCCCTTTGGGATCAAATAGGATAGCTGCATGGGGAAACTCTTGTAAAAGAAGTCTTAATTTTTGTTTAGATTCGATTTCTCTGAGAGTAATCACTATAGAAAAAAGAAAAGATAAAATGAATATTGAAAATAAGATGAGAACATTCTTCTTTAACGAATCTTTTATTGGAATAAGAACCAGATCCTTGGGACTGACAATGAATAGGTGAAGGGGAAGTCCATACATGGGAAAACTGACCACAAAATAATCCATGTCTTCTTTTTTTGTCTCACGAAGGTTTGGTAAGTTAGATCGGATTTGCAGAGAGAACTTAACATCTGTTTTCCAAAAATCGGAGACTAAAAAATCATCCTCAATGAATCCGGAAATTCCAAATTTGCCATCATTGTTTAAAACAAAAAGTCCTTCGTTGGGGTCACTAAAAGGAGAGTCTAGTAGCGAATCTTCCAAAAATTTTGCAGAATGGATAGATATCTGTTTGCCATCGAAAACGAAAAGATAAGATTTTTCTTCTGAATCTAGTTTGCAACTGACGAGAATTAGTTCAGGTATCTCTCCTGGGTGATGTTTTAACGAATTACAGTTTTTACTCACTCTCTCCAAGTCTGAGAGAGAAATAGAACCGACTGTTTTTTTTTCCAGAAGCTCCGAATTGATTGTTTCTCTGATTTGGTTCTCTAAATCAATGGCAAGCAGTTGGATTCGAATCAATTGGAATCTTTGGTTCCAGTCCAGTGCTTCCCTGTACTGCGATTGAATCATAGATGCAACTAAAAGGATATAGGGAACAATGAGAAATGTGACAATTGAGAGAAATAACTTAAGAAAGGACTTGGTTTGGATTACAAATAAAAAATTTCCATACAATTCTCGAAACCAACGAACATAAGACACGAGTTAGTTCTCCTGATTTGTTTGTTTGATGCGAATTTTTTTGGGAATTTCTTCATTTCCTAAGCGATCACTTGCTGAGATTTCTATTTCCAAATCCTTTACACAAGATTTTAATAACTCATTCCAAGAATTTTTTTCCCAAAGAAACCATTCAGACTTTGAACTTGTCCCACATGAGCTTCGGAAACGAATCACATCCACTCCTGATCCTAAGTCAAATGATTGGAGTTTGAGATTTGTATTTGCGGATATGTAAATTTGTCCTTTGTTTTTATGTGTTTGCGGATCCCAAACAAGTTCCGTGTTAGGTGGGGTGTTGTCTACACTGAATTCCCAAACTTGCATCGAATCGGAAACTCCGAGTTCATTGGTCACTTGGAATTCCAAGCGGTATTCTCCATCCTTGGAAAAGAAAAATTCTGGAATTTCAGTCAATTTCCAAGAACCTCCATTCAAACGATAGCGAACCGATGTTTTTACTGATTGTTTGGTTACTGGTTTTACTTGGATTTTACTTTCTGTTAGAAAAAAGTGATTGGTTCCGTCCTTTGTGGGGAGGGGGATTAGCACATCCGTTTTTATGGGTTTTTGAGATACAACTTTAGCGGTTTCTTTTGGTTTGTTTTTCCCAAAGGAATTTACTTCGAATAATTCAGTCCAAAACCCACGCACTTGGCGTTTAGCAACGGCGCGGATTCGGAAGTATTCGTATCCATTCGGAATATAAAGTTGAATATTTCCAGGGTTCGATACCACTCGAAAAGGAATTTCTAGATCAAAGGAAGTTCCCTTCCATAATTCAAATTCATATTGGATGATATCCTCCCGTTCTGGCTCTAGAATCAATTGAATTGTTTTTGAATCTGAAAAGATAGGGAAAGTAATCCCACTTAAAAAAAGTATATAAGTGAAAATCTTAAATGAAGTTTTCATTCTTCTCTTGGCTTTGGTGGATCTGGTAGGGCAAAGGGTTTTAAAGGCGGTTTTCCTTTTTCCACAAAAGTTGCAAATCCGGAGGCAACATTCACTGTTACATTTTGGGCACTAACAGCAACCAAACCTTCATAACAACTAAGAGTTGTGTTTCCAGATCCATCCACTTCTGTAATGAAGTCAGTACCCTTCACTTCGGAGACAGCCGCATCTGTCCGAAGAAGAAACATACGTTGGTTAGACGATGGTTTTTTCTGGATGATGGAGCGAATTCTACCTTTACGGAGAAATAGTTCATCCGGTTCGGAATCCGATTTTCCTTTTTCCATAATGATATGACTATTTTCTGTGATTTCAAACCTTGATCCAGAAAGTAAAAGGAATTGTGCTTCTGATTCCTTGAAGGTTCGCACTTCATCTTTTGTATATAGGCCTTCACCGACATTGGCACTTGCCCAGTCAGATTGTTTTTGAGAAACTTTGAGAACTTCCGTTTTTCCTGTATATCGTTGGATGTCTGCTAACGGTTTTTTCCCTAAACTTTTAGGAATCCACAATTTCATTCCAGGGATAATGAGATTAGGATTGTCTATTTGGTTGGATTTCAGGAGTTCCTTCCATTTTCTTGGGTCATCCAAATAAGTTTTGGAGATGATACTTAAGGTCTGTCCTTTTTCCACAATGATGGTAATCCCATCACCTTCGGGTGGTTGGATCCTCTGTTGTTTTGATTCAGAATGAATGGGGGAAAGGAAAAAATAGAAGATAATAAATGCGAATCGGATTTTTTGACTGAGAAGAGTTTGGATTAAAACGGGAAAGGTGGAAGTTTCCTCCCACCTTTTCAATGGACATAGAGAAATCAGTTTGAGGAAATTCTGAAACTTCATTTTTTCCTCAAACTCAAATCTTGTTAGTCGATATTCTCGGCTACAAGTTCCGCAATATCTTTTACTTTTACGGAATCAATTTTCTCTGCGGCTTTCACACCATCTGTAATCATCGTGATACAGAATGGGCAAGCAGTAGCGATGGTTGTTGCACCCGTATCCAAGAGTTGTCCTGTACGTTTGCTATTCACACGCATACTTTCTGGATTGGATTCATCCACGTGTTCTTCCATCCAGTACTGCGCACCACCCGCACCACAACAAAGTCCCTTGGAGTGATGATCGACCGCTTCTTCGATTTTTCCACCGGATACTTTTTTCACCACATCACGAGGGTTATCGTAATTGTTGTTATAACGACCGATGTAACAAGAGTCGTGGTAAGTGTATTTTCCGGTGTTCGCATCGTCAGCTACCTTTACATCAATTTTACCATCTTTAGAAAGTTGGTTGATGTATTCGGAGTGGTGGATGACTTCAAAGTTTCCGCCAAACTGAGGGTATTCGTTTTTGATTGTGTTGTAGCAGTGTGGACAAGCAGTTACGATTTTTTTGATTCCGTAACCATTGATTGTGTCTACGTTGGTTTGTGCTAAGGTTTGGTAGAGGTATTCGTTACCACCGCGACGTGCAGAATCTCCCGAACATCCTTCTTCTGTTCCAAGAATACCAAAGTTTACATCTGCTTTTTGCATGATTTTAACAAAGTCACGAGAGATCTTTTTGTTTCTTTCATCAAAAGCCCCCGCACAACCTACCCAATAGAGTACGTCTACGTTTTTGTCTTCGGCTTCGGAAAGAACTTTTACATTCAAACCTTGTGCCCAGTCTGCTCTTGTATGAGCTCCTACACCCCATGGATTCGAATTGTTTTCCATGTTTGTGAAGGCTTTTTGAAGTTCTGGACTCATTTTGGATTCTGCAAGAACTAAGTGACGGCGCATTTCAATGATGGCATTCACTTGGTTGTTTCCCACTGGGCATGCTTCTACGCACGCATAACAAGTAGTACATCCCCATAGTGCTTCTTCACTTAAACCTTCGTGTGAGTTGATCACTCCAGTTTCTAGGGCAGCTACTGCTTCTGCACCTTCTTCAGGAGTTTTTCCAGCACGTGCCGCTGCCACTTCTGGCATTTTCTCTAACATTTGGTGTTTGAGTTCTACAATGATGGCTTTTGGGTTTAGAACTTTTCCTGTTCTGTTTGCTGGGCATTCCACTTGGCAACGACCACATTCAATACAAGACATACCGTCAAGTAGGTTTGGCCAAGGGAAATCTTCCACACGGTTGGATCCCCAAACTGCATTTTCATCATCTAAGTTGAGTTTGGAAAGTTGGCCTTTAGGAGTGTCTGTTGCCAAGAAATAGTTAAAAGGAGCAAAAATTAAGTGCGCGTGTTTTGATGTAGGAACATACAACATAAACGAGAACACAGTAAGGATATGGCCCCACCACATAATTTGGAACACAATGTCCGCATTGGAATTGGCAACACCGATGGATTCCCAAAGTTTTCCAATGGCTCCATCAATTAGTCCCGCATGAGTGAAGTATGTAGCCGCAACTGTCTTTGCACCATTTCCAAGTAAGGTGGTGACCATAAGTGTTGCAATCATACTGATGACAATAGCAGAAGCGGGAGAGTGAACATCCAAACCTTTTGCTTTTTTAATCCAACGTCTCCAAGCGAAAAAACCGAGACCGGTTAAAACTAGGATGGATACATAATTGACTGCTTGTTCGTAAATATGATTCGCTGCTTCGCCAAAGAGGAAATTGGGAAGTGCAAACTTGTAAGGGTCGTCCATGACATAACCAAAAATACCGGCAACCATTTGGCTTGTTGTATGGATGGTATAGACTAGGAATCCGTAGAATACAAAGGCGTGCATGATTCCGCGCACAGGTTCCCTGAAATTTTTCTTTTGGAGGACGACGTTGATCAGAAAGCTCTTTAAGCGGAATCCGATATTTAGGTTCTTTTTTGCATCCTCATTGAAGAATGCAGGACGACCATTAAAGATCAATCCGAGCCTATAAAGGATGGCGCGGACAAACACAACGTTTGCCACGACGAAAAAAGCTGTGAATAATAGGTGAAAGATGATTCTTCCGATATCCATTTATGTTTATGCCCTTAAGGTGTTTGGTATTTCCTAGGATTTGTATAGAAAAATGAATGTCCAGGAAAATTCGGTTTTTACAGGGATCTGTAGGAAGATTTCCTGTCCAAGTAGGTAGAGACCATGAATTTAGACTCGTTTTCCTTGAATCCAAATGATCCGTCCGAAGCTGTCCTTTTAAATGCGGTTGCAGGGAAACGTATCTCCCCAGAAGAAGCCGTTCTCCTCTACAAGGAAGCGGATTTTTTAAAAATCCAGATGGTGGCTCGGTACTTACGTGAAAAGGTAAGGCCCCATACAGAAGCCAGTTATACCATGTTCCGAGTCGTAAATTATACGAACTATTGTAATGTAGAATGCAGCTTTTGTTCCTTTATGGATGAAATTGGGAATGGAAAAGGTTATGTTCTTTCGAAAGAGGATATCTTACAAAAAATGGACTACGCTGTGGAGGAAGGAGCAGACCAAATGTTCCTGCAAGGGGGAGTGTATCCAGAGCTTCCTTTCGATTATTATTTGGATGTCATTCGCACGGTTAAATCGAAATATCCTAAGATGCACATTCGTGCCTTTTCCCCGGTAGAAATCATCAATTTAGAAACGATCACTGGAAAGCCATTAAGAGAAGTGCTTTTGATTTTGAAAGAAGCTGGGCTTGATTCGGTTCCCGGTGCTGGTGCGGAAATTCTAACCGAAAGAATGCGCCAAATCATCTCTCCCAAAAAAGCCACTGTTTCGGAGTGGATACGAGCTATGGAAACTTGTCATGAAGTGGGACTTCTCGGTTCGGCGAATGTTGTTTTTGGATCGGAGGAAACAGAAGAGGAAGTGATTGAACACTTAAGTGTTGTTCGTGACCTCCAGGACCGGACCGGTGGATTTTTATCCTTTATCCCTTGGACCTTCCAACCACAAACCAAACGTTTTAAAGTAAGACCTGTTCCGACTCATGAATACTTAAAGGTCCTTGGAATCTGCCGCATCTTTTTAGATAATATCAAACACATGGAAACTTCCGTGATGGTTCTTGGAAAAGGGGTGGGGCAACTCGCACTCTATTCGGGAGCTGATGATATTTCTTCTGTGGTAATCGAAGAAAATGTCCTTCGTTCCTTTGGACTCAAAACAGAAAAGGAAGCCAGAAAATTCTTGAAAGAAGGGGGGTTCCAACCGATCCGAAGGAATTTACTCTATGAGGAAGAATACGAATGCAACCAAGTCGGAGTGGATTGATTTTTCTGATCCACCCCCACTAAAGACAAAAAAAAAGACGGGGTGTTCCCCCCATCTTTTGAAATTTTACACCTTATCCGTTATGGACATAAACTGAGAATCAGTCTCAATTTCAACTATTTAGAATTTCCTAAAACCTGTCACTCTTTTTTTTACGATTCGATCAGGGTAATTCGATTTCTGCCTTCGTTTTTTGAGGTGTAGAGGGCAGTATCAATTTTGTGGTAGAGTTCATCAAAACTAGGATCGTCTTCCGCACGAAAGAGTGTGGCTCCAATTGAGACCGTTAAGGTAAGAGATTCCCCTGGTTGGTTGTGGATCGGGATTTGCAAACGTTCCAATTTTTCTCGAATGGATTCGGCAAGGACTTGTAATCCTTCTTTATCGATTGGTGAAACAAGAAGACAAAACTCATCGCCGCCAATCCTTGCGGCAATGTCTGTAATCCTTGTCCTAGACTTTACCGTTTTAGCAAAAGCTTGGATGGCAAGATCCCCTTGTTTGTGACCATATTTATCGTTAATCGCTTTTAGACGGTCAAGATCCAAAATCACAAGTCCAATAATAAAACCTTCCCGGTTGGATCTTTTTTTATAGAGATCAAATTGTTCTAACAAATGACGTCTGTTAAAGAGCTCAGTCATCGAGTCCACTCGAGACAAATCTTCTATCTTTTGGTTGATGCGAAGTAATTTTCCAACCGTAATCCGAAGCCTAGCTTTGACTCGGTATTCTTCAAATCTCCAATAGTTAATAAGAAGGTTTGCTACAAATCCGAATGCGAGTAAAAACGAAACAATGAGTACATCCTGGTAAAAAATAAAACGATCAAACCCTTGGCTTCTAGAGAAGTTCAAATGCAGAGGGATAAAAACAGCAATGTATAAAGTGGATAGTAGAAGGATACGAAAAGGTTCAATCCATAATAGGATGGATGCACTGGCAATAACGATAGCAGAACCAAATAAATAATAAGCATGGTTCGGTTTGTCATATACCATCATGGGAATATAGAGCAGGATGAGAGCTATGAGTACAAGACTTGTAATTCCGTATATATGTCTTTGGTAAAGTTTGACTCTCTTTTTTCCAAAGAGATAAACAACGAAACAGATCGCAAGAGAAGAGATCCGAAAAAAAGCGATCCAGAAACTAGCTTCTTTGGTTCTGACGAGGGAATCCACAAAAAGGAGAGAGATGATGGAGGTAAAAGCCGTCATCACGCTGAAAATCTGTAGAGAGGATCCTATATCTGAAATATTCGTGGCGGTGAAACTCGGGTGGTAGGTTCGTAAAAACATTTTACGAAATACAAAAAAATACCTTTTGAATGTATGCCTACGCATGAGCGAACCAAAAATCAAAATACAATACTTCTAGCATCTGTAAACCATTTACCGGATCAAAAAATGATGACCTTTCTTTGGGATTTGGCAAGAACTTCTGGGATCGTCAAACCATCACTCCCCAAAGTGCGAATTCGTTCTCCATTGGAATAAAGAACAACTGCTTTGATTCCAAAATTACCTACCATAGTAAAAACAATTTGGTCTAATCGATCTTTTAAGATCTCCATACTCCCGCCGTAACTTATGTCTTCGGAAACAGAGATATGAAGAATTCCGTTTTCCAATCGATAATTTGGTTCCATTCGGATACGTTTGGATAAAGCAGATAGGACTCCTTTGCCCTTTTCTTCAGGGTTCGGACCTTTTGTGAGTTCTTGGAATAAAAAAGGAATGGGATCTCCCCCTGGGAATTCCCGAGAAAGTTTTACCAGTTGCGATTGGCTATTTTTTCCCGTTCCATAAAATTTCAAAAAATAAACGGATAAGTAACCCGCATCCGCCTGCAGACGTTTGCCGGCGCCAGGGAACCTGTCTTCTGGAAGAGTGATCTCAGGTATGGTATCATCAACTAATTTTTGGCGTGGTTTTGTTTTGGGGTCGGAATCAGGAAAAGTCTGTGTGAGAACTTCTTCTTCCCAATTCAAATCATCTTCCCAGTTTTCTTTGGCAAAAGGATCTGTGGGCTCGGCAAATTTAGATTTTTCTTGGGTCTTTCCTATGTTGCGAAATCCTTGTTTGGGAAAAAAATTTCCGCCCGTTTTCGGATCAAAACCCATAGATTTTTCAATAAGAACGAGTACAAGAAAAATTCCGCCAAGCAAATAGCGTAAAGATTTCCATTTGTCTTCTTGGATTTGGGGAAGTACCGCCACACTATAAATGTCGGAGGAAGAACAAAAAGAGGGTTTAAAAAAACTCTTTTAGGGTCGGTAAATCGTCAAATTTCCATTCAAAATCGGGAATTTCGCCGGGAAGGCCGTGGCCATAGGTACAAAATCCAAAAGGGCAGCCAGTCTGTCTGGCAGCTTCCCAATCACTATGTCTATCGCCAATCATTGCAATGGAACTTGGTTCTAAATTGTACTTACGAACATATTCGGCAAGAATTTCACCTTTGGTATGGATGGTGTCCTGGTTGATGACAACGATTGGTTCGAAGTATTGTAAAACTCCTGCCGTGTCTAAAACCGTTTCGATATAGGCCTTCCTTCCATTGGATGCACAAGTGATGGTGTATCCCTTCTCTTTTAGATAATGGATGGTGGATCCAACTCCCGCATAAAAATCTCCACCACCGCTTCGGATGGCGTCACAGAGAAGGTCTAGAACTCTTCCAGAAATCATATCACGTTCGGATTCGGGAAGGTCAGGCAAGAGATTCGCAAAAATCGTTCGCACTGGTTTTCCAATTTCATTCATAATCTGGTCATGACTGGGTAAGGACGTGATTTTTCCCGTCTTGCTTGCAAACTCTTCGATTGCCTGCACATAGGTCTTAAAGATTATGGATTCTGAGGAAAATAAGGTCCCATCGACATCGAAGGCGACCATGCGGATTTCCCCCAGGCGGTTTTCTTGCATTACCACCAGAAAAGAATTTGGTGGTCTCTTGGCAAGTAAGGAATTGGAAGTTATGCTCGTGCAAAGCAGTTTATCAGAAGTTCTTAAGGCGCGGAGTGAGTTGTTTTCCCGGACAAATTGGACGGATACAACCTCACAGTTGCAAAACAGAATCAAAGGCGAAGACCTTTCAAAATACTTTGTGCTTACAGAATCGGAAGAAATAGGAATTCGTGAGACGATCCGCCTGCATGTATCCACAACACCATATTACCTGGCGCTTTCAGACCCTTTAGATCCCAGTTGCCCGATTCGCAGGATGATTGTTCCTTGCTCGGAAGAAGCAGTCCTTTCTTCGGAAGAAAGTGCTGATCCCTTAGATGAAGAACGCCTAAGCCCTGTTCGTGGACTCACTCATATGTATCCCAATCGGGTTCTTTTATTTTCCAACCATTCTTGTAGTGTGTATTGTCGTCATTGTATGCGGGGTCGTAAGGTATCCTCCAGTGAAGAACGAATGGAAAAGGGAGATTTAGAAAAGGCCTTTGATTACATTCGTAATCACAAAGAAATTGAAGATGTTGTGATTAGTGGAGGAGACCCACTGAACTTAGCAGATTCTCGATTGGAGTGGATTTTATCGGAACTTCATTCTATTCCCCATGTAAAAATATGTAGGCTAGGGACAAGAAATCCTGTCACCTTGCCTTTTCGCATAACGGATAATTTGTGCAGAATCATAGAAACCTATAATGATGACAATCTATCCATTTTTTGTAACACTCAGTTCAATCATCCCAAAGAATGTACAAAAGAATCCAAGGAAGCCATCCTTCGGTTGTTAAAAGCCGGAGTTTCCGTGGGAAACCAATCTGTTTTATTAAAAGGAATTAATGATGAGGAAGAGGTAATGCTCAGCCTCCATAAAAAATTATTAGAGATGAGAGTTCGCGCCTATTATCTTTATGATCCAGAACTCATTCCAGGTTCCAGGGGGTTTCGAACCCCGCTTGCTCGTGGGATAGAAATTGTAGAGTATATGCGCGGAAAAATTGGAGGCATGGGGATTCCCCAATTTGTAAATGATTTACCTGGGGGTGGCGGAAAGATCACAATCGCCCCTAATTGGTATTTAGGATACTATCCGAAAACACGCCAACATGCCTTCCGTTCTGCAGTCACAAAAAAAATTCACCTTTCCTTTGAACCTGTTGGTTCTGATAGAGAATCGTATTATCCCGTCATTAGCGATTCTCTATGGGAGAAATTGGGATTATGAAGCGTACAGTGGTTTTGGCTTGTGATCTTTATGATCCGAAAACTCCAGAGTTATGCCAAGAATGGGAATCAAAAGAAACGATTCTGAATATGGAAGATACCATTCAGAAACTAGGCTATGATGTTGCGGTTTTATCTCATCCAACTGAAATTGCCTCAGTTCTAACAAACATTCCACCAAACGATAGAAAGAACTGGATTGTATGGAATCTCGTCGAAGGATATCATTCTCCAAATCGAGAGGCTTACATACCTGCGTTATGCGAATATTTGGCAATCCCGCATACGGGAAGTTCGGCTTCGGTGCAAACCTTAACTCTAGATAAATACAAAACAAAACTATTCCTAAAAACCTTTGGAATTCCTACAGCGGATTCGCAGCTTATCCTAAGTCCAAACGACACTCCTAAGATCCCATTTCCCTTATTTCTAAAACCTAACGGGGAAGGTTCGAGTCTTGGCATCGGAGAAAATAACCGGATTGATCAGAACGATGATTTTACACGGGTAACCTCCGAACTCTTAGAAATATATCCAAGTTTACTTGCTGAAACTTACCTGTCCGGTCGAGAACTGACCATTGCCGTTCTTGGAAATCAAGGCAATTACCAAGCCACCCCACCAGCCTTTGTGGACTATCCCGGTTCTGTTTACAGTGACCTTGTCAAATCCAAAGAAAGTTTTCTAGAATCATTAGACTTCCATGTACCTTCGGAGCTCTCGAATTCACTCCAGTTCTATTCCTTAAAAGTGGCAGAGCTCTTAGGGAGTTCCGGATACATTCGTTTGGATTTTAAACTAGAAAAAGAAGAAGTTTACCTTCTGGAAGTCAATGCCACTCCTGGATTTTCATCCATTTACTCCACCTTGCCCTTGTTATGGGAAAATATGGGAAAAACTTATTCTGAACTTTTAAACCATTGTTTGGAATTGGGGTTTGAAGAATACAATTATCATTTTCGTTATCAATATGCAAAGGATCGAAACGTATGAACTTAATAGAAACTTTAAAAAAGGATGTGGAAACCCATCCAGTACTTAAGTCGCAGTGGTTATTAGAACGAAAGATTACTATGAGTTTTAGTGACTTAATTTTATGGCTTAGCCAAGAATACTTTGTATCCATTGGCTTTGTGGATTGGTTTTTGCAAGTAGCAGCAAAAACAAGAGACCAAAATGCAAAGATCGTCCTTGTAGAAAACATATGGGGGGAATTAGGCGAAGGGAAAATTTCTGATACCCATGTTTCTATCCTTACCGAGTTTTTAACAAAATTAAACTTTGACTTTTCCAATCATAAACTTCTACCTGAAACAAAAACTTATTTGGATAAAATGGAATCCATCATTGGAAAAGGTTTTTTCTATGGGCTTGGGGCCCTTGGTCCAGCGAATGAATACCTTCTAAAACTAGAATATTCGCAAATAGCAAACGCATATCGGAAATTAAAAACTGAAATGGCCTTACCTGAAGGGAAGTTTTTCCAAGTGAATTTGGATGCTGATGAAGGCCATAGCCAAAGGATGTTTGATCTCATTGGAGAAACGGCAACTACGGAAGATTCTAAAAGCCAAGTGTTGGAAGGAAATTTACTCGCTCTTGCCGCCAGAGAGGATTTTTATACAGGACTTTCTCGTTTGGATAGAGAACGACTAACTAAAGTTTAGAACGAAATCGTTTCAAAAGATACATAGCGGCCATACCCATAAATGGAATTAAAGGCAAATACAAAAGAAAGGCAAAATATTTGTATTGGTCCATCTTCCAAAGGATTTGTCTGATTGCAAAAAAACCAGGGTAACGATTTCCTTCTTCAATGAACTGAACCTCTCCCGCACAGAGTTCGTTTGTGAGCTGCTTGTGGATAGATTCCAGTTCCAACTTTGATAGTTTATGATAAGAAAGAATGGCTATCTTTTCGTTTGTTTTTTCTCGAATGGATTTGGCAAGCCGCGAACAAAAATTACAGTTTCCATCATAGATTAATATAGATTTTGGGGTTTGCATAAACTATTTATTTAGGGAAAAAATCTTCGGGCTGCTCTTTTAACGTTTGTATGGTGGCAGGAATGAGAGACCTGTCGAGTCCCAACCAATAGTAATACCAACTTTCGTCTTTTTCAATTCCTTGAGCTACAGACATATACCATTTATTGATATTGTTGTCGGGTTTACTGCGCCAAAAAAGCGGTCGGCAATGTTCGAGAATTTGATCCCAGATGTCTCGTCCGACTCCTGCCCCTCTTGCCACACCATTGACCGCAAACTTAGATAACAAGTAGCCATGTTCCGTTTTTTGCATCCAGGCACAGGCCCTGTAAGATTCTTCTAAAAATAGAACATCAAATTTTGTTTTGTAGAAATCTGGTTTTAAAGGTTTTCCGAAAGATTCCTCAATGAGTTGGAACACTCGTTTCATATCTGCATCCTCGGTAGAATGGCAGACTTTAATTTTGTTTTTTCGCTTAACAAGAGTTCCGCTTCCTTTGACCGTAAAAAGCTCTGTAAGTAGGGTGAAGGGGGAAGTGATTACAATACTAAATTTTGGGTCTTCGATTTTGGATAATAGATCTTCCGACAGATTTACAAATTCTTCCTGTGACCTAGAGAGGGTAGTCCCTTCTGGTAGAGAAAAACTTTTATCTCTTTGTACAATGGATTTTACTTTGCCAGAAATTGGATCTTTCAGCGGACCATCAATCGAAACATAAATGACTTTTGAAGAGTGAAGGATGGACCTGCACCGATCTAGGAGTGCAGAGAGTTTTTCCGTATCATCATCCCAAAGGAGAATGGGAATTTTTTTCTGACGAATGCTTTCTTTCACTGCCTCTTTCAGTGGTTGGTTACGATCCATTACTTGATAGGTAAAACCTAAACTTTTTTCTCCTTCAGCATTCATTTGCTCTAAAGGAAAAAAAACTTTTAGATACTGGAAACTATCCACTTCTAAAACAACAAAAGGAAATAAATCCAATTGGTAGAGTAACTTCAAATCGGAGAAAAGGGCTTCAGAACTTTCAAATATGGTTTCGGAGTCTGCATAAAGAATGGCAAAGGATTCTGGGGAAAGAGACTGGAATTCTTTTAAGAATAGAAGCCCATCTCTTGGATCCCTTGTGATTTCAAAGACTCGGCTGAGTACGTCTTTGGAATTCATTTCCCCCCACGGATTTCGTAATCCACAATCTTTGCTTTTAGGTTTGCATGTTTTAAACTTAAGTGGGAATTTTCTTTCAGACCAAATTTTCCAAGGAGTGAGAAATCTGCGGATAAAACTGTAAATTTCCAACCACCAAACTCATTTTTGATGACCCTTCCAAATTGAAAGTACATCTCACGCAAATCTTCCATTGGTTTTCCGATCCGGTCCCCGTAAGGCGGATTTGTTACCACATGTCCTACCGGTCCAAAATTATTTTTGAGCTCTAAACAATCTCCCACTTCAAATTTTACAAAATCTTCCACACCTGCTTCGTAAGCGTTTTCCTTTGCTATGCGAATGGCTTCTGGATCCACATCAAATCCGAAAAGGTGAGGTGACTCTGGTTTCTCTTTTTTTCTTTCCGAAAACACATAAGTAGGAAATAGAATTTGAAACACAGGAGATTCCGCAAATAAAAACCGGTTGATTTCACCATACAGGCGTTCTCTGAGTGCTGCTTCAATGAGAATGGTTCCTGATCCGCACATAGGATCCACTAAAGAGTTTCCTTCTTTCCATCCAGACATTTCTAACATCGCTTGGGCTATCGGTTCACGCACAGGTGCATTTCCAGCGAATAAACGATAACCTCGTCTGCCCACAGGATCTCCCGAAAAGGAAAGTTCGATACTAAA
Source organism: Leptospira abararensis (assembly GCF_016918735.1). Lineage (GTDB taxonomy): Bacteria > Spirochaetota > Leptospiria > Leptospirales > Leptospiraceae > Leptospira_A > Leptospira_A abararensis. Next base: position 237,145 of record NZ_JAFFPR010000027.1, read on the forward strand.
CTTGTCGGTATGAGACCTAACCACAATGGTGATATCGGCCATTCTTTTTTCTATTTCCGGAAGTGGAATTTTTTTGCTACGAAGTCTGTCGAGAACTGCATCTTTCATACGATGCATGGTAAATTCAGAATTTCTCAGTTTGTCTTTTGTTTCTGCATCAATACGAAAACTAACTTCTGGACCGATATATTTTTCCCAAGGAAGTTCACTTGCTTTGGTATAAAATTCATCATAGTCATCAGCATTTTCGTGCAATAACTGTAAGTTGATACGTGAAGCAAATTTTGTATGGATGGCAAAATCAATGACGTCTTCCTTTTTTCCGGAAAAGAAGACTCCACCTCGGTTGGAACTATCAATTCTAAGGCGATGTGATTTTAATTCGGATTCCAAAAGCGGAGAAAGGCCCTCTCCGCAAATGGCATGGTAAGTAGGGTGAGTAGGTTTTATTCCGAGTCTCCTAATTTCTGAGCTAAGTAGTTTTGGATACTGATAGATTCAATAATGGACTTTTGAGTTTCTATCCAATCAATATGTTCTTCTTCAGAAACAAGAATCTTCTCTAAAAGTTCCCTGGTTCCATTATCTTTTGCGGCAACACAAATATCGATTCCTCGATTGAGTCTTTCCACCGCACCGTATTCCAATTGTAAGTCATGCTCCAACATCTCGGGAACAGTTTGTCCAACATTGATTTTTGAGTATTTTTGAAGGTCGGGAATTCCATCGAAATACAAAATCCTTTCGATGATTTCGTCGGCGTGTTTCATCTCTTCAATGGACTCTTTTCTGAGGTAATCAGCGAGTTCCAAATATCCCCAATTTTTACAGAGTTTTGCATGAATAAAATACTGATTGATGGCTGTGAGTTCTGCTGTGAGAACTTCCGCTAAAATGTCGATTACTTCTTTCTTTCCCTTCATATGGGTGGCCTCATTTTATTGCGTTCAATTGGAAAGATAATTGGTTTTCATAGAATAGGCAAGCGTAAACTCTATTCGTATGAAGAAAGTTTACATTCACAATCCCTCATTGAGTGTATTCGGAAAACACAAAGGATCCCAATTGGATTTATCCTTTGCGACCGCAAAACAATCTGTACATGAGTTTCAATCTCACAAAATTCAGTTTATTATCTATGCTAGTTTTTCTCCAGATTCATATAACAAAGAGTACCATTTGTCTGCAAAACTTCCCAGTCGGCTTGGACTTCGTGATTTGTATTCGGTAAGGATAGAAACCGCATCTTCCTCTGGAGCGGCTGCCTTTCAATTGGGAGTGAATTTAATTCTCAGTGGTAGATTTGACCATGGACTGGTGATTGCTACGGAGGTAATGTCACAACTAAGTCGAGAAGAAAATAATCTTTTGTTAGGTTCTGTCCTCTCTGATTCGCAAAAGGCTTTGGGGATGTCCATGGCCCAAGGTGGTGCAATGATCACCCGAAAATATTTAGCCGATTATGGATATAAAGAAGATGATTTGTTTGCGATTTCGAAAAAACTCCATGACAACGGATTTCATAACCCCAAGGCACATATCAAAAAGAAGCTAACCTGGGAAGATTACAAATCCCAACCCATGATTTCCAGTCCCTTGGGTTTGTATGATATCTCACCACTTTCCGATGGCTCAGCGGCTCTTGTGCTTTCCAAAGATCCTAGTTCGGTTGTAGTCAAGGGAATGGGCTCGGGAACGGCACCGTTTCTTTCTTCTGCAGAACCTAGTTTCCTTGCCAACCAAATAGCTTTTGCGAAAGCCTATGAAGAAGCAAGTGTTTCACCGGAAGACATCGATTTCGCCGAATTACATGATGCATTCACTCCTTTTGAGCTTGTCGGAGCCGAAGATGCTGGTTTTTTCAAGCGGGGAGAGGCTTTATTCCAAGTGAAAGCAGGGCTCACCCATCCGAAAGGGAAAATCCCGATCAATTCTTCTGGGGGACTTAAATCAAGGGGTCATCCTGTGGGTGCTTCGGGCCTGGCACAAATTGTCGAACTTTGCCGGTTCTTTGAGGAATGGCCGGAAAAGCGGTTGGCAGTAGCACAAAGTATAGGTGGACTTGCTACAAACAACTTTGTGTCGATACTAGAAAGAGCGTGATGCCCGAAAAAATACTGATCATCCAGACAGCCTTCTTAGGAGATTTGGTCCTATCTACTTCGTTTTTCCATGCGGTAAAAACAGAACATCCGGGAGCAGAAGTCCATGTATTGGTAAATGCTGGTACAGAGTCTGTTCTGGATAATAATCCAGATTTAACAAGAGTTTGGTCTTTGGATAAAAAAAAGATCAAAAGAAATCCTTTCGCCTTTTTGCACTTTGCTGGTTTATTAAAAAAAGAAAATTTTAATAAGGTATACTCAGCTCATTTTTCTTTTCGTTCCAGTTTACTCTCTTATCTCACTAGAGCTCCTATCCGTATTGGCTACAAAGAATCTGGTTTTTCATTTTTACATACAAAGACAGTACAAAGACCCAAACAAGGTCCTCATGAAGTAGAAAAACTATTTTCCCTATTATTTGAAGAATACGATTTTCCAATTGGAAGAGAAAGAAGACCTTATTTATTTCCTAGCGTAACCGAAGAAGAATCTTTTTTTACAAAAAAGAAAGAAATCTTAACCAATGAAGAAGGTTATATCTTAATTGCACCATCTTCACTTTGGGAAACCAAACGGATGCCCGAAGAAAAATTTGTGAGTGTCATCACTCAGATTCTTCGTAAACGAAAAGAAACAGTCATTCTGATTGGTAGCAAAGCAGATTTAGAGATCGAAAATACAATCTTTCGGCTGATGAAAACCGAACCTTTACAACTTCGGGAACGGAGTCGTTTGTTATCCCTTGTCGGAAAAACGAATTTAAAAGAACTAATGGTTTGGATAAAAAACTCCAAAGCTATTATTTCAAATGATTCCAGTCCCATTCATTTTGCTTCCGCTTTTAATACACCGACAGTTATGTTGTATGGAGCAACCATTCCCGCTTTTGGTTACGGAAGTCTTTCTGATCGACATAAAATAATGGAAGTGCAGGGTCTAAACTGTAGGCCCTGTGGGATCCACGGAGGTAGGATTTGTCCTGAAGGGCATTTCCGTTGTATGATGGACCAAAACCCTGTGCGTATCTTTGAAGCCTTAGAGGAAGTCATTAAACCATGAAGTTGCCTGATAAAAAAACTAAAGATTATAATGGAAGATTATATCAGAGCAGGATCACAAACATCCAAAAGAAATTAAAGTTGGGTGAGATCTTTTTACTCTTTGCTGCAAGTCATAAAATTCGAAACCGAGATGTGGAGTATAAATTCCGTCAAAACTCAGACTTTTACTATTTAACCGGAATCACTGAAGAAGATTCTATCCTAGCCATCACCAAGGATACGGCAGGAATGTTTTGTTTGCCAAAGGATAAAGAAAAAGAAATTTGGACTGGGATTCGACTTGGGAAAGAAAAAATCAAATCAATGTTAGGTTTAGATTTCACTTATGACCTGACGGAATGGGAAAAACAAAAGCCAGCAATTCTTATTGGAAACCATACTCTTTATTATTTTTTTGGGGAGAATCCTGACCGAGACCGAGAACTGATTACAGAATGCCGTAATCTCTCGGAACGCGCCCGAGAAGGAAAGTTTGGCCCGCACCGGATCGAACATCCTAATTTTTTACACGAAGAAAGATTAACCAAATCCAAAGAAGAAATTTCCCTCCTAAAAAATGCAGCCGAGGTCACAAAACTTGGCCATATGCGCATTATGCGAGAAAGTAAACCAGGAATGTATGAATATGAGTTGGAAGCACTTCTCGATCAGGAATATTTAAAGTATGGATCCATTGGTGGTGGGTATGGTCATATTGTGGCCGCAGGAAAAAACGCCTGTATCCTTCATTATGTAAGTAATGATGACATTCTAAAAGATGGGGACTTGGTTCTTGTCGATTCCGGTGCCGAATGGAATTATTATACTGCTGATGTGACACGGGTTTTTCCTGTTGGAAAAAAATTCACGGAGGCCCAAAAAACTGTGTATGAAGTTGTTCTGTATGCTCAAAAAAATGCGATCCATAACTCTGTGGTAGGAACTCCTTTCAATGAAGTTCATGAAAAAACCGTTCGTTTCCTCTCAGATTGTTTGCGAGAAATGGGTTTTTTAAAAGGAAGTTTAGACGAAATCATAGAAAAGGGAACTTACAGAAAGTTCTATATGCATAGAACCGGTCATTACTTGGGAATGGATGTACATGATGTGGGAAGGTATTTTTTAGAAGGAAAATCAAGACCACTGAAAGATGGTCAGGTAGTCACGGTAGAACCTGGACTCTATTTTGATCCGTCTGACGATACCATTCCTAAAGAATTTAGAGGGATTGGTATTCGTATCGAAGATGATATTCTGATTCACGGAAAAACTCCTATCAACTTAACGGAATCTATCCCCAAAGAAATTTCCGAAATTGAAGCTTTAAAGGCCTAGAGGATAAAATCATTGATAGACAAGTCTTTTGTTTATGACTAGAGAACTACCGAAACGTTTTCGATCGGTTCGTTACTTTGATCGGATTAGTTCTGAAATTGCAGAAATTGTCCGTTTAGAGATGGAGAAGTTAGGTTATCCAGGCCTTACTACTTCCCATTTTGAGATCCTAACTTTTCTTTTGAGAAGTTCGGTTCCTATCAATATGACGCAAGTAGCTAAAACCATTGAGAAAACGAAGCCAACCTGTACTGTACTTGTGAATCGTTTGGTAAAGGAAGGTCTTGTGGAAAGAAATCCTTCTCCAAGCGATGGAAGGGAATGGGCCCTTCTGTTATCAAAGGATGGGAAAAAAATTCGCCAAAAAATAGTTACAATTTCGGCAAAACTACTTTCCTTACAAACCTGGGGAATCTCTAAAGAAAACGAGGATATTTTGTATCCTATCCTCGATCAAATATACAAACACATACGAAATAAAAAAGAAAGTTAAACGAAAAGAAGGGAATCCTTAGGAAGTAAAAACTGGCCTTCTTACTTGCACAGAAGCAGAAATTCCTTCCTGAGCATCTTTAGATTGGATACTTTGGATGGTTGCCTTGATATCTGTTTCTATAAGTGCCAATAGATCCTTTTGGACAGATAAAATCCCTGACTTTGTATCTTTCATAGCAGAAAGAGAATTCTTTTTTAGTTTGGTTTGCAAAGATTTAGATTTTTTCTTTAGATCATCTTCTGTTTCGACAATCTCTTCAAACAAATTGGGCATCTCTTTTGCTTTAAAAGCATCGCCTAAAAGAACATGGCGTTTTGCCGCATCATAACCTACAGCTTCTCCCATCAGTGCATAAATAAAGGAAGGAACTTGGATTCCAATTTTTACTTCCGGCAATCCAAAACGAATGTCTTCTGTGACAAAACGGTAGTCGCAAACAAGGGCCAACATCGCGCCATAACCGAGAGCATGACCTGAAATTTCCGCAATGGTCGGAACAGGAAGTGTATATAATCCCTTTAAATTTTCATAAAACAGACTTAAAAAAGATGCAAGGTCTTTCGACATATCCATGGTGCTGACAGTCGTTAAATCAAGACCCAAAGAAAAACTCCCAGGAGAATCACTTTTTAAAACAATAACTTTGGAATTAGATTCCTTTGCTGATTGAATAGCCTTCTTCAACGCCAAAAACGATTCATTGGAAAAACTGTTCTTGTCATTGATCCCCAATCGGATAAAACCGGTTCCGTCTACTTCTTCGAATGAAATCATATGAATCCTCTAAAATGGTTAGATGTCTAACTAATGAAACGACGGTCAAAAAGGACAAGAGTAATTTTCTTTATTTGGAATTTAAAAGGTAAGTTTTGATGACTTCTTTCATAACCGCAAGGCCAATGGGAAGGGCATCTTCATCGAAATCAAAAAAAGAGCTATGGTGTGGGTGGACCAGTCCCTTGGATTCATTCCTAGATCCGATAAAAAAATAACATCCAGGGCGTTCCATAAGAAAGGCAGAAAAATCTTCTCCCCCCATGGTTCGAGTATTTTCTTCTGTGAGAGAGTCTTCTCCTAGAACATTTTTTGCGGCGATTCTGACGATATCAGCCATAGCAGGATCGTTGATGGTAGGTTTGTCAACGCGGTTGTACTCGAAGTCAATTTTCGCACCGAACCCAGCAGAAACCTGTTCGACAAGTGACTCCATCCGTTTCGGAATCATTTCGTATACTGATTTGGAATAGGTTCTTACCGTTCCGTGGAGAGTGGCAGTTTCGGGAATCACATTAAAAGCATTTCCCGAATGAAAGGATCCCACTGTTACTACACATGGTTCCAGAGGGTCTACGTTTCGAGAGACCAGAGTTTGCAGTGCTGTCACTAAGTGAGAACCCACAATAATGGGATCCACTGTATGTTGGGGCATGGCACCATGACCAGAAGTTCCCTTCACTGTGATTTTGAATTCATCCACCGAAGCCATCATGGTTCCGTTCACAACGCCCACTTTTCCGAGATCAATATGGTTCCAAACATGAAGGGCAAATACGGAATCCACTTGGTACCGGTCCAAAATCCCCGAGGCTATCATTCGATCGGCTCCAGAGCCGCCTTCTTCTGCAGGTTGGAAACAGAGAAGAACACGACCTTTCGGAACAAATTCAGAAAATGAAGTTTTTAATTCGGAAGAAAGAGCCATAAGGATGCTCGTATGCCCATCGTGGCCACAAGCATGCATCTTTCCTGGTGTTTTACTTTTGTATTCGTGAGTATTTTCTTCATGAATGGGAAGGGCGTCCATATCAGCACGAACAAGGATGGTTTTTCCAGGAATTCCAGAATCAAAAAGGGCAACAAGACCCGTTTCCGCAATCCCTGATTCTACCTGAAATCCGAGAGATTCCAAATGAATCTTAACAAAAGAGGCCGTTTCCCTTTCTTCATATTTGAGTTCGGGGAACTGGTGGAAGGTCCGTCTGTAACGAACCATCTCCTCTTTACGCTCTTTGGGATAGGATTTCATAATTTGTCGGTTTCTTGTTTGGCTCTCTTTTCGACTTCTTCCAAAATAGAATAGAGATCGAGTCCATATTTCTCAAAAAGAGAATTTTTTGCCAACTCATAACGAACTAAATTAATATTAAAATTGATCTTTGCCTGTGTGACAGCAAGCTCCACATTCGCCAAACTATCCAAGGCATTTTTTACGTTAACAGCCGTATAACGGCCTTGCCGAAATCGTTCCATAAGCCCATTGTAAAAAATTTCCGTTTCTTTACGAGTTTTCATTAGGTCTTTCAGAAGGGCATGGCTTGCAATCAGCGCCTCATGACGGTTGTCAATTTCTTGGGTGATTTCTTGTTCCAAGTTTTGGATTTTCATCTCGTTTACTTTGAGATTAGTTTCTGCATCTCGAATTCCTGCTTTGATTCCCAAATCCCAGAGAGGATAAGACATCTTTAACTCAGCTACAATTTGCGGGTAATTGAAAGAGGTAATTCCTCTTTGGCGAGCAATGAAGTTGTCCTGAGGAGAAAGGAAATTTTGTCCAATGGAACTATAAGAAAATGTGGCAAGGAGAGAAGGATCATCTTCTGCAAGAGCTGTGTTCAAAGTTAGTTTGGCAATTTCTCTTTCTCTTTTTAAGATGAGGTAGTCCGTCCTACGGGAAAGAGCATATTCTTTGTCTGCTTTTAAATCGATTCCTGTAGGTAAGGTTTCACTTAAGTCGGTGACACCTTCAATTGAGGAGCCTGTATCTACATTCAGAATCCGAACTAGATTTCTTTCGGCTTCAATTCGATCTACTTTTGCTTTTTCAAGTAACGATTGGGTTCGTAAATAGGCCTGGTTCCATTGGTTGACTTCAAATCCTTCTGAAAGTCCAAGTCCTGTTTTACGTAAGGTCAGACGACGAATCTCTTCTGTGTTTTTAGAAACCTTTTCATAAGTGGCGATACGCGAATCCACTATACTAAGAGACCAGTAGTCTACGAGAATCTTTACTACAAGTTGTGTTAAGATATTGATATAGTTTTCTCGCACAAGTAAGGTTTGATTTTTCAGAAGTTTTTCTCTATCTGCTTCGGTTTTACCAAATCCATATTTGAGGAGCTCTTGAGAGAGGGTGGCAGAAAGTGCACCCGTATACATGGGGGGAGCGGCAAGCAAACTTCCAAATCCAGCAGTCTGTGAATTGGGATTTTCAAATGCGTTTACATCATAACGAATGGTACTGATTTCTGTTTTGAAATAAGTACCGGTTTTAAACTGTTTTTCGATACCTGCAGAGATTTTATCTTGGGAACGAATCGTTCCGGCAAAGATGTTGTTTCGGTTATCGGGAAAAAGTTGTTTGGAGGATTGGATACTGGCCAATGCCTTCCAACTGTATTTGGATTCATTTTTCCATTCGGGGCTATCTGCCTTCACAATCTCTAATTTAGCATTTTGGACAATGGTATTGTTCTCAATGACCTGTTCGATTGCCTGAGAAATGCTAAGACGTAGTTTTCTTTGTCCACTGCCAGATTGGAGGGAATCAGGGATTGTATTGCCGTTTTCCCACTGGGAAAGCTGCATTCGTTTCACGTCTTCTTCAAAGTCTGATTCCGCAAAAATGGGAAAACTGAGGAGACTAAAAGATATTAACCAACTGGTCAACTTTCGGGAATTTATGAAAAAACCTGGGGTAGTAAAAATGTTATGATTCAATGGAAACTTCTTAAACCCCTTACTCAGACAAGATGAAAAAATCAATGTTGTCAATCAACCTAAAATGTAAAAAGCTAGGTGGAGAAACATTAGTTTCTGGGAGTGCATTGTGGCAAATATGTCGAAAAAACCGAATCGTCTGGTTCATGAAAAAAGTCCTTACCTGTTACAACATGCACACAATCCCGTAGATTGGTTTCCCTGGGGAACGGAAGCCTTCGAAAAAGCCCAAAAAGAGGATAAAGTCATCCTTTTGTCCATTGGATATTCGACCTGCCACTGGTGCCATGTGATGGAACGGGAATCATTTGAAGATGATTCAACAGCGGAAGTCTTAAATCGTGATTTCGTATGCATCAAGTTAGACAGAGAAGAAAGACCAGACATCGATAAAATTTATATGGATGCTCTGCATGCGATGGGAACCCAAGGTGGTTGGCCTCTTAATATGTTTCTTACTCCTAAAAAAGAACCCATTCTCGGTGGGACCTATTTTCCTCCTGAAAATCGCTACGGAAAACGCAGTTTCAAAGAGGTTCTCCGCCTAGTATCAGAAGCATGGAAAAACCAAAGGGGAGAACTCATTTCCGCTGCTGAAGATTTAACAAATTACCTAAGGGACAACGAAACAAGAACCAATGAAGGGAAAGTTCCTGAAACAGAAATCATTGAAAGAAATTTCGAAAGATACCTCCAAGTTTATGATAAAGAATATTTTGGATTCAAAACAAATACAGTAAATAAATTTCCACCCAGTATGGCTCTTTGCTTTCTTGTCGATTACAGTTTACGAAAAAAAGAACCGCGAGCATTGGAAATGGCCTTTAACACGGCTTATGCTATGAAGTTTGGCGGGATTTACGACCAAGTAGGTGGCGGAATTTGCCGTTATTCGACTGATCATGAATGGCTTGTACCTCATTTTGAAAAGATGTTGTATGACAATTCTTTATATGTAGAAGCACTATCTCTAATTTATAAGGCGACTGGTGATTCCTTCTTTTTAGAGGTAATCGGAGAAATTGTAAATTATATTAGAAGAGATATGACTTTGGAGTCGGGAGGCATTGCCAGTGCGGAGGATGCAGATTCCGAAGGGGAAGAGGGAAAGTTTTATCTTTGGGAACATTCCGAATTCCACACAATCGTCCCGGAGGAAGAAATCCAAGGATTTTGGAATGTGACTGAAGAAGGGAATTTTGAACACCAAAACATCCTCAATCTCTATTGGAAGGGAAAAAATCCTTTTGTTGAGGGAATCCACTTCAAACCAGAATTTTTAGAGAAACTGGAGGCAGCGAAATCGAAGTTACTCGCAAAACGAAGCCATAGAATTCGTCCGTTACGGGATGACAAAGTGTTAACTTCTTGGAATTGTCTTTGGATTCGTGCCCTTCTATCGGCTTATGAAGTCTCCGGCGAAATAGAGTATTTAACGGATGCCAAAAAAATTTATACCTTTCTCACCAAAAGTTTAGTCGGTGCGGACGGTTCGATCCTCAGACGTTACCGGGAAGGAGAGGCCAAATACTTCGGGAACCTTCCCGATTATGCCGAATTTATCTGGGTCTCTTTTAAACTTTTTCAATTGGATGAAAACCTGGAGGCTTATGCAAAGGGAAAACAGTCATTGGAATATTTGTTTTCCCATTTTGAATCCAAGGTTGGACCTTTTTATGAATCCTTTCATGGAAATGAAGATTTACTCGTGAGAACCATGGAAGGTTATGATGGAGTGGAACCTTCTGGAAATTCCACCATCTTACACTTGTTCCATCTCCTGCATTCCTTTGGATATAAAGAAGTGGATTTGTTATCGAAAGCAAATTCGATTTTTGCTTACTTTCTACCGGAACTCACTCAAAACTCTCTGAGTTATCCTTCTATGATTTCTGCCTTCCAGAAATTTCAATACCCATCAAAGGAAGTGCTTGTGGTATACAAAGACAAGAATCCTAGGGAAGTAGAATCCATCAGGAGAAAATTAGGGGAAATCAAAGATCCCAATCTTGTTTGGTTGGTCTTAGAGGAATCTAAAGCGAAGGGTTTGGGGTCGGAACTAGAGCTTCTTTTGGGAAGGGATGCAGGTTCCGGTCTCCGGTTTTATGTATGTCGTAATTTTACTTGTGAATTGCCTAAGGACAATTGGGAAGAAACACTCGCTCTTATACAGCAATAGGAGCGGCATCACCCCAAAGACGATCTAACGAATAGTAGGTTCTCATTTCGTCTGTCATGATATGAACACAAATTTCACCGTAATCGAGAAGAATCCAGCCTGTGGCATCTTTCGGAAGGTCGGCTAGGTTTTGGCGTTTGACTGCCAATTTCAAAGGTTTCATGTACTTATCGATGTCTTTGGCACAAGACCTGCCTTGTGTTTCTGTTTTGACAGTCGCAAGGACAAATAAGGAAAGATAACTATGTACGTCTTTTAGATCCAAAAATTGGATATTTTCACATTTTTTATCAATTAATGTCTGTTTGATTTTTTTGAGATGTTCTAATGTCTCTGCACTGATGTTCGGCATTTTAGTCCTTGGAATTTTGAAAATCTTCCCCGAGTATGACGGTGGCATCAAGTCCCAGATCTTTCCTAAGAGCGAAGTAAACCCTTCGTCCTTGGAAGGTATCAGAGATAATATCCGTGTACTGTGTGTTTCCGGAGCGGTTTAAGATGATACTGGATTTAAAACTAGAATCCCAGGCATTGTCAACGGAGAGAACTTTCAGACCCTTATCATTCAGAAGCACCTTCCCGTATCTGGCAAGCCCATTTTTAGGTGTTCCATTCAATACTTCTATCCTTGCCCTTTCGCCCTCACTAAAAGAAAGGGATCTGAGCTCGCTTGCAAATTTGTGAAAAGCAACTTTCACCGTCTCTTCATTTGCTTTTAAAACTTCATCTTTGAATTTGGGGCGTCCCATTGGTTCTCCTGGAACTTCAGAAACACCAAAGTGAATCTTTTCTTTTTTCAAAAAATCGACAAGTGTCTCCCATTCTTTTAGAGAGAGATTGGTTGTCATTTGAGAATGCAGATAAGCAACCCTTTGTTTTCCGAGTAAGTCCTTTTTTTCGTGAATGGCTTCAAGGACAGTTAGGAGCACCGTTTCTTGGATCTCCAAACGACGGATATAGGAAATCATAGATTCATCTGCCAGAGAACTCATCCAATCAAATGTATCTTCCCCATCTAAAATATAGGTTTGTTTGTTCCTTGCGTAGTTTTTTGTTATGTGAAGAGACTTTGGTTCAAAAAAAAGATTGAGTCCACCAAGTAAATTGACCCAATTTTGAAACTGAGCTTTCGTCCAAACAATTTTAAAGGGGATATTGGAATCTAAAGTATCTTCTAAAACAGATTCCACATAGGACGGAGCTGAACTGCCTTTTTCTTTTAGAGATTTATCCCCATCATCAAAACTGGTTTTAGGATTCACAAAGAAGAGGGCTGCCTTTTTTTCATTTGGGTAAAATTCTGCATAGAGAGAAAATAGGTATTCGTCCTTTTCCCCTAACACGGAAAATAGGATCGGCATTCTTTTACTTTGGGAAAACTTTTGATCTAGAGAAAATCCCGCTTTGGAGCGGAAGATTAAAAAGAGTAGTGCTATTAAAAAGAAAGACCCTGCTGCAATCAAAAGAGTTTTTGCAGGGATTGTTTGTTTTTTAGGAGGTTCACGTAACATCGATTTGGTTTCCTTTTAGATTTTTAGCAGATTGGTTGTACATATTGATTGTATAAGGATGAATGACTTCTTTTTTTTCCATAAGAAAGGAAATCGTTTGAAACGCTTTCATAAAAACACCGTAGTCTAGGTTTTCCTCTGTTTTCTGAATCCAGATCGAAAGCTCCGGTTGTTTGAAAGCATAGTCGGAACCCAAAAAATCAGCTGCATACAAAATTTTGTCCAAGAAAGATGGTTCTGGGTTTCCGAGGGTATGAGAAGAGATGGCTTTTGCGATCTCAGAATCGACAAAACCATATTCTCTCTCTAGCCATAAAGGCGCGGAAAAAGCATGAAGGGCCTGCGAAGGAATTCCTTCTGAAGCAAAGTCAAATTCCCGAAATAACTGGGTATGGATCTCCATTTTTTTTTGTTTGGTGATATCATGGCAGAGTCCTGCAAGATAGGCTTTTTTAGGATAAGGATAACTATGGGTTTTGGCTAAGGACTCAGCATACTTTGCCACCCGCAAAATATGTTGGAAACGAATATCCGTGACTTGAATGGGAACTTCTTCTGTAAAGAATTCCGTCCAGTCTTCTAGTGATGCGAAAGGAGATGGATTCATAAAAAAATATCTCCTTGTTTTTCATTTAAAAACCGAACGGCAAGTTCTCTGGTTTTAGGCAAAACAAAGGGTTCGACCCAGTCTCCTAGGGACATTTTTCGAATTTCTTTGCTGCTCATAGGAAGAATCGGGTTCTCCAAAACGAGAACTTGGGATTTCGGGAAAAAAGAGGGGATTAAAATTTCTTTTGGGTAAGGGCTATCTCTTCGTACAACAATGATTTGTTTGGTGGCTTTTAGGATGTCAATATATGATTTCCATTTATCAAAAGAATTTAAATTGTCTTCGCCAATTACCAAAGAAATTTGCGCATCGGGGTAGAGGGACTGCAGTGAGTTTAGACTATCTATCGTATAACTTACGGTTGGCTCTTTGATTTCTTTGTCCCAAAGAATTACTTTTCGGGATAAAAATCCTTCAAATTCCGCCAAACAAAGTTTCCAAATTTCTTCAGCTGTAAAAGCTTTTTCCCCTAACTTAAACGGAGAAACAAAATTGGGACAAATATAGAGAAGGGCTTCAGGGAAAGACTTGGAAATCGTCTCAATCACGTGGCGGTGTCCCCGGTGAGGGGGATTAAAACTTCCTCCAAAAAAAAGAACGTCCATTTCAGCCGCGGATTTGACCGCCACCCGTTACATACGTAGTTGTTGTAGTTAGGTGGATAAGGCCCATAGGTCCACGTACATGGAGTTTTCCTGTGGAAATTCCCACCTCAGCACCAAGTCCATACTCACCACCATCATGAAACCGAGTGGAACAGTTCACAAAGATAGCAGCACTATCCAATTCTTGTTGGAACTTTCGAATTTCGGAAACATCTTCTGATAAGATACATTCCGTATGACCAGAACTATACTTTCGAATATTTTCCATGGCTTCGGTTACAGAATCCACCAGTCGAATGCTAAGCCTAGTATCCAAAAATTCAGTATAAAAATCATTTTCTTGCGCTAGTTTGGCGGAAGGGATTAACTTTTGAATTGATATATCCCCAAGAATTTGAATCCCTGCCGTTTCCAAGTTTGTTAACAACCCACTGATATTCGGATAGTCTTTATGGATAAATAAATTTTCCAAAGCATTACAAACCCCAGGCCGTTGCACTTTTGAATTGATCAGAATCGGAAGGACAATTTCAGGATTGGCATGGTTAGACAAATAAAGATTGGTTACACCTTTATCATGTTTAATGACAGGAATTTTACTATTTTCAGATACAAATCGAATGAGAGTTTCGCCACCTCGGGGAACAATCACATCGATCAGTTCTTCCAATTGAAAAAAAGGAACCATAGCTTCTCTATTTGTATTTTCCACAAATGTCACCGCATCTTTTGTCACTCCAGGGATATTCGCCTCAGTAATGGCTTCGTGGAATAGAGAGGATAGGATTAAATTGGAATGATAGGCCTCAGATCCACCTCTCAAAATACATGCATTCCCTGATTTAAAGGAAAGAGATGCAATATCAATGATGACATTGGGTCTTGACTCAAAAATTGTCATCACCACACCAATGGGTACTCGTTTGGTAAGAAGCTCCAGTCCATTGGGTAGAATAGTACCACGAACTACCTCGCCAACGGGATCCGGAAGGTTACGAATTTCTTCAATGCTCTTGGCCATTCCTTTGATTCGTTTGGAATCTAAAAGAAGGCGGTCCATCATAGCGGAAGAGAGTCCTTTCTCTTTTCCGTTTTTCATATCCAATTGGTTTTTTTCAATGATAGCGGATTCTTTTTTAAGGAGCAGTTCTTCTACGCTTAGAAGGACTGCATTTTTTTGAAGCGTCGTGAGTCCTTTTAGAGCTCTACTTGCTAACTTAGCCTTGGAGGCTAATTCCTTTGCGTAGGTTGTCAATTCATCTGCCATAATTCACTCCGAGGGTAAAGAAAAGAAATGCGTTTGGATCTCCGATGCGGTTGGAATTCTATGAGGAAATGATTCATTGGCCACTAAAGTCCCAATATTTTCCTTTTCAAAAAACTGCGAGATGGCATGTTTTTTTTCTCCGTTCACAATCCCTGTTTTGATTCCAAATGGTAACAAAAGTTTTGCGGCATTGATTTTGGTAAACATACCACCGGTCCCAGGACCAGAAGGTCCAGTGGCTAAACTTTCCGTTTCTTCTGTTATCTCGGTAAATAAATCAATTTTGGAATTTTCTATTAAAAAACCATCCACACCCGTTAATACAAGAAGTAAGTCAGCACCCACAATGGATGCCACAATGGCAGAAAGAATGTCATTATCTCCTAGATTGATCTCTTCGGTTGATACAGAGTCATTTTCATTGACGATAGGGAGAATTCCCCAATCCAAAAGTTGACGAAACGTTTGTTTGAGGTTGGTAAAACTTTTTTCTTCGTTTAAGTCTTTTCTTCCAAATAAAATTTGAGCGATAGGAATATTGACTCGGCTAAAAAAACTCTCATAGAGATTAAGGAGTTTGTTTTGGCCCATGGCAGCAAACGCTTGTTTTTCGGCAAGGGTGGTTTTTCCATTAGGAAAATTCCCGTTTTGGCTTTCCAAAAGTTTTTTACCTTGGGCAATGGCTCCCGAGGAAACGAGAATGACTTCTTTTCCTTGGTCACGCAAACTTCGGATGTCACCGACAAGATCATACAGAAAGTCATTGATTTTGGATTCTTCACCAGAAACACGAGCACTTCCAATTTTAATGACAATGAGTTTTGCTTGTTGCAGGGAGTTTAAAAATTCCTTACGTGTTTTCATAAACTAACTTTGATTTTTCAGGAAAGAATACTTTATCGATCCTTTCCAAAAGATAATCCAGATTTGATTCTTTGTCTGCGGAAATACAAATGATTTCCCCTAAATGGGAATAGTTCGTTTGGAGCTCTGCTGTAAAGGTAGGGTCATTGTCCCAGATATCCATTTTGTTGATGACAATGAGAAATTTTTTATCCAAAAGAGAATCATTATAATTTCCAAGTTCACTGCGTAACATTTCCAATTCTTCTTCGAGTTGCAGATTCCCACCATCGAACAAAAACAAAATCCCTTGGACCCGTTCGATGTGTTTTAAAAAGCTAATCCCAAGCCCTACACCACGAGAAGCACCTTCGATGATCCCTGGTATGTCCGCTACTGTATAACGAAATAAATCTTCATGTCTATGCACAACACCTAGATTAGGCGAGAGGGTAGTGAAAGCATAACCGGCAATTTTGGGATGGGCATGGGTAATTTTTGCGAGTAGGGTCGACTTACCGGCATTAGGTAGTCCTACAATTCCGATATCGGCTAATAGTTTTAATTCTAATAATAAAGATAGTTCGCCACCTTCTTCTCCAGGTTGGCTATAACGGGGGGCTTGTTGGATGGAAGTTTTAAAAAATGTATTTCCTTTTCCGCCTCGTCCGCCAGTCGCAATGGTAAAACTTTCGCCGTCGTGGTTGAAATCATAAAGAAGTTCCATAGTCACCGAATCTAGGATTTGTGTTCCTACAGGAACTTTTAAGATTAAATCCTCACCATTTTTTCCATGTCTATTTTGTCCAAGGCCAGGTTCGCCGTCTTGGGCAGAATACAGACGATCCGGTAGGTAATTCTCCAGAGTCATCATCCGCCCTTCGGCAAGGAAAATAACATCTCCACCTTTTCCCCCGTCCCCCCCATCAGGACCGCCAAATTCAACGAATTTCTCCTTATGGAAGTGGACAGAACCTGCCCCTCCGTGTCCGGCTCGAATTCGAATGGGTACTTCGTCTATAAATCCGCTCATATTGTCCTTTGGTCAAAAAAAAACCCGTTTAAGGAAATCCTAAAACGGGTTTTGTCCTCTCATTTGTAGGAGAGGAACTATGCTTTCGGGTAAACGGAGATTTGTTGTCTTTCTTTCGTTACGTGTTCGAAAGTCACAACCCCGTCAACAAGTGCAAATAGGGTATGGTCACGACCAATTCCTACGTTTTTTCCGGGTTTGTATTCAGTTCCTCTTTGGCGAACGATGATATTACCAGCAATAGCAAGCTGCCCACCGTAAACTTTTACACCAAGTCTCTTCGATTCTGAATCACGACCGTTCTTTGTGGATCCCCCACCTTTCTTTGTAGCCATTTGTTTACCCCTTTATGATTACGTCTTGGATGGAAATCGCTTCAGAATGAGTGGATGCTAAACTTTTTAATCCAAACTCCACCATGGAAAGTAGGCTTTGGTAGCCCTCTCTTTGATCAAGTTTCACTAAAAACTCTAAGTATCCGTCTCGTTTTGTTTCCGATTCCAAACTGTTTTGTGATGCCAAATACGAGTGCGCACTCTGCACTAGAGTGGAAACTCCAGCACACAAAAGGTTTTCCCCTTTTGAACCTAAGTCCTTCGGAGAATGTCCTTCCAGTTGGATTCCTGCGATTTTCCCTCCTAATTCTTTTAAAATCTTACTATAAATCAATTATCCGTTGATTGATACTACTTGCAGTTTTTGGAGTTGTTGTCTGTGACCCCAAGATCTTTTGTAGTTCTTTCTTTTTTTGTATTTAAAGCCGTGGATTTTTTCACCCTTACAATCTTCTAATACTTTTAAAGTCACTTTGGCACCGGAAAGCGCTGGCGATCCAATGTTGACTTTATTGTTATCGGAAAGGAGTAGGACTTTTGTTTCTACTGTACTTCCGACCGAGTTTCCTGTTTTTTCTGCGACGAATACCTGGTCAGGAGACACTTTAAATTGTTTGGCTCCAAGTTCAATGATGGCGAACATATAACTATCCTAATCTCTTTCTCGAATGTAGTTCTTACCAGGATTTCTGATAGGCACCTCTTGTCAAACGCAAATCCCCATTTACAGCCTAAGTGGATTGGAATTTCTGGTAAAAACAATGGAAATTCGCAACATCGCCATCATCGCACACGTCGACCACGGTAAGACGACACTCACAGATTGTATCCTTCGCCATACGGGCGCCGTAACCGCGAAAGAAGACCGAGAGAGAATTATGGACTCCAATGCTTTGGAGCAAGAAAAAGGGATTACGATCCTTGCCAAAAACACTTCGGTTAAGTATAAAGGAACCCGCATTAATATCGTTGATACTCCAGGTCACGCTGACTTCGGGGGAGAAGTGGAACGAGTTTTGTCCATGACAGACTGCACACTGTTACTTGTGGACGCTTTTGACGGGCCCATGCCACAAACAAGGTTCGTACTTGGAAAATCACTCCAACTAGGCCACAAACCGATTGTAGTGGTAAATAAAGTGGATAGAGAAGGGGCAAGACCAGGTTTTTCCGTGGATAAGGTATTTGACTTATTCAGTGATCTTGGTGCCACAGAAGAACAGTTAGACTTCCCCATCATCTATGCTTCCGCAAAACAAGGTTGGGCAGTGAACCACCTATCCGAAGTTCCTGGTTCGAACATTGAGCCACTTCTGGATAAAGTTTTGGAACATGTTCCTCCAGTCAAAAGAGACAGTGACAAGGCCCTCCAATTCCAAGTCACAGCCCTTGATTATAATGAATATGTCGGTCGTATTGCCATTGGTAAAATTTACCAAGGGACAATGAAAAAGGGTGCTGATGTTACTCTTGCTAAAACCAACGGAACCACAGCCAATTATAAAATCACAAAACTCTATGGATACGAAGGACTCACTCGTTACGAAATCGACGAAGCAGGATCTGGAGATATCGTGGCTATGGCAGGAATTCCGGATGTATTTATCGGGGATACCGTTTGTGACCTCGGCAATCCACTTCCACTCCCTGCCATCCAAGTAGAAGAACCAACGGTCTCCATGTTCTTTATGGTAAACAACTCTCCATTTGCTGGAAAAGAAGGAAAGTTTGTTACCACACGAAACCTTCGTGAACGTCTGGACCGAGAATTGGAAACCAACGTAGCACTCCGTTTGGAAGAAACAGAAGATAAAGATCGTTTTAAAATTTTGGGACGTGGGGAACTCCACTTATCCATCCTCATTGAAAATATGCGTAGGGAAGGATACGAACTCCAAGTATCTCGTCCTGAAGTGATCATTAAATACAATGAAGCTGGGGAAAAAATTGAACCTTACGAAACTCTAGTGATGGATTTACCTGACCAATTCTCTGGTGCTTGTATTCAAGAACTCAACCGTCGTAAGGGAGAGTTACAAGGAATGGATGCTCATACCTCTGGAATCACTCGCGTGGAATACATAATTCCCACTCGTGGGCTTATTGGATTTAGAGGGCATTTCATTTCGGAAACTCGCGGAGAAGGCGTAATGTCTAGCCGCTTCTTAAAGTTTGATAAATACAAAGGCGAAATTCCTGGTCGTAAAAACGGAGCTCTTATTTCTATGGACTCTGGAGATTCGACTGCCTATGCTCTTTGGAAAGTGCAAGAACGTGGCGATCTTTTCATCGAACCACAAGTGGCAGTCTATCCAGGAATGATCCTAGGAATGAATAGCCGTGACACTGACTTAGAAGTAAACCCAGTGCGTGAAAAGAAATTAACCAACGTTCGTGCCTCAGGTTCAGATGAAGCGATCCGCCTCATTCCACCAAAGAAGCTGACTTTGGAACAATCCATTGAATTTTTAGATGATGATGAGCTTTTGGAAGTCACACCACAAAGTTTGCGTCTTCGTAAAAAAGTTTTGGATGCGAGTATGAGAAAGAGATCTGGTGGTGGTCGTTAGAAAAAACGCACCATAAACTCTGACTTCAAAGTTGATCTAGAAGTCAGAACAGACTCCAAAAGGGACTAAATGTTTAGTCCCTTTTTTATGTAATTTTCGTATTTAGAAACCGAGTCCTTTTAGTGCATCTCCTGCACCTGGAATTTTTTTCAATGCATCCCCGGCTTTTCCTTTGATCACTTCTTTCACAGCACCACCAATCAAATCAGTAAGTGTTCCAAGACCGACACCAAGTTCCACATTGGGATTCCGAATGTCGCCGTAAGTGCGAAAGGGGATAAATAACCTTTCGTTTTTGATGAGGTTACCCACAATTTTATTGCGAAGTGCTTTTGGATCTCCCTGACCCTTTGTGGCTTGTTTGATTTTTTCATCCACCGATGCTAAAGATTTTTTTGATTCGTCTTCATCATACAACATACCCATCTTCATTTCATGGTAGTTTGTGGTTGTGACGATATAAGATCCTTTTGTGATTTGTAGGTCATAGTTCTTTGTAGGGAAGGTAGGTTCATCTAAAAATGTCACCTTACCTTTGCTATACTCTACTTTAAAAGAAACATCTTTTTTAAGTTCTGCTTTTTCCTTTAGTTTATCCAGTTTAAGTCCAGCTTGGTTCATCATCGGAAGTTCACCTGCAATGGCATCAAAAGCGGCAAATCCAGAAACAAAGGAATCTTCTTTCATAGTCACTTCATAGATGACTTTCGGATTCACAAGGCCCGTTTTCACAACAAAGGGAACCACTTTGCCGTCCGTTTCTAAGATAAACTTGGCAGCTTCTTTTTTATTTCTACCAATAATGGTGACATCCGCATCAAAATTCACATCGATACTGTTATGCGACTTCAAATCACTTCCATCAATATCAATGTCCCTTAATTCTAAATCCAATTTTTGAATTAAGATTTGTTGGCCAGTTTTCCGCATATTGACTTGGATATTTCCCTCTTGAATTCCCACAAGACCCATCCTTATCGCAATAGGAATGTCTTTGATGGAAAATGGTCCAGACGGGGGTGCGTTTGCTTCTTCTTTTGCCTCTTCCTCTGCTTCCTTTTTCCTTTCCGCAATTGCTTCTGCCGAGAGGGTTGGATTCTTTTCTCCATCCACAATCTTAGGTGTTTTGAAAAGACCTGTAAGATTATTTCCTCCATCTTCATTCATGGTAAGCGAGATCACTGGCTGTTTTAGAACAATTTTATTTACCTTTAAGGTTTTTGTAAGTAGAGCCAAAAAAGAGATTTTGACATCGGCTTTCCCTAATTGGATGAGACCTTTTGGTTTTGATTTTCTTTCGTCAAGGGGTGTACCTTTGTTGGCCACATCATCCCGAGGTGCAAGGACAATGCCTTCAATCTCAATTCCCGAAAGGACATTAAAAAGGTTGATATTGACTGATTCTACATGGGCTCGGACATTGATTGAGGATTCGATTTGTTTTACAAGAAAACTGGGAGTGATAAAACTTCCAGCGAAAACTAACGCGATGATTACGATGAGTAGAATAGATGCGATTGCCGCACCAATTCCGTAACCTATTTTTTTCATATGGTCTCCTAATTTCGGCACTAAAGAGTGGTGTTGAGATTAGGGCAAATTTGGCTTCTGTAAAGTAAAAAAGGAAAAGAAATTAATTCAAAAACCGAACCGAACTGATAATGTTGGTTAATTGTTGGAAAAGTTCATCACCAACTTCTTCGTCCGAGTTATACGTTACAAGGATCATCCGTTTTTGGTTGGCTACCATATAAACCATCCAAACTCGATCTTCCTTTAAAAATTCGCAAGCGCGGATCTCAGAACCTTCATTGTTTTCAAACACAGCCACGTTTTCGGCATCATAATCAATTTCATGGATTTTTAGGTAATTTTCCAATTCCTGGTCTACATCGAAATCTTCTAATTTAGATTCAAAGGCATAAACTTGTAAGGCACCACCACCATCGGGATGAAAAAAGGCAGGAATTTCTTCAACAACCATTTGTTCCCAATTGGCAGGGAAAAGAAAGGAATACCAACCTTGTGGGGATCGAAATTGTTTGTACATTGGCCTTGTCATAAGAAATCCCTTTTCTTTCCAATAAATCTTTGGAGTAATGGCAGTAAATGATTTTCAAAAGAAAATGGTATTTCCCTCTGCTGGTTCTTCTCCTTTGCGGCACTTCTTTGGGAAGTCTTTTCGCTCAAGTTTCGGGTTACGAATCCGCATACCCATCTGCCTATTTGCTTGGACTCTCGTCCACGGGAGTGGTTAGTCCAAATCCGATGGGAAGTCTTTATGGAAACACTGCTTTTTTATCGAATCAAACCAAACATATCGTGGATGGGGGTGTAAACGGCAGTTATGCGAATCCTAAAACTTCACCATTGTATCTATCGGGAGCAATGTACTTTTCCTATTCCGATTCCCTGGGTTTTGGGTTTCGAGGCAAACCTGTTTTTTTACGATCCTTTCCCACTGATGAACGTTTTTCGAATTATGCTTTCCAAGGTTTTGTCAGTTGGAAGTGGAATGAAAACCTTTCCTTTGCCTTACATTTAGGACCAGGTGTTTCAGGAAGGATTGGAGGTTATAGTTCTTATTCTTGGAACGTCTCCGTCTCGACTGCTTTTCAGTATGGGAATTTTCGAATGGGATTGATTTTAGAATCTCCAGGCAGTTACCGCTTTGATAAATATCTAGGATCAGAAAAATTAAAAGAAAGACTCCCTGAACGTCTGCTAGTTGGTGTTGGTTATAAAATCACAGAATCGATCTATTTACAAATGGAAGGGAATCGAACATTTTTTGAAAGGTCGCATACCTCTCTCAATGGAAGCGAAAACTCATTTCAATATCCAGTCCGTACGATGTATGCTGGTAACATTGGTTTAGCGATTGGGAAAATAGAATCATTCCAATTTTTATCGGGACTAGGAAGAGAATTTCGCGCAGATACTACTTTGAGAGGGTTTTACACGGCTTCTCTCGGGATTGCTGGTTCTATCTTTCCTTCTGCCTTAGGAGATGGATATTTATACTCAATCTCTCTCCAAAGATCGGGACTCAGTGTCCCGGAAAGAGAGGGGGCAGAGACCCGAGCTGCGGCCCAAATCCAAATCCAGTTCCAATGAAGAACACCATTTGTTTAAATATTAAGCAAATTGGATGGTTTCCATAAGTGCTTTTTATTCCTTTCGCTGAAGTTTGAAACAGAATGTAGAGAATTATAGGATATTCTGACTTCTTTAGGCGAGATGCACCGTCGGTACGATACTTGCATCTAAATCAGAAAGGTATCCTATATGGTTGATTTCAAAGTTTCCAAACGAATGCTCGTCAACTTCCGCGGACAAAACAAAGTCGTGGGAGGATTAACAGACAAAGATAAAATTGCGATCCTTCTCTACATTTCCAAAGAATTTGCCAATTTAGATAGAGAGGACCAACTCTTTTCCAAGGTCATCCTGATCTGCCAGGAAATTTTTGAGTCGGACAATACAACCCTCCGACTCTGGGATGGAGAGTATCTAGTCCCTGTTAAGTTTGTCAAAGAGACAGAGCCTCCCCGTAGAAATTTAGTGATGGGGGAAGGTTATTCTGGTGCGGTCTTCGAAACCAAAGAACCAGTTCTTGTGAATGACCTAACACGTTCTGCTCACTTCTTCGATGAAGGGGAAAAAACAAAGTCAGTCATGTGTGTTCCCATCATGCAAAAGGAAGAAATCCTTGGGACTCTTGCTGTAGAAAGTGAACGAGAAAATTTTTATATCATTGATGACCTAGAAATTCTAGAAGCCCTCACTTCGCAATTGGCCCTTGCCCTTTACGGCGTAAGACTCATTGAAGGACTTGTAACCGCAAGAGCCAGAGAAGCAGCGATATTAAATCAATTAGAATGGGATTTGAAAATGGGACGAAATGTCCAAAGCCAAATCCTTCCCCAAGACCTTAGTGCATGGAACGGAATTTATTTTGCAAGCCACTACGAACCAATGGCAGAAGTGAGTGGGGATCTTGTCGACATTGTACGACAAGGCCATTCACTCACTGCAATCAATATTGATGTATCGGGACATGGAATTCCAGCGGCTCTTGTGACTATGGCCATCCACCACCAGTTCAGAAGATCGGTGATGGCAGGACTTGGACTCACCGAGATTATGGAGGAACTTGGAGAAAAACTAAGAGAACAACTTCCGGAATCCACTTATTTCACTGCTTTTATGGTTCGTATTTTTAGTGATTATACTTTTGGTTATGTAAACGCAGGCCACCAGCGTATGTTACATTACAAAGCTGCTGATGATACTTTCATTCAGTATGATACTAAAGGTGTTCCGCTAGGAATCCTTCCTGTTAGAAAAATCGACTATGAAGAAAAACAAGGTAAGTTAGAGCCGGGAGATTTTTTACTTCTCATCTCTGATGGATTTAGTGAACAAAGAAACCATCTGAAAGATGAGGTGGGAGTGGATCGAATCCTTACTTGGTTACAAGACGAAAGAGAACGCCTTGTAATGGAAGGTCGCGGGAAAGTGGATCTAAAAAAACTCTCCAATGCCTTTGTAGAACGATTTCGGGCATACCAAGGGGATGTTCCGAATGGAGATGATTTAAGTTTTCTCTTTCTGTATTGTGGGGATTCCATTCCAGAAGCTTCGCATTACATACAAATGGCGAAACAGTCCAATTCCAAGATGAAAATGGAAGAGGCTTATGCTCAAGCACTCAAAGCTTATAGCATTGATTCTTCTCTGAAAGAAATCTTAGTCTTTTTAGGAAAGATGTATTATAGGGACGGAAAATACAACGAAGCGATCCGCTATTTAGAGCAGTATTTACGGACTTCCGGGGACAATACAGCTGCTTCTCATTTTATGATGGGACGTGCTTATTACAAGGCAGGAATGATTTCGGAAGCAAAACGTGCGTTAAAGATGGCGCTTTCAAGTGACCATAGTTTTGCAAAAGCAAGTATCTTACTTGCGCAATGTTATTTGAAAGAAAATGCGAAACCAAAAGCAATCAAAGTGTTGCAACAAGGCGTAAAAAATACACCACAGAGTTTGGAATTAAAAACCTCACTTTTAAGGTTAGAATCACATTCGCAGAAAGTTAGTTAAGGAAAGTTTATGAAAAGATTTGGAATATTTTTAAGTTTATCGGTCCTTCTTATTGGTTCCGCACTTGGAGCCGAAGAAGTGGCAAACGAAACTCAGAGTTTAGAAACATTGGCAAAAGAAATGGCAGGTATTAAAACTTCCCTTGCGGAAACAAAACTTGCCCTAGAAACAACCAAACAGGAAGCCAATTGGGTATGGACTTGTATTGCAGCTTTTCTTGTATTTTTTATGCAAGCAGGGTTTGCCTACGTGGAAGCTGGATTCACAAGAGCCAAAAATGCGGTGAATATCCTTATGAAAAACTTCTCGGACTTAACTGTGGGGGCCATCGCTTATTGGCTGGTTGGTTTTTCTATTATGTTTGGTCCCCAAGTCCTCACGGGATTTGGGGTAGGAGTTCCAGCGTTTGCAGAAACCCTCATCAATACCGAAGATGGGAATATGGATCCTTCCAAATATACTTTCTTTATCTTCCAAATTGTTTTTGCAGCCACTGCAGCAACGATCGTATCAGGAGCCATGGCTGAGAGGACAAAGTTTTCCGCCTATTTGGTCTTTTCCATTGTGATCACTGCGTTTATTTATCCAATCTTCGGATCTTTTGCTTGGGGAAGTCTCCTTGGAATCTCCACCGGATTTTTAGAATCATTAGGACTCGGTGGTGGAGAGGGAGTGGGTTTCCACGACTTTGCAGGATCAACTGTCGTTCATAGTGTGGGAGCTTGGGCGGGTCTTGCGGGAGCCCTTGTGGTGGGCCCTCGGATGGGGAAATTCCAAACCGATGGCAGGGTCTATCCAATCCTTGGACATAACATGTCGATGGCAGCCCTTGGTGTTTTTATTCTTTGGTTTGGATGGTTTGGATTTAACCCCGGTTCTACGACCTCAATCGAGGGAGGGAGTTTTGCTCGGATCGCTGTTGTCACTCATATGGCAGCTTGTGCGGGAGCGATTGCCGCTATGGTTCTTACTTGGTTGTTATTTAAAAAACCTGAAATTGGCCTTACCTTGAATGGGGGACTCGCAGGTCTTGTTGCCATTACCGCACCTTGTGATGTGGTGAGTATTACTGGCGCGGTTTGTATTGGAGCTGTTGCCGGGATTCTTGTCATCGTCTCCGTTCTCTTCTTAGACAAAATCAAAATTGATGATCCAGTGGGTGCGGTTTCTGTTCACGGAGTTTGCGGTGCCTGGGGAACACTGGCTGTGGGTCTTTTTAGTCTGGATACAGGACTTTTTTACGGATCAGGCTTTGCACAGTTTGCCGCTCAGGCCATCGGAGTGGTGACTGCCTTTTTATGGGCATTCCCAACTAGTTTCGCAGTATTCTATCTCATCAAAAAAACAATTGGACTTCGGGTTTCGGAAGAAGAGGAATTGTTAGGTTTGGATATTCTAGAACACGGAAATGAGGCTTACCCAGTTTCCAAATAGTCCTTGACCCTAGGTTTTCTTTATGGGAAGCCTAGGGTGTGTTTCGTTTTCCCTTATTACTCATCCTTTTTTTTGTTGGTTGTTTTGAATATGAGGAGACCATCCTCTTTCGAAAGTTAAGTTCTGGTACAGTAGAAATTGCATACACAGTCCCTTTAAAAAAAGATTCGAACGACTCTCTCATTAAATTTCTACCGACTTCCAAAGAAGAAATCATATCTTCAGTCAAAAAAAAATCGAATAACAACTTACAGGTGAGAGACTTTACCTTTCGTGAATTAGAAAAATCGGAAACGACAGATATGTATTTCAAACGAAAAGGTAAGGTTTCTTACAAATTAGACTTTGAAGATCCTTTGCATTTGGAAGGAGTTCTGATTGGAACCTTTTCCATCAAATCCAAACCAAGATCTTTAACTGTAAAACGTGATTTTCCTAATCTTACTGACAATGCCATTTTAGACACAGGTGCCGGGGAAAAGAAAATCATCTCGGAAACTTCGAGACTTTTACGCGAAGGTAGAATTCAATTTAAAGTTTTATTTCCCAAAGATTCAGAATGTAGTTCCAACCGAGGTTTTATTGGTCTTGGAAATTTGACATACCAAATTCCTCTGCAAGAAACTTTGGAAAATCCAGATTCAAAAACTTGGGAGTATAAAATTCGTTTTTTCTAAACGAGTTTTAATTCCTTCGCTGTTTTGATAAACAAATCAAACCCATCTAAATTTTTTTGTTCCGGAATATAGTGTAACTCTTGTTTGAGATAACGGTCTGTGACAGCAATCGGAAGTCTTTTTTCTTCCTTAATGATGGAGTCTAACTCCTTCAGTCCATATTCCAATGCGGTTAAAAAGAGGCGGTCATCCCAAACCTTTCCCTTGGGAAATGCCCAAAAGGCAAAACAGAAATATAATCCCGTAGATTGGTTCCACCATTCGGCAAGATCCACCACTTGGTATCCCGGAACTGGTGTTTGTAATAAGGCATGATCGCCAAACAAAAGATGCGATCCTTTCCCTTCTTTCATCATCTCTGAGATTTCGGAAGCAGGAGTGGGGATCACTTCCACCAAGGTTCCAAATTCACGAAAGAGGAG
Source organism: Leptospira abararensis (assembly GCF_016918735.1). Taxonomy (GTDB): domain Bacteria; phylum Spirochaetota; class Leptospiria; order Leptospirales; family Leptospiraceae; genus Leptospira_A; species Leptospira_A abararensis. The sequence goes on from NZ_JAFFPR010000027.1 coordinate 264,433, forward strand.
GCATTGTAACAATGCCACACTAGACCTAGACCCCTTGTCGGTATAAACTACCTCGGGAAGACCAGGCTCAGATTCATGGCGAAAGAATAGAACCGAACGAACCACATCTCTGGCACAAACTCCAACAATCTTTGTGAAGTCCAAACTCTCACGATTTCTTTCGCATTCGATAGAGGAAACAAGGGCACAATCGAGTTCCCCACGTTTTAGGAGTTCAATGAGGACACTGGGATTTTCATATACTGGTAAATACCCGGAAGTTCTCTCAAAATAGAGGGTTAGGGGGCGGGCATTCAGGTGTTTTACGATGCCTATTTTCATTATCTAATTTCCCTTCTAAAAAACAACTTGTCAGAACTGAAAAAGAGTGTCGAATCACTTACGAGGGCAAATTGGACTTTCGAACATCTTTAAACACAATCGGTGATGCCGAATTTGAATTCATTAAAAATTTAGTGTACAAACAAGCTGGTATATTTTTAGCACCACATAAAAAAATTATGGTTCAGTCTAGGCTCAATGCGAGGCTTCGCACATTGGGAATCACTAGTTTCGAAAACTATGTAGCCAAATTAAAGCTAGATCCTAAGTTTGCCACCGATGAAATGCAAGAACTCATCAACCGTATAACAACAAACAAAACGGATTTTTTTCGAGAGAACCACCATTTTGAATTTCTAAAAAACCAATATTTCCCTGCCTTAGAACAAGCTGCTGCCAGTGGGGGAACCAAAACCTTGCGCATTTGGTGTTCTGCTTCTTCGACGGGAGAAGAACCATACTCAATAGCCATTACTGTTTATGATTACTTCCAAACAAAACCAGGTTGGAATTGCAAAATCTATGCCTCAGACATTGATACACAAGTCATTGCCACCGCAAAAAAAGGTCTCTATCGAGATGACAGGTTGGAACCAGTTTCTGAAGCTATGAAAACAAAACATTTTATCAAAACGGTAGAAAAAGATCATGTTTTCTATGAAGCCAAACCGCACCTGAAAGCTTTGATTGACTTTCGACAAATCAATCTTTTGCACTTTCCCTTTCCCATAACGGATAAATTGGATTTAATCTTTTGTAGGAACGTCGTGATTTATTTTGATAAACAAACGCAAAAAACGTTATTCCAGAATTTTGAGGCCAGTTTAAAACCAAAGGGATATCTCATCCTTGGGCATTCAGAAACCATGTTTGGAATCTCTGATAGTTTTAAGTTTTTAGGTCATACCATCTACCAAAAAAAAGAATAGGAGAATTTTAGTCTTCTTTAACCCAAAGTTTTTTAAGATCATCCCACATTTGGTAGGGTTCATAGATCACAATCCTTGTATTGGAAAGTACATCTAAAAATCCTGCTTCGTTTGGAAATCTAGGCACGATGTGTTCGTGGATATGGGGAATGGAACCTCCACTATTCTTTCCTAAATTGTAACCAATATTAAAGCCCTGCACCTTCCATTGTTTCTCTAGGATTCTCATCGTTTTTTGAGTGAGTCTATGGATATCGAGCGCTTCTTCTTCAGTGAGTTCTAAGTAGTGGATGATATGACGTTTGGGAAAGATGATGATATGGCCAGGATTGTAGGGGAATAGATTGACCGAGATGATAGAAAGTTCCGTTTCGGCAATGGTCAGATTGGGAACAATTTCGTTTTTGTCTCGAACCCCGCAAAGGATGCAGTCGACATTGGGTCTATCCCCTTTGGCATAGCCTAATTTTCCTATGCTGAACAGGTTTTTTCTCAGCGAATGTTCTTCATAGGAACTCATTTGTACTTTCAATCTCCCTAAAGGATTAAAGGATTGCAAGGATTTTGACAAGTATACAGTAAGAAAGTAACAGTGTCAGAATCTCCTCATATTCCCGTACTTCCGAAAGAAGTCATCGATTTGCTCCAAAAAACGGAAAGCCCCGAACCCCTATGGTTTCTTGACGGGACTGCTGGGGAAGGTGGGCATTCCAAACTCATTTTACAAACCTTTCCTAATGCAAAGCTCATTCTCATCGATCGTGACTTTGTCATGTTGGAACGGGCAAAAAAAGAAATTCTATCCGTGATTGGATCTCTTGACCGTGTCCATCCCTTCCAAATGAATTTTTCTGAAGTGAACAAAGAACTTTTAGATTCGGTGGATTGTCCAGGGCTTGATGGCGCTCTCGTGGACTTAGGAGTTTCTTTATTTCACTTCCTACATTCGGGAAGAGGATTTACTTTTAAAAATGATGAACCACTGGACATGCGCCTCGAACCCCAAGTGGGCAGGAAAACGGCAGCGGATGTCGTTAATTACAGCACAGTTTTACATCTCAAAAAAGTCTTTTGGGAATACGGAGAAGAACGTTGGGCCTTAAAAGTTGCAAATAACATAGTACAGACGAGGCAGAAAAAGAAATTTGCAACCAATACAGAACTTGTAAAACTTGTGGAAACATCAATCCCTAGAAAGTTTTGGCCAAAAGAATCCCACCCAGCGACCAAAATTTTCCAAGCACTAAGGATAGAGGTCAACGAAGAGCTGTTACATGCAGAAAAAGGAATTCGGGTTCTTAGTGATTTGCTAAAAGTGGGAGGGGTTCTCGCTTGTATCTCGTTTCACTCTTTAGAAGATCGAATTGTCAAATGGACTTTTCGTGATCTAAAGACAACCGAACATTTTGATATCTTAACAAAAAAACCCATCCTACCAACCGACACAGAAATCCGAGAAAACAGGGCTTCTCGTTCGGCAAAATTAAGGGGGATCCAAAAAATTGATCCGATATTAAAACCTAGATGGGAACGATGAAAGGAAATATGAGGAACATTCCAGAACTGGTTCTTGGTTTTTTTTCTCCATTGAAACCCATGGTAGTTTTATTTCCTTTCCTGATATTTTTTTATTTCATTGTTTGGCAAGGTTTAGAGAAAGCAAGACTCACACGCCAAATTCACGAAAGGACTTCCGCCAAAGAAGAGCTAAAACGAAAGAATGATGAACTGAAAATCGGAATTGTAGCTTATACTTCCGCTGAACGAATTGAAACACTTTACCGTAGAACTTACCAATTCCTTCCTATTAGTTTAGGAAATCGCACAGTGACGATAGAGCTTCCTCCCATCCCGGAAGAGGAACTTACAGAAAAAAAATGAAACTATCAGAAATCATCAAACGAATTCCCGATGTGAAACTCATCAAAGGCGAAAGCTCTTTGGAAGTGGATTATATCTGGGGCGATAGCCGCAAACTAAAACCAAATGATATCTTTGTTCTCCCAGAAGAAACAAACGAAAAACAAGAAACCTTCCTTAAGATGGCAGAAGAACTTGGTTCTAAGGTAGTCCTTGTTTCCAAACGACATTTAAAATTAAAGGGTTTGGAACTTTTTCCAGGAATTCTCGAAACAGAAGAAGCTTTGGGAGAAGCTCATGGTAAAATCGCCTGCCTTCTTGCCGGAAATCCAGCCAAAAAAATGAAGCTTGTGGCCATCACAGGAACCAATGGCAAAACATCCTTAACTTTTATCCTTTTCCACCTAGCAAGAAAAGTTGGAAAAAATGCAGCTCTCATTGGAACTGTACAAATCCAAATTATGGATCGGATTTTAGAATCGGGTTATACCACTCCCGATGCATCTTCTCTCAACCTTCTCCTCAAACAAATGTTAGAAGAGGGAATCGAGTATGTGTTTATCGAAATGAGTAGCCATGGATTGAAACTAGGACGGGTGGCGGGTTTGGAAATCACTTGTGCTGGATTTACCAACCTAACTCAAGATCATTTGGACTTTCATCCTAATATGGAAGATTATTTTGAAAGTAAGTTCAAAATTTTCCAACTCTTAGAACAATCCTCTGTAAAAAATAAATTTGGACTTGTTGCCGGTGATGTCTCCTACGGAAAGGCAATGGTCAAACGGATCGCCGAAGCCAAATTAAAATCTCCCGTTTATATTTTGGGAAAATCGGGTGAGTTCAATTATACAAATACAAAACTTTCTCTTTTGGGAAGTGAATACCGTTTTCATAAAAAAGCAAAGAACCTACCCTTCATCGAAGTCCGTAGTATCAAAACAAACTTACTTGGTAATTTCAATGTATTCAATACTTCTTTTGCCTTAGCCATTGCATATGAATTAGGCTTTCCATGGGAGGAAGTGATTTCTTGTTTGGAAAAAATCCCCACAGTACCCGGTCGTTTTCATGTGGTTCCCTTTCCTGACAGAACTCGAATTGCGGTAGTGGATTATGCACATACACCGGATGCCTTAGAAAATATCTTAAAGAGTTGTGTGGAAATTGCTCCCAAACAAATCATTTGTCTATTTGGTTGTGGTGGGGACAGGGACCGCACCAAACGACCGCAAATGGCTCGCATTGCCGAAACTTTTGCCGATTTTGTCATTCTTACTTCAGACAATCCAAGAACAGAATCTCCTGAAGCAATTTTGGATGAAATTGAATCCGGATTTTCTCGTGGATTCCAAAGGTATGAAAAAATCACAGATCGAAGAGTGGCGATTCAAAGAGCCGTAGGATTACTAGAACGAGATGGGATTTTGGTGGTTGCCGGAAAAGGCCATGAAACCTACCAAATCATAGGAAAAGAAAAAACAAAATTTGTGGATTTTGAAGAGATAGAGAATGCTTTTCAAAATTTAGGACTTTAGTCGAAAGGGGAAGTTGAATGTTCCAGTGGATTTATGAATCGTTCGGAAACGATTACGGTTTCCTTAGAGTTTTTAGTTATGTAACCCTACGTGCGATGATGGCGGGTCTTACTTCTATGTTTATCACCTTTCTTTTTGGTAAGGTTTTGATTTCCTTTCTCCTTTCCTTAAAGTTTCGGGAATCGGTCCGTAACGATGGACCCCAGTCTCATGCTGCCAAATCGGGAACTCCCACCATGGGGGGACTCATAATGATTTTATCACTTACCGTCTCCACTCTGTTATGGGGAAATCTCTCTAATTTAAATGTTTTATTACTTCTAGTTTCTGCGATTCTTTTTGCAGGTCTTGGATTTACAGACGACTATATGAAGTCGGTAAAAAAAATCAAAGGAGGAATGAGAGCAAGAACCAAATTTCTTGTGACTATCTTCTTTGCGGTATCTATCACTACTATTTACTTTTACTTTACCGGGAAATCCAATATAGTCGCAACCAAAGGGATTGTATTTACGATCACTGATTTGTTTTTACCATTTGTAAAAGGTCCTGTTTGGAATTTAGGATTCTTAGCAGTTCCATTCGCCATCATCGTGTTAATTGGAAGCTCTCATGCAGTCAATCTTACCGATGGACTCGATGGACTTGCTTCGGGAACGGTTGTGATTGCAACAGCTACCTTCGCCCTCATTTCTTATGTATCCGGCACTCCCTCTGCCGCAAACTATTTGCACATTCCTTACCTTCCTGGATCTCATGAATATGCAGTTTTCCTTGCAGGACTTTCTGGTGCCTTACTTGGTTTTTTATGGTTCAATTGCCATCCCGCTCAAGTGTTTATGGGAGATACAGGTTCCTTATTTTTAGGATCTACGCTTGGCCTTGTAGCCATTATGTTAAAAAAAGAAATCCTTCTAGTGATCCTTGGAGGAATTTTTGTGGCAGAAGCAGTGAGTGTAATCTTACAAGTGGGGTCATTCAAACTCACTGGAAAACGAATTTTTAAAATGGCTCCTTTACACCATCATTTTGAATTGTCTGGTTGGTCGGAAGAAAAAGTAGTGATCCGTTTTTGGATCATCGGAATTATCCTAGCCATCATTACCTTGTCTACCCTTAAGATCCAATAATCAACCACGGTTAGACAACAGTTATGGAAATCTACAGGCCAATACAAAACCTCTTTCGATTTGGAAACTCGAGGTTTGACGGGCCAGTATTGTATGGAATTTTTTTCCTATTTGGAATGGGCATTGTTATTATGTACAGTGCCTCTGTCATTCCCGCCGAACGCGAGTTTTCCGACCCAAACTATTACATAAACAAACAATTGTTATGGGGGATTCTTGGGATTATTAGTTTTTTGGTTTTCAGTCAAATTCCTTATCAATTTTTAGTGCGCTGGTCCTTTCTATTTTCTGTTCTTAGTTTGTTATTACTTATCTCAGTGTTTATCCCAGGCCTCGGAAAATCAGTAGGAACTAGTTATGGAAGGAGTTTTAATCGTTGGATCCAAATTGGAGGAGTCCAAATCCAACCTTCCGAATTTTCAAAGATTAGTCTTTTACTCTTTTCCTCTTATTTCTTTTATAATTTTGATTTCAAAAAAGTAAAATGGGACAGAAAGAAGATTGTCTCAGTACTTTTGATTATTGCCACATTAGTACTGATTGTGATTGAACCTGCCTTTGGTACAACGATTGAGCTCCTTCTTGTTTTATTTTTCTTTGTACTCCTTGCTGGGTTTCCCATGAAGCGGCTTTTTATCTTAGGCGCTTCTGTTTTGCCTCTCCTTGTAGTTCTTGTGACCCAAGTCGGTTACAGAAAAAAACGTTTAGAAATTTGGCTTGATCCTTATAAATTTCGATTTGATGAAGGCCACCAGTTGGTCACTAGTTTTCGTGCCTTCTTTGATGGAGGAAGTTTGGGTCGCCCCGTCGGCTCCGGTTATGCCCACCGATATTTGGCCTATAGCCATACTGATTTTGTGATGGCATCTTTTGTGGAAGATTTTGGATTTTTGGGTTTTTTGTTATTTCTCTCCGTTGTGATTTTTCTTTTTGTCCGAATTTATTTTTTAATCCAACGTTTGAAAGACAAACTTGGCTTTTTTTTGGCATCGGGAATTCTCATTCTCTTTGGATTCCAAACCATTTTGAATTTATTTGTAGTGACTGGAATTGTTCCTGTCACAGGAATTTCCTTACCTTTTTTAAGTTATGGAGGATCCTCCCTCATTACAATTTTTATCCTATTCGGAATTCTTGCCAACATCACCAGTAAAGAGAATTTGGTATTATGAGTGGATCCGTATTGATTGCAGCTGGTGGGACCGGTGGACATATATCGCCAGGAGTGGCACTTGCCGAAGTTTTAGCAGAAAAAATTTCCACGTTTGGATTTGATGCGGTGTATTTACATTCCCTTGTACGTAACAAAGACAATCCTGATCTTTTAAATCCGCCATGTACTGTTCTTTGGCATAATGTGCCTCAGTTAGGTGGTCTACGAACATTAGTTTATCCGCTTTTATTCTTATATCCTTTTTTTAAAACGATTTTGCTCTTTCATCAGTTGAAAGTAAGGGCAGTGATCGGGATGGGAGGGTATTCTAGTCTTCCTGCCATCCTCTATGCCATTCTATTTCGAAAGAAATTATATCTTTGTGAACAAAATTGTGTTCCAGGAAAAATCACTCGTATCTTTGCCAGGTTTTCGGAGAAACTCGCTTTCAGTTTTCCCTTAGCAGAAGGATATTCCATTTCTGGCAAAACCATAGGAAATCCGATCCGTAAACGTGTGATTCCAATAAACTTAAATATCCGACAAAATGAAAACTTACATGAAGGAAAAAAGAATACCGTCAATGTTCTTGTTCTTGGTGGATCCCAAGGGGCAAGGCAACTCAACCAAATGATTCTAAAAGCAATGGAAAATCCTGAGATTGCAAACAAGTATAAATTTCGTTTGTTAACAGGAACTTCTTTGTATGAAGAAACCAAACGAAAATCAGTTGGGGATGCAGAAATCATTTCTTATGCGAATGATATGAAACCTAATTATGAATGGGCAAATATAGTCGTCGCAAGGTCAGGTGCCGGAGTTCTTGCTGAATGTTTGGTTTTTGGCCTTCCGATGATTCTCATTCCTTATCCTTATGCCGCAGACAACCACCAAAAGGAAAATGCAAATTATATAGAATCCCAAGGGGCGGCGGTGACCATTCATTCCACTTCAGAAGATCCCACGAGGCTTGTGCAGATTTTACTCGGGTGGAAGGATCACTCGGAAATTCTCCGAGAAATGGGACATACTTCTTTGGCACTTTCCAATGTGAATGCAGCATACCAAACGGTTTCCTATTTTTTTCATTAATATATATATATCGAAGTATAAATACAGTGAAAGGTCCTATTTTATTTTTGGGAATTGGTGGAAGTGGAATGTCGAGTCTTGCCCATATGGCACTCGACTTAAAACTTTCGGTTTTTGGTTACGACAAAAAAAATTCGGAAACAACTCGATACTTAGAAGAACGTGGGGCTACCATTCAAAACAATATCGAACAGATTCCTTTAGAAGGAATCGAGATGGTAGTGTATAGTTCTGCAATCAACGACAAACACAAACAAGTGTTTGATGAAATTAAAAACAAAAACATTCCTCTTAAACATAGATCAGAATTTATGCATCTTTTGGTTTCGAACCAAAAATCCATTTCCGTTGCCGGCAGTCATGGAAAAACATCTACGACCACCATGGTTTCTCAAATTCTAACTGAATTGGGATTGGATCCTACCATTATGATTGGTGGGGACACGAGTCTTTTGGAAAAACGCGGAGGAAAGATCGGGGGTGGAAAATTTGCCGTTTACGAATCGGATGAATCTGACGGGACCTTTCTTGGCCACAAAGCTTCCATCCGTCTATTGACAAATATTGACAATGACCATTTGGATTATTACAAAACCCGCGAACGTTTAGAAGATGCCTTTTTTGAATATATTTCTTTTGGCACTGCCGGTGATGCCGTGTTGTATGCCAATGATCCTGGGATTCGGGATGTCCTCTTACATAAAACTAAGGACATTCAGTTTTCTCCAGAATTCCGACTCTATCTCTGTCTAGAAAGTAAAGATACAAAATCAGAATGGTATCTTTCTTTAGAATTGACACTCGGAAACCAACTCATTCCGATACGGTATCATATCAAAGACGATGTTTTGGAATTTGATTTTCCCGGATTTACTTCCCTATCTTTACAATTACCCTATCCCGGGGTTCATTATCTGACCAACGGGCTTGTAGCCCTTGTGGGAGCTTTTGTAGCAGGAGTTTCTCCTGAAATATCTGCGGATATACTCTCTCGTTATATTGGTGTTAAACGAAGGCAAGAAATTTTAGGAATTTGGAATGGGGTCACTGTGATGGATGACTACGGTCACCATCCCACAGAAATTGCCATGGTCATTCGTTCCTTAAAAAACAAATTGAAATTGAATGGAAGGCTTGTCGTTCTTTTCCAACCGCATCGTTATACCCGCACACAGTTGTTATTAAAAGAACTGGCAGAGTCTCTTTCTTTTACAGATAATCTCTTAATTTTACCCATCTATTCCGCAGGGGAACCACCCATTCCGGGAATCACTCATGAATCCTTTTTACCTTTCCTGAATACAAAGAATGCAGAATTTTTAAAAGGAGATATGAATTTAGATTTAATCTCTATCAAATCCAAATTACAAGGAGGGGATATGTTCCTTTGTTTAGGTGCTGGAAATGTGAGAGACTGGGGCCTTAAATTATTAGAAGACAAATCGAAATTATAGATTAAAGGTCATGAAAGAGGGGGTTTACCTCTTCTAAATTTCCTTTAAAATTCATATGCCCCATTTTTCTTCCAAATTTTGCATCCCGTTTTCCATAAAGATGCAATTGGTATCTATCATCTTTTAATAGAGAACGAGCGATAGACAAACTCTCTTTGTATTCATTTCCTAAAATATTTTTCATTAACGTAGGTTTTGGTCTAACATCTGTTGGGGGATAGTTTCCTGTAATTGCAGCTACATGCAAATGGAACTGTGAAAAACTTTGGCAATCTTGAGTGAAATGTCCCGTGTTGTGAGGTCTCGGAGCAAATTCATTCAGATAAATATGGTTTTCTTTTAAAAAGAATTCCACACCCATTGTTCCCACATATCCCAAAGTCTCCGCGAGTTTTGAAGCCATTTCAGTGGCCTCCAGGTTCAGGCCTGCTGGAATTCTGGCAGGATAAATAGAGAGATCTAAAATATGATTTTTGTGTTCATTTTCTACAGCCCCGTAACAAACAATTTCCCCATTTTGAAAGCGAGTGAGGATGATACTGATTTCTTTTTGAAAGGGAATCACTTCCTCAACCAGATACTCCTCTTTTCCTGAAGGAAAGGCTTTGTATAAAAAGTTTTGGTATTCGTTCTCATCCTTAACTTTGACCTGACCTTTTCCATCATACCCAAAACGAAGTGTTTTGATGATCCAAGGGAAAGGGATTGCGATTTCAAACTTTGCAGTGTCTTCTGTTAGGTGAAAAAAATCGGCAGTGCGAAATCCTAACTTACGAAAATGAGTCTTTTCTAAATACCGATCTTGGGCAATGACCAATGCCCTCGCGGGTGGAAAAATTTGAATTTGTTTTGATTGTGACTCCAAATACTCTAACGTGGATTTGGGAATATTTTCAAACTCGAAACTTAAAACATCAATTTTCGAAAGAAATGTTTTTAATTTGGATAAGTCTTCGTAACTACCGACTGTTGCTCGGGCTCCCGCCTTTTCTGCGGGGGAATCCTCGTCTGGTGAATAACAATAAAAATCATAACCCAGGGGGAGGGCTTCTAAACACATCATCTGTCCGAGTTGGCCTGAACCCAAAACACCTATTTTTAGATTTTGATTTTCTTTAGATAAGTTGGTCATTTTTAGAAAGTGCTAACTTACGGTTGTTGTCTGCAAAAGATTCTAATTTTTTGTGTAACTCTGCATCCAATAAAGAAAGGATACGAACCGCTAGTAATCCTGCGTTGGCAGCACCACTCGTCCCGATTGCTAACGTGGCAACCGGGACACCTTTCGGCATCTGAACAATCGATAAAAGACTATCCATTCCATTCAATGCCTTGGACTGCACTGGAACACCTAATACGGGTAATGTGGTAAGGGAAGCTGTCATTCCGGGCAAATGGGCGGCACCACCAGCACCAGCAATGATTACACCAAATCCATTTTGTTTTGCAGATTTTGCAAACTCGACCATCCTTTCAGGAGAACGGTGTGCTGATACAATTTCTTTTGCAAAAGGAATTCCAAACTCTGTCAAAATATCACAGGCTTCTTTCATGGTTTCCCAATCAGAATGGGAACCCATAATGACAGCTACTTTTGGTAGATTTGTAGGCATACGTGTAATCTAGGAAAGGCCAATTCTTCATCAACCCTTAAATGTTTCTAAGGCTAGTACTATTCTTTCCATTTTCATAGACCGAGATCCCTTGACGAGTAAAACAGAATGTTTCGGAACAGTCGATTTCACAAATTGAATGAGTTCCTCCGCTTCGGTAAAACATTGGGCTCCATGCACTTTCTTCACCATAGGTTTTGTTTCTTCGCCAAATCCGAGTAAGACACCTTTTCCGATTCTCTGGATTTCTTTTCCCATCTCTTCATGATAGTATTTCGAAAACTTCCCGAGCTCCTTCATCGAACCTAAAATCCATACGATGTTTTTATCACCGGCAAACTGTTCTGCTGCTCCAATACTAGAAAGCATGGATTCTGGATTGGCATTATAACAATCATCAATGATGGTATAGTAACCCTTGTTTATATTCAATCGTTTGTCAGGGCTTTTGTAATTTTGAATTGTTTTTGTAATTTGGTCTGGATGGATTTCAAAATGAGTTCCTACAGCCAACATTCCTCGCACATTGGAAAGAAGCTTTGAGCCAGGGAGTTTCCAATGGATCTCTTTTCCTTTCCACTCCAGGCGAAATCCATTTGGTTCTATTTTCTTTATTTTTAAATTGGGTTTTTCTTTATGATTCCAAATCAAAAGCTTAATTTTTTGTTTTTTAGTTCTCAATTTCACACGATTCAAAAACTCCAAGTCGTCGGGTACAAAGATGACTGAATTTTCTGGCATTCCACTGATGATATCTATTTTTTCTTCGGCAATGGCTTCTCGTGATTTAAGATTTTCAATATGGGCCGAACCAATATTTGTGATAAGGGCATGTGTAGGTTCAGCGATCTGGGAGAGCCTAGCGATTTCTCCTCTATGGTTCATTCCCAATTCACAAATCACAACTCGAGTCTCTTCGGTAATCCGAAACAAAGTAAACGGAAGTCCGATTTCATTGTTATAATTTTTTTCTGTAACCACAAGGGATTTTCGATTCAAAAAACTGAACAAGCCACCTAACAAATCCTTTGTGGTTGTTTTTCCTGATGATCCAGTGACTGCAAAAATGATGGGTCTAAATCTAATTCTATGGTAACGGGAAAGGACTCCCAGTGCGAGTAAACAATCGGGAACTAAAATCGCTTTCGACTGATCGGCATCGGAAAGTTTTTTTAAGATAGGGTGGTTTTTTTCGCATAGAAAGGCAAGTGCCCCTTTCGATAAGGCATCGGGTATAAATTCATGACCATCCCTTGTTCCTCGTAAGGGAACAAACAAAGACCAAGGCTTGGTTTCAGCAGATGAGGTTGTGATCCAACGGAAGGTAGGATTGTCCGTCCGGTCCCAATGTGGGTCTTTGGAAAACAAACTTAGAATAGTTGACAGGGAATATTCAAATGGTGCGATCATAGCTTCTACGCCAGTTTCTTTCGGAAAGAAAGATTTGGAAGAAAAAGATAAATGAAACGATCCAAAATCAAAACCATCCTGATTGGCCTAGGACGGATTTGTTCCAGTTTAGAAACGGATCCTTTTCGCAAAAAACCCTGCACTCATATGGGCGTGCTCAACTCCGACTGGGGAAAAGATCGGTTTGAATTTATTTTGGGGTTGGATACAAATCCCGAAAAATGTGAATCTTTTCAATCCTATTGGGATGCAAAAACAGAAATCGTAAACTCCGACCCCAGGAAAGTAACCCTACCTAATTCCATTCAATTAGCAGTCATTTCCACTCCCAGTGCCAACCACGAAGACTGGGCCAAACACTGCATCCGCCAAGGGATTCCCAATCTTCTCATTGAAAAACCAGTGGCACTCACAGAATCCGGGGCCAAACGGATTCAAAAACTCGCAAAAAAACACAAAACCCGAATTTGGATCAACCATGAAAGAAGGTATCATCCCAGTTATCAATTTGTAAAAGACCAACTAACAAAAGGGAATTTTGGGAACCTGAAATCCATCCGAGCCTCTGTATTTACTTCGGCTAAAAACCCTGGCCTTGCATTTTCAAAACTAGGTGGTGGCCCTTTACTCCATGACGGTACACATGCGGTAGATCTCATCCATTGGATTCTCGGAAAACCCAAGTTAGTGGATGCAAAATTAGAAAGACCAAAAAGGAATTCTATCGAATCAAGAGCTGTGGCCTGGTTTCGAACTAAAGCAGGTGTGGATGTTCTTTTAGATGTGGCGGGCGAAAGAGACTATTTTCAATTTGAACTCGATATCCATACCGATACCCACAGAATTATTTGTTCCAATGATGGTTTTCAGTTTTACCAATCGGAAACGTCAAAGTTGTACAAAGGATTTCGGAGTTTAGTTCCTTTTCTTCCAGCTCAGTTTCCAAAACCAGAAACAGCCAATGCATTTATCGGAATATATGATGAAATCTTTCAAGTGATTACGGGAAAAAAACAAACGATGGAAGGGACACTTTCCAATAATATTGAGATTCTAAGCTTGATAGAATCCATTTACAGGCGAAAACAATGAATTCAAAACAAAACAGGTCCGCTTCCATTTATTTTTTTGTAATAAAAACTTGGTTCCACTATCTCGTATTAACCAAAATCAAACGAAAATTCAAAAGCCAATCTAAATATGAAAACCTCCGGATTCAGTTTTTAAAAAGAAAAGGTAAAGAGACAAAGATCCTATTCTTTCGATTAGGTGGAGTGTATATCAAAATTGGTCAATTTATAAGCAATTTATTTCATGTTTTACCAGAAGAATTCTTATGGGAACTACAAGACTTACAAGATAAAATCCCACCCAGAAAATTCGAGGATATTGACAAACGTTGGATCCATGATTATGGAAAATCAATGAATGAAATCTTCACAAATCTAGACAAATCATCTTATGCAAGTGCTTCGACCGCCCAAGTCCATATTGGTTATTACAATGAGAAAAAAGTCGCAATAAAAACTTTATATCCTGGAATTGAAGAAGATGCCATTCGCGATTTAAAAACTATCTCTAGGGTACTTTGGATCATTGACCGATTTGTATTTAAAATTTCTGCCAAAGAAGTAAACGAACAACTGCACTCTATGATTCGTGCAGAACTTGATCTTCGAAGCGAATTAAAAAACCTAAAATACACCAAACAACTATTTGCTTTAGAAAAAGATTTTTATTTCCCAAATCCGATAGATGGACTCTGTAACAAACATACGTTAGTTACAGAATTTGTGGAAGGCAAAAAAATTTACGAATTAGGGGTTTTGGAATCCCATACCAAAAAAAATCCCAATTTAGAAAAACTGGTTCGGGCTTATATCCTAATGATTTTCGAATACCGATTCTTTCATGCAGATCCACATCCTGGAAATCTAATTTTTATGGAGACTGGGGAACTTTGTTTTATTGATTTTGGTGCCGTTCAATCCATCTCCGAAGAAGAAACTCGTATTTTAGAAAGAATTCTAATTGGTGCTATGCGAAAAGACTATCATCTAATCACAGAATCTTTATTTGAACTTGGAGCCGTAACCGAATCATTATCGAAAGAAGAACTCATCCAAATAGTGAAGTATTCTCTGGAAAAATTAAATCGAATTTTAGATTCCACTGACCACTTTCGTAACATTGGTCTTGATACACTTCGTCCAGCAGAGGACCTTCGATTTTTAAAAGAAATCCAAGTAAGTTTAAAACGACTTCTTTCTAGTTTGAAACTTCCCCCCAATTTCCTAAGTCTCCACCGCGTACTTGCTTTGTTACTTGGAAACTCATCCTATTTGGACCCAACAAGATCCATGATTGATTATGCAGAAAAACCATTCTCGCAGATTGTTCTGAAAGGAAGTTCGTTGAAAAAACTTTGGAAGGATGAAGGGGAAGAATTCATTACGAGTCTCTTTTCACTTCCTAAGGAACTGAATGAATTTTTATACAAATGGAACCGAGGAGAGTTCCAAACCCCGGATTCCTCAAGAAAAGAGGAATTACGGCTAAAGGAAATATTTACCTTCGGAGCGCTCGGTTCGATATTTTTCTTTTTCGGAATGTATTATTCGGAAAAATTATGGAAAGAACCAAGCATATTATTTTACATACTATCAGGGCTGAGTTTTTGGTCTTTAGCCAAATCAAGTCTCAGTTATTGGAAACAAAAATAAACGGACCCTCTTTAATTTATGAATTTACCTAAAACCCCATTTTTTTCGGTCTTTAAACCAGGATATCTTGCTTTTGTTGCAGTTGGACTTTTTTTAGATTTATCATCTAAATATATTATCATCACCAAAATGTTTGCCCACGAAAGTATTCCTGTGTTAGGTGATTTTTTCCGATTGTCCTTAACTTTTAATACCGGTTTTGTGTTTGGACTTTTTCAAGACAACGCCCTGCCATCCCTTTTTGCTACAGGATTTGCCATTATATTCCTTATTTTCTATCGTTGGCAAAATGCTGATTTGGGAAATGCTTGGGGCTGGAATTTTGTGATGGCAGGAGCTTTCGGGAATTTTTTAGATAAATTTTTTGTAAAAATTCCGGGAGTTGGTTTTCGATTCGGGTTCACACCAGAAAAACCGGGAGTCGAATACATTGGCGTTGTGGATTTTCTCGACTTTGAATGGCCCGATTTTTTACTCTTTGATCGTTGGCCTGCGTTTAATGTTGCCGATTCTTGTGTGTCGATTGGAATCGTCATCCTCCTTTTCACTATGGACTGGAAAGAGTTAGATAAAAAATAAAACTAAAATCAATATAAGTGGAAAAGTAATAGGGATCCGTTCGCAAAAAAAGATCCCGACTTTTTTATTATAACAAATAACTTCTCATCACATTCACAGACAAAGTTTTAAACACATCCTTGTCTTCTTCTACTTTACCTACTTTCCAATTGATTCCAGAGGGGGATGCGTAGAGACTACGGGCCGGTTTCCCTTCTGATGGTCCACAAACACGGATTAAATGGACCCCTCTTTCTTTGGCAAGCGATTCAAAGTAGGTAAGATCTTCCTCATAAGAACGTTTTTCGTCGGCATAAGATAAATAGAATATGATTTCAATATCTTCTTTTTTAAACTCTTTCCAGATAGATTCATTTTCTAAATCTTCACCAACAAGAAGTCCAAAACGAAGGCCCCCCATGATAAAGATAGATTCTGTTTTTCCAGGAACCACACCGGGTTCTTTAGAAAGGGAAGGGGATTTTTTTTCGTAGAAATCTACTAAGACTAGAGATTGGACAATGGGTAGAGCGGAAACCAAATGACCTTCTTCATTTTTTCGATAGTGGCTACCGCCGAGAATGACCCCAGGAAAAGTTTCCGAAATTTCCAACAAATGGTCTTGGTATTCTTTTTCGTGTTTGGCGGCGGTTTCAGGCGATTCACTTTGAAAGAAGTGAGGAAAACCTTCCGGTAAAATCAAAAAATGAGCCTTACTTTGTTGGATTTTTAAAATTTCCTCAGGGCTTATGCGTTTATGTAAGTTCTTTTGGTAGATTGCGATTTTTATGACTGCCATTAAAATGGATTCCCAGATGGTAATATGTCATCATCTAAAGGATCATCCGAACTGTCATTTTCTTCACTAGAGGAATCCTCACTTAAGTCATTAGTTTCCGAACTTTGATTTGTTTTCGCAACTGGATTCGATGGTTCAGAGGAATCTTTGTCTAAATCAGCAAACTCTGTATCCGTAGATTCACCACTAGCATTTCCCAATTCCACACCAAAAGAAGATTTCATTTGTTCTGGAGTGAGTTCCACAAGGCCACCGAATAAATCACCAGTTTCCAAGCGCTCATACAAAGCCATTAAGTAACAATAGGCTTCCATAATGCACTGTTTCACCGGTTTTTTATTGAGCCGTTTGCGAGACTCCATCGAATCCAAAGTCAAAACGTCATTCATGTTTGCGACGATTTCCTTTTTGCTTTTCATGTCCTTTATCAGAACAAGAAGAGAATCTCTGGATTTTAAACTAAATTCTTTGATGGCCAATCTAACGGTTCTGGATTGTCCGGTACGTTTTTGTTCAATTCCTGTTAGTTTTTTGGAAGCTTCAATGTAGTTGGCACCTGGATTGGCTTTGTGTTTTTCTAACTCTCTTACGATGTCGTTATAAATACGGAATTGGTCAATGATGGTTCTTGTGCCTTCATAAATATCCAACATCTTTTGGCGATAATCCACCTTAACTCCGTTAACCGAGCCAGGTTTGATATCAATTTTTTTTGTTGTCATCACAAAGGAATATTCATCATCAAATTCAAAGAAATAGAACAAGGCAAGTAGGGCTTTATCCGAATCGGAAATGTGACCATACTCATTTTTTGGATCAAATTTTTTACGAAGTTTCGGTAGAGAATACATCTGCATCAAACGAAGGCCATACGCTTGCTCTTTGGAAAGAGGAACTTCTTCTTCTGCATCCTCCTTTTTTGCTTCTTCCTCTT
The DNA here is from genome assembly GCF_016918735.1 of Leptospira abararensis. Classification (GTDB taxonomy): domain Bacteria; phylum Spirochaetota; class Leptospiria; order Leptospirales; family Leptospiraceae; genus Leptospira_A; species Leptospira_A abararensis. Next base: position 281,947 of record NZ_JAFFPR010000027.1, read on the forward strand.
TTTTATCGTCTCTGGTTTCTACCTGCTTTCCACCAGGAACATTTTCTCCTGACTTTCTTTGGCCAGGGCGATCTTCAGGAAGAATACCCAAAAGGTTTTCCATATAACGAGAGATAAGTGGGATATTTTTATTTTCTGCCCTTAAGATAATAAGATAAAGCCTATCAAAAAAACCTTCAAACAACGTATCAATTTCTTGCGTTACCTTTCGTTTTTTGTTCGCATAAATTAGTGATGGTTTCCCTTCCAATTTTTGTAATTCATCATAAGCTTGGACAAAAGATTTTTTTAAAGTCTCTTGGTAAGGATAAAGAATGTACATCCTTTTAAAAAGTGCATAAATTGGATTTTTGACTCGTTCGATAGCAACGGGAGACTCTGGGGCAACCAGGATGGGATCAGTAATGTCTGTTAGTTCGGGGCCATTATAAAGTTTTTGGCCCATGGCAAGTAATTCCACGAGGAGCGGATTGATTTTATCTAAAGCTTTACTCAGTTGAGGAGAATATTGTTGGTTTGCTAAAAGTTCATTTCCACTGTATTGAAGTTCAATTAAGGATTGTTTGGCGCGAATGCTAAAATCGTGCATGAACTTGGGAGTGAGGTCGCTTGTTCCAAACGGGGTGACACGGGCAAGCCAACATTTGAGTTTGATCCCAAACCTTGCTGAAAAACTACTAATTTCTTTTTCGTATTGGGCTTTTGAATCTGCTTGGGATCTTGCGTTTCCAGAATCAGATTTGTTTTGGTTTCCACCCCGACTTCCCGATCGGCTATCGTCGTTTCCACGGGAAACGGTGCTTTGTCGAACCTTGGGTTCTGGGCGACTCTTCTTTGAGTCGTCTTCTTTTTGCGGTTGTTTTTCTTTTACAATTTCCCCGCCGGCACTGACAAACTTATTGAACATATCCTTTCTTGCAGAATCATCCAGTTTCCCAACGCCAATTGCCCGTTTCGTATTATCAAAATCGCCCATAATTTACTATCGTTCCAAATCCTTAATATGGGAATTCAATTTCTTACAAAAAGCAATTTTTAGTGGATTCCCCCGTTTTTCCGAAAAGATTGGAGTCCAAAAGGTAAATACACCATGGCTGATTACATCCTGTCCGAAGATCTCAAAGAAGCGGTCCAAGTGGCAGAAATTACAAAACGACCTCTCCTTCTGAAAGGGGAACCAGGAACCGGGAAAACTCTCCTTGCGAGTTTCCTTGCCGAGACAAAGAACCTTCCCTTTTACCGCTGGCATATTAAATCCACTAGTTTGGCCAAAGAAGGTTTGTATTTCTATGATGCCGTTTCTCGATTGAATGACTCTCGGTTCCCAGAAGAGGAAGCCATGCTCCGGGTCAGGGATGTAAAAAACTACATCCGGCTCGGGGCCCTTGGGGAAGCATTTTCCCAACCAGACAAAGCAGTAGTCCTCATAGACGAAATTGACAAGGCAGATATTGAATTTCCGAATGATTTGCTTTTAGAATTGGACAAAATGGAATTTTTCATTCCAGAAACCAAAGAACATATCATCGCCAAAGAAAGACCGATTGTCATCATCACTTCCAATAACGAAAAGGAACTTCCCGATGCCTTCCTCAGGCGTTGTATCTTCCATTACATTGAATTTCCGAAACGAGAGGCGATGAAAGAAATCATCAAAGCTCATTATCCATCCATTCAAACAGAGTTTATGGAAAAAGCTTTGGCCATGTTTTATTCAATCCGAAAAATCGAAAGCCTCCGAAAAAAACCTTCCACAAGCGAACTTTTGGACTGGATTCAAGTTTTGTTAGTATCAGGGGAAACTTTGGAATCTAGTAAAATTCCATTTGCAGGAACCCTCTTCAAATCAGAAGACGACTACCGAGTTTATTTGAACTAATATGTTCTTGGATTTTTTTTACAATCTGCGCGGGGAGTCTGTTCCTTGTTCTACGGGAGAGCTAATTGCATTTCTCGCAAGTCTCAGGAAACTCACTGATCCTTCTGGATATATGAACTTGGACCAACTTTACCGAGTGGGTCGACTTAACTTTGCCAAAGATCTAAAACACTACGATAGTTATGACCTTGCCTTTTCCAAAACCTTTGGGAGTTGGAAGGAACAAAGGATTCAGTTTAGAGATACTCTATTTGAATGGTTAGATGAAAACATTCCCAAACATTTAAGTGATTCCGAAAAATTAAATGCTCCTAATCTGAGTATGGAAGAAGTCATCGAAGAATTAAAAAAACGTTTGGCTGAACAAAAAGAGCGCCACGATGGTGGGAACAAATGGGTAGGGACTTCGGGAACCTCTCCCTTTGGTAATTCCGGCTTCAATCCCAACGGAATTTCCATTGGCGGAAATACAGAAGGGAAAGGGAACCGTTCTGGTGTGAGTTTGTGGAATGAACGCAAATACAAAGCTTACCGGGAAGATGAAATCCTAGACACAAGATCCATCCAACTTGCCTTAAAGGAACTTAGGTTTTTAAAAAAAGAAGGAAGAAGGGAACTCCACGTAGACAAAACCATCGATAGAACCTGTGAAAATGGGGGCGAAATTGAGCTTGTGGAAGAAAGAGAACGAAAAAATTCTCTTCGACTTGTACTCATCATGGACATCGGAGGAAGTATGACCCCTCATTCCGACAGAGTGAGTAAACTATTCAGTGCGAGCCGTGGGCTCTACCACTTCAAAGAAGTACATAATTACTTTTTTCACAATATCTTTCATGAATATCTCTATGCAAATCACGAGTTTCAAACACGTATTTCTTTAAAACAATTCGAGGAAAAATTCCGCAAAAACACAAAACTCATTTTTGTGGGAGATGCTTATATGGCTCCCTATGAACTTATGGGAACACCTTACAATCCTTATGCGTATCATGGTTCAAGTTCTGAAGAAAAACAAAGAAAAGCCAAAAGTGGGCTCGAATCTCTAAAAGAACTTGTGGGATATTTTCCTGAATCGGTTTGGCTCAATCCCGAGCCCAAACGTTTCTGGGGTGCACCTACGATCGAAGCCATTGAAGATGTTGTTCCCATGTTTCCCTTAACAATTGAGGGATTACGGAAGGCTGTAAAAAGATTGGTTTAACCAATTTCACGAGCAATTCTCGTTGATTTTCAGAGTTTTTTTGCCGTTAATCAAACAGATGATCATTCAAATTTCGATTCCTAGTTTGGTCATATTCTTTATCAATTTCATCACGCTCGCTTTTTATTATTCCTTTTATCGATTTCATTTTTACCGCTTTACAGAATCTTTTTTACAATACACTGCCATTGCTTTTTCTATTTTTAGTGCAGGGATTGCCATCGGTTTACAATCTCTACTTTTGAATTGGCTTCCTAACGGTGGGCCATATTGGAACGCTTTTATTCTTTCTGCTTTTGTGGAAGAATTTGCGAAATTACTTGGAATTTATCTATTTTTTAGAAAAAACCAAGATGAATTTACTGTCACTGATGGAATTTTTTACGGCCTTGTGTTAGGTGGAATTTTTGGATTAGTTGAAAATATTTTATACTTTATTAACACCGGTCTTTGGTCGCAGGTGCTTCGCTCCATTACGGCGCTCCCCATTCATATGATGAATGGGGGGCTTGTGGGAGCCTATCTGATGATGTTCTTATTTCATAAAAACCCAATATTCAAATGGGGCAAACTAAGCTTTGGTTTTTTTGTTTGTGTTGGAATTCACGGATTCTATAACCTCTCGATCTTTCAAGAAATTGATTTACTTGTAATTCTGCCGGTTTGTATCCTTTCCCTATTTTTTATATTGGAGCTAACAATCGCTAAATCAAGAATTCTTGTTCCAGGTCATATTCTAAAACTAATGAATATGAGTATGGAAGAGTATGAAATTTTAAGTCGACACAACCGACACGAAGGTTGGATTCAAAATATTCAAAAACATATTTCTACATCGGGGATCAAACTTTTACAATACCCGAACTTACGCCATTCCATCCTTACTGGATTCTTTTTGATCCCAGGGATTTTATCAGTATATATATTATTGGATTCCCCAGATTGGATTACTCAGAAATTTCCTGATTTAGCTCTGCAGGATTATTTTGCTTTATTTGTGATGTATCCCATCATTCTTTCTCTTATGTTTTTCTTTGCGGGAATTTTAAATCCGTATTTTTTTCGAGATAGAATGCTTGCCGTTCCACTATTTAGTTCTGTTGACTTACATGTAAATAATATTGAAGAAAATTCGGCCATCTTTCATATCCAAGCCAATATGTTTTACCTTCCGACTTCACAAATGTTTCCAGACAATACCAAAGTTAAATTTGATCTTTGGATTGGACTGGATTGTTTTGTAGGACTTTCGGGAACTATTTTATGGTGTAGAGAAACGGAAGAGGGGAATTGCGGTGCTATGTGTCAACTGGATGCGATTCCTTATCCATTCCTAATCAAATGGCACTTCCTTCGGTTCAAACAAAATTTTAAAAATTTATTTTTACGAGAGGCGATGGTATAAGTGATCTCAATTAAAATCGAGATTCAAAACTAAATCCATAGAACAAACTATCATTTGGTCTTTGAAACTGGTTTGCAGATCCTAAGATATTTGAATTTGGTTTCAAATCTAAAATCGGCTTTAAATACACTCCATTTGCATTTTCCTTTTTTGTTTCCATCCGACCTAAATAAAAACTATCAATCAAACTGTAAGTAATGATGGAAGTGAATACCGCCGAATAAATGAGAAAACGTTGTCTATGGAAGTCGTATTTGTCCGTACTAAGGGTATTTGCAAAAACAAATACTCTACCATCTGCCGTAGGGATATACTCGATATCGTTGTTGATTGCATTCACAGATGCATTATATTCATATAACATCCCCAAGCCGGAAAGCAATGCTCCACTGAAAATAAAAGCAGCTTTTCCATATCTTTTTTCGGTTATCGGCGTATAACCAGGGATAACTTTCGGAGTTTCTTCCTTAATCACCTTCACAATCACTGACTTGTTTTGAATCTCAAAAGATTCAAAATCTAAAGTATCGACAGATTCCAAAGTTTTGGACTCTGTCTCAATGGTGATTTTGTCGCGTTCCAGAGTCTTGAAATTACCAAAAATTTCTTTTCCAGCAAAAACCCATTTACCCTTTACTCCGGGATCAATGTAACGTTCCATAGGAAATCCAGAATCCGCATTCACTCGAAGGCTTGCTATTTTTTTTAACGGAATAATCTCAAGTTCCAAGGGGCTACTCTTTTTGGAAAAACTAGCATTCGTTTTCGTTAGTTTGGTGAGAATTAAATCGCAATCTTCCACACCAAAAGTTTTATAATCGGCACAAGCGGGAAGTCCATCATAACCTACATCGATTCCTAAAACTTCCGTATTTAAAAATTTATACCTTTTTCCTTGATCCTGCCATTCCACATGAGTGGCGGTTACATTCACTACCTTACCGTTCAGTACTTCCCCTGATTTCAAGCGAATCTTGTCGGCTGAAAGGGAGAAGAAAGCAAAAACCACGAGAAACGGAAGTGAAATAGCTCGTAGGAAGCGAAGGAAGGATATGTAGATGCCTAAAACCAATGGGAAAATCTCATTTTGTGATAGATTTCTATCACTTAATTATCGACAATACTAGTAATTGCCGTGAACAAAAGCAAAATCAAAACGACGAATTCCTTACGCTTTAAGATTGGACTGTTTTATTCCCTTCTTGCCTTGCTCAATATCATCTTTTTTACGGTGATGATCTTCGAAAATCAATCTGATTTGCTTCTCAAGAACTTCCAATTCCAGTCAGAAAACCTCGCCAACACCATCCTCGCTGATATTCAATCCATTGGCCTTTCGGGTAACCGAGATGAAAGTTTTGAAGTTTTTCGTAAAACACTAAAACTCTATGAAATCAACAGATTTTCGATTTTTGATCCTGATGGAAAAATCATATTATCTGAACCAGAATCTGGACCGGGTGTAAAAGAAATCACAGAATCTGTTTTAAAAAAGACCAAAGAAGTTTCTTCCGATAAGGAAGGAAATTTATTCAAAGCACGATACAGTTTGGATCTTAACGAATCGGATTTTACGGTTGATTTTTTATTACCCATCCGTCTTTCCGATAGCAGGGAAGTTTTTCTTTTTACCCATTTTAATATCTCATCAATCCAAGACCGATTAAAACAACTCTACATTCAGGTGGGTTATGCTGTCCTTTGGGGGATTGTTTTCCATATTATTTTTGCTATCCTTGTATACCGAGCTATCTTCAAACGAGTAGGATCCTTAGAGGTTGCTTCCAAAGAAATGGCAACAGGTAATTTGCAGTCTAGGGTAGACTGGGGATTTAAAAGTAATGATGAATTGGATAGTCTGGGTAAGTCATTCAACTTAATGGCAGAAGAAATCCAAAACAAGGTAACAACCATTACTCGGTTGAACGAAGAAATCAATCAAGAACTACAGATCGGAAAAGAAGTCCAAGAATTATTTTTACCTTCGGTAAAAAAATATAAAAAATTTAATATTGGGAAATTGTATCGCCCCATGCGTGAAGTGTCCGGCGATTTATACCAATACTTCCAATTTCCAGAAAGTAATTATTATGGATTCTTTTTGGCGGACGCTTCTGGGCATGGAGTTTCTGCAGCCCTCGTAACGGTTGTTATGGCAATGTCCTTACAATCAATAATGAAAGAAAATCACTCAGCCATCCAAGCAATCAACCAATTGGGGGAAGTTATTGCCAACCGCCTCCAGGCATCTTTTTTTGCTACCGGAGTTTTTGTTGTTTTTGAAGAGCCAGGTGTTGTCAAATTTGTAAATGCAGGCCACAACGCTCCCTTTATCATTCGACCTTCCACCAAAGAAATCACCTATGTTGATAGCTCAGGTCCACCGCTTGGTATGGGAGATGACATTCAATATTCCCTAGAATCTTTTCCAGTTCTTCCTGGAGACAAAATCGTTCTTTATACCGATGGTGTTGTGGAAACTCCGATCAAAGAAGGGGGCCTATTTGGACTCGAACGATTTACTGAAGTAGTTTTAGAAAACATTTACTTATCCAATGCAGAAATTGTGGAAAAGGCAATGGCACTGCTCGAAGAAAAACATGAGGAATATAAGGATGATGTGACTATGATTGTCCTTGATGTACCGGAATGAAAAAGTTTTTCTTTTTCTCTCTTTTCCTCATTCTATTTTTATTTTTCGCTTTGGCCTCTCAGTCCATCGTCAGTGTAAAATTACAAGAATTGCGATTCGGAATTCTCAGAGATCAACTGATGAACTACGAACTTTCTTCCCAAACATTACGTGAAAGATTGAAACAAATGTTTCTTTCCAAAGATGATTATATGTCTGAGGTAAAAGTCAACATTCTGGAATCGGGTATTATGAACTCCGAAACAGAAGGTTTAGACTTAAAAATGAGTTGGCAGGACCGTTTTGGTCTTTACGTCATCAACTCAGTTCGGTTTCTCAATTTTAAGCCCGCCTTAGAGTTAGAAGAGCAACAAAAAACAATCATTCGTTTGCAATTTGCCTTTTATATGGAACGGACAAGAAAGTATCCGATTGCCTCCAAAAAATACCAAGAATTGGAAGATTCTATCACTTCCTCACTTTCAGATGAGATGGCATTCACACTCCTTCACCACGGATATTGTTTGGTGATGATGGGTGAAAGAGAAAAGGCCTTTCTTAAACTGACCAAAGCGATCGATTTATTTTCGGGAACTCACTACGCAGAGAATGCAACCCTCCTGATTAGTTTTTTAGAAGAAGGTGAGAAAAAAAAAGAAGAGCTGAAAAACAAAAAAAGGTCACCAGAAGAATTGGCTTATTCTTTATTTCAAAGTGGGGATTATGAAGAAACCCTCAAAACTTTGGAAAGTCTACCCAATTTGACCAAAGATCAATCTTATATCAAGGCACGTTCAATGGAAGAGTTGGGTAAAACTTCCAATGCAGTAAAGGAATACATTCAACTTGTAAAACAAAAACAAAACAAAGAAGTTGCGATCCGTGCAAACAGGCGTTTATTGCTCATCGGAAATTTCTATCAAGAAAACAAATCCCTTGTTGCTTTTTCCAAAGAAGAAGCAAACAAACTGGGGGATTCCAAGGCAGCAGAAAACATCGAAGAAGGAAAAAGCTTAGTTCTAAAACCAGTCATTATTGAAAAAGTACTGAAAGCAGAAACCACATCCAACCTCTCAGAAGAAGATACAAAAGAACTCAACCAAATCAAAGAGAATATCCGCGAATCTCTTGAAGATTCTAAACAGGAAACTACCAAACTTGCTGCTGTAGTTTCAGAAGAAAAAATACCTTTGGTTGCAGAAACTCCGGAAGTGGCCTCCGAAGCGCCTGTGAAAAATCCGCCTGTGGTTGTGAAAAAAACAATTCCGCAAGACCCATTGAAACTAAAGGTAAAGTTAAGGGACGGAAGGGAAGTTGTTTGCGACGAAGTGAAGATTGAAGGAAATCTAGCGACTTTGCAATTGGGCTCTTTTGGACTAAACCTTCCTTATGACTTGGTAGTTTCTGTTCAAGTATCCGCGGAACGCGGAACCCCTGTAAAACTAGTCACTAGTTCTGGAGAAAAATCGGAATCAAATCGATGGATCCAAAATAGTTCTGGCGATTGGACAAAGCCAAAATCTCAAGAAGAGCCGGTGGTTCGGGGAGAGGTAAAGTCTTTCCGGCTCTAATGAGTCAATGTAACGAGTCAGTCTTTATGGGAGTTCTGATTCCCCACCGAGGATGGTAAAAAATTTATCCAAACTGGACAATTTTAATATTACCATTACATCCTGGCTAACATTCAAAAGGAAAAACTGTCCTTCTTCCGACTTGAGCTTCTTTTGAAGATTCGCAAGCAAAGCGATTCCGGAAGAATCCAATAGTTTGATATTGACCATATCAATTGCTACAGACTCAGCCCCGTCATCGATGATTTTGTGGAGTTCTTTTTTAAGTGCGGGTGCAGAATAAATATCGAGGGAACCCTCTAGAGTAACAACTGTATGATTTTTAACTTGTTTGGTTGTGAAATTCATTGAACTTCCTACTGGCACGTATACTATCTGTTTACTTGCCAAATTTGTAAAGAATTTTTGTGGAAACTTGTTTCGCATGTCTGGTAGCCATTTTGATTAGAAAAAACCCTAGGTTTGTAGCCTTTTTAAAACTAAGGTAATTGCTTGGTTGAAACCATCGAAACCACCCTTGTCATAATCATTAAGTCCTTTATAATCCAAATCACTCATGTCCAAGAGTAATTTCCTGAGTTCATGCTCTAAATATTCTTTTTTAATATAATTAGTTTCAAAAGTTTTCGGATGCACTAGGCTATATCGGACGAAATTTCCTATGTTTTTCGAATCTTTTTTAGGTTGAGATTTTAGGAAAAATACGAATCCTTAGTGGGAGAGATAGCCGGCAACGGCCAATACAATGGGCATTCCAATCAGCGTTCTAATACTCGAAAACGATTCTAATAGTGTATTTGATCTTGTGCGAGAGATGAAGGCCAACGGTCTAAGTCCCCTCTACAAAGTGGTCGAAACATTCCCATCATGGGAAGCTACAGTCCATGAAGAAGATTGGGATGCAATTATCTGTAGCACCAGAGAACCCTTTCACTCGGAAATTCCTGTATATTTACAATACCTAAATGATAAAAAAATTGACATTCCGGTAATTTTACTCAGTGATCCTGAAGATTTTTCGAAAAACTTAAGTTATATGAAATCAGGTGTCAATGATCTAATCGATCGAAAAAACCTCCTCCGATTAACAGAAGTTTTAGAAAGGGAAAGAAGAGAACTTGTTTATAGGAAAGAAAAAAATACTACGGAAACTTTCCTATACCAATCTTTAAAGGAAATCCAACTTCAGAAGTTTGCTTTAGACCAAGCAAATATTGTCTCTATCACAGATGCGAATGGAATCATCACCTATGTCAACGAGGCATTTTCAAAAGCAACTGGTTACACTGTTTCTGAACTCATAGGCCAAAATCATAGAATTCTAAAATCCACAGACAAAACCAAAGAGGATTGGACTAAAATTTGGGAAACCATTCAAAAAGGTAAAGTTTGGCGAGGTGAGATTAGAAACATTAGAAAAGACGGTAGTGACTATTGGGCCGATACAACGATAGTTCCTTTTACGGGTCAAGATGGATCGGTCTTTCAATACATTGCCATCCATCACGATATCACAGACAGAAAACTAGCTGAACAACAGTTAACTCATGATGCCTTTTATGATAATCTCACAGGACTTCCAAACCGCGCCTTGTTTCTAGCAAGAATTGAACAAAAAATCTTTGCCTATAACTCAAAAAATACAGGTTATCCTATTTTATTCTGTATTAACATCGATAACTTCAAGCGAATCAATCATTCCCTGGGAAATGAAGCAGGCGACCAGATACTAGTTATCTTTTCGGAAAGACTAAAACAATTTTCAGATCCTGATGCCATCATTACAAGGCTCGGTGCGGACAACTTTTCCATTTTGGTCACCCATCTTCTTGCGATTGATGAAGGTGTAAATTATGCAATTCGATTATTGGAACGTTTAGGGGATCCCATTCCACTCGGTGGATACGAAATTTACCTAACGGCTTCCTGTGGGATATCCACCTTCGGACTTGGTGGTAAAGATGCTGATGTACTTTTGCGAAATGCAGAGATTGCGATGTTTCATGCAAAATCACAGAAGGTGGGGACAGTGTCTGTCTTCAACCAAGCTATGCAGGAAAAAATCCATTTCCAACTAGAAATTCAAAATGATTTAAAAAAAGCCTTAACTCATAACGAAATTTTTGTTTTTTACCAACCCATCTTAGATATCAAAGAGAATAGAATAGGTCATTGGGAGGCACTCGTTCGTTGGCGTCATCCCCAAAGAGGGATGGTTTCTCCGGCAGAGTTCATTCCTCTGGCAGAAGATTCAGGTCTTATTGTTCCGATCACGCGCTTTGTTTTAGAACAAGCAGCAAATGTCATTGAAGAAGTGCAAATCAAACAAGGCCTTCCCATTTCCATTGCGGTTAATTTAAGTCCTCAAGTTTTCTTTGATCAAAACATCTTTCACTGGATTGTAGACCTCCACAATCGTAGAGAAATCCCGTATACATCCTTACAAGTGGAAATTACTGAAAGTTTGGCGATGAAAAATCTCACAGAAACAGTACCGATTCTCTCTAACCTAATTGATATTGGTGTAAAAGTGGCTCTCGACGATTTTGGTACAGGATTTTCTTCTCTTTCTTATTTAGAAAAATTGCCACTCTCCATTGTAAAAATTGATAAATCATTCTTAAACAACGTTGAAGAAGGCTCCAAAGAAAGTTTTCTATTAATCTCTATTATCAATATGGCACATGATCTTGGTTATTCGGTGGTGGCTGAAGGAGTAGAGGAAATAGAACAATTGGAGTTATTGAAATCTTACGAATGCGATAAAATCCAAGGTTACTGGTTGTCAAAACCGATTGCAAGTGAAGAAGTAATTCCGTTCATTCATCAATTTTATTCAAAACAGGAAAAACAATGATTCGAATTTTAAATTTAGTTTTAGTGATCGCATTTTTCATTCAGTGCAGCACTTCTCCTACGGGAAGAAGACAAATCCTAATCGTAAAAGATGCTGAAATGAATGAAATGGGAACCACAACATTTTCAGAAATGAAAACAAAAACGCCAATCGATTCTAGTTCCATTTCCAACACTTATGTAAACTGTATCGTATCAGCAGAGTTAGCTGTAACTTCAGATACAACGGGAGTGGAATCCTGGGAAGTGGTTGTATTTAAAGACAATACTCCGAATGCGTTTGCTCTTCCAGGTGGAAAAATTGGTGTTTACACCGGAATGTTTTCGGTCGCAAAAAATAGAGACCAGCTAGCAGCCGTAATCGGGCACGAAATAGGACATGTGATTGCTCGTCATGGAAATGAACGTGTCTCTCAAAACCAACTAGCGGGTGGATCCGTGAAATTATTAGAAAACCTTGGCAAACCCATGGTTGCAGGTGCCCTGGGAATGGGTGCAAAATTTGGGATTCTACTTCCTTTTTCTAGAGAACACGAATCGGAGGCTGATTTAATTGGGTTGGAGCTGATGGCAAAGTCAGGATTTGATCCCAGACAAAGCGTGGAACTTTGGAAAAATATGAGTGCCCTTGGGGGAAACAAACCCAATGAGTTATTATCAACACACCCATCGGATGCAACTAGAATGAAACATTTAAATGCGGCAATGCCAAATGCTTTGGCATTATGGGAGAAAGCAAAAGCAGAAGGGAAACGTCCCAACTGCCAACTTTAAAGTGACTTTTATTCGCAGAGAAGTTTTCTTCCTGTGATTTTACAATTTCTAGCCTTACCTTCATCGGTAAGGACTCCGATCCCTTCTTGGCCATCGGAAGTAAAGTCTCCCGATACGGACTTACCATCCTTGAAACTATAAGTTCCTTTTCCGTTGATTTGTCCGTTTTGAAATTCGCCTACGTATTTATCTCCGTTTTTGAAACTATATTCGCCAGGTCCTTGTTTTTTATCTTCTACGTAAGTGCCACTAAACTTCTCACCGTCAGTATAGAGGAAACTTCCGCTTCCTTCTCGTAAGTCATTTTTAAAGGATCCGGTATAAACATCGCCATTATCATAAACATATTTGCCAATTCCGTTGACGCAGTTCCCTTCAATACATCCAATTTTTTTTCCACCCTTTTCTGGATCTTCTAAACTAACATTTCGTGAATTGGATTTCGGATCTTGGTTTGAAGGGTCAGATGCGTCTTTTGTATCCTGTGAAGCACAAACAATCAACATAGGTAAAAGAAAAACTCCACAAAGCAAACTGCGAAAAGATAATTTCATACATCCCCCAAATCTGAACCCATCGTAGAGTATGATTTTAAAGAAATCAATTCAAAAAGTATTTTTGGATGTCCTGGAATCGGTCGGATTCCGACTGCGGATCCAAATTCCCATTCTGGATTTCCATTTTTTTGGGTAACACTTCTTCGACCAAATCTCCTAAATTTGGCAAATCTAAAAGAAACCGACTTATAGTTGTTAATCGATTTTTATCAGAAAAAACAGGGGAGGTTAAAAACAATCCCTGTTTGGCCCTGGTGATTGCTACATAAAACAGCCGTCTTTCTTCTTCCAAATCTTGGGTAGTTTTGATTCTAGAACTTGGTAAACTTCCTTCTACCACTTGCATGGTAAATACATACTTCCACTCCAATCCCTTGGCGGAGTGAATGGTGGAAAGCGTAAGAAATTCTTCCTCCTTATCGACTAAACTAGTATCTACCTTTTCGGTGGGATCAAGAGTTAAGTTGGCTAAATAATCGGAAAGATTGGGAGAAGATTTAGTGAGAATTTTTAACGAATCCAAATCCTGTTTTCTTTTTTCAAAATCATCATATTCCTGTTCTAAAATCGGCAAGTAGTGAGATAAAACTGTTTCCACAATCGTCATACTATTTGCATAGTTTAGAGGTTCTGATTCAAAAATCCTGATCAAATTTCGAAATGAAGTTTTTGCGCCATCCGGAATTCCTAAAAAAAATGTATCTGAGTCTTTGACGAGGTCCCATTGAAAGTCATGGTTTTCTAAATTTTTATGGAGAACTTGGGCATATTTTTTTCCAATGTTTTTTTCTAAAAGTAAAACCCGATTCCAAGAAAGTATATCCCTTGGATTATCAATGATACGAAGGTAAGCAAGTAAATCCTTCACATGTGCTAAGTCCAAAAATTTTTTTCCTCCATACTTACGAAATGGAATCTGTTTTGCGCTGAGCTTTACTTCTAAAAGGTTTGAAATATAACCTGCACGAAAAAGAACTGCGATATCAGACAAAACAGTGTTTTCTTCATACAACTCAAGAATTTTCTCGGATATCCATTCAGCTTCCTCCTCTGAAGATTCAAATTTGGTATGTTTTGGTTTATAAGAAGGGGCTTGCTTATGGGATAATAAATGTTTTTTATAGTTTTCTTTACTCTGATCTAAAACAGCATTTGCCAAATCTAAAACTGATTGTGTACTTCGATAATTTTCTGTTAGATGAATGATTTTTGTATTCGGAAAAATTTTCGGGAAATCCAACATATTATTCACATTGGCTCCGCGAAACCCATAGATACATTGAGCATCATCACCCACAACCAGTATATTTTGGTGTTTGCTTGCCAACAAACAAGCTATATGTGCTTGGATACGATTGGTATCCTGGTATTCATCGACTAGAATGTATTTATATTGTAATCCAATCCTTTCTCGAATTGATTCTTCTTCCATTAAAATCTTGCGCGTAAAATCCAATAAGTCATCAAAATCAAGGGAATTATGCTTTAATTTGAGCTCTACAAATTTAGATTTCACTTCTTGAATTTCTTTTGTGAGTCCGATAAACATTGGATAGTCCTTTTGTAAAACTTTTTCCAATGAAATCTGAAGATTAAAACAGGAGGAAAAAATCTCAGCCAAAGTCTCCTTTTTGGGAAATCGAACTTTGGATTGTTTGGAGACTATTTGGTCCCTTGCCATTCCCACAAGACTTGTGGTATCATCCTCATCCAAAATAGTGAAATTTGAATTAAGGGAAACAGCTAATGAATACTTTCGTAAGAAATGGTGGCAAAAAGAGTGAAATGTACCACCATGAACAGCCATCATTCGCGAATCGAGTTTGGCGGTGGCTCTATTTAACATCTCTTTGGCTGCCCTTCTCGTAAAGGTTAAAAGCAGAAGGGAACTTGGGTCTAATCCATTCTGAACAAGAGATGCCAATTTATTGACAAGGGTGTTCGTTTTCCCAGTACCGGCGCCCGCAACAACTAAGATGGGGCCTTCGGGGGATAAAATGACTGAATTTTGGGCCTCGTTTAAATCCTCATTCACAATACAGAGATTTGTTGCATGGATTCTGTTGACAAACTCTAATTATTGTATTTGATAGATGAAACCGGTTTTAAAGAATATGACAGCAGTTGTGGGAACAGATAAAGAAACAGACGTTAAGAGAATCCTCGTCGTAGAGGACGAAAGGATCATTGCCATCAATATTTGTTCCACTTTGAAACAATACGGATACAACGCCATCTATGTTTCTGATGCAAACGATGCCATTGAACATATCGAAAATGAACATTTTGATTTGGTGTTAATGGATATTATGCTGAATGGTCCTATGGATGGGATCGAAATAGCGACTATCATAAAAAAAACGAAAGAAATTCCAGTGATTTATCTGACTGCTTATTCTGACGAAGCAACTATTAACCGAGCCAAAGCCACAGAACCTTTCGGTTATTTAATCAAACCATTTAACAGCCGTGATCTGTATATATCAGTCGAGATGGCCATCTATAAATCGCAAGTCCAGAAACACATTCGAAATGTAGAAAGTAGACTTGCTGAAAATCAAAAATGGGAAACAATCGCACTAGTTGCATCGGGTATTTCTCATGAAATCAATAATCCACTCACTTCCATTTTAAATTTGGCTGATCTAATTGCGTTAGAAGCAAAAAAAACGAACAATCCTTCCTTGGGGGAAAAGGCTGCAAAAATTGGGGATGAATCGGAACGAATCGCAAAAATCATTAAAAACTTAGTGTCTTATTCTCAGTCCACTTCTTCCCAGTGGAATTATTCCAATTTAGGAAGTATCATAAACGATACACGATCTTTCCTACATCAGTATTTTTTAAAGGAAGGAATCCAATGCGAAATCGAGTTGGGAGATGTTCCGCTTGTTTATTGCCAACCACAAAAAATCAAACAAGTCCTTCTCAATCTTTTGCAGGATGCCAGAGTTCGAGTGAATACCAGAGAAGATACAATCGGTCGAAAGATAATTGTTTTATTAAAACAAGCTGAAGAAGATGGATCCAGTCACATCCTCATTCAAATCAAAGACAATGGGGCAGAGGATCTGATGAAAGGAATCTCTCAAATGAATTCCCTCGAAGTAACTAAAAGTATAGTGACAGAACATAAGGGGAAGATGTATCGGGATGAAGATTCATCCTCTTGGTTTTTTACCTTACCCATCATCAAACCTTTATAACACAAAGTTTAACGTTTTCCGGAAACCAGAGGTTTTGCCATTTGTGGGCTTTCTTCTAACAATTTGAAAAACAACTCAATGCGGCTGGAATGTAACATCCAATTGTCCTCCAAAAAAAGACCACTTAAGAAAAAATTAAAGTCCTTATAGTATAAAAAAGAGGTTTGTGGGTTTTTTGTGAAATCCAAAAGGATGGCTAAAGCTAAACGATTGGCACTTTCATCGGGACCAAAACCTTCCATGGGAATTTGGATGGATGGCTCTGGAACCATAAAACAATGTTCTATTCTTCCCTCTCTGACTTTGAGATTGTACCGCAAAGTACCAGGAATACGTTCCCCAGAGTAGGTTTTTGCCATTCAAAACTCCCGGATGCCCAAGGATTGAGCCATTTGATTATGTCCATTACATGAATAGTTTCGCAACCTCTTTTTCCGGTAAAATACGGGATTCCCGTCCGAATTTCTGCCTGGTTTTCCATTGATTTTTTCGACCGGTGTAAAACTCTCGTTCTATACTTTCAAAGCCCGCTGTGCAAAAATCCATTCGTTTTCTCATATTATTTTATGGTTTTCTCTTCGGAATGGAAATTCTGGCGCAAGATACCAACGGGTTAAAACTCCTCTTTCCTGACCAAGCTGGGCCTACAAAAAACGCGCAAGAAGAAGAAAGGAAACTAACAACTGCCCAAGTCCAACGGGGTCTCGTCCGAAAGTCAGTCGACTCCATGACTGATAGAGAAGTAGAAGACAACCTTCGTAATTTAGGTCTGAATCCAGTCGGAACCATCTATTCCAAAAGAGAAAGACTAAGAGAAGCTCTTGTTCCTGAAGAAGAACAGGTGTTAACTCCCGAATCTCTGCTTAGTTCTCAAACAAAAAAAGGTCCACCCATTCAAATTCAAAACGCAGCAGAAGGCCAACTTTTAAATATTGATAAAACAAAAGGGGGGGTTCTTGTCCTTCGAGGCAAAGTTCGACTAAAAATTCGCTCAGGTGAACTCGTGGCTGACTCAGTATCCATTGATGCCAATCGCCAAGAAATTTATGCGGAAGGCGGAGTGGAATACAAAGATGGGAATGCCAAAGTCATTGGCGAAAGGATGATCTACGATTTAAAGATCAACCAAGGTGTTGTTTATAATTCTAAACTCAGCATGTTCCCTACACACTTTATTGGTCAAAAAATAAAACGTTTGGATGAAAAAAGATACCTACTCGAGATGGGATACTTTACTGCTTGTAATGCGGAACTTCCCCATGAGTCTTTTCAAGCTCGCAAAATATTTATACACGATGATAGATCCGTTGTTGCTTATAGTGTTTCTTATAAAGTAGGCGGGACTTATCTCTTTTGGTTACCCGTTCTATACAATTCCGATTCAGGAAACGGTGTCACCACACAATTTGGTAAAAACAATACACAAGGTTGGTTTTGGCAAAACTCATACCAATGGTCCGATTCTTATCCGAATAGTATCTTCCTCGCCAATGGATATAAATTCAGGTTTGATGCGTATGAAAAAACAGGACAAGCCGCTCAATTAGAGATGTGGAAAGTCTCTCCCATTTTAAATTACAATATCAATCTTGGTTATGCCAATTATAAAAACAATGCCATTACTCCCGTTTATGAAGATCGATTTCGAAATGGGGGAGTTGGTAACGTTGCCGTTACCAATAATGTAGATCGTGGAGAAATGTTTCCAAATACTGGATTGCCCTATCGCAATACAGGCGTTAATTACGATCCTTGGTGGAAAACAGACCTTCGTTTGAATGCAAAATTCAATGATTTTTCTCGTGACTACACAAGAAACGTTCAAATTCAATATGAAAATTACAGCAACCGTCAATTTGATTATGAATTCGGAAACAGATACCAACCATCAAACTCTCTACAATCTTTATATACGTATAGAGATGTTCGTTTTGGACTCATTCGTAACTTACTGAACTGGAACTTTAATTACACAGAGAACCGAGGAGATTTAAGTGTTGGAATTGCAATGAGTAGGACTCTTGTTTACCAAATCCAAGCAAACCAATACTTTGCGGCTCAAGATACTTTGCCTGCTGTAACCATTCGAAATTCTAGTAATATTGGAGTTATTCCAGGAACTACGAGTCCAATCTATTGGGACTTACTCTTTCAAACAAATATCAATCGCATTTACGGAGTTCCTCAACAAAGGACAAACCCAACGACAGGTGTTGTGGATCCAAGAAGTCAGTATCAGGACTTTGTTTTAAGATCGCAAACAAATGTCATTGGAGAAACCGGCTTTCGTTCGCCCATCGCCATGGGTGCTTATATGTCTTTTACTCCATCAGTCTATATGGGTGCGACTAAACAAACGGTTGAATTTCCTGGCTCTGGGAATGAGTTAAACAGTCCTGATCGCGACGTAAACAAAGCTTATGCGACACTTTTAAAACAACAATCCTATCAGTATGTTAGGCAAACACATACTGTCAGAATGGGTATACCCGAAATATTTTTATCCACAACATACAGACGTTTGGATGCAGACAAAGCAGAAGCAAAAGATCCAATCCTTGGAAATTTACGCCAACATGAAGCAGAATTTGCTTTAGAAAGTTATGCCCTCAACGATTGGGACATTTCTGTCAGAACCATTCGTGATCTACGACAATTCTCATCTGCCTACAATCCAGGACTTACCAATATGCAAAGATGGTATTATACTGTAGTAAGAGTGGGTGGGTTCTTTGACTTCGTAGATGGATTTACAACGCGAAGACCAAGTCTTTTGGAAAGAAAACGAAATTTTTACTCAGGTGTATTCATTAACAATGATTATGTTCATCATACTCCGCAAAACCGATCTTTATCGAATAACTTAACAGTATCCTATAAAATGGGTGGATTCTCTTGGCCAATCATCCGTGCTTTTCGAAGTTTGGAAGTAGGTTCAACATGGTATCATGTATATAAAGATAGTTTTTTGGATAGTTACCGATTTTTCTTTAAAACAGATGTGAAAGTAACCCGGTATTCTGGTGTAGAACTAGAGCTTGATTCTCGAGTAACAGAACCTTGGCGACTGACGGCTCTTGCTCAAGGGCAATTTTATGCAATGAATACAAGCCCCGAATTGTATACTTCCCAAACGGGAACTAATTACGACCAAACAACGATTTGGGAAGATTTGGCTGCTGGAACGGGTGCTCAAGGTCAAACAGAAAGGCAAAAAACAGTTTTCAACATCAATCGGTTTATGATGACTTTAAAACTCGATTTACACAATTGGGAATACCGCTTAGGATATAGTATGAATTTACGAGCCCTTCCTGGAGGATTGACCATGAACAACCAATTGACTTTTTATGACCAATCCGTTTACTTTTCTGTGAACTTAACCAATTTCAGTTTTGGAGATTCCGCCTCAGCTCAAGCGACAAGGGTTCGACTTTATAGATTCCGCAAACGTCCACTTGATGGAACATCCACAGATTTAACGGATTAACCTGAGTTAAAAATGTTAAAAGAAAGAAGCCAGTCCTTCAAACTCCTTTTCCTCGTAACAGACTTCTTTATTGCACTTACGAGTTTTGTTTGTGCCTATATCATTCGTTATTACCTTTCGCCTGATTCAGCTTTTCAAATTCAAACCATTGATCCCGTAAATTATTATATTCTGGGTGTTGTACTTGGTTTCTCTCAAGTTTTATCATTCCTCTCCATCGACCTTTACCATCCAAGAAGAGGTTTGTCCTTTTCTGATGAACTCTTTGCCATCATCGCAGGGGTGATCCTCAATCTACTTGTTGTACTTTCCCTCTTGTTTTTCTTCAGAGGAGAAAGTTTTTCCCGATTGGTGATTGGTTATTTTGCCATCTGTACGGTAATACTCACTTCCTTTTCCCATTTTATACTACGTTCCTTGATGCAGTATTTACGAAGCAAAGGATTCAATTTAAAATCAGTACTCATCATTGGAACAGGAAAATCGGCGATCAACTTCTCCGAAACTATCAAAAAACATTCCATCTATGGCTATATGGTCAAAGGTTTTGTGGCTGGGAAAAAAAATCTTTCTACTAAAAAACTCCAAACAGTAACAACCACTCAAAAGTTAGAATCGTATGTGGAAAAAAACAATATTGATTTAATTGTTTATGCTTTATCACATGAGGAAGGTGATTCCCTTAAAGAAGTCATTGATATTGCAGATTTTCACGGTATTGATTTAAAAGTAATTCCTAGTTATGAAGAAATTGTTACCGCCAAAGGAAGAGTCGAAGTTCTTGATGGAATTCCGATTATTTCAATCAGAAATATACCTTTAAGACTCGGTTATAATTTAGTCCTAAAGAGAACTTTTGATATTTTGTTTTCTTTGTTTTTTATTTTGTTATTTAGTCCATTTTATCTACTCATTGCGCTCCTGATTAAATTAACAAGTAAGGGTCCCATATTTTACAAACAAGAAAGAGTGGGTCTAGACAACAAAGTTTTTGGAATGATCAAATTCCGATCTATGGTAGTCCAAACGAAAGAGAAATCGGATACATTATGGACCGTGAAAGACGACCCTCGAGTGACAGCAGTGGGAGCAGTCCTTAGAAAATTATCGTTAGATGAAACTCCACAATTTTTCAATGTATTACTAGGTGATATGTCAGTTGTGGGTCCAAGACCAGAACGCCCTTTCTATGTAGAAAAATTCAGAAACGAACACCAACAATATATGAGACGCCATGCAGCTAAAGCGGGAATTACTGGCTGGGCGCAAGTACAAGGATTTCGTGGTGATACTTCGATCGAAAAACGAATCGAAGCTGATATCTTTTATATTGAGAATTGGTCAGTGCTGCTCGACATCAAAATCATTTTACTCACTCCCTTAAAGGCAATTATAGATAGGAATGCATACTGAGGAAACATTATGGATGAAAAAGAATTAAAGAACATTGCCAACTTGGCAAAATTGAACATTGACGATGCGGAAGTATCTTCTATGTTAAATGACTTTTCTCGGATTGTACAATACGTAGACGAAATCAAAAACCTAGACACATCAAGTGTAGGCGATGATGAAATCTATGAACAAATTTTTTATGAATTGAGAAAGGACTTCGCTGAAAATGGTTTAAAGAGAGATGATTTAGCAAAAATTGCTCCATCTTACGAAAATGGATACGTTGTGGTACCTAAGGTAATCGAAACATGAAAGATTTAAATTTTCTCACTTATTCTGAAATCAAAACCAAACTCAATGATGGATCTCTAAAATCGAGCGACTTAGTATCTGCTTATATCAAACGAATTGAAGAAACGGATTCCAAAGTTAAGGCTTTCCTAGAATTTAACAAAGATCGAATTTTAAAACAAGCAGAAGAAAGTGACAATCGAAGGAAGTCCGGGAAGTTACTTTCCGAATTTGATGGAATCCCCATTGGAATTAAAGACAATATCTGTATTACAGGAGAGATCACTTCTTGTTCGTCTCGCATTTTGGAAAATTTTCGTTCTCCTTATGATGCGTCTGTCATCCAAAGATTAAAAGACAAAGGATTTGTTTTATTTCCTCGTTTGAATATGGATGAGTTTGCGATGGGTTCGTCTACAGAAAACAGTGCTTACCAAACTACAAGAAATCCATTTGATACAAATAGAATACCCGGAGGATCTAGCGGTGGTTCGGCGGCGGCAGTGGCTGCGTCTATGTTACCAGTTTCTCTTGGTTCTGATACTGGTGGTTCTATCCGCCAACCAGCAGCACTCTGTGGAATTTGGGGATTAAAGCCCACTTACGGACGAGTTTCACGTTACGGACTCGTAGCTTATGCTTCCAGTCTTGACCAAATTGGACCCTTTTCCAATGACATAAAAGGTATCTCCGATCTTTTAGAAATCATTTCAGGCCTTGATCACAAGGACCAAACCACTTCCAAAGTAAATCCTTTTGAAGCAAATTCTGTCTCTTCCATTGATTGGAAGGGCAAACGAATTGGTGTGATGAAAGCAGAAGAATTTAATTTTTCTCCCGATGTAAACAAACGTTATGCGGATATATTAAACGAATTACAATCCAAAGGAGCAACTCTTGTTCCCCTTGATTTTTCTTTGTTAAAATATGCTATTCCTGTTTATTATTTGATCGCCACTGCAGAATGTTCATCTAACTTAAGTCGCTTTGATGGAATTCGATATGGATTACGCAAAGAAGGTGCTGGAAAATTAGACGATTTATATTCGGAATCCAGAACCCAAGGATTTGGGCCTGAAGTCAAACGAAGAATTTTACTCGGAACCTTCTCACTCAGTTCCGGTTATTATGATGCTTATTACGGCAAAGCACAAAAGGCAAGAGTTCTCATTCGAAAACAATATGCAGAATTCTTTAAATCAGTTGATATTATTTTCCAACCTACATCACCCACAACTGCATTCAAAGTGGGGGAAAAAACAAAAGATCCGATCCAAATGTACCAAGCAGATATCCTCACAACTTCTGTCAACTTAGCGGGTGTTCCTGCCATCAGTTGTCCTGCGGGAGTAGATTCCAATGGCCTTCCGATCGGATTACAAATTACTTCGTCCCATTTTGATGAAACAAACCTTCTTAGTTATGCGAAATCCGTTTCCGAATTAGAAATTTGTAAATTGGCACTTCCACTAGAGATCACCTAATATGGATGAACTAACCAAAAGAGTTATCCCGTGTTTGGATATCAAAGGAGGAAGGGTAGTCAAAGGTGTTCAGTTTGTAAACCTGATTGATGCCGGTGATCCCGTCTCCTGTGCGGTTGCCTATGAAGAAAACAAAGCAGACGAACTCTGCTTTTTAGACATTACAGCTTCCTCTGATAAACGAGATATTCTTTTGCACTTAGTGGAACAAGTTGCCAATAGACTTTTTATTCCTTTCACCGTAGGTGGAGGGATTCGTACCATCGAAGATGTTAAAGCTGTATTAAACAAAGGTGCTGATAAAGTTTCTATCAATACCAGCGCCTTCCAAAACCCAAAACTACTCAAAGACTCAAGCGAAATCTATGGCTCACAATGTATTGTTTGTGCTATTGATGTCAAATTCCATCCAGAACGAAAAAGGTACGAAGTGTACTTGAATGGAGGACGATTAGAAACAGGAAGAGAAGCACTTGATTGGGGAAGGGAAGCTTTTGAAATGGGTGCGGGAGAAATTCTGCTTACTTCTATGGACAAAGATGGAACAAAAGATGGATTTGATATCACACTAATGAAGTCCTTCACATCCAATTTGTCCATTCCGATCATTGCATCTGGCGGAGCTGGGAATCCAGAACATATGGCAGAAGTCATCCTACGTGGTGGCGCCGATGCAGTCCTTGCTGCTTCTATTTTTCACTTTGGAGAATTTTCTATCCAAGAAACAAAAAAAACAATGAAAGAGATGGGAATCAAAGTGCGACTATGATTCCTTTTCATTTTCTTGATTATCTTTTTTTTCTTTTTCCTTTTTTAGTCATTATCCTCATTTTACTCCGTTTTCGTTCCAAACAAAAATCCACGAAAGAATACTTCCAAGCGGAAGGAAGTTTGTCTTGGTTTGTGGCAGGTACTGCCATGGTGGCAACCACTTTTGCAGCAGACACACCTCTTGCAGTAACAGAGATCATTCGAGGACAAGGGATTGCCGGAAATTGGATTTGGTGGTATATGTCTGTTGGTGGTTTTGTCACTGTGTTTTTCTTTTCCAAACTATGGAAGAGGTCGGGTGCATCCACAGATTTGGAACTCATTGGCTTACGTTATAGTGGAAAGGAAGCAAATTTTTTAAGAGGATTCAAAGCCTTTGTCATCGGTTTTTTACTCAACCTAGTGATTCTTGGTTGGGTCAATTTAGCCATGCTAAAAATCATTCCAGTTTTTTTCCCTCTTTTGACTGCATCCCATATTCTCATTTATTTACTGTTATTTGGTGTCTTTTATACTTCGATCGCAGGCCTGAGAGGTATTTCGTATATTGATGTTTTTCAATTCTTTTTAGCTTGGATTGGCTGTATTCTTTTTGCCTATTTTGCAATCAACTTACCTGTCATTGGCGGACTCGAAGGTCTAAAGTCAAAACTAGATAGCAGCAAAATTTTATTTTTTCCCAATGGATCTTCCGGAACCCTGCCCTGGGACCATTTTTTAATCCTCCTAACCGTTCTTTGGTGGTCTAGTTGGTATCCGGGTTCTGAACCTGGAGGTGGGGGCTACATTGCCCAACGCATTCTTGCCACAAAAAATGAGGATGCTGCCCTGAAAGGTTCTTTATGGTTTGTGATTGCCCATTATTTTGTTCGGCCTTGGCCTTGGATTTTGGTTGCTCTAGTATCTCTCCTTCTTTACCCAAATCTATCCGAGGCAGAAAGTGGCAAAGGTTTTCTTATGGTATTACAAGAAGGAATGCCTAGTGGAATGATGGGGCTTATGCTTAGTGCTTTCCTTGCCGCCTACCTTTCCACATTGGCAACTCATTTGAACTGGGGAGCCTCTTACCTTGTGAATGATCTTTGGAAACCGATCTTAGAGAAGGGAAAGCCTGATTCGTATTACCTAAAAGTATCTTATGGAATTCAAATCCTAACTGCCGTTTGTTCCTTCTTCCTTGCAGTGTACGGAATGGAAACCATCAAAGGGGCATGGGTCTTTTTACTCGAAGCATCCTCTGGTATCGGGTTTGTATTAATTGCTCGGTGGTTTTTTTGGCGGATTTCGGCTTGGACAGAGATTTTAGCATTTGTTCTTTCCCCACTTTTATATTTACTCTTTTCTGTTTATCTAAAGGTAGAATTCCCTTATTCTATCCTTTATACTTCACTCACAGCCAGTGTCTTATTGATTTTATCTACTTATCTATTACCGAATACGGAGCGCGATGTTTTAGTCCAGTTCTATGAAACAACGAAACCTCCCTTTTTCTTTTGGAAAGGTCTTTTCAAAAAAGAATCAAACAAGAAACAGACCATTTACGAGAATCGTTTAGGTATCTCTCTTCTTGGAACACTCTCTGGCCTTTCCTTTGTTTTTGGTGGTTTATATACAATCCAATGTTTAGTTTGGAAAGAAGGTTATTTACTCATTGGGTTTCCCATTTTTCTATTAGGATTACTTGGATTGTATTTTTCTCTCCATTCTTTACAAAACCGGTCAGGAAATTAAATCAAGAGATATTAGTAAGGTGAATTACGAATTTCAGTAATCACTTGTGTGAAAAGGTTCAGACTTTTTGGATCATCAGGATTTATCGTTTGAAAAGCCATCATAGAATGGTCACAATCTGCTATATCAATTTGTTTGTAAGATAGATTTCCAAGCCTGGCGCTATTGCGAGGCACAATCCCATCTGACTGCGTAAAACCAGAGTTAGACAAAATCGTACAACCAGTATTATAATATAATGTTTCCCCGTCATTACAACCACTCATCACACCGGCAAAACTAACAAACTTTCCATTTAAATTGAAGTTTAAGTAGGATTGATTGAGAATATCTAAAAGCAAATTTTCCGCTCCGGCCAAATAGGTTTGACCCGCTCCTTGGTTGGTATATCCCAACTCTGATCCTCCTTGAGTTCCCACAAGATAACTTCCCAAATCATTCAAAAATGGATTACTTCCTAAAAAACTAGGAGAGGCAAAAGGAGATCCAAACTGGGGACTGGCGAGAGTAACCACCAACCGAACAAAAGGAAGGGATCCTGTTTCATTGGTTAGGGCCACTCTTGTAACAAGTCCTCCCATCGAATGGGCAACAATGTACACTTGGTCTGAATCAGAAAAGTTAGAACGAAGAGTTCCATAAAATTGTTTACCGTTTACGAAAATACTATTGGATGTTCGGTAAGTATAGAGATACAAATCAAATTCATTGTTAGCGGAAGCTCTTCCTTCTTGGAAGTGAACTATTCCATTTGAAAAAGTATTCTTTATGTTCTGAATTTTTTTCTCATCGTTTGTGATCGGATCAGAATCTCTTTCCGCTGGATTCCAACCATGGATAAAAACTATTTTCTTTTTCCCTGATTTTGGAAAAAACTCAGAAGGGACAAATTGAGAATCAGAAAGGTTCCGGGAAAACCCAGGAAAAAAACCATATAGTCTTTGGTTAGGATTGGGAAGAAGTCCAAGTAGAGAGAGTAAAAGAGCCTCATCGTTTTTTTTGTCTTCTGATACAAATTCCTTTCTATAAAAATCGTAAATACAGGACTGGAATACAACGATACCAATAAGGATAAAAATAAAACTAACTAAAATCTTTCGCCTAACGCGAAGCATTTTGTATCCTGTCCAATGTAATACCGCAAGCAACTACAACATTAAGTGATGTCACCGAACCGAAAAGAGGAATCCTTGCCACATAATCTGCTTCTTCCAAAAGAAGACGTTTCACTCCTTCCCCTTCGTTTCCCATAATCACCGCCATATGCGAAGCTTCAGGTAAAGTTTCCCAAATGGTTTCTTCGCCTTCTTCATCTGTAGCAAGAATCCAATATTCATTTTTTTTGAGATACTCCATCCCATGCATCAGATTTGCTACTCGGTAAATCTGCAAATGATGGACGGCTCCTGCAGAAACTTTTTCAACAACAGGAGTAATGGGAGATGTATCACGATCAGACATTAACACGTGCTTCACGCCCATACACTCGGCAGTTCTTAGTATATTCCCAAGATTTCCTGGATCTTGGATTCTGTCCAAAATCAAAACAGGGCCTTCTCCGATCTTTACATTCTGTTTGAACTGTTCAAATCCAAGTGATAAAAAAGATTTTTGTTTGGTGCGAATGATTACATAACCTTGGTGGTTTTTATCAGAAGCAATCCTGTCAAGTTCCCTAGCAGATACTGTGGTAAATTTGACGGAGTTCGGGATGTACTGACGAATTCTTTGTTTTTCTTCATTACCAAGGGAATCTTTTACAATGACTTCACGAATGGTTTTAATTCCGCGTTCGGGAGCCACTTGTTCCAATGACTCTAAAAATTCAAAAAAATTACGTTTTCCAAAAAGTATTTCTACTGGGCTTTTTTCCATGTGGTTATTCCTTCTTTTGTATCAGCGAGAAGGATTCCTTTTTCTTCCAACTCTTTACGAATTCTGTCGGCAGTAGAGAAATCTTTGTTTTGTTTAGCAGTTTTTCTTTGTTCAATTTGTTCCAAAATCCATTCTTCAGAAATACCATCAAGAGTTTGGATCTTCTTTTTAAATTGAAAAACAGCAAAGAGTTCATTGATTTTATAAAAAAGTAGAATGGACTCTTTTAAAAATGCATCTTGAGTCGCATCTCCATTCGCATCCAAAAACTGATTCACAATGCGAACTAGTTCAAAAACAGAAGCTAGAGCTTTCGGAATATTCAAATCATCTGCGAGAGACCTTATAAATTCTAAGTTTAGATTTTGTAATTCAGGAACTGTAAAATTGAAGTTATCAAAATCTTCCGGAACTTGATCCCATAAATTACCAGCTGCTAAAACACGATAAATGGCATTCTGAATCCGTTCCATTGCAATCTTTGATTCTTCTAGCTTAATAAGTGAAAAATTCAACTTACTTCTGTAATGCGCAGAAATCAAATGGTAACGGATTGAATTCGGATCATATCCCTTTTCTAAAATATCGCGTAAGGTATAAAAATTTCCCTTACTTTTCGACATTTTTTCCCCATCGACCAATAAGTGTTCGCAATGGAGCCAGGTTCCGACAAACTCTTCTTCAGGATAAGCACCCGTAGAAATTGCCATTTCATTTTCATGGTGAGGGAAGAGGAGGTCAATGCCACCGGTATGTATATCTACGCCAGATCCATAAACCTTTCGTATCATAGCTGAACATTCTAAATGCCAACCTGGTCGACCTTTCCCAAGTTTTGTATGCCAGCATTTTTCCTCTTCGGTCTTTTGATTTTTCCAGAGGACGAAGTCTCTGACGTCATCCTTTTCATATTCATCAGCATCGTAACGCACACCCGATTTCATGCCAGCAACATCAATTTTTGATAATATACCGTATTGCTTAAAATTTTGTATCGAAAAGTATATATTTCCTTCCTTTTCATATGCTAACCCGTTTGTTTTTAACGGTTCAATGAAATCAACCATATCCTCAATCGATTCGGTTGCTTTAGGATAGTGCTCCAACTTTTGCACATGCAAAGTCTCTAAATCTTTAAAAAAAGCTTCGGTCCAAGGTTTTGTGAATTCTTCTACACTGACTTTTCGTTTGATCGATTCGTTAATGATTTTGTCATCGATGTCAGTGATATTCATCGATTGATTTAACTTATAACCACCTAACAAAAGAGAACGACGAAGAACATCGACAAACAAAAAGGAACGAATGTTACCAATATGGGCAAAGTTATAAACCGTAGGCCCGCAGGAGTAAATCGTTACATTGGTTGGGTCTTTGGGTAAGAAGGGTTCTTTTTTTCCTGATTTAGAATTCTGAAATACAAAGGGAACTAAACTCATAGGGCAAATATTTCTTTTACAAATTCTAAGTTTGCTTGGGGTTGTTTGTCTTTCCCGGCTTCATTTCCTTCCGTTGGATAAAGCTGCATTCGTTTATCACAATTCATATGGTTAAACAATGCAAACGTGGATTTTGGATGAGAGATCACATCTTCCATTCCACAAGAAACAAGGGCTGGAATTTTTATTTTTTTTGCAAAGTTGAGTGCATCAAAATAAGCCAATTCCTTTTTATAATCAATTTTTTTGGTGGCTCTTTTTTCTAAAAAGGGTGTGAGTTCCCGAACCCATGGATTTCCTTTTAAAGAAATTTGATCTTTATCAATATAACAGAAAGAAGGTGTCTCCAAAATCAAACCTTTGATTCGATCAGAGTAGGCAGCGCCAAATACAGAAAGAGCAGAGCCAAGGGACTTTCCATGCAAAATAATCTGATCCCCATCAATCCCGTCGGTTAAACGTAAAAATTCAATCGTTCGGATCACATCCAAATAGAGTTTACGCATATAGAACTCTTCTTTTTGGTCGAGACCATGCGCAAAATAATTCGGAGTCCAACCAATAGGAGCTTTTCCAGTAGTAGGATCTATGGGTGCATGGATCATTTCATCCCCATGTCCTCGTAAGGTGATATGAAGTTGAGCTACCCCTAAATCGGAATATCCTTTTTGAATCTCTTCAGGAATGGCCAAATAATCATGAAAATAAACTACAACTGGCCTGTTTCCCCTTTTTCTTGGAATGGCAAGTTTTCCATGTAACACATGATTGTCGATACTTTGAAAACTAACATCATTTAGTGATTCCCAAATAAATGACCCTTTCAAAACCGTTTTGTAAGTAGCTTTGATAGGAACTTTTTTTAATACAGAAATCCCTTCTTTCCAAAAACTATCCAAATCTGTAGGAGGATCTAGTTTGGGAACAGTCTGGAAACATTCGTCAAAACTAACGGTTTGAGGCATGAGAATCCAACTTAGGGGAAAACTGATTTAAAAAACTATACATAGTTTGCAGTAAAAGGACAGAAATGGTCATAGGTCCAACACCTCCAGGAACGGGAGTGTAATAAGATGCTTTATCCTTAGCTTTCGAGATTTCAATGTCGCCCACATTACCAACGTTATAGCCTGCATCTAAAATAACAGCACCATCTTTAATCCAATCTGCCTTGATAAACTCAGGTTTTCCAACAGCACCGACCACAATGTCCGCTTGTTTTACAAGTTCAGGGAGATTCTGGGTTTTCGAATGGCAAAGAGTGACAGTGGCATTTAGGTTCGTGAGCATAATCGCCATGGGTTTTCCAAGAATAGGAGACCTTCCCACGACTACTGCATGTTTACCCAAAACATCGATTCCATATTCCTGAAGCAAAAGAACCATTCCGTACGGAGTGCACGGATAATAAGCTTCGCTATTCATTGATAGTTTCCCAAAAGAAATGGTTGTGACACCATCCACATCCTTCTCCAAGGCAATTTCATCAAAACACAAACGTTCGTCGATTTGGTGAGGGACCGGGTGTTGCAAAAGAATTCCATTGACGGAAGTGTCGGCATTCAGTTTTTTAATTTCGGCTAATAGTTCTTCGGTGGTCGTTTCTTCTTTTAGTCGCACATAACGTGAACCCATACCCACTTTTTCACAGGCCTTTACCTTCATATTCACATAGGTTTCGGAAGCGGGATTGTTACCGACAAGGATGGTGGCAAGAGTAGGGATTCCCTTACCCTCGGATTTAGCTTTCGCTAATGTTTCTGCGATTCGATTTCGAATTTTTTCGGAAATCGCTTTACCGTCTAATAGGATGCTAGATTTCATTCTGTAAGTTCAAAATTTCAGAGAAAATTGAACTGGCAAACAGAAAAAACCATCCATGACTCCAAGTTTAGATCCATCAAAATCCAATTCCCCTAATCCGGCTTCCACACATAGTTTTCAAGGTTGGGTCCAAGGACTCCGAGGAAACAATCACGTCCAGTTCCTGCAACTGCGTACCGAGGGAAAGATTTTCCAAGTGGTGGCCGAAAAAGAATTTTTGGGGGAGGAGATCTTCAAACAGGTCAAAGCCCTACCGCAAGAAACCTCTTTAGTGGTTCACGGGGTTTTACACGAAAATCCCAAGGCACCAGGAGGGCAGGAACTCTTCCTGCACTCTCTTTCTCTTGTGGGTGAGTCGAATCAGTATCCCATCACACCCAAAGAACATGGACCTGACTTTTTACACAACCACAGGCATCTATGGTTACGATCCAAACGCCAACTTGCCATCCAGAGGGTTCGTTCTGAATTGTCCTTTGCCATTCGTGAATTCTTTCGTAATGATGGATATACCCTCATCGACACTCCCATCCTGACTGGCTCCATTGGAGAATCAGCCGGAACCTTATTTTCCACAGAATACTTTGACCTAGGCCAAGCTTACTTGGCCCAAACTGGACAACTTTACTTGGAAACAGCTGCTTTCGCTCATTCCAAGGTCTATTGTTTTGGCCCCACATTCCGTGCGGAAAAAAGTAAAACCAGACGCCACCTTACCGAATTTTGGATGTTGGAAGCGGAAACTGCCTTCCTCGGACAAGACGGAAATTTAGACTTACAGGAACGATTTGTGAAGGCCGTACTTCGCACTACCATCGAACGAACCCAAGAAGATTTAAAAGCCCTGGACCGCGATCCAACACCTCTCCTAGAACAACTCGCCAAACCCTTCCCAAGGGTAGATTACGGAGAAGCGATCCAAATTTTGCAAACCGCCGGAGAAGAAATCGCTTGGGGCGAGGACATCAATTCCGATAGGGAACAAATCCTCACCACTCATTTTGGTACTGCCATTTTTATCCAAAATTTCCCAAGAGCCATAAAAGCCTTTTATATGAAACAAAATCCCGCCGACGACAAGACAGTTCTTTCTGCGGACCTCATCGCTCCCGATGGAATTGGGGAGATCATCGGTGGCTCCGAAAGGGAGGAATCTTACGAGAAAATTGTAGAACGATTGAAAGAAGAAGGCCTTCCTCCGGAAGATTATTCCTGGTATTTGGACCTTCGAAAGTATGGCTCAGTTCCTCATGCTGGTTTTGGAATGGGACTCGAACGAGTGATTGCTTGGATTTGTGGTTTGTCCCACATTCGGGAGTGTATTCCTTTCCCAAGGATGATTTACAGGCTCAGCCCTTAATTTTTCGTATGGGAAATTTAACTTGCGGCCGATCTTTTTAGGGAAAGAGAGGTACCTTATGGCACAACAAGCAACCCAAGTTTTAAACACATCCGTCGAACAAGAAGCTTGGGATTTATATGAGGTAGGATCAAACGAAGACGTCGTGGTCCTTGCCAAACGCCATCCCGAGAACTTTTATATCCAACATCTTGGTTATTTAGCCTTGTATGAACTTACCGGAAGAGGAACCATCTCCGCTCCTAAAGGAATTTCAAGTCTTGCTCCCTTAGTTGATGCAATCCAAAACTTTGAAATTGGAAAAACGACGGATGCTTATAATAGCCTAAATCTATATTTCAAAACCCAAACAAATCCTCTTTGTTTTTCTATCATTCAAACTGCGATCAAAATCTACTTTCGACAAGAAGCCTATGAAGATGCGAAATCCATTATTACTAGGTATAAAAAACAATGGAATGATAACTCCTTTGTCAAAGAAGAACTGATTTGTACATATTATCTAAAACGATATGATGAAGTGATCAAAGTTTTCCGGGACAATATGAAATTGTTAAACGATTCCGATATCCATAAACTTGTGGGTATGGCACTTCTATTTTTGGATCGTCACAAAGAAGCCAATTTGATTTTTGAAAACATTCCAAACAAATTGAATCTTCCTAGTTTTGAAGAAAAAAGGAAAATGTATGATTCCGTTTATAAAAAGATTTCTGAACTAGAAGCAAAATCAAACTCCCTAAATCACAAAGACTTAGAGGATATGGGTTTTGCTTATCTCTTTCATGGTGATTATACAAAAGCAGAAAAGATGTTTTTATCTCTTACCGAGAAACTAAAATCAAAACTCTGCAGCGTGTAAGGTTTTTCCTTGTTTCGGGGTGGCTTAAGAACTTAGCCGCCTCGTCTGTCGGGATGATTAGATCCGTTTGGTTTTTTCCTGCCAATCCCAGTGCCAAAACAAAGTAGGGATTTTTTCCTACTTTCGCTTCTGTCCCTTTTCCAGTTTGTTCTTCCCTGTATACAATGTATCCCGTTTCAATCGCATAGGCTTCTTTCACATAGAGCGGCGAATAAATATCAAGCCCACGATCGGTTTGTATTTTTGGAAACAAGGCTCGTTTTAGATTCAGATGGCGGGCATCAACAACTAAGCCAGAAAACTCTACAGGCACCACTTCTTCACTGAACTCAGGAACAGACTCTGTTCCATATTCAACGGGAAGATGAGAGAGGATTCCCTCTTTTCCTTTGAGCGGTAAACTCGCCTTTGCTTCCAAAACATTCTTCACAAACTGAAAATCATACTCTTCTTTTTCTGATCCAATGTAGGAATTCAAACGTAACCTTGCTTGTTGATTCACTTGTGTGTATTCATACACCGTATAATCAGCGTTAAAAAGGATGGATTCTAATCTTTGACTTAAGCGCACTCGTAGTTTTTCACGAGCTTTTTTTCTAGCCATAGAATGGGCTTTGCCCTGGCTTGTTGCGGTATTTTTTCCAGAGAACTCCGGATCCTCTTCATCAAAAACAATTTTGGGAATGGTCTCTTTCACAGAAGAGGAAACAAAAAGATCTGTCCAGTTGACAATGGATGTATAAATATCCTTATCCTCAACGGGTTTTGACCCAAGAGAAACTGAAAGTAGAAAAACCAACAGAAGATAGATTCGTTTCATAGTTAAGACTTCGGCAAAAGATTAAATTTTCTTTCCAATTCGTTAAATTCCGTTATGAGAGGAACGCCTTTTGGAAGACTTTGCAAGACGTTTTTTCCATAGGACTTTGTATGCACCCGAGGATCAAGGATACTCACCATTCCTGTGTCTGACTGCGAACGAATCAGACGCCCAAAGCCTTGCCGCAAAAGTAAACAAGTTTTAGGAACCTGCATTTCCCAAAAGGGACTTTTGCCCTTTCTTTCCATATCTTCCATCTTGGCCTGCAAAACAGGTTCTGTCGGAACTTGGAAAGGAAGTTTGGTCACTATCACGTTCCGAAGTTTGTCTCCTTTAATGTCTACACCCTGCCAAAAACTAGACACTCCAAATAACACACTCTTTTCATTAGCAAGAAACTCGCGTTTGGCGGCAATTGGCCCCATTTCTGTTTGCGAAAAAATCGGATACGGAACTTGGTTTCTTAGTTCCTCATAGAGTTCCGAAAGTAGTTTGTTGGATGTAAATAATACAAAAGCATCCCCTTCGGAAAGTTTGAGAAGACGTGTGATCCAATAAGAAAGATCCGTTTTATTGCGTTTTGGGTCTTGGACTGGATCCGCCACTTGTTTTGGGACAAACAAAAGAGAATGAGTGTTATACGCAAAAGGAGAAGCCAATGTTTTGGTTTTGACTTCTGTGGTTCCCACTTCCTTCAAAAAATACTGAAAATTTCCCGCTGTTGGGGAAAGGGTAGCAGAAGTCATCACCACAGAATCCATATTGGGAAATAGAGTGTTTGCTAAGATTTCGTCTGTATTTTTTGGTTGGGAAAATAAATAATAAAATGGATCTTTCGAAGACTGGGGAGGAGGTTCAATCCAAAATACCAAATTAGGATTTGTCTTCAACCGAAAATCATTGAGAAAAGAAGAAGCTTTCTTTAGGTTTCCTGAAACCATCTCAAGACCCAAGGCCAATTCCTTCTCTTCCATATCCTCACTGTCTTTTTTATACTTTGTAAGAAGACTTTCTAACTGAGATGCCAGGTCCGCTAGAGTATCTTCTAAAGCACCATTGTCCAATTTGAGTCGTTCGGTATGGCGAGTGGAAAACTGATTGAACTGTAAAGGAATGGCTGAGAGCAACATACGAAACAAATCATTTGCATAACCAATAGAAGCCTCGACAGACTTTATGATTTTTTCACTGTTTTTTAGTTTTAAAACAAGGCCAGTTCGTTTCTCAGGAAAGTAGAGATAATGTAATAAATTCATTAGCAGGTCATAACGAATTTCAGAACCAAAAGCTCGACCGACAATTTCAGGAAAGGCATGGGCTTCATCAATGACAAGTTGGGAAAAAGGAGGAAGGATTTTGAAATCACCAGCAAGATGGCTTGCAAGTAAGTGGTGATTTACAATGAGAATGTTTGCTTTTTTCCATTTTTCCTTTTCTAAAAAATAATACGAAGAGCTAAAGTTAGGGCAATTTCTCCCCAAACAGTTGTCAGATTCTCTAGAAACAGAATTCCAAAAAGAATTGGATAAAAATCCATCGTATTCTGCCCGAATTCCTGTTGTGGTTTGTTTTTCCCAGTTTACAAAGTATGGGAGAGATGATTCCATTTCTGGACCAAAATCACCGCGTTCCATCACTCGATTGTATTTTCGTTTGCAAAGGTAGTTACTTGCCCCAAGTGCCACCATCGCATTGACAGGAACTCCCAAAGCCTCAGAAACTAGCGGGATATCTTTGTACAACAATTGGTCTTGTAAGGCTTTGGTTTCTGTGGAAACCACTACCGTACATTCATTTTCCAAAGAGAATAGGGCACTCGGAATCAAATAAGCCAGGGACTTTCCAACACCGGTTCCCGCTTCAATCACCCAATTCGAACCCGTATTAAATGCAGATTCAATGGAGGTGGCCATTTCCATTTGTTCTTTTCTAACTTCATAATCCTTCCAAAGTTTTGGAAGTTTGTTTGTAAAAACGGTTTGTACGTCCAATCGTTACTGCCTGTTACGAAATAAAAGTACAATACAAGTCAAAGTTAAACTGGTCACAGAAACTAGTGACACAGTCATAATGAGTATTCCTTGCCAATTGAGCACCTCATGGGAAGTCATGAGACCAACTTTCCTTTTTTCGGATCCAGTGCTTTCGAAACCAAAATATAAATAAATCCGTAAATCAAAAATAATCCAATCACTACCGAACGAGCTACAGTGGCCTTTGTTTTGGCATCTTCCACATTTTCTCCTTTGTTTTCCGCAAGAAGTCCCATCACTTCTGGATTCATTTTATCTAAATATTCAGGTAGGTTCATATAACAAAAGGAAACGAAGATAAATAATAAAAACCAAGGAGTGATGTATTTTAACACAAACTGAATGGATTTCGGAAAAGGAATCAGGCTTCCTTCGTTGGCATCCTTCACACCTTTTTCCACACCGATCTTAAAAACAAAAATAAAAATTTGGATGGATGCCAAAATATAAATCATAATGGTTCCAATATAAAAATCTGCAATATCGAGAGCCGCAAAATCTTTGTTAAAGTAAATTATTGGAAGGCATAAACAGAAGGTAAATATAAACAACAGTAGGGATGACTTACGCCGATCCAAATGAAACCCTTCTTCTAAAAACAATATCCCTGGTTGTAACATAGTGACTGATGAGGTAATTGCCGCGAGGAATAAAACTAAAAACCACAACCCACCAAAAAAGTCTCCTCCAGGCATCATTCCAAATACAGAGGGAAGGGCAATAAAACCCATACCAAAAGTACCAAAGGAGGTGGCCTGCATACCCAAAAACAAAAAGGCAACAGGAATGGTAATCATACCACCAAACACAACTTCGGCGAATTCGTTCAAAGAAGCAGAGGATAAACTGGAAAGAACAACATCATCCTTTTTCTTTAAAAAACTAGAGAACACGAGGGCTATCCCAAATCCAGTGGATAAAGAAAAGAAAATTTGTCCCGCAGCACTGATCCATACTTTAGGTTGGGTCAGTTTAGACCAATCGGGGTTCCACATTACCGCAAGACCCGACTCAATTCCGGGAATCGTCAGTACACGAACGAGGATGATGGTAGCACAAATCCCCATCAGTGGCATGGCAATTTTTGCAAAGGCTTCCAGTCCTTTCGAAAGTCCACGGTAAACGAGTAAAAAATTAAACAGAACACAGATTAGAAAAAATACAAGGATAGGGGATTGGAAACTTGAGCCATTGGCATCGGCTCCTGTGAGATGTAAAAAAAATGTGGATGCTTGTTTTGTCATCTCTCCTTGCGTGGAACCGGTGAGTGACATTTGGCCTGTAAGAAAGTAATAAGCATAAGCCAAACACCAAGATTCAATGAATACATAGTAAACATAAATCATCACAGGAATCATCACACCAATGGTTCCTGAAAGTTTGAGTGGGAAACCTTTGAGGTATTCACGAAAGATAAATGGAGTGCTATGTCCATGTTTACCACCCATACGACCCATGGTCCATTCGGCCAAACAAACAGGAATTCCGAGAATGAGGAAACTGATGATGTAAGGAACCATAAAGGCACCACCACCATTTTGTGCCGCTTGTCCTGGAAATCGTAAGAAATTTCCAAGTCCAATGGCACCACTTGCCACGGCCAAAATCAATCCAATCCGACTGGCCCAGCCATCGTGGTGTTCCCCTTGTCTCTCTTGCATCAGGGACTATTGAATGTAGTAGGAATTATGTGACAAAATCTTTTTGCAGAAGAGTGAGAAAAAGCAAGGCTTTGACACCTTGCTTTGGTATTTTTCAAATTAGCCGAGAAATAACTCGTTTTTTTCCATTTTCAGAACTTTGGAGACCAGATTCTTAAAATCTTCCGGTGGTTCCAAAAGTCCAAGTTCTACTTTTGACAAAAACGGAGTAGAAACCTTCAATTTCTTTGCGAAATCGTATTGTTTGATTCCTAACTCACGTCTGACTGCCCAAAGTTTGTTTTTCAATCCATTGGAAAACTCAGGGTAGATGTCTTCCACAGCGCTTTCATTGAAAAGCTTATCAACAGAGGTCTTGAGATACTTTGCACAAGATGACTTGAATTTCTCAGTCGGATCTTGGGCTCCAGTCTCAATTTTGGATAGGTAACTCGGAGAAACTCCCAGCGCTCTAGCCATATCGTACTGTTTGATCCCTCTCTTCTTTCGAAGCATGTAAATGTGATTGTTCATTTATCCCCCCTAACAGTCAAAATATGTCAAATATGGCAAAATTCAATAAAAAAATTTTGCCAAAGACTAAAACTTGAATGGGTTGTTTTATAATGTAACTTCCTTTAGACGATCAGCTGCAATCACCAGGTTGTAAGTAGTTTTTAATCCAGAAACTTTCTGTTCAATAAATGAATTCCTTTGGGCACCTTCCATTTCGGATTTGATTCTTTCCCGAACCGCCGTATAGGGCTTAGGAATGCGATTCTGCGGGTTTTTGGGGTCTGGATCTGCATAAGCATACAATTTTCCTGCTTCGTAAGCATCTCTCATTTGTGCTTCCGTTACAGTTACTGGGATGGCTTTGATTTCATCTTGTAGCGATTTTAACGCCAAAGAAACTTTCATTTTTTCCATTTGCATCAAATACCCAATCTCTGACCCAACGTCTTGGACTCGGTCTGAAGTCTCAGCAATTTTTCCTTGGAGGATAGTAGACTGGAACAAATTCAGCATATCCCAAGTTTTGGATTTTTCATCTTTGTATTCTTGTTTTAGAACATTGGGAATGGCCTCAAATTCTCCAGTCAAATCCTTCCAAGTGTAGTTCTTTCCGTCACGAGTGGAATACAAAGCATAATCAGGAGTAAAGATTTTTGGATCGATATCAGTAGGGCCAGAAAATCGTGGAAGGTTTGCGACAGTGATTCCACTTTCTTCCGTAATTTTTTTCAGCTCTTTTTGGTAGAGACCTTGTTCATACTCTTTCATTGTGTGGGAAGCAAACTGATTGGCTTTGTCTGCCGATTCCCCATCAGTAAAGTAGGCAACAGATGCTTTTGTATCTGCATCATCATGGGTTTTCCCATATTCAGTAGCTTCTTTTTTAAAATCATCAAAAATGGACGTGAAGTATTTCTTTAGTCTTTCTGGATGAACTTTTTCAGTTCCCGTGGACCGAACCACATAGGCAATCCTTCCTTCTCCTGCTTTAGCATAAGAAATAAAAGTTCCTCGTTTTGCCTTCTTCACTTCGGTAAGAATATCTTCTAATGGAGTTTCTGCGCAGTTAGTGCAAAAAGGCTCCAATTTTCCGGCAATCGGTCTACGTGTGATATCTTCTGTCACTTTAGAAATTTCTTCAGCAATTTCTTTATCTGATAAGGAATTCAATTTGTTAGCCAAATCTTCGGCTTTTTTTAAATTGGCAGCTTCATCTTCACCGCGAACAAGCGCTAGTTGAAGATTAACAAATTCTAACGGCTTTTCTTTTAAACCATTTTTTACATACTCACGCATATAAACATTCAGTTTCAAAAATTGATTCACCAGAGATTCGATTTTTTGAACATCAGCCTCTGCCACTTTTTTGGAAGAAATAGCATCTTTTAATAAGATTTTTTCCAGAGCAATACTCTCTAAAATTTTTGCTTGGATATCAGCACTGATCGGTTGTGGTTCTGTATTGCCTCGTTTCGAAGCCTCAATCACAAAGTTCATTTCTTTGCGAGTTACAGTGCCACCATCAAACGTCGCAAGAATTTCAGAATCCTTGGAGCAATTGAGAAGTGATACGAAAGTCAAACTGAGCATCACACCCAGAGTGAGGAATTTGTTTAGGTTCATTGGATTTCCTTGTCTATTTTCTTAAGTATTGTTTAATATTTGCGAACTGGTTTTTTCGGTTCCAAAACTTGTGCGGGGGTTGGGATTGTTTTCTCTGGGGCTGCTACAGTTTTTTTAGCCAAAGGCTGCGCACTGGCAACATTCAATTTGAGAATCTCCGATTTTTGATCCTCTAATTTATGCATCTCAGATAAAAACGTTTCTTTGAGAATGGGGGAATATTCCCGGTCAGAAGCAAGCCGATCCGTCAATTTTTTCAATTCTACGACATCTCGATCCAGTTCTTCCAGTTTTTTGTATAAATGGGCAACAGTTACCTTCAAACACCACTCCTTCCAAAAGTTTTATTTACTTGCAATAGAGTGCAAGAATGAAATAAGAAAAATAGCAAATTTTATGAGCCTAGACGATTTAGTAGTTTCCACTGAAAAAATTGATACTGTATATGTTACTAAATTGCAGGGAAATTTAAATAACTTCACTGCCGAGAAATGCGTCAAATCGGTAATCAATTCCCTAAAACATGGATCGGTCATTTTGGATCTAGAAGAATTGAATATGGTGACAACCCAGGGTATCATCGCTTTCAAAACACTAAGTGAAGAAGCATTTCTTCACAAACACAAAATCATCTTAATCAACCTACCGTTAAGTGTTAGACAAGCTTTTTTAATGGCAGGTGTTCGTAATTTATTTCCCATCGCTAACAATGAAGAGGCTGCGTTTAAAATGGCCTCGAGATCCAGTAGGTAAACCGTGAATTCAGGATTTAATTTCTTTCGTAAAATTTGGCATGTGCTCGGGCTCATCATTCCCGTTACCCTTTTTTTTGATCCCTTCCGTGACGCTTTTGGTCTTGTGTATGCAACCCGGGCCATTCTCGTTACATTACTTGCGGTCCTTCTTTTGGCTCTCTTTGTATTAGAACTGGTTCGCCTAAACCACTCCGGTTTTGAAAACTTCTTCTATAAATACTTTGGTTTTTTAATGAAAGAATCGGAAAGACAAAGGTTTAACGGAACTGTTCCTTATTTTTTTGCCAACCTACTTGTTGTTTTGTTTTTTCCGGCTGAGATTGCGATCCTTGCCATTTTGTTTTTGGTCATTGGGGATCCTTTCGCAGCTTTTGTTGGCAGTAAATATGGAAAACATAGATTCTATAACGGAAAGTCCTTGGAAGGCATTGTCGGATTTTTAGTTCCGGCATTCTTATTTTCTATTCTTGCACTCTTTCTCATCACCAAGTCGCATCCGGGAAGTTTTCTTGCCATCTTAGATCCACAAACAGAGCTTTTGTGGACACCCATTTACCTTGTTTTCTTTTCTGTCGTGGCAGCTTGTATCACCGAGTTTTTTGCAAACACAACGGCAAGGGGACTTATAGATGACAACCTTCTCATTCCTGTAGTGGGTGCCGTTGTACTTTCTGTGCTTTCTTTACTGTATTTGGATTACACACCGATGGATTTTTTCTTCGATCCAATGGCGCTTTACATCCAAAAGTAATCTAAGATTTCACTGGCTTTTCGCCTATAGAAAAGTTAAGCCAATCAAAATATGATTTACTTCCAAACCGAAATCAAAGGATTTATTTCCAACGAAGTTCAACAATTCTTTGTTTGGTGATTGGTTCCATTCCCGGAACCATCACCTTATATTCCAAAGGAATGGGACCGAGTTCTTCTAACCGAAAAGCTGACTTATCAATTCCTTTGTGGCGGAATTCTTCCTTTAAAAGAGCGCCCAAATAATGAAAAGACACTACGACTTTGTTTTGGAATAAATTCCCCTCCATTCTTTCAGTAGAATTTCCATACTTTAAATAGGCAACGTAGGCTGAGCGGAAACTTTGTTTTTCTAACCCATTATAAGGTTTAGTTAGGACCAAACGAAAACCAGGAGTTTCTCTTGCTGTGAAATAAAGAAAGTTTCCAAAATCCTCATAGGTTGGATTTTCTTTTTTAAACAAGTTCTTGTCCAGGACGACAATGTCTTTTTCAGTTTTGGGTTCTGTACAATCCAAAGGTTCATTGAAGTTATCACAGAACTGGAACGATTGTGACGCTTCCTTTTGGCATCCTGAAATCAAAAAACTAACGCAAACAATGAATCGAAAGATTAAGTAAACAGACCGAGCCAGACAAGGTAAGTGATCAGGATTTGAATTTATTGAATTCATAGGATTCCCTGAGAGTATTAAAAAAATAACTAACATCTCTCTCTCGAAAATAACTTTGAGAAGTGTTTGGAACCACTAGTTGGCCTTTCGAAAAATGATAAACCGTTTCACCGTAAACCCCCTGGAATAAATACATTCTATGGAAGTCGTCCTTAGATTTCGCAATCACAATGTTATGCGAAGTAACATATCCAGGAATCAAAAGTACACTCGGATCTCTTTTTTGTAAAAGGGATTGAAACTCCAAACATTCTTTTTTTTTCTCCACAAGTTCTTCTCTGTGGATTCTTTGTTTGAAGGAAAGAACTTTGGTCCATCGGCCAGGATAAGCAAATTCCCTCTCTGTTTCATCTGGTGTCCATTTGGGAAGCAGGACAGATTCATAAAGAATTTTAGAAAAACGTTTTTCTCCCAATGCTTTTAACTCAAATAGAATGTCCTCCTCTTGGTAAGAGAGGATGAGAAAAAAGGAAGCACCGGGTGGTCTTTCTAAAAACTCTTGTGGCATGACCTTAGTTTTCCGTAACCCCTGTGATTGTAAATCCATCCAGAA
Organism: Leptospira abararensis; assembly: GCF_016918735.1. Taxonomy (GTDB): domain Bacteria; phylum Spirochaetota; class Leptospiria; order Leptospirales; family Leptospiraceae; genus Leptospira_A; species Leptospira_A abararensis. The sequence goes on from NZ_JAFFPR010000027.1 coordinate 323,917, forward strand.
GCATATAAGGAACAAAAGACGACTCACCCAAAAGTTCGCCTTCTTTGGAGATGGCTTCAATTTGGTTTAGTGCATCAAATGCATTCCCCACAATTTGGACTTCCCTGACAGGAATCTTTTCACCGCTCTCGATGACATACCCACCTTTGATCACACCGGAAAAATCACCGGATGCTCCGTCTTTGGTTCCCGAGATTCGATTCACAAATAAAGTTTTCCCTGGAAGTTTAAAAAACTCATCTTTGGAAGAGGAACCAGGGGCAATTTGTAATTGTTTGGGCCCACAACCTGGAAGGCTTTGGGCACCTCCCGTAGCACAACCATTGGATTTGGTTAGGCCGGCTTTTTTGGCTTCATAGGTATTGTAAAAGTAAGTATGCAAAACTCCATCAGTAAGAATGGGTTTTTTAGAAGTAGGGAGTCCCTCTCTATCAAATCCTGTCGATCCCATAAAACGATCGTTTGTTGGATCATCCCAAATCGAAAGTAGAGAAGAGGCGATCTTTTTCTCTAACTTTCCTTCCATTTTGGATTTTCCTTTCCGTAGGCTTGTTCCATTTAAAGAACCCAAAAAAAGACCCAGAAAAAAGGAATAAACGGCATCTGGGGGAAGGAGAACTTTTCCTTGAAAACCAGAAATGGGTTTCGCATAGAGAGCCCCCATACATTTATCCCCAAAGTTCATAAAGGCCTTTTTCCAAAGAGTGTGAAACTGCTCTTTGTTAAAACCACTGGCGGAATCATAATCAAAACTTCCCACAAGATCCCCATCCACACCCATCCCCATCACGGAGGCCGAAAGTTCGGCACCAAGTTCATGGGCCATCACACCTTTAGAGGATACGATGAGTTTATAACCCTTGCTAAGCGAAAAATCTCCTGAGTCAATATTGACCTTGGAATATAAATCATTTCTCCAACCAAGAGCTTCTTTGGCAGTGGCCACTAAATCTTCAATGCCCATTGTATCTAAAGACTGATCATACTGATTGAAATGGTGAGAAATGGTTTCTGGCTCTGGCAAACCCAAATCAAAATCGGGAGTGGACTGGCTTTTTGCTAGGCTATAGGCTTCTTCAATGGACTCATAAAGACTCGGAATATGATTGGAGATAATAAACCCTTGGTTTCCTTCGGTGATCACGCGGATTCCAAACATATTCTCTTCTGTTGCCGTACAGTTGTTTAAGTCATTTTTTTCTAAACTGACATCTTCTGAGTAACCGTAACTGGAATAAATTTCCACCTGGTCGATTCCATTGGATTTTGCTTTTTTGACTAGACCAGAAAGTAATTCTTTTTGACCGTCTAACCGTTTTTCAATTGTGGTTCGATCCATCATTTGCCACCTAGCAATACTTTGGTTCTGACATAAGGTCCACCTGCATCGACTTTTGCTGGTTGGCCTTTGCCACAGTGGCCTGATCCTAAATCCCATTTGAATTCTTTCGAAACCATATCCACATTTTGTAATACATCAAAGGCAAGTCCGGAAACTGTGACTCCTTTTAAAAGGTCAGTGATTTTTCCGTTTTGGATACGATAGGCTTTTTGAACGGCAAACATAAACTCACCCGTTGCATCGGCCTGACCGTTTTTGGCTCCATCCAAATAGTATCCATCTTTGGTGTTTGCGATCATTTCTTCCAAACTAGAATCCCCAGGAACCAGGAAGGTATTTCGCATACGAATCAGAGGAACATCTCCATACTCCCAAGCCCTTGCCGAGCCAGTCGGTGCCACCCCAAATCGTTCTGCGGTTTCTCTATTATGCAAATAAGAAGTCAAAATTCCATTTTTAATAATGACTGTGTTTGTGGGAAGAATGCCCTCATCATCCACAGGAATTGAACCTCCAGCACCTTCATAGTATTCTGAAAATCCAGAGTCGCATAACGTAACCAAATCGGAACCCACACGATGTCCCATTTTTCCTTGGGCCACTGAACCCGAGAGAACAAAATCGGCCTCTACTGTATGCCCAATGGCCTCATGCACAAGAAGACCCACAATCGAAGGAGAAAGGATCACAGTCGAAAGTCCCCCGTCCGGTAAAACACTAGAGAGTAAATCCACAGCGGTTTTACAGGCTTCTTCGGAAATCTCTGTGGCCGACTGGGAACGAAAAAGACAATCCCAACCTCCGGTCACCCCAATCGAATGAGAACCCGATTCCATCTTTCCATCTTCTTTGGCTACCGCAGAGACTCGAAATTCAGGCCTGACCATACTAAAAAAACTATCTGCCCCATCCGTTGTAACTATGGCCTTTTCTTCATAAATTTCAGAATACCCGCAACCCACAGATTGGAGTTTTGTCGATTGTTTGGCGGCTGCATTTTGGATATCAAGGACTAGTTTTAATTTTTCTTCCACAGTCCGAGTGCGAAAGTCTTCGATCCCTTTTCCAATAAAATCGCCAATGGCAAAGTTGGCTTTGGGTAGGTTTGGAATTTTGTCTTTTCGCAGAGCAGAGGATAGGCGAGCAGCCTTTTTAGCAACTTGGATGGCATTTTGGATGGATGATTTTGAAATTTCACTAGTGGAAGCAAATCCCCAAGTTCCTGCTTCGAGCACGCGAACCCCAATTCCTGTTCGTTTCCGAAGGGCCGTGGACTCCACTCGTCCTCTTTCTGCATGAAAGGAGCGACTTTCTTTGTGGTGGTATCGTAGTTCCACAAATCCAGACTCTTCAGCCAAACATTCTTTTAATAGGTTACGCATTAGCCCTTACCTTCTATTTTAATTATTGTTATGTTATTTGATTTGCGAATCAAAAAAATCGAGTAAAATGCGAGGAAGCCATCTTCCTTCTGGATTGTCAGGAGAGGTGTCGCTGATAAAACCCACATGCCCCCCTTTTTCCGTAAGCACTGTTTGCAAAAGAGGAAATGAATTCCAACGAATCTCATGCCATACTTCCGAAGGGACAACCGGATCATCATCTGCATGGACAAGTAGGCCTGGAATTTTGATTCCACCTAAGTATTTAAGCCCTGAACAGATATTGTAGTATTCTAAAACATTCGCATAACCGGCAATTGGTGCCGTAAAAAAATCATCAAAATCAAAAAAGGACTTACTACGAAGCACTCGTTCTTTGATTTTATCTGGAATATCATAAATCCCTGAAGTTACCTTTTCTTTCATGGTATCTAAAAAATGATCCCGGTAAAAATTTCCTGCACGAGAATCAATAAAGTCACAACTGCGTTTTAAATCCAAAGGAGGGGAGGTAGCAGAAAATGCTTTGGCATAATGTTGTCTTTTTTCTCCGAAAAACTTTACCACCATATTTGCCGACAAAGAAAACCCTGAGACAAAAATGGATTTGGTGAAATGTTTATATATGTATTGTAATACGGTCTCTATATCTTCCGATTGGCCGGCATTGTAAGGTTTTCTAGCAAGTCCAAGGCCCCGACCGCAGTTTCGCAAATTCATTCGAACCACTCCATAACCACGATTCAATGCTTCTTTGCCGGCACTGACCATATAATGGGATTCAGTACTCCCTTCCATTCCATGAATGAGAAGTAGGTAATACCCGTTCCATTTGGATGCATTTTTACGGACTTGTGAGAGAGGAGGATTGTGTTCTAACCAAAGGATATCCCCAGACCGATCGTTTGTGGGAATGAGGATACTCTCTGAGTAATACTCATCCTCCAAAGAATTGTCTGGAGGAAAAAGTACATTGTAGACAGTTTGTAAATGTCTACCTTCTAAAAATCTTCTAGGTTTAAACTCTCTGTTAGACGACGTCAATTGTGTTTACGATTTTATCCACGATTCCGTAAGCTAATGCTTGTTCGGCGTCCATATAATAATCGCGATCGGTGTCTTCCACCAATTGTTCGTAGGATTTGCCACAAGCATCCGCTAACATTTGATTGAGTTTTTCTTTGGTTTTGACAATGTCCTGAGCATGGATGAGTAAATCCGTTGCAGGAGCTTGGATTTGTCCTCCAATGGAAGGTTGGTGGATCATCACTCGACCATTGGGCCAAATGTAACGATTTCCTTTTTTCCCGCCAATGAGTAAAATTGAACCCATAGATGCTGCCATTCCCATACAAACCGTATGAACCGGTGAGGAGATCATTTGCATGGTGTCATAGACAACAAGACCAGAGGTAACCACACCACCGGGGCTATTGATATAAAATGTAATTGGTTTTCCAGGATCTGCCATTTCCAAATACATCAATTTGGCTGTGAGTTCCTTGGAGGATTCGTCGGTGACAGGACCCCAAAGAAAGATTTTCCTTTTTTCCAGGAACTTCTTTCCCATGTTTTTGTCGCTAATGAGATCTTGTATGGTTTCGGAGATTTCTTTATCTGGTGTTTCTTCTTCTGGCATATTAATTCAGTCTTTCCTGTTTAGACGTATGAGGCAAGCGTTTCAGCTTGAAGTAAACGCCTAGAATCAGGAAAACACTGAAAGAAATAAAAAAGAAACGTAACAAAAAGAGCGGTGGTTCTTTCCACTCCCCACCAAGCCCAGCCGTGCGAAGGGAGGTAGGAACGGCCTTTGTTTTTTGTGTCAATGGCGAAGGCATTTCTTCGAATTTCAATACATGTGCCGTTTCAGAAAGTAGATAGTATTTTCTTGCTTCCTGCTCTAGGGCATAAACATCATTTTTTAGTCGGCGTTCTTTTTCTTCCAACCCTTGGTTTTCCACCACAAGCCTCTCTACCTCTGCATTGAGATTTTGTAATTCCTTCTCGAGGCGCATACGTTCGGCAATCCCAGACTCAGACAAAAGTCCGAGGTAAAGACCAGCACAAATATATGTTACGAGTAGGGAGGCTTTCGTTGGTGTCATATTACCTTAAGTTGTAAAACGTGTTTACTCCGCTATAAATTGCATTTTTACCGAGTTCTTCTTCGATGCGAAGGAGTTCGTTGTATTTGGCGATCCTGTCTGTTCTACTTAAAGAACCTGTTTTAATCTGACCGCAGTTTGTTGCCACAGCAATATGAGAAATGGTCGCATCTTCGGTTTCTCCCGATCTATGGGACACAACAGCCGTATACTGGGCTTTTTTCGCCATTTCAATGGCACTTAAGGTTTCTGTAAGAGTTCCGATTTGGTTCACTTTGATAAGGATGGAGTTACCAATCCCTTTATCGATCCCTTGGGCGAGTTTTTTGATGTTAGTTACGAACAAATCATCCCCCACAAGTTGGATCTTTTTACCCAGTTTTTCAGAAAGTTTTTTCCAGCCTGCCCAATCGTTTTCATCCAGACCGTCTTCCATAGTAATGATCGGATACTTCGATACTAAATTTGAGTAGTATTCTACGAGTTCTTCGGCGGTCTTCTCTGGTTTTTTCTCCGCTTTGAGGATGTATTTCTTTTTCTTCTCATCATAGAACTCAGAAGCGGCACAGTCCAAACCGATTTTGATGTCTAGGTCTGGTTTGTAACCTGCCTTTTCGATCGCAGTGAGGATGACTTCAATCGCTTCACTATTACTTGTTAGGTTAGGTGCAAACCCACCTTCATCACCCACAGCGGTATTGAGTCCCTTTCCTTTTAGAACAGTTTTCAAGCTATGGAACACTTCTGCACCCATACGAAGGGCTTCCCGGAAGTTGGGAGCCGAAACAGGAAGGATCATAAATTCTTGGAAGTCGATATTGTTATCTGCGTGAGCTCCACCATTGATGATATTCATCATGGGGACGGGAAGTTCACGAGAAAAAGTCCCTCCGATATAACGGTAGAGGGGAAGACCAGTATGGACTGCTGCTGCTTTTGCGACTGCCATAGAAACTCCGAGAAGGGCATTGGCACCTAACTTAGATTTATTGGCAGTTCCATCCAGAGAGATCATCGTTCCATCGATTAGGAGTTGGTTGGTTGCCGAAAGGCCAAGGATGGATTTTGAGATTTTAGAATTTACATTTTCTACGGCTTTTAGTACACCTTTTCCGGAGTATCTTTTTTTATCGCCATCACGAAGTTCTACCGCTTCGTGTTCACCTGTTGATGCACCGGAAGGAACCGCCGCGCGACCAAAGGAACCGTCTTCTAGAGTGACATCCACTTCAATGGTTGGATTTCCTCTGGAATCCATGATTTCACGGGCTTTGACGGAACGAATGCTATCTTTTTGGGACATCGGGAATTGTTTCTCCTAAGGGATAATTTCCTCCCAGTCTTAGGAATTTTAAGCCTCTGACAATAAACTTTTTCGACAAAGAGCCTTGTTCCAGGAAAATGACTTAAAAAGAAGAGGGAACCGTGAACGAACGCCAAAAATTCACCCGCAATTTTTCCATTATCGCCCATGTCGACCATGGAAAATCCACTCTGGCGGATCGTTTGCTTGAGATTGGTCTTGTCACGGACAAAAGGACTCAAAAGAACCAAATCCTGGATTCCATGGATATTGAACGGGAACGTGGAATCACGATCAAAGCCAATAATGCATCTTTTGATTATTTAGCCAAAGATGGAAATGTCTATCATCTGAATTTAATCGATACTCCAGGCCACGTGGACTTTACATACGAAGTGTCCCGTTCTCTTGCCGCTTGTGAAGGGGTTTTACTGATAGTCGATGCAAGCCAAGGTGTGGAAGCCCAAACCTTAGCCAATTTATATCTCGCGATGGATTTAAATCTTCGCATAATCCCCGTTATTAACAAAATCGATCTTCCTTCTGCGGATATCGACAAATGCAAATTGATGATTGAAGAGTCCCTCGGACTGAATCCCGAGGAAGCGATTCCTATTTCCGCAAAAACAGGACTGAATGTACAGGAAGTACTGGAAGCGATTTGTTATTTACTCCCTCCACCCGTAGGGGATGTGGAAGCTCCACTGAAGGCACTCATTTACGATTCTTTCTTTGATACTTATATGGGTGTGGTTGCCAAAGTGCGTTTGTTTGATGGGAAACTCCGAAAAGGGGAGACGATCCATATGATGCACATTGGTCGGCAGTTTCCAGTCACGGAAGTGGGGATCAACCGCCTATCCATGGTTCCATGCGACGAGCTTCAAGCCGGAGACGTTGGGTATGTCGTCGCTGGTATGAAAAAGATGGGAGATGCCAAAACGGGAGATACCATCACCATTGCCAACAGACAAACCGCAGAAGATGTCAAGGGATTTAAGGATGCAAAACCCATGGTGTTTGCAGGTCTTTTTCCGATTAACGGAGAAGACTTTGACGCTCTTGTGGATGCGATCGAAAAACTAAAGTTAAACGATTCTGCATTAACGTTTGAAAGAGAAAATTCCGCAGCTCTTGGTTTTGGTTTTCGAGTGGGTTACCTTGGCCTTCTTCATATGGAAATTGTACAAGAGAGATTAGAAAGGGAATTTAATTTAGCCCTGATCACCACAGCCCCATCAGTTAAATTTCGAATCACCACCACAAAAGACGAAGTCATTGAAGTGGATAATCCGAGCAAATGGCCCGATCCCATCCTCATTGGAAAGTCAGAAGAACCTTTTGTAAAAGCAACTATCATTGCTCCTGAATCCTATGTGGGAAATATCATGTCTCTTGTGATCGACAAACGGGGAATCCATATGGATACTGTTTATCTTTCCAAAGACAAACTCCAACTCACCTATGAACTTCCCTTGGCAGAACTCATCTTTGAATTCTATGACAAACTCAAATCCTATACCAAAGGATATGCTTCTTTGGATTATGAAGAAGTCGGGTATCGGGAATCTAAACTGGTGCGGATGGACATTCTTGTGAATGCGGAGCCCGTGGATGCCCTTTCCTCCATCGTTCACAAATCCAAAGCGGAAGATAGGGGACGCGTGATCATTGAAAAACTAAAAGACCTCATCCCTCGTCACCAATTTATGATTCCACTGCAAGCAGCCATTGGTTCCAAAGTGGTGGCCCGGGAAAGTATTTCTGCCCTTCGTAAAAACGTAACAGCGAAATGTTATGGTGGTGATATATCTCGAAAGAAAAAACTTCTCGAGAAACAGAAAGAAGGTAAAAAACGAATGAAACAAATTGGAAATGTGGAGATCCCGCAAGAAGCCTTCCTTTCCATTCTCAAAACTGGAGACTAAAGTCAATTGTCAATTCTACCAAGAACTCTTGGTAGAATTGGAGAACTAAAGTTTGTTTGCCTTTCCATTCTTTATTCCACTTGTTTGCTGTTTCCACTCAATGACTCCATTCGGAAGATTCGAATTTTGAATGAGAAAATCGATGACAGATAGAACCCGAAAAAAACACAAAGATACAATTTCTCCTGCCAACCTTTTGAATCGCCAAGACCAAGCGGAATTTTCCAAGAAATTTCCCCTCCAAATATCAGAAGTGCCCGCTCGAGGATTAGAATCTTTTTCCACTGAACTGCCAAACAACCGGGATTCAGAAACAGAGGTGGTTCATTCCCAACAACCGAAGGACCTATCAATTCCTAATTTATATTTCCTTCGGGATGACTTACTTCCTCTAGGACTAGGAACCAAATGGCGAAAGGTTCACGGCATACTCGATTTTTTGAAAAAGAACCAAATAGACAAGGTTCTTCTTTGGGGGGCCATCCATGGAAATTATTTGGCCAGTTTCACTTATATCCTTCGGAATCATGGAATTGAAGTGGATACGGTAGCCTATACAAAAGACCCAAAATTAAAAACTTATAACGAACAATTGGTTCGAGGCCATTCTCACTCTATCGAATGTTATGCGAGTAGGAAAGAGGCATATTCTGCTTGGTTATTAAGACAAATCGATTTTCCTGGACTTGTGCTTCCCGAATTTGGAATCCATCCAGGCCAGATCCCAGGGCTCCAGTCACTTTGGGAAAAATTGGGAAAGGAGTTAGAAAAAAAGTCTCTTTTCCTTTCTACGTCGAAGGAAACGCCAAATCAATCAAAAGAGACTTTGACAAAACACCGAACGAGTAAGAACGAAATCCAAACAAAACAAGAATCTAATACCGTCGCAGCCATACTGATTTTAGAAATTGGTTCTGGTGCGACCTTCCTTTCTGCCTTTGATGCCCTTCACGGAAGTTCCCTAATGGTTCTGGGAGTGATGGTGGGAGAATCGAAAGAAAAGTGGATTCCCAAAGTGGCCAATTTACAAAAACAGTTGGGACTGAAAATCCTATCCGTCCCCGCAGAACAAATTTTGGAACTTCCAAGGATTGGCGAAGGGGGGTTCCCAAAATCAGAAAGAGATATGGATTCAGGAATACTTGCTTCGGAAATACAGCCGATTCACTCTGCACCTTGGGACAGTACCAATCCCAATATACTTCGAAAAATAATCACTAGACCAAAGAAAATATCGAGTCAGTTTGCAAAGAAAAACCTGGCACTTTTGGAATGGATTGGCAGATTTTATCGCAATACAAGTATCCTACTTGAACCGATTTATAGTGGAACCACGGTCTATTCCTTCTTACGAGAAATATATGAAATGCAATTAGTCGCCCAACCAAGGGATTCTAAGGAATCCGCAACCAAGGTTCCAGAGAATCAATGCCCAGAAGGAAAAAATCCTATGGGGGAAAATGGCAATTCGAAACACGTTCCAAACCACTTCCTGAAACGTTCTCCCTCAGGAGAAATGATTCCGATTTTTTATCTCCACCAAGGAGGCCAAATCCAACATTTAGATTCGGTCTTAGAAGAGTGCTAAGTATGGAACGACCTTTGGTTTCCATAATCATTCCTACATTCAATCGCCGAGGGGTCGTAACAGGTGCCATCGAATCAGTGATCGCACAAACCTATCCACATTGGGAACTCCATATCATCGACGACGGTTCCACAGACGGAACCTGGAGGGACTTACTCTCGAAATTGCCGGGTTGGAAAAAAAAACTCACATCGTTCGGACGAAACCAAAAGTCCATCCAAGTCCACCAAACAGAACATAGGGGAGTGAGTGGGGCCAGAAATTTTGGAATCACAAAAGCCGAAGGCGAATGGATTGCCTTTTTAGATTCGGATGATGAGTGGTATCCAGAAAAACTATCTAAACAAATGGAATTCCATAAAAATCATCCAGAATATTTATTTTCCCAAACCAAAGAAGTCTGGAATAAAAAGGGAAATCTTTTAGAACCCAAAGGAAAGTATCAAAAAATCAATGGAAATTTTTTAAAGGAATCCTTGGAAATATGCATGGTGACCTGTTCTAGTTTTTTAGCACATAGAGAAACTTTGAAATCCATTGGTTTCTTTCGCGCCGAACTACCGGTATGCGAAGATTATGATTTGTGGAATCGGATTTTGTTATCGGGGCATTCCATCGGGTTATTGGAAGAAAATTTAATGGTGCGATATGGTGGCCACGACGACCAACTTTCGAACCAGTACCAGGCCTTAGAACGATTTCGTTTGTATTCACTTATACTTACCAAAGAAGAACTCCGTGAAAACGGGAAATGGGATTTGTTACCAATGGAATCCAAAACACTAGTCCAAAAAGCCATCCAATCTCGGGTAGAAACGATCATTCAAGGTAGGAAAAAAAGAGGGAAGGAAACGAACTGGTTACAGACTATGAGGGAAAATTTTCATTCAGACAAAATCATTTCTAAAAGAGAATTACTGGCTCTATTGGAAGACACTCTATTTTAATTGAGTAAAGTAGGCGTCTTTTAAAAATAAAAAACCCGGTATTTTACTACCGGGTTTTTTTGCCACTATCACAAAACTTACGTTCTGTGATAGTCTTCTTACTCTGAAACAAAGTTAGCTCGAAATATACTCTCTGTTTAACTTTGTGATGAAGTTTACCGAAATTTCTTTCGGACAAGCAGCTTCACATTCGTATTGGTTTGTACAATTTCCAAAACCTTCTTTGTCCATAGCACTTACCATCTTTCGAACCCGTTCTTTTTTCTCAACAACCCCTTGTGGAAGGAGAGCCAAGTGCGAAACTTTTGCGGATACAAATAACATTGCAGAAGCATTTTTACATGCTGCTACACAAGCCCCGCATCCGATACAAGTGGCCGCGTCCATGGCGAGGTCTGCATCCACTTTTGGAATTGGCAGTGCATTTCCGTCCGGTGCCCCGCCGGTGTTTATGGATACATATCCACCTGCTTGGATGATTCGGTCAAAGGCGGAACGGTCTACAATTAGATCTTTTGCCACAGGGAAAGCTTTGGCTCTCCATGGTTCGATATAAACCGTATCCCCATCTTTGAACTTACGCATATGTAACTGGCAAGTGGTAGTTCCTTTTTCGGGACCATGCGGAATTCCGTTTATCACCATAGAACATGCCCCACAAATCCCTTCGCGGCAGTCATGGTCAAAAGCGATCGGGTCATCACCCTTTTTGATTAGGTCATCGTTGACAACATCCAACATCTCTAGGAAAGACATGTGTTCGCTGATGTTAGTTGCTTCATAACTAACCATACGACCTTTATCGTTTTTATCTTTTTGTCGCCAAACTTTAAGGTGTAACTTCATATTATCCATTATTTGTAGCTCCTTACGGCTAGGTGGATGTTTTCATACTCGAGTTTTTCACGGTGTTCTTCAGGAGCCTTTCCCTCTCCCTTATATTCCCAAGCAGTTACGTGGCAGAATTTATCATCGTTACGTTTTGCTTCTCCATCTTCTGTTTGGTGTTCCTCACGGAAGTGACCACCACAAGATTCTTCTCTCGTAAGTGCATCTAAACAAAGTAGTTCACCAAACTCTAAGTAGTCGGCAACACGACCCGCTTTTTCCAACTCTTGGTTGAGCTCAGATCCTGATCCGGCAACTTTTACGTTTTTCCAAAATTCTTCCCGAAGTTCTGGAATTTTTTTAAGAGCGTCCTTTAGCCCTTTTTCATTACGAGCCATACCGCACTGGTCCCACATGATTTTACCGAGCGCTCTATGGAAATCGTCTGGAGTTTTTTTACCGTTGATGGCGAGGAGTTTGTTTGTCATCTCACGAACGCGGGCTTCTGCTTCTTTGAATTCCGGTCTGTCTGTAGAGATATTTTTATGACCTTCTCTGGCAAAATAATCACCTATCGTATAAGGGATTACAAAGTATCCATCTGCAAGTCCTTGCATGAGAGCTGATGCTCCGAGTCGGTTGGCACCATGGTCAGAGAAGTTGGCTTCACCTAAAACGTGGAGGCCCGGGACATTGGACATGAGGTTGTAATCTACCCAAAGTCCACCCATTGTATAGTGAACCGCAGGATAAATACGCATCGGAACTTTGTATGGGTTTTCACCAGTAATGCGTTCATACATTTGGAAGAGGTTGTCGTAGCGGTCTGCAACCACAGGTTCTCCCAATCGTTTGATGGAATCAGAAAAATCCAAATACACACCGAGACGTTTGTCTCCCACTTTCGGACCCACACCAAGACCATTGTCACATGCTTCTTTGGCAGAACGAGAAGAGATGTCCCGTGGAGCCAAGTTTCCGTAAGAAGGGTATTTTCTCTCTAAGTAGTAGTCTCTTTCGTCTTCTGGAATTTCATGAGGAGCGCGGAGGTCATCCTTTTTTTTCGGAACCCAAACACGTCCGTCGTTACGAAGAGATTCTGACATCAGAGTCAATTTGGATTGGTAGTCTCCGGCTTGCGGAATACAAGTAGGGTGAATTTGCGTATAACAAGGGTTTGCAAAACCGGCACCTTTTTTGTATGCACGGTAAGTAGCAGTGACATTGGAACCTTTTGCATTGGTTGAAAGGTAAAACACGTTTCCGTATCCACCAGAAGCTAAGATCACAGCATCCCCTGCATGAGAAGAAATCTCACCAGTTACTAAATCTCGAACTACGATTCCTTTGGCATGTCCATCCACAAGAACCAGTTCTAACATTTCCGTTCTAGGATACATTTTTACTGCACCACGAGCGATTTGTTTTTCTAGGGCGGAATAGGCTCCTAGTAATAACTGTTGGCCGGTTTGTCCTTTTGCATAAAAAGTACGAGATACTTGTGCTCCACCGAAAGACCGGTTGGAAAGGGTTCCCCCATACTCACGAGCAAAAGGAACACCTTGTGCTACGCACTGGTCAATGATATTTGTCGATTCATGAGCCAATCGATATACGTTTGCTTCTCTTGCTCGGAAGTCTCCACCTTTGACTGTATCATAGAACAACCGGTAAACGGAGTCCCCATCATTTTGGTAGTTCTTAGCCGCATTGATCCCACCTTGGGCAGCAATGGAGTGGGCACGTCTGGGACTGTCTTGGAAACAGAAAACAGAAACTTGGTATCCAAGCTCTGAGAGTGTTGCCGCAGCTGAGGCACCAGCAAGACCAGTTCCGACAATGATAACTTTATACTTACGTTTGTTTGCCGGGTTTACAAGTTTGATGTCTTGTTTGTGTTTGTCCCATTTTTGTTCTAAGGGACCCGACGGAATTTTTGCATCTAATTTCATAACTTCTCCTAAAAACCCTTAACGGACATACCCGAGTAAAATCGAGATCGGCATGGAACTATTTCCAAGGAAGATGATAAGACCAAGTCCTGTGGATAGTTTCTGGATAGTGGGGTTGTGTTTTGGTGCCAAGATACCTAATGTCTGTAACATGGATCCTAAAGCATGAGAAAAATGGAGAGCAAGAAAAACCATAAATACGATGTAGGACCCTGCAATGATGGGATCTTGAAATCCAAGGATTACCATAGCATATACGTCGTGAACTACATCACCATTTTTAAGGATGTATTCATGAGTGTAATGATCCGGATTAGTGAATCCTAAAGTAAAATGTGCCAGATGGTACACAAGAAACGTAAGGAGTAGGAGTCCGCTATAAGCCATGGTGCGGGAAGCAACAGAAGCTTGAATGGTGGAACCTTTTGCGTAAGAGACAGGTCTCGCAGATGAATTCTCAAACTTTAGTTGGATGGCTGTGAATACGTGTCCAAAAAAGGCCACAATAAGTCCAATCCTTGCCACCCATAATAGGGGACCTAAATCTTTAAGAAACTTTGCGTAGGTGTTTAATTTTTCTGGTCCTTGGAAAACTTGTAAGTTTCCGACCATGTGGGCGATCACGAATCCAAACCAGATAAATCCGGTAATGGCCATTATGATCTTCTTTCCAATTGAGGACCGAAAGAAGTCTAGACTCAACGTCATTGAAGAGCTCCTGATAGATTATAGGTGTAAATTTTTTCTATTACGTCCAGTTTTAGACAGATTCCACTTCCCGTAAATTCATAAATCAGATTAGCATAAAACTTACGAATTTGAGTTTGTTTCTCAATAGAAACTTAAGGAAGAGGAGGAGAGGGGAAAAGGAGTTGAGTCCGGGCCTAAAGCCAGTCATAGTTGCTAAATCTTGCTAAGAAAACAAAATGGGAAAGTACAGGGTTTGGGTGGATGGAGTAGAGTTCCCGTTTTGGTTCTTTTTTGGATTTCTTTTTTTCTCTGTTCAAAACCAAGTGAAAATCTTCCTGAAACCCGCAAGGCTTATTTAAAAGAAGTAGGATTGCCCATTCTTGTTACCATCCGTCCCCGGCACAAAATCAATGCAAAAGAATTGCAACTGTATATCAAAACAGAAAACCTATCTAATGTTAGTATTCATAAATTTCAGATTTTATTTTTTGCCTTAGACCAACAAAAACAAATTTTGATTCCAGAAGATAAAAAAACACCAGAACTCATTTGTTCGATCGAAAAAAGAATCCAACCGAACCTTATCTTCAAATGCCATGTTGGCCCTTTCGTATATGCGAATCTTTGGTCCTCGATTCAAATCCAATCTATTTCCTTTACTACGGAAGACAAAATACGACACGTGATTAGCGAAGAAGACTTAGATGACGTGACTCTTTGGTTATAAAAATTAGGAATTTTTTTGTGATAATTTCGCACTAAATCCAACACTCAAAACAATTTAGAATGATTCCATTCGTGTTGACATCTCAGGCTTTAGATTTTAGGATTTCCAAACATTTATGTTCTCGAAATTAAAACAAGATATTCCTTCAGGCTTAGTCGTCTTCTTGGTCGCTCTTCCCCTATGTTTGGGAGTGGCATTGGCCAGTGGTGCCCCTTTATTATCAGGTGTGATCTCAGGTGTGATTGGAGGAATTGTTGTTGGAATCCTAAGCCATTCCAATACTAGTGTGAGTGGGCCTGCTGCGGGTCTTGTCACTTTAGTGTTAGCTGCCATTGCAGGCCTTGGTGATTATCGCACCTTTCTTTTAGCCGTTTTATTAGCTGGATTGATCCAAATTGCGATTGGCCTTTTGCGAGGTGGGTTTATCGCTAACTACGTCCCGTCTAATGTGATCCAAGGATTACTTGCCTCCATCGGAATCATTCTTATCTTAAAACAAATCCCCCATGCTGTTGGGTTTGACGTAGATCCAGAAGAAGACTTTATTTTCTTTCAAAAGGATGGGGAAAACACCTTCTCTGAACTTTTGAATCTATTCAAATACTTCTCTTGGGGTGCAGTTTTAATCGCGATTTCTTCTTTGGCACTGATGACAGGTTACGACAAAACCAAATGGAAAGTTTTGAAATTTTTGCCATCTCCAGTCCTTGTGATTCTTTTGGGAGTTTTCTTGAATGGAATCTTTCAAACCTACATACCAGAATGGTATCTTTCCCAAAAACATTTAGTATCCATTCCTAATATTAAAAATTGGGAATCGGTGTTTTTCTTTCCCAATTTTTCGGAGATTGCGAACACCAAGGTATGGTATTTTGCTATTACAATTGCTGCCTTTGCTACTCTGGAAACGCTACTTAATTTGGATGCAGTGGAGAGAATTGATCCACACAAACGACTCGCATCCCCTAACAGAGAACTTGTGGCCCAAGGAATAGGGAACTCACTTTCTGGTTTGATTGGAGGCCTTCCCATTACTTCCGTGATAGTTCGAAGTTCCGTAAATATTTACGCCGGAGCCGAATCCAAATTTTCCACTATCTTTCATGGAATTTTGCTGTCTCTTAGCGTTGTTTTTTTCGGATCCTTCTTAAATTTAATTCCCTTGTCTTCTTTAGCTGTGATCTTAATTGTAACCGGTTTTAAACTAACGAATTTAAACCTGTATCAATCCATTTATAAAAAGGGAATTTATCAATTTTTACCTTTCATTGCAACCATCATTGCCATTATTTTCACTGATCTATTAACCGGAGTCCTGATTGGACTCTCTATTAGTTTTATTTTTATCTTAAAAAATAATTATAAAAACCCATTCTCTGTGGAAACGGAAACCTTAAATATTGGCGAAACGGTAAGGATCGAATTGCCAAACCAAGTTTCTTTTTTGAATAAAGCTTCTATCAAAGATACACTTTGGGCAATCCCGGAAAATTCCAAATTGATTGTGGATGCATCGAATTGTAATTTCATAGACCACGATATTTTAGAGGTCTTGGAGGAATTCAAGACTGTAGTTTCTGTTGAAAAGAAGATCCAACTGAATTTGATCGGTCTGAAAGATTCTTATGAGCTCAGTGACCAGGTTCAGTTTGTAAATATTTTAGATAAGGAAGCCCAACAAAAACTGACTCCAGACGAAATCTTAGATTTTCTAAAACGAGGGAATGAAAGGTTTGTTAAAGGGAAATGGTCGGAAAAATATTTCAAACACCAAGTGAATGCCACTGCCTTTGGTCAAAATCCCATTGCTGTCGTTTTGTCTTGTATTGATTCGAGGACAAGTCCGGAAATTATTTTTGATGCAGGGCTTGGGGATATCATTTCCATTCGGATCGCGGGAAATATTGTGAACGAAGAAATCCTGGGAAGTTTAGAGTTGTCATGCGATAAAATTGGAACAAAACTGGTGGTTGTACTTGGACATTCCAATTGTGGGGCAGTTTCAAGTGCCATTTATGCGCTTCGGGACGGTAACATTGCGAGCGTGACTAAAAAAATCCAAAAAGCAATCGATGAATCCGAAAAGATCATCCATCCCATCCAAAAAGAAAATGAACATATCTTCAATCATGTGGTGAAGGCTAATGTGAAAAATTCGATTGAGGAGATCCTGACAAACAGTCCCTATCTAGCAGAAAAAGTGAAAACCAAAGAGATTAAAATAGTCTCAGGATTTTATGATACTTCTTCTGGGGAAGTTCAGTTTTTTGAAACTGCAGGATAAACAGGAGCAAAACTGAAGCTTTAGTTCAAAAGAAAAAGGGGAGGGGAGTTAAAAATAGATTCTGGATAGAACTCCCCTATCCTATTTTTCAACCCAGACAGAGTAAAGAAATGAATTCATACTTTATCTGGGTCTTTAAGTCTAGAATGTCTCTATTTGTTCACTGGAACAAACAACGGTTTGTATACATTCCAATTTACGTAAGCAAGGAATGCATTCGCAACAACAACAAAAATACCGACTGGTATCCCTTCAGGAGCAATTGTTAGGTGAACCAATAAAATATTGATCGCGATTGGAGCAATGACTATCGAAGCCAAAGGAACAAATCTTCCAGTCAGGAAGGCTATTGCCACGATAAGTTCTGTCACTTTAATCAATGTCATCAAATACCCAGAAGCCTTAATCCCATCATTAAATATCTTTAGATTTCCTGTCGTTTCCGGTTGCTCCACTAAATTGAAGAGGATCACGACGGAAGAAAACAAAAACAATGCTCCAAGCAAAATCCTAACGATTGTATACGCAATTTTCATACCATTTTCCTTTAGATGAGTTTATTTCTCTTCTAGGACTTTCCAAAGATCACCCTAGTTTTTCTGAATCATGAGCAGAAACAATAAAAAGTCACCTCGTTTTCAAAGGATTCTAAATTTAAGAAAAGTCCGCATTCTTTACGTTTTAGGGATTTTTACAAGTCCTAATGCAATAAACTCGTTGTTTGGTGGCATTGATAATCAGGGCTAATTTATGAAATTTGGATTCCCATTTGCATTTACTTTGTTTTTTTTACTGGTTCACTGCGCTACAGCCGTTCAAACGGAACTTTCCGAACAAGAAAGATCAGAAAAATCGCTACGACTCCAATATTCTCAGGAACTCGAGACCAAGGTTTTAAAAGTGGGTCCCGCTAAGGAAATCACTATCGGAAAATTTGCACTCCAATCTTTTTCCAGCACTAGCTCTCGTTTTTTCTCTGTAAGTTCTTTATCACCTTTAAAATCGAACGATCCTCTTGAGCCAGGTGCGATTGTCTTACGTAAGGTGCAAGTGGATAGGTCTTTCGAATTTGAGGAAGGAACGACAAAATTCCACCATGCCACCTTTGCATCCATTGTTGAGTTTTTGGTGGTGAGTCCTTCAGGAGAATCAAAACGTATTTTGGGCCATTCAGAACAAATTACCTCTAGGATCATTCCTTTCAGTGCTGACGATACTGATTCGAAAGATAAAATTGCGAATAGCATTCAATCCGCAGTGGAGGAAGGTTTACAGCAGATCGTTTCTTTGCAAGATTTTCCCTCTATCTATAAAAGCCAAAATATGTTTCAGAGGTAAAATCGGTTTTCCCTGCCACCTGATGCAGTGTTACCGATGTGCCTTTCCATACACTCAAATCGGTACGAAAGCTTATGCGACATAATACTAATTATGGGAAGTGCCTCACTGCATCACGTAAGAATCTACTCGAAACCCTAGCCGTTGCATCATCTAAAAATCTACTCCAAATTAGATAAGG
>NZ_JAFFPR010000007.1 GCF_016918735.1 Leptospira abararensis
TTCAATACGAGTGCCATATTGCCTCATAATTAATAGTATTCCAAATCAAAATAATGCTTCAAAAGTAAAAGTATTCGAAGTAACATTCTACCTCTCTTCAGGTTTTTTGAAGAGCTTTTCCCAAAGCTGCGAATCCTATAGAAATAGCTTCTCGAGTTTGGCTTTCCCGAAAAATACGGAGAGAAATGACTTTGAAAATAGAATTTATTTTCCCTTGAATATGAGAATACGGTTATTATCAAAATCACTTACAAACAATAGTTTGCCGACCATATAGACTCCAAATGGATTTGAAAGGGTTCTTGCTGTTGGGTTAACTCCTGCAACTCCGGTCTGCCCGTCGTCGTTTGCGGAATTGTTCGTAAAATTATTTTGACCCAAAACTTTGTCTGCAGCCTGTCCGTTTCCAGTAGGAATTGAATCCCAGATTAAAACCCGATGGTTGTATGCGTCACCTATGACCAACTGCACTCCGTTAGAATAAACATTATAAACACCACCTACCTGGAAACCACCACCCGTTGTGGTGGAGACCGCACTCTCCATAGAGGACTGGCCCAAAACCAGATCCGCAGGTTGGCCGTTAGTCGTAGGAATCGTATTCCAGACCAACACTCTTCCGTTAAATGAATCCGCAACAAATAATCTGGTACCATCTGACCAAACCCCACCGGGAGTTGAAAGAGAGCTTGCGGTTGGTGTAGGTCCTCCTCGGTTGGGACTGCAGGAAGTGAAATCAGCCTGGCCAAGTACAACGTCGGCCGGAGAATGATTAGAAGTGGGTATTGTATTCCAAATCAAAACGCGATGATGTCCTTCATCAGCGACAAATAATTTACCATTGGCTGTGGAAACTCCCTCACTTCCTAACAAATCTGTGTTCGAACAGGTTCCACCGCCGATCGTTGTAAAATCAGGAACACCTAACGCAACATCAGCGGCTACGTTTGCGGTTGGTAACGAGTTATAGATCAAATGACGGTTATTAGTAGTGTCAGCGACAAATAACTTGTCATTGGAGGACGCAACGTTCCAAAGGTATCTAAAAGATGTAGCCGATGGAGGAATTGCAACAAGGGTAGAAATAAAATCCGTTTGGCCGATCACAAAATCTGCTGTAGCGCCATTCAAACTAGGAATCTGATGATAACCCAAAATACGATGGTTTCTGGAATCGGATATATACAATTTATTACCACTAACTGTAACTGGTCCCGGTTGGTTCAAACTTGCTCCCGACAAAATAGAGTTTTTAGTCTCAAAATCGGGCTGGCCAATGACAATGTCAGCACTCTGGAAATTAGTGAATATAACAGCAGTTTTAGCGGATACACCTACGCAATGCGGCGTAATGTCTCGTAGAGTTTCTTTTAAAAATAAGGTTTCCCAATATGTATTGTTTGCGGGATCACAAGGATTTCCCCATTCGAAAGTAGAGCAATCGTACAAACTGAGGAAAATCAGCAAAGCACTTAGAGATAAGCTAGTCTTAGATTTCAGAAACACTTTTAGTTTATGATTCTCCATTGGTGCCAAAAGCAGTGAGAGAGTATTGGGAAAATCTCAGAACCTTTCCCTTTTAGGCTTTTCCCTAGTGTTTTCGACATTTTTGGTAGTACTAAACACTAACCAACTATTGTCGATCAAATATATTTCCAAGAATGGAAAAATAACCAAAATCTTTTTTTCGAAGTTTGCGGAAATCACCTCCATGCAAAATTTCCAATGCTTGAGTAAGTGCAAATTGTATTCATTAGGGGAAAGGTGGGAAAAGACAAAGAGAGGATAATCCTCCCCTATCCTCGGTGCGAAAAATCATCCTAGCTGTTGTACTCAACTTTCAGTGACACCATACTTTTGATTCCATCCTTCCTGCTCTGTTTTCCTTGAGATTGGGTTTACCAATGATTTGGAAAAACGAAGGCTGCTTTAGATACATTTTTTAATTTAGGTCGAGTGCTTCATCCTCAATTGCAATTGGAAGTGATAATATTCCCAGGCGCCACAGCAACAAAAAGACCATTTCCATAGGCCACCTGACTCCATGAAAGCGATCCTCCCGTGTTTCTAGCCGTCCAGGTTATACCATCCGTTGAGGTCATGATTTGTTGACTCGTACCATCTAATGATACCGCTACAAAAAGCCCATCACCATAAGTTACATTAAGCCAAGTATATGCATGTGTGGCGGAACGTCCCGTCCAGTTGATACCGTTAGTTGAAGTCATGACTTGATTTGTGCCATCACCCGCTACTGCTACAAATAAACCATTCCCATATGTTACGGAATACCAACTGTTCTGTTCAGAGGCAGATCGCGCCGTCCAAGTAATCCCGTTTGTTGAAGTCATGACCCTATCTGAGCCAGTACTCGCTACAGCCACAAATAAACCATTCCCGTACGTTACGGAATACCAATTGTTAGCTGGTGCGCCCGTACGCTCTGTCCAGGTGATCCCATCTGGTGAGGTCATGACACGATTCGTATCGGAAGTGGATGTAGCCACAAAAAGGCCATTTCCATAGGTCACTCCTTTCCAACTATACGTTGGTACACCAGTTCGCGCGGTCCATGTTACCCCATCCGGTGAAGTCATAACTCGATTTGAACCATTTGAAGATACAGCTACAAAAAGACCATTTCCATAGGTTACCGAACTCCAATCGTTCGCAGCAGCTCCGTTTCGTGCAGTCCAGGTAATCCCATCGGAAGAGGTCATAACTCGATTCGTACCACGGCTTACAGCAACAAATAGTCCATTTCCATAGGTTATGGTATTCCAATTGCTCGCTTCTACTGCAGAACGCGTCGTCCAGGTAGTGCCATCATCGGCGCAGTTATAAGTTCTAGTGGTAGTTGCTGTCGTTCCTGCGGAATTAGTGGCAAGAAAGGCTAATATTGCGGAGAAATCGTTATCTTTTTCTGGAGAACAGGAGAAGATAAAAAGGACTAGCATAAGAAGGGTATTTTGTCGGGTCGAATTCATCATGATTGAATATTTTTCTCACTCTTTTTGCAAAAAACAGCGGACCAACCTAGTAGTATCCCCAGAACCAGAGTTCTGCTCTCTAGGGTTTTCCCTGTCTTTTGCACATTTTTGGCATTTCAGAACGTTGGTCAACCAATGTCGACTAATAAATATTTCACTGAATATAAATAAAAAGACAGAATCCTCTAACTAAGAAATTACCTCGGTTCATCAGAGAGCAGGTTTAGGGAAACAAATATGGTTTAAAAAATTTCAGGAATCTTTTCTCCTATTTCCTAGGAAAGATTGTTACCAAGTATAAGAAACAAAATCCTACTTTTTTACAGATTCAGTTTGTTTTGGAAATTCTTTCTAAGTACTTAGCCAAGTTTCCGATATGTTCTTTCCCACCTTCAATAGCTCCGTATTTCGCATTCACTCGTTCCAGCTCTGCCTTACTAGAGAAAATCTGTTCCATGATGAGATTAGTTCCTTCCCCTGCTCCTTCAAATACGATTCGCGATTGGAAGTCCACATCCTCGTCGCCCTCTCCATCTCCAATATGTTTATAGGTAATGGAAAAAGGTTTTTTGATCTCTATAAATTGAATTTTGTTTTTGTAGTTATGCCCATCGGGACCATGCATTACAAAATCCCAAATACCACCGTTTGAAAAATCCAAACTATTGATGGTTAATGTAAAGCCATCGGGACCCCACCATTCCGTAAGGTGTTCTCCTTGCGACCAGACTTCAAAAAGTAAATCAGCTGATACGTCAAAATATCTTTTATAAGTCACCTTATTGTTCTCTATGATTGTCTCTGTATTATTTTTTATCATGGGATCTCTCCATTTTTAGTTTCATTACATATCGATCCAATTTGTCTAAACGTTTGGTCCATAGATTCCTGATTTCAATCATCCAATCTTCCATCTCTTTCATTCCCGATTGATTCAGACTATAAATACGTTTCTGCGCATCCTTTTTCATCTGAAGGATATTTGCTGCTTTTAGCACTTTCAGGTGTTGCGAAATTGCGGGAGGACTCATTTGAAAATTTTGGCTGATTTCTGTGGAGGTCAGTTCCCCGTTTTTTGCCACAAGTCTTACAATATCCCTTCTCGTATCATCTGCTAAAGCAGCAAAAGCATTCATGAAATTCATTATATATAGTTTACTTAATTAAGTCAATGCTTAAATAATTCAATTACCTGAGTCCCAATTTGCTAACATTTAATTTTCTCTATGTAGAGTATTGACAAATTCGGATCAAACATATATACTCATGTATAGTTAGCATAATTTAAGTGAAGAGGTGATTTGATATGGGATTAAAACCAGGTCCAAAACCAATTGCAAAATCCACTGGGAAACCAGACCAAAGACGACGCGATAACAAAGACACACAAGGGAATACTCCAGGCTTAAAACCGTCAAAGAATTCCAAAAAGTGAAATGCCAATCTATGAAAATGATATGTAGATATTCACTATAATACTTACATATCATTGAGTGTAGAATTGAATATTAAACTGGAAAAAACCAAGTTTTAGATAATTTGGAAGTCATTAAATATTATATTCTCTGAGATTATAAAAAACCAAAATATCTTCATTTTGAATTAAGTTTTCTAAAACCAACCACATAACACACTAAAGCCGGCCCATATCTGAACAAAATCGCACCCTGTTCAACGAATCAAATTTTAGAATCACTATGATTCTAATTTAAAAATTCAAATTTCCTTTTTTATCACACATATGTTTTTTTTATTGCAAACAAATCCCAAACCTATGTCATTCTCTGTCAGTGGCGAATTACGGAACAATGTTCTCATAACAAAGTTCGGAAAAAATACTAAACGAGGAAACAGATGACAACATCACTTCTTAGAAATCCTTCTGTTGTGGTCATAGGTGCTGGGATGACTGGCATCCTACTTGCGATTGAATTAGAAAAAGCAGGTATCACGGACATTACCATTTTAGAGAAAAAAAGTGACTTAGGCGGAACTTGGAGAGAAAACACCTATCCCGGGGTTGCTTGCGACATTCCTGCCCATATGTATACTTATAGTTTTGAGCCAAATCCAGAGTGGAGCCACCGTTTTGCCCATGGGGATGAAATCCAAGCCTACTTCAAAAGAGTAAGCGATAAATACAAAGTCACTCCGAAAATTCATTTCAATGAAGCGGTTACGGAAGCATCGTATAACAATGGAAAGTGGACGACTAAAACCAATCAAGGGGAAACCTATAACTCCGATTTTTTGATTTCGGCAACAGGAATTTTACACCACCCTGCCAGGCCAGAAATCCAGGGATTAAATTCCTTCCAAGGCAAATGTTTTCATACAGCCGAATGGGATCATTCAGTAGATTTAAAAGGAAAACGAATCGGGGTCATTGGAACCGGGTCTACAGCAGCACAAGTGATTCCTGAAATGATCAAAGTAGGGAAAAAAGTTTCAGTGTTTCAGAGAACCCCCCAATGGATTGTAAAAGTTCCCGATACCAACTATACCGAAGAAGACAAAAAAAAATGGAGAAAGGAACCTAATATTTTAAAACGATTCCACAAATGGTATACCTTTGCCGTAGAACAGACTTTTTCGAAGGCAGTAATCGGTAAAAAAATCCCACATATGCTGATGAGCTTTCTTTGCAAAAGAAATCTCCGAATTTCTGTTAAAGATCCATTACTTCGCGCAAAGCTAACACCTAACTACCGAGTGGGTTGTAAACGAGTCATCGTGAACTCAACTTTCTACGAGGCCATCCAAAAACCCAATGCAGATTTAGTGACAGAAGGGATTGAAAAAATTACAGAAAAGGGAGTTCTTACTAAAGATGGAACACTTCACGAACTAGATGTTTTAATTCTTGCGACTGGGTTCCATCCCTTTAACTTTATGAGGCCAATGAATCTAACAGGGAAAGATGGAATTAGCATTGAATCCGTTTGGAAAAAGAAAGTTCAGGCCTATCGTTCCCTATTCATTCCCCACTTTCCGAACTTTATTCTCATGCTCGGGCCAAATACACCTATCGGAAACTTTTCTGTCATTGCTATGAGTGAAGTGCAAACTAAGTATGTAATGAAAATTATCCAAGATTGGAGAAAAAAGAAATTTGATGAAATTGAAACCACAGAAGAGGCATTAAAACAATTTGCAGCTTATCTCAAGGCAGGAATGGGAAATACGGTTTGGCTCGGTGGTTGCCAAAGTTGGTATTTAGACCCAGACGGAGATCCGGCTATGTGGCCTTATACATGGAGTCGTTGGGAAAAAGAGATGAAAACCCCTGATTATAAGGACTTTGCGATAAAATCCTTGTGATTCGAATTTACAGCCCATACAACATCACTTCGGTCTCTATTTATAGAGACCGTTTTTTTATCTGATATTATTTCTGTGAATTCTGTAATTTAGATTCAATGTCTTTTAAGGTTTTGTCTAGAACCAGTAAGTTAGTGGTTTCAATCATCTTCTCAATATTCGCAGTCCGATAAAAACCATAAATCTCCACTGTCATTTCTGCCTCTTCGGCGATTGTATTGGAAGCATACACTTGTGTACCTTTATACAAACTATATTCGATTTGAACCTTATAATTGGTTTCTCTGATTTGGATTGGCCAATAACCAACTAACGGATATATTGCAGGCCAAGTCCACCAATAGTTATAACTATCAGAGTATTTCGGAAGAATGGTCACATCCAAAATAAAATCGTCCGTTGCCATTTTAGTAGATTCATTAGGGGCAGATACTTTACTAAATAATCGAGTGGATTTGAGATAATCTATAAATACAGATTTCCAACCAGCAACAAAGGACAATCGATCCGGGGTGATGATATCAAATTTTCCTATAAAAACTTGATTTGGAAATTTCGAAATGAGAATTTGAGAATCTTGTTTTGCAGGAGGAATTTGTTTTATATCTACTTGGCAAGACAGAAAACTAGCGAAAAGGCACAGAACCAATATTAGGGAACGCATTTGTAGATTAAAACGAAAAGACCTAACAGTTGTCAAGTGTATCATGACGTATTTAAGACATATTTTGATTAGAAAAATTAAAGATCTCAGTCATTTTTAATTCAAGAAAAACTGAATTAATCGAGAAATTCCAAGATAATCATTGGTTTTTTACCACCATCTAACAAAGAAACAATTTTTTCCAATATCTCCTTTGATACCCCAACACAACCAGAGGTAGATTTGTCTTCGTTCCAAGGATGAATAAAAATCATACTTCCTAAACCTGGGAAAGACGGTTTAGTATTGTGTTCGATCACTATGAATAAGTCATAAATATAGGGACTCCACAGGGAAACGGCTCCTTTTTCGAAACGGTTGATCAGTTGATTGTAATTTTTAGAAATAGGCGAGTCACTCCAGTGGTGGTTTTTTCTAATTTGAGTATATTCTAAGTTTCGAATTTCCCTTTTTTGTTTGCCTACGATTCTTTTTATAGGAAAAACACCTGCGGGAGTATGTCCATCCCCTTCTCTTTTTTCATTACTGAGGATCAGGCCATTTCGCCCCAAACGAACAGGGATTTTTTCGAGAACAGGAGTCCAATCCCCTTGGTGAACTGTATAAAAATCCAAATAACCGAGATTTTCTTTGGAAGAAGCAGTAATGAAAAGAATTTGTTCTGAATTCCAATGGGGGTTCAGTGCTTCCTTCATGTCCTCACTTCGCAAAGGAAAAAATGAAATAAGGAAGAAAAAACAAGTCAGAACGGGAAAAAAGTGAGTAGAGAGCGCGGGAAATAACTTGAATTTAAGGGAGAATCCTAAAAAACTGAGAGAAAGTGTGGAGATTTTTGTAGAGTTCAGGTGTTTCAAAACTCATTGAGTCAAGACCTGCTCCCCCTGCTGGGCTCGAACCAGCGACCCAATGATTAACAGTCATTTGCTCTACCGACTGAGCTAAAGGGGAATCTCGAATCTGTGACCATGCTACGTAGGAAGGTCGCTAGGTCAACGAAAAAAAACATTCAGAGCCTACAGAAATATTGAAAAAATTCTAATAAATCAGGGAAGGTAAGCTGAAAAAATAGATGTTTCCAACTAAAGATTCCCTCATTGTGACATAATCCTCTCCGCTCCTGGTAGGGGAAAAAATAGAAATTGTATATGTTGTTGTAGATGGGGTCTGCATGAAAATTGAGAGGCATTTTACCAAAGGGAATAAGGGTTTATACCCGAATTTAACTTGGGTCCGTAAGGATTCTAAAATTACGAATACGGACGGATCCGTTGTATTTGAGGCTAACGGAGTCGAAGTTCCGGATTTTTGGTCGCAAGTAGCAACAGATATCCTCGCGCAGAAATACTTTCGCAGGAAAGGTGTTCCCAAATATCTTAAGAAAGTTGCTGAAAAAGGAATTCCTGAATGGTTACAACGTTCCGTTCCCGATGAGGAAAAGCTCTCCGCTCTCAATCCAGAAGACCGATTTGTGGGAGAATCTGATTCTAAACAAGTTTTCCACCGCCTTGCGGGATGTTGGACTTATTGGGGTTATAAACACGGTTATTTTACCGATGAAGACAGTGCTCGTGTCTTCTATGAAGAAGTTATTTTTATGCTCGCAAGCCAAATGGCTGCGCCCAATTCCCCGCAGTGGTTCAATACAGGACTCCACTGGGCTTACGGAATTGATGGAAAGTCACAAGGACATTATTATGTGGATCCAAAATCGGGAAAACTAGTAAGATCTGCCTCTTCTTACGAACACCCGCAACCTCATGCCTGTTTCATCCAATCCGTGGATGACGATTTAGTGAATGAAGGAGGAATCATGGACCTTTGGGTTCGGGAAGCTCGCCTTTTCAAATACGGATCGGGAACAGGAACCAATTTCTCGAATTTACGTTCTGCCAATGAACCTCTCTCTGGCGGTGGTAAAAGTTCTGGTCTTATGTCTTTCTTAAAGATCGGTGATAGAGCGGCAGGTGCGATTAAATCAGGGGGAACCACTCGTCGTGCAGCGAAGATGGTTTGTCTTGACATGGACCATCCAGACATCGAAGAGTTCATCGATTGGAAAGTCCAAGAAGAGAAAAAAGTGGCATCCCTTGTTACGGGATCTATCCTTAACAACCGCCTCTTAAACGATATTATGACGGCCTGTTCTTCCGCCAAACAAACTCTTGGTGAAGAAGCATACGACCCTACTGCCAATGTGGACCTTAAAAAAGCGATCCAAAAAGCTAGGAAAGCATTTGTTCCAGACAACTACATCAAACGAGTGATTGACCTTTCTAGACAAGGTTACAAAGACCTACTTTTTGAAGAGTTGACAACCGATTGGCAATCGGAAGCTTACAATACGGTTTCTGGACAAAATTCAAATAACTCTGTGCGAATCACCAATGAGTTTATGGAAGCAGTCGAAAAAGATCTTCCTTTTAACCTCTATTTCCGAACAGAAAAAGAGAGAGCTCGTGCTGCGGGTCGTGAAGCAAAACCTTCTAAAACTTTACGTGCCCGTGACCTTTGGGAAAAAATTGCGAATGCTGCTTGGAATTCTGCAGATCCAGGAACGCAGTATCATAGCACGATCAATGAATGGCATACTTGCCCTGAAGACGGTGCCATCAATGCTTCGAACCCATGTTCCGAGTATATGTTCCTCGACAACACGGCTTGTAACTTAGCATCCGCGAACCTTGTTAAATTCTTAAAAGAAGATGGAAGTTTTGATGTAGAAGGATACCGCTACTTAAACAAAGTTTGGACCATTATCTTAGAAGTTTCTGTGCTTATGGCTCAGTTCCCTTCCAAAGAAATTGCGGAACTATCTTATAAGTTCCGAACTTTAGGACTCGGTTATGCTAACCTTGGTTCCCTTCTTATGATCATGGGAATTCCTTATGATTCACAAGAAGCTATGGCTGTCACTGGTGCGATCTCTTCCATCATGCATATGTCCTCGTATGCAACTTCTGCTGAAATGGCAAAGGAACTTGGACCATTCGCGGGATACGAAAAAAACAAGGACCATATGCTCCGAGTGATTCGTAACCATAGACGTGCTGCTTACAATGCACCGAAAGAAGAATACGAAGGCCTTACCATCACTCCAGTAGGAATCAATCCATCGTTTCTTCCATCTTACTTACTCGAAGCAGCAAAAGAAGATTCTGACAGAGCTTTAGAGCTTGGTGAATTGTATGGATACCGCAACGCTCAAGTAACAGTGATTGCACCTACGGGAACCATTGGCCTTGTTATGGACTGCGATACAACAGGAATTGAACCGGACTTTGCTCTTGTGAAATACAAAAAATTGGCTGGTGGTGGTTATTTCAAAATCATCAACCAATCAGTGCCTGCTGCATTGAAAAAACTTGGTTATAGCCAAGCTGAACAAGATGCAATAGTCAACTACTGTAAAGGCCATGCTACTTTCAACGGCGCACCAGGTGTGAATACGGCTCGTTTGAAAGAAAAAGGTTTTACAGAAGATGTATTGGAAAAACTCGAAAAACAACTTCCGTTTGTTTTCGATATCCAATTCGCATTCAATAAATTCACGCTAGGTGAAGATTTCCTTTCAAAAACATTAGGAATTGAATCAAATGTTTACAACTCCATGAGTTTTAATCTTTTGGAAACATTGGGATTTTCGGCAGATGAAATCGCTCAGGCAAACGATTATGTTTGCGGAACGATGACTATCGAAAATGCACCTTTTATTAAAGAGAAAGACTTAGCAGTTTTTGATTGTGCAAACAAATGTGGAAAATACGGAAAACGATTTTTATCCTATCAATCACATATCCGAATTATGGCTGCGGCTCAGCCATTCATTTCGGGTGCTATCTCCAAAACGATCAACCTTCCTGAGGAGGCAACCATCGAGGATGTGAAAAACGCATACCTCATGTCTTGGAAAGTGATGATCAAAGCAAACGCTCTTTACCGCGATGGATCTAAACTTTCACAACCACTTAACTCAGTATTCCAGTTGTTAAGTGCTGTGGGTGAAGAAGAGGAAGAACTCCAAACTTCTTCTGCTCCAAAAACGGTGACTGAAGTGGCAGAAAAACTTGTGTATAAATACATTTCGGAAAGGAGAAAACTCCCACACCGTCGTGCGGGTTATACACAAAAAGCTATGGTTGGGGGACACAAAGTATACCTTCGCACGGGTGAATACGAAGATGGCCAACTTGGTGAGATCTTTATCGATATGCATAAAGAAGGAGCGGCTTTCCGTTCTTTAATGAACGCATTTGCGATAGCAGTTTCTCTTGGCCTACAACACGGAGTTCCCCTAGAAGAATTTGTAGAAGCGTTTACATTCTTCAAATTTGAACCAAACGGAATGGTTTCTGGCAACCCTCATATTAAGATGTCAACCTCTGTGATCGATTACATCTTTAGAGAACTTGCCATCACTTACCTTGGTAGATACGACTTGGCGCAAGTATCTCCCGAAGACCTAAGAACGGATGAAGTAGGAAGAAAAGCAGAACCGGCAAAGGATCTGGTGGGAAAGCAGGAAAGTAGCGGGCTTCGTGCTCCGCTACAAGTTGCCCCTATTTCTATGAAGTCTGTATTGGAAGAAAAACCGGAACCGGTGGCAGTGGCTAGTGGAACAACACAACCAACGGCTGCACAGTCTGCTGCGGCAACTCTCAAAATCATTGCCGAAGCAAGGACCAAAGGTTATACGGGAGATTCCTGTACAGAATGTGGATCCTTCCAAATGGTACGTAACGGAGCTTGCCTCAAGTGTATCTCTTGTGGATCCACAACTGGTTGTTCCTAAAACCAAAAACAATTATCGCCAAACTCTGATTTTACATTAGGGGTTTGGCTCTTGGAAATTGAAAAGAGATCTCATGTTGAGGTCTCTTTTTTTGTCTAAAGTATATCTAACGAATTGGATAATCAAGAAACATTAACTTACTAAAACGCGTTAAAAACTGAACTATAAAATATTGGTTGATGTTTTATTCATCATTAGGTTAAAAGCTACCCAATAATCGAGAAAGCAAAAACAAAGAGGGTTATCTCCCTTCTTCTATTATGCATTCACTTATAAAAATAGAAATTTAGGGAGTTTTAAGGCACAGGAGCAGGTTCAATCGATGTTTCTTCTGATTTAGCTGGTGCACCACCTAATTGGTTTAAGTTGGGTAGGTCCACTTTAGGAGAAGAAAAAGTTCCTCGAATCGGGATACAAGTTTTTCCCCCTTCTTGCGGAAGGAGGGCGACCATTCCTACTAAATCTTGGCGTTCCTGAGCAAACTTTTCAGTAAGAGAAAAACAAACCTTTAAGTCCAATTGTGAATAAGCCAATGTATCTGAAAGACGAACCACTCCCTGGAATTGGAATTTGGCAAGAGACGACTCCAAACTTCCTCGTTCCAAAAGTAGTTTCCCGGATCGAATTTTAAAAAGAATATTCGCCTTACGAATGTCAGTTCCTTTCAAACTTCCTAAAAAAGGAATCTCTGGCGATTCTTTGATTTTTCCACCGGATAAGTCAATCTCCCCTTCCCCATTCCATTTAGTGATTTTATCATCCAATGGTGAAAGGCGGAGTGGAATGTCTAAAGTTTGGATACTTGCAGCCCATTCACTACCTTCGAAACTAAAATACCCAATATTTGCATCCCCGTCCAAACGGGACTGAAGAAGTCCAAAGAGAGAAACACCTAAACTAATTTCTTCTGCTTTAATCGAAGTACCGGATGGAAAACTAGCAACAAAACTATCAAAAGATTTTCTTCCAATCATCGGGAACCGGATTTCCTTTGCATCCATAAAGATCCCTGTTTCTTTACCCGTTTTTATAAGAACAGAACGAACAATTTCATTAAGCGGAAATATAAATAAAGTAAATACTAAAAAAGAAACAAAGGCAATGGTCACAAGAGTAATAACTTCTTTACGGTTTACCTTTGTATGTTCCTCGTCACCATCTTCATCATACAAATTACCATCATCGTCCAAAAGACTTTCTTGGACCGCTTGGTCTTCTTCATTAAGGAAATCCTCTTCCAATTCACTTTCTTTTGGCATATTATTTCCCTTTGGACAAACGACTATAGGATGAAACTTTTAAGTTTACATCATATATTTCTTTTTCGGCAAATGGCTTTCTAAAACTGAGTAAGTCTACCTTTGCTTGAATTTGTTTATTCTTCTCTATATCATAGACAAGTTTGATGATGTCTTGCAAAAGAACGGAACGAAAAGACACATCAATAGTAATTTTATTATAGTCCTTTTGGATGACATTACTCGTATCCTTCATGGTTTGGACTTTGTCTTTTAAGTTATATCTAACTAGAATCTGATCCAGTTTCGAATACATGACACTGACATCTTCTTCACTTCCACCAGACTGCAAACCGCGCAGATAGTTATACTCACGGATCACTCGATCAAGTTCCGTTGCCTGAGATCTAGTTTCAAAAATTTCTTCTGTTAAGCTATTTCTCAAATCAGAAAATAAAGTGATAATGGTATAAATCCCAAGAAGAGCCACAAAACTAATGAGTCCAGTGACTAAGACACGTTCTCTATCATTTAGCCTGTCAAACATTATGGTTCATCCTTAGGAGTCACAACATCCATTTTGATTTTAAAACTGACTTTGAATTTGTTTACTCCAGTGATCAGTCTTTTGTTTTGAATTTGTATATTGGTAAATTTTTCAGATTTCTCTAAAGCAGATTGGATAGTCCCAATTTCTCCAAATTCATTGACCCTACCATAAATCTGGATTTCTTTTTCTTCAAAATTAAACTGGTCCAAAATAAATGGCAATACTTCGGGGGAAGGAAATTGTTCGGTAGCTTCATTCAAAACATCCAAAACACTTTCTTGGGAAAGAAACAAACGGTAAATTTCTGTTTTCTTTCGTTCTGCTTTTAGTTTTTTATTGGCCTCAGTGAGTGGATCTTCCTCTTCACCGAGTTCTCCACCAATCCCATTTTTATATTTTTCTAATAATACTTGTTTATTTGCATTAATTTTGCGTTTATCCAAAATGATTCCAATTAAGAAGACACCAAACAAAAGTATAAGTGAAATACTTACTAGAATTAGGTGCGGCTTAAAAGCAGATAACTTAAACCGATTGGTATGGATTTTTTTTGCAAATCCTGTTTCTAAAAAATTTACTCGATTACGAGATTCAAAATGAGTTCCCGTAGCTACTGCGGTAACAAAACTGGGATCATTAATTCCTAAAAATTCATAACGCCCGGTTTTGATTCCTAACTTATCTTCTAAATAAGCAGTAAGTCCTGGGTACAAACTCGCCCCACCGGACAAAAGAATCAGACTTGGCCTTTCTGTTTCAGGAAGTGAGAAGATACTATTTTCTACTTCGTGGATGAGTTGGTCTATTTTTGCCAAAATAAACTTTCGTATAGATTTCCACTGAGTGGCTGTTATGTGATACTTGGAAAAGAAACTTGTTTCTTCTGACTTTTCTATAGTTTCAAAAAGGAAACCTACAGGAAGGGATTCCTTCAAAGCCCGGGCCTCTTCCAATTCAATTTTTAGTAAGTTGGCAATCTCCAAACTTACATCTTCCCCTCCGATATAAATTTGGCGGGTATGACGAAGTTTTCCTTCAAAAAGAACATTTAGAATGCTATATTTACCACCAAGATCCAATTGAAGAATGGATTGTTCTGCAAGTAACAACGGGTAGTTTTTGGTTACCAAAGAAGAAAGTGCAAAAGAATCCAGAGACAAACAAGATAAAGAAAGATCTCCCTTCGCAAAAGGTTTTAAAGCCCGAAGGAGTTCCGAATGGTGGACATTGAAGGATATAACTTCTGAGTTTTCTTTATTCGATCTCCAAGTTTTGCCAATGACTTCCAGTTCCTCCATCGGATAAGGGACTAAATTTTCTACTTCAAAGGGTAACACTTCTTGGATGGCTTTTTCAGAAACCAATGGTACCGTTAGATCCCGAACAAAAAGATTATGAATTCCTAAATTAAGAAGAAAACGATTTTCTTCGGGGAAAAAACTTTGTATGAAGCGGATGATATTGTATTCAAAGGGATCTCCTTCGGATTCATCCAGTTCCACTACGGGAAGACTTTCTGTGCGAAGGATCACTACTTTCCCGAGTACCTTTTTAAAAAGGACTCCCTTTAGAAATGTTGATCCATAATCGATAGCTAGGTATTGGTCAAATGATAACATAATTAATCTTCAGTATAATATAACATTTGGTTGTTGGTAAGGTCAAAAAGACCCGAAACCTTTCGAACCACTTTATCCTTTATAATCCCAACCCCTGTGATTTTATAAACTTCGCCTTTGGTTTTGATTCGCCCACCAGAGACATCTGTTCCTTCTCCCGCCAATTCCTTATACAGAGTGAGATCCCCTGTCGTTTTCACTTGGAATTCTGGTTCGGTCTCCAGATCTTTCAATTCTTTAATATAGCCTCCTTTCTGCAACTTGAGTTTCAAAATTTTCATAGCGGCTTGTTTGGTCATAAAATCAGATAGGGATATTAGGACAAAATAAGGTGCCGTATTGATATTGATTCTATCATCATAGGAATCCCCGGCCGGTAAGTAGGCCGTGATATTATTGGAGAGCACATAGTCTTTATCGGAACGAAGGGCCCTTTCCTCCTCTGTCATAAAGTCCTTGGAGTTATTTTTATCATAATCCTTTGGCTTCAAACTTTCATAAACTGTGGCCCGATCAAATCCTTTGACACTCAAGAGCTCTGAAAGCGAATAGAGTGGGGCATTTTTGATTTTTCGCGGCGGCGAAAGTCTGTTGTAAAAGTACTGTTCGGCACCACCACCAGTCTCTTGATGATTTTCATCAATCCAATCCAAAATGGGGAAAATCATCTCTCGTTTTAATCCAAATTGGTAGAAGAGACGAGTCACCATCTCAATGGTTCTTTGGTTCGGTTGGTCGTCGTAAATTTTCACCAGAGAGTTGATATTGATCTTTCCATCTTCCGGACTCATCGTGTAATAAATGACTCCACCTCCGAGAGGGATCGGAGGTGGGTCCATGGCAAGACCTGATTGGTATAAAACCTCTTCAGGGATTTTTTTCAAAGCTCCCACTGCTCCCATAAATCCTGCCTTTGCCAACATATGAGCTCGAAATCCATCGGCCTGGGAACGGGCCACTCGGTATTCCGTAGCGGCATCTTCAAAGAATTTGGAAGCCGTAAACATAGAAGCGGTACCAATGGCCATCACAAGAAGATAGACCATAAACCCCTTTTTTGTCTTCTTATTTATAGAGGATAACCGGATGCGCAAGCGATTCATATTTAACAAAGGCATTCCCCACTAATGATATAATTTCAAACCGAATCAGTCTTGGAATTTTTTTGGTAGTTCGGGAATTCCAATCATCTACCCATTTGTCTCCACGTTCGGAAAATTTCATTTGAAAACTCTTAACGTTCTCGAGTAAGACGTGTTCGACGCCACCTTGCGTAGGAAAGGTGTCAATCATTTCATCTTCCCGTCGAATCAGATAGGACAAACCGTCCATTTTGGGATTCGGCATCTTTCGTAAATAAAAGGAAACTTCTCGAACAGACGCCTGGCCCTCTTCTTCTGAATTGGGATTGGCGGTGGCAAAAACGATCCGATCATTTCTTCCGCCTGTCACACCTTCTTGTTTGCCTACAAACAAAATTCTCTTTTGGTTATCTATATAATAAGTACGAGCGAGAGTTCCCCTGATATTCTCCATCGCATACAGGATGTCCTTTCTGTTGGCACCCTTATTTGAAGCACCTTTTTTAGAAATTTTATTCGCTGTATAAAAAACAGAAAAAATTCCAGTAAAGATCACAGCCATTATCATGACGACGATAGAGATTTCCACAAGGGTAAATCCACGTTTATGCCTAGGCACAACAAACATTAGTATTTCGTACTCCGAAACGTTTCTACACTATAGGTTTCTTTTTTGTTCCCATCCGTATAAAAAATAGAGACCTTAACTCGAAATACTTTAAGAACACCGCCTGTTTCAAAACTTTTTTTCTGACCTCTTTTTTTCATAAGGTCACTAAAACCCACATCTTTATCGCCTAACATGTCCTTTGGTGCTTTTTTTCGGAGCGCTTCAGCATTGGGCCCTCCGGCAAGTTTCAATAAATCCATTTCTTCTTCTTTGATTTCTGTTTCAAAGGTATATCCAGGGAAGGCATCAATTGAACCACGCGAGGTGTCTGTCTGCATGGTGGTAGATGAATCCACTTGTGCCATTTTGATTTTTGCTAAATGAACGGCATTGGCAAGTAAAACCGCTTTCTTCTGATATGAAATCCCTTCCGCAATTAAGGAATAAGTGTATGTCATAACCATAGCCGCCA
Organism: Leptospira abararensis; assembly: GCF_016918735.1. Classification (GTDB taxonomy): domain Bacteria; phylum Spirochaetota; class Leptospiria; order Leptospirales; family Leptospiraceae; genus Leptospira_A; species Leptospira_A abararensis. The sequence goes on from NZ_JAFFPR010000007.1 coordinate 17,336, forward strand.
TAGCCATAGCAATGGTGACTTCAAAAAGGGTAAAAGCCGAACGAAATTTGTTACTTAGGTTGGGTTTTTGCATTAGAGTCCACCTGTTCATCTCTTTCATCCAGTCCATAAGATATCTTTTGAATGGAATTTGTCTCAGGTTCTGGAAAGTATTCTGTTTTGTGAATTTTGATTTTTCCACCGTAGCGGTAGATTTGAATGGTTCGTTTGATCTCTGTATCTGAACCTACATATAAAAATAAATCTGTAGTGGTTCCTTGCGGAGTAAAAACAATTCGGATTTTTCCTTCAGAACGAGGTTTTCCACCTAAGTCCCGTACGCTGACGATTTTTGAATAAAAAGGAAGGGTGACTTTCTTCAAAATAGCTTCTTCTTCCAATCCCCCTTCCTCTCTTTTTAAAAGAAAAAACTGGTAATCCCTCTTTTCAAAATCATACTGAAAGAGTACGGCTTGGTTAGTTAATTGCGCTTTGTTGTATCCGAATTTAAAGGATTCCTGCAATTTTACAGCAATGTCTTCGGTAGAAGGAATGATCAGGTTACGGAGAGTTCCTCCAACGATCACCATGATAAGCCCAAGGATGGAGATCACAACGACGATCTCAATTAACGTGAGACCATCGCGTAATTTCCGTTTGGTTTTCAGAAGCGGTATTTTATCGGAAAGCGGCTGGGTAATCATCCGGTGAAAGGATATTAAAGTCTTTCGCTTTTCCTTCTCCACCTTCTTTTTTATCATCACCTAAGGTAACAATTTGAGGGACAGCTCCTTCAAATTTCAACACATATGGTGTTTTCCACGGATCTTTAAGAACTGCCTTTTCACGAATGATAGGTTCGTAATCGTCACCGATTTTATCATCGTCCGGTTTTTCGATTAACGCTTGTAAACCTTGTTCTTCCGAAGGATATTTATCATAAACTTCTAAATATCTTTCTAATGCAGTTTTTAACACGGCACTATCGTTTTTCAGTTTCAGTTTTTTTTCGCCTTCACCCCGGTTTCCGATACTGGAGTAAAGAATCGCCATAAGTGAACCTAAAATGAGCATTACCACTGTAATCTCGATTAGTGTGAGTCCCTCACGAATCTTTCTGTGTTTCCCTTTAGTTTTCATAAACTCTACATCCCCTGGATTTCTTGAGTTAGTTTGTACATAGGCGTCATAATTGCCGCCATAATGGTAAAAATAATTCCACCCATTACAATGATCATCATTGGTTCTAATGATTGGGTCAAAGATTTTATTGCCGTGTCGACCTCGGATTCATAGATTTCCGAGAGTTTATTCATCATTTCGGGAACTTTATCGGAGGCTTCCCCGGCACTGAGCATCCCAAGAACCATCTGGGGAAGGACTTGCGATCCTTGCAGGGAATCAGAAAGTTTCCCCCCTTCTTTGATTTTGATGATAGCACTTTCAATTTCTTCTTTAAAAACGGTGTGCCCCACCACATCAGAAACGATATTCAAAGAGACAATGAGCGGAACCCGGTTCATCAGAAGAATGGATAGATTTCTTGCAAAATTGGAAACTAAAATTTTACGAAGTAAGGTTCCAATCACAGGCAATCGCAAAAGGAATTTATCCCAAGTTTTTTTCCCTTCCCCAGAACTTTTCCATTTCATAAATCCGAGAAGTCCACCAGCAATCGCACCTAAAATAAAAAACCAATAGTTAGTAAGAACATAAGACAAAAATATGACTCCACGAGTGAGGAGCGGAAGTTTGGCATCAAAGGAAGCAAACAGCTGTTCAATTTGAGGAATGACCACAACTAGTAAAAAAATCGAAACACCTAGGGAAAGTAAACCCATAATCATGGGATAAATCATTGCCACTTGGACTTTTGATTTTAATTCAGAGGATTTTTCTTCCAACTCCGCTAGCCGGTGCAAGGTGTTTTCATAATTCCCTGTAGATTCGCCCACAGAAATCAAACTAGGATACTGGTCAGGGAAAACAGTTTTGTGTTTTTTCATGGACTCAGAAAGGCTCATTCCTTCTGTGATATCCGCTCGCATCTCAATCAAAACTTTTTTAAAATATATATTTTCCACTTGGTCAATAATGGAAAGTAGACATTTATCTAACGGAATTCCCGCACCAATGAGGGTTCCCAACTGTTTACAAAAAAGTCCCACATCCTTTCTAGGGATTCTGTATAATAATTTAGATAAAAATGGAAAAAGTTCTCTTTCCTCTTTTTCACGGTCTTCCTGTATGGAACGAACGTAAAGCCCCTTCGCCTTAAGTTTGTTACGCGCCGCCTGCAGATTGGGCGCATCGATGATGTTTTTTTCTTCTTTGCCTTTTCTGTTGAACGCAACGTAAGTAAAAAGTGGCATAAAATTTAAGATACCCGAAGGACTTCTTCTGGAGTGGTCACACCTTCAATCACTTTGAATTTACCATACTCCTGGAGTGTGGAGAGACCATTTTTAATCGCAAGTTCTTTGATCCGATTGGAATCAGCACCTTGCAAAATTGCCCTTTTGATTTCGTCATTCATTATGAGAAGTTCATACAAACCAGTTCGTCCCTTGTATCCTGAGTTTAGACAGGATACACAACCTTTTCCACGATAGAGAACCCCGTTTTTTAACTCTTTTCTGGATATCCCAAGGCCAGCCAAATCTTTGTCTGTTGGTTTATAACTTGTTTTGCAATCTTTACAAATGACCCGGACAAGTCTTTGGGCCATAAACCCAAGGACCGAACTTGTAATTAAATAAGGTTCAATTCCCATATCTACAAGTCGTGTGACAGCAGCGGAGGCATCATTGGTATGCAGAGTGGAAAAAACTAAGTGACCGGTAAGGGATGCTTGGATGGCAATCCTTGCTGTTTCCTCATCTCGGATCTCCCCTACCATCACCACATCCGGATCTTGGCGAAGGATAGAACGTAGCCCTGCAGCAAAGGTTAGTCCAATTTTATCATTCATCTGCATTTGAGAAATTCCATCCATTTGGTATTCCACCGGATCTTCGCAAGTGATGATGTTTCTCTCTTCTGTATTGATCTCAGAAAGTGCAGAATAAAGGGTTGTCGATTTACCAGAACCCGTTGGCCCTGTAACTAATATAATTCCATAAGGTTTGTAGATGAGTTCTTTAAAATCTTTTAAGATTTCCTTATTAAAACCCATCGTATCGATCGAATACTTTTGATCGGTTTTATTCAAAATACGCATTACAATTCGTTCCCCAAATTGACAAGGAATGATGGAAACCCGAACATCAACATCTTTCCCAGCTAACCTAAGTTTAATCCTTCCATCTTGAGGCAACCGGTTTTCTGCAATATTCAAATTGGACATGATTTTGATACGGGTCGAGATTCCCGCCAAATAAGACTTAGGTGGATTTAAAACCTTTTGTAAAACTCCATCCACACGGTAACGAACAACAACTGATTTTTCAAAAGGTTCCACGTGAATATCCGAAGCTCTTTCCGAAACCGCTTGGGATAAAATAACATTCACCATCTTGATGATAGGAGCTTCGTTAGAAAGATCTAAGGCATCCGATTCAAAAGCATCAGAAAGATCACCAAAACTTCCATCCATCTCATCCATCATCTCTTTGGCTTCGGCAGTGGTTTTGTCGAACTGAGAGTGGACAATCCTCATGATTTCGTTTTCTGTAGCGAGAACGAATTGGATTTCGTATCCTTTTAAGAAGGAACGCATATCATCCATGGGATGAAGGTCTGTCGGGTCAGACGTGGCAACGATTACTTTTTTGCCTTTCACAGAAACAGGAACAATTTTGGAACGTTGGACGAGTTTTAAAGGAATTTTCCCAAATACTTCTTCATTTGCAACAAACTCAAGTTTGTCGATAAAATCCATACGATGGAGTTTTGATAGGGCTTTTAGAATGTCAGTTTCAGAAGCGAGACCTTTTTTCTGAATGATATGAGTGATCGGAAGATTGGTTTTTTCCTGTTGTTTGGAAATATCCTCGAGATCCTTAAGAGTCAGGATCCCGTCTTCTAATAAAATTTGACCTAAACTCTTTCTCATCGCAGTTTCTTTTCTCGTTCGTCGACCATCCTTTCTTGTTCATTTTTCTTCTGGATGGTCATACGATCCGATTTGTCTCGGTCGTCTAGAATGTGCGGTGTTAAAAACACCATCAAATTAGTTTTACGATTTTGATTGGTAGTCCTGCGGAATAGTGTCCCAAGAAGTGGAATCTCCCCTAAAATCGGGATCTTTTGTACTTTCTTTTGTTTGTCATTAGAGAGAAGTCCTCCAATGACAATCGTTTGGATATTGTCCACAACGATGGTTGTTTTGATATCCCGTTTGTTAAACGTTGGGTTTCCCCCCGTTGCTTCCGAAGAAATTCCAGCTACGTTTTTAATTTCTTGGTAAAGATCGAGAGTAATACGATTGTTTTTATTGATATGAGGAGTGAACTTTAATTTAATCCCTGTTGGTCGGTATTCGAAGTTGGCAACAGTAACCGCGTTGTCCCCACCAAGACCGGCGTTACGGTTTTGGGTCCTGACCGGAACATCTTGCCCCACATTGATTTCCGCTTCTTGGTTGTCCAAGGTCAGAATCTGAGGAGCAGACAATACATTGAAATTTTCATTTGTTGAATTCGCATTCAAAATACCAATGATTTGTTGTCCCCCACGGCGAATGAAACCAAGGGAAAAACCAGATAGAGTGTTTACGTTTGTAGGTCTTCCATTTTTATCAATCACTCCCCCTTGGGCAGCAAGACCTGTGTTAAACTGTCCATAAGCTAATTCTTGATAACGCCAATCGATACCAAAGTCATTTAGGTCAGTAGAACTAAGTTCCACGATAAGAACTTCGAGTAACACCTGTTTTCTTGGGGTGTCTAAGATCTTGATGATTTTTTTAATTTCTTCCCATTCTTGGGGAGTTGCTGTCACAATGAGTGAATTCGACTCTTTGTGAGCTACGGCTTTGATTTTATCTTGTTTGCCAGGAACCTTTGTTTGTTGAGCGGCCACCGGTTGTGGTGGCTGTGCTGGTTTGCCATCAGCACCCGGTTCACCAGGAGGACCTTGAGTGGGAGCTACAGGTGCATCCGGCATATCTAATTTCACTAAAATGGCAGCCAATTTTTCCGCTTCATTGTATTCTAAAGTGTAGATATGAATATCTCCCGCAGAGGAGATGGAACCGGGACCATCAGCACGAACATCCAAGTTATCAACTAACTTAAGTAATTTGTTGATGTCCGATGTGGATCCAGAAAAAATCAAAGTGTTTTGGTTTTTTGGAATAATGATGTCTGTATCGGGAGATGTGACTCGTTTAAGGATGGGTTCTAGTTCCACCGCATTCGAAAATTCTAAAGGAACAATTTGAGTGATGGTTTTATTTAAAGCTACATCTGATTCCGATACAGGGTCCTTTCCAATCCGAACGATCGGGGACTTGGCTAGAGCATCTTTGATCTTTACTACTTTGATGAGATCATTTTCTTCAATGAGGCCAAACCCTTGTGTCTCTAAAACGGATTTCATAAATCCGTAAGCGTCTTCAATTTTCACTCGTTTTTGTGAAATGATAGTGATCTTCTTTCCTTTCACAGAATCATCAATAAGTATGTTTCGTTTGATGATGGCACTCATTCCCATTAGGAAATCTTTGAGTTCTGTGTCCCTCCAATCTGCCGTAAAACTGGCAGGTTCTGGGGAGGATTTTGTCTTTGGTTTTCCTTTCTCTTGGGAAAAACTCGGAGTGACAATTAGATAAAGGCAAATACTAAGTACAACTAAAGGAAGACGATTTCTCATTTTAATTCCGAATGATAAATTCATATGTGATTATTTTGCCTTGTCTCTCTAAATCCACTGTAATTTTCGGAGCTTGTTTGATCGAACCCCAAATTTCCAACATTTTCTCTGTTTCGTTGAGTGGCATTCCATTGACTCGTTTGATAATATCCCCACCGCGTGCACCGAGGGAATAAAACACATGGTCTTTTGCCACCTGATAGATCTTGTAACCCTCGATCTTTCCGTCTACCAAATGAGGGCCAAACCTCGCATTTTTATAGATAGTGTTCGGGTCTTTCAGTTTGCGATTCACATCCTCACGGGAAAGAACTTTTTGCACTGTCTGGCTGGAAGGCCCTAAATTGGATACTGCAGCCGCGTCTTTCGGACGAATTCTTTCTTTGGCCTGTGCAGGGGTTTCGCCAATATTCACCCTAAGACTAAGCCCCCCTTTCTTTAATACCACATAGTGTTGTTCGATGGTCTGGACTTTATAGCCACCTACCATCTCACCAGTTCCATACTCTTCAGAATCATTATTTTGTTTTTCTCGGACTGTCACCCGAGCAAAGGACCAATGTCCGGAAAGGGTTCCCGTAATCAACATTTGGTCGTCGTCCCCATTGTCCTGAGCGATTTCTGGATCTAGAGGCGATCCATCTGCCCCTCGTTTGGTGGCATCATTGGGATCAAATACCTGGCCACGAATGAGATTGCCCGTAACTATATCTTCGTACGTACTCACCGCCAAAATCACTTCTTGGCGCATTTGTTTGGGTCGGGCGCCTGCTACGCTAATCCCAGTTTCTGTAGAAAACAAAAGTAAGAGGACCAGTTTCAGCAAATAAGCAAGAGAAAAGGAAAAAAGTAAAACTGCCGGAATCAATGTCAAAAATTGACTCGACTGGATTCTTTGAAGGATTGAATTCATGCTCCCCACAAATCGGAGAAAGGCTCCGATTACATTCCGGCTACTTCAGATTTAGGGAGTCGTGTGACTTGTTTTTCCGTGATACTTAACGCCGATTCGGGGTTCATGATCTTCCCGTTTCGAAACACTTCAAAATGCAGATGTGCCCCTGTTGCCGTTCCTGTCCTTCCGACAAGAGCAACCACACGACCCATCTTCACCGTTTCCCCAACCTCAACTAAAATCTGGGAACAATGGGCGTAAACTGTTTTATAACCATTTTTGTGCTGGATAGTGACTGAATTTCCGTACCCACCGTTGCGACCAGTAAAAACCACTTCTCCATCAGCAGCAGAAAGCACTGGAGCTCCCACCTTAGCGGCAAGATCAAGGCCGGTGTGATACACGCGGTTGTATTTATTGAACGGATCGACTCTCCTTCCATACCGAGAAGTCACTCGGCTTTGCGGAACGGGCATAATAAAGATTTTTTTTAAGACCACTCGAGAAGAAGAAGCATTCTTCACTTGCACAGGAACTTCTAAAACCTGACCAATCTTAAGTTGGTCACTGGTGAGTCCGTTATGTTTTTTTAGTTTAGCAAGTTCGATAGAAAAGGACCGGGCAATCTTTGAGAGATTGTCCTTCTTTTGGACTGCATATTTTTTTAAGATGATGCCAGACTCGTGAACGACTGTATTACTCACAACAGGAGATACATCAATGTATTTGGGTAAATCAAGAGAAGCGAGTTCTACTTCTTCCTCTTCCCCCGAGGCATTGACACCAACCGAAAAGAGTTTATGAACTTCGGCTTCTTGTGATTGTGAGCCAAATAGGCGAAACATTGCAGATTCACTACCGGGAATTGTCTCATTGATTTCGGAATGTATTTTTTGAAATGGATTGGCTATGACTTGAGTTCCAGAAAGAACCAAAAGGGAAATGATTGCCAACCGAAGAACCTTCACCCTTTCAATATCGGGACTTGGGGGCAAGAATCTTGAACACGAAACAAAGAAAGAATCAAAACGAACCAATTGCGACAACCCTAACCATTATTTCTTTTTTTTGACACTGGGTTCAACTAGAGTGAATTTTTTACCAACCCACTCGTCGACATCTTCCAAGTCATACTGCTTTTTCTTCACATCATCATTGATGATGTAGGCTGCCAATTTTCCCACAGAAGACTCTCTAGACTCTGCAATGGGATAAACCTTCAATTTCAAAAGAGAAGGAGTGGATTCGATATAGATCTTAACAAGAGTTCCTTTTTTCCAAACTTCGGTTTGGGAAAATTTGATCTCTTCTTGTAAGGCATACGTCTTTCCATCATAGTATTCATTGATTTCCCTTAATCTTTCTTTTTTGATCAACCGTTGGGAACAATGACTGAACGCAAGGAGAAGAACGAGGGGAATTACACGAATGATACTACAATCCAAAGTAAACTCTGAGGAAAAGTCACCATGATGCCTCATTTATGAAAAGTCTTTTTTATTTTTTGGCCCAAAAGAGAGGATTGATGACCCTATCCACATGTGATCCCCAAACGAGCAGAAGTCAGAAGCCTGTTATACGAATGGAATGGAACCAAAGAAATCCAAGTGGAAGTAGGAATCAGAAGAGGACTCCCCCAATTCCAAATTTTAGGTTCAGCAACTCTATCCACAAAGGAGTCAAGAGACCGCATCCGTTTGGCTCTGGAGGCTTCTGGTTATCAATTCCCACTAGAAACCATCATCATCAACTTAAAACCCGCTCATATCCCTAAACGGATGGTCTGTTTGGATTTAGCGATTGCTGTGGGAATCTTAATAGCAACGGACCAAATCCAAATTCCCAAAGCTCAGATACTCTTTCTAGGAGGGATTGGATTGGATGGGTCAGTTCTTGGGGGTCAGGAGCTTTTGCCTTACCTTTGGCAAAACCGAGAGTCTACGGAGGTTTTCCTTTGTCTTCCCAAGACCATGCAGAAAGAAAACCTACCAGTGGGCCAGTATTACTTTCTCGACCACCTGGAAGGTCTTCGGAATCTTAAAAATACTTCACCAGATACCCGAGAAGCCCTCACTCCTCCTCCTGATTCCCTAACTTGGGACCAGGTATTTCTTGACCCCTACCAAATGAAGACCTTCCAGGGACTCTTATATTCACTACTTGGCAAACACCATAGTTTATTATTAGGAAGTCCAGGTTCGGGAAAGACAATGCTTCATAGAATGTTGGAATCCTTACTCCCTCCCAAAGAATCAAGAGATCCGAACGACCAAGGAATATGGACTTGGGGTGGAGAATTCGAAATCCCTACCAACAAACGCCCTTTTCGTTCCCCCCACCACTCAGCGACAGAAGTAGGACTTGTGGGTGGAGGTCTTCCCTTCCAACCAGGTGAAATTTCCAAAGCCTATGGAGGAATTCTCTATTTGGATGAAGCATTAGAATTTAAGGATCGCATTTTGGAAAGTTTAAGGATGCCCATGGAAGATTCGTATTTAGAAATTGTTCGGATGAATGAAAAAACAAAACTAAAAACTGACTTCACTTTAATGTTATCTGCAAACCCCTGCCCTTGCGGGAACTATCACAGCAAACAAATTTGCCATTGTTCCTTACAAAAGATTCGGTTGTATTTACAGAAAATTAGTGGTGCGTTTTTAGATAGGATCACCATCTTTCAAACGTTATTCGAAATATCGAATGAAAGATGTATCAAATTAGAAGAATCTAGGATGAAAAAAATTCTTTGGGAACGGTTTGCTTTTCGAAACACAAGAACCGTTCCAGAGGATGAAGAGAAGAAAATTCAGAAAATTTTAGACACAGAATCTCAAACCAAACAATTATCCTTGCGAAAGAAAAAACAAATTATCTCTCTTACAAGAACCATTGCCGATTGGGATCTTTCCTCCCGAACAAAGGAAGTACACATCTGGGAGGCAGTGGAGTATTCTATCGGTTACCAGTGGATTTATAGCCTAGGGTAATTACTTTGAAATAAAATGTGAGATTTCCATCGCAATTTTATTGATCGCATAATCCATATAAGCTGGATCATCTATCTTTTTTTTGTAATTCTCAAATTTCTTCTGAATGGTAGAAGCCATCCCCCGTTTCCGGAGTAATACTGGATCTGGACCAAATTCGTCGGTTTCTGCCAAATTTCCAAAAATACTAAATTGTTTCATGCGGTTACTTCCTTGTAACAATCAAACTCTCATCCTTGAGAGCGTTTTCCCTTATGGGATACATCATCAATCGGCCCGGTACAAAATTCCCTTGATGAAGTATTTAAAAGATTGAAGAATAAAAACGAACTTCCTTTTTTTCAGTGATATGGATCAAATTAAACGAAGGTGTTAGGTGATGGAAAGCGGGAATTTCCTTAAGTAAATAGTAATATACCTTCCGCATTCTCATACGTTTTGTCTCATGAAAGCATTCCAAAGGATGAAATCCGCTACTTTCGGTCCAGGCTTTCACTTCTGAACAATGAAGAAAACCGTCCAGAAAACTGATTATGTCTAATTCACCAAAAGCCTTCCGGTAGTTATGAAAAAGAATGATGTGCCCGGCAGATTCCAAATAAACCTTGGCCAACTCTTCACCGAGGCGACCTCGGTTTATTTTTTCTCGCATCATATCAGATACCAAACCAAAAGGTTGCTTGACCCAATGGCTTTAATAGATTTGTGAAAAGGGAATGGCTTGTTGGATATAGAGATTGAGGTCTTTCATAAGGTCAACGAACTCTAAATGTTTGAGGCGTTTGCCTTCTGGATCTTTTGTCACTCGTACTACGGGACGAAGGGGTTTGTCTTTATTGGATTCAATCACCATACCCATTCTTAGGTCAGAAAGAACCACACCGGATCCTACAGGGAACATAGAAAGTTTATTTAAAAACAGTCTTACCATTTTTAAATCAAATCGGTTCACGTTTTCGCTTATCATAATCTTCATGGCTTCATAGGGAAGAATGGCTTGCCTGTAAGGCCTTGGATGGATCATAGCGGCAAATTGGTCTGCGATCATAAATACTTTTGTCAGCTCTTCTATTTGGTTGGCAAGTATCCTTTGCGGATACCCTGAACCATCCACAGCTTCGTGGTGTTGTAAGGCAACAATCGCAAGAGAGTTTTTTAACTTCAACCGTTGGGTGAGGATTTGGTATCCTGTCACGGGGTGGCGTTTTATGGTTTTAAGATCTAGTTCCGAAAGAGCTCCTTTTTTTTCTGAAACTTCTTCGGGAACAGTCACCATTCCGATATCGGCAAAAAGGGAAGCAAGAGCCAAATCAATGAGTTTGGGTCTTGAAAACTCTAAAAAGTTTCCAAGCATCACGGAGAAAAATGTCGCATAACAGATATGAGTGTATAGATAATAACCGGAATGAGAATGGGATAAAAGTAAAATTGGAATTTGAGCGTTGGCTTTGGTATGATCAGCGATCCGTTCTGCAATTTCCCTAAATTCTCGAATTTCCGTATAACGGCCCTCAGATGCTGATCGATACGTTTTTTGAACCAAGTCAAAACAATCTTTAAAAACTGAGTTAAACTCTACCTTAGTAGTATTTGCTTTTTCTAATAGATACTTAAACCGTGTGGAATTTTCATCATCCTGATAAAAAGGAAGGTTGGTATCGAAGTATCCAGGACCTGTTCCTGTGGAGGATTTGTCCTGCCCGTCCGCGATCACCTTCTCACCATCTGTCAGAACAAAGGTAATCCCAAATTGCACCAAACGGTCTAAGTCTTGTTGGGTGATTGGTTGGTCGGCACCTACAAAAACAGTGTCTTTGTCCAAGTAGATTGACTTAGTAAACTTCGAGCCAGGCTCTAAGTCACGTATGGAGATTTTCCGCATAATTGCGTAAATCTTAGTAAGAAGCTTAGAAACTTCAATTGTTTTTCTTTTGTCTCTCTAAAACGAGGATTCGAAACACTGATGCCACGACTTCATACAATTCTCTTGGAATTTCTTTCCCATTAGGGAGATGATCTAAGGTTTGCACCATCACTTCATCACGAATGACAAGGACGCCTGACTCTTTGGCTACTCGGATCAAAGTTTCTGCAAACATTCCTTCTGCTTTTGCCACCAGTTTTGGTGCGGAGTGAATGTTGGGATCATAAGCAAGGGCAGCCATTTTTCGTTTCATCTATATTCTCCGTTAAAAGATTCTTCCAACCAAGTTTCGATTTGAACCGATCGAATTTGAGGGAAGTCCCGAACAAGACCCACCAGTTGTTTGGAGAATCCTTCTCTTTGTATCGATTGTTCCGTTGTAATCTCAACAAGTATCGGTTTGTCTTTTTCTGGATCATAATGGAATTGGATTCCCATCGCCCCGGTTTCTTTCGATTCCCAAAATACATAAAGAACCAAACCTTTGTTCTTCGGTTCCACAACCATTTGTAAGGACTCTTTTTTATCAGGATGGATGTAGGAAAGAAGATCAGAAAATCCAGATTCTCCGAGTAGATAATTCCAGATGGGTTTTAGATCCGCTATCTCTATGGTGCGAGAATCCGATTGTTTTGCCAACCATTGGGACCAACGAGAAGGATCTTTGGCTTTATGATATCCTTGACCCTCCTTCAAATCCTCTTGCCTTAACAAAAGCAAACGGGAGTTTCTATTTGAATTTTCTGTTTTGGATAACCTTGGATTTTGGAACTCCAGTCCTCTTGAGGTTACCTCAAAGAGGTGATGATTGGAATTTCCAGGACTTATATGCCGTGTCGGTCTTACCAGAGATAAGGGGAGAGAAAGTGGAACAAGTTTAGAAAAGAGAGGGCTCACTCCCTTCTCGTCGGAGAAATTTACAAAAACTCAACCTGTGGATGGGAGAAATTCCAAATTTCAAAAGAGCATTCCTGTGTTCTTCGGTTCCATATCCCTTATGTTTAGCAAACCCATAACCAGGGTATTTTAAATCCATTCGTTCCATATACTCATCGCGGTAGGTTTTGGCAAGGATGGAGGCGGCAGAGATAGAAGGAATCAAATCATCTCCTTTGGGAAGCGAAAGATAACCTTCGATGGGTTTTGTGATTTTGAGTTTATAATTTCCATCGGCAAGAAGATAGAGTTTTTTTTCACCGAGCTCATGGGAACCAGTCGGCAAAGACCGATTCATTCCATAAAAGATTGCTTGGTTGATATTAAATCGATCGATAAAAGCGGCACTGACAAAGCTCACACGAGCATACGATGCGTGGATTAGAATTTCTTTTCGTAGTTCAAGTCGTTTGGGTTCTGGTATTTTTTTGGAATCGCGGAGTCCTTTTAGGATTTCTCCATTTCGGATTTTTTCTAAGGTAGTAAGCGTAAATGAAACACAACCAATGGAGACGGGGCCAGCCAGTGTACCACGACCTGCTTCATCGAGAGAATAACAGGTCAGGTTTGGAATTTGAAATTCAGGAAAGAACGGCCGCTTAACGACCGTTTCAAGAGAGATTATGCGCTAGGTGCTTCGGCAGCTTTTGCTTGTGCAAGAGCGGCTTTAGAAGCCTCGTCCTGTCTCTTTTTATCTTTGGCAACGATCGCTTGACCGCCTTTTCTTTCTTTGATACGTCCTGCTTTTCCTTTTTTATCACGGAGATAGAAAAGTTTTGCACGACGAACGGCTCCTTTACGAACAAGTTCAATCTTCGCAATGCGTGGGCTATGAAGTGGGAAAATTCTTTCCACTCCGATATCATAAGATACACGTCTTACAGTAAACGTTTTGCTTTGTGATTTGTTAGCAATAGAGATCACAACACCTTCGTAAACCTGAACCCGCTCTTTACCAGATTCAACGATTTTGTAGTGAACTTTTACAGTATCACCGATTTCGAAATTAAGTTCGTTTCTTGCTTCGCCTGCGAGTGCTGTTTCTAGAATCTGATTCATGGCTTCCTCTAAGAATGATTTCTTGTTTTGCGGTTTTTTAGCCGCCATTTCCGGATCTCTTCATGATGGCCACCTATGAGCACATCAGGAACAGTCCAACCCATAAAATCATAGGGTTTTGTATACTGGGGGTATTCTAATTCTTCTGTTTCGTTGTGCGACTCTTCGAGAAGGCTTTCTTCTTTTCCTAAAAACCCCGGAACAAACCGAGAAAGGCAATCCGCAACAACGAGAGCAGCTAAATCCCCCGATGAAATAACATAGTTTCCAATGGCCACTTCCCTGTCAATTAAATGCTCTGTGACACGATGGTCGACCCCTTCATAATACCCGGAAATAAAGGTCAAAGTCTCTGAAGACTCATAAATCTCTCGAGCGAGAGTTTGGTTGAAAAGTTCCCCCGATGGACTGAGGAGAATCACCTTTCCTTTGTTTTCTCCAAGGGATTCTAAAGCCCTGTAGATGGGTCCTACTTGCAAAAGCATACCTGGACCACCACCGTAGATGGTGTCGTCTACCTTTTGGTGTTTGTTGTCGGCAAATTCTCGCAAATGTACTGTATTGATTTCTACAACCCCTTGTTTGACCGCTTTGCCCGGAATTCCAGTTTCAAAATAGGATGTGATTTTTTCTGGGAAAAGGGTAATGAAATTAAACTTCAAACCACTGCTCCCAGTGAATGATTTCTAAAGTTTTGGAATCTAAATTCCAATCTCCGACAAATCGGTTGAGAAAAGGGATAAGAACCGTTTCGCCCTCACCCGATTCGGGTTTTAATTCCAAAATGGGATGGGCCGGATTGTCGATCACTTGCGTGATAATGTAATTTAGAGAAGTATTTGTTTCTTTGGAGATGGCAAGAAGTCCCACCAAGTCCTCAGTATAGATTTCGCCATCGTTGGCCTTAGGGAGTTCTTCCCTTTTCCATAACAAAGAAAACCCTCGGTATTTGACGACTGCCTCGGGCGTGTCATACCCTTTTAGTTTCAAAAGGAAATGATTTCCGTTCTGTTTGATTTCTTCGATTTGAATGGTAGACTGGTTTCCGCGAGGATCTTCCACGGTGCAGGTGAGCGGAGCTTTGACGGAAAGTAAGGTGTCACCTTCTGTGAACAGTTTGATGAGCCCTTTGATTCCATGTGAGGATCCGATGACCCCCACTTTCACTAAACTTGGTTTAGTCGACAATTTCTAAAGTATAGTTTTTACCTTGTTTGGTTCCGGCTGCTTGTAAAACAGTACGCAAAGATTTTGCAATCCTTCCGTTCTTTCCGATCACCTTCCCGAGGTCTTTTGCGGCTACCCGAAGTTCGATCACTGTTTCTTCCTCTCCGGGCACTTGGTTGACTGCCACTTGTTCAGGTTGGTCAACGAGAGATGTAACGATATAACGAACTAAGGATTCCATGTATCAATTAACCTTTGAATTTTGCCCAAACGTCGTCTTTTTTCAAAAGAGCAAGAACTGTATCAGTAGGTTGCGCGCCTTTTTTTAACCAAGAAATAGTTTTTTCTTCATTGAAAGTCGCTTTTTTCACAGATGAAGTCGATGGGTGGAAATGCCCAATCGCTTCAATGAACTTTCCGTCACGTGGAGCACGGATGTCAGCTGCAACGATGCGATAGTGCGGGTCTGCTTTTGTTCCCGTTCTTTGTAATCTTAATTTAACCAAGGAAAAATACCCCTTTTATAGCGAGTTTTTTGAATCGGGACGATCTGTCAAGAGCGAGTTCTAGCACTTGCAGCGAGTTCCTTTAATTTTTTGCCCTGTGCATTCGGATCTCCTGTTTTATAGAGACCAGAACCCACAACCGTGATGTCCACACCGAGTTTTGCTAGTTCTTCCATATTGGATTCATTCACTCCCCCATCTACTTCCAATTCAATATTGTAAGGTTTGGTGAGTTTACGAACTGCGGCAATTTTCTCAAATCCTGATTTTACAAAGGATTGTCCATAAAAACCGGGATCAACAGTCATGAGTAAAACGAGATCCAGATAAGGAAGGATTTGCGAAATAGACTCTGGTGGAGTTTGGGGATTAAGAGAAACTCCTACCTTGATTCCTGCCTTTCGGATCTCTTCTGCGAGTCTCACCGAGAAGTTCGTGGTTTCAATATGGAAGGTAATACAATAGGGATTTAGGTCAAAGTATTTAGGAACATGGAGTTCTGGATTACTGACCATGAGATGCACATCGAGTGGGATTTGGGTATGGGACTTCACTTCTTTGGTAAAGGCCTCCCCAAAAGAAATTTGTGGCACAAAGTTTCCGTCCATCACATCGATATGGATCAGATCAATATTTTCCTGTTTATAAGTGGGTAACTCCGATGAGAGTCCCGTAAGTTTTGCCGCGAGGATTGAAGCTGAGATTTTCATCTTAATAAGTTCCTTTGAGTTTCCAAACTTTTGCTACGCCAGTTTCCTTTCCGATTAGTGTCACCTTAACGTTTCCTGCTCGGTGGATGAGAAAACGAACTGGTTCGTCTTCTTTCAAACTTTGGTTTGTTAGGATTTCTTTTTCCACTTCTGTATCTTCCCCCGGTTTTGTATAACTAACTTTCGCTGAGTAAAGATCATCATCATCCACTTCATAGGTAAGAAATTCATAATCTTGGACGAGAGACTCGGATGGTTTTAAAAAAAATGCTCCCACTTCGGCCCCTGTAGGTTTTAATTCAAAAGAAGAAACAAGACCATGAGATTCGCGAAACTCTGGTTTGGTGGCTTCTTTCAAAAGGTATGGAATCTTTTTTCTCTGTAAATAATCGATTACAAAAGGAACTGGAGTGCCGACAAACTTTGTCGAATCATTCGGTTCATTGGCCGATTGGTTGGATTTTTTTTCAGGATTTGCTTCAGTAACGAGTAGATAGATTTTTTCGCCGGAATGAGTTTCTTTTCCTGGAGCAGGAATTTGGTCAATGACAGTGTCTGCAGGTTCATCCCCCACAGCAGGAACATAAGTGATCCCACCAACTTGCAGGGGAACATACACTTCCCCAGAAAGTACTTTTTCTAAAATGCCTCGGGCACGTTTTAGATCCTGACCTTTCACATCGGGGATTGTGACTCGATCAAATCCAATATTGACAGTGAGATAAAGTTTAGATCCCGCTTCCACTTCCTTACCAGGATCGATGGATTGAGAAAGAATGATCCCATCTGTTTTTTCAGGAATGCGTTGGGTTTCCAACCGAACTTTGAGTTGGAGTCTTTGGAGTTCATTATGAACCTCAATGTAGTTTTTTCCTATCACATAAGGCATCATTACCTTTTGTTCTTCTTTGGTTCGAACCACTACCACAAGAAAGGCTGCCACAAAAAAAACAAGGAGCCCTAAACCAACAAATAGAACATAACCACTGTAAGGTAGAATTTTCAGAAACTTTTCTTTCACGTAAATGATTCTCCGGCTAAAACCCGCGCCCCATTGAAAAACTCAAATCCTTTCATGGGTTTTTTACCTTCGGGTTGTAAGGTATCTATACCAAGCAGGTTTCCGTCTCCACAGAGGCAGAAAAGCCTTTTTTTCTGGTATAGGAAAAAGGAACCGTAGGTTAGCCCTTCCGGAATGGGTATGGGTTCTGGTTCGGAATCCGGCAAAAATGAGGAAACAAGGATGAGTTTTTTCCCTCGAAACTCTGTCACAGCCAATGGATCAGGATAGAGGGCACGGATTCGGTTGTGGATTTTCCTCGCAGGTTCTGTCCATAAAACGGGCCTGTCCGCCCCCGTGATCTTTTTGCAATGGGTGGCTTGCATTCCATCTTGCGGCTGGGATTTCCACCCGGTTTCTGTGGATTCCAATTGCTTTAGAAGGCGGATGAGTTCTGTAGCCCCTTCTTTAGTAATCAATGCCAATAGAGAAGCTGTGGTTTCCAATGGACCCACCTGCCACGATTTCTGCGAGATGATATCTCCTGAATCCACTTCCTTGGCTAAAAACTGAATCGTAAATCCGGAACTTTCCTCTCCACTTAAGAGAAAACTTTGAACAGGAGAGGCTCCACGGTATTTGGGTAGGAGACTTCCATGAAGATTGATGCTACCAAATTTTGGGTCTTGGAATACCACTTCAGGAACTATGGAACCATAGGCATAAACAATGTGAACGGGAGATCCAAAAGCTAAAATTTGTTTCTGAGCCTCTTCATCGGTTCTTAGTTTTTGGGATTGGATGACAGGAATTCCTTTGGCCAGAGCCAATTCCTTTACGGGTGTGGGTGTGATGGTTTGTTTTCGACCCACAGGTTTGTCGATGTTGGTGACAACAAAATCAACTTGGATTCCCGCATCGATTAAAAGAGATAACAATTCTTTTGAGTGTTCGGGGGATCCAAAATATCCGATCGAAAGTTTCATTGTTTTTTCCTATTATACTAATTCCAGAGGATCCAAATCATATTCAATATAACATTTGGAATCGACTTTAAATTTTGATTTGGTATCTCGCAAAAGATTTCGTAAGGTAGCGATTGATTTTGATTTTAACAAAATATGATACCTAAAGTTATTATCAATTTTGTAAAAGGGACATTGACTTGGTCCAAGAAGAATTACTGATTCATCGATCCCTTCTTTTAAGTTTTCCGCATACAAAACAGATTGTTTGTTGGCAATATCTTCATATTTGGATCGAAAAACTAGTCTCGCCAAACGAGAGAAAGGTGGATAAAACAAATCTCTTCTAAAAGTTAGTTCCCATTCAAAAAAAGCAGGATAGTTCTGTTCCATTGCCATCTTTAGGACAGGGTGTTCTGGATCATTGGATTGGATGAGAACCTCTCCCCGTTTCTCTCCTCTTCCTGCCCTTCCCGCCACTTGAGAAATAAGAGAATATGTCCTTTCACTGCTACGAAAGTCAGGAACCCCAAGTCCATGGTTGGCGTTCAGAATTCCCACAAGAGTGACGTTTGCATAATCCAAACCTTTGGCGATCATCTGGGTTCCGGTGAGAATATCCAAATTACCTTCGCCTAACTTCTCCAAAACGTTCCGAGTTACCTCTTTGTTTTTGGAACTATCCTGATCCAACCTTTCAATCCGAGCTTTTGGAAAATGAGAGAGCAAATACTCTTCTAACTTTTGTGTTCCCGCACCAAAAAGATCCAAGTCTTCTCCATGAAGGGCTTTTAGACTTTGTAAGGTGGATTTATAACCACAGAGATGGCACCTAACGGTCTTATCAGAATGATAACAAAGAGTAGCTGTACATTTAGGACAATGGATGAATTCTTTTGTGGTAGTGGAATAAATGAAGGGATTGTAACCGCGCCTGTTCAAGAGAATGATGGTCTGTTCTTCTTTTTTCAATCGGTCTGCAATTTTAAACTGTAAGTCCCCCGAAAGAAGGTCTGAGTCTTCTTTTTTATCGGTAATTTCCACAGAAGGAAGGGAGGCTTGCGGATTGGCTCTTTCTTTCAGTTCCGAATACCCAATTTGACCTGCTTTGGCAAGGTAATAGATCTCTACACTTGGAGTCGCAGAACCTAACAATAGTTTTCCGCCAGTTTTTCCAATTCGTTGTAAGGCAACCTGGCGGACATGATACCGAGGAGAGCCATGTTCTTTGTAAGAAGCGTCATGTTCTTCATCTAAAATGATAAGAGAAATATTGGACAAAGGTGCAAAAACGGCAGAACGAGTTCCGATACAAATCCGTTTTTTTCCGTCCTTCAAATCCAAGTAGTTTTGGAACTTTTCTGAGGTACGTAAATGCGAATGAAGGACTGCCACTTGTCCGGGGAAAATTTTTTCTATCCTTGCGATAGTGGGATAGGTTAAAGAAATCTCCGGTACAAGAAAAATCACAGATCCTTTGGGTTTACTTAAAACCTCCGCCATAAGATGCATATAGACTTCGGTTTTCCCGCTGCCTGTAATTCCATACAGTAAATGGGTTTGCGATTTCGTATTAGCTTTGATTTCTTCTAGGGCTTTTGCCTGGGATCTGTTTAAGGGATGTAATAATTCAGAATGAATTTGGATTGGAGTTGGGTTTTGTTTTTTTCTTTTTTTCCCTTTGGGAACCATAAGAAACAAAGCCTCACCGAGCGAAGATAAATAAGTATCAGCCATCCACTGAGCCAAGTCCAATTGGTCTTCTGTAAGCACTGGTTCGGAATCAACGGCCTTGAGTATAGATAGGGTTTCGTAATTAGGTTCATTCGAATGGATTTCGGTCACGACTCCTTCCCATTCCTTTCCATTGAGAAGCACAATTACGCGGATTCCTCGATCTAGACTTCCTATCCCTTGCGGGATTTCATAGGTCAGTGTTTTACTTTCCCAAGAAAGGTTTAAAGCAACTTCCGCGTATTGGATCATACTAGATATAAGGTTTGAGTAGAGTTAGATGGGAGATAAAACTTTCTTCCAATTCTTGTTTTTCTTTTCCATATTGAAAGAGATTGGATTCCGAATCAGTCTTTTTAGCCTTTTCTCCTAGAAAAACAAGGGCTTCGGGAGATCTTGTGGTGACAATAGGAATGGAAAGTCCTGATAAATCCCAGTTGATCTGTTTGCCGAGAAGTTCTTTTGCCTTTTCAGCTCCAAACAAAAGTTTTGCGGAAGATCCTAGGACCACAATCATTTTGATTCCGTATTCCTCTACTGTGTCCTTAACATGGAATTTACAATTTTCCACTCTTGATGTCCAATCTGTATCTTTAGAATCAATATGGGAAAATGTACATGCAGGATATTCTTGGTAAAAAAACTCTTCAAAAGAAAATCCAAACACTTTCTTAACTAGTTCTCCCCAACTATTTTCGGTTAGTTTGTCCTTAAAAATTTGATTCGGTTTTGTTTTGGTAAATGGTTTTTCTTTTGGATTTGTGGCGCCAGTATAATGGAGGATTAGGATCGGTTTTCGGCCTTTGTGTAGAAACTGACGCACTCCACTGAGTTTCCCTTGGCAAAACGTACAAGAAAAATTCACCAGATCCTTATTCTTTCTTTGGTTTTCCTTTTGTTGCTTTTTCTGAATTTCAATCGATTCGGGAATTTTTGACTTCCACAGAAAGACAAAATCGTTCGGATCCTGTTCCTCTTGAAATTGATAAACAGAAACAGCCTTGTTTTGAAGTAAAAATTTAGCTTCTGTTAGAATGTCTGTAAATCGTGTTAAGATTGATTTTTGATCCATACTAACCTTCGTTCAATTGTTCCACGGAAATATTTAAGGAACGTAATTTTCGATATAAATGTGTGCGTTCAATACCTAAGGCTTTGGAAGTTCTAGTCACATTCCCTTCGCAAATTTGTAATGTTTTAATGATGTATTGGCGTTCAAATTCTTCTTTCGCATGTTTTAAATCCCCTCGGGCCACCATTTCATTGGCCTTTTTGAATCCATGCAAAGCCTCCTTTACATCCTTTGCCCGGATCGTGTCCCCTGGAACTAGAATACTCAACCTTTCTAAAATATTTCCAAGTTCCCTTACGTTTCCCGGCCAAAAATGAGTGGTGAGAGCATCAAGTCCTTCCCGATCAATGGTTTTGGGTGGAAGTTTGTTTTCGGCAATGGACTTCTTTAAATAGTGTTCAGCAAGCAAGGGGATGTCTTGGTTTCTTTCTCGAAGGGGAGGCAGTTCCATGGGAATCACACTTAATGCATAATACAAATCTTCTCGAAACCTACCTTCCCGGATAGCTTCTTCCACATTGGAATTCGTGGCAGCAATGATCCGAACATCCACTGCGATAGATTCCTTCCCACCAACACGGTCTACCCTCTGTTCGATGATTGCCTTTAAAACTTTGGATTGTACAGCAGGAGTTAAATCACAAATTTCATCTAAAAATAACGTTCCATTCTGTGCTTCCTCCCATCTTCCAATTTTAATTTCATTGGGATCACCTCCACCAGAACTCTCCGAGCCAAATAACTCTTGTTCTAAGATTTCTTCTGAATATTCTGCACAATTAAATTCAATATAAGGTTCATTTTTTCGTTTGGAGTTTTGATGGATTGCCCTTGCGGTTAATTCCTTTCCAGTCCCGTTTTCACCAAAAATAAAGACACGAGCATTGGTTTGTGCGGCTTGGAAAATGGCAAACTTTACCCTTTGTATAGAAGAAGATTCGCCTAAAATTTCATCCACTTCCAACTTAAATTCAGGAATTTCGGTATCTTTTGTTTTTTCCAAAGCAGCTTCAATCGTTTGGATCACTTTCTCAATAGAAAGTGGTTTTTCTAGAAAATCAACAGCACCTTTTTTTGTGGCATTCACGGCAAGTTCTATGGTTCCGTGACCAGAAATCATTACGATTGGTAATCCTGGATACAGTTTTTTACATTCACCTAAAATGGTAAGCCCATCTTCTTTTCCCACCCATACGTCTAATAACACAAGGGATGGTCTATCTTTTGCTAAAGCTTTTAGTAAAGCTTTCCCATTGGCAAAATCTTCCACCGAATAGTCTTCATCCTCTAAAATCACACGTAAGGACTTACGAATTTCGGTTTCGTCATCTAAAATATATATTAACTTTTGCATCAGTGACTATCCAAAGGAAGTTCAATCCTAAATTTACAACCACCTAACTTAGAATTCTCTACGGAAATATGACCATGATGGTCAATGATTGTTTTTTGAACAATGGCAAGCCCAATTCCTGATCCATGTTTTTCTTTAGTAGAAAAATAAGGTTCAAATATTTTTTCCGTCCATTCTTGTTTGAGTCCAGGCCCCGAGTCGTCAATTTCGATTACAATCGATTTGCGAAGAGCTTTCTTTTGTAATTTGGACATGATTCTGATTTTTTTTCGTTTGAGACTTAGGATATCCATTTCCTCTTTAGAGTTTTCTGTTGATTGAATCGCCTCAACAGCATTTTTGATTAAGTTATTAATCACACCCAAAAACAGTCGTTTATCCAAAAAAACTTCAGGTAGATTTTCTGAAAGTTTCAACTCAAACTCAATATCAGTT
This sequence comes from Leptospira abararensis, assembly GCF_016918735.1. Lineage (GTDB taxonomy): Bacteria > Spirochaetota > Leptospiria > Leptospirales > Leptospiraceae > Leptospira_A > Leptospira_A abararensis. The sequence continues at coordinate 39,873 of NZ_JAFFPR010000007.1, forward strand.
GTATCTTTAAAAAGAGCTACAGCCTCTTCCAAAATTGGATTTAAGTTTTGGTTGATGAGAACAGGAACTGGCATCCGAGCAAATTCACTAAATTCTTTTACTAGATGTTCCAAGACACGAACCTGCCCTATGATGGTTTCAGTCGCATCAAAGATAACCGATTCCAAATTTTCTGATTTGGGGTTTTGAAATTTACGTTGGATTCTCTGAGCGGACAACTGAATCGGCGTTAGAGGGTTTTTGATTTCATGAGCCATACGTTGTGCCACTTCTTTCCAAGCGGCAATTCTTTGCGTATGCATAAGCTCTTCTGACTTAGCGTCTAAATCACTAACCATTTGATTAAAACTATCGATAAGAATTCCCATTTCTCCTTCTTCTGTTTTTTCTAAACGAATGTCAGATTCCCCCAGAGAAACTTTTTTGGTTGCATTTGCCAAATTGATAATGGGGCGAGAAATTCTACGGGCAAATAAAAAAGAAAATAATATCGCGATAAGAAACATTGCAAAAGAAAAAGAAGCAATGGTTATGCGAACACTGAAAGGAATTTTTTCTTTCCATAAACTTACTTTTTCATAAGTGGAAGTGGCATTTATAATATTTTGAACATCACTTTCCAGACCCTGGTGAATTCTTTGGCCCACATAAACTTCTGTCCCATGTTCTAAAGGAAACCTACAAAGGATATAAGATCTGTCATTTAAATACAATCGACTGACAAAAATTCCAGGCCGTTTCGATTCTAAAAACTCTAAGCCTTCTATATTTCGAAACAAACCTCTCGATTCAAAACTTAGTTTTCCTGATTCCGCAAAACCTAAATAGTATTCATTCTTTTCAAAGAGCCCATTTTCGACTCCCTTCTGAAAAACGGTGTACCCATCAGTTTTCTGTCCCTGTAATCTCGATCGCAAAAAAATTACTTTTTCAATAAACTCAGCCTCTATTTCATTCTCTTCATTTTGAATGATTAAATTTGCGGAACGCAGAGCATTGGAAATATCGACACGGTAAAAACCTTCAATCAGCCTTCCTGTAAGATTAGAGGAAAGAATAAAAATAGGTAGCGAAGGCACAAGGGCCACAAATAAAAAAGCAAGTGTTAGTCGATAACGAATAGAACTACGAATTTTACCTGTTTCTCTGTTTCGTCTATTACGATAAACATAACTTAAGATTAAAGAAAGGATAAAGAAAGGAATGAGGATAAATACATAAGTATCTAATTTAGAGAAAAAGGAAATGTCTTCTTCTTGCCGAAAAAAAACTAATTCTGAAAACCCAACAGAAACTCCTAAGGTAAGAAAAAAGATAAAAATATCGCGTAAATAATATCTGTTTTCATCAGACAACCTAGGGAGGATCTTAAAGATTCTAAGTGGCATTGGTTTCAAAATTTCGACCAACCAAATCTTCTAAAGCAAGAAGTGCCTCCTCTTCTCGTTTTCCATCAGCTTTTACCGAAAAAACGCTTCCAGGTCCCAAGGCTAACATCATAAGTCCCATAATGGATTTTCCATTCACCTCAATGTCATCTTTGACTACGAATATTTCACAGGGGAAACTTGCTGCCACCTTAACGAATAATGAGGCAGGTCTTGCGTGAAGTCCACTACTGTCTTCTCTAATCTTTAATTGGATTTGTTTCAATGGAACTCTGTTGGATATAGGTATTTAGTTTATTCGAAAATTCTTTTGCGCTATTTTTTCCCATTTTTCGCAAACGTTGGTTCATTGCCGCTGTTTCTACAATGATGGGAATATTCCTTCCGGGTTTGACAGGAATTTCGATATAAGGAACAGAGACACCAAGGATTTCTTCCATACTTTGTTCGATTCCTGTCCTTTCATATTCTCCAGAGGTTTGTTCTTCCCATTCCTTTAAATTAATTATAAGTTCAATGAGTTTATGATCGCGCACAGAGCCTACACCAAACAAATCTTTGATATTTAAAATCCCAAGCCCTCGAATTTCCATATGATGACGAAGTAAATCAGAACAAGAGCCAATCAAATAACTTTCACTAAGTCGTCGTATCTCAACCATATCGTCAGCCACAAGCCTATGTCCTCGTTCAATGAGTTCGAGTGCTGTTTCACTTTTACCAACACCGGAGCGACCGGTGAGTAAAGTTCCAATCCCAAAAACTTCAATGAGAACTCCGTGGCGCATGGTTCGAGGTGCCAGAGCTCTATCTAAAATTTGAGAGATAAGAGTGATAAAACGATGAGTTGCAATCTCTGTTTTAAAAAGCGGGATCCCTTTGGATTTTGCTCTTTCTACAAAAGGAATTTGTGGTTCATTGCCATGCGTATAAATAATACAATTTAAATGGAATTCGAAGAATTTATCTGTAATTTCCTGAAGTTTATCTTCAGAGAGAGAATTGAGATAGGCCCATTCTCCCTTCCCCAAAATTTGGATGCGGTCATTCGCAAAAAAATCAAAAAAACCCGTAAGGGAAAGTCCGGGACGATTGATTTCTGCATTATTGATGCGATTAGAAAGACCGGCTTCCCCGGTGACCAAAACTAATTGTAGATCTTCATGATCTCGTAAAATCGTGTCAACAGTGATCCCAGGAACTGGCATTGGTTTACCCCTTTAGAGAACTAATCCGTTTTCTTTCGTTAGAAGGAAGGATTCTTAAAACCTTTCTATACTTTGCAACCGTCCGACGGGCAATTTCAATTCCTTTTTTCTCCATAAGCTCAACGATGTCTTGGTCTGACAAAGGATTGTTTTCATCTTCGTCTTTGACCAGATTACGAATGATTTCATGGATTTTTTTTGAGCTCTCTTTTCCACCCTCGGAGGATTTAACCCCTGAAGAAAAAAACCACTTCAACTCAAATATACCCCAAGTGGTTTGAATGTATTTATTTGTTGTTATGCGAGAAATTGTAGATTCATGTAAATTCAACTTTTCGGCCACTTCTTTTAAAGTGAGAGGTTTGATAAACCCAATCCCTCCCCGAAAAAAATCCACCTGAAAATCAATGATACAACTTACAACACGTTGTAAAGTTTGTCTTCTTTGTTGGATGGAACGAATAAGCCACTGAGCCGAACTGTATTTGGTTTGAAAATATTCTTTCTCTTTTGGGGGCAGTTTATGATTGAGTAGCTCGCGGTATTCTTCTTGGATCGATAATTTTGGTAACCATTCATCGTTAATAAAAATGTTAAATTCACTACCCACTTCTTTCACAACGACGTCCGCCACTACATAATCCACCTTCCTTCCTTGGTAAGTAGTCGCGGGATAGGGCTCTAATTTCTTAATGAGTCTTGCTAAAGTTAAAATTTCTTCTTCTGTGATTTTGAGATTTTTTGCGATTTTTTTATAATCTACTTTTTCTAAGTCTGACAAAAATTCGCCGATCAGTTGGTGTAAAAGTGTATTGTCCGGAAAAAGGATTTTCCCTTGGATGAGAAGTGTTTCCTGCATATCCTTCGCACCAATCCCAATGGGATCTAGTTCATTCACCACTTGCAAAACTCGTCTTACTTTGGCTTCGGGATACCCCATTTCCTTAGAAACGATGGCCAAATCATCGGTAATAAATCCTTTATCGTCAATCATACTGATAAGGACTTCTCCGATTTCAAACTCCAACTTGGTGAGTTTGATGAGTCGAAGTTGATTTAACAAATGTTCTTCTAAAGTTTCGCCGCGCGTAGACGACTCAATGTATTTTTGGTTTCTGTCACTGGCTTCGGTATCATAAGACCTTGGTCCTTCTAAAGAATAGGAATCTTGCCAATTGACATCGGTACTTTTTTCGTGATTTAATTTCTCTAACCGTTTTACTTCATCGATAGAGAAAAGTTCTGGCATTTTGGTTTTTTCATCCACACCCACTTCATCTAAAAGTGGATTTTCTAAAAGTTCATTTTGAATTTTATCAGAAAGTTCTAATGTAGATAAAGACAAGAGTTCAATGGACTGGCGTAAGTCCTGGGTCATCACTAATTTTTGCGTTTGGCGTTGTGAAAGTGAAGCCCCGAGTTTCATTTATAGTTTAAAATCCTCACCCAAGTAAATTCGTCTTGTTTCTGGATCGTTAATTAAATCATCGGCAGTTCCTGAAATCAGAATCCGGCCACTATACATGATATAAGCTCTGTCAGTAATCTTTAATGTTTCTCGCACATTGTGGTCAGTGATCAAAATGCCAAGCCCTCTATCCTTTAAAGATTGGATTACATTTTGAATGTCCTTAACCGCAATGGGATCCACACCAGCAAAAGGTTCATCCAAAAGAATAAAATCTGGATTGGTCACAAGGGCTCTTGCAATTTCACAGCGCCTTCTTTCTCCCCCAGAAAGTGTATATCCCTTTTGGTTGGCCACTCGCATAATTTGTAACTCCATAAGGAGTTCATCCCGACGACGAATGATTTCATCTCCAGGAAGATTCATCGTTTCCAAAATGGCTTCTAAGTTTTCAGCAACAGTAAGTTTACGAAAGATACTTGCTTCTTGAGCTAAATACCCAACACCCATCCTGGCTCGAATGTGCATGGGAGCTTTGGTAAGGTCTTCGTTATCAATAAAAACATGACCTTCGTCCGGTGTCACAAAACCCACACTCATATAAAAGCTAGTTGTTTTTCCAGCGCCATTGGGACCAAGAAGACCTACAATTTCGCCTTTTTGAATATAAAAACTTACACCATCCACAACCTTACGTTTGTTATAGACTTTAACTAAGTTTTCCATCCGGAATGTTTTTACATTTGGATCTATTTCTCGTTTTAAAGTTTGAGTTTTACTTTTTTTCGTCATTCGGTATAACCTTAAGCCCATCAGTTAAATAGGCTCTGTCCGATTTGGGAAAGAGTATGATCTTTCCTGCTGAAACTTTGGTGTTGTTTTTAACAAGAGTCGGATTCCCTTCTAAAACCAATTCATCTCGCTTTTCGTAATAAGTTGCATATTCACCGGTAGCGGTAGCAGTTTGGGTTTCTACTTGAACATCCCCTCGGGCTACGGTTTCAAAACGTTCATCAAATCGTTCCAAAAAAACCGAAGTCAGTTGTCCTCTTTCCTTTAATTCCTTTTTATCCAAAAAGACAATCCGAGGATTTTCTGTTAGATAAGAGTAACCTTTTTCTTTATCATAGGAAAGTAACCCACCTTCCATTCGATAAGCATTTTCACGATCCAAATAACTAACATTTCCAGTGGCTTTGATGTCTTTATTATTGCGACGACTCTCTAATAGATCCGCTTTAAACTCTGAACTTTTTCTGTACATAAAAGCATCCCCATTCATAGAGGTAATCGTCTCTTTTCCTTTATTCTGATGAGTCAAAGTTTTCCCTGTAAATAAGGTCACTACACGTTCTTTGGTTGTGGTATCTTTTTCTTTATCTTTTTTGTTTTCGTAAGATACTTGGTAGATGGTAGCATCCCCATCCAATTGGATACTTCCTTCTTTGACAAAGTAGGAAAGTGTTTTACCAATCAAAAATCGATTTTCAGAAAACAAAAATGGTTCTCCTACCAGGTCAATTCGATCTTCTTTTTCTGAAAAAACCGCATCCTCACCAAACACCTGAAACTCGTCGGATGTCACAACCACCTTACCTGCTAAAGTTGTTTTTGCTTCTTCCAGATACCGAACAATGGATTGGCATTGGATTTTAACTACCTTACCATCTTTTTTTTGTGTAAGGATCGGGTTGTTGTCCAAACTGACCGTCCCTGCCATTTTATTATAAATTCCTTTAGTCGCAGTTAAAGTAACTCCATTTTGAAAGTCTTCAACGATTACCTGACCTTTTAGATTTCCGATTAAAGCATCCTCACCAATGATTTCAATTTCTCTGGCACTGAGTTTGATGGTTTTATGCATAATATAAGCACCGCCACCTAAAATAAAAACCTTCATAGGAATTCCATTGATGGTTCGTTCTTCTTGAGTAAGAGAACTTCCTCCCCAAAGGACTGGAATTTTATCCTTATTCTCTTTTTTTTTGTTCTCTGTAAAGGTCGGATTTTCTTTCTTTAATAGATCTTCTGATCCATATAACACTGGTATAGGTGATGGATTTGCGTGTAGGAAAGAAACAATAAAAAACAGAATTAGAATTTGTTTTTTCATTGTTTATCCTTTAGAGGGTTACTACCGCCCACGGTCACTGCTTTCGGTTGGATGATGGTAAATTTATTCAAACTTTTATCAGCACGAAGTCCTTTCCCGCGGATTGTAGTTCCATCAGAGTATACGAGCACGTCCTCTTCGGAAGAAAGTGTTTTTTCATCCAAATTATAGGTTAAGGATTCGGATTCGATGAATTTTCCATCGTTGGTCTTTAATCTTACTTTTCCACTCAGAACGACAGTTTTCGTAGAGTGATTGATCTCTCCTCGGTCTCCCGTCATGGCAGAAGTTACGTTTCCCTTTTCATATTGTTTGAATTCAAAACCGTAAACAATGGTTTTGTTGTCTTTAGGAAATATATACGATTCGTCCCCTTTCAATTTCCACTCCAATTCCCCAAATTCTTTGTAAGACGATCGGGAGAAATTACGCATGGAAACCATAGAGCCTGATTCTTTTTCCACTTCAATGCGAAGGTATTCCTTATCTTTGCAATGGATCATTGCCAAAACAAAGAATAAAATCAGTACCCTTCGCATCATATAAGTATCTTAGTCCTCTAAAAATTTGGTTTTTACCAAACGATCCAATTCCAAAAGTTGAGTTAAAAGGCCTCTGGCTTTTGCCAAAGGAAATTGTGTGGTAGCATCTGAAAGTGCCTTTTCTGGATCTGGATGGACTTCCATAAAGAGTCCTTCGACACCAACTGAAACGGCCCCACGTACCATATGAGGAATGAATTCACGAACTCCACCAGTGATGTTTCCCGCAGCTCCTGGAAGTTGTGCAGAATGAGTTGCGTCAAACACAATGGGAATTCCATGTTTGTGCATCATCGGAATTCCGCGAAGGTCAAATACAAGATTGCCGTATCCGAAGCTTGCACCTCTTTCCGTTACCATATATTTTTCCGATCCTGACTCTTGGATTTTTGTTTTGATATGACGGGTGTCATCCGGGGCCATAAACTGACCCTTTTTTACATTCACCCATTTACCCGTTTCTGCTGCCTTTGCAATAAGGTCTGTTTGGCGACTTAAGAAAGCAGGGATTTGAAAGATATCTACTGTATCCTTCAATGGATCCACTTGAATGGTTTCATGGATGTCCGTGAGAACAGGAACATTATACTTGTTTTTGATAAAATCGAGAAGTTTTCTTCCTTCTTCTAAACCAGGGCCTCGGTAAGAATTGATTGAAGAACGATTGGCCTTATCAAAAGAAGATTTGAAAATATATACAATTCCTAAATCATCACAGATGGCTTTCATCTCTCCACAAACCCTGTCGAGTAGGTCTTTGTTTTCCATCACACAAGGTCCGGAAATGAGAAAAAAAGGATTACGCCCCCCGATTTTTTTACCGAAAAATTCTCTTTCTTCAATTAAATCGTACATCTTAATCCTCCGTTTTCTTCGCTAATTTGGATGCTGCTTTAATAAAACCTGCAAAAAGTGGATGCGGGTCCGTAGGTTTGGATTGAAATTCGGGATGAAACTGAACTCCAACAAACCAAGGATGGGTTGCCACTTCCACAATTTCCGCCAAACTTCCATCAGGTGAAAATCCAGTAAGATTCATTCCTTTCTTTTCAAAATCATCTTTGTAACGTAGAGTGAATTCGAACCGATGTCTATGTCGTTCGGATATCCTTTCTGATTTGTATTCCGAATAAGCAAGACTTCCTTTTTTGACTACACAAGGATAAGCACCCAGTCTCATCGTTCCGCCCATACGTTCGATTTCCTTTTGTTCTTCGATCATGGAAATCACAGGATAATTTACATTCGGTTTAAATTCGGTAGAATTTGCATCCTTGAACCCAAGAACGTTCCTTGCAAATTCAATCACAGCGCACTGCATTCCAAGACAAATTCCAAAGAAAGGAATTTGTTTGGTTCTTGCATACTGGATCGCTGCAATTTTTCCTTCGATCCCACGTTCTCCAAATCCACCAGGAACCAAAATTCCATGAACGCCCTTTAGGTGTTCTTTAACATTTTTAGGATCAATATCTTCTGGATTTATTTTGATTACGCTCACTTCTACATCGTTAGCAATTCCACCATGAGCCAAAGACTCATATACAGAACGATAGGCATCTTGAAGTGAAATATATTTTCCAATTAACGCTACTTTTACGGTCTTTTTCGTGTTACGAATTTTTTTGACCATATTCTCCCACTGGGAAAAATTAAGTTTGCGAAGGTCCATTCCTAAAGCATTCAAAACTACTTCATCTAATTTATCTTCCCGATACATCAGAGGAATTTCATAGATGGAGGTCGTAATATCCACAGCAGAAATTACATTTTGTTCTTTTACGTTACAAAAGAGGGAAATTTTATTTTTCATCTCTTTGGACATAGGTTTATTGATACGGCAAATTAAAATATCTGGCTGGATTCCAAGTGCCAAAAGTTCTTTTACTGAATGTTGTGTGGGTTTCGTTTTAGCTTCCCCAGCTGCAGTGATCGTTGGGACAAGTGTTAGGTGCAAGAACAAAACCTGACTAGCACCATGTTCATACCGCATTTGGCGGATGGCTTCTAAAAAGGGAACAGACTCGATGTCACCTACAGTTCCGCCAATTTCAACAATGACAAAGTCAGTTTCTTGATCGCGCGTTAGGTTATAAATTCGGCTTCGAATTTCATTGGTGATATGCGGTACAACCTGTACGGTTCTTCCTAAATAATCACCCTTTCTTTCTCTTTCAATTACAGCGTGATAGATTTGGCCAGTGGATACCGAATTTTTACGCGAAAATTTAGACTTCGTAAATCGTTCGTAGTATCCTAAATCAAGATCGGTTTCGGCACCGTCTTCAGTCACATACACTTCCCCGTGTTGGTACGGACTCATAGTCCCTGGGTCTATGTTGATGTAAGGATCCATTTTTTGTAAAGAGACGGTATAACCTCTAGCTTCTAACAAACAGCCGAGAGCTGCCACGGTAACGCCTTTTCCTAAGGAAGAGGATACGCCACCGGTAATAAAAATATATCTGGTCTTGGACAAAATGGACCTCAAAAAAGAATGTTTTTTACAGACTGGTGGGATTTGGGTCCAAAATCAATACGTTTAGGAAGGAGATTTGGCTTTTTCTAAAATCTTGGTTGTGGATTTTCCTAGAACGAAAGGTAAAATTTGAATATCCGCTCCCATCTCTTTTAAAATCTGGTATTCCGGCAGGGTTTCCACTTGGTAGTCTCCTCCTTTGGAATGAACGGATGGTTTTACTTTTTTAATGATTTCTAAGGGTGTATCTTCGGCAAAGGAAGATACGAAATCTACTGCAGAAAGGGCAGCAAGCACTAACATCCTGTCTTCACAAGAATTGATGGGTCTCGATTCCCCTTTCAATCGCCTAACACTGGCATCAGAATTAACACCAATCCATAAAAAATCCCCCAAATCTCTTGCTTGAGAAAGGTAAGTCACGTGCCCTGGATGTAAAATATCAAAACAGCCATTGGTAAATACAATGCGTTTGCCTTCTAAATCCTTTCTTTTGGATTCAATCTGGTCAAATGAGATGATTTTAGAATGAAGATTCGAATAAAAACTCATGATTCCACTTCCAAATAACCTAAAACCTGGAGTGCTTCTTCAATTTCATTTTGAGTGACAGTTGCAGCACCTAACTTACCTACAACGATACCCGCACTGACGTTGGAAATAAGGGCGGCATCGGCAATCTGCATTCCCGTAGCAACAAAAGCAGTGTAAGTAGTAATGACGGTATCCCCTGCCCCCGTCACATCAAATACTTCTTTGGCAACGGTAGGAATATGATAAAAGGAATTTGTTTTCCTTTCGTAAATGGACATTCCTTTTTCGCCCCTAGTGATCATCATCGCATCGGGTGTGAGTTTTTCCGAGATTTCCCGACAAGCGGTTTCAATTTCAAGATCACTCGTGAGTTTTCGTCCCAGAGCTTTTCCTGCTTCGTGGTGGTTTGGAGTCATGATATGGATATTTTTGTATAAGAAAAAATGGCTTACTTGCGGATCCACTGTCACAATTTTATTTTCCCTGTTACAAAGGGCGATGACAGATTGAATGAGTGAAGGTGTTAAATACCCTTTGTCGTAATCGGAAAGAATGACTGCCGCACATTCCTTTAGTTTAATTTCAAATTGTAGGAGGATGGATTTTTCTTCTTCAGCGGTGAGGGCCACAACTTCTTCTCGGTCCACCCGACAAATCTGTTGGTGAGAGGCAATGATTCTTGTTTTTAGAATGGTTGGTAAAGTTTTGGATTTTAATAACACTAAATCTTGCGTTGCAACCGAATTTGCGAGTAAATGTCCTTCCAGAGAATCACCAGCTTTGTCCAAACCAATCCTTCCAAAAACCACACCAGAAACACCGATGGAAGAAAGGTTCTGAACCACATTCCCCGATCCACCTAAGGATTGTTTTTCGTTTCGAACCCAGACCACAGGAACTGGAGCTTCCGGAGAAATCCTTTCCACAGAGCCTATCAAATACTCATCTAAAATCAAATCTCCGATCACAAGCACTTTGATTTTGCCTAAATCTTCAAAAGATTTACGAAGTGAAGTTTTCTTTATTTTCAACAAAGCCAGATCCTTGAATTGGTTTACAACTAAACAGAGAATCTAAAACCTTTCTCTGTGTCAACCTTCCCCTTACCTCTATTTCCCCTCCCAGATGTATTTCTGTTCCCGGGAATGTTTTTGCCACTGCATATATTCGAACCAAGGTATCGGATGATGCTCGATTTTTGTATGGAAAACGGAGGGGAACTAGGCATGGCACCCTATCCAAAAAATTGGATTGGCTCAGGCCTTCCTCCCATCCCAGAAGTTGTAGGTTATGGGCATATCATCCAAAAAGAATCTCTTCCCGATGGAAGGTCCAATATCATTTTAGAAGGAATTGGAACCGCCGAGATCATCAGTTTAGATTCTACGGATCCCTTTTATATTGCCCAAATGGTTCGCCGGGAACACGAACGAAATAAAAATGTATCGGAAAGTTTGAAAGAAAAAATTGAAGAGTTACTTGTTCTCACCAAACGAATCTTACTTGCGGAAGGGGCAGAAGAAGATCTTATCTTAAAAATGAACCAGATCTTAGTTCATCCCTATCCTGTTGATTTTATTGCATCTCTCATCTACTTCGATTTTAAAACCAAACAAACCATTTTAGAAACCACTCATTTAGAAACCAAAGCAGACCTTTTAAAGACGGTTCTCCTTGGTCTTAATTTGAGTGAGTAGATGGTTTTGTTTTTAACTCAGCCACCAAAAACAAAAATTCAGGTAAGTCTGTTGGATTTTCGCGAAAGAAAACTCTTGGATTTGCCTCTTTCGAATTCAAATATAGATAACTGGAATTTTCTTTCCTGATATAAGCCCTTTCCAAATAATGATTGGTTTGCGAATAATGTAAAAAATCCTTCATCAGATCACTAATGGCAACATCACCATCACTTTGTTTGTCGGTGGCAGCAAAAAAAACAGAAGTAGATTCTTTATCTTGTTTTTCCCAATGGAACTCGGTTGCCCAGTGGCCTTTGCCACCAAACTCCGTCAATGGTAAGGTCACATCAGAAACCAGGTTAGGAATAAAATCCTTGGATTCCCAAGGAACTCCTTTCCCTAAAAAATTCACTTTTGCGAGGTAGGTCTTCCAATGTTTGGATAAACCTTGTACTTGGAGTTTAGGTAAGGATAAAGATTCCCGTAGAAAACCACGTAAGGTCAAAAATCCAAGGAAACCTAAATGCACCTGCGAAACTGATTGGAAGTCCCAGACTTCTTCCTGTTTCAAGTGAGATAAAAACAAGGAATCCATCGCATAAAAGTCCTGGTGTTGGTAGGGGTAAAAAACGCCTGTAGATGGGGAAACTAAAGATCCGTCCGATCGATTCACAATAAGAGTATCGACTGGAGGAGAAAAACAGAAGAGTAAAAACCGCCCGCAAAGTGCGGGCGATCTAGAAATTTAAACTCTCTTAATCAGCAGCATACAAAGTTGTGATTTTATCTTTGTATTTTTCTGTGATCAGGTGGCGTTTCATTTTGAACAGGTTTGTCAATTCATCACCCACTTCAAACGGTTTGGTAATGAGGATAAACGGAGTTACTTGTTCAAAAGACTTAAATCCAGTTTTGGTATTATTAAGGGCTTTGATTTCCTTTTTGTAGAAATCAAGAACCTTCGGGTGGTCAATGAGTTTCTGTTTGTCCGTCTCAGAAATCCCATTTTCTTTTGCCCACTCGGTCAACTTGTCAAAATCAGGCACCACAAGGGCTCCCAAATTCTTTTGGTCTTGTCCAATGACCATACACTGGGCAATGAAGGGAGATTCGGTGAGTTTGTCTTCGATCGGAACCGGTTCGACGTTTTCTCCACCAAGAAGCACCACGGTATCTTTGGCACGACCAGTAATGGTTAGGGTCTTTTTGAAATTGAACATTCCAATATCTCCCGTATCCATCCAACCGTCCTTTAGAACTTTCGCTGTGGTTTCCGGATTTTTGTAATATCCTTTCATCACTTGTGGTCCACGAATGTGAATCACACCACGAGCACCGTATTTACCAGAGATTAACTTTTGGTTGGCGTCCACATGAGTGAGAACCTTTCCCAAATCATCCCGAATTTGTACGGATGTTTCTGGAGTGATGAGACCCACCGATCCTTGGACTAACTTTTTAAAAGTTCTTACAGAAATGACCGGAGAAGTTTCCGTCATTCCATAACCTTCTAGTACGTTGATTCCAATATCATTGAAGAATGCATCTACGTGTCTTTGTAATGCACCACCACCGGAAACAGAAGCTTTGAGCTCCCCACCAGTAGCTTCTCTAATTTTAGAAAGCACCACCAAATCAAGTAGGAAGTAAGGAACTGCTAAAACAATGGCTAAAACCAAATAGTAAAACCCTTTGAAGAGAGAAACGATTGGGTTTCTTCCTACATAGTCGACTTGGTTTCCTTTTAAAAACCTTGTGGCAGCATTGAAATGTTTAGAGAAAAAATAAGCCAAATTGAATAGACCACGACGGATCGCCGGAGTTTGTTTTGGATCATTGATTCTCGTATAAATTCCGTTATAGATACTTTCCCAAAGTCTTGGAGCAGATGCCATAAACGTAGGTTTTGACTTTTTCATGTCATCACGAAGGTCTCGGACATTGGTATAATATGTAGCACAACCAGCAGCAATGGCTAAGTATTCAAATACTCTTTCGAATACGTGCCAAACAGGAAGGATGGACAACATCCTTTCATCTTCTTTGATTTCAATCATATTACCGAGAATGACAGAAGTTTGGTGGATCATGTTGCTATGTTTCAACATCACACCTTTTGGCATCCCAGTGGTTCCAGAAGTATAAATGATCGTAAATAGGTCATCAGGAGCAATGGCTTTCATTCGCTCTTCTGCTTTTTTAGAACCCTTTGCACGAAGTTCCTTTCCTTTTTCAATCAGGTCATAGAGTTTTAGAACACCCGTAGCCGTGGATTTTTTATCCATAACGATGAGGGTCTTTGCAAATTCCAATTGCGAGCGGTTCTTTTGGAATTTCTCGAGCATTTTGTCATTCTCAAGAAACACAACTTTTGCTTCACAATGGTTTAGAATATAAGCGATTTCTGAATCGGTAATATCCGTTCCTCTCGGAACATCTGCTGCACCGGCCATAAGAATTCCATAATCGGAAACAATCCATTCCAATCGGTTATCGGCAAGCAAGGCAACATTCTCTTTCGAAGAAACACCCAAATCAATGAGAGCTTCAGCTAAGTTGATACCAAGATCATATACTTCTTTAAAAGTGACGGGTTTATAGGACTTAGATTCGTCTTTACTAACGAACGCGGGGCGGTTCCCAAATTTTTCAGCACTCTGCTGGAAGAGTTCGGGCAAATTGGCTGGCATTATTCTGACTCCTTTCTCAAAAGAAAACGTAAAAAGGTATCTTTAAAGGGACTTTTTTAACGAACATGAGTCAAGACATTTTCAATCTTGTCATCGAATTCAATAGAAAATCAAAATGTTGTTTCGCATTGCACAATTATGGCAGTTCCGACGCAGCCCATACATGGGAGCGAATGACAAGGCCAGAGAGGTCCGATTCAACAAGTCCATACTGCCTATACACGATTTTACCTGACCTGTCAAAGACCAGCAGGCATGGAATTCCCTCTACTTGATAAAAATCTGTCATTTTCCAGTCTTTATCAAGTAAGGTGGGGTAATTCATTTTCAATCGTTCCCTATCTTTTTTGATTCTTTCTATCGGTTCTGTGGTATCCGTGTTGATTCCTCGAAACACAAAATCTTTATCCGACACAGAGGCCTTCCACTTGTTGATGGTGGGAACTGCCTTTGCACAAGGTTCGCACCAAGTTGCCCAAAAATCGAGGACAACTACTTTGCCTTTAAAAGAATCCAATTGTTCTTTCCCTCCTTCGAGAGTGGCAAGAGGTTCTGGATAAAAATCACTGCCTGTCCCTTCTGGTTTACAAAAAAGAAGAGAAAGGATAAAGATCAGATAAAAGCTGGATCTAAGGTTGAAAAAAGCCTGGGTCATCATATTTGAATTCACTGATTTATAATTACTTTTCCAATTTTGACGAATGGAATGATTACGTAAAGGGAAACTGGAGTGGAAAAGGAATTTCTATGATTCCGTCCACAATACAACCTTATGAAACAGGTGATGAAACAACCGTTACCTGGAAAGCAAACCCCAAGGAAATCAAATCTCATTTCAAACGGGGTAAGTTAGAATTTTCTCTGATTTGGTTACTCGAATCAGAAGTTCTCTGCGATAGAATCAAACTCGTCGCAAAAAATGCGGATTGGGAATGTGAAATCCAAGCCATGACAAAAGACCGGTTTCATCTGCATGTACTCCCCAAATCAGATAAATCTAAAATTCTCTATTCTGGGGTTGTCACCAAAAAAAAAGGACTATTCTCCTTCCTCTAAAACTTTACGAAAGACCTCTTCGGTAATCTTTGCCGCATTCTCCCAAGTAAATTCCTCAATCGATACCGCCGGTAGTGTTGGATGTTCAAAGAATTTTTTAATGGTTTCTGCCCAAAGTTTTGCATCTTCTTTGGTTTGGTAAGGAAGATAAGTGACACCTTCTTTTCCAATTTCATGGAAGGTAGGAATGTCAGAAACAACACAATTTAATCCATGAAAGATAGCCTCCACCATTGGAATTCCAAACCCTTCATATTTGCTCGCAAAAGCAAATAAACCAGCTCTTTTGTAGAGATGTTGGAGTTCGGAATCGGAAACAGAATCTAAAATATAAATGTCGTTGTACAAAGCACGTTCTTGTAATAATTCTTCGATAAACTCAGGCGATTCCCAACCAATTTTCCCAACAATCACCCAAGGTCGGTAGTGGTGCGGGTCTTTTTTTCGATACTCCCGAAAGACATTTAGTAAAAAGGGATAGTTCTTTCTTGGTTCAATCGTGGAAACAGATAAGAGAAAATCGGTACCTAAATCCTTCACTCGGCTAGAAAGTTTTGTTTCCAAAAGTTTTGTCATCTCCTTTGGATTCACACCAGGGTATGACACTCCCGTTTGGTCCACGGGGTATCCAAACTTACGACACATATCATCACTTGTTTGTTTGGAGATCGAAAGAACAAAACTCGATCGCCTAACAGAATAACTTTGAAAAAGTCTCTGTTGCACTTTTGCAATCCAACGCATTGTCTCTGGATATAAGTATAAAACCAAATCACAATAGGTAAGAACAGCCAGTAAACGTCGGGGCAAAAACGGAGGCAATACTTGTTGGGATCCCCAAAATAGATCCAATCTGTTTTTTAGTAAATAAAATGGAATGTAGAGGTTGTAATACAACCCTCCTTTCCATTTCAAAAAACCTCCACCAGAAACCCAGGTTACATTGGGAAGGTCTAAAACCGTCTTATGGTCTTCATGAATCGGCAAATGAGAAAATAAAAAGAAATCATACTCGTCTTTATGTGGGAATGCTTTTAAGGTTTCGGCAATGAGTCTTCCCACGCCTGATACCCTTGTGGACAAGGGTCTTGCATCTAAACCAATTCGTTTGGTTTTTACCATCGTTCCTTTACCTTAAGGGATAATTGGTGAAAATCAATTTTGGATTCCAAATAATTGACTGCGCTTTTTTTTCCAGCAACCAAACCAAAAGATAGAGTTTGTGCTTGGTTGAATTGATATCCTTTTTCCTTCAAAGGGAAACAAGTGAAGTTCTCCTCGTCCAATAAAGCAATCCCACCACAAATATCCCATTCGTTCTTTGGCTTTAAAGAAACAATGAGATCTATAAAACCAGCCGATAGTAGCCCCAGTTTATAGGCGATACTCCCCATGGAACGAATTTCAAAATCTTCATGCCAAAAAGAATCAGAAAATAATCCTTCTTTCATTTCAGATAAGGATACAAGTAGGATCGGTTTACTGGCAACAGGTTTCGATTCCTCTAACGGGTGCAATACGGAACCGCTTTCAACAACTAAAATTCGAAAGTTTTCTTCCGTGGCAAAGGGGGCTTGTAACTTCGCAAAAAATGTATTTCGATTTTTGGAAAAAAACTCACCTGTTGCTGGATTGAAGATCACTCCCCAAATGGCTTCGCCGTTTCGAACAAGACCCAAACTAAGAGCAAACTGATCGTTTTTTTTAACAAACTCACGAGTTCCATCAATGGGATCTAAAATCCAAACCCATTCCTTGTCCAAACGCCTGTTTGTATCAGTTTTTTCTTCTGATAAAAAACCATGACTTGGAAAACGTGCAGAAATTTTTTCGAAAAGGAACTCACTCGCAAACAAATCCGCTTCTGTAACAGGATCATTGCCACCTTTATCACGAATCTGAAAGTCCGTTTTATAAATAGAAAGGATTGAGTCTCCAACCGATAATACCCACCGCCAAACTTCCCTAAAATCTCTTTCTTCCATTCCGTCCTTATCGAGAAAACTAATTCTTTTTTTCTTCTTTATGAGCGTTCGAACCTAGGTCCAAACCGTCCGGTTTTTCTAAGACAATTTCTTCTGAAGGAGAAGTTACGTATGTCTCAGGGTCTACAGGAAACTGATATTGAAAAAAATAGTGCTTATACTTTACAAAAAAGGTATTGGTCCCTTCCGGACGTTCTGTTTGTAAATCCTGGAATTTTAAGTCTTTTAAATCTTTTTTTGGATTTGTTAGACGTTTTGAAAGTGTACTGCGAACAGAACTTACCATATTGGTTTCAAAATTCTTTTTTTTCTGTTCCTCGGTAAGTTTTGGATTTCTAAGGTAGTCTTCTAGTTTCGTAAACTCTTCC
Source organism: Leptospira abararensis (assembly GCF_016918735.1). Lineage (GTDB taxonomy): Bacteria > Spirochaetota > Leptospiria > Leptospirales > Leptospiraceae > Leptospira_A > Leptospira_A abararensis. The sequence goes on from NZ_JAFFPR010000007.1 coordinate 57,323, forward strand.
GCCAAACCAGAGTTTTGTTGTGCATAAACAAAATTCACCGGCAATAATACTAAAATACTTAAAATCCAAACTCGTTTCATTGTCATTCCTCTTCTAGTTCATGAAATTATCTCTAATGGTGTGTATGCCAATAAGAATTTTTTATCCAAATGAGAACCAAAGCGCACTTCTACCTTCCGGTTATCTCCTGATCCTGAAATGGTTAGGATTCGGCCCTCTCCGTAAACTTTGTGACGCACCTTAGTTCCCACTTGGAAGTTCCCATCCCCTGTTTTTGCAAGTACGGTTTCAAACTTTTCTTCTGATTTTTGAAACCTTTCGGCTCTTGGTGTAAATTCAGGCCTTCTTACACCATAACGGTTTTCAGTAAACTCACCTTCTACAAATTCGCTAGGAAGTTCCTCTAAAAACTGAGAAGGAAGTCGGGCTTCGATTTCTCCAAATTTACGGGTAAAACGTGAAAAACTAATCTCTAAATTCTTTCTGGCCCGAGTGATGGCAACATAGGCTAGTCTTCGTTCTTCTTCCAGTCCATCCGCTGAATCAATCGAAAGAAAATGGGGGAATGTGCCTTCTTCCATTCCTGCCATAAATACATGATGGAATTCTAATCCCTTTGCGTTATGGACAGTCATAAGGATGACATAGTCTGGTAAGTCTTTTGTATTGTCTTCACTTGTAATCAGAGAGATGTTACCTAAATATTCTTCGAGTGTGGCCTCGGGATTATTTTCTTCGAATTCTTTGAGGGCATTTACAAATTCATTTAAGTTGGAAAGTCTGGAAAAAGAATCTTCAGTTCCTTCATTTTCTAAAAACTCTCTATATCCGGAATGCTCTAAAACATCATAAGCAATTTCCGATGGAGTTTTTTTCCCAAGGTCTTCCATTGCCGATTCAAACATTCGATACAAAGAAGATAATTTTTGAGAGGTCCCTTTTTTTATCTCAGGAACGGCCTTACCTAAACATTCGAATAAAGAAAGACCTTCGTTTACAGAATGAGATAACAATCGGCTAACAGTGGTATCTCCAATTCCCCTTGGCGGTGAATTAATGATACGCAATAGAGAAGTAGAATCTACGGGGTTTACAACAACCGAAAGATACGCAATTAAGTCCTTCACCTCTTTTCTATCAAAGAACCGAAACCCACCAAAGATCTTATAAGGAATGGCTTTTTTTCGCAATGCTTCCTCAAAGTATCGGGACTGCGAATTCGTTCTATAAAATACAGCAAAATTCGAATATTTCTGTCCCCTTCTCACTCCCGATTGGATTTTTTGAACAATCCCTTCGGCTTCTTCCAATTCATTTTGGTAAGAAGTGAGTTTGATTTTATCCCCCATCGGGTTTTCTGTACGCAGAGTTTTATTGGTTCTTTGTTTGTTATTTGCAATCAGAGCAGCCGCAGTTTCAATAATCGTTTTTGTAGAACGATAATTCTCTTCCAGTTTGACAACCACTGCATCGGGATAGTCTTTTTTGAAATTTAGAATATTCGAAATATCGGCTCCGCGCCAGGAATAAATGGACTGATCATCATCTCCCACTACACAAAGGTTTTTGTGAAATGAAGATAAAGATTGAACAAGGTGGTATTGGATTTTATTTGTATCTTGGTATTCATCTACCATTATGTATTTCCAAAGCCTTTGGTATTTTTCCAAAATCACCGGAAAATCACGAAACAAAATCACCGTTTTTAAAATTAGATCTCCAAAATCTAAAGCATTTCTTAAATCTTTTCGTTTTTCATATTCTAAGAAAACTGATGCAATGGTTTTTGTATAAGAATCATCTGCCTTTTTTTTAGCATATTCCTCGGCAGTCATAAAGGAATCTTTTGCGCCCGAAAATGTATTAGCTAAACTTGAGGGTCGAAATTCTTTTGTATCCATATCTTTGGATTTCAAAATTTCTTTGATGAGTGACTCTTGCATATCACTGTCATAAACAGTAAAATTGTTCCCAAGGCCCAAAACTTTCCCTTCTCTGCGTAACAAATACAAACAAAGGGAGTGAAAGGTGCGAACAAAAGGTTCGCTGTTTCCTTCTGGCAACAAACTCCTGCAACGAATTCGCATTTCTTCTGCGGCTTTGTTGGTAAAAGTAACCGCAAGTATTTGGTTGGGATAAACTTTATGATTTAAGATAAGGTTGGCGATTCGGTAGGTAATGACTCGAGTTTTACCGGAACCTGCTCCTGCCAAAATCAGAAGTGGCCCGTCAACTGATTCTACAGCACGTTTCTGCTCGGAATTGAGTCCAACTAACTCCACTTAGAATCGCATATCCCCAATACCAAAAACAAATTGGAAGCTATTATTATCTGGATACAGACCAAACGGACGATCTTCTACCCCTGTATACCGGATCCTTTGTGCAAAATACAAACGAAGTGGCAAAACAGGAATTTGAATTCTAAGTCCAAAACCCCAAGAAAATCGGAAGTTCGACATAGATAGGTTTTTACTAGAAAGGACCAAGTTCCCTGGATCATTGACAATCAGAGGTGATTCGGGAAGTTTTTGACCATAGGAATTATAGTTTTCATAAAGATAGGTTTCCACCGGATCGGACGCTCTTTGTGCTTGCACCAAAGAATCATAGTTCTTAAAAAACTCCCTTCTTTCCCCAACGGCTCGGTTGATCTGTTCATACATAGCACCTGCATCAAAGAAAATAACAAACCAGAGTAACGATGGTTCGATGGGGAAACGCATTTCGGAAGTAAATAAAACCCTACTCGAGGCACCATCTTTCCATTCATCAGGGTAGTATTTATCATCAAAAAACCAACCACGAAGAGATTCATATCCCCCGAGGAACAACCGGTCTTGCACTTGGATGTAAGGAATTCTTTCCTTATCTTGATTTTTATACTTAGGAGTCCTCTCAAATGTAAAAACAGATGAGGTTCGGAATTGTTGGACCACGCGCCACCGCCTAAGAGCATTTTTGCGGATGAGTCCAAAAAATGTATAATCGAACCAAGTATGATAGTATTCCAAAATAGGACTAAATTGGTCAAAGTGGGACTCGCCCCCGAGAAACTGGCCCACATTGTCTACAGAGAATATTAAATTAAAACCTTGAGTCGAATTGAATACGTTATCTCTACTATCGTAAGCAATTCCATTGGTAAGTTGGGAACGAAATTGCCATCCACGATCTACCTCAGCTAATACTTGGTCAGATACAAGTGAAGTGGGTCTAGTCGATGCAAAAAATGAAGGAGAATAACGATGGAAGTGTGTCCAGTTAATGAGAAACCGATGTCCAAGCCCCGCGCTCACACCGACCCCTGAACGTTCATAGGAAGCTACTTCTTTAATCCCTTGGTTGTTGTTCTCCGTGATGGAAGTGGCTCCCACAAACAAAGTTCTGGAAGAATAAAAAGCAGAAAGAGTCAGTGACCAAGGTTTATCCATAAACCATGGTTCAGTCCAGGATATTTGCAAATAACGTCGAATAGGTCCAAACTCCACACGACCCGTAATTTGTTGCCCCGAACCATTCAAGTTATTTTCACCTAACTGAGTAAAGATGGAAAAACCGGTAATGGTTCCGTATCCTCCCCCCATGGAGACCGTTCCAGTAGGTTGCTCCACAAGTTCAATGATCAGGTTCATTTTGGTTTCGTCAGAACCCGGTCTCATATTAAAGTTTACTTCTTTAAAATAACCTAAGTTAAAAATACGTTCCCGTGAACGGTTCACAAGAGTTGAGTTAAAAAGATCGCCCGGTTTAAAAAGAAGTTCTCTTCGAACCACCCTATCTTGCGTTTTTTTATTTCCCTTGATGATAATATTTTCAATAAATGCTAAGTTATTTTCACGAATTGTAAAATCCACGTGAATGAATTTTTTTCCTCTTAACTTCGGTTCATCGTCATAAATTTTTCTTAACTTAGCGACATTTAGCCGGTTGTATTCCTCACTACAGTCGGAAACTGCATCCGCACTTCCTCGTTTATCACAATTTTCATAACGTGATAGTGAGGCATCACTTAACTCTATGACTTTCCTACGAGGAATCACCTGCGCAAATAAATAACCTTTCGCAGAATAGGCTTCGTTGATAGAGGCCCTATCTTTCTGGAATTTGGTTTCATCAAAAACTTCGCCAATATCTGCCGGAGCAAACTCAAATTGGTCCTCTAAATATTTGATCGGATAAACCGGGGACCATTCTTCTTTTGGAGTTCCGATCGGATTGTTTTCTTTGTTTAAAAACTGAGGCATCCCATTAGGAGCAATCGTCATATCATGGTTAGCCGTATATCCGTTATAAAAATACTGTTCTCCTTCACTAATCTTGAAGTTAACAACAACAACACGTTTGTCTTTTTTCTGCGGATTTTCCCAGCGAATTTCCCAATTGGTTCCTTCGTTACTGAGTTCGGCATCGACATATCCTCTGGATTTTAGGTAAGCAGCAATTTTTTGTTTATCAGACTCAAACGCAGATTCCTTAAACACACCCGATTCAATAATCCCACTTTCCTTTAAATCCATAATACCTTGGATATCATAGGTATCGATTTCACTATTGCCGAAGATATTGATTTTACTAACCGGGATTTCTTCGCCTTCATCGATGATGAATTTCACTTTAACCGTGTTCGTATCTGGATTTACTGGCTCTGTTTCAAACCGAACATAAGCGAGAAAAAAACCTTCATCCCGATATTTCTTTAAAATCACTTCTTTCGAAAGAGTTACTTTCTTCGGAGTGATAACTTCATTTTCTTTTAAAGGAATCTTATCTCGTAAGTCAGAAGGAAAAACTTCATCGGCCCCAATAAAATCAATGTCCTTCACCCGAGGTCTTTCTTTAACCACAACCAGGATTTTTACGCCATCTCCATCTGCTTCCCCTTGGATATCAATATGGTAAAAGAATCCAGAAACAAAAAGAGCGCGCATATCCGCGTTCAAAAGGCCTTGAGAAAGCTGCATTCCTGGACGCATGTCCATTAAATCCAAAATATCATCAGAAGAGGTATTGATATTCCCCTTAAATTCAACTTTGGTGATTACTTTATCTAAATATACAGAGCGGTTCGACCAAAGGGATACCCACTCTGCCGAAACTAGTAAAAGGAGAGATAAAACAAATAGGCTTAAGAATTTTATTTTTTTTCGAATATTCAAAAAATCACTTAGTTGTGCCCTTTACCATTGCTAAGTTAAAGCGACTAACACCCGCAGCATTGACTGCATCGATTACCTTAACCACAACTTGGTAGGACGCACCACCATCTCCACGAATAATGACTTTGTTTTTTTTAGGATCTCTTTCTTTTTCAGGGCCGAGAAACCCATTAATTTTTTCAGTAAGGCCTTCTAACGGAACTGGCTCCGAACTTTGATCCAAATAAATTTTTCCTTGTTTATCAACAGTGATGACTAACTCATCCTTTTGTTTTTCTTTAGCTACGCTTGAAGAACGGGGTAACTCTACCTTAAGAGCAGTATTTTTTTCCAATGTAGCATTCATCAAAAAGTAAATCACGATAAAGGAAATCACATCGATGAGAGGGGCAAGTTCGATGTTATTAAATGATTTTTGCGCTTTGCGAAATTTCATTTCGTTTGTTTATTTGTTTAGGTGTGGTAACACCAAATCAGTTACGTTTTCCATTTCCGTAATTCTTTCCTCTTTCATTCGAGAAAAAAGATTATAAAAAACGTAAGCAGGAATGGCGATGGCAAGACCCATGGCAGTGGTAATCAATGCCTCTGAAATCCCAACTTCCGCACCTTGGGTTCCTGCCCCTTCTGCAAAGGAACGAACAATCCCGATGACGGTTCCAAGAACTCCGAGTAATGGACCAATCGTTGCAATGGTTCCGAGACCAGTTAGGTAACGTTCCATCAAATAAATTTGCCTGAATCCTTCTTGGCGGATGTCTTCTTCCCAAAACTGAATTCCCCGACGTTTGAGATCAAATGCCATGCGAAGGAGAACCGCTGCAGGAGACTGTACATCTTGACCGAGTACATCTTTTGCCTCATCCCATTTTTGTTCACGAGCGAGTTCTCTAACACGACGGAAATGGTCTTGTGGGATCGCTTTTAGTCTCCAGTAATAAACAAGTCGTTCCACGATGATGGTAAAACCAACGATGGATACAAAGATGATTAAGATGGGAATGGTTTGCGGAGGAACCGAGGAAATGATTGAATCTGATTTGGCGAAAGGAAAAAACATGAATGGGACCCCATTGAAGGATTACGAATAGAGTTTTCAGTCTTCCCTTTTTCGCCAAATACTATTTTTACAGAGCTACCCTGCTTTTTTCATGAGTAGATCTGTGGCTGCTTTTAGCACCGCAGAGGTCAGCTGTTTGCCACCAATCATTCGAGCAAGCTCCCTTTTCCTTTCCTCAAAGTCGAGAATCGATGCAAAGGACACAGTCCTTCCACTTTCTTGCCGTTTTTCGATCTTAATTTGGTGATCTCCTGCTGCAGCCACCTGCTGAGTATGTGTAATCAACAGAATTTGCGAGTTTCGTGCTAGTTTTTTAAGCTTTGTTGCCATTGCTTCTGCCGCTTCACCCCCGAGTCCAGTATCCACCTCATCCAAAACCAACATTTGGGGAGAGGGAGCTTGTTTTCCGAGAACACTTCGAAGGGCAAGCATCACCCGAGATAATTCTCCACCGGAAGCCACCTTACGAAGGGGACGAGGTTTTTCTCCTGGATTGGCACTAAAATAGAATTCAATTTGGTCAAGGCCAGATTCAGAGAGAAAATAGGATTTGGATCCTTCTTCCACTTCCCCTTCTGGATTCTCTTCCCAACGAAGAACCACTTGGAGTTTTCCGCCCTCTAGGCCCAGATCAGCCATTTCCTTTTGGATATCTTCTTCAAATTGCGAGATTACATTGCGGCGTAACTTGGATAGTTGGAATCCGAGTTCTTTCATTTCTGTTAGGCATTGGTCTTTTTTGATTCGTAAAAAATCTTCGTCCCCTGCTTGTTCATTCCAACGTTCGAGTTCGGATTTTTTTTCTTCGAGTAGAAGATTGATCTCGGCTAGACTGACATTGTACTTTTTCTTTAACTTTTTAATCTCTTGGAGTCTGGACTGTACCATATCCAATCTCTCCGGACTAAAGAAGAGTTCCTCTTCTTCTTCCCTGATGACAGATTTGAGAGATTTTAATCTGTCATAGACTTCTTCCCATTCTTCTAACATTTCCTTTTTTTCCGGGATCAAAATGGAGACCTTCTGGATGGCATGGATAAGAGTCGGAAACACTTTTAAAATGGAATTTTCCTTCTCAGTCAATTCTTCTAAAACCAAACGGTAGTTCTCTGCTAGTTTTTCTCCATTGGCCAAAAGAGATTCTTCTGTAGAAAGAGTCTCATCTTCTCCTTCTTTGGGAGAAATGGATTCAATCTCTTCAATTTCATATTCGAGGATTTCTTTTCTTTTGAGCATGGTACGTCTTGTTTCTTCAAAATCGGAAAGCTTTTGTTTCCAATGCCGATATTGTTGTAATGCCAATTTGAATTTGTATTTTAAGGACTCCAAATTGCCGTAACGGTCTAAAAATTCCAATTGGTTGGATTTTTCGAGTAAGAAGAGTTGTTCGTTTTGGCAATGGATCTCAGCCATTGTTTTTCCAAGTTCTCTTAAATGTGTGGTAGAGGCTAAACTTTCCCCAATTTTCACTCTAGCCTTCCCATCTTTCATCAGTTCTTTAGTAATAAGAATTTCATCTCCCGTATAACGAAAACCTTGTTCCATCAAATAATCTTTGGCCAAATTTTGACCAGTAAGAGATAGGACTGCCTGTAAAGAATACCTCTCTTTTCCTTGCCGGATATTGGCCGTAGAACAGCGCCCTCCAAACAGAGAGGCCAAGGCATCGAAAATTAAGGATTTTCCAGCACCGGATTCGCCAGTAAAGACGGTTAAGCCATCCGAAAGGGAAAGTTCAAGGGATTCGAAGAGTGCAAAATCTTTAATTTTCAAATGTGTGATCATATAGACTCCTGTTTGCTATACATACAATTACTACTTAACAAAAAAGTAGTCAATGAAATTTTTTAGAAATAAACAAAAAACGAAATTTCTCTCTCTTTTGGTTTTGAAACTCTGGTGGAAGAGGCCCCCATGAAAGATTTAGAAGGAAAAATTCACCTTGTCTCGAGCCTTCCCCTATTCCGAAGTCTCTCCAAAAAAGAAAAAGTTTGGGTGGCCGAATCGGTTCATATTGTCGAATCCGAACGCGAGGAAGTATTATTCACTGCGGGGGATAGCGACCGCAGTTTATTTTTAATTCTATCTGGTGGGATCAAATTGTTCCTTCCCAAAAAAGGGGAAGGAAAACGCGAAGAGGAAGTTCAATATCTAAAAAAAGGAGAATACTTCGGAATCCAATCCTTACTTACAGGTGAAAAACATAACCATACGGCTGTTACTGTTACCGAATCTAGATTTCTTGTATTGTCTCAAGCAGGCTTCCAAAAATTAATCCAGAAAATTCCTTATCTTTCCATCACCTTTTCCAAAATGCTCACCAAATCTCTTAGGAGTGAACTCCTCGGGGGACGAGAATACTTTCGCAATTCCGTAGTTTGCCTTGTCCATTCTGACCCAGTTGCCAAGGATCGTTTGGCCGAAGATTTAGTTCGGTCCATCGAAGAAGAGTCTGGGAAAAAATCAGTTGTCCTTCATTTTGCACAAAATGGACAAACGGAAAATCCTTACCTTAAATCTTATAAATTCAAAGATTCTGACCGAATCAAAGAAACTTTGGGTAAACACTATGCGAGCCATTCCTTTATTTTTTTAGAAGTGTTTCCCGACACAGAGGAAGAACTCAAACGTCTGTTAATTGATGAATCTGATCATATCGAGAACTATCTTTCCCCCGATAAAAAAATCAATCTTTGTGATTCCATTACCAATGAATCCAAGGAAAATGAAATTCTCTACCACGAAACCAATATCAGGGATTTGATCGACCACGGAAAATGGGAAATCCATATCAGAAGGAAAGCAAGAGAACTTTCGGGAGTGCAAATCGGAGTGGCTCTAGGTGGTGGTGCTGCTCTCGGTCTTGCCCAAGTGGGAATCATGAAGGTTATGGAAGAAGAAGGCCTTGTTCCCGATATGATTGCCGGAACCAGTATCGGAGCTGTGATCGGTGCTTTTTGGGCCAGCGGACTCGGATACAAAGGTATCTTACCTCTGCTCGCGGAAATTGATAGTATCTTCAAAATGTTCAAACTTGTGGACTTGTCTTTTCCCGGCCAAGGACTTTTGCACGGAAAACATGTAAGATCCCTACTCGAAAAGTATTTGGGAGATTTGTATTTTGAAGACCTTCCCATTAAACTAAGGCTCATTAGCTGCGATATTTCCACAAGACAAGAGATCGTTCTCTCAGAAGGAAAAGTACTCGATGCCGTAATGGCAAGTATCTCTATCCCAGGTGTTTTTGTCCCACAACCCCAAGAAAACGGAAAAACTTATGTGGATGGAGGAATTGTAAATCCTCTTCCAGTATCCGCCCTTACTCATGAAGGTGTACAGAAGATCATCGCCATCAATTCTATGCCGAGCTCCAAAGATGAAATGAAAACAAACAAACTACTCAATTTGAATGTTTTGGATATCATTGTGAATAGTCTGTATTCCCTCCAATACCGGATTGGAAAGTACAGTGCTCAGGAAGCCGATGTTTATTTGAATCCAATTCTTCCCAATTCCAATTGGTTTGAGTTTTGGAGGAGTGCCGAGTTCATCCAACTAGGGGAAACTGTAGCGAAAAGTTCAATGGAGGAACTCAAACAACTGTTTAGCGAAAAAATTTAATCTCTGTCTGGGGAAAGAATCACAATATTAAATGGATTTCTTTCGTTTCTTTCTGACTCGGGGATAGATTCAGAAAAACGAAGAGCTCCTGTGATTACCGTGCCTGTTGTGAGTCCCGCAAAGATTCCTTCTTTTTCATAAAGGTCAGCTTGCAAGTGTAAGGCTTCGTCTTTTGTGACATGGAAGTAATGGTCTATGAGTTTGGGATCATAAACCGCGGGGAGTTGGATTCTTTCCCTTTCTTTCGGGTTGTCCGTTTTTCCATACTCCATAAAAGGTGAGTTTTGTTTTCCCGCAATGATGACTTTGACTCTGCGGTCTTGGGACTTTAAAAAACGACCAATTCCCGTAATGGCCCCACCTGATCCAGGAGCAGAAATGACAGCCCCCACTTTTCCTTGCAGGTCTCGCCAAATCTCAGGCCCAGTGGTTTTGAAATGAAAATTAGGATTTGCAGGATTGGAAGCCTCGTCGGGAATCCATCCACCTAACTTTTTGGCCTTTTCTTCGGCAAGCTCAGTCAGCCTACCGAACTCCGATTCATTGGTCACAGTGACTTCGGCCCCATAACTTCGGAGGAGTTGAATTCTTTCTGGAGCCGTCTGAAGAGGAACCAGACAAAAGACGGGATAACCTTTTACCTTACCAATCCAAGTAAAACTAACGGAAGAAGAACCAGCTCCCACAAGGACCACAGACATTCCCTTCTTTAGTTTTCCTCTCCTTTCCGCATCCAAATACATAGCAATGGCAGTTCGATCTTTAGCAGAACCTGTAGGATTTAAAAATTCGGCCTTCAGATAAAACTGCACCCCCGTATATTCAGAGCCAATTCGATTCAATCGAATCAGCGGGGTATTTCCAATCAATTGAAGGATATTGTCGTGAATGGGTTTGGCAACGGAAAGTTCCTTTCCAAAGATACCTTGTACATTGTTTAAAGCCTGCAACAGACTGTTGCCAAGGTCATCGATGCCTTTGGAAATTGGATCTATCATTATTTTACTTTTATCAGTTCCACATCAAAGATCAGTGTTGAGTTGGCAGGAATGGGACCAATCGCACGGGCACCATAACCGTACTGGGGAGGAATGGTTAGTTTTCTTTTTCCACCTTCTTTCATTCCCACAATTCCTCGTTCCCATCCTTGGATCACTTGCCCTTGGCCTAATTGGAAACTAAAGGGTTCTCCACGATCCACAGAAGAATCAAATACCTTACCATTGGTCAACTTACCTGTGTAATGAACCACCACTGTAGTTCCGCGAATTGCTTCTCTTCCTAACCCTTGTTTGGTGTCCTGAATGAGTAGCTCATCTGCGAAAAGTCCTGTGGATAAAAACAAAAATCCGAGCGCCAGAGAAAACAGTTTCATAGATCGATTATACAGACTTTGCATACAACCAGGGAACTTCTTTTTGGTTCTTTTCTTCAAATTTTTGAATAAAATCGGCTTTTTGGAGAGTGAGTCCGATGTCATCCAAACCATTAAGAAGACAATGTTTACGAAATGCATCCACTTCAAATGGATATTTTTTTCCCTCTTCCGTGATCACCACTTGGTTTTCTAAATCAATTTCCAAGTTTGCCCCAGGCTTTTTATCTATGGTTTGAAAGATTTCTTCTATCTGTGCTTCCGGTAGGACGATGGGTAACATTCCATTTTTAAAACAGTTATTATAAAAAATATCTGCATAAGAAGGAGAAAGAATGGAACGAAATCCATAGTCTTCCAATGCCCAGGGAGCATGTTCTCTGGAAGATCCGCAACCAAAGTTGTCCCGAGTGACAAGGATATTTGCCCCTTGGTATCTCGGTGCATTGAGAACAAATTCAGGATTTGGTTTTTTTCCGGCATCATCTAGGAATCGCCAGTCATGGAAGAGGTGTTGACCAAACCCAGACCTTTCAATTTTACGGAGGAATTGTTTCGGAATGATTTGGTCCGTGTCTACGTTTGCCTTATCAAGAAGGGCTGCGATTCCTTTCAATTTCGTAAATGCTTTCATCTTATTTCCACTCCCGAATGTCTACAAAATGTCCTTCTACTGCCACAGCCGCTGCCATGGCAGGCCCTACTAAATGAGTGCGTCCACCTTTCCCTTGTCTTCCTTCAAAGTTCCTGTTAGAAGTCGAAGCACAGCGATCTCCAGGAGAGAGAACATCATCGTTCATCGCAAGGCACATAGAGCATCCTGGGTTTCTCCATTGGAAACCAGCTTCCAAAAAGATTTTATCTAGTCCTTCTTGTTCGGCTTGTCGTTTCACACGGCCAGAACCTGGAACAATGATCGCTTCCACTTCTTTACTTACTTTCTTACCCTTAACAGTGTCTGCCACTACCCGAAGGTCTTCGATGCGGGAGTTGGTACATGATCCGATAAATACTTTATTTACTTTCACATCGGAAAGTTTTTGGCCTGGTTTTAAATCCATATAAGCCAAAGCGGACTCAGCTGATTTTTTCTGAATCGGATCAGCAAAATCAGATGGGCTTGGTACTGTTTGCGTTACAGGAATCACTTGGCCAGGAGAAGTTCCCCAAGAAACCATGGGAGCTATTTCATTTGCATTGAGAGTCACTGTTTTATCAAAGGTAGCACCGGCATCTGTTGCATACGCTTTCCACTTAGCAGCCGCTACTTCAAAAGCTTCTCCTTTCGGAGCAAAGTCTCTTCCTTTGATATAATTGATTGTTGTGTCATCTGGTGAAATCAGACCAGCACGAGCTCCCGCTTCAATGGCCATATTACAAATGGTCATACGACCTTCCATACTGAGAGAACGAATTGCCTCCCCTGTGAACTCAATTACAAAACCTGTCGCCCCATCAGTTCCAATTTTTCCAATGATCGCAAGGACGATGTCTTTTGCGGAAACCAGTGGCGATAGTTTTCCATCCACTCGGATTTCTAAAGTTTTTGGTTTCTTTTGGACAAGGGTTTGTGTGGCAAGGACATGTTCTACTTCCGAAGTTCCGATTCCAAAAGCAAGGGCACCAAAAGCACCATGAGTGGCCGTATGGGAATCACCACAAACGATTGTCATACCAGGATGTGTGAGTCCAAGTTCTGGTGCCACCACGTGAACAATTCCATTGTCCGGATGATTGATATCAAATAATGTAATTCCGTTTTCTTTACAATTGTCCATTAGCGTTTGCATTTGAAGGACAGAGATGGGATCCACAGATTTCCAATCACGAGTCCTTGTAGAAACGTTGTGGTCCATAGTAGCAAATGTAGCATCCGGTCGACGCACTTTTCTATTGGTTAATTTTAAGCTTTCAAAGGCCTGCGGGCTTGTTACCTCATGGACAAGGTGTCTGTCAATATAGATGAGGCAGGTCCCATCATCCTCGTGGACCAAATGGTCATTCCAAATCTTCTCAAACATGGTTTTCATAACTAGACTCCCCCACTTCCAGTCATAACTCGGACATGGGGTGGTATGTCCAGGGAATTTGAAAAAATAGAGCAGTTCTAAGGAGTTTGCACAGTGGAACCGTCCACATAGGTTCCGGAGATTCCTGAACAATGCACAGCAGCAGTTCCGGCACCCCCTGTCATAGGTGCTGTGTATACACTGATGATATAACCAACACTGGCCTGAGTCACTTTGCAGGAACCTACAACGCTGGTCTCTGTGCACTTAGAGGTTTGTTTGGTTCCTGATAGGCAACTCGTTAGGTAACCATAATAATTTTGACAGACCCCAGAACCGAGTTCACAGGCAAATTTAAAGGTCTTCGTTGACCCGCCATTCAGAAGGTCAGAAAGATCCGAATCGGATACAGTTTGTACAGGTGTTCCATCTGTCAGAACCGTAAGGGGGTTTACTACCGCGCTTTCCTTTTGGTAGAGGTAGATCAGATAACTTCCGGCTTTGGAAAAAGTGATCACCGTTGCAGGAGAATCTACTTTGGAATATTCCGTGCCATCTTTTGCCAATACAGCAGAAGATAGATCTAAAGGACAACTGGTCGAAACATAAAGGGAAACTTTCGCATAACGAGAGAGTACGACGCGGGTCCCAATTTGCGCTCCGGCAATTTGCATGACCGCATAATAAGTATCACCAGCTAAAGAAAAAGAAACTGATTTGGAGGTAGTTGTGATTCCGGTGTAACCAGCTTTAATTTGAGTTCCGAGTCCTGCTACCGTACAACCGTCAGCACCCGATTCTTTGGCGAGTAAAAGGGAAGTAGTTGCATCATTCTTAGAAGTTTCTCCAGAACAATGAACGGAAAATAAAAATATAAGGGCTAAAAAAATACCGAAAGTTATTTGTATTTTCCGAACCATAACACTACCTTCCTCGAAACGACAGAATTGTTTTTCCAATTTGAATTTCGTCCAAATTATGGAGAACCTTGGGGCGAAGTAATTTTTTGCCATTTAAGTATACACCTGATTTTGAAACACAATCAAACAATATATACTTCCCCTTTCTATTTTTTATCTTCGCATGCAGGCCTGCCACAGTGGGATCATCCAGGACAAGATGGTTTGATTCCCAACTACCGATAGTTACTTCATCAAACTGTAGTTGGAACTGGTCCGAATTGTGATTTCCATCTCTCCGCATTAAGACCGCGTATGAATAGGAAGTTCCAGGAAGTGTTACTTTTTCGGCGATGGCAAGGGCTATCTCGCGATCTCGAGCAGCCCTTTCCATTGTTTCCCCGTACATTCGGTCATACACTTGGAGTTCTTCTTTGCGTTCCGAAAATTCAGGTTCACTATTCGCTAGGGAAGTTAAATTTTGACTGGTTTCTTCATACCCACGTAAATAATACAAAGCTGCTAAACATAGAAAGATAAGAAACAAACTGACAGGAAAAAAGAATAAGGGATCTGAAAATTGTAAATATAAGGATCGAAAAAAAGATAGTTCGTATCTGAATTCAAATCGAATGCCCTGGTCTATGGAAATCAAACTTCCCGAAATAAGATTCGTTTTCCACCGGGATAGTTTCCAAGGCGAAAAATAAATTAATTCAAAATCGGGAAGACCTAGGGTGCGCAAATAAGAAAACAAATCACCATAACTATCAGATTTGGAAATATTATAATGCCTACCATTCGCATAACTTGCAAGTTTAGTAGCTTCTAAGGAGCTCGGTGCTAGTACCACCAATTGCAGGTTTTTCTCGCGGATTCGTTTTGCCAGTTCCGGAATTTCAAAACGATCCTGCCATTCAGGAGCAAAACTTACAAAAACAAGGATATGATCTTCTGTGGATTGGTTTTTAGGAATTCCCTCTAGGAAATTTTCCCAATTCCGAATGGGATAGGTTGGTGCTGGTTCTTTCGGGAAAGGAAAGGATATGTCGAGTGTTTGGGAACGAATTCTTTCAAAGGAATGTTTTTTGTCATCTGACTGGATTTGTAATTTAGAACTCCCTCCAGTTTGTTCTGAAATCTTCACCAATTGGTTTGCCAATTGGATGATCCATCGTCTGTCTTCAGCATTCGTATAACTAGGAATAGAGATATATAAGTGGACTGGATTTTTTGCTTCCGTTTGTTCAAAGCGAAAAGATTCGGTAAGTCTAACATTCGAATCCAGCTGTTCTGAAAGTACAAACCCTTTGGGATCGATGGTTGCGTTTGAATGAAATCGAATCTTAACTTCGGGATAAGAACTTGTGTCGACTGACCGGAGTTGGAATCCTGGGTCAGCCGAGAGGACCATAGGAAGCAAAATAAGGAAGAGGAAAGTTCCTTTATTGAAAGAGAAGAGAAGCTTCCTTAAGTTGTTTTCCATATTTTGTTTTTGGCTCCAGGTTGTGGTTTAGAACCGGAATGGTTTCTACGACTTCCCCTTCTTTCATTATCGTAACTAAAGAGGCCAGACTTTCGACGATCCGAAGCTCATGTGTAATAAAAACAACTGACATCCCCATTTTTGCAAGGTTTTGGACGGTTTCCAAGACAATTTTTTCAGAAAAGGCATCGAGTCCTGTAGTGGGTTCATCCAGGACCAAAATTTCAGGGGCTCGTAAAAAAGCCAAAGAAAGAAGGATTCTTTGTTTCTCGCCACCCGACAATGTCCTTGCATATTCCTTCCAATGGGTCCTGGGAATGGACAACTGGTCCCAAATCAAAAACAAAGACTCGTAAGATACTTTCCCAAGTTCTGATAATGTAAAAAAATCTTTGGTTTGTGCTTCTATCGTTCGGAAAGGATGAAAAGCTGCATTAGGATTTTGTGGGACCATAAATAACTTCGGATTTAAACGTTTTGAAAGAACATCTTCCCCGAGGACAGTGAACGTAGTATAAGATAAATTACAATCTTTGGGAACCATTCCAAACAAAGAAAATCCCAAGGTAGATTTTCCGGATCCAGATTCACCGATAATACCGTGAACAATCCCTTTTTTAATTTCTAAAGAGATACCCTTCCAAATCTTTTGCCCACCTTTAGTTTCAATGGTGGCATCTTTGATTTGGACAACATTTAAATCAATCGAGGCCAAATAAATCCTTCTCTATAATGCTACAAAGGATATGACCAATGAGAATATGGCATTCCTGGATCCTTGCGGTCACTTTAGAAGGAACGATGATTTCTACGTCTGCTTTACCTTTTAATTTTCCACCATCACCACCTAAAAAAAGCACCACCTTCATACCAATTTTCCGAGCTTCTTCTACCGCCAAAACGATGTTTTGCGAATTGCCGGAAGTAGTAAGGCCAACAAAAACATCTGTTGGTTTTCCAAATGCTTGGACTTGCCTCTGAAATACATATTCATAACCATAATCATTGGAACAAGCGGTAAGAACTGCCTGGTCACTATTAAGAGCAAGAGCAGGAATGGCCTTTCTTTCATTTCCAGACTTATAACGAACTACAAGTTCTGCCGCAATATGAGAAGCATCACAACTGGATCCACCGTTACCACAAAAGTATAATAACCCATTTTGTTTTAAGGAATCTACAAGTAGTCTTCCTGCAGATTCAATGGAAGGCAAAAGAGCAGGAAATAACTGTTGTTTTACAGCAATAGAATCTTCGATTTGTTTTTGAATGAGCGATTTATGATCCATGGATTTCTTCCCTTTCCCGTCTTTCTTTTATGAGATTGATTTTATTTCCGAATTCAGTAAGAGCGGAACCGAACCCGAAAAAATTTTTGGCTTTGGAATAGGGATTGTTTTGGTCTGTTGTCCCCAAATTCAAATAAAAGAGTTCATCCCTTACCAAACGAATTTGTCTTTCTGTCGCTACCGATTCAAAAAACATTCGACATTCCTCCCCAATCGCAAGCATCACTAGAGCCATGGAATTAGGTTTCATTTGTAAAACTAATTGTTCTTTCCAAAATCTTTCCCATGAGAGAACGATTCGCCAATCCTCTTTGGGACTATCCGCTTCTAAAAACAAATCTGTTTTCGGAATAGAAAGAGAAGTGAGTAGTCCGTCAACACCCGAAAGGTCTTTGGTCAGATTTTTGTTTAAATCTCCTTCATCCACAAATAGGACTCCAGACCATTTACCATCTTTGTTTTTATACAAGTGGTTACCTGTAACTAAAATAATGGAGTAGTTTTCTCCTTCGACCCGAAAGAGTTTATCGTTTGTTTTTGTTAAGCGAAACTTAGGAGTTTCTAGAACCACTCCCGAATCCACTTGTTTAGTTCGAAGTTTCTTTTTCCAATTCTCGATCGCAAAAGCCCATTCTATGGAAAAGGATTTGGGTTCTTTTTTTGATTTTCCCAAATCTTCCTCTTTGGGCTTCCCGTTGGCTCCAAAAAAAAATAAGATACGTCGAAACCAACTTTTTCTGGATTTTTTATTCGTTTTTGCCATACTCTTTTCTTACATTGGAAGGACGTTCGATCTGTCTGCGATCCAGTTCATAAAGTTTTGCATATTTAAGGAAGGTAGAAAATGCAGAGGCAATCGCAATCCAAAGCCCAGGGATTCCATCCAAAAACCCAAATTTAAAAAGATAGATTTCTAAAAACTTACCCAGGGGTTTGAATATTGTTTTGGTTAAGGAAAAACGTTCACCTTTCGCATAACGAGTATATGCGACAATACTGGAGAACTGGTTAATAGTCGTAATTTGGTGGCTAAAATCAGTGAAACTATAATGAAGGATATCTCCTTTCATCACTTTTCCAATAGAACCTGGTTTTAACTCGATGTAATCGTGAGGATTTTCTCCCACCCAAGTAGCAGCATTTTTTTGAAACAACCGAAATCTGCAGAGGGGATACCATCCACTGTGACGAATCCACCGACCCAAATGATAAGTTAGTCTTGCAATTTTATATCCATCGGCAGTGATCATTTCTGATTCTAAAAAAGCTTCAATCGAATGAACCAGGGTTTTATCTGCACGTTCATCAGCATCAAGAGAAAGAATCCAATCATTCGAACAAAAACCAATCGCCTTGTTCTTTTGTTCTACGTGACCTGGAAATGGAGATTCATAAAACTTTACTTTGGAAAAGGAGGTCGCTATTTCTTTTGTACGATCTGTACTCAGAGAATCTAAAACAATGATTTCGTCTGCTACGGATTCGATGGACCGGACACAATCCCCGATATTTTTTTCTTCATTGAAGGTAATGATGGCCACCGACAATTTTCTTTTTCTCTTGCCTTCCATAGGAGTTAAAACCTATTCTAAGAAACAAATATGATTGGGAAAGAAACATTTCATAAGATTTCCGTTGTTTTTCTATACCTTTTCTTTGTTCTTTCACCATTTTCCATTAGCCTTTGCCAAATTTTTGCCGGTGCTTCGCTTTTCTTTTTATTTTTAGATTCTGCCTGCCAAAAAAAAATTCCTCAATGGGAGCCTAGTTTCCTATTTTGGATCCTTCTCTATTTAAGTTTCTTAATCACCCCTGTTTTGCAGTATGAAGTTACTGACTGGAAACGAACTCTATTGAAATCCGAATTTGGTGATGTTTGGATGGCTTTTTTACTACTGCAGCATTCTCGCCTGAACTGGACTCAGAAAAAAAGGTTAAAACGAGCGGTGGAAATAGGAGCGATCTTTCTTATTTTGTCCGGCCTTCTTTCCCTCCTTTCCCCCTACCGATTGGCCCCGTTTGTTATGGATGGATTTCAGTATTTAGAAGGTAGACGCCTTCCCCACC
Source organism: Leptospira abararensis (assembly GCF_016918735.1). Lineage (GTDB taxonomy): Bacteria > Spirochaetota > Leptospiria > Leptospirales > Leptospiraceae > Leptospira_A > Leptospira_A abararensis. The sequence continues at coordinate 76,288 of NZ_JAFFPR010000007.1, forward strand.
AATTAGCAAACCTTATGGGAAAACTTCCTTTGTATTTACCCATCGGATTCCAAAGTACCCACTTAACTTATGGTGGGTTACTTTCCCTTTATTTGCCTTCACTCTTTGTTAGAACTCTAAGGACTTTTCAAATCAATAGAAAAAAATCCAAATTTAGGATTTCCTTAAGTCTCCTTTTGGGACTTTCTCTTTTGGGACTTGTTTTACTTTTCCTCAACCAAAGCCGATCGATTTGGTTTGGACTGTTATTTGGAATGGTTCTTTTGTCCCTCCACAAAAGGTTCTCCCTAAAGAAATACCTTCCAGGTTTAGGATTGGCCCTTTTCCTACTCATTATCATTTCCTATTTTTTCTACCAAAATAATTGGTTATTCCAAAGAGCCATCGATGATTTATTCGCTAAACGTTCGTTAGAGAACCAGAGGGTATGGATTCACAAAATGAATTTTGCAATTCTAAAGGATTCCTTTCTTTTAGGGATAGGATCAGGCAATTATCCTTCGGAATTTGTGGCAAAGGCTGTTTCTTTAGTACGGGACTTTCCAGAATTGTATTATGATTTATCGATCACCCCTAAATCACATGCACATTTTGACTTTTTACATTTTTGGCTACTGGGTGGAATCATTGGTGGATTCAGTTATCTTAGTTTTTTATTTTTAAAAACAAAAAGTATCCTTCAAGTAAGAAAACAGAGTTTTTTCTTTTTGGGTTTTTTTGCTATTTCTTTTGCTGGAAGCTTTCAATGTTTTTTGTTAGATGATGAAGTTCTCCTGCCTTTGCTCGGAATGTTATGCCTATTGCCCCTCTCTCATCTAAAAAGAAAGTCCAATGGCAATGCATATGGTTATGAAAATAAAAACAAAGTTTATGGTCTGATTCTTTTTTGGATTACCGTTTCTTGTTTGGGAGCTCTTTACCTATCAAGAACTCCTGTAAAAGAACTTTTCCTACACAGAGCTCGCACAGAAAACAATTTCCCAGACAAAATCGCACAGTCCTCTATCAATGCAGAAACGCCAGTCGCACTGCCACTTGGAACTAAGGAAATGTATTTCAAACTCTCAGGTTGTTTGGACCACGATGTCAATTTTGATAGCAAAGCCCAAGTCCGAGTCGCACCCATTCAGTTACAAATTGATTGGAAAGAAATTCCGTTCGGTGAGCTCCCCACCGCACTAGTTTTGGAAACCCGCAAACGAGAAAGTTTTGACCAAGACAAAGATTACCGAGTACAAGCGGAACGAATTGTGAAAACGGAAATTTTCTTAAATCCAACAAAGTTATTACTAGTTCAAGTGAATCCCAAGGATCATATAAATGCCGAAATAGAATTCATCGATTTTGGATTTAGATATTTTTGGAAGGGAGAAAGACCATTTCTTCCCATGATTGCAATTTCTGGAAATTGTAATTGAGTCGGATCGCTTCGGCCTTCCTGGCCTATCGATCTAAAGCCCGTCTTGCTCGTCACCGAAAGGACCCCTGCCTTCGGAAAAAACATTTACGCTCCATCCACCCTTGACCCTTTAGGCCAACTTCGCCTCCGGCTTTTATAAAGCCTACGCGGGGTCGCTACGTTTTTAAGAGATGTTGATTTTAGTTCTGTGTGATTTTGAAGGTCCGCGGGAATCGCTTCGAACTTCGGCCATCCTGGCCTTTCGTTCTCAGCCCGTCTTGCTCGTCACCTCAGGCATCCTGCCTTCGGAAAAAACATGTACGCTCCATCCACCCTTGGCCCTTTAGGCCAACTTCGCCTCCGGCTTTTATAAAGCCTACGCGGGGTTGCTACGTTTTTAAGAGATGTTGATTTTAGTTCTGTGTGATTTTGAAGGTCCGCGGGAATCGCTTCGAACTTCGGCCATCCTGGCCTTTCGTTCTCAGCCCGTCTTGCTCGTCACCTCAGGCATCCTGCCTTCGGAAAAAACGTATACGCTCCCTACGGGTCGCTACGTTTTTTTTGACTCGCAATCGTTCGATTCTTACCTGGAGCGGGAATCGAACCCGCACGGGATTACTCCCACAGGATTTTAAGTCCTGTGTGTCTACCAATTCCACCATCCAGGCGAATGTACCGTGATTAGGCGTCGGCCGGATTCGAACCGGCGGTCAAGCTTTTGCAGAGCCATGCCTTACCACTTGGCCACGACGCCAATCGTGACTTTGGATAGGCTAAAATAGGAAGGTCTGGTGTCAAATGGAAACTGTTTTCACTTTTCATGAGATTGTAACATTTCAGAGAAAAATCAAATTGCGTAACCTTTCCCAGAGGATGCGCTGTAAATATGAACGTAAAGACCATCCTATCCTTATCCATTCTATCGATTGTATCTCAAGTTTCTTATGCGGACACAGTAACTGTGAAAGCAACAAAAGAGGTTTTGGAAAACGTAAAAACATCCTCCCCTACTGCCAATTATGTTTTAGTAGAATCTAAGGATGGCACCAAACAAGCGTTTAAAAAGAATGCAGTGGAAGTAGTTTCTCTTCCTGTAGTTTGGGAAGCTTCTAAAGAAGAAACAAAAACGGAGGTTGCAAAATCAGATGAACCAAAAGAAAACCCGGAAAATCAAGGTTTCTTTTCTAGACGCCTTCCGGAACTCGCAATTGGCGGGATGGCACTCCTTTGGTTTCTGCTTCCGTAATACTTTTCTAAAAAGTGCCTAACCCATGCTACTCCCATTCTATCGTTCCCGGTGGTTTGTGAGTGAGGTCATACAAAACCAAAGAAATCAACGGAAGAGCTAACAATTCTTTGGTGATCCGATCTAAAATCTTTCGGTCCATTTGGTAAAAATTGGCAGTCATTGCCTCTGTGGATTCCACTGGCCGAAGCACCACCCCATAAGTTTTTTCCCGCAGCCCGACAGGAACTAAAACCACTGGCATTTGCCAAATATGATTGTGAATGTCTTCTTCATAAAGGATTCGATTCACGATCGCATCGGCCTCACGTAAAACATCAGAATGTTCTTTGTCCAAACTCAGTTTGGTATAATGGAAAGAACTTGAAAAATGGTCAATCCCTGGGGCAAATACCACCCGATTGATTTGTTTTTTGAAATTTGTGATACCAACGGCGCATTCGTCTAACTCATCCCAATGAGTCGTAAAATCATTCAAAACGGCGCAGTGAGCATAGCTCCTTTGGTCACCTTGCACTCCTACAGAAAGAATCGGTAAAATTTTTACTTCAGCTTTTTTTGCACTAAAACCCAAATCAGAAAAATCGAGTTCCGGGGGATGAGTTTCAGGACTCGCAATCATACGTACAACAAGTCCCGGCCCAGGAAAAGGATGTCTTTCGATCCAACGTTCTGGGAGTCCGAGTAACCTTCCGAGTTCCCTTACTTCATCTTTGTATAAATCTGCGATTGGCTCGATGATTTTTCCTTCTTGGATGAGTTTTTCTATTTGAGGGACGCGGTTGTGGTGCGTTTTGATTTTATGAGAATGTTTTGTGCCACCCGATTCAATGGTATCAGGATAAATGGTTCCCTGCCCGAGTAGCCAATGTTCGGAATCCAATCCAAGAGAATCGGTAGCCTTACTTTGTGCTTCTAAAAACAGATCTCCGACAATGCGGCGTTTTTTTTCGGGATCAAATTCGTTTTGTAAGTGTTGGTAAAAGATGTCACTTTCATCCCAAATGGTGAGATCAAAGCCTACATGGTGTAAGTTATCCATTAAGTCTTTTACTTCGTTTTTACGCATAAAGCCTGTATCAACAAGGAGGCCTTTGACACGATCTTTTCCCAGGGCTTTCGCTAAAAGTAAATAAGCTACGGAAGAATCCACACCGCCAGAAACTAATAAAAAAACATTTTTTCCAACAGGTACTTTCTTTTGTAACTCGGAGATTTGTTTTTCTAAAAACTGTGAGATACTCCAACTAGACCCAGCCCCACAAAGAGATACAAAGTTTTTCAGTAAAATTTCACCTTCGTCGGAGTGAGTGACTTCTGGATGGAATTGAATTCCAAATTGTTTTTTAGACTCATTTGAAACAAACGCATAACGACAATTATCTGAGGAAGCAACAATTTTAAATCCCTCTGGCATTCGAACTACTTCGTCCCCATGGCTCATCCAAACTTTGGTTTTAGAAGAAAGAGATTTTGAAAGTAAAGAATTGGGGTTTTGAATTTCTAAAATGGCAGGACCGTATTCTTTAGAGTTAGAAGATACCACCTCCCCACCGAGAGCTTTCATCAACAGTTGATGGCCATAACAGATTCCTAAAATGGGAACTGATGTTTTAAAAAAACCGTCTGGTAGGAGCGGTGCCCCTTTTTCATACACGCTGCTCGGACCTCCTGATAGAATGATTCCAGCATAGGATTCATAAACAGACAATGGTTCTTCATTGGAAAGGATTTCCGTATAGGCTCCAAGCCTTCGAATTCGGGAAGCGATGAGGTGAGCGTATTGACCGCCGAAATCGACGACTGCAATTTTTTTATCACTTTTCATGGGATGATTCCAAAATAATTTTGCAATTGTCGGGGTAAACAAATGTCGGAAAAAAAATCAGAATCTTCTTATGAGGACAAACAAGACCATATCCCTTCCTGGAAAACCCCTGAAATTGAATGGTTCGCCAATGTTTACGCCGGAAAAGAATACAATATAGAATTTACGATTCCGGAATTCACCGCCGTTTGCCCCAAAACCGGCCTTCCTGATTTCGGCTCTATTTTCATTGAATACATTCCCAGAGACCGCTGTGTAGAGCTGAAATCGCTCAAAGAATACATGATGTCCTACCGAAATATAGGGATTTTCCATGAAAATGTAGTAAACAAAATCCTTGAAGACTTTGTTGCCGCAGTAGACCCAATTTACGTGAAAGTGGTTGGAGATTATAATGTCCGTGGTGGTGTGAAAACAATTGTAAAGCGAGAGTATAAGGTCTAAATGGAAAACCTAATCGGCTATATTGCCGCTTTTTTAACTACAGTTTCCTTTCTTCCCCAAGTTCTAAGAGTCGTAATGACTAAACAAACCCGCGACATCAGTCGGAATATGTACATTATGTTTTTTGTTGGTGTTTTATTATGGTTTGTTTACGGAATTCTGAAATCTGACTTTCCGATCATTCTTGCCAACATTGTTACCATTTTCTTCGTATCCATTATTTTATTTTATAAACTCAAAGAAGAGGACCAGACATGAGAAAAGCTTATGTAGATAAAGACAATTGTACTTCTTGTAACCAATGTGCCGACAATATGCCAAAGTATTTTATGATGGATGAAGATGATTTATCCCAAACCCATATTTCTGGTAACTCTATCAACGATGCTGCTATCCCCGATGAAGACGAAAAAAAAGTCCAAAAGGAAATGGACGAATGCCCAGGGGAATGTATCCACTGGAAAAAACATTAAATATGCTTTATATCCAACTAATCAGTCTTTGGATATGATCCTCCAAAGAGAATCGTTCCCCAACTCGATAAGTTAAGTAGAGTTGGTTTTCAAAAGTTTTACAATCCTTTTCATTTGTATACAAAGATGACTTTTTACCGAGTAAATAATTAGGTAATACAGAAACACCTTGCCCCATTTCCATAGCTCTTTTAATATCATGCAGGTTGGGAAGAACCGAATATTTTTTTAGTTTGGGACGGGATTCAAAGTTGACTTTCCAAAATCTTCTCACAATGGCAAAGTCTTCGCTATAAACAAACCAATGTTGTTCTTCCATCCATTGTTTCAGAAGTTCTGGCTTTGGTTTTGATTCCATCCGAAAGGGAAAATTTAGATCTAAACTTAAATTTTTAGAAGCTACAAATACAAAGTTTTCTGCATATAATTCTTCAAAACTGATCCCCGGAACGTTTAACTTTTGATTGGCGATTGCAAGATCAATCTCCTTCTTGGACAAAGCTTCGAGAAGGTCGACGGGATGTCCGAACTTCACGTGAAAACTCTCTCCAAATTTGGATAATTTAGGTAAAATTTTTTCCTGAAACCATTCTCTGGCAGAACCAATCCTTAGATATTTAGATTTCTCTTTGGGGTGGATTTGTCCTTCCATTCTTTCCAATTCTTCGATGGGACCGGCTACCTGAACATACAAACGTTTTGCAGCCTCTGTCGGAACTAAATCTCTTGATGTCCGAAGGAAGAGAATTTCTTTCCGATGCTGCTCCAAAGACTGCAAATGCAAACTGAGTGCCGGCTGTGATAAACCAAGAATTTTGCCTGCTTTTGTTAAATTCCTTTCTCTATAAATACAATAGAAACTTTGATAGAGTTCGATGGGATTCATTCTGATATAAATTTTCTAATACCTATCAATCAGCACCATCATTATTCTAATAATAAATTTCCCTTGTCTAAAAATTTGATCAGAAGGAAAGTTCCCTGATAAAAGATTCAAAACAACGAGAGGACAAAATGAAAAAAGTATTATTTGTGCTAACAAGCCATGGGGAAAAAGGAAATCGGGGTTCCACCGGATACCATTTGGGAGAGGTTTCTCACCCTTGGAAAGTGTTCCATGATGCCGGAGTTGAGATGGACTTCATCAGTCCGAAAGGTGGTGAGCCACCTGTCGATGGGTTTGATTTGGAAGATCCGACGAACCTGGAATTTTGGAACCATCCTGTTTACAAAGAAAAACGTATCCATACAAAAAAACCGAAAGATATAATTCCAAGCGACTACTCCGCGATTTACTTTGCGGGAGGGCATGGGACCATGTGGGACTTTCCAGACAATACAGAGTTACAAGAACTTACCAAAACGATCTACGAATCCGGTGGAATTGTGGGAGCAGTCTGCCATGGCCCTTCAGCTCTCGTGAATGTGAAATTATCGAATGGATCGAAACTCATTGCAGGGAAACGAGTGAACGGATTTTCCAATGAAGAAGAAGCGATTGTGAAACTAGAAGGAGTGGTTCCCTTTCTATTAGAAAACCAATTGATTGCTGCGGGTGGGAAGTATTCCAAATCAGCACCTTGGAATACTCATGTAGAAGTGGACGAAAGGCTTGTGACCGGCCAAAATCCGCAGTCAGCCAGAGCCGTGGGAGAATCCATTCTTAGTTTATTAAAAAAATAAAGGGCACCGTTTCATCCGAATCGGTTCTATTCTGAATCAGGGTTTTGTGGAAACACGAGGCCCTTTGGATTTTTTCTCTTTAAGCCCTAACATTTCTTTGACGATCCCAAATACATCTTTTACAGATTGGAACTGGTGTTTTTTTCCTGTTGGGTCATACACAAAGCCAATGGTTTTCATTTCAGGGTTTGAGTTCCAATACCCATGCCCGTGAATCTTTGTTTGCGACTTGGAAAACACTTCGCCTTTTCTTGTTCCACTAAAAAACATCGACTGCTTGGTCCGAAAAAGTCCCAAAGCATTGGGATGGATTTTTTTTTGCAGATAGTGATTCTCTTCGTCTTTTGTCGTTATACTATAACCTTCGACTGATGCGCCGCTCGTCGCTGGAATCCACTCAGCTCCAGGACAGGCCACTAGAATTTCTGAAACAAGGGATTGGATTTCTGCGTCCGCTAGTTTTGTATCGACTCCCGGCAAAAGGATGGCGGTGCCACCGGAACTTTTGAACGTAAGTTGGTAGGTTCCTGTCTCGTCATTGATATACCCTTTTTGTTTTAAAACCACATTCGGGGCACAAACAAAATCGGCAGAAAAAAAACCATGATCAGAAACAATCACAAGACCTGGACCCTTGGGTGTAAATGCTCCAACGGACTTTAAAAATTCAAAAATGGCTTTGTCCAGTTCCGCCAATCGGAATAAGGCTTTTTCCGAACCAGGTCCAAAACCGTGGTGGTTTGTATCCAAATCCGTGGTGTATACAAAAAACAAATCAGGTTTTTTCTTTTGAAAGAGCCATGTGGCCGTCTTTAATTTGATTTCATCTCTTGCCACATCGTTTAACGGAGAACCAACGGCAAGTTCTGCTTCTTTATGTAAGTCTTTTGTGGAAAGAACTCGAAGGAGTTTGTCATCTTCTGGATTTTTTTTTCTCCAATATTGGGGAAGATTCCAATTTATGTCGGCCCCCACAGTGACAGGCCAAAACACATTAGCAGTAGTTTTGTGATTCTCTTTTGCCAAATCCCAAAGACTAGGAACTAAGATGTCTTCTGCATACCACATCCATCCCCCATCATTCTTTTCAAAAGGATCGGAAAGCGTATTGTTATAGATTCCATGTTCTGCCGGGTCAACACCCGTCACCATCGAGGTATGTGCCGGATAGGTTACCGAAGGATTGACCGTTGTAATTTCAGAAACCCCATACTTTTGAAAGATTGTTATCAGATGGGGAAAGTATGGATGGTATTGGGGATCCGAAATGTAGTAAGCCGGGAATCCATCAATCGACAAAACTATGGTTTGGCGAACTTTCGAAGATTTCCTTTCAGATAGATTTAAAGTTTTTTTAGGTTTAGCATCAATCGTCATACTAAAGAGGAAGAATACCAGAATTCCAATTCGATAGAAGAGACAAGTCAATTGACCCAAAGAAAAAATATTTGTTTTGCGAATTTTCATAAAGGAAGAATGGAAAAATCGAAACATTACCAAATTATCAAATTTATCGAAACCAAACTTACATAACATGTCTTAAAGAAAATAGGATTTTCATAAACATTTGTACCTATCTTGGAAGAAATTACTTTGAAAGTTTCCGATTTTCGCATAAACTCTGTTTAGCGAATCTATTTAATATTCTTGTTCCGAACGTGTGGAGCCAAGGAGTTCGTCTGGAATGTCTTCGATGCTGTCTCCAATTTGGATGGCAAGACGGTTTCCCACTCTTCCCGGTGTGGCTTTAAACTTACTGCGATCCCCCACCTTTACCATTAGGTCGGTTTTAATCGGAGTGTTTTCCAATTTGATCACATCGCCTACATGTAGGTTCATGAGATCATTGAGTGAGATGTCCACACTTCCCACTTCAGAAATCAAAGGGATTTTGACCTGGTCGAGTCGCTCTTGGATAACAGCGCGGTTTTCATCCACTTCCCCTTTACGAATCGAGGAATACCAGTACTGAGCAGACAGTTTATTAATGATTGGTTCAATGGTGATATAGGGAATACAAAGATTCGTCATCCCTTCCACTTCACCCACTTTGGTTTCTAAGGTAATTAATACCACCATGTCATTCGGAGGAACGACTTGCGCGAATTGTGGGTTTGTTTCGATGTTTCCTAGCCTCGGACGTAAGTCAATCACCGTCGACCAAGACTCTCGTAAGTTTCCAAGAATTCTTACAATGATACCTTCCATTACCGATAACTCGATATCGGAAAGTTCTCGGTTTACCTTGGAAGATTCACCCTTACCACCAAACAAACGATCGATGATGGTAAAGGAAATAGAAGGGTCAATTTCTAAAATGGCAGATCCGCGAAGGGGATCCATATTGATCACGGCAAGGGTTGTGGGATTGGGAATGGAACGAATGAATTCTTCATAGGTCAACTGATCCACCGACGCCACGTGCACCACTACAAGGGCGCGAAGCTGTGCTGATAGCCCCGTGGTTGCCAAACGGGCAAAGGTCTCGTGCATCATCTGCAAAGTACGAATCTGGTCTTTTGAAAATTTATCCGGACGTTTGAAATCGTAAATTTTGACTTTTTTTTGTTCCCCAACCGATGAATATTCATCCTCTGAGACTTCCCCAGAGGAGATGGCGTTTAACAGGGCATCAATTTCGTCTTGGGAAAGAATTTCTGTCATTTTTTTACCTTTACGAGTAAGTTTTTAATCTGCCAAAATCCAACTCGGCTTCCTTCTTCTTGTCGCAAGGTGTATATATATTCGTACCTTGTTTTGAACCGACCCATCATTCTTTCTACATAGACCTGAACTCGAGCATCCCGTTTGGAGGGATAGTCTACATTCATGACCTTAAAGTATTTTAATACTCCGGAGGGTGTCTCCGTCAAATACTCTTTAAAATCTTCGATGATGGTTTCCCGCTCACCCAAACCAGCCTCGGTATAGGCGCTACTGTAACGATCATAAGCTAGAATATATTCCGAAAAATCGATCCACTTAAAATGGTATTCCCAGTGTTTTTTCATCTCAGCACCAAGGAAAAGGAAGATGGTCTCTTCGGGAGAGAGCCCACCGTTTTCTGTGATTTGGCGAGTGATTGTTTCCTTTCTCTCGGCCTTGGGATTCTGAAATATAAATCCGACTGTATTCTGGGAACGAAGGAAGGCTGATTTATCTTCCGTATAATTAGGGTAAAAATATCCGGTCACATAGAACTTTTGGTCCGGTAAAAAGCTATAATGTTCATCCAAATAGATGGTTTTAGAAAAGGACTCATTGCGGTGGAGACTCACTTCTTTGTTCTCATCCCCCACTAAATTCACAATCGTGGTTCTTCGTTTGAGGATAGGATCTGGAAATTCCGGATCTTCGATGGGAGTGAGGATGCGGTCATTTTCATCTTTTACAATGATTTGGAAGGAATAACGAAAGTCAAAGGAAGGAAAGATACGCACCACTTCTTTCCCGGTATTGGTGATGGTAAACGTCAAGGGGACTCTTTCTCCCGACTGGTAACTTCGTTTTGTCAAAGAGAGGCTGATTTTTGACTGGAGAGAGACAAAATTATCAATCCTTTCCCCACGGGCATCCCGATCAGGAAAGGCCCCAAGAGAACTGACTAAGAGAATTCCTAAAACGATACATGTTCGCAGAAACCGCATACACTTAAAGATTTCGGCAGGACTTGCGATTTCCGAAAGAATTTTTAGGACATAAAGCGTTTAACTGGCACCCATTTTGGCTTCCGCCAGGATGTAATCGGCGATGCGAATGAGCCTAGTCATCACAGCGCCTAGTTTTTTGTATTGGTAGTAGTTTTCCCTTTGTTTGTCCAAATGGGGTTCCACAAGGGCTACCGTTTTTGAAGAAACTTTTAGGTTTTTGATCTCGTTATCCGTGACCCCATAAAGATTGGCTTCGGAGACAAACCGGTTCAATTCCTTCACCAAACTCTCGTCGGTGAGATCCTGGATTTCAAACACCTTTTCGATTTTCAAAATAAAGTCAGTTAACGTTCGTTTGATTTTTGATTCTTCTTCTGTAGGTCGTCTTTTGGCAGTGACTTGATTTAGCGATTCATACTTTTCTAGAGCCGTTTCATAAAGTTGGCCCATTTTAGTTTTTTGGCCGAGGATGAAACTAATAAAACTAAGAAGTCCCACAAAGGTATCAGGATAACGATTGATCCCCCCTACCTCATCCAAGGCATTCGCGAAGGCTTCTTCATTATGGGGTATAGTCATAATGAATTTTAACACCGGTTCTACGGACGAGCCCGATGTGTATTTTTGGATGACTTCGATGCCTTCTAAGTAGTTCATTGTCGTTTGTCTATAATGACAACCTTTCGGATTGTCGTTTGAAGGTTCCCTTTTTCTATGATTCGGTCAAGTACATCATACCCAGAAACCAAAAATCCAAAGACTGTATGGAGACCATCTAAATGAGGAGTGTCAACCTGGTTGATAAAAAACTGCGACCCATTGGTATTAGGACCTGCATTGGCCATAGCTAAAGATCCGCGGACTGCTTTTTTACTAGGAAGCGCTTCATTGTAACGATAACCCACTCGGTGGAGAACTTCTAAAGCAGGCAATTCCATTGCTTCTTGGTAGGCCTTTTCCACTTCAGTACGTTTTTCTTCAAATTCCGCACGGGACTGGATTTTGAATTCTGCAAGAACAGCCCTTTGTAATTGGGCTTGGTATTGCGGGGCATCTTTGATTTTGATTTTGTCTAATCCTAAAGCTTTTGCATTGATTTCATCTTCTGTTTGGTATCCAGGTCCGCCCGTTCCGTCTCCTCTTGGACATCCTCCCTGTGCCATAAAGTTTTCGATGACTCGGTGGAATTTGAGGCCATCGTAAAACGGTCGTCTTTCGGAACCTTTGTCGGTTCGAAATTCCTTTTCCCCTTGTGCCAAATCGATAAAGTTCTGCACGGTTTTTGGTGCGGCATCATCATAAAGTTCCAATACCAAATCTCCTGCCGTCGTGGTAAACACTGCATAGATCGCTGGTTTCTCTGGAAGTTTGACGGCGGTTTGATCAGCACGTTTGACTATCACCTTGGACGGAGAATAAGAAACGGGTTCGTAAGTAATTTTTTTGAATCTTTGGTCACTGCAGAATATGGTTTGCGTTGCAACTAAAAAGAGTAATGCGAAGAAGGAAAATTTATTTAAAACATTTATTTTCATATTTATTTTTTACCTTTGGATTCTATTGATTTTAACTTTTTGGTCAATTCGTTTACCTTCGCCTTGGCTCGTTTGATCTGTTCTTTTTGACGAGGAAACGAAGTTCCTCCCATCACATCTTTTTTGTCACAAGAGGTTTCGAGAGAAATGGCGGCTTCATACCCAGGATCAGTGAGGACGGCATGAATTTGTCCCCTTTCTCCACTTGGAATATTAAACAGATCATATCCTTTTGACGAACAATGTTTTACCAGTTCCCCGACAATCTCATGGGCCGAACGGAAAGGGATACCTTTCGCACTGACAAGCCAATCTGCAAGATCGGTTGCTGTCGAAAATCCCAAACGCAAACTACGGAGAGCATTTTCAGGAAATACCTGGATTCCAAGCACCATGTCCCGAACCCCTTCGATACTTAACTTGATTTGTCTGACTGTGTCAAATAACGGGAGTTTGTCTTCCTGGAAATCTCTGTTATAAGAAAGTGGAGTTCCTTTCACCATCACGAGTAGATGAGTCAAACTTCCAATCACCCGGCCGGATTTTCCGCGAATGAGTTCTGCCACATCAGGATTTTTCTTTTGAGGCATAATCGAAGATCCGGTAGTGAGATGGTCAGGGAGTTTGAAATAACTGAATTCTTGGGATGTGTAAAGAATAATCTCTTCACAAAAACGTGATACATGGATCATAAACTGAGAGGCCGCAAAAAGGAATTTAAAGATATGGTCTCTTTGGCTTACCGCATCAATGGAGTTTTCAGAAATTCGAGATAGTGACAAATCCTTTTTCAAAAATTCCCGGTCCGTTGCATAGTTGACACCAGCAAGAGCACCGGAACCTAACACTAGCTCATCGGCTCTTTCATACGCATCAAGAAAGTCTTCAAAGTCACGGACATTGGCCCAAAAATGGGATAAAAAATAATGAGAGGCTCTTATGGGTTGGGCAATCTGGAGGTGAGTGTATCCAGGAATGATAGTTTTGGTATGGGCCTCTGCCTTTCCAATCCAAGCGGAAAGTAAATCTAGAAGTAAAACCAAAATGGCTTCTACTTCTGATTTGATGTACAAACGCACGTCTTGGGAAACTTGGTCGTTGCGACTGCGTCCCGTGTGGAGTTTTTTTCCTAAATCTCCAAGAAGTTCCGTTAGGCGAGATTCAATAGACATATGGATGTCTTCGTTTTCGATCTTAAATTCAAATTTTCCGGAATCAATTTCCTTTTTGATCTGAATGAGTCCGGTTTCGATTTTTCTTTGCTCTGATTCTGATAAAATTCCAATTCGTTTTAACATTCGCGAATGCGAAATGGAACCTTCAATATCATGGGTATAAAGTTCTTTATCAAAACTAATGGATTCGCCAATCCGAATCATAAGAGAAGATGGTGGTGCGTCAAATCGGCCACCCCATAATTTTTTTTCTTTCATTCTGATTCCTTGTTATACAAATCCGCCCACGCTTTCAAAATCTCTTTGTCCTTCTCGGATAACTTAGCACTAGGATGCAATAAAAGATAGTCTTTCGGAGGCATCTCCCCTTCCTCGACTTGCTCCCAGATTTCGTATATTTTTTTGTTTTGTTTTCTTTCGGCAAGAATTCCAAATTCGGAAAAATTCAATTCTTCTCTTCCTTCTTCCACATGGTGGGAAATGAGTAGGGATGCTGGAAATAGATAAGAGTATATGGGCCAAACTGTTTCATTCGAATGGCAGTCATAACAGCTGCGTTTCAGGACTTCTTTGATTTCGGGACTGGTCTGAATCTCAGCAGTAACCGGAGGATTCGTTCTAACAATTGGGAAAAACTGGAGTATGAGAAAAACTCCCAGTAAGATCAGGAAAATTCGTTTCACACAAGACAGGTTCTTAGCCTTCCTTCGAATTCAAAGTATTATTTTTCTTGCCTTACATTAGAATCCGATGTTCCTATTCTTTAGAGGTTCCCTTTGGATTTTATTTTTGCAAACTCACCCTATGTATGGATTTTCCTTGGAATCACATTACTATTTTCCGAATTCCTTCTGCCAGGAACCTTTGTGATGTTTTTGGGAATTGGGGCCATATTTACGGGAATTTTGACTCGTTTGGTAGCTATCGAATTTTATACCCAAGTAGTGGTTTGGGTGGTATCGAGTCTTGTTTCCATCGTCGTGGGTGGAACTGCCGTAAAACGTTTTTTTAAATCCGAATCTTCGGTAGATCCCTTTATCCAGGATGATTTCCTGAACCAAATTGTTCCTGTAGAAACAGATATCTTAGTCCAAAGGCATGGGGGAAAAATCAAGTTCCAAGGAACACTTTGGGATGCGGTCTCTACTGATTCTAAAATCCCTAAAGGAAACTTTGTTCGGATCCTCTCCCGGGAAAATCTTACCTTTACTGTGGAACGAGTGGATTCTTAACCAAAGAATTTCATTTTTTTTAAACACAAATAAAAAAACCCTTTTCTCTTTTTCCTCTTCTTCCTATGGTCAATCGTCACAGAGGAGAAACTATGGGCGCAACCGTCATTGTTGTATTTTTAGTCATTGTCTATATCATTAAAAAGACAATCATCATTGTTCCAGAACAAAGTGTTTATGTTAAAGAAAGATTAGGTGTGTTGAATGGGGTTTTAAAATCGGGATTTTATTTTATGATCCCATTTGTAGACCAAATTCGATATCGCCAAAATTTAAAAGAACAAACCATTGATATCGATCCCCAAGTATGTATTACAAAAGACAACGTATCCGTTGAAGTGGATGGAGTTTTGTATTTAAAAGTTGTGGATGGAGAAAAGGCATCATACGGAATCGATAACTTTATGTTAGCGACCACTCAACTCGCGCAAACCACTCTTCGTTCCGAAATTGGAAAATTGATTTTTGATAATCTCCTTTCAGAAAGAGATGAAATCAATGGTCGAGTGGTCTCCAATATTGACCGTGCTACCGATCCTTGGGGAATCAAAGTCACAAGATACGAAATCCGTAATATCACTCCTCCTAAACAAATTTTATTAGAGATGGAAAACCAAATGAAATCCGAAAGGGAAAGGCGCGCAGAGATAACCATCTCCCAAGGAGAAAAGGAATCTCGAGTGAACCACTCAATTGGAGAAAGACAAGAATCGATCAACATTTCCGAAGGGGAAAAAATTCGATTGGTCAACGAAGCAGAAGGGCGAGCTTTAGAGATCACTGTGATTTCCAATGCCACGGCCAAAGGTTTGCAACTCATCTCGGAAGCCATTAGCAAAAAAGGCGGGAAAGAAGCGGTGAGTTTACAAATCACTCAAGAATATATGGATGCTCTTGGCCAAATTTTTAAAATCTCCAAAACCACAGTGGTACCCGAAGCTCTAGCAAACATCGGCGGTGTTTTTGAAGGCCTTTCCAAAATCACAACAAAAATCCCTCAGGTAGGAGAATAGTATGGAATTTGTATACTTAGCATTTTGGGCCATTGTTGCCATTTACTTAATTTATAATATCTTTCGCTGCATTCGGATCATCCCCGCACAAGATGTTCTCATTGTAGAACGACTGGGAAAATACTCTCGTAGTTTGCGGGCAGGATTTCATATCCTTATCCCCTTCATTGACCGTGATGCTTATTACCACACTCTCAAAGAACAATCCATCGATGTACAACCGCAGATTTGTATCACACATGACAACGTGCAGGTGAAAGTGGATGGAGTGATTTATTTAAAAATCATTGATCCTGTGCGGGCCTCTTATGGAATCGAGGACTTTCAATTTGCCGCCATCCAACTGGCGCAGACCACAATGCGTTCTGTGATCGGAACAATGGAACTCGATAAAACCATTGGGGAAAAAGATTTAATCAATTCTACCATTGTGGCCGCCATTGACCAAGCATCCGAACCTTGGGGAATCAAAGTAAATCGGTACGAGATTCTCAATATTGTTCCACCGAAGTCTGTTCTTGACGCCATGGAAAAAGAGAAAAAAGCGCAGATCGCCAAACGTTCGCAGGTGCTTCTCTCCGAAGGAGAAAGGGATTCTAGAATCAACCGTTCCCTTGGATTTAAAGAAGAGGCTGTAAACAAATCGGAAGGGGAAAAACAAAGAAGAATTAACTCTGCGGAAGGAAAAGCTACAGAAATTGAAGCCCTTGCCGTGGCAACTGCCAAAGGGATTGAAGCCATTGCCGGTGCCATCTCTGACCAAGGCGGAGCTTCTGCGATCAAACTACAAATTACAAAGGCTTTCATCCAAAACTTCCTGCATGTCGCTAAAGAAAATACGGAAATTCTTGTTCCTGCAGATGTAATGAATTTACCAAATCTCATTGCCAACTTAACAGAACCGAGAAAACCCAAAGCGTAACAAACCTTAATCCGGCGGAACCTCCGCCGGATTTTCTTCAAACAACCGAAAGCTTGGTTTGGCCATAGCTTGGGCCGCAAGTGAAAGTAACAAAGCCTCGTTATCATCTGGACCAATGCGATTGGCATGGATCACTCCACATCCCTTACAGCGATGTATAATCACCCACTCGCCTTTTCTGACCCAAATGGAGATTGCTTCCATTTTACTTCCGCAATCGGCTGACCTGTCACCTGGAGCAGAGTCTATATGCAAACTCGTCAGACAGTTCGGGCAATGGTTGCGTTGGCCCGTTCCATATCCTGGAGGAAAGACCATTTGTTTGCATTCCACACAACGAAATTCCCCTGTATCCGAACGAAATCGATAGGATTTAGTTTTGGAACTTGAAAAAGAGATTTCCTCGCCTTCATCATCAAAACGTTTTTTCTTAGAAATCTTTTGAAATTTAGATAAATCGGATTCACGTGACATATCCAGTTTTTGCGGCAAAACAAAAAGAGGAGACCAAAACAGTGGATGAGAGGGAATAGACCGCCTGTGCGAAGATAGCCGCCTCCTAATTGAATTTAGGCGGGGGAATCCAAAACAAGTTCACCGTTTTGGCGGTCTACACAATGGCCAGGTTTAACATAAAATACAGATTCGAAACAAAGGGAAAAGTTGTCAAGAGAGTTAGGTTTCTAATTTTTTACAAAGGAAGTAGCAGTTCTGGCCTTCTGGATAGTTAGGAATTTTTCCCACTTCCTCGTAACCAAGTTTTGTATAGAATTTGGGAGCTTGGAAACCAAAGGAATAACCAAAAACAAGGGTGGCACCGAGTCGGAGAGCTTCCGTTTCAATTTGTTTTAGTAATTTTGTTCCTAGGTCCATCCCCCGTTTTTCTTCTGCCACCCAAAGGAGTTGTAAATTCAGTCCTTTAAAAAATAAATAACAGAGGGAGGCTGCGATGAGTGTCTCACCGTCTTTGATCAGTATGGCAAAAAACTCTTTTTTCTCCAAATTCGAGTCACCTAACTTAGATACACTGAACTCATGGAGAAGATTCCAGAGTTCCGTTTGTAAATCTTCCGAAGGATTTTCGATCCGTTCCAGTGTATAAGGAGATTCAAATTCCATAATTTGCAGATTCGTTCGCAAAAACCCAAAACCTATAAAAAGGCAGGGCCACCAAGTCTTTCCATCGGATCTACGATTTGAGTGATTTGAACCCCATAATAATCATCTAAGATGATGAGTTTTCCCCGACCCACAAGTTTTCCATTCGCAAGGATATCGAGTTCTTCTCCAATGTTTTTATCCAGTTCTACGACCGTACCTTCTGTGAGTTGAAGTACGTCTTTGATAAACATTGTGGTACGACCCAGTTCGATGGTTAATTGGAGAGTGACATCTAAAAGTAAATTGAGATTAGCAGTATTATTTCCAGAACTTGCCTGCGACTTGGAACCTGACCTTGTGGGAGAGGGAGTCGCGCTAGGTCCTAGGGCTGCGGCTATATCGGCAAAGGAAGGACCATTATCGTCACCACCACCGCCACCGACGAGGGCGTCCAAATCGTCCAGACCCCCACCGCCTCCGGAACCACCACCCGCAGGAGCATTCCCTCCGCCACTAAATCCGCCGAGTAGCGCGTCTATGTCTTCTTGTGATAGTGAACCTTCACCCATTTTTAGTACAACCTCTCCAATGTATTCGTCGGAGGAAATCAAAATCCTTCCTTGAAAAAAAAGGGAAAGTTCCTCATTTTGTTCCTTATGTCCAATTCTGTTCCCCACCCGGATTACTTCAAAGCGAAGGAACTCTTTGCTTCTGAACTAAAAGATGCCCATTACCAGTTTGTTCAGGAAAAAGAAGAGACCATATTTCGATTCCGAACAGAAAACACAGGCAAAGACCGAATTTTGGACTGTCTGGGAATTGTGCGAAATTATATCGAAAACTTTCGCATCTATAATTTTGAAGAAGGTTACTTAAGCCTCCAAGCCCTAAATGAAAATCTTTTTGACCCACAAAAGAACCTAGCGGGCAAGTTTCGCATCCGATTTTCCTTCAAATCCGATTTGAAAGTGGAGTGTTCCAAACACGGAGATTTTTCCACCAAAGAAATCCAAACCATCTTAAGCCTCTTTCAGTTTTTAAAAACGGAAGGCCAAGGGGCAAAAGACCCTCGGGTTCTCCTCCACCAATTGGGAGCGGAAGTCTATGATCCGCATTTGGAAAAAGCAAAAGGAAATGATTTAGGTTTTGATTCTGTTTTTGGTTACGACCAAGTGAAAGCCCAGATTTTAGAAAGTTTGGTTTTCCCACTCCTAAAACCGGAACCTTTCTTTGAAATTACCAAACTCACCCGCAGGAAACCAAGTCCAAACCTTCCTCGGGCCGTTCTCTTTGAAGGAGAACCTGGGGTAGGAAAAACCAGTATGGCCAAAATTGTCTCCCATCTCTGTGGAGTTCCTATGGTTTATGTTCCGATCGAATCGATTTTAAGTAAATATTACGGGGAGTCTTCCCAAAATCTAGCAATGGTCTTTGATGCCGCTGCCCTTTTTCCTCAATGTATGTTATTCTTGGATGAAATCGATTCTCTTGCCACTTCAAGGGAAGATGGACTTTTTGAGGCCACAAGAAACTTACTCAGTGTCCTACTCCGAAAGTTGGACGGCTTTGCGGAAAGGAGCGGAACGATCACCATTGGAGCTACCAATCGGAAACATGATCTAGATTCCGCACTTTTATCACGTTTTGACAGAAAGATTTATTTTCCTTTGCCAAACAAGGAAGAACGTGCCAAAATTTTGGAAGGGTATGCCAAACAATTAAGTGAAAACGACCGTAAACAACTCGCAGAAATCTTAGAAGGAGCCTCGGGCAGAAATCTAAAAGACTACTGCGACTATGTAGAACGTCGTTGGATCACAAAAAACTGGGAAAAGACGGAAATTTTGCAAGCACCCGGGATTTCCTTTTATTTGGAATCCTTCCCAGATTTTGGATGGAAACGCTAAAAAGTAAGAGTTTCGGCTTCAATCTTCTAGGAGATTTACCGATAATTTTTACAGGATAGTTGTTTACGACCATCGGTCGTTCTTTGGTATCCTCAAATTAACCTTTTAGGAAGATTCGGACATGAAAATAAAATTAATTCTCCCCATCCTTTTGCTCAACTTTGGGGTTTTCGCTCAAACTGGTAGCTCGGAAACAGGCTCAACTTCAGCAGGCATTGATTCCACTCAATCCGGTAAGTCCATCACTGAGACGGAAAAAGAACTAGATGAAAATATCTCTGACGTGAACAAACGCCTCCGTTTGCATACAGTTCTATTTAAAATGAGAGTGAGAACTCTTCCACATCGCACTGTTCTTTACAAAGGAAAACCAAGTGCTGATGGCGAAAGATGTGAAGCCACTGACAAACAGGAAGCGCAAGATAACACTTGTTTGCATTTAGAAGTATTTGACTTTGTTGGAAGTGAAGATGGACGTTCAGGAAAAAACCTGGGTGCCAAATTCAAAAAAATGGAACTTTTTTTTGAAGGTGCCAATAATGCAGATCCAGATCCAAGAAAAGAACAGCCGAGAAACCTAACTAAAATTAGAACTTACATTTACCAAAACAACTTTTTGTTAGAAGACAAAGTTATCTCTGTAATTGCTGACGTTGCGCCGAATGGGGCTCCAGCACATAATGATAAAATCGAATTGTTCTACCAACATGATGACTATCCTGTTTGGGGAACTCCAGAAACTCCTTCTGAAAAAGGTGTTGGTAAATACATTCTCGCAAACGTAGAGAACACAAAAACAAACCCGATTAGAAATAATTTCAAAAAACAATTCTACTTCAAAAACTTGGACTACTTCGACAAACTGTTTACAAAACTTTTCGATTATAACGATCGAGATTCGAATAAACATTATAAGAAAAACGTAGAAGCATTGAAGAGTTCTTTAAAATACTAAGAACGCAGGTTCTTAATTGAATCTCGTTAGACAATGTCCGAATTGTTCCACGATGTTACGGTTCCCTGCTACACAGGGAACCATTTTGGTTCAATGTCCCGTTTGTTCTCACAGATTTACATTTATTCCTGATTTGGAGTCGTCGGAAGATTCACAACATCCTTCCGAACCAATTCCATCCTTTCACTTTCAACCTTCTTTTCAAAGTTACAAAGAACTATTTCTAGATTTACTCTACGCACCCATTGATTATTTAAAATCAAAACAAGGGCCAAAGAAGCGAGAGTTTCGTTTGATTCCTATCATCCTCTTTACTATTCTATTTTTGTATTTTTGGAAATGGTCCTTACCTGAGACAGAAAAACCAGTGTTAAATGAGAATCAAATCCAAAGTCCCATTGAGGAAGAGCAAAACAAAGAATCCGAATCTGAACCAGAAGAAGAATTGCTTCCTCCATCCAAACCGACCTACGAGATCTAACAATTGAATTGGCTTGTTGTATACGAGGTAGAGCTAAACCAAAATGGTTTGGTCCAAATTTATGGAGAAAGACATACTCACATCAAAACCGTTTTAAAAAAGGAAGTGGGCGATGCCATTCAGGTGGTGATTCCGAACTTTGGAAATTTCCTTTTTAAAATCGAATCCACAAAAGAAACCTCGACTAGCTTACAAAAAGAAAAATCCCTACCCGACATTCTAAATCCCTTAGGGATCCAAACCTTCTTTTCACTTCCGAGACCACAAACGGGAAAAAAACTATTACATTTGGCCGGAGCTTATGGAGTAGATACTCTTTATTTTTATTCCACAGAATCTAAGAATAAAGAATATTGGACCTCACCTGTTTATAATAAAGATACAAATTCTTATCTAGAGACTGGAGTTAGCCAAACAGGGAATAGCCGGCTCCCTTCCGTGGTTCAGGAAAGAACAACATCCTGGAAACAATTTTTGAAATTGCAGGAAAGAAAAATTTACATTCTAGACAGAGAAGGTGAAAAATCGATTCAAACTCTTCCAAATCCTGAGGAAGTTGCAAAAGAAATTCTATTTGTATTTGGACCTGAATCGGGGTGGAAACCGGATGATATTTTATTCTTTCAGAAGAATGGATTTCCAATGATGAGTTTGGGGAAAATTAATTTAAGAACGGAGTTTGCCTACTCTGCTTTATTACACCAGTTATTTAGAAGCTAATTCCACCAGAAACTAAAAATCGAATTTCATCGATACTCACAAAAGACTTTTCGCTACTATCTAAATAGTATTTACGATAGTTTTGTAATCTAAGAACAATGGGACCAAAAGATTTTGAAATTTCAGCAGCAGCCTGAGTGTTGTTATCCAATTCGAAAGCTTTCCCTTGTGATTCATGACCTTTTTTTGTATAATAAAAAGACATTAAAAAAGAGGAGCCTAGCGGAATATAGGCGGCAGCAAACACACGTTTATTTCCTTTGAGACCGTAATCCTCAACTGCAAATTCAAAACCTAAATGATAAAAATTGATATAAACCGTATGGTAGTAACCGGTTACTTTGGCATTGGACTGATTTTCTAAATAATCGTATTTGGGACGAAGGGGAGCAGAAACTGGAAACTTTTGAAATCGTTCCACTTCATAAAAACTATCAAAATACATCGGAGCATAATTGGCTGTCATTTGACGGAACTCAGGTTTTAAAATGATATTTAAATCCTTGGTTCCTAAACGAAAGATACTTCCGTAATGAGTTCCTTGGGCACCATCGAGTCCCTTGATTTTATTAAAGTCTAAGTAGGGAGTGAACTCTACAAAAGGGAGATTCAAAAGTCTATATTCAATATCCATCCCTTCTACAGAGGCACGGGTGACTTGGGTGGTCTTTGGATTGTCTAAATTCTTTTCCGTTACTGGCGATCCATTCGTATTATAAGACATTTGAACAGGGGCTGCTCTGTCCCATGCTCTTGTATAACCTATCGTTAAACGGTTATACCATGGATCGTTATCGACAAGTTCCATTCGAGAATCTTTGTTAATGGGCCGAATATCTTTTTTTCGTGCCTCTTCTGTTTTTTTATTTTTGGATTCTTCGCTACCCGCTTCTTCCTCTACACTCAAACGACCCGATTCATCCAGGACATTACCCCTTAGATTCATTAGGTAAGCCACATCAGAAGATTTATCAAATAAAGAAAATAATGATTTTCCAATTGCCAACGGTTTGATATAAACTCTAGCTGCGTTTACTTCGAAATTCACAACAGAATTGGCAAAATACTGAACACCAATGTAATCAGTGTTTAAGTCTGCCATGACGCCCGGATTGTAAGAATCAAACCGAGAAGAACTTTGGTATTTGTTCACAATGGTTCCGTGACCAATATACCCATCGACCATCTTACCTGTGTAAGCAGAGAAAGTCACTTTCCCTGGAACTTGGTTGTTATAAGTTCCGTAAGAAATATAATTCAGTACTCTTGAATAATCATTTTTACTGTTGTAATCCATTTCCCGAATTTTTCCAGCTTTACTATCCAATTGGAGAGGATCCTTATCGACAGCAAGTGCGTTGATGGGAAGAGAAAAGGAGTACCCGAAATTACTTCCATGATTATAAGTGAAATTGGGTGATACATATCCGTAGTAGTCTTTCTGGAAGCTAGATCCACCGGCATCAAACTGTAAAGCAGAAGCTCGTCTGGATTCAGTTCCTGTAGGAACCCATACTTGTGCTTCCAATGTAAGTAAGGGTAAGAGGAATAGAAGTCCTAGGATTTGAATCAGACTGTATTTCTTCACGATACGAACATTATCGTATGATTTTGCCTTGAAAATAAGAAATAATCTCCTCTGCCCATATCCAATAAAACAGAACAATATTCTATTTTATTGGATATTCTGTTGACAAATAAGATGGATGCGGCATAAATGGTTAGACCATCGGGGGAAAATATGCCACGTAATTTTAAACAAGAAACCATCGCACTCCACGGAGGACAAGAGCCGGATCCGACTACAACATCGAGAGCTGTACCTTTGTACCAAACCACATCTTATGTATTTAAGGATACAGACCATGCAGCACGCCTCTTTGGTCTTCAAGAATTTGGAAATATCTACACACGCCTTATGAATCCAACCACTGACGTTTTAGAGAAACGGGTGGCAGCATTAGAAGGTGGTGTAGCGGCACTCGCAACCGCATCTGGTCAGAGTGCAGAGTTGTTAGCACTTTTGAATATCGTTGAAACCGGACAAGAAATTGTGGCTTCCTCATCCCTATATGGTGGGACTTATAACCTACTCCACTATACTTTTCCAAAACTCGGAATTAAAGTACACTTCGTAGACCAATCAGATCCAGAAAACTTCCGAAAAGCATCCAATGATAAAACAAGAGCTTTTTATGCCGAAACTTTAGGAAATCCAAAACTAGACACACTAGACATTGCCGCAGTCAGTAAAGTTGCTAAAGAAGTGGGAGTTCCGCTAGTGATTGATAACACCATGCCATCTCCTTATTTAGTGAACCCATTGAAACATGGAGCTGATATCGTGGTTCACTCTCTCACTAAATTTTTAGGGGGGCATGGAACCTCTATTGGCGGGATCATCGTTGATGGTGGTAGTTTCAATTGGGGAAATGGAAAATTCAAAAATTTTACAGAACCAGATCCATCTTACCACGGTTTGAAATTTTGGGAAGTATTTGGTAAGTTCGAACCTTTTGGTGGAGTGAACATTGCTTTTATTTTAAAGGCGAGAGTGCAAGGCCTAAGAGATCTTGGTCCTGCCATTTCTCCATTCAATGCTTGGCAAATCATTCAAGGTGTGGAAACACTTCCTCTTCGTATGGAACGTCATTCGGCAAATGCATTGAAAGTTGCAGAATTTTTATCCAAACATCCAAAAGTAGAATGGGTTAATTATCCTGGCCTTACTACGGATAAAAACTATGCAATTGCCAAAAAGTACCATGAACGTGGACTCTTTGGGGCAATCGTAGGATTTGAGATCAAAGGTGGCGTGGAAAAGGCTAAAAAATTCATCGATGGGCTCGAACTTTTCAGTCTCCTAGCTAACATTGGTGATGCGAAGTCCCTAGCCATCCACCCGGCTTCCACAACCCACCAACAGTTGACAGGAGATGAACAAATTTCTGCGGGAGTGACTCCTGGATTTGTTCGTTTGAGCGTAGGACTTGAAAACATTGATGACATTCTGGTAGACTTGGAAGAGGCATTAAAAAAAATCTGATTAAGACTATGCCTACCTCCGAACAGAACGAGTTTTCCCACGGATCCGTAGGTATCGTACAGACTCAAGTTGCCAAATTTGAATCTTTTACCTTAGAGGGGGGTGAGACCATCACTCCTCTCGAAATTGCCTATGAAACCTACGGCACTCTCAACGAAAAAAAAGACAATGCCATTCTAGTTTGTCACGCCCTTTCGGGAGATGCACACGCTGCAGGTTTTCATGAGGGTGACAAACGCCCTGGATACTGGGACTATTATATAGGGCCCGGTAAAGCATTCGATACCAATCGTTACTTTATCATTTCTTCTAATGTGATAGGAGGCTGCAAAGGATCAAGTGGCCCCCTTACCATTAACGGGAAAAATGGCAAACCCTTTCAATCTACATTTCCCTTTGTTTCGATTGGGGATATGGTAGGCGCTCAAGAAAAATTAATCAGTTTTTTTGGAATTCATAAATTATTTGCTGTTGCTGGTGGTTCGATGGGAGGTATGCAAGCCTTACAATGGTCAGTCGCTTATCCTGATCGATTGAAAAATTGTATCGTCATGGCCTCCTCTTCCGAACATTCTGCACAACAAATTGCTTTTAATGAAGTAGGAAGACAGGCAATCTTATCTGATCCTAACTGGAATCAGGGTTTGTACACTCAAGAAAATAGACCCTCTAAGGGACTCGCACTTGCTCGGATGATGGGACATATCACTTATTTAAGTGATGAAATGATGCGAGAAAAATTTGGTCGTAAACCACCCAAGGGAAATATCCAATCTACGGACTTTGCAGTTGGAAGTTATCTGATCTATCAAGGGGAATCTTTTGTGGACCGCTTCGATGCCAATTCTTATATTTATGTAACCAAAGCTTTAGATCATTTTAGTTTGGGAACAGGAAAAGAACTGACCAAAGTTCTATCGAAAGTTAGGTGCCGATTCTTAGTAGTCGCTTACACTTCGGATTGGTTGTATCCTCCTTACCAATCGGAAGAAATTGTGAAGTCATTGGAAGTCAATGCAGTTCCTGTTAGTTTCGTAGAACTCAACAATCCCGCCGGACATGATAGTTTTTTATTACCAAGTGAACAACAAGATTCTATCCTAAGAGATTTTTTGAGCTCTACAGACGAAGGAGTTTTCCTATGAATATTCATACGAATGAAGCCCTCGGTTTAGATCTAAAAAATCGCCCCGATATCTCTTATATTGCGAATTTAATCAAACCAGGAGAAAGAGTTTTAGATTTGGGTTGTGGTTACGGCGAACTGATGTTAATCCTAAAGAATAAAGGGGTTCGTGTTCAGGGAATCGAAAAAGACGACAAATGTATCATCCAATGTGTAAAAAAAAGTTTATATGTTCACCATGGCGATATCGATGACGGACTAAAACACCATTTGGATCATAGCTTTGATTTTGTCATTCTCAACCAAACCATACAACAGACCTTAAACCCTGGTGAGATCATCAAAGAATGTCTGCGGATTGGAAAACAAGTCCTCATCGTATTTCCCAATTTTTCCCATTGGCAAATTCGTTCTTCTATTCTCCTTAGTGGAAAAACGCCAGTGACAGAGCTTATGCCTTTTCACTGGTATGACACGCCGAACTTACATTACTTGTCAGGTCAGGACTTCGAGGATTTCTGCGAATTCGAAAGAATCAAAGTTTTACATAGAGCGTTTTTTAATCGGACAAGACAGATCAAATTATTTCCAAATTTATTTGCTACGTTGGCATTATTTGTAATTCGGGCTTAAAAGCAGAGCGCACGCAACACTTAAAGTTGAATATTTTTATACAATCAAACTCCGACTTAAATTGGTATTTGGGATGGATCAATTCTCGGAAACACATCGGGCAAATCCAGTGGCATCCTTAAATTCATAAGACTGATTCCCTATATTAAAATCGACCATATAGGCCTGTTCATCACCTAATGCCTGAAAGGTTTGCGAGCTCCAATACCTGGAAGCTTGTGCATTGGGAAATAGAATGGGGTCTGCAGTAGCACCAGCATACTTTGTCATATCCCCAACTGTGCTACAACCATCTTCTCCAGTAATAATACCTGTATTGGTCGCACTACAACGAATCACAGAAAACATTTCAGCAAAGAAGGGAAGCCGCCAATTGTTTCGACCATAAGCGTTGGTGGAATATCGATTCAAACAAGATTGAAAGACAGGGCCAATATTTGCTAACTGAGTATTTACGCCACCATTGCAAGCATTGGGATTGGTTGTAGAATTATACCCTTCAGAGGCAGTACAAAAGCGAAGAGCTTGAGCAGCACCGATAGAACAATCGCCCTTCCCTACACCAATGCTTGTTCCATCAGGATTCCATGACGACCCGTAAGTACATCGATCCCAAAGAAGAGTTTTACCACTAACAACTGTGCGGACAAAGGGACATGTAATCTTTGTATTGATAAATCCATCGCCAGTCCAGATACCCCGATCCCAGACCACGCAGTGCACATCAATAGGTTGTGTCGGGAAATTGAGTTGGATGTATTTGGGAGAGGCAAAAACGGCCATTTCAAAATAACCATTTGAAGATACTGTCATATAACTTCCATCAGATGGAGAAAGGATCGTGAGATTTGAATTGTTAAGACCTGTGACCGTTCCCCGGATGGTAAAGGGACGTGGGTGAGCAACGATCCATTCTTCCGTAAGCCGAGTCTCCCAAAACTCCCCAGTATTGGGATCTCCCGCATTTTTTTTCCAGTCAGGCTTACAAGAAACCGCGAGAACGAAAATACCTAATATGAGAACTCGATAAATGGGAAGTGTCAGAAAGTTTAACAATGTGAAGATTCTCTATCGAAGCCAATGCTTTCAAAGAATCGTTTGAATTCAATGATAGTTTTCTGTTTTGGATAAAGGAATCTGTGGTGGGATATGGGACATACAACGGTATACTTTCCCCGCCCTAATCGAACTGGGTGGGGTTATCCACCCGCCACCCAATAACGCCTGTTTACCACGAAAGCTGTAAAAAGGAAAACCCTTTGCGAAGTGTATGGATTTTTATTCTTAAAAGTTCATATTTTGTAAAAAAGCCCGGCAATCACTCCGGGCTTTTTAGCTGTACGGCGATTCTTCAATCATTAAATGTATCGAACAAATTCGAGAATTCTTTAGGGATTTACTGAAAATATGTTCTAATAATGAATGAGTGGATTTCGAAATCAAGGTCAATCATTGGCTTTAGAATTTCAGGCACAAAAATGGAATCAACATCGGCTAACAATAAATATATGAAATGTGTTATTCGACTAAACTAAATATTCGAAAAGATTTTCATCCTGATTGACCAAGGTATAGTTGAGATGAAACGCATCCATCCTTTGTATTAGAGTTTGGAAATCGTTCTTAGTTTTTAACTCGATTCCAATGAGGGCTGGTCCCGATTCTTTATTATTCTTTTGAATGAATTCAAATCTGACGATATCATCATTTGGTCCCAAAATCTCATTGACAAATTGTTTGAGAGCTCCGGGTCTCTGTGCAAATCTTACAATGAAATAATGTTTCAACCCTTCATACAAGAGCGATCGTTCTTTGATTTCTTGCATCCGATCGATGTCGTTATTTCCACCACTTAAGATACATACCACCTTTTTACCACGAATTTGATCCGCATATTGGTCAAGGGCTGAAATACTAAGAGCTCCTGCAGGTTCAGCAACGATTGCATCTTCATTATATAATTTTAGTAATGTGGAACTAACCTTCCCTTCAGGAACGAGTAACATATCGGTTAGAACCTCTTTACAAATGGGGAAAGTTAGATCTCCCACTTTTTTTACGGAAGCTCCATCCACAAATTTTTGAATCTTCTCTAAAGTAACTGGATTTCCTTGTTTGAGAGCTTCTGTCATGGAGGGTGCTCCCGTTGGCTCCACGCCGATGATTTTTGTATTTGGAGAATGTTCTTTGAAATAACTCCCGAGTCCTGCAGAGAGTCCTCCCCCACCTACTGGAACAAATACATAATCTATATTAGACTCTTCTTCTAAAATTTCTTTAGCTACAGTACCTTGCCCCTCCATAATTTTGATATGATCAAAAGGCGGAATGAATACTTTTTTACTGGCTTCGGCAAATTCAAGAGCAACGAATTGGCATTCGTCAAAGGTATCTCCCACAAGTACAATTTCAATCCAATCTCCACCAAACATTTTGACTTGGTTGATCTTCTGTTTAGGAGTGATAGCCGGCATATAAATCACACCATGGATATGCAAAAGTTTACACGAGAAAGCAACACCTTGTGCATGGTTTCCAGCACTCGCGCAAACCACTCCTCGTTTCCTTTCTTCTTGATTTAAACTTTGAATTAAATTGTAAGCACCTCGAATTTTATAAGATCGAACTACTTGTAAGTCTTCCCGTTTGATATATATTTTTGCACTGAAAGTTGCAGATAATTTCGAATGGAATTGAAGCGGAGTTTTGAATACAATCGATTGGAGTACTTTGTAGGCTGAATCGATATCTAATTTCATGTAGTTTTGGATTTATAATTTTGTGAAGGAAAAAAGAAAATCGAGAAACCAAAGACGGGCCCCAACCACCCTGCCCAACCTTTGGTCTCTCTTATCCTATTACTGGAGCAATCTCATCACTGACTGAGACTTCATGTTCGCTTGCGCGAGCATTGAAGTTGCAGCCTGAGTTAAGATTTGGTATCTCGTGAAACTGGTCATTTGTTCAGCCATGTCAGTATCACGGATACGAGACTCAGAAGCTTGTGTGTTTTCATAAGCATTCATAAGTCCTTTCGCAGCATGCTCCATACGGTTGTAATAAGCACCAAGGTCAGCTCTTTGTTTAGAGATCACTCTTAGGGCATCATCACAAAGTCCGATCACGGAGTTTGCTTTACCTGCAGTCGAAAGAGAGATGAAAGTAAGAACCGTAGGGTTTCTTAATCCCAATGCCGCAGTGTTCATTGTTTCAATGTACACGCGCTCTCTTTGGTGCATGTTAGCTCCAATATGGAACCACATACTAGCAGTTGGGTTGAGTCGAGCAAAAGCTCCTGTAAGCAGTTTCATTTTATTGAATTCTGCTTGAGAAGCAATACGATCGATCTCGTCCACTAGCTGTGAAACCTCGACTTGGATCTGTTGTCTATCTTCTTCCGAGTAGATACCGTTCGCAGCTTGCACCGCGAGTACACGAACGCGTTGAACGATTTCGTGTGTTTCTTGAAGATATCCTTCCGCCGTTTGAATGAGGGACATACCATCTTCAGTATTCTGTTCTGCACGTCGAAGACCAGCAATCTGAGTTCTCATTTTCTCAGACACTGCAAGTCCAGATGCGTCATCTCCTGCTTTGTTAATACGCATACCAGAAGACAACTTTTCGATATCTTTGCTCAGGTTCGCGTCGTTAGACTTCAAAGTTCTGTGTGCAAAGATCGCACTTACGTTGTGGTTGATAATCATCCGGGTTCCTCCTTGAATCCGTTCTCTCGCCACCCGAAAACCAATCGAGTCCGAGAAATTGATGAATTTTCGAAGAGGCCATCCTTGGCCCTTTCAAGATAAGGATCGGTCATTCCGGTAGGGAGGATAATAGGGAAAAAGAAATAAAATTTGAATAAAAATAGAACTTCCCCTTTTCTAAAATATGTCCTAGTAAATCTATGGAAGTGGATTTCTAAAAAAAGGCAGGCTTTTTACGTGTTAAAGACCATTTATCTAGCAAACCCCCGTGGATTTTGTGCAGGAGTGAAGTATGCCATATCCTATGTGGAAACAGCATTCCAAGAAAACCCAGCCGAACCCCTCTATGTTCGTAAAGAAATCGTTCACAACCAACGTGTTGTCGAGGAAATGAAGAAAAAAGGAATTCAGTTCATCGATGAACTGAAAGAAGTTCCAGATGGGGCGACAGTTGTGTTTTCGGCCCACGGGGTTTCTCCCGAGGTGGTAAAAGAAGCCACCCAGCGAAAAATGAAAATTGGGGATGCCACCTGCCCACTTGTCACCAGGGTCCACAAAAAAGCCCGTAACCTAAAAGACACACACCAAATCATCTACATTGGTCACAGAGGTCATGACGAAGCCATCGGAACCATGGGAGAAGCCCATATGTTTCTTGTAGAATCACCAGAAGATGTGGAAAACATAAAAGAAAAAGTTACCAAAGAAAAACCACTCACTTATTTAATGCAGACAACCCTTTCTGTAGCAGATACAAAAAATATTGTAAAAAAAATTGAAGAAGTTTTCCCATATGTGGAACATCCACAAAAAGATGATATTTGTTATGCGACAACAGAACGACAAGAAGCAGTACAATCTATGTTAGAATCTGTAGATGCCATGTTGGTCATTGGAGCAGAAAATTCTTCAAACTCCGTACGCCTTTGCCAATTAGCAAAAAAAACAAGACCGGCAAGTTTCCAGATATCTCGAAAAGAAGACGTAGACCCCGATCATATTAAAAATGCAGGAATCCAAATACTGGGAATTACTGCGGGAGCTTCCAGTCCCCAAATCCTTGTGGATGAAATTGTGGGAGAAATCTTAAAACACTTCCCTGAGGCCAAAGTATCTTTATATCCGGAAAGCCGGGAAGATACTATGAGTTTTAAACTTCCTAAAGAACTACTCAAACAATATTAATATGGATTTGGATCCTTGGTCATTACTAAAAGCTTCTTTAGAAGGTGATGACTCGGGAACCAGTATTTTATCAATCGATCGCTCATCGAAAAAGTTTGAAATCATTATTAAAAATCAGGCTTTTTTATCTTTAGAATCTGGATTTGACTTAGATGGATTTCTTTGCCAAAAGATAGATAAGTCAGACTATTCAACAGAACTTATCTATAAGACCAATGGGACCATTCTTGAAACATCTTTTGGAAAATTTCAATTTCCGGATGGAAAAAAGAATAAAGAATATACGAAATTTTTCATCAAAGATATAACCACCAAACAAAGACAAGAAGAGGAAATTGCTTGGAGGTTACGATTTGAATTAGGTGTTGCTTCCTCCATCCAAATTTTAATCCAACAACCTTCCATCAGAGAAGGCTTACCACATGCTCTTTATCAGTTATTATACTTCACAGAAATGGATTCTATTTTTTTCTTAAAATACGAATTTATTGATCAAAAGGATCGACTTCAAATTTGGGTCAATGAGCGAAAAACCACCAAATACCCGTTATTACCCCAAGAACTTCAAAACGAAGATTGGTATGATTTAGGTCTCGGACGTTGGATCCATAAACTAAAAAGGGGCAAAACAATCTATTTGACTCAAGGCAAAGCAATGTCCCGAGAAAAGTGGTTCTTTGACCAAACCAAAGCAGAAACTCTCCTACTCATTCCCGTTCTCTTTGAGAATCAGTTTTTAGGAGTAATGGGTTTTTTAAAATACAAACAAAACTCTCCGATCCAACATGAAAACCTTTTGATCTATCAAACTGTAAGTCGCTGGATGGGACTTTTTGTTCAAAGAGATTTGGATCTTGCGGAACTCAATCACTACAAATCCACTTTAGAATCTTTGATTTTAGAACGAACTGTTGCTCTCACCAAAACCAAAGAAGAATTGGAGCGTGCCTACCGAGCCAAAACAGAATTTTTAGCCCATATGAGCCACGAATTGAGGACTCCTTTAAATTCGATCATTGGATTTTCAAAACTCATTCAATTACCGGACGCCGATGCAACCGGGAAAGAGTATTTAAATTATATTTATACAGGGGGAACTCGGCTTCTGAGTATGATCAACGAAATCCTAAGTCTAATGAAAATTGAGTCAGGTCAAATTAAGATCCAGTTAACAACGTTTAAACCAGAAGATCTATGTCGCCAAACATTGGATTTAGTCCAACCGCAGGCAAATGCCAAAGGGATGGAGATTCGATTCCGCCCCCCCTTACAATCAAAAACGATAACCTCTGACTCAGGCAAAATCCAACAAATCCTATTAAATCTGATTTCCAATGCGATTAAATATGCAAACCATCCTTACATTGAGTTGGATTGTGAATGGGCCGGTGACCTACTTGGAATTTCAGTCCGAGATTTTGGGCCAGGAATCTCAGAAGAAGATCAAAATCGAGTTTTTCATACCTTCACTCGGTTAAACGACGATGGAAATATTGAAGGGACAGGTCTTGGCCTCTCCATTTCCCAAGGGCTTGCAATTCGGCTTGGGGGTAGCATCGAACTCACTTCTCAATTAGGACAAGGATCCAATTTTAAACTCAAGTTACCTGAAATAATAAAATAAAGGAATTGAACCCTGTAGAATTCTCCCGTAGGATTTCCGATAATCTATATGGTGGAATCGAACGTAAACCAAAGTCAGTCCTCGCAAGAAAAGAGAAAGGAACACCTTCGGCGTCCCAAAGAACCGATCCTTATCATCGAGGATAAAAAGGAAAACCAAGTCCTTTTAGAAGCGATTTGCAAACGCATTGGAATGGAGTCGGAGATTGCTGAAGATGGCAAAGTCGCTCTTGAAATGGCAGCAAAACGTCCATATAGCCTGTATTTGGTGGATTTGATGATGCCTGTTTTGGATGGAAAAACCTTCATCCAAGAGAGAAAAAAACTAGAACCTTCCGCTGTATTTATGATCCAAACAGCCATAGACCAAATCGATGAAATCATCGAAATTATGAAAATGGGCGTCTATGATTATCTTTTAAAACCCCTACATATAGAAATTGTTGCCGATCGTTTGGAAAAGGCATTAGAATACGTCTACTTAAAGCGAATGGAATCGCTTCTCATTGATGAGGAATCAAAAGAATTAAAAAGCCAATTGGAATGGCTGAATTACAAGGAATCACATCGTAAAACCAATGAAATCAATTCCGAGCTTCATTCGATTCTAAACTTAAAAACCACTTTAATGCAGGGCTCCGGCCTTGGAGCGATGTCTACAATCATCGACTCCATCCAACAAATGAAAGTGGACCAAGGCAAAGACTACTCAATCAATAAAGAATTTTGGGACTTGTTATTTGAAAACCATGAACATAACATCTCTATGATGAAGGGTTTAGACCTTGCAGTAGATATTATTCAAAACGATACGAATTTAATTAGAACCAAAAGCGAAGACTTACTAGGCCTCTTACCTACTCTCATTGAGACATTTAGAGACGAAATTGCGGAAAAAGAATTAAAAGTAAATCTACCGGTTGTAAAACAATCAGTCTTCCTTGATCTCGATATAGAATCAATGAAGGTAGCTATGCATGAAATTATAACGAATGGACTGAAATATTCCAAAAGAAAATCGCATTTTGATGTATTTGTAACCTTTGTGGATGGCTATTTTTGTTTATCTGCAAAAAACAATATCATTGAAGATGAGTATGCCAAACAACTCACTAAGTCAGAAAAAAAACTGGTGGAACCATTCTACCGCATTCATCCACCCGTTGAAAGTTTCTATTCTAAAGAAAAATTCAGCTTAGGACTTGGACTAACCATGGTAGATTTTATCCTCCACAGACACAACGGAATGTTCTTTATAAGAAACGCAATCGACCACACAACAGAAGTGAAAGCCGACTGCATTATAGCAGAAATATTTTTACCAATCCAAAACGATAAGGGAACAAACCATGAATAGAAAAATATTGATTATTGATGACTCTGCCGTATTCAGAAAGATCATCTCAGTCCATCTAAAAAATGCAAACTATGATTTGATAGAGGCAGGAGATGGTTTGGAAGGTTTAAAACAATTGGAATCGAATGAAGTCGATTTGATCGTTTCTGATATGAATATGCCGAATATGGATGGAATCAGTTTTATAAAGAAAGTTAAAGAAAATCCTAAGTATAAATTCACTCCTATCATCATGCTCACAACAGAATCCCAACCGGAAAAAAAACAACAAGGTATGGACGCTGGTGCAAAAGCATGGCTTACCAAACCTTTCTCTCCTGAAGAGTTGTTGGATACCATTTCTAAACTGCTACCATAATCATGGAACCAGTCCAGAACCTTCGGAAAACAAATTCAGGTTTAGAAATCTCTTGGGAGGGGTATTTAACCGTACCTTTTGTAAAAGAATGGAAAAAACTAACTGAAATTTGGGCAATTTCCAAAGGAACCGCCATCCAACTAGATCTAAACGGAATCCAGCGAATCGATTCCGCGGGAATTCAGTTTTTGATGTATCTGAAAACATTAAGTCAAAAAAAACATTTTTCGATCCATCTTTCGAACCACTCCCTTCCCGTTTTGAAAGTTTTAGATCTACTAGGTCTTGTTAGTTTTTTTGGTGACCGAGTTAAGGTAAAAAAAGAACATTCCGCTGAAGTAGAATTTCGTTACGGCACAAGGAAAATCGACTAATGGATTTAACAGAGGTTATAGATGCCTATTTAGTTGAATCCGAAGAGTTCCTTCGTGATATGGAAGCAATCCTACTACGTACGGAGATTTCCGTCCCTACGGATGACGATCTCAATGCGATATTTCGCGCTGTCCATACAATCAAAGGAACAGCGGGAATGTTTGGTTTTGAATCGACTGTAAAATTTACACATGTTGTTGAAAATCTTTTGGACCAATTACGATCCCATGAAATTCCCTTCCAACAAGAACTAACAGAAATTTTACTAAAAGCAAAAGACCATCTCTCTTATTTAGTAGCCGAAGAAACAAAAGGGAAAATACCTGAGTCAAAGATCGTCCACGGGAACTCTATCTTAGATTTAATGAAGCCCTTCCAAAAACTGGAAGATGAGAATCCAACAAAGAACCAAATCGAAAAAGATCCCGTATCACAAAAAGAAAACCTAAGTTTCAGTAACTCTAGTCTACTAGAAAATTCTGAATCAAAACAAAAATCAGATTCTTCCATTCCAGGTTACTTAATTTCTTTTCGACCGAACCGAAACGTATTTTCCCAAGGACTCGACCCCATCTCGTTTATCGGATACTTAAAAAAAATTGGTAAAATCCAGGCCTTAAAAACAATTTCAGATCCGATTCAAAACTCTGAAGAATTTGATCCAGAATCCTGTTATTTAGGTTTCGAAATCCACTTGGTTTGTGATTCCGATTTGGAAACAGTTCGCAAAGTATTTAACTTTATTGAAGGTGATTCTTTTCTACATATCCTCCCCCCAGGTGCCAGTATAGAAGACCTGGCCGATCTTTCTGGGCAATTACCAGAAGAAGAAATTTTACTCGGGAACATTTGGAAAGAAATCCAAATTCTAACAGATGCTAATTTAATTAATTACTTTGAGGAGTTGAAAATCCGTAAGACAGGTATTTCCCCTTCCCAAATCAAAAGCCAAACACCAACTTCTTTGCCGGAAAGAATCCAAGAACCAGAAGATTCAAAAATTCCAGCAAATGCTCTTAAAGATCAGAATAAATCATCAACGATTAAAGTAGATTCTAAACGAATTGATAATTTAATCAATCGTGTGGGAGAACTAGTAGTGGCCTCTGCCAATATGAACCAACTCATCGGTTCTATGGAAGATTCTAATCTCCAAGAATCTTCCATGCTTGCGATGCGACTACTCAACGAAGTGAGAGAAATTTCGCTAAAATTGAGAATGGTTCCTATTGGAGATACTTTTCAAAAGTATACAAGAACCGTTCGAGATTTAGGCAAAGATCTTGGTAAAGAAATCAAACTGATCACTGAAGGAAATGAAACAGAACTCGATCGAAACATAGTAGATAAGTTAGGTGATCCTTTAACCCACTTAGTCAGAAATGCTTGTGACCACGGATTGGAACCAACAGAAGAACGAATCAAAAAGGGAAAACCAAAACAAGGAACAATCAAACTCAACGCCTTCCATGAAGCTGGAAGTGTAGTCATTGAAATCACCGATGACGGAAATGGGATTCAAAAAGAAAAAGTTTGGCAAAAAGGAATTGATAAAGGACTTGTCTCTGGACCTCAACCAGATTCAGACGAAGATGTCTTTAAACTTCTGTTTCATCCCGGACTTTCGACTGCTTCGAAAGTAACCAATGTTTCCGGTAGAGGTGTGGGCCTTGATGTTGTTTTACAAAACATTGAATCCTTACGTGGAACTATTGCTGTCAAATCAACTCAGAACCAAGGAAGTTGTTTCACTATTCGTCTACCATTAACCCTTGCAATCATTGATGGATTTTTAGTAGAAGTGGGAAAAAACCAATTCATCATTCCTATGGATATGGTTTTGGAATGCCTCCACTTTACAGAGGAAAACAAAATGGATTCCAACAACTTCTTTCCATTGCGAGGGAATTTAATTCCATTCCTTCGTCTCAAAGACTATTATCCAACGGAATCTACAAATGAAAATTCCCGCGAAAATATTGTAATTGTTCGGAATGGAGAAAAAAAAGCAGGAATCGTTGTCGAGCGACTTCTTGGGGAATACCAAACAGTAATCAAACCTATGGGATCGGTATTCCGTCATGTAAAGGGTGTAAGTGGTTCGAGTATTTTAGGAGATGGAAATGTGGCCCTGATTATTGACATTCCCTCCCTCTTCGAAAGAACCATAGCTGTTGAAAACGAAAGATTATATAAATGAAGAGGATGATATGAAAAATATAAAGATAAGTACAAAGCTGATAGGTTTTTTCCTTACGGGTCTACTATTTGTTATTTGGACTGCGTTTTATTCCTGGGGGACACTCACTAATTCGGGTATCGCGGAAGAAAAAACAAAAATTCAAATCCAAAAATCTGAAAACCTAACATCGGTTTGGAATTTAAGTCAATCGATACAGTCCGATCTCTTCACAGTCGTCCAATCGCAGGAAATAGATAAAACCTCAGTTGCCAAAATCAAATATGATTTAGAAAAACTGAATTCTGCTTGGGAAGAAATCTCCAAGTTCCCTACCTCCACCGAAGAATCGGTCATCCTAAAATCAGCTCAAATCCAGAAAGAAGAATATATAACTTTGATTAAGGCGTTTTTAAACGACCCGGAAGATCTCACAAAAAAAGACCTTCTAAAATCGAGCTTAACTGAACTTTGGAAACCCTATTCTATTTCCATTTCCAAATGGAACTCTCAGATACAAAAAGACAGTCTATCTGAAATTTCCAGAGAAGAAACAAAACCTTTAGAAAAACTTTTTCCCTTATTCATTTCCGGTGCCCTTTTTCTAACGATCACAGCACTTCTAATGTTTCTTTTACTGAGACAAGTAGGAAAACCGCTCAAAGACGCCATCCAAATCAAAACGGCATTGGACAGCGTTTCTACAAACGTAATGATTTCCGATTTGGATTTGAATGTGGTGTATATGAACAAAGCCATTAATACCATGTTTGCCAAATCAGAATCTGATATAAAAACCCAAATTCGTAACTTCTCTCTAAAAGATTTGATGGGGAGTAACATTGACGGTTATCATAAAGACCCGAGCCACCAACGTAGGCTTCTTGGCAGCTTCACTTCAGAACACAAAACAAGTATTAAAATTGGAAACAGAGAGTTTAGTCTGATTGCAAATCCCATCATTACTCCGAGTGGCGAAAGATTGGGTAGTGTTGTGGAGTGGGCAGATGTGACCGAGGCCAATGCAAATGCAAGAGCCATCGAAAGATCACAAGCAACTGTAGATTTCAATATGGACGGAACAGTCTCTCATGCAAATGAGAATTTCTTAAATCTAATGGGTTATACTTTGAATGAAGTCAAAGGCCAACACCATAGAATTTTCCTCGAATCCCAGGAAGCAAATTCAGAGGGTTATCGTCAATTTTGGTCAGCTCTCAACAGAGGCGAGTTCCAAACAGCCGAATACAAACGAATTGGTAAAAATGGAAAAGAGGTCTGGCTCCAAGCCACTTACACGCCAATCCTTGATGCCAACGGCAAACCATACAAAGTAATCAAATTTGCAACAGACATCACTGAAAATAAAAAACAAGTCAGAGAATTTGTTGGCCAAATTGAAGCCATCAACAAAGCACAAGCGACCATCGAGTTTAATATGGATGGAACCATCATCACTGCCAACGATATCTTTCAAAAAACAATGGGATACAGCTTACAAGAGATTGTAGGAAAACATCACAGAATGTTTGTAGAACCATCCATGGTCAACTCAGAAGATTATCGTCAATTTTGGGCAACACTCAACAGAGGAGAATACCAAACCGCAGAATACAGAAGGATCGGCAAGGGAGGAAAAGGAGTTTGGCTCCAAGCAACTTACAACCCCATCCTTGATCTCAACGGAAAACCTTATAAAGTCATCAAATTTGCAACAGATATTACGGAACAAAAAAATATCGCCATTGAAACAGCTCGTATTGTAGACGATCTAGTGATTGGACTGGCTGCTTTAGAGAACGGCGACTTAACGCAACTCATTACCAATGATTACGATGGTGGGTTTGCAAAACTTAGAGATTCCTTTAACAATACATCCAAAAAACTTGTGGATATCATAAACGATGTAAAAACCAATACAGACGCTTTGGTGAATGCCGCCGATGAAGTGGCATCCACTGCCAGTACACTTTCACAAGGTGCCAGCGAACAAGCTGCATCTGTCGAAGAAACTTCCGCTTCCTTAGAGGAAATGGGTGCCTCCATTGATCAAAATGCAGAAAATGCAAAACAGACGGATACTATTGCAACAAAATCTGCAAAAGATGCAAAACAAGGTGGCGAAGCCGTAAGAAATACAGTATCAGCGATGAAAGAAATTGCAGATAAAATATCTATCATTGAAGATATCGCTTACCAAACCAACTTACTTGCGTTAAATGCTGCAATTGAAGCAGCAAGAGCTGGTGAACACGGAAAAGGATTTGCTGTGGTTGCATCCGAAGTTAGAAAACTTGCAGAACGTTCTCAAAAATCAGCGAATGAAATTGGAAGTTTGGCTGGAAATTCCGTTCAGATAGCAGAATCTGCAGGAAAACTCATTGAGGAAATTGTTCCTGCCATCAATAAAACTGCCGACCTTGTGCAAGAGATTACGGCAGCGAGCCAAGAACAATCTTCTGGTGTCAATGAGGTCAACAAAGCCATGGGACAACTAGACCAAGTATCCCAACAATCAGCAAGTGCCTCAGAAGAACTAGCAGCCATTGCGGAAGAGTTACAAGCACAAGCGGAAAAACTTCTCTCTTCTATTAGTTTCTTCAAACTAGGAAAACAAGCGACCTTTCAATCTGTTGTAGAATCCAAACATTCAAAACCGGTAGCAAAACCAGCGGGACGTCTACAAACACCGAATGCCAGAAAAGCGGATCCGTCCGATGACAATGGCAAATTTCAGAAGTATTAAGTAGGATACCTATATGCAGGAACTCCAATACTTAACTTTTTTAATTTCGGAAGAACTTTTCGGCCTAGGAATTTTGTATATCAAAGAGATCATAGAATTTGAGTCAGTGACTCACGTTCCGATGATGCCAGATTACATACCAGGTGTGATTAACTTGAGAGGTAATGTAGTACCCGTCATTGACCTCAATATGAGATTTTACAAAAAGAAAACAGAAACAAATAGAAAAACCTGTATCATCATTACAGAAATCAAGATGGATAATGAAATCATAGATGTAGGTCTCCTAGTCGACGCGGTCAATGAAGTGGTAGACATCACTCCCGATTCCGTTGAGGAGCCACCCAGTTTTGGTTCCAAAATCCGATTGGATTTTATCCAAGGTCTCGGGAAATTAGAAAATAAATTTGTGATTATTCTGAAAGTGAACCAAATTCTGGAACTTTCTGAGTTACAATCCATCCAAGAAACCTCGTCAAATGTGATGTGATGGATTCGCCAATTGAAGTGATTGATCGTTTTCTTAACCCCGGAGAAATATTCTTCGGCGGGCCAGAATTTAGGGTCAGAACATTACTTGGATCTTGTGTATCTATTGTTTTATGGCATCCGAATCGCCAATTAGGGGGGTTGTGTCATTACCTCCTTCCTACCCCTGCCGATCTCCACTCTGAAAAAACCCACAAATATGGAATCGATGCGGTTTCCTTTTTTTTCACCGAAATGAAAAAACATAGGTCGTCACCAAGCGAGTATTACGCGAAAATATTTGGCGGATCCAACATGTTTCTCCACGAAGAAAGAGAAATTTTAAAAGACAACTCCACTTCTCACGTCGGAAAAAGAAATGCAGAATTCGCCAAAAAAATCCTGGGAGATAATGGAATCAAAATCCTCTCTGAAGACATTGGTGGAACTTTATCGAGAAAGATATATTTTACCGTATGGGACGGTGAAGTATGGGTAGAAAAAAAATAGGTTTATGAAAAAAATCAAGGTATTTGTCATTGATGATTCTGCTGTCGTAAGACAAGTGTTAACTGAAATATTCAAATCGGACTCTAACTTTGAATTTTTAGGAAGTGCTTCTGATCCACTTTTTGCACTGGATAAAATGACTAACAATTGGCCCGATGTGATTGTTTTGGACATTGAAATGCCAAGAATGGACGGGTTATCTTTTTTAAAAAAGATCATGTCAGAAAGACCAACTCCCGTGGTCATATGTTCTACTTTAACTACGGAAGGTTCCGATACGGCAATGCTTGCGATGAGCCTTGGTGCCTGTGATATAATCACAAAACCAAAAATTGGATTAAAAGATTTTTTAAATGAAAGCACCATTGAACTCACCGATGCTGTAATGGCGGCTGCCTCTGTTTCATTAAAATCTCTTCCTGCACTTACCAACCAAAAACAATTCACGATCAAACTAGACAAAAAACAAGATATCTCCCAACTTCAAGCCACAGAAAAAATTGTGGCGATTGGAACTTCTACGGGAGGGACTATTGCCTTAGAAGAAGTTCTTACGAAACTTCCAAGAGATAAAACTCCCGGGATTGTCATTGTCCAACATATGCCAGAAAAATTTACTGAAACCTTTGCCAAACGTTTGGATTCCATCTGCGAAATCAGTGTAAGGGAAGCAAAGGATGGAGACCGGGTCGTTCGAGGCCTAGCCCTCATTGCACCAGGAAACCGTCATATGACTGTAAAGCGCTCTGGTGCCCAATACTATGTAGAAGTTACTGATGGTCCCCTCGTCAATCGTCACAAACCATCTGTAGATGTGCTTTTTCGTTCTGTAGCAAGGCATGCAGGAAAAAATGCGAAAGGTATCATTATGACGGGGATGGGAGATGATGGTGCCGCAGGACTGCATGAAATGAAAGAGGCAGGAGCAGATACTATTGCCCAAAATGAAGAAACTTCTGTTGTGTTTGGAATGCCAAAGGAAGCAATCAAGAGAGGAAGTGCAAACCACATCCTCCCTTTGACTGAAATTTACAAAACAATCGTGGGTTACGGTTGATTAACCGAGACCCAACTCTTTCGTTACTTTTACTTTTCTAGCTCGAATGTCTTCCGGAGACTCTTCTTTTAGAATTTCATCTGGTTTGATTTTGAATATGGGTTGTGCTTTCGAAACAATCTTTCCATCGGAATCTACCATTAGATTTTTAACAACGGTTCCACTCACTGGAGCTAGAATTTTGTTAAACATCTTCATTACCTCAATGATAAAGAGTGGTTGTCCTGCTTGGAAATGATCCCCCTCATTGATAAGTTGTGGTAGGTTCGGAGCTTCCTTAGAGTAAAACATTCCACCCATAGGTGCCACAATTTCATCCCCAGACATTTTTGGCGGTGGGTTCAAAGTTTTGATCAAAGCATCTCTAGTATCTTTGTTTTTGAATTCGTCAGGTACCACTCCGTCCAAATCTGCATTCACATCCAAACCAAAGAAATTGGATTTGATACCGATTTTGGGAAGTAACAATAATGTTTCAAGACCTGCTTGGAATCCATTATGGCTTGCAACAGAAGCAGTCCAGAGTTCCTCAGAAAGAGTTTTCGAAGGATTTTTACCTTTGGCCAATGCTTCAGAGAGTTCTTTCCAAGAACTAAGTCCAGTTCTTACCGAAAGTTCGGAATAGAATGCTTTTGCTTCTGTGAGTAGGTTTGCATCATGATCCCAAATCTTTTCTGAACTTGCTTTCTCTTCTGTTGTATCTAAATTCAAGTAGTAATACAAAGAATCCAAAAATTGGATGGGGTTTTCTGCGAAGGTTATATTGTTTCCAGTTCGTGTCCAAAGTTTGCCATCGAAGTATCCAAGAAATCCACCAAGTAGGTGCGGGTTAGCAAGAAGACGTTCCAAAGGACGAACAACAAGGGTCATCTTTTTGTTTAAGATTTTTTTCAGTTCTGGATCTGCAGCCTTAGTTTTTTCAGACCAAAGATACTCTAAATCCAAATCATTGATAATGGATTGTAAAGCACCGATCCCTGCTAAATAAGAAATCATAAAAGCAGTGGATGGTTTGAACATCGCATCCTTACCCAAAATCCATTGGATAAGACCGTAGTGAACAAGTAAGTTTGTTTCGAGGTTTTGCCCCCGAAGCTCTGTTTTGCGAAGAATGTTTCCTAAAATTTCTAAGTTTTCTGTTCTCGAATTCCCATAGGAAACGATAAGAGCTACGTTAGAATCATACGCACCTGCTAGATTGTAGTGAACAAAGGCACCTGTATCAGGGTTACGAGTACAAATACCTTGGTCATCTCGAATTTCTTCAGGAAGTGCATTGGACCAGTTTTGGATGATCCCACCTGCATGTGGTTGCAGAGCACGGTTTGTGGCATTGATTCGCACTTCCGCTCCGGATACATTTCTTACGATTCTTTCCGGTTTAGGAACTCTTGGTCCATGGATGGAAAGAACAGCCATTGCTTCCACAAGGGAATCAATATAAAAGAAATCATTTGGATCACTTGGATTGGTGAACTTCATTTTGTACACCATCTCGGTAACACGATGTTCTACTTGAATCCTTGTGTTTACTTCCATAAAGAAGAAACTATTCCCTTCTACAATACATTCAAAAGTAGAAACTGAATTCAAACGAATTGCTTTTCCAAACACTTCTGCTTGGTTTTCCATATCTTTTAAAGTTTGTGTGTCTTTATCTAAGATTGCGGCTTTTTTAGGATTTGTAGAACGAACGAGATCTGCTTCTTTTTGGAGTAACTCTACCGTTTGAGAAATTTCTAAAAGTTTTTGTTCGTGCATTTGTAAGGAACAATCACGACCCCCAAGTGACAAAGACCATTCTCCGTTTCCAATCAACTGGATTTCGTTATGGCGAGTGTTTTCAATATTTAACTCGATAAGGAAGTTTCTATTGGATCCAACGGCAGTGACTTTCGATTCCGCAAGGATTTCCATGACTGCTGCATCAATTTCAGATTTTTCGCTGATGACACGTTGTCCCTTTCCCCCACCACCACCGATGTATTTGAATCGAACTCGTTTTCCTGGGTACTTTTTCCAAATATCTTCACAAAGAATGGCAGACTCTTTTTGTAAATCAGGGATAGAGGTAATGTCTATGGTTTTTTCATAAGATAGTTGGAGTAAATCTTCCGCATTGTCTTCGAGAGACCTTGCATCATTAAAAGAAAAGCTTAAGTTATTTTCTTTAGCTACTTTTAGAAGTCCGTCTTTGGAATTTCCAGTTTTACGGAGTAAAGCAAGAGCGGTAATATTATCCACACCAGGGGTTACCGATACATTGAGACTTCTAGC
Organism: Leptospira abararensis; assembly: GCF_016918735.1. Lineage (GTDB taxonomy): Bacteria > Spirochaetota > Leptospiria > Leptospirales > Leptospiraceae > Leptospira_A > Leptospira_A abararensis. The sequence goes on from NZ_JAFFPR010000007.1 coordinate 120,699, forward strand.
AAGTTTTTTTGCCTCATCTTTAGCACCTGCACCTTTCGCTACATGGGAACTTGGCCCCATAAAGATGATTCCCGCTTTTTCAATAGCTTCAATAAATTCGGCATCTTCTGCCATAAATCCGTAACCAGCAAAGATATGAGTGTATCCATTGCTTTTAGCAATACCAATGATTTGGTGGATCCGCTGTTCTTTCTCTTCTTTCCCTGCTCCCATATAATCTGGAACACGATGGATATTTTCCGCAAAACGGAAGTTACGTAGTTCTGGTGCCAAAGCCTTTGGATAGACAATAGAATCTTTTTCTGAAAGTAAAATTCCGTATTCTTTCACACCAATGGAATCAAAAACATCCATGGTTTCTTTACGAACAGGGCCACGACAAACAATGAGGCACTTGATCGATTCTACACTAAAGGACCGAATCCATGCGGAATCGGATTCTTGGAACTGAATGCGTTTTAAATTCTTATCTAACATGGAAATTATTCAAACTCCCTTTGAGGACCGGACATTTCCGCCGGTTTGTATTTGGACATCAGGAAACTCAAGTTTTTAGATAACACATTTCTTGTGTATCCTGGTAAAATGATGGAAGAAACAGAACCAAGAGAGAGTGCTTCTTTTGGATTCATCAGTTCTTTTTCGTATCTTTGGCCTATTTCGAAAAGTTTGGCATCGCGAACGGAAGCGGCTTCTTTTTCACTCATACCTTTTTTGACATTAGCCAAAAATTCTTTTTGAATTCCTGTGATTTCATCCTTGTAAACATACTCTTTTCCAGCAGGACCCATTACCGCAATCCTTGCCGTAGGAAGAGCAAAAACCATAGAGGCTCCCGTAAAATACGAGTTAAATGTTGCATAAGCTCCACCAAACGCGTTACGGATGATCAGAGTGAGCCTAGGAGTTCGAAGATCAATGATGGAATCGAGGAGTTTTCTACCTTCGAGAACAATTCCATTGTGTTCTTGGTCACGGCCTGGTAAAAAACCCGTTGTATCTTCAATGAAAACCATCGGGATATTGTATAAGTTACAAAATCTTACGAAACGAGTTCCCTTACGAGAAGCACCGATATCAATCTGACCAGAAGAAACAGCAGAGTTATTGGCAAGAAAACCAACAACATGTCCACCAATCCGACCAAAAGCTGTGACAATGTTTCTTGCTCTTTGTGGTTGTAATTCAAAGAATTCCCCATGGTCACAGATTTGTTGTAAATACAAAGTGATATCAAATGGAGTGTTCATTCCTGTTGGGGAATTGAAGGTTTTTCGAAAAAGAATGTCTTCTTCGTAAATGAATCTGTCTACAGGATCTGAAGTAGGATAAAACGGCGCAAAACTATGGTTATTGTCTGGTAAGTAGGAAAGAAGGCGAATGGCAGTTCTAAGAGATCCGAGTTCATCACCTGTGACAAGGTCAACCACACCTGATTGCCCATGAACTTTGGGTCCACCTAAATCCTCGGCAGAAATATCTTCCCCAAGAACGGACTTCACAACTCCAGGTCCCGTGAGTCCAAAGAAGGTTCCATCACATTGGATCATAAAGGAACCTTGGCGCGGTAAGTATGCCCCACCACCAGCGTTAAACCCAAACATGAGCATTACGGAAGGAACCACTCCACTAATCTTACGAAGTGCGGTGAATGCTTCGGAATATCCGTCAAGTCCACCCACTCCCGCAGGAACATAGGCGCCCGCAGAGTCGTTCATCCCTATGAGCGGGATCCCATGAGTTCCAGCCATTTGGATAAGACGAGCGAGTTTACTTCCGTTCGTTGCGTCCATGGAACCCGCACGCAGTGTAAAGTCATGTCCGTAGACTGCAACATCACGGCCTTTGATATTTAAAATTCCAGTGACAATGGAAGCCCCGTCTAAATTGGGTCCCCAGTTTTGGTAGGTGATATTAGGTTCTTCATCAGTAAGGACTTTGATTCTCTCCCAAACCGTCATACGGCTTTTGGAGTGTTGGACGCGGATTCTATCTTCCCCGCCTCCAAGGATTGGTTTCTCAATGAGTTCCTTTCCTAGCTTGAGAGCATCATCATAAATTCCGGTTTGCGTTTCCGGAGCCTTGGTTTCTTTGAACGGGTTGTTTAGGGAATACTGCTTGGTTTCCATAAGTTTTTTTCCAATGTTTTGTTTAGGATCACTTAGAAAAGTGATTTTTACTTCAGAGCAGAGCTCAAATCAGGATAAATTGTAAATAGCTGCTGCATTCCTATGATATCGAATACTTTCTCAACTGCCGGTTGGAGACCACAAATCGAAATACTTATCTTTTGTTCTTGGCAAAGACGCAGCGTTGTTACGAGCAATCGAAGTCCTGCAGAAGAAATAAAGGGAACATCACTTAAATTGAAAATGACTGGTTTGCCTGCGGCACCGACAAGGGCCATCAAATCCTTTTCTATTTTATGTGTGTTGTGAACATCCAAATTGCCTTGGACATGTACAACCAGCTTGTCTCCAACGGCTTCCGAATGGATTCCAATTTTATCATCGTTCATACAATAGTTTTCTCCAAATAGGTTATGTTTTGTTTCCCGTTGAAGTCGTAGGACACTTTGTCCATCAGAGTCTCCATAAGATAAACGCCAAATCCTCCCTTCCGCTCACCCTTTAAATTGGCTTCTACGGAAGGTTTAGGAACTTTTTTTCTGTCAAAGGGTTTTCCCTCGTCAATGAGTACAACTTTAAGATTGTCTCCAATCAATTCCAATCTACATTCAAAACTTGGATGGCTTAGTTCTGTATCCTTGTAGCTGTGCATGACTATATTGGTCGCTGCTTCATCCAAAGATATAAGAACATCATCAAAGGCAAAGGGTTTTGTGAATTTGCCTTCTAAATGTTCAGAAATAAATTCGCGAAGTTCGGGAATTGCATCGGGATGAGCAGGAAATACTTTCGAAATTTCAAAACTCGTTACTTCTGCAAATTTTAGGATCATGACGGTAAAGTCATCGTATTGTTCTTCGGAACGAGAAAACTTACGGATATCATCGTAAACTGCTTCCACGATTTTTTGAGAAGAATCAAGCCTTCTTTCAATAATGAATTCTATAAAACGATCAAGACCATACTCTTCTTCATCGGGATTTTTTTCTTCAATGGCTCCGTCGGTATAAAAGACCAAAATGTCTCCCGGTTCAATTTGAATCTCTCCCCCTTGGTAGTTGGTATGCGGAACCACACCCAGTGGTGCGCCCTTCCCTTTGAGAAGTTCAAAACTTCCATCTTTACGAATCCAAATTTGGTCGTTGTGGCCAGCCGAGGCAAACTTCAAAGTCCTGGTTCTTCTTTGGTAATTTACAAGGAAAAGAGTTACAAACATTCCTGACTGAGAATCCTCGTAGATAAGTTGGTTCGCACGAAAAAGAAGTTCGGAAGGAGAAAGATCAGTGGTTCTAGATAAAGTGCGAATGATAGAACTAGACATTGCCATAAAAATGGCAGCAGGCAAACTTTTTCCAGACACATCCGCCACTAAAAAAGAAAACTGGTCCTCACCAAAAGAATGGAAATCATAAAAATCACCGGACACTTCTTTGGCGGCTACAGACATCACACCCAAATCAAATAACGGAGACTGGATGAGTGAGTTCGGAAGAATATTGTTCTGGATTTTTCTTGTAATTTCGATTTCTTTTTCAATCGATTTTTTTGTGATGATCTCTTGGTTGAGTTTTAAGTTTTCGTAAGCCTTTGCAAGCGGAGAAGACAAAGTCTTTAACATCCGAAGGTCTGTTTCATTAAAGGAATGTGCCGATTGTTTTCCACTCACATAGAGTGCGGCTCTTAAACTCCCTCCCCGAGGAGCGATAGGCAAAATGAGAAAATTTTTCCTTAAAGTATATGCTTCTAACTCCAAAAAAGAATCTTCCAATTGTGGAGAAACAACTGCCATCCTCGGATTCCCCGATTCCATAAGACTTAGGAAAAGACGACTCTCCTGCATCGGAAAAAATGACTCCCGAACAATTCCGAGTTGTCTTGCATAAACTTGGATGCGGTTTTTGTTTTTTTCCTCAATGATGACCATTCCCGCATCTTCGCATGACAATTCTTTGGTGAGAATACTCAAAGTTTTGGACATCAGACCCAGTTCATCATGAGATTCGAGGACAGCTTGGCCTAAATCAAAAATAGATTCCAAAGTACTTAATTTTTGTTTGAGTTCTAAGTTGGTTTCATTAAGGTTTTCGAGTAACCGCGTTTTTTGAATGGCTACGGCACAAGCGCTCGAAAAAGACAAAAAGGTATCGATATCGTCTTGGCTAAAATTGTTTCTGTCAATGGTGTTGATGGCTTCAATCACACCGATGACCTCGTCTCCCACAATGAGGGGGCTTGCGAGAATATTTCTTGTAATGAAATTGGATGCTTTGTCTACATCTCGAAAGACCCGATTGTCATTTTGAGCATCGTTAATAATCATGGGTTGTTTGGTAACAGCAACCGTTCCCGCAATCCCTTGGCCCACAGGAACCTTAATTTTAGCCACTTCTTCGCGTTTTTCGCCAGTCACTGTATGGAAAATCAGATACTCCTTTTTATCATCTAACAGAAGTAGCGAACTTGCTTCTGTGCGGAACACTGATTTTGCCGATTCCATCACCATTACAAGAACACGTTCTAAATCAACACTGGTATTGATTAGAACCGCAACTCGAATGATTTCCTCTAAAAAATACTGAAGTCTGTTATTATTATTATGAATGTTGGCATTGTCGATGAGGAGTAAAATGGAAGTGGTAAGGGAATTAAAAAATTGCGGTTCTGCCTCTGAAAGGACTGTGTCTTTCAATAACGCGTTTAAGTTGGCACTAAAATAATTAATTAAGTCTAAATCCTGTTCGGAAAAATTTTGAAAATGTTTGATACCCTCTAGGACCAAAACACCTAAAGCTAAGTCCCCTATTTCGTCACCCACATAACATGCAATATATGATTCAGCTACAGGACCATCCGAATCCTTTAAATGAGAGCCTTTTTTGATGAGGATACTTTTGCGAGTTTTGAAAACATGTTTGGCTACCAAACCCGCACTGGCTTTGTCGCCGACTAAACCAAAACGACTAAGGTTCCCTCTTTCATTTCTAAAATAGAAAGCTGCTGATTTTGCTGAGACAAGTCGTTTGGCTTGACCAAGAATAAAATGGTACAAGTCATCCAATTCGGAAGAAGATGAAAGGTAAAATCCGCCTTCGTCGTTTTTTCGAATGATTGGCGGAAGAGAGCTGGGTTTCAATGGTTTAATCGTTGTTAAATTTTAGTGATTCTTCTCTTAATTTTCGATTTGCATCTTCCAATGATTTTATTTTGTCGAAGGCAGACATAAGTTCGTCCCGGCTTAGATTGGATACCATGGAACTTGCCTGTACAGTTTCTTTGGCTTCTCTCAGCTCCACTCGCGAATAATCGATAATTTGTTCATACATCCGAATGATCTCATCGGCGTTTGCTAATTCTTGTTCGTTTAGTCTAAGAACTTTTTCATAGCCTTTGATGATATCCGATTGGATTTTCAGTTTTTTAGTCAGTTCTTCTACTGTATCTTGTCCCATAACATCTCTGGTTCCTTAGCCATTTTAGGATTCTGTTGACAGACAAACGCGGTCACTCACCTTGGATTAGCACAAGGGGACGTAGCTCAGTTGGGAGAGCGTTTGAATGGCATTCAAAAGGTCGGGGGTTCGATTCCCCTCGTCTCCAAAATCCCTCCCGAGATTTCAGCGTTCGAACCCTTCCCTGTCAAATTCTTTTTCATTTGGAGTGGAGATCACTTGATCAATCAGTGACCTTTTCCAATCTATTCCATATTAGATTATGGCTGTTAGAAAAATCCTCAAGATTGGCAATCCCTTACTCCGTCAAACGAGCGAAGATGTAACCGAATCCGAAATCCAAACCAAGGAATTCAAAAAACTGATTCGAGATATGTTTGAAACCATGAGACACGCGGACGGTGTAGGCCTTGCCGCACCCCAAATTGGTGTGCTCAAAAAACTAGTTGTTGTTGGCCAAGACGATGACAACGAAAGATACCCTGGAACCCCAGAAGTTCCGAACCAAATCATCCTGAATCCGGAGATTACTCCCCTTTCACCGCCTGGTGATGGATTTTGGGAAGGTTGTCTTTCGGTTCCAGGTATGCGTGGTTACGTGGAAAGGCCCGATAAAATCCGAATGAAATGGCGAGATGAAAATTTCGAAGAACATGAAGAAATCATTACCGGTTATCGTGCTATTGTTTTACAACATGAGTGCGACCACCTCTTCGGAGTTCTCTATGTAGACAGACTCAAAAGTACAAAGTTATTCGGTTATAACGAAGACATTGATACTGCTGGTAAATTGTTAGATTAATTAGTTTTTTCTCCTATAGGAGTTATATGGGCTCATCCATCGTTCAATATTTTCTTTCAAAGAGTTTATTCGTAAACCTTCTGACTTTTCTTATCCTTCTTGTGGGTGGTTTTACAGCCGCCACAATGAACCGAGAAGCTTTCCCCAATATCAATTTTGATATTGTGAGTGTGACTACTGTATACCCAGGGGCTGCCCCTGCCGATGTGGAAAAACTAGTTACCAAACCTTTGGAAGATGCGATCAAAGAAGTGGATGGAATCAAAGAATTTCGTTCTGCTTCATTGGAAAACCGATCAGGGATTATCGTTACCATTGATCCCAATACAAAAAATACTCAAAAAGTAGTCGATGATTTGAAATCTGCCATCGACCGGATTCAGGATCTCCCAGAAGATGTGGATGATCCAATCGTCACAGAAATCACAACAGCAAGACAACCCGTGATTGAAATCCATTTATCTTCAGTAACCAAAGACAATAAACCTTTGTTAAATGCAAAAGAATTGCGAGACAAAGCCAAAATTTTGGAAGAAAAACTAAAAGATTTACCTACCGTAGCAAGGATTACAAAACGCGGATGGCGAGAACGGGAAATGAAAGTCGACTTAGATCCCGACAAATTAAGAAGCCTTTCTCTATCTTCTACCCAGGTGATCAATGCCCTTCGTCTTAGAAACATCAATTTTCCTGGCGGGAATATCAATGAAAAAACAAGAGAAATCATCGTCCGCACCGTTGGTGAATTTGATACTGCCGAAGAAATAGAAAATGTTTTTGTTCGTTCCAATGATGCAGGACGTTCTGTACGAATTCGTGATGTCGCTCGAGTCACTGAAGGCTTTGAAGACTCGGATTATTTGGACAAATCCAATGGGGATATTGCCATTGCCCTAACAGTCATTAAACGAGAAAAGGCTGATGCCATCACTGTTGTGGATGATTCCAAACTTGTAGTAGAAGAGTTTATTAAGTCTTCTGGAGGAACAGTCAAACATGCCTTTGTGAATGACTTATCAAAATACATTCGTCGTCGCTTAGGAGTTTTAACTTCCAATGCCGTATCGGGACTATTTCTCGTAACCGCCTCGCTATTTGTCTTTCTTGGCTGGCGTATGGCACTGATGACTGCACTCGGAATTCCTATCTCCATTGCGATGACTTTTGTTGCCATGAACTATATGGGTCTCACTTTAAATTTGATTTCCATGATGGGTCTTATCATTGTGGTGGGGATTTTAGTAGATGATGCCATTATTATTTGCGAAAACGTATACCGCCATTTAGAAATGGGCGAAGAACCATTTGAAGCTGCCATGCGAGGGACAAGTGAAGTACTCGCACCCGTCACCGCCACAGTCACAACCACCATTGCTGCCTTTGGTCCGATGTTATTTATGACAGGGATCTTTGGAAAGTTCATCCATTCCATTCCGCTTGTTGTGATTTTATCTTTATGTAGCTCCCTATTTGAAGCCTTCTTTATGTTACCTTCTCACTTGTATGATGTGAGTAAAGCCACAGACATGAAAGGTGAAGTAAAAGAAGAATCTCATTGGTTTGTGAAGTTTAAAGAGCGGACCTACCTTCCCCTTCTTAGTTTTGCACTAAGGAACCGATGGAAAATGGTGGGCCTACTTATGGGTCTTTTTGTTTTTTCTCTCGCCATCCAAATCAAGTTCGGGAAATTCAAACTCTTTCCTGGTGCCATAGAGACCTTCCAAGTGCGAGTCACCGCAGAAACTGGTTTAAAATTAGAAGAAACCGATCGTTTCGTTCAGGCCATAGAACATGCCGTTAGTAAACTTCCCCAAGGGGAAGTGGAAAACTATATTTCCCGAGTGGGTATCATCCAAAAAGATCCGAATGATCCATTCACCAAACGTGGGAAAAACTATGCGCAAGTGATGGTTTATTTAACTCCTGATGACAATAGAGAAAGGTCCACAGAAAAAATCATCGAAGTGGTTCGCCAGAACACCAAATTCATGTTAAATGAAAAGGCCCTCCTTCTTTTGGAAGAAAAACTAGCCAAAGAAAACTTAGGGAATGAAGAAGAGACAGCTCATCCCATAGCCGAAACTCCCAAAGAATTCCTTCCTTTGAAAGGGAAGTTAGTCAATCTCGAATTTGAAAAATTGGCAGGTGGGCCCCCAGTGGGGAAACCGGTTGCTATTGAAATCAAAGGAGATGATTTTACTACCTTACTTAAAATTGGCGCAGAATTCAAGGCCGCACTCGCAAAAATCAATGGGGTCACAGACATCGGTGACGACTTCAATGAAGGAAAAGATGAAATCCGAGTTTCTGTGGATGAAACTCTGGCTTCTTTTGCTGGAGTGAGTGTTCAATCGGTATCTCTTGCTATCAACACCGCACTTCAAGGAACGGTTTCCACAAAAATCAAACGGGCCGATGAGGAAGTGGATGTAAGGGTTCGGTTTCCAGAAGAATATAGATCTTCCCTCACTCACCTCAATAAAGTTTACGTAAACAACCTAACAGGAAACCTAATCCCCGTTTCACGACTCACCAGTCACGACAGAAAGCCTGGACGAGCTTCCATTAACCATTTGGATGGCAAACGTTTACTTACAGTCACTTCCAATATTGATGAAACACTTTCTTCCTCAAGACAAGTCAACTTGGAAGCAAAAAAACTCACCGAAGGAATCATCGCCAAATACCCTGGGTATTCTGTTCGTTTCTCCGGAGAAAATAAAGATACAGAAGAGTCGATGGCATCTCTTGGACGAGCATTCTTAGTCGGTCTCATTATCATTTATATGATCCTCGCCTCCTTATTCCGTTCTTTGGCACAACCTCTCATTGTGATGAGTGCCATTCCCTTTGCCGTGATTGGTGTGATCTTTGCATTTTTACTGCATGGCCAACCCTTCTCTTTCCTAGCTTTCCTTGGAATCATCGGGCTTGCGGGGGTGGTTGTCAACGACTCCATTGTTCTTGTGGATTGTGCCAACCAACTCAGGATTGAAGATCCGAGTAAATCCACTTTTGAACTCCTGGTAGAAGCGGGAAGCATTCGCCTAAGGGCCGTAATGCTAACTACAGTGACGACAGTGCTTGGACTCCTTCCAACAGCTTATGGAATTGGAGGAAAAGATCCATTCCTTGTTCCCATGGCTTTGGCCTTCGGTTGGGGACTCGCTTTTGCGACCTTTATCACCCTAATCATGGTGCCTGTATTTTACCTGAACTTGTATTCGTTTAAAGACTGGATGGTCGCTAAATACCATACAAGAAAGAAGAGATTGGTATAAGAAGAATGAATTGAATCCCAATAACGGTTTCTAACAAAACTAGAAACTGTGATTCGGTAGGTTTTGAACGAATTCAGAAATGGATTCATTCAAATTTCTTGGTGAGTATGAAAACCTGTGATTGGGGAATCGAAACATAACAAAAAAGGATTTAATCCTTTTTATCATTTAACACTTCAGTTAGTGTTACAAATTTATACCCTTTCTCTTTCATTCGTTCAATGAATGTGGGAAGGATATAAATCAATTTATCAAATTTTCTTGGACCACCTAAGTGCATGAGAATGATGGCGCCGTTCATTCCGTTCGCATCTGCCTTTTCCCAATTTTCCAAAAAAGAAAGAGTTTCCTCACCCGTTTTGTAATGAGGATTACGAACCACTTCCTTTTTGCCTTTGGATGTTTTTTTATAAAGGAATTGTTTGCTGATGTAATCCGGTAAATCGAGTGATCCTTTTGAATTATTTGACCACATAATGTGGTCTGTATATCCCAAACTAGCATGGGCATCCAGAATCAATTGGCTGAGTGCTCCGTATGGCAGACGGTAATATTTCTTTAATTCTTGTTTGGTGAGAGAATGAAAAGTATCTTCCACACGTTTTAACTCTTCTGCCATTCGAGGGAGGTCAAGAACCGAATTGGAAAGGTAATCGAGTACCATTCGCTTTTTTAAGGAAGTTTCTGTCACCGATCTTTGGTAGTTAAAATGGGACCAAGTATGGTTTCCAAATTCCACCGATCCTGTTTTTGCCATTTTTTTAATATAATCTAAATTTTGACGGATAAAGAAGGAACCATTGATATCCGAAGGCCTTTCGTTTGATAGAAAGAGAGTCACTTTGATTTTATGTTCTTTGATATAATTGTATAATACAGGAAGCTCTTCCCCTGTCGCCAAATCAAAGGTAAGCGCAATTTCTTTCTGAGTTTCATTTCCCCGAAGGACATTGCGCCCTTTTGTATTTTGGCTCACTTCTTTTAAGAACTGAACATTCTCTTCCACTTGTTTGGCAAGTTCCGTATCGGGTTCGCTGTCTCCCGGTAAAGCTTTTTCCTCGCGAAGTTGCTCTTGGTACATAAGAGAAAAAAGGGATTGTTCGAGTTCCCGAAGATTTTTTTCTTTTTCTTTTACTTCTGACTCGAGTTTGGTGACACTCAAACTAAGATAGAGTAAATACCCGCAAAGGACAAGAACCGTAATCCCAACAAAAGAGAGGGCAGAAACAAGAGCAAACTTACGAAGTTTTTTTGCGAACAACCGGTCCTTTTCGATGTCCTGGGAAAGTTCATGAACGATATCCTGAATTTCCTTTTCTTCGTTTGTCGGGTCGAGGGACATGCGGGTATGGGTTTCCTTACTACCTAATATCGGATTTGGATCAGTCGTTCTAAAACGACCTACCATCTCCCTTAAGTCTTTATCTTTAAAAATTTTCCCTTCTTTCCTTGGCGGATCAGATATTCTTTTCCCAGCTCCAAAGAGAGTCCCGGATCAGTAATTTTTTCTTCATCCAAATACAAACCACCGGCCTGGATGAGTCTACGCCCTTCCGAAACGCTCGGAATGAATTTCAATTGGGACAAAATATAAACTAGTAGAGGTGGTTTTTCTGAAAAATAAGTCGAATCAAGTGTTTCGGTAGGAATTTCATCTGGTAGTGCTCGGTTTTTGGTATTGTGGATGGCTGTCCACTCTTCCACTGCCTTTCTGTTTTCCTCTTCTGGATGGAGTTGGTCCATCACAAGGAGGGCCAGTTCCGTTTTGACTTCTTTCGGATGAAGGGTTTTAGAAGTGATCCCAGCCTTTCTGTTTTCCATTTCCGACCGAGGAAGGTCTGTCAAAAGTTCAAAGTAATTCCACATCAAATCATCTGAGATAGACATGATTTTTCCGTACATATCAATGGGTTTTTCTGTCACACCCACATAGTTGCCAAGAGACTTGGACATCTTTTTCACACCATCTAAACCGACGAGGAGCGGAAGCGTAATGACCGATTGTGGTTTTTGACCGTATTCTCTTTGTAAGTCGCGACCCACTAACATATTAAACTTTTGGTCAGTTCCCCCCAGTTCCACATCCGCTTTCATCGCAACAGAATCATACCCTTGTACGAGTGGGTATAAAAACTCAATCATGGAGATAGGAGTTCCCGCTTTATGGCGTTTGGTAAAGTCGTCTCTTTCTAACATGCGTGACACAGTATATTTCGATGTTAAAATCAAAACATCTTCGAACTTCATCTCCGAACACCAATGAGAGTTGTAGAGGATTTTTGTTTTGTTCGGATCTAGAATTTTAAAAACTTGGTTTTGGTAAGTTTTGGAATTCTCCAATACCTCTTCTTTCGAAAGACGTTTTCTTGTTTCTGATTTTCCCGTGGGGTCACCAATCATTGCCGTAAAATCACCAAGCATAAAACAAACTTCATGACCCAAGTCTTGGAAGTGTTTCAGTTTTCTAAGTAAAACAAAATGTCCTAAATGCAAATCGGGGGCTGTGGGATCAAAACCTGCCTTGATGGTAAGGCTAGGTTTGGATTTGATCTTTTCTAAAAGTTCTGCCTCGCTAATGATCTCGACAGTGCCTCGGCGGATGGTATCTAATTCTTGGTTCAATTCTCTTTCAGTTTTCATAACAAATTCAAAAATTTTCGATGGTCGAAATGGTGACTTTTGACAATACTAACCTTAGAATCTCTATAGGCAACCACCAAAGTACGTAAAAACCCTTATGAATCATTTAGATGAAAGAAAACAAACACTAAAACAATTAGAATCAACTGACTACGATGTCTTAGTACTGGGCGGTGGAGCCACTGGATCTGGTACGGCATTGGATGCATCTCTTCGCGGATACAAAGTAGCCCTCCTCGAAAAACAAGATTTCTCGGCAGGAACTAGTTCCAGGTCTACAAAACTCATTCATGGAGGGGTTCGATACCTCACCCAGTTCCATTTCAAACTAATCTACGAAGCCTTATCGGAAAGGAAACGTCTCCTCATCAATGCTCCTCACCTAGTAAAACCGCTACAGTTTGTTTTACCAACTTATGTTTGGTGGGAAAAACCTTTTTACTCCATTGGACTTACAATGTATGACATCCTTGCTGGTAGATCCATTGTTCCGGGACATGAAAGAATTTCCAAAGCAACAGCCTTGGATTATTTTGCCTCTTTAAAAAAAGAAAAACTAAAAGGCGGAATCGCCTACTACGATGCACAGTTCAATGACTCTCGTTTAAATATAACAACCGTCCGCGCAGCCAAAGAAAATGGAGCCGATGTTTTATCCCGAATCGAAGTGACCTCCTTTTTAAAAGATTCAAAGGGAAAAATCATTGGGGTCACAGCCAAAGATTTACTCACTAAAAAGAAAATCAGTATCAAAGCGAAGGTGGTTGCAAACACCACGGGAGTTTGGATTGATTCTCTCCGCAAACTAGACGATCCCAAGGCAGAAAACGTCCTTGCTCCAAGCCAAGGAATCCATCTTGTCTTCGACAAACAAAAGTTACCTTGTCGCACAGCCATGATCATCCCAAAAACTGCCGATGGACGAGTGGTATTTGTCATCCCTTGGGAAGGTAAAGTGCTTCTCGGAACCACCGACACAGCCATCAAAAAAATTGATGAGGAACCTCTACCTCTCCAATCCGAAGTAGAATTTTTACTCAAAACCGGAAATGATTATTTGGATACCAAGTTAACCAAAGAGGATATTGAATCCGTTTTTTCTGGACTCAGGCCTCTGATCTCTACGGGTGATAAAAAAGATACAAAGTCGATCTCGAGAGAGGAGGCTATCCTTGTTTCCGAATCAGGCCTTGTCACCATGTCTGGAGGAAAGTGGTCTACCTTTCGTAAAATGGCAGAAGACCTTACTGACAAACTTATTTCCGTAGGTAACTTACCACCTAAGATGAATTGTGTGACAGCTAGTTTTGCTTTCCCCGGAGCCGATGGGTATTCCAAACATTTAGTCGCTAAGGTCCAAACTCTGTATGATCTCTCTTATGATACTTCGGTTCGTTTGGTGGATGCTTATGGCGGTGAAGTTTCCTTCATTCTGGGAAAAAAACCAAAAGAACTTAAAAAAGGGTCCGGTTACTTTCTAGAAGAAATCAAACATTTTGTGAAAAAGGAATTTGCACTTTCTGTTACTGATGTTCTTTCCAGAAGGTGGAGAGTTGTGTTTTTGGATTTGAAACTGGCAGAATCTTTGGCAGTTCCTGTTGCCAATGCCCTCGGCAAAGAACTGGGCTGGAAGGAAACGGAAAAAAAATCTTCTTTAAACGAACTCCTTAATCATATCAAAGATTTAAAGAAAACGATCACATAATGACCATTAAATCTTAGATATTTCTATTTCGGTTTGGCCAGTTCGTAATGATAAAAGGTCCTTCCAGATTCTTTTTCTTTTAACACCAGTAAGTAGTGGGTTTTGGGATTGAAAACTTCGGAAAACTGAGTTCCTAGTTTAGTTTTGAAGTTTTCATAGTCTTCATCACCCACTTCGGCTCGTTTAAAAATCCAGGAAATATTCCGTTCGATCCCACCATTATCATAATAACTTAAATTGAGCTCCAGTCCCTCTTCTGAGGATTGGAGGATGCTATAAGTTCCCACAATCGAAGGTAAAAATCCCAAAGGATCTCCCTCTCCATACATTTCCGAAAAACTAAAAGTCTGGTCGGATTTAAAAAACACAGGCAGGATGGTTCCTTGGTCATAAAAGGAAATGGTTCCCTTTTCATTGGCCAAAACCAGTTGTTTGAATCCAGAAAAGTGGCGTTCCGCTTTGCCAAATTGAATGATGGTATTTTTAATTTTATCAAAGGAAACCCAAGGGTAAGATACAAAGTTATCTTTTTTTATTTCCCCAAATGAAACTTCGGAAATACAAACTCGTCCCGTGGAACCAAGACCATGGGTCTCTAAAATTTCGAATCGAATGACATTACCTTGGAACTTAGAATCTAAATCCAATACTTGAAATCCCGATTTGCCAAACTTGGGTTTCGTCAGTTCTAAATCGATTGTGGAACCGATATTCAATTTCGATTTTAAATCTTCTGTTTCCATAGTAAATGTTGTAATGCGAAGTTTTTTCACCGCATCATTCGATTTTAAATCCAGAGCAGACTTATGGAATCCGTTGAATATCTGTAAGGCGGAAAACTCCGAATAGGATTTTAAATACAATGTAAATCCAGAACCCACCTCCTTGGAATTGGCACAAAAGGAAGTGGAGAGTTTGTTATCTAAAGAAAATTCTGGGCTGAACCGCCACGGTTCTTCGGGACTGACTTGGCCTACACTTTGGGTTCGCAAATAATCAAATTGTTTTTCGGAACCCTTACATTGGAAGCCTGCAAAAACGGATAGGAAAATTACGAGGTAAAGAGAAACGGTTGGATAGGAATTTCTAAAAGAAGGAAGAATTGTAGAAAAAGTAGATTGGTTCAGACCCATGGACTGTCAAACCATGACTCTGAACGAAAGGACGATCAAGCGAAAAACAATTTCTCTTAATCTATATAGTCTTTGAGTTTTTTGGAACGACTAGGGTGACGAAGCCTTCGAAGTGCTTTGGCTTCAATCTGGCGAATCCGCTCCCGAGTCACTTTAAACTGATACCCCACCTCTTCCAATGTCTGGGCATACCCATCATCCAGACCAAATCGCATCCGAATGACCTTTTGTTCCCGAGCCGGAAGGGTTTGTAAAACCTGACGGATTTGTTCGGACAAAATAGAAGATGCCGCTGAGTTCAATGGCGAGATCACTTCCTTGTCTTCGATAAAATCTCCGAGTTCCGAATCCTCTTCCGAACCCACTGGGATCTCGAGAGAAATTGGCTCTCGGGCTACGTTTTTCACAGCCTTTACTTTTTGCACCGGCCAGCCGAGACGTTCGGCAATTTCATCATTGGACGGGTCACGGCCAAACTCTTGGACAAAAAGACGAGTTTCGCGAATCACTTTGTTCACTTGTTCGATCATGTGAACAGGCACTCGGATGGTTCGTGCCTGGTCAGAAATCGCACGAGTGATGGCTTGTCTAATCCACCAAGTGGCATAGGTAGAAAATTTATAACCTTTTTTGTATTCGAACTTATCTACTGCTCGGATGAGACCAATGTTTCCTTCTTGGATGAGATCAAAAAAATGCATCCCCCGGTTGGCGTAACGTTTCGCAATGGAGACCACCAAACGAAGGTTTGCTCGCACAAGTTCTCGTTTTGCTTGGGCAATTTCTCTTTCGCCTTTGATGATTTTTTCACCCCAGTCTTTGATTTCGCCAACAGGAGAGCCCGCTTCCTGTTCCATACGACGGAGTTTTCTTTCGTTGTTGCGAATGTCTTTGATGACTTCTCGAACTTCATCAATATCACAACCCATCATCTTCTCAATTTCATCTAAGTTCTCATTTTTTTCGATGAAACGGTTGAGGGCTTTGATTTCACGAACATCATGTCCGTATTTGGCTTTGATTTTAAGGAAATGTTTTTCAATTTCCTTAACACGGAAAACCATCGATTTGATCTTTTGAGAGATCTTTTGGATTTCTTTTTGAGAAACACCAATTTTACGAATGGCTTCATCAATTTTACCAGTCGATAAATCAATTTTTTCTTTGAGTTCTTTGAACTTCTTAGAGTTCTCAGAATACTTACGAATCCGGTTAGTGGATTCGTTTAAAACTTTTTCATCCTGCTGGATGAGTTCCATATTTTCAAAGAATACTTTTTCCAATTTGTCCGCTTGCTCTTGGTTGAGTGCGTACATTTTGTCCACTTTTACAAGGTCATAAACTTTTATTTTTTTGGACTTAATCTTAGGAATGAGTTTGGCAAAGTTTTGGCGTAGGATGGAAGAACTAAGGATCGTTTCTTCAATGATCTTTTCACCCTTTTCGATCCGTTTGGCAAGAAACACTTCTGTTTCTCCAGAGATCAGAGATACTTTACCAATTTCTTTTAAATATAGGCGGATGGGATCTTCAGAACTTGAAGAAACACTGGACTCTCTTTTTTTACGTGCAGGTTTCTCTTTTGTTTCTTTGTTTGTCTCTTCTTTAGTCGTTGTCAGGGAACTAGATTCTTCCAAAGATTTTTTGGAATACTCTTCTACAATTTCAATCCCCATCTCGTGCAACAAAGTAAAGACATCATCGATCTTTTCGGAATTTAAGATTTTATCCGGAAGTATTTCATTAATTTCATCATAAGATACCTCTCGATTTGCTTTACCGATCGAGATGATCTTTTGTACTTCTGGTAGGCTTGCTAGATTTTCCATTCTACCTCTATCCTCTTTAAACTTCTAACGTTTGGATCGTTCTGAGATACACTGATCTCTTATTTTTTTCACTTTTTAAGAGTGAAAGTTCTGACAAAAGATTGTTCTTTTCTTCAATCGTTAAGTCAGGTTTGGCCATCTCTTTGACAAGTTCTTCCATCCTTGCGTCATCCAACAAATCCGCATGGTAAAGAAACATCCCTTTAAACAGTCCTGGGCTCGTCGAATCATCGGCCGTAAAATGTTCGGCAATCATTCCCAGGTATTCCGAAGGAATCTCTTCCCTCGAAAGAATTTCTGCAGCTGTTAGGTTCTCATTCTGCAAATACTTAGTATATAAATAGTCCCAAAGAAAGGCCGATACCTCATCCCGAAACTCGAGGCCAAGTAAATCATCAGCGAAACTAAAAAGTTCCAAATTCTGAATGAGCATGGCGATCATCTTTCGTTCACAAACCAAAATGGGGGAAGGTTTTCCCAGTTTGGCCAGCGTTCTTTCTTTCTTAGTATCGACCACGGAGGGGGTCGAAGTTACCCCTGGTTTGCCACGAAAGTCCTGAAAAAGTGAAGAAAAAGAAAGGCCGAGTTGGCGTGCTCCCTCTTCTAAATAGACCTGTTTGTCTGTTTCTTTTTCCATTGGCCTAAGGAATTCGAAGAGTTTTTTGACACTGGCTTGTTTTTCTTCGGCAAGGGATGTAGGCCCTGCTCCCCCGAGAACTTCCCGGATCATAAACTGGGAGGCAGGAGCCGCCGCTTCGAGTAAATCACGGATTTCTTGTTTGTTATGATGGAGGGAATAATCAAAAGGATCTTTTCCTTCTGGGATATGACAGACCTTTACGCTCACTCCCTCTTTCGAAAGGAGATTCACTGCCCGAAAGGCACCTTTGGTTCCGGCTTTATCGGAATCCATCATCAAATACACTTTGTCCGCCAGATTCTTCAATATACGAACATGTCCTTCCGTAAATCCAGTTCCGAGAGGAGCGACAACAAATTCGATTCCTTTACGAAACAGTCCAATGGCATCAAACACACCTTCGACGATCACTGCTTCTCTCGTTTTACGAATGCTATCTTGGCTCAAATTTAAATTATAAAAAGTACGGCTTTTGTCATAAATAAGAGAGTTGGGACTATTGATGTATTTGGCTTCTTCCGATTCACCGAGGATCCGCCCAGAAAAGGCTATCACTCTTCCTTTCGTATCAATCACAGGAAACATAATGCGACTGCGAAAAAAATCATAAGGATCTCTATTTTGGTCTTGGCGTTTGAGAAGACCCAACTGTTCCCCTAACTTCACTTCCGTGTCCGTTTTAAACAAATCTTGGCGTAAATTACCAAATCCTGGAAGACCAAATCCAATTTTAAAAACTTTTAAATCTTCTGAGTACATCCCGCGAGATTCTAAATATTTCAGTGCCACTTCGCCGGCTTGGGTATTTAAATTCTTTTGAAAGTATTCCAGTGCTTTTTGCGAGATTTGGTAAAGAGACTCTTTTTTACGATCGGACTCTTCTTCTTCTTTGGTCCTCTCGACAAGTGGAATGCCAGAATAATCAGAAAGGATTTCTAAGGATTTGAGAAAGTCTACCTTTTGGTAGTCCATCACAAAACGAAACAAATCACCGGAGGCTTTGCAGCCAAAACAATGGTAGAACCCACCTTCTGAGTTTACATTGAATGAAGGAGTTTTTTCATTATGGAATGGGCAGATGCCCACAAGATTTCTTCCCATACGGCGTAAGGGAACAAATCGGTTGATGTATGAGTCAATGGAGACTTCTCTGCGAACTCTTTCTTTAAAACTTTGGTAAGGATTCACAGTATTTTGGTATTAACGGGCGCTAAGTGCTTGTTTTGCGAGGGAGGATACCTTGGAGCCGTCTATATTTTGTCCTTTAAATTTTGCCATAACTTTACCCATCACCTTTCCCATATCCTGGGCTCCGCTAGCATTCAATTCCCCAATGGCCTCTGCGACTGCCTTGGAGATTTCTTCATCGGAGACTTCTTCCGGAATATAACGAGAGATGACTTCGGCTTCCTGAATTTCTTTGCTCGAAAGATCGGGACGATTGGCTTTGTCATATTCGACAGCCGTGTCCTTTCTGCGTTTGAAATTGGATTTGAGGATCTGCATCACAGCAGTATCCGTCAGTTCGGAAGCACCGGTTTTGGTTAATTCATATTGAATTTCCGCTTTCAAAAGACGCAAAGTTCCCAGGACGGTTTCATCCTTGGCCTTTAACGCCGTCTTTAGATCGGTATTGATCGTCTCTTGAAGGGTCATTCTAAAACCGACTTAAAGATTAAAGTTTATCTTTTTTAGCGAATAGTCTTTTCTTTTTGTCTCGTTTGCGTTTCGCAGCTTCAACAGCTTTCTTTTTCACAACGCTTGGTTTTTCAAAGTATTCTCTACGTTTGATTTCGCTCATAATACCAGCGTTTGCACAATCTCTTTTGAATCTTCGAAGCGCCGCCTCGATTGATTCCCCTTCTTTTAAATAAATCCCTACTTGTGGGGTCATAGACAAACAACTGTCCTTTTGTAAAAATGGTCTAGTTTTGACGGTATCGGAAACTGCCCTGATTTGTCAATTCAGCCGAAAACCAAATCAGAAATTTTCGATAAAAATGGAAGAAAATCGAGAATCATCAGCCAAAATCTCCCGATCGATGGGAAAAATCTTCAGCTTGTAGTCCAAAATCAAATGTTTAGACGGAAAGTAAAGAGATCCAAACCTTTGGTTGGCGCCATCAAGAGTTTCTCCTGGGCAGAATAGAAAGTAGGAACGGGGATTCAATTGGAAATTGAACTCGTTTTCCTTAGTTTCTTTGTGTAGGGTGGCTGTGACTTCCCTGAGAATTTCTTGGCTTTTGACCACACCGAGGGGTTTGAAAAAGGGGGAAAGGTCTTGGAGATGGAAAAAAGCAATCACTCCCGAATGGACATCCCCAGAAAAGGATTTCTCCATTTTCTTTCGGATCGGATCTGTGATGGTTTGGAAATCCAGAAGGTTCTTTTCTCGTAAGGAAATCCCTGTAGCACAAAAGGTCAACACTTGGTTAGAAAGGTCTTCCCAGTTTCGCTTGGAAAGTTCCGGCTCCACTTCTTGGACCACGAGAACAAAAACGGGAACCTCTCCCTCCGGAAGGCGCATGATATTGATTTTAAATTCTTTTCCCTTTTCCGAAAAAGTTCCTAAGGCTTTGGGATCCATATAGCCTAAGTTCCGAACCAGATCCGAAATTTGAGCCGAAACAAGACCGCGCAGCCATTCTTCTTTTTCGGTTTGGCCAAACTCATAGACAATCTCACCCGCAAGATACACCCAACCCAAATGAGCCCCCACACTGGCAAAACTGATCCCCAAACGTCTGGAATGGTAGTCTGTCATCTGCATGGAAGGGGAAGGACTTACGTGAGTTGGTTCTATCATCGGAATCTAGTTTTAGTATCGGTTGGGACTTCGCCAATCAAAAGGAGAAAGGATTGCTCCTGACGTTATGCCCCCAAAATGGTGTAAAAACTACTCGGGGAACCTGTGAACGCAACACCGAAACAAAAAAAACTCATCTCTCTATCGCAATTCATTCTAGAAGAGCAACTCAAAATCCCTCATGCCTCCGGAGAATTTTCCGCCCTACTCAGCCACCTCGTCTATGCTGCCAAAATTGTGGGACGTGAGGTCCGAAAAGCGGGACTTTTGGATGATATCCTGGGTGCCACAGAAGACACCAATGTCCAGGGCGAAACCCAAATGAAACTGGACCAATACGCGGACAACGCCTTCAACCAGTCCCTAAAGATTTGTGGCCATCTTTGTGTCCTTGCCAGTGAAGAACACGAAAACATCATCCCTATCCCTGGGGGATACAATATTGGCAAGTATACCATGGCGATCGATCCACTGGACGGATCTTCCAATATCGATACCAATGTTTCTATCGGAACCATCTTTTCCATCCACCAACGTTTAGAACCTAACTCCAAAGAACCGGGGACGGAAAAAGACCTCCTCCAACAAGGCCATTTGCAACGTTGTGCTGGGTATATCATCTATGGTTCTTCTACTATGCTCGTTCTTTCCACAGGAAAGGGAGTCTCTGGTTTTACCTTAGATCCCAGTGTGGGCGAGTTTCTACTCTCCCACCCAAATATGAAAATGCCAGAATCAGGGGACATCTACTCTGCCAATGAAGGGAATGCTTCTTATTGGTCTCCCGAAGTCCAAACCTACCTCCAAAAAATCAAATCCATCGAGGGCGGAAAAAAACCAAAAACGGCCCGTTATATTGGCTCGCTTGTTGCGGATTTCCATAGGAACCTACTCAAAGGAGGGATTTTCCTCTATCCTAACGATACGAAATCATCTAAATACCCAAATGGCAAACTTCGGTTGTTGTATGAAGCGGCCCCCATGGCATTTATTGCAGAACAAGCCGGCGGAATGGCGGTAACAGTGAAAGGAGAACGAATTCTAGACCTAAATCCAAAAGACCTCCACGAAAGAACAACGCTCATTATTGGAAGTAAAAAGGAAGTAGAAGAATTCCTTACCTTCATTCCGAAGATATAATTTTCCAAACAAATACAGAAATTTCTTTCAAAGGAAATCATTATTGGGTAGTTTTGGCAGAATTAAAAGATTTTAGGAGAAAACTTTCAATGAATAAAAAACTACTCGTTTTAATTCTTGGTGTCACTATGGCTTCTGGACTTGCTTTCTGCAAAAAAGAAGAACCAGTTGTTGAAGAAAAAATGGAAACTGTTGAAGATGCAGCTAAAAAAGTAACTACAGAAGTAGAGAAAAAAGTGGATGCAGCTGTAAAAACTGCTGAAGCAGAAGCTAAAAAAGCAGCAACAGGCGCGATCAAAGACGCAACTAAAGACATTAAAAAACCAGCTGGTTTCTAATCATCTTTTTCTGTAAAAGAAAACCAACCGAGTTTCGGTTGGTTTTTATTTTTAAACTAAAAAAACCCTATTTTCCAATCCCTACTCTTTTTAACTACCACCGACAAGTTTAAAAACGAATCCAACTTAAGAGTCAGTGTATTTGATTTTTGCATGGAGTTCTTCTTCTAAGGCACATTTAGGATAAGTTCCTACATCTAGGGAAGTTCCGATATGCCCAAAAGGATCTTGCGGGGAAATGATTCGTAAATCCCAGCCATTCACAATCCAAGGACATTGGTAATTTTTATCCTTACATAGGATCTGTGCTGCCTTTGGTTTTGGGTAGGCCCAAGCAGAAGTAGGAAACTTACATTTATTTTCAATCTCGGCAATCGTTCGAATTCGTTTGATGGCTTGATCGAATTCTTTGAAACGATCAATCATTGGATCAGCTAAATCTTTTCGGAAAAGTCCCTTCTCTGCGTTGTATGTAAACATCACTAGGAGTTTTTCAGAGATATGTTCTTTATCTGTGGTGGTCTTTAAATTTTCCATGATATAACGAGCAATCTTTAAGGCATCCAAGGTGACCGCTGCGGTATCATCTGCATACTCACCTGCGTCTTCTTCGTCATCGCTAGCATCATCTTCCATTCCACTTCCCGCGAGTAGATCTTGGTTCAGTTGGTGTTTGCGTAAGTCTTCTACATTGACCGTGGCCGGAACAACTCCAGGAATTTCAAAACCACTGGAACCATGGTTATTGATAGCGCTAATGACTTCTTCTGGAAGATTAAGTTTTCTTGCAATTTCCAAAGAAAGATTCACAGCAGAGGATAGAGAAGATCCAAAAAAACTTTGTTTGTATAAACCATCCTTGGATACTGAGATATCAGCACAAAGACCTGCAAGGAAACTGAAGCGGTTTACCATCTTAAAGCCGTATTGTTTTTGAATCACAGATCCTAAACTTAAAAGTCCAAAGTCAGCTAAGTGGTTAAAGAATTCCTTATGGCTGAGTAAAATTCTAAAAAAAGACAGGGCGAGTGATTTTGAATAAAAAGAATTCTGGATGATTCCTTTCAGGCTTGCCATCCTTTCCGCGTTTTGTTCATATAAGTGAAAAATAAATTCATTGGATCTATCTTCGATTCGGCTAAGAATGGCTTTCGAAAGAACCATTCGAAGCATTCTCATCAAATCCTTTGACATTGCCAACTTAAAGGAAGGAATGTAATTCCCTTCCATCCCTTCCAGTTTCTTTAAAATGTTTTCTTTTATGGCAACTTTTTCTTTGATTAAGATACTACCGTTTTTATCTACAACAGGTTCACTGAGAGATACAGAACCTAACAAATCATAATCAACAGCAAAATTTTTAAATTCATTGAATTCTAAGAATTCGATTCCAGCATTCGTAATTTTCATAAAGGTCCTAAGGAAACTGTCTGTTACGATCCTTCTGAGAGCAAGATTTTTGCTTTCCTTATGCGTCTAAATGGTGTAGTTTTTTACTGGTTTTGGAGGTTCTAGTTGGTTTCTTCTGTCCCAAAAGACTCACAATCTGTGAGCGAGTTGAAAGAGTTCTACAGACAAATGGTACTTATACGAAAGTTTGAGGAAGCCGCTGCCAAAGCCTATAGTGTAGGAAAGATTGGTGGGTTTTTACATTTGTACATCGGTCAAGAAGCTGTTGGGGTTGGTTCGATAGCCGCCCTGACCCCCAAAGACTATATTGTCTCTACTTATAGAGACCACGGTCATGCATTGGCGAGGGGTTTGAATCCAAAACCTCTGATGGCAGAGTTATTTGGTAAAGCTACGGGAATCTCAAAAGGTAACGGTGGTTCCATGCACTTCTTTGATCGTAACGCTCACTTTATGGGAGGACACGGAATTGTGGGAGGACATATCTCTCTTGCTGCCGGCATTGCCTTTGCTTCCAAATACAAAAAAGAAGATTCCGTTACGATCTGTTTTTTTGGAGAAGGAGCAGCGAACATCGGTTCCTTTCATGAAGGTTTAAACCTAGCTGCCATTTGGAAACTCCCAGTAGTTTTTATTTGCGAAAACAACCATTATGCGATGGGAACACCGGAATACCGAGCTTTGGCAGTCAAAGATGTTTCTGTCAGAGCTTATGCTTATGATATGGCTCGTGATCATATCGAAGGGGATGAAGTGAGAAAGGTAAAAGACCATGTGCAAGTCGCCGTGGAACGAGCTCGTCGCGGCGAAGGCCCCACTCTCATTGAAGTTTCTACTTATCGTTTCCGGGGCCATTCCATGTCTGACCCGGCCAAATACAGAACCAAAGAAGAATTGGACGCCTATAAAAAGAAAGACCCCCTCATGCGTGCTCGCCACGAACTAGAGTTAGGAGGGATAAAGACAGAAGAATTAGATAAAATGGATTTAGAAATCCAAACCCAAATCGATGAGGCCTATGAGTATGCAGAAACCTCTCCCGAACCTCCTCTCTCTCAACTACACAAGTATGTGTATGCGGAGGACAAATAAATGGCCATACTTACTTATAGAGAAGCATTGAACCGTGCTATGGTTGAGGAAATGGAAAAAGATCCCCTGATTTATTTAATGGGAGAAGAAGTCGGTCATTACCAAGGTGCTTATAAAGTTTCCCAAGGAATGCTAACTAAATTCGGAGAGGAACGTGTCATCGACACCCCTATTTCTGAAAATGGATTTGCGGGAATTGGAGTGGGTTCTGCCATGGTGGGCCTTCGTCCCATCATTGAATTTATGACTTGGAATTTTTCTCTTGTTGCCATTGACCAAATCATCAACTCCGCAGCGAAAATCAATTATATGAGTGGGGGCCAATTTCCTATGCCGATTGTCTTTCGAGGCGCCGGTGGTGTCGGGGGAAGGCTCGGTGCCCAACACTCACAAGCCTTTGAATCTTGGTATGCGCATTGTCCGGGCCTCAAAGTGGTTTGTCCTGCCACACCAAAAGATGCCTATGGCCTACTCAAATCCTCCATCCGAGACAATAACCCAACGATTTTTATCGAATCGGAGGTGTTATACGGTTCTAAAGGAGAAGTCCCCGAACAAGAATACACCATTCCTTTGGGACTTGGGGAGATCAAACGGAAAGGCACAGACATTACGCTTGTGACTTGGTCAAGAGCCCTCGTTTTTGCAGAGGAAGCTGCGGCCCTATTAGAAAAAGAAGGAATCTCAGTGGAAATTGTAGATCTTCGCAGTTTACG
This sequence comes from Leptospira abararensis, assembly GCF_016918735.1. Lineage (GTDB taxonomy): Bacteria > Spirochaetota > Leptospiria > Leptospirales > Leptospiraceae > Leptospira_A > Leptospira_A abararensis. The sequence continues at coordinate 145,809 of NZ_JAFFPR010000007.1, forward strand.
TCCGTTAGATGAAAATCTTATTTTTGAATCGGTCAAAAAAACAAACCGTGCGGTGGTTGTGGAGGAAGGTTGGCCTGTGGCAGGATTTGGGGCACAAATTGCTTACCTCATCCAAAAAAATGCCTTCGCTTATTTGGACCACCCCGTCGAACGAGTGACACAAATCGATGTACCTATGTCTTACGCTGCCAACTTAGAACGAATGAGTTTGCCCAATGCAACAAGAGTTGCCGATACCATCCGCGAGATGTTACAGTAGGAGAACCGTAATGGCAAAGATCCAAGAAATGACCCAACTTTCCCCCACGATGGAGGAAGGAACCATTGTCAAATGGTTGAAACAAGAAGGAGATTCCGTCTCTCCCGGTGACATCATAGCGGAAGTAGAAACAGACAAAGCGGTGATGGAAATGGAAGCCTTTGAAACCGGAGTGATTTTAAAAATCCTACATACTGAAGGCGCCAAACTCAAAGTCGGTGAAGCACTTGCTGTGATCGGAAAACCAGGCGAAGACATTAACTCACTGTTAGCTGGAATTCCGCAAAGAACTACTGCAGCACCAACAACCCCAAAAGCGGCGAAACCTAAGGAAGATACAAAGCCTTCGCCGAAAAACCAAACACCAGAATCAAATGCAGATTCGGTGGCAGTTTCTCCAGTAAAAGAAACAAACACAGTTACTTCCCAACCAAAACTTCAAACGCCAAATCCAAAAGAAAACGGCGCGAGTGCCACTGTTTCCGCGAACCGTGGGACTTTACGAGTTCTCGCTTCCCCTTTGGCAAAGTCCATTGCCATTGAACATGGAATCGACCTACATACAGTGATTGGAACCGGTCCCGAAGGTCGAATCACAAAAAATGATGTACTCGATACATTGAACAAAGGAACCAGTTCCAGTCATTCTTCAGTTAAACCCAACCGGACGGATGAAGTGGTGACTCTGAATGGAATGCGCAAAACCATTGCCAAACGCCTCACGGAATCCAAACAAAACCTCCCCCATTTTTATTTGAATGTGGATGTAAATGCCAAAGCCATGGAATCCTTCCGAGCCGATCTTTTGGAATTCCAAAAACAGTTAGATCCTGAATTGCAAGTGAAGGTGAGCCTAAACGATATCATAGTCAAAGCCACTGCGGCGGCTCTGAGACTCCATCCCAAAGTAAACGCCAGTTTCCAAGGAGATTCCATTTTACAATTTGGGCGCGTGGATGTAGGGATTGCCGTCTCGCTCGATGGAGGGCTTTTAACACCTGTCATACGAAATGCGGATGGGAAATCCATTCTTCAGATCTCCAAAGAAGTAAAGGAACTCGCCAAAAAAGCAAGGGAAAGGAAACTGAAACCGGAAGAATTTTCGAACGGAACCTTTACCATATCCAATTTGGGAATGTATGGGATCAGTCGGTTTACTGCCATCATCAACGAACCGGAGAGCGCCATCCTTGCGGTGGGTTCTGTGGAAGAAAAACCGGTGGTGGAAAATGGAGCCGTGGTCGCGGGTAGAGTTTTGTCTCTGACCCTTTCTTGCGACCACCGAGTGATCGATGGTGCCGTCGGGGCCGAATTCCTAAAAACCCTAAAGACTCTTCTGGAACGTCCGAGTCTGATTGCGGGTATTGTTTGAACTTATGAGATTTTGGATTTAAGCGGCGAAAAAATCGGCACTTTGGATGTCAGCGACGGGAATGCGGACCACACCATTGGCTAAGTTCCCGATCACTACATCGTCAGTCATTTGGCGATTTTTATCGAGTTCAATGCTTTGTCCGTCTTTTAGGTGGAGAACGATATCGATTCCCCGGTAGTGGATGTATCTTTCGAGAGTGCTTTTGAATTTGTGTGCTTTGTCCATCTGGTTTTGTTTTCCTTATCTTTCTAACTTACAAAGGGTATCGTACGTTTTTATGAGACCTTTAGAAAATTTTGTCTCATTAGATAAGTTTTTTTTGACAGTATCAGGAAACCGGGAGAATTATGTCACATGAAGCCTGAGAACCCCACATCCGCCACTCCTGGCGTACGGAAAGCCGCCCTACTCCTTTTATCCCTGGGCAAAGAGAGGGCCGCCGATGTTCTCAAACACTTAGATGATGCCATGCTAGAAGCTGTGATTTTGGAAATGTCCAAAATTAGGTCAATATCCAAGGAAGAAAGAGAAGTGATTCTAAAAGAATTTCACAATACCATTGAAGATTTGAATGAAACCACATCCGGTGGACTGTCTACTGCCAAATCCCTTTTGGAACATACGGTAGGGGCTGAAAAAGCCAATGTGATTCTAAAGAAGATCCATAAAGAAGAAACAAAGAATGATTTTGAATTTTTAAACCAAGTGGAGCCGGGTGTTTTGCAAGGGATGCTTGGGACGGAATCCCCACAAATCATTGCCGTGACCTTGTCACATCTAGATCCCAAAAAAGCCGCCGATGTTTTGAAACTCTTTCCGAAACCAGAACAGGCCAAGATTGCTGTGCGGCTCGCCACCACATCCAAAACCCATCCGGACGTGATCCAAAACATCGCTCGGATTTTGAAGAAACGGTACGAAGAAAGGGACAAACAGGAATACTCCGAAGCCGGTGGCGCTCATGTCCTTGCAAACATTTTGAACTTTATGGAAAAAGGGGCCGAGGAAACCATCCTCTCCGAATTGGAAGAAACCTCCCCCGATGTGGCAGACCTTGTCCGTGAAAAACTTTATACTTTTGAAGACATCCTTTCTCTTGATAACAAGGAAATGCGAATCCTGATCAACAGGCTTGCAGATGATAGTTCGATCTCCCTTGCCATTCGTGGAGCTGGGGATGAAATACGAAAAAAATTCCTTAACAATATGAGCCAAAACCGTGCTGAAGATATATTAGACATTCTTGATATGAAACCACGGGTCACCTTACGAGAAATAAACGAGGCACGAAGTAAGATTGTGCAAGTAGCACGTGTCTTAGAAGATGAAAATCAGATTTTATTTAAGAAAGAAAAAGAAGAGTATATTGAGTGAAGGGAAAAAACCGATGGCGGAGTTGACGGGGCTCGAACCCGCGACATCCTGCGTGACAGGCAGGCACTCTGACCAACTGAGCTACAACTCCATCGGAATAAAAACCAAGGTATAGAATCGACTTCGAGAGTCAACACGGTTTTCATTTGTTTTCTTGCCTTTCGTTAGAATTTTTAGAATCTGGCATTGGTTCTATGCAAATCGAAGAAAAAAAAGCCAAAGACCTTTTCCAGGATCGAATCTTTACTCTATCCAATTTTCTATCTATATTTCGAGTATTGTTACTCCCTTTTTTCTTCCAAAGTACTTTTGACTATGCCCACGACCCGGCAAACCTTCGAGCTTTTTTTGCGTCCATTTTCTACGCATCGGCCGCAGTCTTCAGCGATTATTTGGATGGACTCTTTGCTCGTCTCCTACACCAAGAAACAACCCTCGGTCGCTACCTAGATCCGGTTTGCGACAAACTGGTAACTCTCGGAGGACTCTTTGTTGTCACCATTCATTTTGATTTCCCCAGTTGGATCCTCATTGTCTATTTTATCCGCGAAGTTCTAGGAGTTTGGCTTGGTGGGTATTTGTATTTAAAACGAGGATTACAAGGACGACCGAATTGGTGGGGAAAATTTGGAGTGGGAATTGTTGCGGTTTCCGTAGTTTGGTATATGTCATTGCCATATTTTTTACAGTTTGGCGCACCTTATGAATTTTTAATGTATCCTGTGATCTCCGCTTATGTTTTGCTTTTTGTTCTCACCGCTGGCGTGATTGCCTATGTGGTTCGGTATTGGAATATTGTTTTCCATCCAGAATCGATAGAACTAGATCCTGAAAATAAAAAACAAGCTAGGAAATACCAAAAGATATAATTGTGATTTGATTTCTAATTTTGAATCAGATTACCTAGACTTTTTTGGTCCAAGAAAAAAAACAAAAGTAGAAATCATATATACTTAAACTTGGGAAAATATACTTTTTACTCTAACTTTCCTTAAATTTTATTATTTCAAAGTTAAGGCGGAATAGTTTTTGGGTTTCATACACACCTTTAACAATATCCATAGACATCTCTGTCACCAACAACTGCCACACTGTGTTTGTATTTGTTTAGAATTTTTCTATCCTTTGCTTTGGCTTTGCCATCTGTAATTTCTAGATTTCTTTTCGGGACAAGTTAGGATCTTTTTTTCATTCGGGCTCTCTGTTTCGAAATTTTTTCAAAATCGCGAAGCCTTAATCTTAATATTTCCAATGATTCTTTAATTACCGCCTTACCGTGGTCAGTATCGATTTCTTTTGCGAATCGAAGAATCATTCCTGTTGTATGACTGAAATAGAGAGCAAAAGGCCGGACCTCCGATTCTTTTAGCACAGGAAGGCAACGTAGTGTTGTTTTAATGATTAAATCAGCATTTCGATAGGTGTCATGATTGTCTTCTACGACCAATTCGGGAATGGCGCGAGCTCCTGACCAAAGATTTGCCAAAGCCGGATCCTTCTGAAAAAAATCGATGAAATGTTTGAAGGCTTTTTCCGCTGCCACTTCCAATTCTTTAATTGTCCGAACAGGATCCAGAATTCGTTTGGTTTCCTGATAAAGTGAATCATAATATTGATTCATGATGGATAACAATAAGGCGCTTTTTCCGGGAAAATATTGGTATAAGGAACCAATTTGAATTCCTGCCGTCTGCGCAATCTCTCGCATACTAACAGAATCAATTCCCTTTTCTCCAATTAACTCCCGAGCTGTTTTTAGAATGAGTTCCACCCGATCACGACTTCTGGTTTGAACAGGTATTTTTGACTCAAGACTCATAAGAAAAGGAGATTTCCCAGGGCAATATTTGCACTTCTTTTTTTGATCTAACCCCAATTTTGTATTTGACTCATTCTAAAAAAAGAGCATTGATCATATTTTTATGAGCATTGATCATGTTAAATCGAGGCAAACAATGGAACTAAAAAACAATCAAAATATAGATTCAGAAGGAATCATTGAGAAATCTGATACAATCTGCATCGTTGGTGCTGGGCCCGCAGGCCTTGCGATGGCAAGATCCCTTCTCTCCAAGGGAATTCCATTTCAAGTATTTGAGAGGCATAGTGATGTCGGTGGCATTTGGGATATAAAAAATCCTGGTTCCCCGATGTATGAAAGTGCTCACTTTATTTCTTCCAAGTATCTTTCTAATTATTTTGACTTTCCAATGCCAGATGAGTATCCCGATTATCCTTCGAACAAACAAATACTTAACTATCATAGAGAATTTGCAAAGGTTTACAATCTTTATCCAAATATACAATTCAATACAGAGATCAAACAAATCAAAAGAGTAGACAAACATTGGTTTGTCGAAACTGGTTCTGGCGAGAAGTATCTATTTGGCGGAATTGTCTGCGCAAGTGGAATTACTTGGTCGCCTAATATTCCAACGATTGAGGGACAGTCCAGTTTTACTGGCAAAATTCTACATAGCGTAAACTATAAATCTTCCCATTTGTTTCAAGGAAAACGAGTTCTTGTGGTAGGTGCAGGGAACTCAGGATGTGATATAACCTGTGACGCAGGTGCGAATGCGGAACAAGCTTATATTAGTGTTAGACGAGGGTACCATTTCATTCCAAAACATATACTTGGAAAACCTGCCGATGTTTTTGGTGACGGTGCCCATTGGATTCCCAATTGGCTCTCACAATTTGTTCTCGGGAAATTGTTGAATCTGCTGGTTGGTGATTTAACTAAGCTTGGTTTACCTGCACCCGATCATAAAATTTTCGAAACACATCCAATCATCAATGATCAACTATTACATAATTTACGACATGGTGATGTGATTGCAAAACCTGATATACAAAGACTGGAAGGTGATTTGGTGATCTTTAAAGACGGATCAAAGGTAAAGATCGATCTCATCATTATGGCAACAGGTTACAACTGGTCGATTCCCTATATGGAGGAAAGTTACTTTCAGTGGAAACAAGGAAGACCGGAACTTTACCTAACTTTGTTCAACAGAAATTACGAAAATTTATATGCGCTTGGTTATATGGAAACAGACGGCGGTGCTTATAAAATGTTCGATGAAATGGCAAATTTGATCGCTTCGTATATTGATGCAAATCGAAAGGGAAATCCTTCGGCAAAACGGTTTGCCCAATTGATTCAAAATGATCGCCCATTGCTGAATGGGAACATCCAATATCTAAATACAGGTCGCCACTCAGTCTATGTCAATCAGGTAGCTTACAAACAATATAGATCCAAAATTCAAAAGAAAATGGGATGGCCAGAACTAAAACCAGGACAATTCCAACATTTATTATCGCCGCAATTGTTTTAGGGTAAAATAATGATTTTGGGATAATAGAACGGGCTCTACCTGAAAGGATTCTCCAGGGGAGAAACTGAAGCTACTATCCCAAACGTCGTTAACGTCTTTTTTTCTTTCTTGCGACTTTCTTTTTCGCTGCTTTTTTCTTAGCAGTTTTCTTTTTCGCAGGTCTCTTTTTAGAAACAGCTTTCTTAACTTTTTTCTTAGCCGCTTTCTTTTTCTTAGCTATTTTTTTCTTTGCCGCTTTCTTCTTTTTAGGAGCCGCTTTTTTAGCTTTTTTCTTCGCTGCTTTCTTTTTTGCCGCTTTTTTCTTCTTAGGAGCTGCTTTTTTAACCACTACTGCTACTTCGGGAGCAGGTTCTTCTTGAATCTGTGGAATTTCTATTGTTTCGTTTTCTTCCATACATGTAACCTTATGAAGATAGTATCAAATCTTCCTTCTTGGTACGATAACAAAGCGTGGATTATTAAAAGTAAATTCATTTTTGTTTTGATTGCAATAAGATGAGTAATTTCTCGAAAAATGAATCTATTTTTATGAATTTATATACCAAGAAGGGAATCATTTCAATAAACAATACAGGAAAATTCACCTAACCCATAAGATACGATTTCAAACAACGGGCCTTCCGGCCTCACTTTAAGATTCATTCGATCCATTTTGCAAACGATGGATTTCTTTTTGGTATTCTTCGGCTCTGTCGGGTCGTTTAGACTTTTTATAAAGACGGACAAGGATTTTGATCACAGGAATTACGTCGGGCTTACGACTATAAATCCGTTCTGCCATATCGATAGCTTCTTCAATCAAACTTGCTTTTGCATATTGAATGGCACCATCTAGGATCATTTGGAGTCCCGATGGATGAGTATTGGAAAAATTCTCTGCCGCCCGACCAGCCTCTGCAGGTTTCTCCAATTTACGATACACTCGGTACAATAATTTCCATACGGCGGGGTCAAAAGCATATAGATCAGCATAGGTTGTGAGAAGGGTCAGAGCTTCGAAATCATTGTTCTTTTTCAGGAGCCGGATTGGTTCTTCCAAATTCATCTCTCTTGTTTTTGAATCCAGTTGTGTTTGCGGTTGGAATCGTATGCTGAGTAAGGAGAGATCATCCGTTAGTTCCCCAATCTTTTGGAGGCGAAGTCCCAATCTTTCTATATCACCTTCACTTGCTTCCACCTGCTTTAGGATGGAAGTGTGGTCCATATTGATCACGCGGTTCGCTGTAGAATCCATTCCCATACCCAAGTCATCCCTACCATCAGAGCCAATGATGATTGTGTCTCCAGGCCGAATCCAACAGGTTTCAATCCGAGCTTTGTCTTTTTGCATCCCTAATTTAAAGTTCGTTGCCTCTTCCGATAAAAAATTGGCATGCCCATCACGAAACCGAATGGGAAAAGGATGTTCTGCATTGATATAGTATAAAAAACCATTTTCTTCGTCTACCAACCCCAAAAGAAGAGACATGGACATGGAACCATCAAAACCTTCGAATACATCATTCAGATCATTGAGTGCAGTATGTAACCATCTTTCAGGAAAGTATCCCGATAGAATTCCTTCCCTATGGGTCCGTTCAATCAGCGCACGAAAAGCAGTTCCAAAAACAAGAACTCCCCCTGCTCCTTGCATGGATTTTCCCATGGCATCGCCGTTGGCAAATACACAATAACTGCGGCCGCGCAAAACAATTTGATCGGCTACACAAATATCACCACCGAGTTCATACTCTTTGTTTTTGAATTGGAATGCTTTTTTCTGTTTGATATAGGATTGGAATTGCACTGTTTGGGATCGAATCCGAATTCCAGAAAGAGGACGAGTGAGTAGTGAGGTTAAATAATAATCTCCGTCTTGTTGGTATTTCAAACGACTCACTTCTCCAATCGCGTCTTCGTAAGAACGATTGAGTGTGCGTAACATAAGTCCGAGTAAAAATAAAATCGATATCCCTGTAATGAGGAAGTCTTCACTTCTTGCTTTCTCAGAGGAATAATCAAAAAACCATTCGGGATGAATTCCTTGGGTATAATTCACACAAAAAAGAGCACCGACAAAAAATACAATGGCTAACCAATCATATTTATTTCCGAGGATGAGCATATTCAAAACAAGGATGGGAGCAAGTAACATCACATTGGCACTTACAATCCCACCACTGTATTGAATTTGTAAGAATGATGTTAAGGAACTGATGATAAAGGTAGGAAGGATGAGGATTTGAAACTGGTGTTGGAACCGTGCAAGATAATAAAAAATACAAGCAAACCCAAAGGCTACCCATAAGGCAATCAGTCCTCCGATTTCAAAACCTTCTCGAAAGAATTCTGAAGTAAGCCCGACACCCATAGCCACAATTCCCGCAAGGAGGGTTCCATTCAAAATCCTATGCCTCATCACAAAACCTTCGGTGGGACCTAGAACAAAGGAGACAAACAGAGCTAAAACCTTTTTGAACTTTCTAAAGAAAATACCAAAGTTTGTTACTAACATGATTTATCTCCCTTTTCGCAAATGGCAAGAAGTGATAAAACCCCACTTGGCCTCTTTTAGAAATCAAAAGGCAGCGAAGGCATCACTTCTGGCGTAAGGGGTAATTTGACAAAAAACCGACAAATGTCGATTATTTTTTACTGGGGTCTTTTCTTTTCTGCGAAGGTCAGAAATCTATTTTCTGTATTTTAAAAATTCAGGCAGATAAGATCGCAGGTAAGCCACGGCGGCTCTTCCGGCTTCACTTACCATCTCTTCTGTGATCTCACCTTGTTCCCGAAACGAGTAGCGAAAAACTGAATCAATGAGTGAAACAGCAATCCCCACCTTACGAGCCATATCTGGTAAGTCTGGAAGTAAAAATCGGTCTTCGACTTGGGACAAAGCCAATTTCGCTATGGTAGAATCCAGTGCCTTTCCCACATCTTTGGTCTCTTCATTGCGAACTCCATACACCACTCGTATAAGAGCTAGGTCCTCCCTGACAACAGAAGCTGCTTCTCTCGCGAGAAAATATACATAGTCTTGCCAGGTTTGAAATTCTGAAGTATCTACCTTGGCCAATCTTTTAGAAACTAATTCAGAATGAACCAAACGAAGGCCAAGATACAGGGCGCCCATATTTGGAAAAAAATGATACGCAGAGGCTCTGGGAATTTTAGCCCGTTCGCAAACTTTAGCAAAGGTAATTAAGGAAGGATCTTCCTCTCGTAGAAGTTCGCGAAGGGATTGGACAAGGAGAATCCGTCGATTATGATCTTTCCCCCTATCCTCATCCATTTTTGCAGCAGAGGTTTTGGTATCCATCCCCGGTCTTTGCTTCGGCTTAGAACTTAGCATCAAACTCGACAAAAGCCGAGTTTCTAGAGAATTTCAAGCAAAAACTAGCCGTAAATAGAAAATATAGTCGACAAATGCCCAATCATTTCTAATTTATAATCGACAAATGTCGGGTTTTTGTTAAAATCAAATCCTGGGGAAAAGGGAGAAAGTCATGAAAGATGCAAAAATAGATACAGTAAAGAAGTCCATGCTTGCCGCCTGTATCAAGTTAGCTGACCTGGGATTTTTAGCGGGAGTCGGCGGAAATTTAGCGGTTCGTATTGATTCCGAACTAATGGCAGTCACTCCTTCTGCCACTGATTATTATACAATGAAACCAGAAGACCTTTGTATCTTACAAATCAAAGATTTAAAAATGGTAGAAGGTATCAAACAACCGACTACCGAAAGTGGCCTTCATGCTTCGTTTTTTAAATTGAGACCAGAGATTGAAGTCAGTTTACACACCCACCAACCACTCGCCAGTGCTGTCTCCTTACTTGGCTTGGATATCGATATCGCATCTAGTGAAGGCAAAAAAAACATCGGACCTTTTATACGAATTGTATCTTATGCTCCTTCGGGAACTCCCTTTCTTGTCAGGGCATTTCGCAACAGAATCATCAAAGAAACAAATGGTTACCTACTCAGAAACCATGGACTTGTTTGTGGTGCTTTCACACTCGAACAAGCAATCGCCAATGTAAAGTTAGTGGAAAAAGAAGCGGCACGTTTTTTACGAAACAGAATCGAAAAAAATACCAATTTAGTTTATATGCCAAACGCAGTGAAAGAACAACTGCTCTCGGCTTTATCACATTAGATCCAAATAGATAAGAATCCACCGGTTACAAAAACCTATCCGAAAAAGGAAAACGAGAATCATAATGAAAGCTAGCACCCTTAAAAAAAGAAGTCCAAAAGTCGAAACCTCATCCGATAGAACCGAGTTAAATCATTTATGGCACCGCCTTGATTCCAAAGGCCTTTTACAAAAATACAAAGCGGACCTTTCCTTTCGTCTTCCAGGAAAAGGTAGTTTTCTATTAATGCACCGAACTGAGGGCAAACAATCAAAACTTGAGACTGAAGAATTTTCCATAGAAAATCCTACTGCCTTTCTGAAATTGAATTCGAAATCGGAGGAAAGATTGGCTGTGATCCGTTTCCATGCCAGTTTTTATTCCTTACGATCGGATGTAGGCGCTATCGTTTGTTTCCAACCAGTTTGGAGTTCCTTACTGAATACTCTCGATCACCCACTACCCTTGGTTTTTGATGAGCAGTGCCGCCAACTCGGAGCACCGGTGGAAAAGATTCCGAAACGAATCGATGGATCCGTTGAAGAGGGGCCCATTGTCCTTTCGGGAGCCAATGCCTTTCTTCAGGACCAAGGAGTGGTGATCACAAGTGTGACTCGCGACAAAGCCATTTACAATTGTGAGTTGATCGAAAAATGTTCTAAAGCCTATCTATTAGCACACTCCACAGGAAGTCCGATCAGAAGGATTCCTTGGTGGGTTCGTTTGATTGCCAAAAGTCGACTCATAAAAGACGAAAGAAAAGCCAGTGCCGCCTATTCTCGAGGTGAAACACCGACTGGATTTAAGGCGTATTAGGTGACTTCGATTCGGCCACTCTACCAACTATAAGTCTCTACAGAATCCCGAGATAAATATCAAACTGTGAATGGTTCGGATCCTTAGCATTCGCACCATAAACTTCTAAATCGGCTTTGTAGGAACGATTTTTTTTAAATTTTTCTTCAGACCAAATGGTCTTCCAAGTTGCAATTCCAATCTCTGCAATAGGACCCCAAGGAGTGGGAACTTGGATGTAATCGGATCCAGGAATTGTGACAGAAGTTAGGTGAGGTGGAAGGACACCCACGACATCGACACAAGCTCCAATCAGGATAGTGTATTCCCCATTTTCATCCGATTCAAAATCCGTATAAGTTACCATAAACTCGGAAAGGTTGGTTCTACTTTGAATCTGCGAAAGAATTCCTTCTTCCCAAAATCTTTGCCATAGGCCTGGAATTTTCCCATTTCCCGACATCTCCTCTCGATTGGAGGTTCGGGCTTTGATCCCCACAAGGGTCATGGGTTTTAAATGAATTTTGTTCTGAGTTGTGTTTTCCATAGAAAGAACATACAATATTTGGAATTTCTCTTCTTGACAATTTGTGCTTTTTTAAGGGGAAATTCTGCCAACCAAGTATAAGAAAAAAACTACATTCTGAAATTTCAAAAAAAAGATCACTAGGATAAGAAACCAAAACTATTTGATCGGAATATAGATTTCTGATTCCGGGTTGGTATCTGATTGGAACCGGTCATCAAATAAATCAAAATCATCGCTAAACTCTCGTTCATAACCAGTGTTTGGCATCCAAGTTCCATAAATATACTTCCAACCATTTAGGATATCTTGGTTTTGATTTCCTGGAATGGTAAAGACCATATATTTGGCGGGTTTCATTCGATGAGTGACAAATCCATCCGGAACGAAGCTATCCGAAACCACCTGTGATCCAATGATCACATCAAAATTTTCCGCATAATCCCAGTTTGTATAAATTCCCAAAAGAGAATCTCCGATCCGATTCGGAATGGAATTGTTAGAACCGCTCGATATAAATTCTCCCCAAAACTTGGGAATATCGATCTCATTTTGGCATCTTTGCATTGTGGTCCGATGTAATTTTCCCATCAGAACAAATTCATTTTTGGTCACAACTTGTGTTTTAATTCCAGATCCATCAATTCGAATTCCATCACGTAAAGATTCAATTTCCAATTTGGGAAAATTTCTATGTTCCGGTTGTTTTCTGTAATCTGACGGGTTCAGTCCAAATTCGGAACGAAAGGCACGAAGGAAAGACTCGGGAGTTGTGTAATGGTATTTTAGAGCAATATCGATGATTTTTTCTTTTCCAAGGATTAGATCATTACCCGCTTCGGTAAGCCTTCGTTTCTTCAAATAAGTATAAACAGAGTAACCCGTAACATAACGAAATATCCTTTGGAAATGCCAACGGGATTGAAATGCATTTTTAGAGACATCTTCCACTGAAATCTCTTCTCTCAAATGTTTTTCAATAAAATTGACTGCCAGTTTGATATGATCGTAGTAGTCCATGGAATTAATTTTTGTTTGTAAGAAGAACTTTGTCTAAACTTAAGATTCTATTTCTTCTGGCCACTGATTTTTGATTTCAAGAATCTTTGGTAAAACAAAAATGAATTTTTCTACCAATTTAGGATCAAAATGTGTTCCCGATTCCTTTTTTAAAAAATCAATTGCCGCATCCACTTCCCAAGCTTTTTTGTATGGCCTTACCGTAGTTAATGCATCGAATACATCGGCAATGGCAATGATTCTACCTTCCAAAGGGATATCCTCTCCTTTCAATTGGAATGGATAACCGGTTCCATCGTATTTTTCGTGATGAGTGATGGCAATAGACTTTGCCAATCTTAATAAACTGGATTTGTGATCTCCAATGATTTCAGCACCAATCTGAGGATGCCGTTTCATTACCTCCCATTCCTCAGAAGTCAGTTTTCCTGGTTTTTGGATGATATGGTCGGGAATTCCAATTTTTCCTACATCATGCATAGGTGCTGCATTCAAAATTTCTTCCGCCGCTTCCGATGAATGTCCGATAGCCAAGGCGAGAGTTTGCGAATAATGACTCATACGAATCACATGCATGCCAGTTTCGTTGTCTTTATACTCGGAAGCCATACCTAGACGTTGCACAATCTGTAATCTGGTGGCCTTCACTTCATTTACATTCACTAAAGATAAATGGTTTTTAATTCTAGCCTTTACAATCGGAGGGCTTACGGGTTTGGTAATATAGTCAACAGCCCCAAGATGAAACCCTTTTTCTTCATCGATTACATCTGTTAGGGCGGTTACAAAGATCACTGGAATGTATTTTGTTTTTTCATCGGATTTGAGAACTGTGCAAACTTCATGACCGGTCATTTCTGGCATCATTACATCGAGTAATATTAGTTCCGGTTCTTGTGATTTGGCTAGTTCAATTCCTTTCTGGCCATCTTTCGCGAAAAGAAGTGTATAATCATTTTGCAAAATTTCATTTAATATCTGTAAGTTGGTCGGTTCATCATCAATCACCAAAATGGTAGGTTTTGCGTTAATTTCCACTAGATTCTCCTGAAATTTGAGTTTTAAGTTGATTTAACTGTTTCATTGTTTTTTCAAATTCAAATTGAAGGATTGAGGATTCAATTTCAGAAAGAATCTGATGAAACTCGCTTCCCTCCAAAACTTCATATAATTTTTTCCATTCCTTTTGGTCGAGAGCCCCTTTCGCAAAGGACTCATTCAAGGCCGTAATGGAAGTTAGAACAACTTCTTTGTTTGCCCCTAAAACTGGTTTCGTTTGTATTTCTGTTTTTTTGGCTTTTGCAATTTCACTTCTAAACTCCTCTAAAAAATGAAGGTGAGAAAGAGTAAAAGCGTCTATCAAACTTTCAAAATCCGTTTTTTCTAGTTTTGATTTTTGTAATTTAGTTTCTAAACGAAGAGTTACTTCTGCAATCGGAGAGATGCCGAGGTTAGACGATACACCTTTTATCTTATGTAAAAAAGCTTGTTCTTCCGCCAATTTTCCGAGGTGGGATTGACTTTCCTCGATTTCAGTTTTGAAATCCTTGAAGAATCCTTCCAACATAGAAACATATTTTTCTAATGATCCAAAAAGAGAAATCCCTCTCTTCGATTGGAAAATTTCTTCACTTTCCAAAAAGGGATTTTTTTCTAAGGTTTGGCTCGAAGCACTGCCCAAAAGTTTTTTAATTTCAAAAAACAAATCTTGGATGTCAATTGGTTTAGAAACAAACCCATCCATCCCAGCATCCTTCGCGGATTGTTTATCTTCTTCAAATACACTAGCCGAAAGGGCTATGATTGGTGTTTTACGGAAATTCTCTTTTTCGTAAATTCGTATTTGGCGTGTTGCTTCCAAACCATCCATTTCGGGCATTTGGATGTCCATTAAAACTAAATCAAAAGACTGAGATTTAAAGATCTCCAATGCTTCTTTTCCATTTTTGGCAATTTCCACCTTATGACCATTAGATGTCATTAAGAGTTGGATGAGTTCCACGTTTTGTTTTACATCATCAACAATGAGAATCTTCAAACTTGGTAAATCAAATTGTATTTTTTCATTGATTTCTAAAATAGGAGCTCCCTTCTCCAAAGGCAGAGATACATAAAAATGGGAACCAACTCCTAACTCACTTTTGGCCCAAATCTTTCCTTTCATGAGTTCCACTAACTGTTTGGAGATGGTCGTACCAAGACCAGTCCCCCCAAATTTGCGACTCATAGAAACATCGGCTTGTGTAAAAGGTTCGAAGATTTTTTCAATTCTGTCAGGGGCAATTCCTATCCCAGTATCCTGAATATGAAACTGAACTTCCGCTTCTTTTACGGTGATATTCAATTGAATGAAACCTTCTTTCGTAAACTTAATGGCGTTTCCAAGTAAGTTCGTCAAAATTTGGCGGATGCGAAGGCTATCCCCTTTATAATAATCTTCTAGGTTTTCGGAAAGGGTATAGTGAAATTCTAATCCCTTTCTTTTTGCTTCCATTCCCAAAGTAGAACAAACCTGATCAACCAGGGAAATGAGTGAAAAATCGATGATTTCCAGTTCGACTGCGCCGCGGTCGAGTTTTGCCGAGTTCAACACATCATTTAGTAAACGTAACAAAGATTTGGCGGAATTTTTTATGGTTTCTAGATGGCTTTTTTGATTTCCGAATAACTCGCCGGTTAACAATACTTCTGTAAACCCAATGATTGCATTCATCGGCGTTCTAATTTCATGGCTCATATTTGCCAAAAACGTTGTTTTTGTAATGGCTGCCATCTCTGCCTTTTCTTTGGATTCTATAAGTGCCTCTTCAATCATCCGTCGATCTGTGTTGTCTAAAATCACTCCATCTAGAAATTTTACGTTTTTCTCTTCATCTAAAACAAGTCCACCGTATTCCAAAACCCAACGGATGTTCCCAGATTTTTGAATGATACGATAGTTCAAAACAAATGTATCAGAAGTATCAATGGCATTTTGAATGATATTGGAAACGTGAACCCGATCATCTGGATGTATGATCTCCGAATATGTATGTTTGCGGTTAGGTTCCAAAAAATCCACAGCCGGATATCCAGAGAGACTAAGGATCGAATCACTCATAAAAACAGTAGTCCAGAATTCATCGACAAGACACCTATAAACAACCCCTGGGATATTTTGAATGAAGGATTGCATTTGTTCTTCATTGGACTTAAGAGCATTTTCAATTTTGATTCTTTCCGATATATCACTGATAAAACCAACAAAAATATCATCTTGTGGAAGTTTGGTATGCCCAATGGCCAAACGAATTGGAAAAACGGTGCCATCTTTTTTGATCGCTTCTGTTTCCCTACCAATCCCAATGATTTTTGCATGGCCTGTTTTTAAATAATTGGATAGATATTGGTCATGTTCCCTCTGGTAAGGATTTTGCATTAAGATCTTTATATTTTGACCAATGATTTCTTGTGCTTTCCAGCCAAACATTTGTTCTGCTGTGATGTTAAACTCCTGAACAAATCCTTTTGTATCAATCATGACGATTGCATCTGGTGCCGTCTCAATGATCGCACGAAGCCTGGATTCACTTTTTTGAAGATTTTGGAAAAGGTCTTTATAACTAATAAATGCAATGGTTGCAACAGCAGACCCAATCACAAAAAAACTTCCGATTCCAACTAAGGAGGCTAAAAACAATTGGTCGGGATTGGAAGTTTCCGGAATTTGATTTCCGAAATTGACAAAACGAGCCGCAGCCATACCCGTATAATGCATTCCAGAAATGGCACTCCCCATCACTATCCCACTAATTAGTGTTAAATAAGAAGTTCGAATTTTTAAATTGGAATTTTTTAATCGAAACTGAATGAATATGGAGGTGATCGCCAAAGAAATTGCCACTATAAGTGAGACGGCAAACAGATACGGATCATACATCAACCTAGGCCGCATTTCCATTGCCGCCATTCCCATATAATGCATAAAACCAATTCCTGCACCAACAAGGACACCGACGGAAATCAATTCTTGCCTTGTGATCTTTTTTTTACTTAATGTTTGTAATGCGAAAAAAGAAGCAAAGAAACTAGGAAGAATAGAAAGTATGGTGATTAATTTATTGTAAGTGACTTTTGTACATAATTCAAAAGACATCATTCCAATAAAGTGCATAGACCAAACAGCACCACCCATAGACAAACTGGATGTAAACAAAATAGCTAACCGCGAATACTTACTCTCCACTTTGGAGAACCGGTTCAACATATATAAGGAAATCCAGGAAGCAAAGATGGAGATAAAAATAGAAAGAGAAACCAACCAATAGTTATATGTTCCTTCTAGGTAAGAGATCTCAGTTGTTTGGAGGATAAAAAAATGATGCAGTAATTCCATCGAATGTTCTTTATAAAAAACTAAATTTATACTCCAATCTTTGACTTTGGAAGTAAAGGGAAAGGAAGTATTTAGAAGAATTCAAAAATGATCGCCTTTAATACGTACTATTCCTTAAATCCAGGTTCATCGGATGCGAATATTAATAAAACGTAATGATAAATGCTATAAACACAAACAGAGTTTAATAGGATCCAACGAGATCTTTGACACAACGAAATCCGTTGTTGTTAAATGGTGATGACGGATTTATTTTGCCACGGTAATACAAACCGTGACCTTTACAGGTTCTTTCGGAACACCACCAAGAGCCTCCACGAGAAACAATTTTACGGCCATTAGAAGGTCCTTTGGGATTAGTGATAGCAGATCCAGTTTCCTTTTCCCATTGGTAAGCTTGCAAATAGGTTTGCGAATCGTAATAATCGTTAGTGAACTGCCAGACATTGCCGACAGGATCGTAGATTCCCCACTTGTTTGGAGGAAATGATTTTACTTGCGATAAATATTTGTGTCCATCTTGGGATTTTGCATCTAAGTGGGAATCCCCTTGCCAAAAATTGGAAAAAAATTTACCTTTTAAATTTTCGCTCTCTCCCCATGGATATCTACCTTTGCCACTAGCCCGAGCCGCATATTCCCACTCCGCTTCCGTAGGAAGTCTCATTTGATAAAACTCACAATAAGACTTGGCATCCATATACGAAACACAAACGACAGGATGATCTTCTAATATGGAAATTTTGGAATCTAGTCCGAAAGGAAATTGGTAGTTGGCTTCCTTCTTTTTTTCCCATTCCCAATCCTTCATGCCTTCGTAAGAAATCAAACAATATCCTTTTTTTTCTGCAGAAGTTTTATAGTGGGAAGCGAGTATAAATTCTGAAAACTGCCTTTGAGTCACTAACGTTTCTTGGTAATAAAAATCTCCCACTTGAACTCTATGTTTCGGAGATTCGTCCGGCCGATCTGTAATATTTCGTCCACGAACAAATGTTCCTCCTTTGATTAAAACAAGTGGATTCTCAGATGATCCTTTACATAAGAGTAGAAAATCAAACAGGAATAGAATTAAAATAAAATTGAAATTAATGATGTGAAAGACCTGTAAATCAATCTACCATCAATCTTTAAATGCCTGATATAAATTTAATTTCAGACCTGAGCAGTCCCCAGAATACTGACTTCTTGCATCAAGGCAGTATTTGTCATTGTAGGCCACAAATATTTCATCATCAGGTACTACATTCGAATTTCCATTTTTTCTAGCAAGGTCTGCGATTTCTTTTAATTTGTAAGGTTTACAGCCTCGATCAATATTAGCAGATTCTGATGTTTGTAAATTGCAACCGCAAGAAGAACAATTCTGGTATTCGGGATCTGCAGCCATTGCTTTTTCTTCTTCTCTTTCACACTTATCTACATCTCGTTTGTACTTAGAGGCGATTTTTGCGATTTCTTTTTCTGATAACAATTCCGGTGGATGGGAACTTGTGAAACCTAAAAACACCCAACCCTTGATCCCTTTCAGTGAAACCCTAGCCCAGTTCGCAGTGATTCCTTCTACAGTGGTTTGGTCTCCCCCTTCTTCCAAAACTACAAAACTATCTCCCTTTTCCAACTTACCAATGGTATCTGCGGTTAAATTTGGTTCTTTTCTGACTTTCAAAACGGGAACTGTCACATAAATTCTCTCTTGTTTTTTAACGATTTCTTTGGCATGAACCTTAGAATCAGGAAAAAAGGAGAAGATCAATAGACTTGAAATAAGTAATATAACAGTGAAGGAAAATTTCATAAAGATCACCAAGCTTCGGTTTCATTTTTGATAACTATTTTTACTATTCAAACTAGTGAATTGATAAAATAAATTTCAAAAATCTAAATGGACATACAGACTTAGTCAATGCAAAAAATCAATGAATTGATTTGAAAAACCAAGTTTCAGAAAACTATTCTAAAATGGAAAACATCATAAAATAAACCAATTGGTCTACTTTATCATAAACCATCTAACATTGATTTAGATTTCACTTGCAAATTCGATTGGTTCTTTTAAGTTCTGACAATGGATTTGATTTTAAAAGATAAAAATGCAATCGTTACCGGTGGTGCCCTAGGGATTGGCAAAGAAACTTGTCTACTATTAGCAAAAAAAGGGGCTCATGTCATTGTATCTGATATTAACGAAACAGAAGGCAATCGGGTGGTCACAGAAATCAAAAACTTCGGAGGTTCTTCCGAATTTATCAAATGTGATGTGACTATAGAAGAAGAAATTATCTCTCTTACAGATGGATTAAAAACAAAAGGCAAACGTTTGGACATTATGGTAAACAATGCCGGTATCGCTAACAAACCCAGCTTTATGCATAAAGTAACCACGGAAGTTTGGAACCGATTGATTCTTATGGACCTAACCAGTGTCTTCTGGTGCCAAAAATATGCCACCAAACTCATGCTTAGCGATAGAAAAGGTGGTTCGATCATCAATGTAGCTTCCATTGCAGGACTTGGTGCCTCTCCTTCCCTTGGGCCCTACTGTGTTGCGAAAGCAGGAGTGGTGGAGCTCACAACCACCGGTGCACTCGAGGTTGCCAGGTTCGGTGTTCGGATCAATGCCGTTTGCCCTGGTTGGACGGAAACAGCCATCCTTGATGTGGCCGGCGAACGAGGAAAGGATGCGATGGAAAAAAATATTCCCATGGGAAGACTTGGCAAACCGGCGGAAGTAGCAAACCTAATCGCTTTTTTAGCTTCGGATGAATCCAGTTTTATCACAGGTTCGGTGTATCGTGTGGACGGGGGGACAAGAAGTTAGGTGATGGAAATTAGATAAGAAGATGGCAAGGGAAAGGTAAATTTAAGAATTTCTTCCTTCTAAATTTTTTACTAATAACAATTCCCCCGAGAAAGGGATGGGAAGGGCTTGGTCGGCCGTAGGCAGACGGGAGCGATTAGCGCACCCCGAACGAGCCCGGTCCCCGAAAGCTGAGAAAACATTTAGATTGTAAACTCTAGGATTAGAATCGAATCAAAATTTCTTTCGGGGATTCTCCCCCAAAGAAAATAGCGACTAACACCATCAATCCACCAATTTTCAAGGAAATGATGAATTGATTGACTTTCCTTTTACAGTTCATTCTTTGGTAGCTATGAATTTAAATCAAAATCAGCGCATAACTTCGAACAAACGACCGAGTAAACTATCTTGGGTTTGCATGGTTTTGGAGTTCGCTTCGTAGGCGCGGTTCACTTCAATCATATCCACCATCTCAGTCACAACAGAAACATTCGATGCTTCTAAGTATCCTTGCATGACTTGTGGGGCAAGGAGAGTGGGAAACTTTGTGGGTTCTCCCGATTCGGGAGTGTCTGAATAAAACGAGTCCCCTTCTTTGTCTAGGTGGCGAGGATTTTCTACAGTTCGGATTTTGAGGGTATCTAGAAGGACAGGATCTTCAAATCGATTTTCGCTAAAGTTGGTTCCGTCTTTGGGAGCCGTTCCGAGTTTGGCATTGATATAAATTTCGCCGTTTTCTTTCACAAGGAAATTTCCTTGGTTCACTTGGATCGGACCTTTTTCGCCGAGTAAGGGAAATCCTTGCGGAGTCACAACAAATCCATTCTTATCTAAAACAAAACTGCCACTGCGAGTGAGGCGCTCGCCTCTATTGGTAAGTACAGAAAAGAAAGCCGGTTTTTCCATACCGGGCTGGTCTTGAATCATTAAATCAAAGATGTTATCCGTTTTTTTTACAGAACCTTGGTCAAAGCGAGTGTAGACTTCATTCACTTCGGCACCAAACCCTAGTTTGCCGACAACAGGAGAAGTATCAAAGGACCCCATTGGTGTTTTTCCAATTCCATCTTCGGAATAACGATGGAGTAACATTTCCGGAAAGGTTTTGAAAACTGTGGTGTCTTTTTTGAATGCAGTTTTATCCACATTGGCCAAATTGTTGGCGATCACATCCATTCTCACTTGTTGGGAAATCATCCCGTTAGCGCCTGTATACAGTCCTCGTAACATACCTTTCCTACCTATAGTTTCTTTCGGTCAGATCCCGAGATTCCCTGAGAGAAAATGCGACATAGTCAAAAAAGAGTTGAAGTTTTCGTGTAAATTACTAAAAAAGAAGGACATGAAGTTATCCATCGGAAACCTCCCCCAGTCGCTTACTGACGAAGCCCTTGAGAAACTTCTTTCCGCTCACGGGAAAGTCGAACACCTCCAAATCAAACGTGACAAAATCACGAAGGTATCTTTGGGATACGGAACGGCGGAAATGGCGGATGCAGATGCTACCAAAGCCATTGCTGCCCTAAACGGAAAAGAAGTGGATGGGAAAAAAATCGTTCTTGTAAACCAAGAAGAACTCACCAAACAACAAAATGATGCCGCAAAGAAAAAAGGAAGCCCTGCCGTTTCCAAACCTACCTTTGGTCGTAACCAAACGAGTGGTGGTGGAAATACAGGGGTCCAAAGGAGAGGCGGTTCTCGCGGTTCATAAATGAAACCCTTGACCGGCAGTTACCTCTCCATTGGAGCCGGAGAGAACCAAATCCCCCTGATCCGGGCAGCTAAAGCCAGAGGACTGAAAGTCATCTCGGTGGACACAAATCCCCTGGCTCCTGGGCTTGTGGAATCAGACATTCGTATATTAGAATCTACTCACGAATACCGGAAAATTCTCCATTCCATGAGTAAAGTCCCCCTTCCCTTCAAACTCATGGGGATTGGGTCTCGCTCCTATGGCAAAGCGGTATACACAGTCTCGTATTTAGCGGAAAAATTAAAACTTCGAGGAAATCCTCGCGATACGGTGAATCTCTTTCTCGACAAAGAAAGATTTAAAAACTCGGTTCAAAAATATGGAATTCCTATCCCGAGTTCTCTCCAGTCCCACTTACAGACTAAGACCAAAGAGAAAAAAATAGAACTCAATTTTCCACTCATCGCCAAACCCAAAGAAGGTTCTGGAAAAAAAGGGATTTTGGTTTTGGAAACGGAGGTCGAGTTCAAAAAATTCAGCCGCTTGAAAACCAGCGAAAGTTTCTTACTGGAGCCGTTTATTACGGGAGATGAGGTAACAGTCCTTGGTTTTGTGATCGCCAGAAGATTTTATTTGATCTCCCTTACTGACAAAATTACGACAGGAAAACCAAACTTTATAGAAGTAGCCCATGTAGCACCTTCTAAACATATCCCTATGGCGGGGGAATTAAAAATGATCTGCCAAGCAATCGTCACTGCCACCAAATTAAAAACAGGTCCCTTTGTAGCTGAATTCAAAATTACAAAAAATAAAGAATGTTTACTAATTGAATCCGCTCCGGAAGTGGGGGGGGAATTTTTAGCCGATGTACTAATCCCAGAACATTATGGGTATCAGTATTTTAACGACCTACTCTCCGTTACCATTGGAGAAAAAACAAGACCTGGATTTTTGAAAAAAGCAAAAGACGGGATCACTAAATCAGCGTTAGTGTTTACACTTCCGGGTGAGCGCCAAAAAAAAATGGGGGAACCCATTGGTTTTCAAACGAATGCGGGCGAATCTTTATTTTTTCAAAAACAATTGGTTCCGACAGGTGCCTCTCTTGAAAAGTTGGAAGGGAATCATAAAAGAACCCAAGTGTTTGGAATCACAACCAAACTATCCATCTCCACCAAAGATTGGTTAGATTCTATTTTTACAAGAATTCAATCATGAAAAATGTCTGGGATGAACACTACGAAAGGCCAAAATCAAAATTAGCCTTTCCCGATGAAAATCTAGTACGCCTACTTTCGCGGATCAAACCCACCAATCGAAATGCTCTAGACTTTGGATGTGGTTCCGGTAGGCATTCTTATCTTTTACAAAATGAAGGTTTTCAAGTTACCGGATGTGATACAGCCAAAACTACGATTGACCAATTGCAAAAAGAATCTTCGTCGATTCGTTTCCTCCATACACCAGATACAAATCTGCCGTTTTTACCCAATGAATTTGGACTGATTGTGAGTTGGGGTGTGTTTCATTACAACAAACGAGAAGAGGCAAAAAAACTACTCTCGTCTTTATACAATTTCCTGGATACCGGCGGATTTCTTTTAGGTTCCATTCGTGCGGAAGGTGACACCCATTTAGGTTTAACGAAAGGAAAAATGAACTTACAAGACCTTAGCGGTGGTTATGCGGAAACTTATTCGATCGAGGCCTTAAAGGAATTTTTATCTATTTTTTCGAATGTATCCATTGGGTATTCGGAACGAACTCCCCTCGGTAAATTGGAAGAACGTATTTGCCACTGGTTTTTCCTTGCAGGAAAGTAATGAACCCAGACGTTTCTTTGTTGGAAGAATGCCCACTCGACCAAGTTTGTGATTGGCAACCTTTATATAAGACCACAGGAAAATATTCCGGGTTGTCAATTGTAGAATGCAAACATTGCAAACTGCAAGCCCTCTACCCACGCCCCAACCAAAAAGAATTATATTCTAAAGACTACTACCAAGGCAAAGCCGACTATACTTATATTGATGAAAGAGATAACAAAAAATTCGCAATGTATGTTTGGAAGGCCAGGATTCGCAATATCAAGAAGTTTGTTCCTTTAGGAAAGTTTTTAGATATAGGTTCTTCCTTCGGTGGATTTTTGGAATCAGCAAGAGAGGCAGGTTTCCAAGTCCAAGGTGTGGAGATTTCCGAGTATGCGTCTCGTTATGCGAATGAAAATGGAATTCCAACTTTTAATGGAAGTTTGATGGAAGCCAAATTCCCAAACGACCACTTTAATGTGATCACCATGGTAGAAGTGATTGAACATATCGAAAACCCAAGTCACTTCTTCAAAGAACTGACGCGAATCCTAAAACCGGGTGGCCTTCTCCTCCTCCAAACTGCCAATTTTGATGGGCTGCAGGCCAAAACGGAAGGTTCCAGCTATCACTATTATATGCCTGGACATGTGTATTATTACTCCGATACCATACTAAAAAAAATATTGACGAACCTTGGTTTTAATCGTTTCGTATCGTACTTCGGAGTGGATTTTCCATTGTTTGCGAAACTACAAAAATCACGAGGATCTTTCGAAAATTGGAAAGACTACCTCCAGTGGTTTCGCATTTCGTATTACCATTTTAAATCAAAATGGAAATCAAACGGAACCCCCATCACCTCAAGTTACGTTTTGTACGCTTTTAAAAAATAGGTAGACCAGAATGATTGATGCAACCAAACCTCCTTTACTTGTCCGACTCACCGCGATTCCAGAAAAGAAAGGTTGGAAAAGAAAACTCATCATTAGCCTTCGCGTTTTATTAGTCTCTGTTCATAGGTTTATGAAAGATGATTGCCTCATCATTGGTTCGAGCCTTGCTTACACAACCATTGTCACTCTGATCCCTACCTTAACTGTGGCTCTTGCTTTAATCACAGTGGCCTCAGGAATCCAAGCTAGGCAAGGCGAAATGGTGGATGATATAAATTCCTACCTACTCCGAAACAACATCCAATTTGATATCACTCCGTATTTAGATACACTAACCGACATTATCTCCACTGCTTCACAAATTGGGGCCGTCGGATTTGTGGTTTTTATTTTTTCGGCAACCGCTGTTTTGCGATCCCTAGAAAAAGCCTTTCATATCATTTGGAAAATTGACCTACATAGAAATTTTATTAATAAATTTGTATTTTATTTTTTTCTGATCTCCTTTGGTCCCCTTCTCTTTGTTGTCGGTAAAAACATCACGGATAAATTTTCGGATTTGGTTCGACCTCCCCATCTAAAGTCCATTGTTTCCACAAAACATGGGGAACTTTGGGTTGCGGGGGAAAAGGGAAATATTGGAACCATAAAAGAACTCAATAAATCCGTATCCTTTATCCCAAGTTCCAGTATTGATTTTGAAAATATGCTCTGCGTCGATTTTGAAACGGTAGAAACGGGAACTTGTAAAAAACCAGACATTTCCAAAGAAAATTTTTTCCGTATCCGAAGTATTGGCGATGACCTTTTTACCATTTCGGAAGAAGGGACCTTTCTCTATTCGAATGACTTAGGTAAGTCTTGGAAACTCCATTCCCTAAAAGGAATCGCTGTCGCCGACTTTGGTGCGATTGATTTTGATACCTTGTTTATCCTAACCAAGGACACTCGCACACTGCGTTACGAAATTGGAAAAACACTGAAAGAAATCAAACGATTCACTGATCCCGCCATCACTCCCATTCGCGTTCGATTCTTTTCTGATAAAGATGGATTTATCTTAGACCGGGAAGGCCGGCTTTGGAAAACAAGCGATGGAGGCACTACATTTTTCCCACAAGAGATTTCCCAAAAACCTCTGAACGATATTGCCTTTCTCAATCGAAACGTTGGATTTTTAGTAGGAGATAGCGGAGCCATCTTCAAAACAACTGACGGTGGTTATACTTGGACTGACTTAAGCCACAGAAAGTATTCTTATGAAAGAGTTTGGGTTTTTACTTCACCAAAAAAACAAGACTTTGATATTTTTATTCTAACTGCCCTCGGTGACATTCTTTTATCGGAAGATGAAGGAGAAAACTGGTCTACTGCCTACAAAGGTAAAGCCGGGATGATCCTTGATATGATCCTTATCTCTAAAAAATCTTTAGAGGCAGATGTTCTTACCGATGGAACCACAATTCCTGCAGATGATACAATTGAAATCGAAACCCAATCAGAGGGTGAATCAACAAATGAAGGTATGCTTGGAATTGTAGGTGTGGGTGAGTTTAATAAAATCATCCGCGTCGAAGAAGATAGCAAAGGACAAACCATTTGGAAAAAATACCAGGGAGGTAAACGATTTTTTTCCCTTTATTCCATCTTTCAAATCCTCCTTCCCCTCCTTGCCCTATGGTTGTTCTTTTTGCTTATTTTTAATATCATTCCGAATACCAAAGTTCCCATCAAAGCCTCTTCGATTGGAGCTGCTGTCACTGGGATCATCCTTATTATTTTCTTTTGGGGATTTATCAATATCTATCTCACCTCCTTTACCGAAAAAACAATGTTAGTGTATAAGGCACTTGCAGCGATCCCAATTGCTCTCCTTGCCATCTATTCGATTTCACTCATCATTCTATATGGTGCCGAAGTGACAGCTACCTTACAATTCCCTGACCGCTACCTACTTCCCAAACATCCGTTTGATGATATTGATAGCACCTTGTCTTATGAGTTTTACAAAACCATCCAAGTATTGGCTCTGACTTACGACCACCAATCCAAAAATGGGGAACTGATCAAACTATCTGTTTTGCGAAAAAACCTTCTTATGCCAGAGAAAGACTTAAGTGATATCTTAGAGAAACTCAGCGATGCTAAACTTGTGGAAACCACAAAGGACAAACGAATCGCTCCCGTAAAACTTAAAGAACAAATTGATTTGATATCATTATATGAAAGAACTTCTAGTTTCAAACTAGGAGCACCAAAGGAGCTAACAAGTGTCACTCCTAAATTGAATGAAAGTTTGCTTTTGGTGGAAACCAAACTCAAAGAGGAACTGAGTAAAATTAGTTTTAAGGATTTGATTTAAGATAGTATAGCTTACGTTAAGTGATTGATTCAATTTGATCATTCAAGCTGGTTTGAAACTGGGGACAAAAGATATTACTTTTGATCCCAGCCAAATGATGTTTAAAATCTATAGATAAGGGTTCTTTTTTACAGGTGGGAGAGAGGCAGACATCTGTTTGTAAATCTCTTCTGCAAGACCCATGGATTCGTTTTGGGAAATCTTTTTGGCGTACTCATCATAGAGCATATCTTCGAAAATTTCTTCCGCATACCCACCATCGATCATTTTTTCTTTATGAACCGAGTTTTTCATTTCTTTTAACATCATCTTCACAAAAACAGATTCAAATTCTACGGAGGCATCATAGAGTTTTTTACGATACGGGTCTTCTTTGATTTCTTCACGAATGTTTTGTGGCACTCGAATCGAAGAAGAACTAACCTTCCCCATCAGTTCTTCATGAGTTTCCAGTAAGTTTTGGAAATCATTCAGTCCCTGTTTTTTCGGTTTTTCTAAATCATCAGAATAAGATTTCATCCGGTTGAGGATGGATTCATCTTGGGATCGGCTAAGTCTTCCCGAATAGTCTTGGATTTTCTGAATGTCCATATTATGTCTTTTAAATCTATCGGCAGTTTTCCCAATTACTGTATCACAAGTTCTGCTTTTAGGGCCCCTTGTTTTTTTAAGGCTTCCAGAATGGAAATGATGTCCTTAGTAGAGGCACCTACTTTATTTAAGGCTGCCACCACATCCGAGACTTGGGTGGTTTCTTTTAAAACAAAAACCGATTCCCCTTTTCCCTCGTCTTGGATGGGAAAAAAATACCGAGCCTTGTCCCGGTTGGCAATCTGGATGGTAAGACCTTGTTGGGAGATCGCCACTTCATCAATCGCGATATTGGCTCCCATCACGATCGTTCCCGTTCGTTCATTGATGACTACTCGGGCCACAGGTGAGGAATTGACGGTTAAGTTTTCTAATTTTGCAAGGAAGGCCAAATCCAATTTGGGTTCTCCGGCCACAAGCTCTCCGGCTGCATTTTGGCTAGAGGGTTTGAGAGGCAGCGGAACCAGAACCTCAGTAGGAGATACCACTTCTGGAACAATCGAAAGTTCATTCGTGATCGCATCCACGATCGCTCCCATGGTGGTATAGTCCTTCTCAAGTAAGGTCAATTTCACAGATTTGGTTACAGGGGCATTGGGAACAGATTTTTCTAGAATCGCACCCATAGGAACCAGGGCAGTATTGGATCCAGATTTTTTATCGGCTCCACCTCGTTTTTTATCTTTTCCACCAAACACGAGTACGCCGGAGGCAACTGCGATGGTTTCGCCATTTCCCGCTTTTAGCGGAGACTGTAAAAGCACTCCGCCTTCCAGGGAACGTGCATCACCCAGTGAAGAAACAAGGATATCAATTTTATCGCCTTCTTTGAGGTTCACAGGAACATTTGCTGTGATCAGAACCGAAGCTGTGTTTTTCGCATCCCTTAGATTCTTCTTGGTATTTACACCAAGGCCTGCAAGATAGTTTTGTAAGGCCTCTTCTGTCAGGGGATTTTTTGTATCTCCCGTTCCGTTCAGGCCTACCACAAGACCAAACCCAGTCAGTTGGTTTTCACGAACGGCATCAATTCGCACTAAATCTTTTAAGCGAGTTTCCACGGCCAAGAGAGGGAGAGAAAAAGAAGTAATTAGAACCGATGATACAAAATAAAAAGACCGGAAAACGTTAAAAGTCTTTGGGATCCAATTTAAAATACTTAAGTTCATTTGGCCAATATTCCTAGTATCCATTGGATCACTCACTTTCCCCTAATAGTCGTTTGATATTCTTTAAAATAATTTCTTGTTTTTCAGGTTCAGAAAGTTCGGCTTTTTCTGTTACCGTTCCATCAGGATTTGTGATTCGTTTCATTTGGATATTGGGATTGGTTAATTCTTTTGGATTTAAAGTTCCTTGGTATTCCACTCGCAAGTTGGCAATTAAGTCGCTTGAGATAAACCGATTTTTATCTAGGTCTTCCGGGGATATCGTTCCCGACAAACGAAGGTTAATTCTTTCTTCCGATAAGTTAAATACCTTACTTCCCTCAAGCTCCAAATTTCCTGTCCCTGGATCAATCCCTGTGACAAGAACCGCCATCACACCCACTACTTTGCCTTGGGATTTAGATTTTCCCACTTTGGAACGCATATATGTGGAATTGGAATTATAGGCCGGAAGGTCAGGGACTAATTTTTTATCGGGAACGGTTTTGATATCATTATCAAAGGTAGCTTTGTATTCCGATTCATATTCTACTCGAAGTCCATTTTTTAAAACTACTTTGACAACGGTTCCTGGTTGGATGGTTTTAGGATACGAATAAGGATCTTTGTCCTTCCACAAGGAATCCGCAGATAAAAAAGAAAGACAAGTGAAAGTCAAAAAACTAATGGCTGCAAGTTCAGAAATCGAAATGACAAATTTTCTTCCCAGTGAAGTTCTTTCGAAGGAAACCCTTTTTGTGATAACAATCTGATTATGATTCGCATTAAATTGATCATTTAAACCTGGATTTAAATTAGATTTTGAATCTAAATGTATATTTGATTTCATAAGATCTTTATAACTCTTCCAGAAGGCAGATCCCTTCATTTTGCACACGGGCTTTGATGATTTTTTGCGATGCTAAGTTGAGAACCTGAATTTCATCCCCACGGTTCCCAGAACCAAGGGCCCTAGTTTTGATCTTTAATAATAAATTTCCGGAAGTATATACCAGTTGGACTTCTTGTCCTCTTTCGATGGTATGTAAGGTTCTCACTTGTTTTTTTTCAATGGCAGTGTCTGTTGTAAGAACTCCGAGAGCTGTTTTTCCCACAGGACTTTCGTCCATATACTCTCTATTATGGTCTGCGGTAAAAAATTCTTTTAGAGCCACGTCGGCATCCGATAATACTGCTTTGGAAGGGATTTCTCTTGTAGTGAAGTAAGCTTTTTTCTTTTCTTCTATGAGAAAGGGAATGGATTCGGAGTGCACCATCTTTCCTTCAAAATAATAGTCCAAAGGAAAAAGGCGTTTTCCTGCATGGAGGGTGCGACCCGTATTACGCCAAACCAGTTTGGTTCCGGAGATAATTTGGATGGAATCCTTTTCAGAACTTAAACGAACCGATTGGCCTTCTTCACCGAGAGATCCGTCCACATTTTCTTCTAGTTCTTTCCATAAAGATCTTTCTAATTCTTTTCTACCAACCACAGAAGTTTTAGGAAGAAGGATTCCTTCTTTCCCCATCACTTCGATAGAGAGGTCTTCTCCCGTTTCTTTTTTATAACGTGTGTTTAGCGAATCCTTTAAATTTTCCGGTTCCAAAACGAGTGGGGATTGCAAATTTTGAAAAAGGATAGGGTTCCAGTTTCCTTTCCAGTTGGTAAAATCAGACAAACGAATCTCACTATTCCCCACAACTGTTTTGGGTTTTAAGTAGAGACGATTCTCCTTTTCCTTTGCCAAGAGAGACAAAGAAAAAACCAAACTAAAAAAGAGGAGGAACCAAGTTTTCATTAACGTTTCAAACCAATGGCCGTAGAAAGCATGTTATCCGAGGTTTGGATGGTTTTGGAATTGGATTCGTAGGCTCTTTGTGCCACAATCATATTCACCATCTCTTCTACGATTTTTACGTTACTCATTTCCAAAAAGCCTTGTAAGACACTTCCGTATCCTTCTTGGGATGGCATTCCTGGAATTTCTGCACCAGAAGCCACAGTTTCTCGAAACAAGTTTTTACCCACAGCTTGGAGACCTGCAGGGTTTACAAATCGGTAGAGTTCTAATTGACCAATGGTTGTAGGACGAATGTCGTTCCCAATTTTCACTGTGACTTCCCCCTCTTCGGAAACCATAAGAGTATTGAGGATTGCGTTTTCAGGTAGGATGATAGGTGGCTCGAGTAAATATCCGTTTGAGGTGACCACTTGTTGGTTGGAATCAATCTTAAATGATCCATCCCTCGAATAGGAAAAAGTTCCGTCAGGCATTTGGATTTTAAAGAATGCCATCTCCCCCGTCAGGGCAAGGTCGAGTTTGTTTCCAGTGGCTTGGAAAGAACCGATTTCGAATAACTTCTGTGTGGCGGCGACTTTCACCCCATGACCCACATTCACACCAGTAGGAATTTCGGAAACAGAGGTGGCTGGAGTTCCCGCAAGGACTTGGTGTTGGTAAACTAAATCTTCAAAGTCCACACGGTTCTTTTTAAAACCAGTTGTGTTTACGTTGGCCAAGTTGTTGGCAACGGTATCAATATGAAATTGTTGGGCAATCATCCCGGTAGCGCCGGTCCAAAGGGATCGCATCATAAAAAGGCACCTCTACAGCTTTCTATCGGTAGAGTTTACAAAAAGCTAAGTGTCTTTTTTCTCTAGTTATGTCTTATTTTCCTGTGCTTCCAAATCCGCCGGATCCCCTTTCTGTGGCCGAAAGCTCTGTCACGACTTGCAAAGTAAGCTGGCCGACGGCCTGAAACACAATCTGGGCTACCCGAGTTCCCGGTTCGAGGACAAAGTCCGCACCACTCAAATTGAGAAGTGGGATAAGGATTTCTCCCCGGTAATCAGAATCAATGGTCCCGGGGCTATTCGGCATAAGGATTCTATTTTTAGTTGAGAATCCACTTCTTGGTCGGATCTGACCTTCATACCCGTCGGGGATGGCCATGGCTAGGCCCGTCGGAACGAAAACCACTTCGTCTGCGGTGAGGATTAAATTCTCCGTTAGGCAGGCAGAAAGGTCCATTCCGGCGGAACCGGACGTTTTGTATTCGGGAACGACAGCCCCGGGTTTTAAAATTTGGAGAGAAACAATGGGAGGCTTCATTAATTTTAATTTCTTCTTTGGTTTATATTTCGGAGAATAGAGATTTGATTCAGGTCAAGACAATTCACTACGTATTGTTTTTTACTACCCACCAAATTGCACGGGGATTTTGGAGAATTGACTTTCTGACATATCTCCCACACAAGACAAATGCACTTTTTTCAAATCAAACAACTGTTTTGCGGTCTCGTTGATTTCCTCTAAGGTGACCGATTTAATTGATTTCATTCGGTCTTCCAATGAGAAGTATTTTCCATAATAGATTTCTTGGAGGCCAATATTGTTCATTCGGTTTTCAGGGAGTTCATACCCGATAGCGATAGAACCCATTTGGTTGGATTTTGCATCTGCCAGTTCCGATTTGGAAAAACCATTTTTCGAAATACTTTCTAATTCTTTTAGGATGAGTTCCACACAGCGTGCCGCCTTCTCTTTGGAAGTGGCCGAGGAAATGGAAAATAGTCCCGTTGTTTTGTAATAAGAAGGAAAACTATAAATGCTATAACAAAGCCCTTCTTTTTCCCGGATGTTTTGAAAAAGCCTCGAGGCCATTCCCCCACCAAGAATGGTAGAGATCAGTTGGGTGACAGTCACCGTTCGGTAGTCCCTCTTGTTTCCATTCACACCAAGCATAATATGAAACTGTTCGATTTTACGGCGTTCCAAATGCTTCGTATAACTTTTTTTAGGTGCCGGGATGATAAATTCAGTGTGATCTTTTCCTCTTGGGTTTTCAAAAGAAAAATATTTATTGGTAAGATCTAAAATTTTTTCCCAAGAAAAGTTTCCAGAAACGGAGATCACCATATTTTTGGGAAAATAATGTTTCTCGAAAAAACTGCGGATGGATTTTTCACTCACCCCAGTAACAGATTTTTTCGTTCCAATGATATCACGCCCATAAGGTGACTTTCCAAATATATTGCGAAAGTAATAATCATACACAAAATCATCCGGTGCATCTTCATAGGAACGCATCTCTTCCATAATGACACCCTTCTCTGTTTTGATGTCTTCTTTGCGAAAAAGAGGACGAAATAACATATCAGAAAGGATTTCAAAAGCAAGCTCCGCTTGGTCTTTGATAGCAACTACATAGTACTGAGTGTATTCACGACCCGTAGATCCATTCAAAATTCCACCGACACGTTCAATGGATTCGGCAATTTCTTTACTGGTACGAGTTTCCGTGTCTTTAAAAAGCATATGCTCTAAAAAGTGGAAGTATCCGTGTTCGGAATTGGTTTCGGCAAGACTGCCCTGTTTCAAAAAAACACCCACCCCCATAGAGGATGCGTGTTTCATAGGTTGGAAGAGAACCGTTAACCCATTGGGTAAAACGGTTCGTTTGCATTCGATAACGGATGCCATTTGGTTACTCCCCCCAAACAATTGTTTGGGGACTGTTTAGTTGTCTAGAAGAACATCCTTTCTGGAAAGGTCGATTTTTCCCATTTTATCAACGGAAATCACCTTTACTTGGATCTTGTCCCCTTCGGTAACAATGTCACGAACCGATTGCACTCGTTTCACATCTAGTTTAGAGATGTGGCAGAGGCCTTCTTTTCCTGGCAAAATTTCCACAAAGGCACCAAAGTCGGCGATTCGTTTGATGACACCATCATAGATCCTTCCTACTTCGATTTCTTCAAAGATTCCATCAATCATGGCAATGGCTTTTTCTTTCGCTTCTTCACTTGGAGAGGCAATGGTTACCTTTCCTGTGTCATCGACAGAAATCTCAGATCCCGATTGTTCGATGATCGCACGGATCATTTTACCACCAGGACCAATGAGCTCGCCAATACGATCTTTAGGAATTTGTTTTAGAGTAATCCGTGGTGCATTTAAACTCAAATTGCCTTTAACTGAAGAAATTGCTTTGTTCATTTCCCCAAGGATATGATCGCGACCCACTTCTGCTTGTTCGATGGCTTTTTGTAACACTTCCAAACCAAGTCCATTGACTTTAAGGTCCATTTGGAATGCAGTGATCCCTTTTTTGGTTCCTGCGAGTTTGAAATCCATGTCCCCGAAGTGGTCTTCGATTCCGGCGATATCAGAAAGAACGGCAAATCGACCTTTTTCATCACTAAAAAGTCCCATCGCAATTCCAGATACGGCACCAGAAATCGGAACTCCCCCAGCCATAAGAGCCAAGGTTCCCGAACAAACGGAAGCCATAGAAGAAGAACCATTCGATTCTAAAATTTCAGAAACAATGCGAATCACATAAGGAAAATCTACTTGCGTCGGAAGTACTTTTTTAATCGCACGTTCCGCTAGGTTTCCGTGACCAATTTCACGACGGCCAGGACCTGAGTTACGGCGAACTTCCCCAACAGAGAATGCAGGGAAATTGTAATGCAACATAAAGTTCTTTTCTTTCGAACCTTCCAAAGTTTCGTATCTTTGGTTGTCAGAAGTAGTTCCTAGAGTCACAACCCCAAGGGATTGAGTTTGTCCACGAGTGAATACTGCCGAACCATGAGGTCCAGGGAGGACATCAATCTCACAAGAAATTTGACGAATTTCGTTGGTTTTACGACCGTCAAAACGAATTCCTTCGTTTAGCACGAGTTCGCGGACCACTTCGTATTCCAATTCATGTAAGTAATGTTTGATATCTTTTGATTTGTCTTCTGGAGCCAGTAGAGTTTTAAAATGTTCTACTGTTTCTTTGTTGATGGCTTTGATGTCATCATTACGTTTTGCTTTGTCAGAATTTTTGTTTGCAGCCGCCAAACGGTCGTAGGCGAACTCACGAACTTTTTTAAGAAGTTCTTTATCGGGAGTTTTTAGAACGACTTCTTTTTTCACCGTTCCATTTTTTGCCGCTAAAGTCTCTTGCATCTCTACTGCAATTTTGAGTTGTTCTTGGGCAAAACGGAGAGCTGCCATCATATCTTCTTTAGAGATTTCGCTTGCTTCCCCTTCGATCATGACAATGGCATCTTTTGTCCCAGCAACTACCAAATCCAAATCAGATCTTGTGATCTCTTCGTTTGTGGGGTTAAGAATGAATTCACCAGCGATTCTTCCAATACGAGCACCCGCAATCGGGCCTGCAAAAGGAATGGAAGAAACAGAAAGTGCCGCCGAAGCTGCGTTAATCGCATGTCCTTGGACAGAAACTTGTTTGTCTGCGGATAAAACTTGTACTAGAAGCTGTACTTCAGAGAAGTATCCTTCTGGAAACATAGGGCGAATGGGACGATCTAAAATTCGGGAAAGTAATACTTCGTGTTCTGCAGGTTTTGCTTCACGTTTGAAGTATCCACCAGGAAAACGTCCTACGGAATAGGCTTTCTCAGTGTATTCGCAAGTGAGTGGGAAAAAGTCTTGTCCTTCTTTTGGTTCTTCTGCCGCACAAACTGTGGCAAGTAGAACTAAATTTCCGGTTTTGTATACAACCGACCCGTGAGCTTGTTTCGCCCACTTGCCGGTCTCAATGGTGATAGAGTCTCTACCCCAAGTACCAGTCAACTCTGTAGCCATAGGATTTATTTCCTAAGGCCGAGTTTTTCAATCAGCTTTTTATAACTTTCGAGGTTGGAACGTTTTAGGTATTCCAACAAACTCTTTCTCTGGTTCACCATAGCGATTAGTCCGCGGCGAGAGTGGAAGTCCTTCTTATTAGCTTTGAAGTGTTCAGTAAGGTCTTTAATTCGAGAGTCGAGAAGAGCGATTTGTACTTCTGCAGAACCTGAGTCGTTTGGTTTGCTACCGAAAGTAGCAATGATCTGCTGTTTTTGTTCTTTTGTGATCATAACAGTATCCAGATTTTAAGAAGGACTCATTTAGAAAACATAATTTTTAAGGAAGGGTCAAAAAATACTTTTCTGTATCGGTAGGGAATGTGATCCGGTTTCCCGTCGTAGGAACACCAGGCAAGGATGGTGGTTTCGTCAAAGTCTAGGATATAAAACCCATTTTCATCCGCCTTAGGGAGTTTGTCCCAAATGTAACCCCCGTGGATCACGGCCTTTTTTTCCGCCTCGTCGGCAATGCGGAGGGGAAGCGGGAATACTTCCTTCCAGGTGCGAAGGTCCAAATGCGTAATTTCCTCTAAAGGTTTGACCCCGTTCAAATCGTATTCGCCTATGGATTCGCGTACAAGTCGTCCGAGAGACAGGGGAATCCCCCACTTGTCCGATAAATCCAAGACAATTTTACGAATGTAAGTTCCAGAACTCACATGGATCCGAAAGGAAAATCCGGCCTCTGTCCTTTGGATCTCGGATACTTCGTAGATTGAAATGGGTCTTTCTTTTTCTTCCACAATGGCCCCTTCTCGAACGAGATCCGACTGGCGTTTGCCACCGACTTTGAGGGCAGAAATTTTGGGCGCTTTTTGAGATTTGAGTTTGGTAAGCCCTTTGAGCTCCTCTTCCAATCGTTCGATGGGATACTCAGACTCGAAATGTGAGTTGGAGGTTTCTCTTTCATCCACTTCCACAATTCCCTCAGGATCTCCAGAATCAGTGCGGAGCCCGACGACCACTTCCGCAAAATAGGTTTTGTCTTTTCCAAGAAAGACTTGGGAGAAAGCAGTGTAGTCACCACAGGGCAAAATGAGAAGGCCCTCGGCAAACCGGTCAAGAGTTCCCGTATGGCCGACAGACTTTTGTTTGAGAAGGCGTTTGGTTTTTAAAACTAAATCGGAACTTGTAATTCCAGGTGGTTTGTAGACAAATAAAAATCCGGATTGGTAGATTTTAGACATAGGACAAATCACCTAACAATGATTACAGAAATATAACTATGTGGTTTTAGAATTTGAATTTGAGTTGGAGTTGGAATCGGTATCGTTTTCCGAATCCTTAGTGGAT
Source organism: Leptospira abararensis (assembly GCF_016918735.1). GTDB lineage: Bacteria > Spirochaetota > Leptospiria > Leptospirales > Leptospiraceae > Leptospira_A > Leptospira_A abararensis. The sequence goes on from NZ_JAFFPR010000007.1 coordinate 182,245, forward strand.
GTTTCCAAATCTTCATCAGCATTCGATTCGCCAGAATTCGAATCCAAACGATCTTCGTTTTCGTCCGCATCCGCAGCCTCTTCTGATTCCGAATCATCTTCATTTGCATGTAATTCTTCAAACAAAGTTTTGGGGGCAGATTCATCGATGAGACGGATCACATCCAAACTTTTGATGTAGTTATTGTCCCAGACAAAACTAAACTTGGGATTGGTATGAAGATGGAGGATCTTTCCTACAAAAGAAGAAAGGAAACCCGCACAAGAAACAAGTCCCTGTGTGAGTTTTTTTCTTTCGTTGTTATTACAAAGAGCAGTGAAATAAATTTTTGCATATTTCAGATCTTCGCTGATCTCAATCCGATGGAAACTCGGCAAAAAGACCCGAGGGTCTTTTACCTTGCCTGCTAAAATTGCTGTGGAGATTTGGCGAATGATCTCCGATTCGAGTTTTTTCATTCGAATGGGATTCATTTAGACCGCCTTAAAGTTTACGAGCAATCTCTCGGATCTCGTAAGCTTCTATCTCATCACCCACAACAAAGTCATTGAATCCATCGAGTAAGATACCACACTCAAAACCAGTCAGAACATCTGGAACGTCATCTTTCATACGTTTCAAGTTTTTGATCTTACCTTCCCAAGTGATTTCACCAGTTTCGCTCGAGATGACTCGAACGTGCGCTTGTTTGGTGACCTTACCGGATTTGACCATACAACCTGCAATGTTACCCACTTTTGAAATTTTAAATACATCACGAATCTCAACCTTACCAATGATGTTTTCTACTTTTTCAGGTTCGAGCATTCCTTCCATGGAAGCTTTCACTTCGTTCACTACATCGTAAATGATACTGTAGTATTTGATTTCGACTTTTTCTTTCTCTGCAAGAGAAACTGTTTTTGGATTCGCACGTGTATGAAAACCAATCACAATCGCGTTGGATGCAGATGCCAGAATGATATCGGAATCTACAATCGCACCGGTTCCTGCATGGATTACGTTTAGGCGAACATCTGCCGTAGAAAGTTTTTCTAGGGCTTCTTTTACCGCTTCTGTAGATCCGCGAACGTCCGCTTTGATGATTACTTTGAGTTCTTTCAAAGCCCCTTGTTTGATGATCTCGCTCATGTTGTCGAGTGTGACACGAGTAGCCGCATTTTTCGATTGGCCTAGTCTTTCATACTCTTGACGGCTATGAGAAATGGTCCGGGCTTCTTTGTCATCGATCACCACATCAAATGGTGCTCCTGCATCCGGCACTCCATCAAGACCAGTCACAAGTGCTGGAAAGGATGGACCTGCTTCTTTAATCGAACGACCAAGATCGTCATACATCGCTCTTACGCGACCTGCATGAACTCCGGCAACAAAGGCATCACCGACACGGAGGGTTCCGTTTTGGATGAGGACAGTTGCCACAGCACCACGACCTGGATCGAGTTTTGCTTCGACGATGGTTCCTTTGGCTTTTCGTTTTGGATTGGACTTGTGGTCGAGAAGTTCTGCTTGGATGAGAAGCATCTCGAGGAGTTTATCAATTCCTATATTATTTTTAGCAGAGATATCACAGAAGATGGTAGTTCCCCCCCATTCTTCCGGTTGTAATCCGTAGTTGGAAAGTTCTTGTCTTACCTTCTCCGGGTTTGCTGCTGGTAAATCAATTTTGTTTACCGCAACAATGATTGGCACTTCTGCTTCTTTGGCGTGATTGATGGCTTCGATGGTTTGAGGCATAACCCCATCATCTGCGGCAACAACAAGCACTACAATGTCAGTGACCGAGGCACCACGTGCTCTCATGGAAGTAAAGGCTTCGTGACCAGGAGTATCGAGGAAAGCTACCCTTCCGCGATTGGTTTCTACTTGGTAGGCACCAATGTGCTGAGTGATCCCACCCGATTCCCCTTCTGCCACTCGAGACGATCGAATGGTGTCCAAAAGTTTGGTTTTACCATGGTCAACGTGACCCATGATGGTAACCACTGGAGGACGAGTGATATAGTCTTCTGGTGCATCTTTTTCTTCTTCGATGACAGTTTCATCGTAGAGGGAAACAATCTTCACCTTACAGCCGTAATCGTCCGCAAGGATGGAAGCAGTTTCGGCATCGATCACATTATTGATGGTGACCATCATCCCCATTTTCATGAGTTTACTGATGACTTCGCCAGGTTTTAAATTCAGTTTTTTAGCGATCTCTCCCACTTGGATGTTTTCCAAAATGGAGATTTCTTTTGGTACAGCAGCAAGAGCCGCAGCCTGAGCTTTTTGTTTACGAAAGGATTGTTTGAAAAACTTAGTGTTTTCGTTTTCTTCCCTTCCGCCTTTTTCTTTATCAAAGACTCTTTTTTTAGCACCACCAGGGCCACCGGCACCTGGAGGTCCACCCGGAGCACCAAAGGGAGCATCACCAGGAGGTCTTCCTGTACCCGGACCACCTTGACCAATGGGTCTTGCGCCGCGATTTCCTTGGTATCCACCAGGACCACCTTGTCCGGGTCCACGATTTCCTTGGTATCCACCAGGGCCACCTTGTCCGGGTCCACGATTTCCTTGGTATCCGCCAGGGCCACCTTGTCCAGGTCCACGATTTCCTTGGTATCCGCCAGGGCCACCTTGTCCAGGTCCACGATTTCCTTGGTATCCACCAGGGCCACCTTGTCCAGGGCCACGATTTCCTTGGTATCCGCCGCCCTGTCCTGGCCCGCGGTTTCCTTGGTATCCAGTCCCTTGTCCTTCCGGTCTAGGGGGACGAGGAGTGGTTGGTCTTGATACAATCGGGTTACGATCTTCTTTTCTAAAATAACCTGGGTTTCCCCCACCTTGGCCTTGTTGGCCAGGACCACCGCCTTGGCGGTAGTTAGGAGAAGAGGTATCCCCGGAGAGAATGGATTCGGGTTTGCGATCCATGGGAGGTCTCTCTCGTTCTGGTTGTGGTTCCGGTTTTCTATCCGGACGAGACACAATGGGGGATGCTTGGGAAGGAGCTTGCGGACCGGAACCGAGTCCCTGTCTTTTGGCTTCCTCACGAATGAGTTCATTCAAATCCTTTTTTTTGTCCGAAGAAGAGGAAGAAGTTTTAATTGCTTCCGCTGCTTGTGAACCAGAATTGGATTCTTTTTTCTCATCTGCAGGTGCCGCTTTCTTTTTGATGACAAGTTTTTTCTTGGTTTTGTCACCACTGGCTCCCTGCTGGAGGGTTTCTTTAATCGATTTTTGCTCTTCCATATTATGCCTTAAAACTTAACCCTCTTCTACCCATTCGATAGATTCACGAAGCAGACGTAAAATTTGTTCCGCTGTCGTTTTCCCGATTCCGGAAATTTTCGAAAGTTCCTCTTGGCTGAACTCGAGAAGGGTTTCCACGTTTTTGATCCCGCCGGCTTCGAGAAGGCCAACGATCCTTGGGGTGAGACCTGGAACTTCGGAAAGTGGAGTGAATCCAGAATCCTCTTCTTCCTCGTCTCCGCTTTCGTTATATTGGTCTTCTGATTCTTCCATTGCCTCTTGTTGGGCATTGAAGAGTCGATCCAGTTTTTCGCGAGCTTCCGGCGAAGCCAGTTCCTGGTTGTATTGGGATACTGTTTTGATGTCGATTTTGAAACCGGAAAGTTGGGATACCAGTTTTACGTTGGATCCGTTGATTCCGATGGCAAGAGAAAGAGATTCATCAGGAACAATGACTAGGGCATCTCCCCTCTTTCTGTCCACATGCACTTCCACTGGTTTGGCAGGGGAAATGGCATTGGCGATAAAAATACTTGGTTCGTCTGAATGTAAAACTATGTCGATTCTTTCGTTTCCGAGTTCTCTTACGATGGCTTGGATCCGAACCCCCTTCATTCCCACACAAGCTCCCACAGGATCCACATCAGACTTACTTGTGGTCACAACCACCTTAGTTCTGTAAGACGGGATACGAGCTACATCGCGAATTTCTACAATTCCATCATACACTTCGGGAATTTCCATCTCGAAGAGTTTTTTCACAAAGTCACCCGAGGCACGAGAGAGTGTGATGACAGGCATTGGTTCACGGGGGCGAAGTTCTACTCGAGAAATGATGGCTTTCATTCGATCGCCTTGGCGGTATTTTTCGCCAGGGTTTTGATCTTTTTTTAACATGATCCCTTCGACCTTACCGAGGTCGATAGACATGATGTCTTTTTTCCAACGTTGGAAGTACCCGTGAGTGAGTTCTCCCTCTTTGGATTTATACTCTTGGTAGAGTAATTCCTTTTCCATATCGCGGAGGCGCTGGAAAACCATTTGTTTCGCTTGGCTGGAAAGGACCCGAGAGAGGTCTTGCGGTTTTTCAAACACACGCATTTGGGTTCCCACTTGTGCGGCAGGATCCAATTTACTTGCTTCTTCTAGAGAGATCTCTAGAGGGTTTGTTGTTTTATCTTCTACCACGTCACGAAGGACAGAGATGATGATTTCGTTTTTGTTATCGGAACCGAAGTCTACTTGGCAACGGTCATCTGTCTCCGCTTCTAAACCGACTTTTTTGCGATAGGCGGCAAGGAGTGAGTCTCGGATGACACCGAGTACGAGTTCTCTATCAAGAGATTTGTCCTGACAGAATTGTTGGATGGCTTCGAATAGCCCAGTTTCTTTCGTTGCTTGTTTTGTCGCCATAGTCTTAAATTTCTAAATACAAATTTCCCTTTCGTATTTCTGCGATGGGCATAGATACCGATTTTTGGTTCTTTTTGTGTCGAGTTTTACGATCGTAAAGCGTAAGCTCAACTGAATCCCCCGAAACCGGTCCCAAACGATACAATCGTTTGTCCCATTTTCCTGCTTCCAGCGGTACTTCTAGTTTGACTAAAAGTCCTTGGAAACGACTTAAATCCTCCGGCAGACGCAAAACACGTTCTGCTCCCGCGGAGGAGACTTGGAGAGTGAAATCAAATTCCTCTCCCCATAAATCCAGTTCCTCTTTGAGTCTCCTAGAAACATTCTCACAGTCTTCCAAACTAGCCGAGCCAGTTTTGTCTGTGAGATGATCAAGTTCAATCTCAATGAGGGCGTGGTTTTTCCGATTCTGTACTTGGAGCGAAAAAAGCGCTAGAGGTGGAGCGAGAACGCGTAAAATAAGTTCTCTGATGTTTTCCTCGGTATATACCAAACCATTTCCAAAAGATTCCAATAGGAATCTGTATAAGAGACCCAGCTCATGCTAAAATTTAACATGTCTACTGTCAAGCTAGGAAAAGCGAGTTGTCCTGTAAATAAAAAATTAGGGAATGGATGTTGCACCATGCGAACCCTTATTCTTTTCCTCACCCTCTTCGTTTCCGTATCCTGCCTACGTTTCCGTGTGGAAAACTTAAAAGAAGAAATTCTCTTCCGCATTCCTCTCGGTGGGACCAATGAGAGTTTTGAAGGCGTTGTGGTGAACCAAGTACTCACCAATGTCCCACTCACCATTCCCAATTCTTCTAATATTAGTGCACTTGCGGACAATAAACAAGCAGTAATCAAACTTTTTGATAGAAACGGAAGGCTTGATGCCACTCTTGGCAACCCGGATTTTAAATCCATTTCCGGAATTCCCCACTACCCGTTTCGATTTGGTGGGATTGGGATTGTTGCCATGAACGAAGACGGAGACCTCATCGTACAAAACAGAATTTCCACCAAGGGAATGGAACTTCCCCCCGGCCAAGAAAATTTATACAAAACCTACAGTGGTGCTTTTTCCACCCAAGGAGCGACAGTCCTTCCCTCGTTTCTTGTACAAATCTCCCAAAAAGGAGTCGTGAAGTTTATGTTAGGGGCTTCTGGGAAAAACTCGGAACCATTCCGTTACATTGAGTTTATTTTGCCTGGGGAAGGAGAAAAGTTATTTGTTTACCACCGCATTGCAGAGGAAATGCGACTTTCTTATTTTGAAGAAGGAGAACTGAAAGGAAATCTAAAAGAGTCGGGCCTCGATGTATTTGCTAGTAATGATGCCAAAGAATATGACATCACTCTCGACAAACTCCTACCTCATCCAGAAGGAGAGTATGTTCTCGGATCTTTTAGTTATTATTCAAAAAAAGACAAACGTTTTAAATTCCGTAGGATTTTTCGTTTTGTTTTTGATTCCAAATCTTCAGAATTTTTAAAAGAGATCCAAGACCCTTCTGAGATATTATTTTCCATTCGAAACAATGGGGAGTTTTATATTTGGGAAACCGAAGACGGTGGAAATGCGGCAAGACTCCAAGTCCATGATAAAGAAGGAAACCATATCAATAACAAACGGATTCCTTTTTCTACCCCACGTGGCCAGTGGAGAGAAACCTATACAGATGCTTTTGATAATATTTATTCCGTTCGGATTCGTGCCGGTGCCCTTGAAGTGTATCGTTGGATCTAAATGAAACAAAAACCCTTATTCACAAACAAAGAATCGAAAGCAATAGATTCTCTTACAACCAAGGAATTGGGGTTTAATGAAGAGACCCTAATGGGAATGGCTGCCCTTTCCGTTTTTCATGCGAATGAAGACCTTTGGAAAACGGCAGAATCCATTTGGATTCTCTGTGGCACAGGGGGAAATGGTGGAGATGGGTATGCCCTAGCCCATACTCTCTTCCAAGAAGGGTACGACGTTCGTTGTTTTGCCACCTCCCCTAACAAATCAGAAGCGGGAAAATTTTACGAGGGCCTTGCAAAAAAAACAATCGGAGCCATTGGAAGCATCGTAGATTTTTATAAAGAATGGGAAGAGGCAGAAGAAGACTCTGTTTTACTTGTGGATGCCCTACTCGGAACCGGATTCCAAAATCCTCTTTCAGAAGAACTAAAAGAACTAATTGATACCATCAATGAAAGTGAGGTGTTTTTTTACCGCTTGTCCCTGGATACAGCGAGTGGTTGGAATCCTTATGCACTCGGAGAAAAGGGATCGGGGAAACATAGTTTTGTTTTTGCCGACTCTATTGAGGAACTGGGAACTAGGAAATGGGAAAACATTGGATTTATTTATGAAAAAGACTCCATCATTCCTAGATACTATGAAGCGATTGGATTTCCGGTTCGTACCCATCTAAACAAGGATACATTTTCAAATCGGTATTATTTAGAACCCAATCCCGAATCGGCCCTCTCTACCATCAAACGTAAAAACAAAGACCATAAATACAGTGCGGGTTCTGCCTTTTTTTACGGGGGATCGGAGGGAATGGAAGGAGCTATTTTACTTTCCGAACAGGCCTTCTCAAGGCTTGGTGGTGGGATTAGTAAAATTTTTTCCCCCTCTCTCAAAATCAACTCTTTTGTATTCCAAGAAGATCTTTCCAAAATGGTGAAAACTAGTTCCCTTGCGGAAACTCTGGAAGATCCTTTTTTAAAAAAAACTAAGACCATGGTTGTGGGCCCTGGCCTTACCCAGTATCCCAATGATCTCAGTGGATGGAGAGTTCCAGAAGGTCTACGTTTGGTTTTAGATGCCGGTGCCATTCCCACAAAAGGGAATCCACTTCCCAAAGGAAATCAAATCCTTCTCACACCTCACGTGGGAGAACTAAATCGAATGACGGGCCTTACCCACCACTCGGTTCAGGCCGCCTATGATACATTAATCGAATATTGCCCACAAAACAATGTTTATGTGCTACTCAAATCCTTTGTAAGTTTACTGGTTTGTCCCGATGGATCTTCTTATGTTTGGGAATCACCCAATCCGAAATTGGCAACGATGGGAACGGGAGATTTACTTTCAGGAATCCTTGCTCGGTATTTGAGTTTGGATCTTCCCATTCCAGAGGCAGTGCTATTGGCACTTTCCTTACTCGACCATTCCAAACAATTGGAAGAACCTTATCCTTCGGCCCACCAAATCTTAAAATCTCTTGTGGAGATGATTTAGATGGGAAAAGGATACCACTCTCGTTCGCCCGAAGAATTTCGCGAATACCTCAAACAAATCGGTGATAAGAATAAAAAAACCAGATGGAGACAGATTGTCATCCTCATCGATTTGGTTTTAGTGATTCTGATATTTTATATAGGATTTCGTGCCTTAAATCCAGGAAGTTTTCAAAACCTTACCCAGTCCGACAAACAGATCGTAGACGGATACCCAACCTACTTAAGTCTCTCGAGAGAAGAAGATGATTTGTTCCAAGGTTATTTTTTATTTATTGAAAACAATACTAAGAACGAAGTAAAATTTCCAAGTCCCAAATGGACCTCGGAATTTCGCATCCAAACCAAACAAGGTCTATTGTGTTTCCAAGAAACAATCCAATGGGAACCAAGAACGATTCCTTCGCAGGCCAATGGATTTTTATACCATTCGGTTTCCAAAAAAAAATGGAAGGACTTGGTTGTCGATTGCCGCAAAGAAATCTTTGATGAAGAGGCTTCCATCTTCCGATCCAAGTTTCGATCCCTGGATTTAGGATTTTATTCCCAGGTGCTCATCCATTCGGAAGATAGAACCTATACATTTCAAATCAAACAAAAACCGTATAAGTAGATGCATAGATAGTGTTATGTAAACAATTACAAAATGAATCAAAATAAAAGAAATTCCAATGTCTGAAAATAGAATTGACACAAACATACTTGCACATATACTTGCATCAAGCTTTTAATAGGAGACTGAAATGCCGCAGTTATCATTATATTTAGATCAAGATACACTCAAAAAAATTGAATTAGCTGCAAAAAAGGAAAAAGTTTCTATATCGCAATGGGTTAAAGGAAAACTACAAAGTTCCTTTGAGAAAAAATGGCCTGACAATTTTTTTCAATTATATGGTTCTATTGATGATAAATCCTTCAATAAACCTGATCCAATAAGTTTTAAAGATGATAGTAAGAGAGAAGCTTTCTGAACTATTTTTTAGATACAAACATATGTATTTACTTTCTTAAAGGCAAAAATATTAATATTGAAAATAACATTAAAAAACTTAATCCAAATCGAATCAAAATTCCTTCTATAGTAAAAGCAGAACTTTTATTAGGTGCACTAAAAAGTCAAAACCCCAAAAAAAACAGGGATATTGTTTTAGATTTCGTAGATCCTTTTGAAATTATTGGTTTTAATGATACAGAATCCGAAATCTATTCTGAAATTCGTTCCAATTTAGAATTAAAGGGATTATCAATTGGTCCAAACGATCTGATTATAGCTTCAATCGTATTAAATAATAATGGAATACTCGTCACAAATAATCAAAAAGAATTCTCGAGAATTCAATCCCTTAAATTAGAAAATTGGATCTAGTATAAGCAATTACTCTGTATAGCAGTATTATAAAAAAGGAAGTATCATAAATATATAAATCTTAGGTTGTTCTTATAGAACTGGATACAATGATTCCTCCTAGAACAATTAGCATTGTTCCGATGAAAACTTTTAATAAATTCAAGTCTTTCCATTCGGAAAATACAATAGCCCCTAAGATGACCGCAACGATTGCATTGGAATGTGTAAGAGGAGCAATGACTGATACGGGCATCTTCAAGACCGAAATGCCATAACTCATACAATAGATGGCTGTAGACCAGGAAAGGCCCATAAGAAAAGCAAAGAGTCCCCCACTTAAAGTGACTTCTTTCATTCCACTTTGAAAAGCAAAGACAATTCCATAACAAAAAATGGATAACCCCACAAAAACCAAATAAAGGGGCAAACTAATTCCCGCACGAAGACTTAGCTTCATAATGACGGTTCCCATTCCTAGAAGCAGAGCGGGGAAAACCCCGCCGATGAGTATCATTCTAAGTTCCTTTTTTTTTATTATCGGTTTACCGCAACCGCTGGATACTCTTCCAAATAACTATCCCCGTTCACACCATAGTAGACCACCTTACGAAAAGCGAAGTCTACATCATAACCGATGACTCCCGCCTCCCATGCTGCTTTCAGAAATTCCGGGAAAGTGCTTCGGCCTTCTTGGTCCGTGCGAAGTGCTGTGATGAGAGCGTCCCTGTCAAAGTTCGCGATCTCAAAAACACCGGTGACAAGAGGAGTTCCTTGTTGGACTACTGCCCCCTCTTTCATTTGATAGACCGCTTGGCAGGATGGGAGTGACCAGCGGTTACTTTGTACTCCGGCACTCCGAAGGACTTCCGCAAGGACGGGAAAACCTCCTACTTTGGGGCGGATAGACATCGCCAATTTTTGTGCATCGGTAAGCTTTGTTGTTAGACTTGTCATTGAATTTTTCCTCATTCGATTGGGTTTGTTTTCAGTTTATTTAGCTCTGCTAGTTTGATGAGTGTTTTCATAAGAACTTCTCGTTCGGTTTGGGAAAGCTCCGAGAAAAAAGCTGCGTCATTTTCATCGGCGATTTTGGATAGTTTAGGAATGAGTTTGGCCGCTTTGGGTGTGAGCCTGATGTCTTGGTAACGCCTATCCCCCGATGATTCCGCACGTGTCACAAGGCCCTTGTGTAATAGACGATCAATCAGTTTGGAAACGGCACCTCTTGTAAGCCCTGTGATCTCCGCCACGACACCGGGAGATGTGTTTTCTTCATGGGAGTACATTTCCCGAAGGATGACCCATTCGGCTACCGTGACATCGAGAGCTGCCAGTTTCTTCGCAAAAGAATGGGAGACTGCATTGGAGACAATCCGCAATCGATACCCAATATGAGATTTTAGGTGGCTTGGCGAGGGGTATTCCTTTTTTCTCATAAATGAACAATAGTTTCCTAGGAAACTATTGTCAAGGAAATTAATTTAGGAAATGTCTATTAATTAGGAAATACGGAAAAATTTGAATGCAAGGCGTGGAAAATTTCACGGCTGAAGTTAGCGTCTAAAATGGGAATACCAGTTTTTACCTAAGGTCGTTAATGGATTCTGAATGATATTGGTTTAATGTTTCAACTAACAAAAGAAAATTTTTTTTCTATTCAAAAAATTACAGTGATTCATATTACAGATAACTGACAAAACGTATCCATAAAATTAAAAAAGCTGATCGCGATGTCTTATCATAAGAAATCTATGAACCAATCACTGAGTAAAAAACAAACAATTATTTTTTCAATAACCCTGGTGATCTCTATGATTGGTTTTAAGTTTTTATTTGCGCATTTTGGGAAGCATGACAATAGCTTTGAAGATTTACTTCGATCGACGGCAAATGACATCAATGGGAATTGTCCGCAAACTGTCGACAAAGACACCAGACTAGACAACGTAGCTGTTTTTCCAGAAAAACGATTTCAATACAACTATACACTCATCGCCTATTCTGCTTCGGAAATTGATATTCCAGAACTAGAAAAAAACCAATTCCCGGCGATTTTGAGTGCCATTAAGTCAAGTCCCGATATGAAACTTTTCCGCGATAACCAAGTGACACTGGTTTATTCCTATCGAGATCGGATGGGGAAATATATCTTTTCTATGGAATTCAAACCAAGTGACTACCAATGATCAAAACTATTGTTCTTTCAGTTTTCCTGTAACATACTGATGTAAGATACTAGAAACTAAGGTTTGGTAAGGAATCCCAACCTCGAGAGCTTTCGTTTTCAACAAAAGGATATCTTTACCTGCAATACGAATATTCATTCTTTTGTCTTTGGCTAACGTATTTTTGGCAGCAGACTTTAGTTTTTTTAAATAAACGGTCTTACTAGAAATAGATTTCCATTCATTTTTTTTTAATGAAAGTTCTAACTCCTTTTCTTCTTTAGTTAGTTTCAGTTTCATCTAGTCCACCTCTGGAAAATAAATTTTCGAGTATTTTCTGGAAGGATATGCCGTTTTCAGAAAAAAAGAACTTCTGTTTTCGATTGCCGGAACAATCCAAGCATAACCATCGATATTTACGATGATGATTATTTGATTTGGATATTTTTCAAAATTGGAATGTTCCAAAATATCTAGAATTTGCCCAGCTTCTATTTCAATCACGATTCGCTCAAAGGAAATATTTCGCTCTGAATTCAGTAATTTGTTCTTTTGATGATCCCAATCAAAATTCACTTTTCCAATACCACATTCAAGTGTGCCTTTTGTCAATACATAATACATCAAGGTTTCGTTCTATGGAAATAGAATGAGATGTCGGATAAAAGAGACTAAGCGAAAGGGATACGGCGGGCTTGGTCTGACGTATGTCAGACGGAAGCGTGAGCGCACCCCAGAGTAGCCCGGTCCCGATGAACTAAAAAGAATGGATCGCCAAATGGTTGTTATGTTTTTTCAGGAGATGGGTTCGGGATTCGCCCAGGGAAAAATTTCGTACCCAGGAGGGAATCGACCTCGCCGCTGCCAACACTTCCTGTGTTGCCTGCGCTTTGAGGCACGGTTTTGTTCGCCTGACTCCCATCCGGGTCGGCTTGTCCAAACCATTGCTCCCTATGGGTCGCAACGTTTTGGCTCACAAAACTGTTCGATTCTCAACTTTCTTTAGTTAGATGAATTTTGAATTAATTTAGGAAAATTTTGGTGCCCCAGGAGGGAATCGAACCCCCACTGTCGGTTCCGAAGACCGATGTTCTATCCGTTGAACTACCAGGGCATGGTGTTGGATGTAATGTCAGGATAGGTGGGGGCTGTCTTCGGGCAAATGATTTTTTGGAGGGCTTAGGCTCATACGAATGATGTAGAGGGCAAGGAGGATGGTCCAACCGATAAGAAAAAATCGAAGGAGTAGGAAAACGTAATAGATTGGTTTTGCCTCCCCTGGGACGATAAAGATAGTTAAGTCATTGGCCGTGATAATCTGAGAACCTGGGAATTTTTTACGGATCGAATCAAAGGCTTTTCGAAAGTCACCGAGCCTTTCAGAAGGATCTAAATGAAAATCATTGGTGTAGCGCAAAGATCCTTCGTCACCAAAGGCATAAAAACGAGACTCCCATCCCAGAAAACTGAATTCTGCTGGAAAGGAACCGGGGGGATTCTTTAAGAAAAAATAAACGGTTCCCCTATCATAAGGGAAAGAGGGAATTTGGCCTTCGAGTCTTAACTTCTCTTTGCTAAACCCATCTTCGTAAAAATCAGACCAATCTCCCCATTGGTAGACCGTTCCCGTTTCTTCTTTCCATAAAAATCCCCCAAGACTTGGAAGTTCTTCGAGTACATCGGTTAAAGCAGTGAGTTTTTGGTTCTTTGTTTTGACATCGTTTGCTGTGACCAAATGGGAACGAAGAAGATTTTTTAATTGGATACGAAGGTCTCTTACCTCTCCGCTATTGGTTTCTATGATTCTTTTGCGAATCTCAGTTTCTTCTTTCCTAAATGGGTTGGAAAAGACAACTTCAGAAAGGGAATAAATGAATTCAGTAAATGGATCCAAAGAATCGGTTTGGCTTTGCGCAAAACTCCGTTCGGCACCTACCAAAGATAAGAATAGGAGGATTAAAAAATAGATTCTCATCTCTTTATGTATCGGCCAAAATGGGAAGAATGATGAACTGTCCCATCTGTGAAGCCCATAAAAATGAAACCCAAATCCTCTTTCAAAACGAGAACTGGATCCTCCGAAAAGCAGACCAAAACCTGGAAGGGTATCTCTACATGGAACACCGCAATCATGTGGAGTCATGGTTTGGGTTGGGGCTTAGCGAGTTTGAAACTTATGGGCGTGCTTTACATAAAGCAACGGAGATCTTAAAAGAATACAACCCGGAAAAAATGTACATAGTTGCCATTGCAGAGAAAGTTCCTCATCTTCATGTGCATTTGATTCCGCGTTACCAAAACCAGGATAAAGGAATCGATCATATCGCCAAAGCCACAGGTCCCGGTTTTCCGAGGCCCATGTAAAAGAGGAATCGGAAAAAAAGAATAGGTTTTTTTAGATTTTTACTTACAATCTTCGGTTGTGGTTTTAGATAGACATCCGATCAACCAAATTCCCAAACATTCGACAAGTGACCTTACGGATTTACAGGAACGATTCTTTTTGTTACAGAGAGAAAGTTATAAACAAAAGATTGCTCATATTTTTCTAATAGAGGGATTTTCTTCGACTGGAAAAGGATCCATTTTACAATCCTTGACCATTCGTTTGGATCCGCGAAAGTTTAAGGTGTATTCTCCCTATGTCCATCAATCAGAAGATAGAGGATATCCCTTCCTTTGGAATTTCTGGCGAGTGGTTCCTCGTTACGGTGAGTTTTTGTTTTATCTCAATACTTACTATAGTCGCTTGGCATACCTTCGATCTGAGAAAAAAATCAACCTTTCTGAATACGACCACAGGCTACTTTCGATTCTGAACACGGAACGGATTCTTTCCAAAGACAAAATCATCGTTCATAAATTCTTTTTGCATATTTCTAAAAAAGACCAAAAGAAACGCCTGCAAGATTCTAAAAAAAAGAAAAAAGAATGGGAACTTTCTGCTTTTGATAAAGACCAAGGAGAACATTACAACCGTTACTTTGAGATTTTCGATTCTATTTTGAATTCTTCTCGAACCGTTGACTCCCCATGGAAAATCATCACAAGTGAGAAAAAGGAAGATACAAAACTCTTAGTCTTCGAAGCCATTCTCGAACGATTGGAAAAAATCCTGGAATACGACTCTCGCCTCGCACTCCAGTCAATCAATCACGGAATGGAGCTTATCCCATGAAACAGAACCATTCTCAAAATAGAATCTTACATTTAAACCAGTTAGACCAAAAACAAATCTTACCACCTGAAGAATACCAAGCGAAAATGAAGGTATTAAAAAATCGAATCAGGGAACTCACATTCTTATCGAAAGAGAAAGATAGGCCCGTATTGTTTGTTTTTGAAGGTTGGGATGCTGCGGGCAAAGGGGGTGCGATTCGGCGTCTAACCCAAGAGATCGACCCCAGATTATTTGAAGTCCATAATATCTCAGCACCTAATTCAGAAGAGATCCAACACCACTACTTGTGGAGGTTTTGGAACCGAATTCCCCAAAAAGGCCATATCGGAATCTTTGATCGATCTTACTACGGTCGTGTTCTTGTGGAACGAGTGGAAGGCTTTGCTACTGAATCGGAATGGTCAAGGGCTTACGAAGAGATCCTTTTATTTGAGGAACAACTCTTGAGTTTTGGAACCATCGTCATCAAGTTTTGGCTTCATATCACTTCCGAGGAACAATTGTTACGTTTCGAAACAAGAAAAAATGATCCCCTAAAACGTTGGAAACTCACAGAAGAAGACTGGAGGAATCGAGATAAATGGTCTCTTTACGAAGAGGCCGCAAATCAAATGTTTCAAAAAACCGATGCCCCCAAAGCTCCTTGGTTTTTGGTACCGGCCAATGACAAATACTTTGCCAGAACCATGATTTTGGAAGCCGTCTGCAACCGACTTGAGGAAGAACTCAAATGAATGTTGAATCGGACAAGACCGCTTCAATTCCAAGATATGTAATCTTTAACGAGTAATATTAGATGAAAAATAAGGCATATTCATTTTTCCAAGTTAAAAATCTTTCAATTGGCCTTTACCAGTATACTGCTATTTCACGAAAGATCAGAATGTAATAACCAAAAATTTCTATAAGAGGTGCGGAAAATTGCAAATTTGAGCATAACAGGGAATACATTCTTGGAAAATTATTTCATCAGATTTTTCGGGAGCATTGTTTTTTTGAACTAAATAACAATTAAGAAAAGATTCTCCCCGCCTTTCTGTTGTTTTATCTTCTTCTTTTTGATTACGACAGTTAACAAAAATAAATATTACAAAAACAATACATAGATAAAATAGATTTAGTTTCTTCATTAGGCAAATGGACTAAATTTTATTTTTTGATCAATAATTATTTTTAAATCAATTTCGATTAAAGGTTTCAAATTTTGCAGGATAAATTGAAATGAATAGTATCTCTATGCGATTTACTTTGCCAGGTCCTTTTCTCATCTTCGTCTTTACTAGTTTGTTTCCACTTTTACCGAACCCAAAAAAGGCGTTTGATCCGGAAAAAGGAATCCATCCTTATTATTTGAACCAGATGAATGGATATAATCATGACGAATGCGAAGAAAAAAATAAGTGCAGAGCAGAATGTCCTGAAATTGTAAAAAGGTCTTGGTTTAACAAAGGACTCACTCAACTATACCTGAGAAAAGAATGCATTAGGAAATGTGATGAGCTAACTTGCAAACTCAACAATTCACATTAATTCTCATAACTGTAAATTTTCAAATCCACAAAATCAAAATATTCCGAAACGGGACCACAATAAAAAAATACAAACGGAAAAAGGACAGAGGGGCCAACCCAATGAAGAAGGGAATAATGACTTGATCGAATTTTTCCCCTACTGAGTTCTAATTCCAAAACGCCTTTTTTGGATATTTGGAGAGGAGGACAAATGGCTTTGTTTTCATCGATCCATTTACAAGAATCTTTTAGATAGAATTCTAATGGATGAAATGGATCGAAGGGTTCCTTAAATTGAAACCCATGATAAATTTTCAAATCGCTAGATTTACAATTTTGAAAGGAACCTTCTCCGTAACTTACCTGGGAGATTGCATAGTAAGAGCCAGTATTTAATGCAATGGGGAGACTTTGGCGGGAAGGAGTTAGAAAGCCTGATTCCGTGATTAGGTCAGTGGGATGGCAGTCATAATCACTATAACATTTGTTTGGATCTTGAAAAATTTTTGTACGAATGGAAAGATTCCCATCGTATAGGGATGTTTTGAATTTAAAATAACCGTAGTCGGCATTTGTAAGTTCGAATCTAGTGTTTTCTTTCTCAAAAAAACCGATACACCTAACGACCGACAGAAGTGCTACAAATAAGAAAGAATACGAAAATCGAATCACCTAACCATAACACTCCCACAGGGAAACCTATCGCAATACAAAATTAAATTCTTTTTCTGATTTACGCACAAGAAGGTAAGAAAAGCATATACTCAATGATTCTGGATCCATCGGTCAATTATGCACAAATGGTTTTAGACAACTCCACCGATGCCATTGTTCTGATGGGTCTTGATTATTCGGTTCTTGCCTTCAACCAGAATTTAGAAGATACCATCCATACATACTCTGGAAAAGTTCTGAAAATTGGGGATGACTACCGTAACTTTGTTACAGCAACAGACAAAGAAATTTTTTTCGAATTATTTCAAAAAGCTATATCCGGAAAGGGTGTCACCATCGAAAGGCTTGCCAGTCTTAACGAAATATCCATTTGGTTCGAATACAAAATGAATCCAACTTACAACAAGGAAAAGACCTTATTTGGAGTTTGCCTTCGTGCCAAAAACATTGATGTTAGAAAAAAAATGGAAATTGCACTTTCGGAGAGCGAACAAAAATTCAGAAACCTAATTGAATCCGCACCCAATCCCATCCTTATCGTGGATCAAAAAGGAAAAATTGTTCATTGTAACATAGAAACAGAAAATACATTTGGATTTTTGAAGGAAGAACTGATTGGTCAATCAGTAGAACTTCTTGTTCCTATCAAACATAGAGAAGGTCACGATAGGTTGTTAGCTGAATATTTCCAAGCTCCAAGACCCATGCGAATCGGAAAAAATCAAGTTACCTCAGCAATTAAAAAGGATGGAACAGAAATCCAAGTGGAAGTGAGTTTGAATGGCTTTGTAGTTAACCAAACAAACTACGTTTCCGCAATCATTGTGGATATCACAGAAAAACTGTTAGCTGACAATAAAATCAAAAACCAAATCTATGAATTGAAGGAAATTGCGAGAATCCAATCTCATGAGATAAGAAGTCCACTAACTAACATTTTAGGTCTGATTGAACTTTTGGAATCAGGGATGCCCGAAGATACCGCTAGTGAAATTTATTCTTATTTGCGAAAATCGGCAAAAGACTTAGACAGTATGGTTTGTGATATTGTAAAAAGAACAGCCATTAGCCTTTCTAAATAATCTAAATCGCAGATTATCCAATTTATATCACACACCGAAAATTCGGTAGTTTACAAAATCGGGAATATTTCAAACTGTATACTTTCTATTTTTTCAACTGTATACATACAGTTTTTTTTTATCTGCTAGAATGTTTTTATGTTTGAAACCATATATATCGTGGATGCTTTTACAAATTCTTTGTTTTCGGGAAACCCAGCAGCAGTACTGGTCTTACCCAAGTGGCCTAGGGAAGAATGGATGCAAAACATCGCGATGGAAAACAATCTTTCTGAAACTGCTTTTGTTGTAAAAGAAAAAGACGATTATCAAATCCGTTGGTTTACCCCATCTGTGGAGGTGGATCTTTGTGGCCATGCGACACTGGCATCAGCTTTTGTTTTAAAGAATCACTATGGCGAAACAAGAGAATCTTTCAATTTCCATTCAAAATCAGGAATTTTACCTATCTCTATTAAAGGGGATTTGATTTATCTTAACTTCCCCTCTTACCCCGAATTTCGGAAAAGTGAATCAATGAAACCAAAAGAATTGGTTTCTGTTTTAGGAAAGGAACCTAACGAAATTTGGGAAGGAAAGGATACCCTATTTCTTTTTTCCTCTTCCTCAGATTTAGAGGTCTTGGCCCCAAACTTCCATAGATTAAGCCAACTTCCAACAAACAGAGGCTATATTGCTCTTTGGATGAATGAGGGAGTGAACAAAAAAGCAGATTATGAATTTCGATTCTTTGGACCAGGTCTTGGAATTCCCGAAGATCCTGCAACGGGTTCTGCACATTGCAGTTTGGCTCCCTTTGTTTCCCAAAGATTGGGAAAAACGAATTTTAAGAGCCAACAAAAATCAAAACGGGGGGCTGAATTTTCTATCGAATACTTAGGAGGGCGAGTCTCAATCGGCGGAAGTGCTGTCTTGTATTTGAAAGGTGAAATAACCAAATCTTTTTGAAATCTAAACGCCAGCGATTGCAGCGGAAATCCTTTCCCGTAAGGGAAAGATTGGAGCGTAAAGCGCGGTCGCCTCTTGGCGAGGCGCCCAAACAAATACGATCAAATCTGAAAGAAACTAACATCCCGTTTTAGGTTGTTAGCTTGTTCCGAGAGTGCAGAGCAAAGTTTATCAATTTCACCCACAAACTGATTGAGATATTCCGTTCCTTCCGATATGGTTGCGATACTCTGCGAAAGTTCGAAAGAGGTGCGCGCTTGTTCTTCCGTGTTCTGTTCTATCTCAAGTGCAGACCGAGTCAAATTTCCAAACCCTTCTTTTACATCTTTAGCGATAAACATCTGTTTTTTGGTCATCTCCGACGAAGTTTTAATCAAATGAATGGTAGTATCAACAGCACTTCCTATTTGTGAAAAGGTTTTTTCTGTATTAGAGACGGCAATCCTCCCCGACTTGGAGGCTTCATAAGCTTTATCGACGGCTTCTAAAATTCGTTTTGTATTTTGAAGTGTTTGTTCACCCAATTTTGAAATTTCACTGGCGACTACGGCAAAACCTCGACCAGCCTCGCCTGCCCTTGCCGCTTCAATAGAAGCATTCAGAGATAATAATCCAATTTTATCAGAGATATCTCCTATGACTTGGATTACGTCGGCAGTGTGTTCTACACTAGTTTCAATTTCTTCCATAGCTGACAAAGTGGAATGTAAGGCAGCTTGGCCTGAAAGAATCTCTTTTTCCATCCTTTGGGTTTCTGATTCGGTTCTTTCCATTGAAGAATTGACATCAACTAACACAGATTCCATTTCGATAAGAGAATTTAGGGCAGCCCTTGTGATTTCATTTTGTGTTTTTGCTCCCGCTGCGGTGGAACGAATGCTTGCAGACATCTCTTCAATTCCCGCAGACATTTCTTCTGTGGATGAGGCCTGCTCCATCATTGCCTGGGAAAGTCCTTGTGTTTGTGAAGCTATAACCTTGGAATTATTACTCACACTTTCGGATTCTTTGATGACCACCGATGTAATTTTACGAATGCTCTCAATAAAGGAGTTGAGAGATAATGAACCATGACCAAGTTCATCCGTAGAAATTATCGGAACAGTTTCGCGAAGATCCCCGATCGCAAGCCCAGCGTATCTCTTTACCATTTGGTCTGTATTCGATTGTAAGGCGCGAACAAAAAGAGAGGTTAAAACGTAGATAGAAATACAAATGAACAATGCCAACAAACCAATGGTAAGACCCGCATTTTGTAATTGAATGATTCCGGTGACCTGAGATCCGAGTAAATACCCAAGAGTTGTCATGCTCATACTAAAGACAGCAAACATAGTAAGAAAAACACGAGGGAAAATTCCAATTTTGGGAATTTCTTCTAAAGCTAAAGGTAAATTTTTCAGCTCAGGTAAAGATAAAACAGGAGCCAACTTCAATTCGGTAAGAAAAAAATGGGAAACACCTAATACAGGATAGATGATCACAGGAAGCACTATATAAGGAATGAGCTCCACTAAGGTTGGTGTAAAAAAAAGAAAGGTGACTATGGCCGCAAAGGGGATACCTAAAGACCACTGAACCAAAAAATACCCCGAGTTATTTTTAGGAAATTTCAGAAGTTTGATTTTGGTTTCTTGTTTTTCAGTAAGAGATTTTTTTGAAAAAACAGTAGGTCTCGTTTCTAAAATCAGATTTCGTAATCGAAAGAAACGTATTGTGGGAACTATATACGAAATGGTAAGCGAAATGCTAGCTCCAAGAACTACATAAATCGCCTTTTCAAAGTTATATTCACCGCCCGAGACAATAAACAACACTGCGATTGGTACCGCAAGTATGGATGTCAATAATTCTAAACCTAAAGTCAATCTCCAACAAATCGAGTTTGTTTCCTTTTCATCCATCTATATTTTTTCCTTTTCAAATCTTAGTTCTTATCTTTTTTTATTTATATTTTTATTGAGAATACTTTGTTATTTGGAAGTTCTTGTGAAAACACCATCCCAATCCACAGCTGGTGGATTTTTAAATAAAGACTGACAACGATTGATGAGTAGTTTGCTACTTTTGTCCTCGTAACCGTAAATATTGGAAACTTTTTCGAAACATCCAATGGCTTTGTCCCATTCACGATTTAAATAGAATTGAAAACCTTCTTCATACATTTTTTCTGCTTCCAATACTTGAGACGATAAATCGGAAATAAAACATACCAAACTATAAATTTTGACGGGAGCTTCCTTTCCTTTGACTCGAATCCAATCTAAAAATCGAAAATGAAATTCTCCATTGCAGAGAGATTCTATACTTTCAGAAACAAGAATAGAGACTCCATAGTCTTTTGCTGCGGCTTCCAATCTGGCACTTAAATTGACGGTATCTCCCATCATTGTGTAAGAGGCAAGGCTATCTGTTCCCATAAAACCAACCTTAGCTGGTCCACAGTTAAGTCCAATACGGAATGTCATATTTCTTGCGGTTTCCGAATAATCCATTTTTTCTTTCCATACGGACCTTAGAACTTCCAATTCGGTAACCATCTCCAGGGCCGTTTTACAGGCAAGCCTCGGATGTTCATTGTTTTGAATAGGAGCTCCAAAAATACCGACAATGGCATCCCCAATGTATTTATCCAAGGTTCCTGAATTGGATTTGAGGATTTTTGTCATCGCAGATAAATACTCGTTGAGCAACCGTGCAAGGTCACTGGCACTGAGTTCTTCGCTGATACTTGAGAATCCAGCCACATCAGAAAAAAATGCAGTGATCTCCCACTCTCCTCCTTTTTTTAAGGATTCCATATCTTCGAGAGCCTCACTGACGACACCTGGATCGACTAGGTTACGTAGTATACTATTGAACTTTCTTTTTTCTCTTCCTTCCGTATAGGTGAGGTAAGCAAAACCTAATAAATAAGAAATGGGAAAAGCAATCACAAAGGAAGAACTACCTAAAACTAAATCCAATCGATATAAAAAATAAAAAAGACCAACGAACAGGGATACGGCGAGAATCGGATAGATATTTTTCAAAAGATGCCACTGGTTGATAAAAAGTACAAAAACTCCAATGACAAGAACCAAAAGGGTAAAGCCAATTCCAAAAGTCTCAGGAAGTTCTCGTAACATATGACCTTCCAGTAAATTCGAAGCAAAAACTGCCTGCCCAATCACACCGGGAAAAAGTCCATGCGGAGTGACCACATCATCATGGGTGGAAGCAGCAGATGTTCCAATTAAAACAATTTTGTCTTCAAATAAGCTTGGAGGGACAAGAAGTTTCTCTGGATCTTCCACTTCACCCGAATTGATTTGATTTAAGGACTCAATGATTCCAGCAGCAGAATAACGAGGGATATTTCGTAGCTCCGCCTCGGTATAAAAATAGGCACGTACGAGCCCATCTTTTCCCAAAGGCACTTCCCTTTTTACATATTCTTTTTGGATCCATAAATGACCTTCTTTCCATTTCGTCTCGTAAGGTTTTCCAGAGACAAATGCTTGTAAGGCGAGAGTAGGAAAATGTTTGTTTTTCCAACGGATAAAGGGAGTGAATCTACGAAGAATCCCATCACTATCAGGAATGACATTGACCACATGAATCATGGGTGAAGTCTCACCCACCTCACCGATCGGGAAGGACGCATTTTCATACCGAGGGAAAGTAGTGTCTTCCGGTAAAAGAACATCAAACTTTTGGCTTAAATCCTCTTCTCCCTTTCTTGGAAAAACAATCCCTCCGTCTCGAAAATTCGCCGCATGGGAAATTTCGCCTAAATTGATATTGGCTGCCACTAAAGCATCATCATAGTCCGACCTTTCTGTGAACAAGATGTCGATGATTGTGATTTTTGGCGCTGAGATGAGTTTTGTATATCCAATTAACGTTGGATATATGGTCCGTTTCCAAGGCCACTGCCCAAGTTCTGGATGGTCCGCATATTTTGCGATACTCTGTTCGTCAATGTCGATGATTACTATATCTTTTGAAAAAATGTGATGGGAAGGAAGTAAATGAAAAAAAGAGTCCGACAACTTTCGATTTAAAGTATGGGAAAAACCAAATAAAGATAAAAAAGCAATCAGGATCGCAGGTACAATCACCATCAGGAAAAACGGTAAGAAAAACTTTTTTTGTTTCATGGTTTTATTTTGGATTTAAATTCACTCCAACGATCTTTGACTAAGGGCGCATCATTTACAGCAGAGGATTCGTAGAAAACCAATTTGGCAATGCGAATGGTAGTATCGGGATGCGTTTTTTTAAAGGACTCTGTGCCTTCTGATTTGGACAATGTATTTAAATAACTAGAAAGACCAATGGCTGAATATCCAGCTTGGTTTGCGAGAGTCACTGCTGCTTCGTCTGCTTCCAATTCTAATTTCATGTCCCTCCCCGTCTCAAACAATTGTTTTTCCATTTCATCTAAAACAGCGGAAGTAGCAGCATTCACAACTTCTACACCTGGTGGTGACAATAAACTAGAGAGAATATCAATAAACACATTCGACTGCTTGAATTCTCCGTTGTGGAAGAGTACAATGTGTCCCATCTCATGCCCGATGATTCCCGCAAGTTCCGATTCGGATTGAATTTTTTTTAAACTCCCTGTGGTGATTAGTATAAATCCACCAGGACAAGCAAATGCGTTGATTTCTTGGGACTGGATGATTCCCACACGAAAACTCAAATCTTTTCTGGAAGAAACAGAGGCAATTCGCGCCGCCACTCCATTCAGATAACCAGTAAATTCAGCATCTTTTACTAATGGGTATTTTTTTAATAACCTGGCAGCGAGGGAACGTCCAACTTTCACCTCTGCTTGGGTTTCCTTCAAAACTTCCAAATCAGAACCAGTAGATAAGAAATTCAGAATATTCGATTTTTCTACTTTAATAACTTCTTCACTAAAAACTACAGGTATTACATCAGACGGAACCGATTCGAGCCAACGTAAGGATTCAAAATCATACAAATCCCCTTCCCCGCGAACTCTCATTTTCTGTGTTTCGGAAAGTCCTCTGGCTGCCGCTGTTTTTGTAAAATCGGAGGCTCTTTGTCTTGCTACCACTGCCTCTGAGGAATTTGAAGTGACACCCAATTTGATTTGGCTTCCCGGAGGTAGAGGCGATACAAATAATTTGGAAACCCAACCTAAGTTATCCTTTGCTCTCACCTGAACAAATAGCCCCTGTTCTCCGATGGGTGATAGTACTTCTCCCATTGCCAAAGGAAATCCATCGGCGCTGAGCTTTGGTTGGGAAAGAAGTTTTGCTTTTGTGCTTTGTACGTATACATTGCCCTTGGCAACGAGTGATTGTGCTAAAAAAAGAAACAAAACGGTTTGAGATAGTGCTCTCATTCAAGAAATTATGTTTTTAGTGAATGGTTTGGAAACTCTTTTTTTCCTTAAAGACTTTAGAATTGACATTTCCTTTCGCGCTCGTGAAATGAACGCGTGATGAATCATCTATTTCTAATATTCTTTCTTGTTTTCTTTGCGTTGATTGGTTGTAAAAAAGAAAAAGATGAGAGTAATTCCTTAGAAGCATTGGTGACTCGCTTTCTTGTGAGAAACCTTCTAAGCTCCAGTATTAATTCCGAACTTCCCTCTAATTTAAGTGTAGCCGTCCCTCGTTCCATTCGCAAACCATCCTCTGGACTCGGTGCTTCCGTTCGTAAAGTACCCAAATCGATAAGGTCGATCGTAAGCTCCAAAGGAATTGCTCAAGATACATTTGATTATGGATTTACCGGCCAAGCCTTTCTCACCGAAGGAACCTCCATTGTGTCCGAGATCCTTCGCGATTCCAAAAGAGATTTAGTTCTGATTAGTGGTGCTTACGGAAATGCAAAAGCAAGTCCAGGGGTTTGTGTTCCCGGAGGGACATCGACAGTACGAATCACTCAATCGATGGAAGATGAGTTCCTACTTGGCATTCAAAGGCTGGGATTGAGTGCAGACGAAGCTCGCGGAGAACTTGTGAGTTTGCAAAATGAAGGAATCCTTCCTTTCATAGGACAGGCGGTTCCCACTCCAGCCATGGTCTATAAAACCCTATCGAATAACGAATATGATGTGGAAATTGAATATTCTTTTGCAGAATCCATTGGAACACCTCAACCCTGCCCTGCAAATAATCAGTTCCAAAAAAGCATCAAATTCAAATCCGACAAAACAAAGATTTTTAGTTCCATCACTCGCTCCTTAAAAGTTTTCGGAATTTCTTTGAGCGTAGAGGCATCGATCACTTATATCGCCCAAGATGGAAAAAAAGACAAAGCCATTTTAAACATCAAACAAGTCACAACTGGCTCCGGCAGTACAGATAAATCTACAACTCGGTTTACCTTTGAAGAATGTGATAATGATACAAATGCCAATGCAAACAATTGTGTAACCTTAAGCTATAGTAATGTTTACGATACAACTGCGGGAGACAAAATCACGACCACAGTCAAGGGAAAGTCCAATGATTTCGGAGGTTATGTAACTACAGAATACATAGACAATGCGAATCAGGAAGAATATTACTTAGAAGAAACCTATAATGCCAATGGAGACACAGAGTATTTTGCCGTAGATTATTACGATATTGGCAATGCGACCAATGATTATGAAGAACTAGGCTACTTTGACTATGATCTCTATGGCCAGTTTTATGAAACAGGAGCCAATGCTTACCAATTTGAATGGGATGCCTTTGTTGATTTTACCGTCGCACTTCCTAGCGGAAATATTGGTGTTGATGGTGGTTTTACCGAATACGATGCGTATGTGATTATGCCTGGTGGTGTAGATCCCAATATTTACCCTGATGAATACATTGGTTGGGGAGAGTTTTATAATAACGTAAATAGTGGCGGCCCTGTTTATTATGTAGATTTTTACGGAACCGCAGACCAAATTCCTACAGCAGATGTTTATCGATACTTTATCGACACGAATGGTAACGAACAATACACTCTAGTAACCAATACAATTGTACAAATTTAATTGAAAGAAAACATGTTAGAAAAAAAACAAATTCGAATTTCTCATCTCCTTCCCTTTTTATTTCTTATTCCGAATTTCCTTTTTGGATCGGAGCCTTTCCATAATATTCAAGGATTTTATGGAGAAAGAGCGGCAGGACTTGGCGGTGCTTTTACTGCGATTGCTGATGATCCCTCCGGTGCGTATTACAATCCTGCGGGACTTGGTTTTACTCACAATGATGGAATTTCTATCTCTGCTAGTAATTTCAAAGATGTAAAAAGAAGTTACATCAATATCGATACACCAGGACAGGTTTACAATCAAACCCACCAAGGATTTGATCCCAACTTCATTGGTTTGTTAAAAAACTTCGATCGCTGGAAATTTGCATTTTCCATTGTAAATACTTACAACTATTCTTACAACCGAGTGGATCAGGTCAACTATCCTCTCGTATCACCTTCTATCAACTCGACTAGAAACTATACAAAAGAAAGATACAACCAACTCCTTGTGGGACCAAGTGCGGCTTATTCACTTTCCGACAAACTTTCCATTGGTGCTACCTTGTATTATATGAATGATACTAAGGAAGTTTCAAGAACCCAGTTCCAACAATTTTCTGATCTTAGTTATGTTATGCGTTCCTATGTAGACAACCGCAGAACCTCTGGGATCATGCCTGTTCTGGGAATTCAATACCAACCCATCCAAAAAGTATCCCTCGGAATGAGTTACAGGCGAATCTTTGTTATGGGGGGAAATCGACTTTATAACGAAGTGTATGCAGATTCCACAAGAAGGCCAGGAACTTCCGCCATTGATTTTATTGAAGGAACTGGGGATGGTGCCTCAGCCATTGAAGGGGGAGTCCTCACACAAAGGCCTAAACTTACCACTTCAATCCCACAAACGTCAGAGTTACGATTTGGAATAGCCTTCTTTCCTACTTCTCGTTTTTTAGCTTCCTTTGACATGATCCATACCACAGGATATAAATCGCGCAGAAACCAAGACGAAATCAGTTCCTTTGGACGCAGAGTCACTTATACAATTAATGACACAGAAGTACGAGAATTAACTCGGGCATCTACAACAAATTTTGCTGCCGGAATGGAATACTACCTTGCAGACACATTTTCAGTGTTAGCTGGTATTTACACAAACGAACCCAATACTAAACCAATTTCATGGACTGAATCTGCTGTCGATTTATACTTACAAAACACATTCGGGAACCAAGTGCAAATGAACTCTGGAGACGCGAGTGTGATTTACAAAGTAGCACGTTCTGGTACCAATCCAAGAAACGAATATTCGAGAAACAAAGGTTTAAGTTTAGGATTTTCGTGGGCCACCTCAAAATCATCCGTCTCAGTTACTTATATCAGGGAAGTGGGAAATGGAAATTCTCGGATTGATCCGAACTCTTTATCCCAAACTTTTGAATACAGTGCTCACTCAGTTTATATCATGGTTAGCTCTAGAAATTAATTTATATATTTTACTTGTTCTTTAGTATCCATCTCCTATCTTTCTGCAGATGGGACTGGAACTTACAGACCAAACATTGATCCATACAATTTTGGAACAGTCAGTCAATGCCATTGTGATTTCTGATTGGGACGGAAAATTGCAATATGTAAACCCATCCTTTGTCTCCCTTTGGGGATACAATCACACTAATGAAATCGTTGGAAAAAATGCATCCGACTTCCTAGAAGATAAGGAAAAACCAAAGTTCATTCTGTCAGAACTAAAAACCCATTCCCTATGGAATGGTGAATTATCTGCCAAAAGAAAAGATGGATCCACTTTCGAAATTCAAGTGAATGCTTATATTTCAAAAGACAAATTAGGAAATACGACCTACCTACTTGCCAATATTTCAGACCAAACCAAATCCAAAGAAATGGAAGAAAATGCAAAAGAACGAGAAATTTATTTTTCGCAAATTTTAGATTCTATCACCGATTTAGTTTTCTGTAAAAATAAAAATTTCCAAGTAACTTATGTAAACAAGGCTTGTGCCGATTTTTACGGACTTTCCAAACAAGAACTGATAGGAATCCAAGATGTTGCCTATAACGAAGAAGAATACACCAAAGCATACCATGCAGAAGATAGAAAAGTTTTTGAAACGGGAGAAACCAGTTATGTAAGGAAAGAACCCAATCTTGGTTCAGGTGGTGTTACAAGGATTTTAGAAACAGTTAAAAATCCTATCCTTGATGCAAATGGAAAAATCAAAGAAATTGTTGGTGTTTCTCGTGATATTACCGAAACACAGGCCTTAGAAAACCGCTTACAATTGGTAACAGAACTCACCTCTGACTATATCTACACTGCAAAGATTGTGAATGGAGAAATTATTGCAGAATGGAGTTCTAAAGAACTAACGACTACCTCTGGTTATTCCATTGAAGAGATTAAAAAGTTAGGCGGTTGGATCCATGTTCTTCTCAAAGAAGATATCGCCATTATCGCCGAACGAATGGGGAAAATTTTAAAAGGAGAGACGGGTGTGATTGAATACCGCATTCGTACGAAATCTGGGAAAATCAAATGGTTACGCGATTATACAAAACCGATTATGGATGAAAATGGCGTTGTACTTTCCATCATCGGAGCTGCCAAAGACATTACCAACGAAAAAGAATCTGAATTAAAGTTCCAGATCAGTAGCCAAAGATACCAAGCAGCTATGAATTCAGCACTCGAAGCCATTTACTTTTTAGAAACTTCAAAAAACAAAGAGGGTGATATCATTGACTTTATCATTTCCGATGTGAACCAAAAAGCAGAAGAACAACTCGGAATGAAAAAGGACGAATTATTAGGAAAAGGAATCTGCCAACTTTTTCCCGTGAACCGTGAAAACGGTTTTTTCGAAGACTATAAAAAAGTCGTAGAAACAAAAATTCCAATGGAACAAGAATTCCAAATTCCAGGTAATTTTGTAGCTCCTGGTTATTATTTCCACCAAGTCATTCCCACTAACGATGGTCTTGTGATCCAAACCAGAGATATCTCCGATAGAAAGAGGATGGAAGAACTACTCCTTCGAACAAACCGTCTGGCAAAGGTGGGAAGTTTTGATTACGACCTAGTAGAAAAACAAATAACCCTTTCCCAAGTGGCCACTGAAATTCTAGTAAAAACTTCAAAACAAATTGAAAACGTAGATTTGAGTTTTTTTGGAACAAAAGAATTTGGCCCCAACCTCAAAGAAAAAGAAATTCACTGCATCCAAACCAAAGAGACCTTTGATATGGAATGTCTTGTACAAAGCGACTCAGGAAATGAATTCTGGATTCGTATCATTGCGACTCCAAAATTTTTAGACGATATTTGCGTTGGTTTTTATGGAGCCATCCAAAACATCCATGATGAAAAACTCATCCAAGATTCTTTATTTGACAAAGAAACTTTACTGCTCACAAAAAATCGAGAATTAGAATCTCTTTTCCAAGTCACAAACAAACAAAACGAAAGACTAAAAGAATATACCTACATTACCTCCCATAACCTCCGCGCTCCCATAGCCAACCTAATGAGCCTTACCGCTATGTTGAAGGAAAACCCATCCAATACAGAATTACTGAGTCTCATTGAATCCTCCTCCTTCCAACTAGACCAAATCATTCGCAACCTAAACGAATTATTAAATATTGAAAGGGATTCGAAAGAACTTCCAAAATCAAAAATTTCGATTAGAGAAAGTATCGAAGCACAGATTCTTATTTTAAAGAATGGTGCCAATAGAGAAATACAATTCACAAACCATTTGCCAGAAGGAATGAAACTTTTAGGGTTCCAAGCCTACTTTGATAGCATCATAAACAATATTCTTACCAATGCGATCAAATATGCGAGTCCTGACGAACTATGTAAAATCACCATCGATTATATAGAAACAAACGAATTCTTAAAAATTGCCATCCAAGACAATGGATCAGGAATCGACATGACTCGGCACGGTCACAAATTATTCAAAATGAACTTCCGTTTACGCCAAGACATCGAAGGTAAAGGAATGGGTTTATTCCTTGCAAAACACCAAATTGAATCTATGGACGGATCCATTGAAGTCACAAGTGCTCTTGGGAACGGTTCTACTTTTTACTTAACCTTTCCCAAAAACCTAGTTTGACTTTGTTTTGAATGTAAAAGACTGTTTGGCATCTTCATATCCTTGTTTTAAGAGGATTTCTGCCTGGTCTTTTTTAAAATTCAATATACTACCTAAGCCTAACATTTGTTTGGGAGCAATCACAGAGATATTTGCATGATTAAATTGTGTTCGTAGACCCAAGAAAAAATTTTCAATCGGCGTAAGTCCTTTCATGACTGATTTTCTGTATTCCAATCCTTGTTCCACACTTCTGTAAGAACCAAGAAGATACAATTCAAACAATCTTTCTAAGGCTTCGTCTTTGGTTTCTGGGGATTCCATCATAGGGGTTCCACCCACAGGAGAAAGCAGGACCACTACAATTTCTGATGCTTCATGAGTTAGGGCGGGAAGGATAGGAGTATTTGCCATCACTCCCCCGTCCCAATAGGGTTCCCCATCAATGATCTGCCAAGGAAAAACCATAGGGATGGCGGAAGAAGCTAAGATATGTTCGATTTGTATATGGGGATTTTCAAAAAACTTTAACTCTGAGGTTAAGATGTTCACAGCAGAAATAATGACTTTAGTTTTAGATTCATTCAGAGTTGTGAAATCTAAGTTTTCATGAATGAATTTTTTTAAAGGATAGGTTTCCACAAGTGGATAGTATTTTCTTCGAAAAAGTCCCTTTAACATATTCCATATCGAATAACGCATGATATTTTTTTGATTGAGTCTAAGCCATAATTCCGATAGGCGACTGGAATTCATTCCAGAACCAATGGCACAAGCATTGATGGCACCAACCGAAGTTCCACAAATAATATCTGGCTTCCAATGGATCTCTTCTAAATACCGCAAAACACCTGCTTGGTAGGCACCTCTGGCTCCTCCCCCAGATAAAACTAAGGCTCTTTTTTTACCCATCCTATTTTCCTCCTGTAAAAATATCGCGACCCGTCACATACCTTTCCTTCCACCATTTTTCATTTAAGGACTGGATGACAACTCCACGACTTGTCGATGCATGAATAAAATTACCATTTTCTAAAACCATTCCCACATGGGTGATTTTACTTGTGTTTGAGGAAGCTGAAAAAAATACCAAATTTCCTATTTGTTGTTTTTCTCTTGGGACAGATTTACCAATTTGTGCTTGGTCTCTAGCAGACCGAGGAATCATCCTTTCGTTCATTCCAATTTTAGGATCGGTAAGAATGGATTTTGTTAGCCCAGAACAATCCACTCCGCGTCTAGAATACCCCCCATAAAGATAAGGGGTTCCGATCCACTCACGACCCACAGGATCGACTAACTTTCGTTTTTCTTTTTCCCCACTACTAGTAGGCGGAAGACTATTTTGTTCCTCTAAAAAAATTAAGTTAGGATCGAGTTTCGGCCTTTCTTTAGTGACCCACTCCCCTTGTTCGTTCCAGATGATTTCCGTTCGTCTTTCCGATTTTTTAAAAATTTCCTTGGGTATTGTAGGAGCTAACAAAGGAAGAGTATCCGCCTTTACTATCTCCCAATGTTTTTCTTCTATTTTCCCTTTTTCACTGACAAACCAATCATTAAAAAATTTTATTCGTTTTTCTTCCGTTAGGTTTTGGATTTGTTTGGGAAGTATCTGTTCCAATCGTTTTAGAGTCAGATTTGGATTTTCTTCTTTTTTTCTAGAGAGGAGAACCAATCGTCCTGCTACAAAAACAGAGGGACCACTCCATTGTTTGGATTTTGCAATCCTTAGAATTTCGGAAACCCTTTCGTCAGGAAGGTGGGAGGTGGACATTTCCTTAAAGAATTTTCCTAAATATGGAATGTCTTTTTTGTTCGGTTTCGTTGTGATGAAGTAAGGGATTAGTTCTTCGGTTTCTTCCCAAGTGAATCCATAATCGGAAAGAATTACAAACCTTTCGACTTCTTCGGCAAATTCCACCGCTGGCATGGACTCAAAAGCAGCCCATACACGTAGCGATTTTACGATTTCTTTTACAGAGGATTCATTGGCTCGGTCTCCCAAACGTTTTCGAATCTCATTTCGGATCAGAAGTGATTCTTGTTTGTTGTATACTGACTCAACTAACGAATCTAAGTTTTGTGCAGAAAGAGAACATGCAACAAGTAAAA
Organism: Leptospira abararensis; assembly: GCF_016918735.1. Classification (GTDB taxonomy): domain Bacteria; phylum Spirochaetota; class Leptospiria; order Leptospirales; family Leptospiraceae; genus Leptospira_A; species Leptospira_A abararensis. Next base: position 214,250 of record NZ_JAFFPR010000007.1, read on the forward strand.
ATAGAGAAAAAACTACTAACCGAAAATTTTCCATACGAAAGACAAACATACTTTGTATGATAGTCGATCGTATCTATTGTAAAGTAGGATTTAGAAATTTCTCTCGGCTACGATTGATTTTATCAATAGAGGAAACATAACCCAGTTCAATGAGACGTTCATAAGCAAACCAATCCAAAAGTCCAAAGTTGTTTGTAGGAATTTGTAAAAACAAATCGGATATTTTTTCTGTCTGGCGAATCCTGTCCCTACTCGAGGCAAGGATGGATCTGATAATGATATCGCCAATGGGAGGAAACTTAGGCCGAAGAATTTCATTAAAATTAATTAAGTTGGTAATTTGAGTCAAAGGGTTTGTCATCACCCCTGGATTTGTTTTATCAAAATAGGCACAAAGTTCTTTATCTTGGTCAGGATAAATATCGCCAAACACATCTACGGAAATTACCTTTCCAACTCCTCTCTCTTTTAAAGTAATCCCAGGAACGTTATCTAAAACTCCTCCGTCTACATAAACTACCCCATCATCGATTAAGGGAGGAACAATTCCTGGAATGGAGGTACTTGCTCGAATAGCCTTCCACAAATCCCCTTTGTCATGTACATGAATTTCCGAATGAGACAAGTCCGTGGAAATGGAGTAATAGGGAATCCATAAGTCTTCAATTTGAATGGATCCAAAAAACTGGCGAATGGCTTCTGTATACTTTTTTCCAGTGGTTAAAGAAAGAACAGGAACAGTATATTCATTTAACAGGTCTTTTGTGACCCAAAAGGATTTTGCTTTCTCTTTACTTCCACTACTTGTTTCTCCCATTGCTATAAGAGCCGCAAAGATAGAACCTGCACTGGTTCCTGAAACCATATCAATGGGAATTTGATTTTCTTCTAAGGCAGAAAGGACTCCCAAATGAGCAAAACCTTTGGCTCCTCCTCCCCCAAGAGCAAGACCAATCGACTTACCAAGCAGTCCCCGCCCAAGCCTTTCCCAAGTATCCATTCGATCAAAGTGAACATGGAAGTGGCGGCTGAATTTCCTTTTTTGCAAATGCCGAATAGTGCCTGGAACCACATCCACAGGATTTGGCTGGAGGAGGACCAAAACTTGCGTTCGATTCTTCCATAGTTTTTGATCCAAAAGAGATTCTAAATGGATACAATCTGGTTCATCCTTTGCATCTTTGATCAATAGGATGGTGTCGGACTGACGTAAAGCTCGCTCGGTCCAAGTGGAGATAGATTGACTATCATCCAATAGATAAAAAACAAAATCATACTCGGCTTCCAGTTGGGAAAAAAAACGGATGATCCAAGGTTCTCTTTCCGATTCATCTAACGATTGCAACTCGGTAGTTCTTTCTAAGAATACACTTTCATCTACAACACAAAAGGATCCATAACGAAGGAGAACAAGTCCAATTCGATGAATGATTTCATCTAAAGTTTCTTTTGGAAAAGAACTAAGAATGGAAAAAGTTTTAGAAACAGGAACAAATCCTTTGCTATCTGTTTTGGCATGTGCCAAACGTTCTGCGATGATTTTGGTGATTTGTAAAAGACTTTCGGGGTATTTAAGAAGGATCGAGAGAGCCACATCCCTTGGAACTCGGATGAGTTCCGAGTCTCGAATGGCTTTGACTGTGGCGGAACGTTTTTCACCAGTAAATAAACTTAGTTCGCCAATGATATCGAGTCGTTTGAATTCTCCCGCGTCTCGAACAGTCCCGTCTGTGGCCCGTTTTTCATACCGAAGTTTTCCTGCAGCAAGAATGTATAAATCACTTCCCTCTGAGTTTTCCTCAAACAAAACCTCACCTCCCGCTAAAAATTCTCGCACCGTGTTTTCCTTCATTTCGCGAAGCACTGTATGAGGTAAATTTTTAAAGAGATCGGCCAGAGTCAGATACTGTGCCAGACTTGGATGTTTGGAGATTCGAATTCGTTTCACTCCTTTTGTTTTACTAAATCATATGTAAAAACACAACCTCCTTTTCTTTTTTTCAATTCACATTCACTAAATCAAAGAAACTTCCTTTGTTCTCATACGCAAAAGAGTTGTCGCCAAACGAATAGGATCCTAAATATTGGAAGTGGAACTCTTACCATGATTGCAACTTTACGCGGAAAATTGATTCAACTTGAAATGGACCATCTTGTCCTGGATGTAGCTGGTGTTGGTTACGAAGTCCACATCCCCTTTCCTTTACATTTAGAATGTAAGGAGAAAATGAAAGAAGAGATTTTTTTACATATCTTTCACTCCATCACAGACAGAGGAGAACGCCTATTTGGATTTTCCACTAGAAAAGATAGAGAACTTTTCCAACTCATCAAATCACTCCATGGGATTGGCGAACTCACTGCCCTAAAAATCTTATCTTTTTTCCATGCAGATGATTTGTACAAAATTGCAAAAGAAGACGACCGCAAAACTTTGGAAAAAATTCCCAAGGTCAAAGGCAAAACTTCAGAAAAAATTCTTTTTGAGATCAAACAAAACCTAAAAAAACTAGAAATGTTTTTGAACGATGAATCTACAAAAACAGATTCAGAAGATAGAGAAACAGATTTGGCAACGCTTGCCCTCATCCAATTAGGGTTTGATGAAAAAACTGCCACCAAACAAGTAGCAGATGCTAAAAAATTAAACCCCGGTTATACAGCTTCCGAAATCGTAAAACAAGTAATCACAGGAACCAGATAAATCAAAACATACGGAGGAGATACCAACTCCCCTCCCATTTGATAAAGCTGGGATTGATCAAATACCGCTCTAATTTCTGATTTTCCGCAAACCGAAACCGAACTTCTACCTCTTCGCTAGAGCCTACGTAAAGATCGACCCAAACTTGTTTTGCTGAAAGGAAAACATCGCGAACGGTTAGATTCCCAACACTTCCCTTCTTTCCATCCAACTTTTTGGAATCAAAGTAATAAACTTGAAAGTATCCATTGGGATCGGCGAGGTCTTTTTCTACTTCTGCATAAGTCCAATACCCTTTGGCATCTACATACAGACCTTTTTGGGGATGGATGAGACTCGGCAAATGAGAAAAGGAACCCGCACATAGATCCGCCAGTAATACTTTTAATTCACTCAAAAGAAAAGTTTCATCAAATTTAGAAAGGGCAGTTCCGTAAACAGTTCCAAGCGATAAGGAAATAGGGCAACCCGTTTCTTTAGTATTCGCATAAGAAGGATTGTCAGCTTTAGTGGATTGTGATTTTTCTTTTATGAATTGGCAACTAAAACAAAATAAGAGACAGGACGAAATCAAATAAATACAAAAGGATTTATAAAGAGTGTGCATCACATTGTTTTATTGAGTAAATCCTCAAACAAATCCCCACTGTACATCTCGAGTGCTCCATTACTGGCAGCGATGATTTTTTTCCCACCCTCGGTTACATCAAAATTTCCAATGACATATCCTTTTGTGGCACCTAACTCTTCCATTTGGTTTGTCATCTCCCGAAGAAAAACATCGGATACCTTAGCATCTTTCCATTTACGAACCCGAAATAGTGCTCTTTTATTGACATCTTCTTTGGAGGAAGCAAGTAAGTTCACGCCATCTGCTTCTGGGTTAGACATCTCTTTGGTGACTCGGTAACCCATACTCATCACCATACGTGTAGCTTGGTTTTTAAAATTGGTTCCCGGCATACTAATAAATTTTTCAAATTTATCCAAACCTAACATATCCAATTTGGAAGTTAGTTTTTTCCCACTATCGTCCACCATACCTTTGATATTGAATGGTTTGGAAGAACGCATTCCGCTCAATTCAAAGTATCTAGAGTTAGGAAATAAATTGACAGAAAGTAAATTAAGTTCACGGGAAAGATCATACTCATGGATTAAAGAATCCACAGTTCCCGTTCCCCTTTCCAATCGGTATTTCAAATTGGCGAGGGCCACCACATCGGGATCATCTAACCGTTCTACTTCGGCCTCAATCAAATATTCGGAAGCATCATCCAACCTACCCATATAAACGGTAATCATTGCAAAGTGGATGCTTGTTTCTATGATTTCACTTTGCCAAGCATTGAGCCTAGCCATTTCCAAACAGAGCCTTCCGTATTTCAAAGCCTCTGGAAAGTTTTGCATCAAAATGGCTTCTGTCATTAAAAACTGAAAGAGAGTGAAACGGACAAATTCGTCTTCTATTTGCTCACTGATGGCGACTGCGGTTTTTACGGCATCTTTATGTTTGTTTTCACGAGAAAGAGAGAGTGCGTATAAAAAACCTGAAACGGGAGACTTTTCTAATTTGTAAGCCTTTTCAAAATATTCCTTTTCCTTTCCCCCACCAGTGACACCGGAAATCACTCCCCGAGCAATGAAGTAGGAGGAAAGATTGATTTTTTCTTCTGGGATCCGAGAGAAAAAATGTTCTGCAATTTTAAATTCTTTTTGTCCCAGTGCCATAAATCCCAAACGAAGGCAAGCAATGGGATTGGAACGATCTGCTTGGAGGGTGTCTAGATAATGAAAGAAGGCCTCTTCAAAAAAATCTTTGTTATAATAAATATCTGCAATGCGGTTGGATACAGTCACGGAATCGATTTCTTTCGTATACCGATTGTTCTTTTTGATGATTTCGAGGTGTTTTGCCTCGTTTAATGGATCATTTTCCATGGCGTAGATCTTTGCCATGACATAGTGGCCATAAGGGTTTTGGTGGTCTTCTTCCAGTTTTTCGCGAACGAGGGCCCGGGCATCCAGAAAGTTCCCCAGAGTGGCAAGACTTAAGGCCTTGGCATAACTATCCCGTCTCTGCCCGACAATGAAGGTCAAGAGAAAACCGAGCATAATCACTGCTGCTCCCACAAAGATAAAAAATGCCAAATTCGCTTACTTCCTATTTTCCTATTTTAGTTGGTAAAAAAGAGTCTTACGTCAATTCTGTCCTGGAAGTGATACAGCTCACCTACATTTCGTTTGCTCTACGCCTTCTCTTCCGGGATCGACTCTATTCGGTGGCCTATGGCCTCGTCGGAGCCCTGGTTTTTACATTCTTCTTACTCGCCATAAGGATTCACTTCCATTTGTATTCAGGAGTGTCCCTTACTAGTATCGTTTCCTTTGACCAATCTCCGCAGATTCTTTTTTATTCTACGAGTTTTGCACTGATGGCTCTCTTTTTCTTCCACTGCCTCCAAGGCCTTGGGGACATTGGGGTCATGATGGCCATTGGTGGGAACCGATTGGGCTGCATTTGGCTACATTCCTTGTCCTTATTTTTCTTATTTTTGCCCAGTTTCCTACTGGCTATCATTATCAATTTAGGATACTTAAATCCGCCTCCCGATTTCGGTATCTACAATGAATTAAAATCCATTTTCACCTGTTTGGTTCTTTTCATTGCTTTAGGATTTTTAATCTCTGTTCCCACGATTGGAATTAGTTCTTACATTGATCCTTATAAGTCAATTCGGAGGCAAAAGTAATGTTACTCCGTGTCCACAACCTCACCAAACGATTTGGAAAAGACGAAGCCGTAAGTTCTGTCAGCTTCGATGTAAATCAAGGAGATTATGTTGCGATCATTGGACCTTCGGGATCGGGTAAAACCACTTTGTTATCCATGCTCACAGGAATGCTCTCTCCCACAGAAGGAGACATCCTTTATGACCAAACCAAACTATCACAAATATCAAAACAAGAACTAGCAGAAATTCGTGCACGAGACTTAGGCCTTGTGTTCCAGTTTTCCGAACTTGTCGGCAATCTTACGATCAAAGAAAACATCCTTTTGCCAGCACTGTTTACTCGCAAGTTCCCAAATGATGACTACATTCGTAAATGCGATTATTTGATCGAACATTTAAAGTTAGGTGATATTCAAAATTCGCTTCCCCGAACTTTATCCGGGGGCCAAATCCAAAAAGCGGCCATCGCCCGCTCTCTGATCAACGATCCAGCCATTTTATTTGCGGACGAACCGTCCGGAGATCTAGATCCAGAAAATAGTTATTTAGTCCAACTCCTACTCAACGAATACAACAAACGAAATCATTCCATCATCCTTGTCACACATGATATGAAACTTGCCTTCGATGCCCAAACCGTTTATGAAATGAAAAACGGTAAATTTGACCAAGTCATCAAGGGGGAATGAGTTTGCGAAACGCTATCGGAGTGGATATCGGTGGAGGAAGCATCCGTGCTAGCCTTTTCGATGAAAGTGGAAAAGAACTGCATTCTCAAGTTTCGCCCACTCCCGAACATTTAGATAATCAAAGTTTTTTAAAAATTTTAAAAGATACCATTCGACCCCTCACAAAAGATGGGACGGGAATTGGTGTGGGTTCCCCGGGCCCCTTAGACAATGAACGAGGAGTAATGATTTCCAGTGCTAATATGCAAGGGCTAAAAAACCTTCCGATCAAAGAAGAGTTAAAAAGGGAATTTTCTCTTCCCGTTTGGTATGAAAACGATGCCAACTGTGCGGCCCTCGGCGAAGCCTACTTTGGATATTTTAAAGACACAGAATCTCAACTTACCATCACCCTGGGAACAGGAGTTGGTGGCGGTTTTGTAGACAAAGGAAAATTATATTCAGGATACCTCGGAAATGGAATCGAAATTGGCCATACCACTTCTGTGATCGGTGGGGCCCTTTGCGGATGTGGAGTTCATGGTTGTGTAGAAAGTTATTTTTCCACCAGAGGGTTTCTCGGTCGATACTTTGAAAAATCAAAAAGAAAACTAAAGCATGCTGAAGCATTTTTCCAACTAGTTAGAGATAAGGATCCGTTTGCAACGGAAGTTTTAGATTTTGGAACCTTGGCTTTGGCCCATGCGGTTCGCGGAGCAGTCCACCTACTCAATCCAGAAGCTGTCATCTTTGTGGGTGGGATTACAAAATCATACGACCTCTTTGGAAAAACCCTAGAGGCGGAAATTCGAGGAAGCATATTTCCCGTGTTAAATGATAGATTAAAAATTGGTGCAGGTGGAAGTTTATCGGGTGCCTTAGGTGCCGCCTCTCTTGTTTTTTCTAAGGAGAAAGTATAAAATGGAAAATTGTCTTTTCTGCCGAATTGCGAGTGGAGAAATCCAAAGCAAAAAAGAATATGAGTCTGAAAACATATTAGTTTTTCATGACATCACTCCTCAAGCACCCTTTCATGTTCTCATCATTCCGAAAATCCATATAACGAGCATGAATCAAATTGGGGATCTAGATCCAGAAATCCTAAAAGAAATATTTCAAACCATTCCCAAAATTGCGGAACAAAATGGAATTTCTGAAAAAGGTTACCGGTTGGTCAACAACTGTGGGAACTTTGGCGGACAAACAGTAGGCCACATCCACTTTCATCTGCTAGGTGGACGACATATGCAATGGCCACCGGGTTAAAAGAAAAACATGAGAAAGTTAATATTTGGAATTTTTGTTTCAGGGATTGCGGTTTATTTCCTATCCAAAAACTTTGACATCACCGAATTTGAACGCTTAGAAGGAAAAATCAATTGGTGGATTTTCCCTTTGTTATTCCTATCGAACCTATGGGCCTTTGTTCCCTTTTCCATTCGATGGTACTACCTTCTAGAAAAGAAAATTAGTTTTGCCCAAGCCTTCACCACAGCCATCATCGGTGTGGGTCTGAATATGGTTCTTCCTGCAAGAGGAGGCGATTTGGTTCGTCTCATCATGAACAAACGCGATACAGAGCTTCCCTTAACTCATCTTTTTAGTCGGATTTTTTTAGAGAAGGTAATGGATTTGGGTTCTGTCGTTGTGATTGGTGCCGCTGCCCTTTTTTATATGGGACTTGGACAATCCAAAAACTTAAGCCTCCTTCTTATCTCCACTCTTGTGATTGTTGGAATGATTGCTGGTCTCTCACTGGTTCGATATTTTTTAGATCCTTTACGCACTCTTACTAAAAAACTTTTTGCTATAATCGGTAAACTTGGATTCTACGAAGAACGGTTAGATCACCATTTAGTTGAATTTTCTTCCTTTTTACAAGGAGACAAATTATTAAGGCCCGTCCTTTACTCAGTCCCCACTTGGGTTTTTGGTTATGCGGTGTCCTACTCTCTTGCAGGGATCCTCATCGGAATGCCTCTTACTTTTCCAGAAGCCTTACTTTTTATGTTTCTTGGGGGAATGGGTGTGGCGATTCCTTCGGCACCTTCTGGAATTGGTGTCTTTCATGCGGCCATCATTTCCGGCTTTATCATTTTAGGAAGAGATCCAGGCGAAGGGCTTGTCTATGCAACGGTCGTTCACCTAACACAATTTATCATCACCACAAGTTTAGCTCTCGTGGCTTATTTGTATTGGAGATGGACTCATGGAAAAAAAATCTAAACCTTAAACTTTTCCTCAGGGGAAACCAAATCCTGAGGAAGGTTAAATCTTGATAACCTTTAAAATGCAATATGAAAAACGATCGGAGATTCCACCGACCGTTTCGAATTGTTTCTCTTGAATTAACTTAATGCTTTAATCACATCTTCTGGGGCTTGTACAAGTTCCACAAGCACTCCCTCACTACAAAGAGGGAACTCTTCATTGCCTTTAGGATGAATGAAACAAACGTTATACCCGGCTGCCCCTTTCCGAATTCCACCAGGAGTAAAACGGACTCCTTGTTTGGTTAAATACTCAACACATTCTTCCAATTTATCAATCCATAGTCCGATATGATTTAGTTTCGGATCATGCACTTTAGGACTTTTGTTTGGATCAATGGGTTGCATCAAATCAATTTCCACTTTAAAAGGACCGTTCCCCATGGACAAAATGTCCTCATCCACATTTTCCTTTTCACTTTTATAATCAGAAACTTTGGTAAGCCCCATAACATCTACCCAAAACTTGGATAACTTTTCTTTTGACTCACCACCGATAGCAACTTGTTGGATACCCAAAACTTTGAAGGGACGGGACATGATTCACCTCTAATATTTAATCTGCAAAAATAAAATTTCTACCTGCACCACTTTCTAAATCAGTGTCTCTATAGAAAATTGTTTTTCTAGTCCGTTTGTTGTAATTCTCGGGCGAGTCCCCAAATTCACACTTAAGACAAACCAATCAAACCTTTGCCCTATATTTCTTCAAAAGAGGGACCGGGCTACTCTGGGGTCCGCTTTCGCTTCCGTCCTTGCGGACCTTCGCCCGCCGTATCCCTCTCGCAAAAAATTAAGAACTAGTAATTCGCAAAATTGCCATCCCCGATTTTTTCTGGTGGGTTCTTTAGAAATTCTTTACATCTATCTCGATAGAATTCACTGAGTGGATCCAATTTGATGCGTTCAAACGCAAACATAGCCTTTTCAAAATCTTTTTGTTTATAAAACTCAAGTGCGTTTTCAAAATCAAATTTCCACTTACGTTTCAAAATCTTTTCTTCTTCACTGAAAAAACACATCACTTCATAGATTTTGATACTATTGGTTTTTCCTTTGACAATTACCGTATCCACTTCCCTTGCTAAAATTTCATTTTGAGAAATTTCATGATGTAATTCCGTATAAGTTGTACTCGAAATTAAAATAGGACATTTATAGATTTTGGTTAGACTTTCAATTCGTGAGGAGAGATTGACATTGTCACCAATCACTGTGTAGTCGATCCGTTTTTCAGATCCTATATTTCCGGCAACCACCTCCCCCGTATGAATTCCAATGCCAATTTCGATAGGCTCCTTTAACTCAGAATGATTTTCATTGAAAGATCTCATAGCCTCTTGCATGCTGATTGCGGTTTTTACAGCCCGAATTGCATCATCATTTTTCTGCATGGGAGCTCCAAAAACGGTCATGATGGCATCGCCTATAAATTTATCAATGGTTCCTTGGAATCGAAAAATAATTTCAGTCATCACAGATAAATAGGCATTCAAAATAGAAACCACCGATTTTGCATCCAATCGTTCCGAAATCGTTGTAAAGGACCGAATGTCAGAAAAAAGGATGGTTACCTTACGCATCTCTCCACCAGGTTCCATGTTTACATTTTTTTTATACAATTCATCCACCAGTTGAGGAGGAAGGTATCGTTCCATCATTCTTTTTGTGTTCGCTTCCTCCATCATCTTTCGGCTGGCAGAGGTAATGGAATATCCAATGAGTAACATAAGCACAAGATTCAAATGCATGGGAATTATGTTTTCCGCATCCCCATTGTTATAATAGGTAGTCAGACCGAGAAACAAAGAAATAGAAAGAACCGATGAATAAATGGCACCTGATTTGGAGTAACGTAATAGATTTAACAAAAAAGGAAATATAGAAGCAACATATACCACCCAATAAATCAATTGGCCACCTTTGGGAACAGTCGGTTCAATCACTAACATTACTGCAATGATAGAGTAATCAAATGTGATTGCTAAAAACTTGATGGAATCGTGATAGAATTTATTAATCAGTAAGAAAACAATAGTTCCGGAAACCAAAAACACAAAACAATCCAATAGGACTGTGCGTAAAGCTGGCCTTATTTCGGTATACTCAATATAACCAAAGTATGCCAAAGTATCGATGACCAAATAAAACGAAAAAATGCCTAACCTGACAATCGCGACAGTCCTTTCATTTTTAAAAGCACGTTCCCGCAAAATATTGTCAATGAGTGAGTTTTTCATAAATTATTTTTTGCAGTTCCTTGGATCTCACTCAAGCAAAAAAATGATAGATTTGGATTCGAAAAATCATATAGAATCAAACGTATGAACGAAAACCAAAAACTAAAATTCATCAAAACCAATTTTTGGAAAAAAATCAAAGAAACAGGGAAAAAAATTCCCTTCTTAAAAGATATAATTGCGATGTATTATTGTTTGATGGATGAAAACACATCCCTCACGGCAAAAGCCTCGATTGCCTTGGCATTACTCTATTTTATCTCTCCTGTGGATGCCATCCCCGATGTGATTTTGGCCCTTGGTTTTACCGATGATGCGGGTGTGATTGCCACTACCCTCGTTCTCATCAAGTCACAACTTAAACCTGAACATTATGCCAAGGCAAATGAATCCCTTAACGATAGAATTTAAACAGAAGCAAAGTTTCTTTAAGATTTACCTTACTTTTTTTTAATAGATAGATGGGGATATCTGTTTCCATTGTGTATCGTCTAGAATATTTACCGATTAACTCTTTTTCTTCAAAATAGGATCCCAAAATTTTAACTGTTTCCTCTCCAGTCACCACCAAATGTTTTGGATTTTCTTTGAGGTCACCCAACCAAAGAAAATAATTGTTATGCCCACTCACAACAGGGATTTGTATATGATAATATTCTAAACTTCCAGCCTGTCCATAAAAATTTGCAACGACGGCAGTTTCCTTTAAAATCGACGGATCTATTCCATTGATTGAAATTTGCACTTGTTGATAAAATTTTTCCCAATCCAAACGATCGGCAAACCACTGTGGAAGTAAGGTTCGATTTCCCGCTTCAATTTTTGGGACAACTCCCAAAACATTTACATAAGTAGAGAGAAGTGGTAGAGGAAGGATGGGCATTCCAATCGGAGCCAGAATCAGACCGACAAACAAAGTAAAACCGAGTATTATTTTTTTCCATATATCGGATAACAAAAAAGCACTACCACCGGCAAAGAGTACGGGATAAAAGGAAGCGATCCGGTCTGGACGAGATGATTTGGAATACAAAAACAAAAATAACAAAAATAAGTAAGCAATCCCTAAATAACGGTATTCCTGATTCCGTAGATAAAAATAAACTCCAAGAGTCCACAGAGGTAAGGTAGCAGGATTCATAGAAAGGATTTGATCAAAAATAATTTGGAATAAACTCAAATCTATATTTTTCATCAGATAAGCATTTTTATAAAACTCCAAGGAAGGAAAACCATTTTGGTATTGCCAATAGAGATTAGGCAAAACAAGAAGAATGGCTAGTATCACACCGATATAAAAAAACAAATTCCGGTAAATACTTTTCCATTGAAACCATACATAAGGAGCCATGATGGCAAAAACATAAACTATATAGGTATGTTTGTTCATCACACCAAGGCCAATCACCACACCTACACAGAGCCAATGTATCGGTTTTTCTTTTAGAAATAGACTTAATTGCACAATTAACAAAACAAAAAATACTTCGATGGAGTTCATGGAATAGAATCCAAAAATCACTTGCAAAACCGGGACTGTCATCGTGGCAATTGATGCAAGAACGATAGACCATTTGTTCTCAATGAAATGACTTGTTAGATTTCCAACAAGGAAAACAGAAAGGCCAGCGAGGAGAGAAGGAACCAAACGTAGAAAAAAAATGGAACTCCCATCGATTCCCAAAAACCTTAAAAGGAAAATAGAAAACGGAGGTTGGTCTACATATCCCAAGGCCAAACGTTTGGAACAGGCCAAGTAATAATACTCGTCCACAAAAATACCGTATCCACCGGTTAGATTGATCGCGGCCAGAATAAGAAAGTAAAAAAGTCCGAAAACGGTAGGTAGTGACATCCCACCGATTGAATCGGAAAGTCAAGGGACTGTCACCTCAAAAGCATTCCATTCGAATGCGTCCGAAAAAAAATGACAAATATCGTTTAGAAGTTTCCTCTTTTTTCGAACGTCTGAAATGATTTCTTTTATTATGATACCGGTGGTTTCTTTTTCGATATTACCCTTTTCTCAAAATTTTAGAAAAAGATATCTTCGAAAAGATATGTTTAAAATCCTCTTTGATTCTATACAACACAGGAACAAAGACCAAGGTTACACCGGTCGCAAAAAACAAACCCCAACCAAATGCCAGTGATAGGGGTTGCACAAAAGGATCGAGAGTCGGAATCCCATAAGCACTGGGAACAAGACCAATCACAGTACTAATCGTTGTTAAAAAGATCGGACGCAAACGAATGGCACCGCCGTTGATGATAGCATCTTCAATGGACATCCCTTGCATTCGTAGTTCTTCAATAAAGGTAATGAGTATCAGAGTGTTTGCCACAATGGAACCACTAAGAGCCACAATCGCTAGTGTACTCATAAAACTGAGTGGCATTCCATGTGTCATGAGTGCAAAAAGTACACCCACAATCCCGAAAGGAATGGATCCAATGATCACAGTTGTTGTTCCTACTGAGTTAAAAAACACGATAAAAATTCCAAAGATCACGGCAACCGCCAGTAACATCGAAATTCCTAAATCACGAAAAGACTTTCCTGCATCTTCCTGTTCTCCACCAAAGATCACCGAATAGGCATTCGCTGCATATTTATCTACGTTCACCAAATTCTTTAGTTGTCGATTCACGAATAAAGATGTAGTTTTATCCGTATCCACAGAAGCTTCTAGTCGCACCACACGTTGTAAATCTTGGCGGTTGATCATCGAATAGTCCCGGTCTTTTTGAAAGTAAGCCACTTGATTCAAAGGGATGAGCCTTCGATTTCGGTTCTCTACTTTTACTAAATTCAAACTAGATACGGAATGCCTTTCTGCTTCGGGAAAACGAACCAGGATATTGATTTTGTCTTCCCCTTTACTAATCGTCGACGCCACTTCTCCATTAAAAGCAGTCCGAACCGAACGGGCGATGTCTCTTGCACTCACGTCCGTTCTACCGGCAATTTCATCTTTGACAAAGAATCGGTATTCTTCTTTACCTAACTCCAAATCGATTCGAATGTCTGAAACTCCATCCATCTGTTTTAATTCTTTGATATAAAGATCCGCAATCTCTTGAATGACACCAAAGTCAGCACCGCGAATCTCCAAACTCACAGGTTTTCCTACGGGAGGCCCTTTGATTTTCGCATTCACATCATAAATCATCTCTTTTGGAAAAATTCCAGAAACTTTATTTTCTTCGATGTATTCTCGAATTTTTTTGACAAGAGTCCTTGCATCTTCCCATTCTTTTCTATCTGCTGCTGTCACAAGCTTCATGGTTAGGTGAGACCGATGCACTTCAAGCCCCGGTTTTGGATCTGTAATAGGATTCTCATGAATCCCTATCCTACTGCGTAGGTGCACAAAATCTTTCCCTGCCATTTTAGTGACGACCGGTTCCATTTTTTCAATGATCTCTAAGTTCTTTTGGAGAGTGGTTCCAATGGGCATCCAAACTTTGATTTCAATGTCTTCTTCACTGCCAGAAGGAAACATGACGAATGGCAAAAATCTTCCTGCCAGAAATAAGGTGAAGAAAAAAATAAAAGTAAAAATCGAAAGAACAAACACTCTATGTTTTAAAGCGAAAGTCATGGTTCGTTTGTAACCAGAAATGATATAACCGAACGCTCCTTCTTTTTCTTCGATGGATTCATTCTTTTTGATTTTACCTTGGTATGTTTTTGGTAAAAAATTATTTAACCAGTTAGGCAAAAACACAAGGGCAAACAGAAGAGAACTCGCCAGTGTTACAAGAACAACAGCAGGGATTCCCAAAATGAATTTTCCAATCACCCCACTCATAAACAAAAGTGGGAAAAATGCTGCGGAAATCACAAGAAAGGAAACAAGGAGGGGAACTAAAACATCTTTAAAAGTTTGTAAAATGGCATCTCGCCTATCCATTCCTTCCTGCATCAAACGATAAGTATTTTCAGCTACAACGATAGAGTTATCTACCATCATACCGAGAACCATCACCATTCCGAAAATCGTAATGGTGTTGATCGTAAATCCAAACTGTTTCAGAAAGATAAAGGAGATGAGAAAGATAAAAATAATCGCAACGCTAATCATAATACTAAGTCTCATCCCTAGAATAAAGATAAGAGAAAGTAAAACTAGAACCAGTCCCGTTTCAAAGTTAAGAATTAGGTCACCAAGTTGGCGGCGGACATCTCGACTTTTATCATCATATATTTTAGTGTCCACTTCTGGAAAGTTCCCTTCCATAGAAGATACTAAAGTTTTTACTGTATCAGCTGTAGTAATAATATCTGCTTGGTCTGTTTTCCAAACCCTAAGGATAATGCTATTTTTTCCGTTTAACTTTTCGTAGGTTTTTTCTTCTTCAAAACCATCAACTACCTTAGCAACATCTTTTAAAACGGTAGCAAAACCTAATTCGTTTCCTAACATAGGAACAGAAAGCATATCCTTTGCTTCTTCAAAATCTCCGCGAGTTCGTAAAAGGTATTCTGTTCCGTTGACTTTTAATCTTCCTGAAGGAATGTTGATATTTCTGGAACCAAGGGCATTCAGAACCGTATTGAGTCCCACTTCCTTTGCATTTAGGCTCTTGGGATTCACTTCCACAAGAAATTCGCGGTTTCTATATCCGATTTTTTCAATTTCCGCAATTTCTTTGATTTGAAAGAACCTATCTTCAAACGCTTTGGCAGTGTCACGTAACTTTCTATAGTCGGCAATGGAATCTGTGGAGTCTGCTTTTAAGGAAAGTGCAAGACTGATCACCTCTTGTTTTTCGGTGGTAATCTCTCTTACTTTTGGCTTTTGAGCATTGTCAGGAAGCCGAACAGAATCAACAGCATCCTTGATATCATCCAAAACTTTTTTTGTATTTTTGGTCCCTTCTACAATGAAGACCATGATCACACTGACGTTTTCTAAATTATAACTTCGGATTTTATCAATCTTAGCAACTGCCCTCAATTTTTTCTCAATGGGGATGGCAACGAGCCGTTCAATCTCTTCTGGAGTCGCACCCGGAAGCGGAGCCTCGATGACTATTTTATCGAGAGCCACATTCGGAAATGCCTCCCTATGCATCGAAAGTAGGCGGGAAAGTCCAATCAAAACGAATAGGACTAAAATGAACTGAATGATAAGTGTTTTATCGGTAATGAATTTTGCAATGTTCTGCATTCGCTACTTCCCAAAAAGTGAATCTAAAGACAAAAAAGTTGACTAACTGGTCATTTTTTATTCCAACACAAGAAATACAACAGATTTTGACCAGGAACCAAAATTTTGAGAGAAATTGCGCTTTAATTTGACTTTTTTTCAAGTTCTACTTTGGACTTAAAAATAGGAACTATCAGGCATTTTGTGTAAATCTAATGTTTGTCTTTAAAAAAAGATACCCTATGAGTTCTACTTTTAGTCTAACCCAATCAGATTTTATTATTAAAATCCTAATTTGTACTCGTTAGCGATTCAGCCATTTGAGTAGAGTTTGTTTTAAGTTTTCTTTTTGAACGGGTTTACTAATATAATCATTCATTCCTGCCTCGAAACATTTTTCCTTTTCCCCTGCAATGATTCCTGCAGTCACTGCGATGATGGGCAGGGTTTTTCCTTGGCTTAGTTTTCGAATTTCCTTTGTCGCATCATATCCATTCATCACTGGCATTTGTATATCCATTAGGATAAGTGTTGGTGATTCATCTTGAAAGATTTGAATTGCCTCTTCGCCATTCTGAGCCTCCAAAATTTTTGCCTCAGGAAGGATCCGTTTGATGAAATTTTTCATAAGACCAAGATTGACAGGGTTGTCTTCCACAACTAAGATTTTGGATGTATCATTGATAGTTGAATGATTTCCAAGACCAATTTTCTGGTCTTTTGTTTCCAGGTTTGTCATTTGTAATTTTGGATCAAATTCTGGAATTCTCAATGGGATATCAAAATAAAATTCACTTCCTTTGTTTAATTCACTTTTTAATTGTAAATCAGATTTCATTAAAGAAAGTAACTGTTTACAGATAGCTAAACCAAGGCCAGTCCCACCAAACTTCCGTGTTGTGGAAAAATCTTCCTGGGTAAAAGAATCAAATATCTTTTCTTGGCTATCTTTTGCGATCCCAATTCCAGTATCAATTATCGAAATCCTGAGTTTTGCCGTCTTTGTATCTGGATCGTCCAGTCGTTTTACGTTACACTCAACAAATCCTGTCTCAGTGAATTTGATGGCATTTCCAAGTAAATTTAATATCACTTGCCTTAATCGATTTGAATCAAACATAAGAAGCGGTGGAATATTTTCATCTATGTGAAATTGAATATCAAGCCCTTTGATAATAGCTTGTATATTCATGATTTTGATTGCTTCCAAAACCAATTTCTTTAGACTGTATGGTTCTTCTGCTAGCTGCAATTTCCCAGCTTCAGCCTTTGAAAAGTCCAAGATATCATTGACAATGTTTAGCAAAGCATGGGCTGATTGTTTGACTATTTGCGCATATTCATTGTAAGATGAGTTTTCTAATGTTTCGGCGAGTAAATCAGAATACCCAATGATCCCATTCAGAGGAGTTCTAATTTCATGGCTCATGTTCGCTAAAAATTCCGACTTAGCGCTATAAGCTTTTTCGGCAAATTCTTTGGCAATTTTTAATTCTAGCTTAGTTTCATAGGCCTCGGTGATGTCACGGGTAAACATCAATATTCCACCAATGCCACCACCTAGCTGGTTCCATGGACGAATTTCCCATTGAAGGACTTGGTCTTTCTCCCAACCTGGTGGTCGCCATACATCCTCGTCTCGTTTTAAAACTTCTCCACGTAATCCCCGTGAGTGAATATCCTTCCATTCCTGACCAATATTTGGAAAAAGTTCATAATGGCTTTTTCCAATGATCTCTTCCTTTGTTAATGGAATTTTATAATCTTCAATCCAACGTTGGCTAAGGGCTAAATAACGCATTTCCTGGTCTAACATAGCAACGGCGGCGGGTGCATGTTCCACAAAAGACCATAAAATGGCTGTTTGTGCAGCAAGGGCCATCTCCCATTTTTTACGTTCATTGATGTCTTGGATGATTCCGTAAATTTTTACAATTTTTCCATTCTCATACTCTGCGCGACCAATGGTTCGAATCCAAGTTTGGTTTCCTTTGGCAGTGACCATTTCCAATTCCAAATCGTATTCTTTTCCATCAGCTAACAACAATGATACTGCATTTGATATCTTTCGTTTACTTTCTTCAGCTTGAAAAAATTGAATTCCCCCTTCTACACTGGGGATATAATCATCCTCTACTTCATGAATACTTTTGGTAACATTGGTCCAACTAGCTTTATTGGATCGTAAATCCAAATCCCAGCCACCAATTTTAGCAAGGCCAGCCACTTGGTCGAGTAACCGAGAGATGTTCTGTAATTCCATCTCTGCTTGTAAAGACTCTGAGATATCTAAGATTTGAGAGAGATAATAAATAGGATTTCCTAAATGGTCTCGAATGATTGATTTATTTAAAACTGCCCAAATCAAACGTTTGTCTTTAGTAATGTAACGTTTTTTGATTTGAAAACTTTGGATCGATCCCCGATTGAGTTTTTCTAAAAAAGCAAGTTCTAACTCCAAATCTTCGGGATGAGTGATATCCGAAATGGATTTTGTTTTTAACTCCGAAGCAGAATATCCAAGCCACTGGCAAAAGATGGGGTTGACTTCGATCACCTCTCCATGAGGATTTTCAATTTCCATTCCGATACTTGAACTCCGAAAGGAAGTGGAAAACAAATCCCTAGACAATTCAGTTGATTGTAAAATATGAGGATTTGTATGATTCGGACCTTCTATGGTTGTGTCTAAAACCAAAAGGACATATTTTTTTCCAGATTCTGTAAATTCCTTTGGATGCATTCGGAATGGAAAACCCGCGCTATTATTGGGATCAAAACAAATACGACCGATGATAGATTCTTTTGTTCCAATGACTTTATCTAAAAGAATCCCTGAATTTGTCAGTATACATTCTGCCGGAAAGGATTGTTCCTCAGTCATCCCCATCGACTTAGAGGCAACAGGACTAGGGTATACGATTCCAATGGATGGATCCCAGACTAAAAAGCCATGCAAACCAAATTCCAACACAAGTTCACATAACTCCCGTTTGCCTGCAATGAATGTAATCGGATTCATTTTAACTTTTATGATTCATTCAATTGATTTGATAAACCGCACGGAAAAAAGCCCTCGTAAACTACCGACTCGATAGCCTCGAGCAAGATCCGCAGGATATTCTTTGTTCAGAACTTCTAATGTATCTTTTTGGATGTCCAAATTTGGTTCGCCATGGCACTGAAGGCAAAGTCCCACTGTGGGAATGGGTATGTATACGGTTACTGTTTTTTCTGTTCGCACAGTCTTCAAAGGATACTCACCTTCCTTTGAAGGATTGGCACTGATCTCCAAAAAAATCTTTCTTTCTTCATCTGTAACAACATTCAATGGGTTCCTTGGTTTATCAGAAATTCGACGAAGAAGAACTCCTTTTTTCAATCCCAGTTCGTTTGTAAATGTCATAGCATTTTGTTTACAAAACGGAATGGCTTGTATTGTTCCTCCTTTACTTAGGGAAACAGTTAATTTTTCTGTCAGGTTTGTCTTTGCTTCCTTGGCGATTGCTTTGGCAGCCGCCTCATAATCTGTTTTGTGGCAGCCAAAGAAGGCCAGAAGGATTGATACACAAATCGAGTATCCTATTTCTCTTGCAAAAATCTTTTCCATAACAAACCTCTTAAAGGAATTCTAATCCTTTTTCTTTCTTACGCAACTGGTAAATACACACGAAAGACAGTCTCTTGGGGATGGCTTTCAAACTGAAGTCGGCCTCCTTGTTTTTCAACAATTTCTTTTGAGATAAAAAGTCCCAAACCGATTCCCTCCCCTTTTTCTTTTGTGGTAAAAAAGGGATGAAAGATACTCTCTTTCCACTCGCTTAGAATTCCGACACCATTATCGAAGATGGAAACTTCAATCTCATTCTCTGCGGTTCGTTTGACTTGTACTTTTACTTTCCCTGCAGTTTGGTTGGTTGCTTGGATTGCATTATAAATCAAATGTGACCAAACTAATTTCATCGCAGGTTCACAAAGGAATGCGGTAAGGGAATCATCAATTTCTGTGGAAAGGGTCCTGCCGGACTCCCAGTAGTGATTGTAAAGCAATAGAATATCACGAATCCCTTCACCCACTCGGACAACATTTTGATCGCGATCCAAAAATGGCTGAGAAAATTGTTTAAAAGTAGCTACCACTTTTTCAGTTCGATCAATGGCATTGGAAACAAGGAGATTTGCTTTTTCCATGGTTTTATACTTAAGCCATAAAAAAACAAAATCCCATTCTTTCCTATTGTCCTCGGACAAACCTTCAAAGGACCTGTGATCCACACCCAAATCCACACAACGTTCTGCTAAATAATCTCTATCCTTTTTAGGCAAATAAGAATAAAGATTCAAAATTAAATCATGATCTTCTCTTTTTTCTATCCTGTTACGATATAACCATAAAATTTGTTTTTCTTTTTCTAACCAGAGTGGATCTTTTCTATTCAGAAAATATATTTCTTCCTCTAAGAGAAACTCATTCATTGACTTAATACCAGCTAAAGGATTATTAATTTCATGAGCAACGTTCGCAGCTAGATTTCCTAAGGTAACCAACCGATCATTTTTTAATAGAGAAGTTTCTCTTTGGTTCAACTCGTCAGCAAGGGTTTGGTTGTTGTTTTCTAATATATCCAAAAGAAAGGAAACTAACTTCACAATACAAACGGTCTTTGCTAATAATAAAATCACTTTCAAAACTTCTATTGAGAGTATAATGCGACCTGGTGACTGAGGAATGAATCGGTATTCCGTAAATAATTCTGCACCATTCGCATGTGCAATCCCAATCCCTCCCATGTATCCCAGGATTACAACGACACCCATAATTGCAGAAAACTTTTGGTTCAAAAAAAATCCAATATAGAGTTGGTATAAAAAGAAGATGGAGAAAAAAATCGAGTTTTGGATGGGAACTGCTGTAAACCCACTAGGGTAACTTAAGATTGCAGAATAAAAACCAATTAAAATGACAAAATAGTCTATCACCAAAAATGGAATCACTAATCCATTCCTTAATTCAGATATAAGAATTTTCTTAATTTGGTAACGACCGAAAATAGAAGTGGCAAGGAAATAAAATGCAATGCCTGTAGCGATGTAAAATGGTGGTTTACCAATATTTAATAAGGAGGCAAGAATCCCCACCCATCCTATGATCATTCGGATTGAAATCAAAATCATGAGACCCTTTGATTTCATTTGAAGCGAAAATTCTTTGAGAAGACTTGAGGAAGTGACCATAAAAAGGTCTCATAAGTAGAACGGAAGATTTTGAAAAATCAACTCAATTCGGGATTAGAGCCGTTTGACAGCACGTACCAATCCGCAAATCTTGACCTTGGTTCCCTCTATGAAACAAACAAAGATTGCAATCATTGGTGCCGGTGGTCTTACCGGAAAAGAACTCACAAAGCTTATCGCTCACCATCCAGGTTTTGAACTGGTTCATGTCACGTCCAACCAAGTGGACGGCAAACATATCCGTGAAGTTTTCCCCGATCTAAGCCACTTGCCGGATTTAAAGTTTCAGAAACACGATGCCCCTGTTCCCAACGAGGCAGGAATTGTGCTTGCCACTCCGAATGAAGTTTCGCTTGAGAAAGCTCCCCAGTATTTGAAGGAAGGTCGTAAGGTCATTGATCTTTCGGGAACATTTAGACTTCATAACCAAGCCAAATTCGAAAAGGCCTATCAATTTCCTCATACAGAATTTGGGATGATGGACCAAGTAGTCTTTGGTTTGCCAGAACTCTTTCGAGAAAAATTAAAAAATGCGAATTTTGTTTCGAATCCTGGCTGTTATGCGACCTCTGCCATTTTACCCATTGCCCTTCTTGGAAATTTAAGAAAAGAAATCCAGGGCCCAGTCATCGTGGATGCCAAATCGGGAGTGAGTGGAGCGGGTGGAAGGACGGAAGAAATCAAATTTGCCTATACCCATGTATATGAAAATTTCAGAGCATACAAAATCCTTACACACCAACATGAACCAGAAATGGAAGAATACGGTTTTGTAGGGACAGAAGAAAAAGAAATTCATTTTACTCCCCACCTACTGCCGATCTACAGAGGAATCCTTGCTACCATTTACATTTCATTTCCGAAAGGAATGGATCCAAAACAAGTGGAAGAAAAATTTCAAGTCGCAGCAGAGAAAGAACCATTTGTTCGATTGTATCAAAATCCCGAAGAAGTAGAGATCAGAAAAGTGCAGAACACAAACTTTTTGGATCTAGGGTTTCGTATCAAAGGGAATACTCTCGTGATTGTGTCTGCCCTTGACAACCTTGTCAAAGGGGCGGCAGGACAGGCCTTACAGAATTTAAATTTAATGTATGGCTATTCAGAAACGGAAGGACTTGTTACCCTTTAATCCTAACCAAACACTAGTTACCGGAGCATTTGAAGGAGAGATTGGGATCCTTCGGGCTTCAGGTAAATTTCCCCATATTGAAGTGATGGGAATTGGAAACTTAGAGGCTGCCGTTAATTTATCCGATTTTCTTTTTCGAAATAAAAAGATCAGGCATATCCTTTTTTTTGGATCTTGCGGGGCTTATGAATGGACTCATATTCCAATTAGGTCGATCGTTTCGCCTAAGCTTGTTTACACGAAAGAACTGACTCATGCCTTAAAATTATCCAAACAAATCCCAGAATCTCCAGAGTCCTACCAACTAGTTTCTGACAAAGGTTATCTAAAAGTTTCTTGTAATGCCCCGACCACCATCTCGCTTGTGGAACTTAAAAACCCGCCAGAGGAATCTTGGGTTGGTTTGGAAGTGGAGAATTTAGAGCTATTTGGAATTGCGAAAGTTGCGGCAAAGTTTTCTGTTTCTGTCACTGCCTACTTAGCAGTTACCAATTTGGTCGGCCCAGAAGGATCAGCCGATTGGGCCAAAAACTGGAAGGATCTTTCCCATTCCTTACAAAACCAGTTTCTTAAAGAAATGACCCTCCTCCCTGAATCACCCTAATCAGAAAAAGACATATCAAACAGAATTACTCCTTAGTCCCCCAGGGCAGAAACAACACTTGGCTCCACTAACACTCGCTTGGTCCATTTTTCCACAAGAGGGGGAACTTTTATTTCCATAAGTTCGATTTGTTTGACAAAAGGAGCATAAAGAATTTCTAAAAACCCAAATCGATTTTCATGTAAATAATCATTAGATTCTAAGATCCCTTCTAAAATATCCAGATGCCTTCCAATCCGTTTGGAAGAATCTTTCATTCGATTTTTATCCCACTTTTCTTCTGGGACAAACTTCTTTGCAAAGTAGATGATACTTCCGGGAAAACAAAACTCTGATTCACAACGTTGGATGGCTTGGTTCAGAAGAGCTCTCGATTGGATTTCCTTAGAAAAAAAAGGAAATTCAAATGAATGTTTTTCTTCCAAATAACGAATGATAGCTTGTGACTCCGCGAGGAAAAATCCCTCTTCACCGAGAACCGGAACTTTACCATAGGGATTGATTTGTATAAAAGGTTTTTTTCTATTTTCTAATTTTTCTAAGGCAATCGTAATAGTTTCGTATGCAAGTTTTCTATATTGCAAATAAATATGTACGCGTTTGCTATAAGGGGAACGGGAATTGGAATACAATTGATACATTCAAATATCTCCAAAGTTTTGGTAATCAAATTCTAGTGTTATCATTTTCATTAATAAGGAAACCAAAGGATACCTTCTCGTTTTAACTTTTCAATGGCATAGCGGTCTGTCATTCCTGCTATATAATCACAAATGATCCGCATTCTTCCTTCTTCTTCCTCTCTGTTCCTGTACGACTCAGGAATCGACTCTGGATGGGACTCGAAATGTTTGAAGAGTAAAAAAATGGTTTCTTTCCCCCTTTCACTCATCCTGGAAACTTCTGGATGGCGATAGAGTTTTCCAAACAAAAAAGATTTGAGTTCCTTAAATTCGAGTTGGAACTCTTCAGAAAATTGAACAAGTTTCTTTTGGTTAAGAAAGGCTCTCGACACATCCTCTCTCGTCTCAATCGAATGTTTTTGTAAACAACTGTCGGTGCTATCAATCAAATCAGAAACCATCAGGTTGAGAAGCACCCTTCCTGCGGAACGAGAAATGGAATCTTTATCCGATGGATTGGTTTTGGGAAGGGAATCCTCGATTCGTTTCCAGACTTTCAGTTCTTTTACATCGGAAAGTGCCAGAAGTCCACTTTCCAATCCATCCTCCAAATCATGTGCGCTGTAAGTAATTTCATCAGAACTATCGACAACCATTGCTTCTAGCGACGGCCCTGTATCTCGCCTGGAATCCAAGAGTTCGGAAGTTTCATAGTCTCCCCCATGTTTCATAATTCCCAGTAAAGTTTCTCCACAAAGATTTAGACCAGGAAACTCAGGATACCTTCGTTCTAACTTTTGAACTACACGTAACGATTGTTTGTTGTGTTCAAACCCCCCTTTGCCGCGCATCAGTTCGGAAAGTGCTTCTTGGCCAGCATGTCCAAAAGGAGAATGACCTAAGTCATGAGCAAGGGCGATAGTTTCACTTAAGTCTTCATTGAGACCGAGAACCTTCGAGATAGTTTTGGAAATCCCTGCAACTTCTAAAGTATGAGTGAGTCGATTGCGAAAATGATCCCCTTCCGAATATACAAAGACTTGAGTTTTGTATTCCAGGCGTTTGAAAGCATGAGAATGGATGATACGATCACGGTCCCTTTGGAAAGGAAGCCGGTAGGGATGTTCCGGTTCTGGATATTCCCTTTCGCCCGGATTTCTACTGCCTACTGCATAGCGGGCAAGGATTTTTTCTTCTTCCTCTAGGAGTTCATTTCTCCCTTTCTTCATAAATCTCTTTCCTTTTTGAACGAAACCATAAAATCAGTATAAATCCCTCATGGACTTTCTACAAACTCTAGTTTCCATTTTTATGCAATACGGTTATTTTGCCGTTTTTGGAATTCTGATCCTTTGTGGATTTGGTCTTCCGGTTCCCGAAGACATTTCCCTCACTGCCGGTGGAGTCATCTCTGGACTTGGTTATGCCAATGTTCATATCATGTTCCTTGTAGGAATGGCCGGTGTATTACTCGGAGACAGCTTTGTGTTTTGGCTCGGAAGTTACTATGGGGAAAAAGCCCTAACCCTGCCTGTCCTAAGGACAGTCCTCCACCCAGAACGTTTCGACAAAGTACGCGAACAGTTTAAAAAATACGGACGTTGGGTGGTTTTCTTCGGGCGCTTTATGCCAGGACTGCGGATGCCTATTTTCTTTACTGCGGGCACTTCCAAACAAATTAGTTTCCTTCGTTTTTTATTCACCGATGGTTTTGCGGCCCTTATCTCTGTTCCCATTTGGGTATATCTCGGTTATTACGGGGCCCATAATTTTGACGAACTGATGGGGTGGGTGCGAAATGGCCAAACCATCATCTTGGCGCTTGTGGCCATTGCCATTGCTGTGGTTGCCTTCTATTGGTGGCGGAGGAAACACCGAGAAGCAAGAGGCGAAAAATGAACACTGCTCCTTTTTTACCGAAACTCATCTCTTTGTCCTTCCCCCTGTTCCTGGTTTTTGGATGTACCAATTACTCCACGACAGCTTCAGTCCAGGCTCCCCCCACTCTTATTTCCATCACAAACAATGGAAATTCCAATTTTACGCTAAAAGTAAGAGCTCAAAACCCGGAGTTTATCTTCCAAGGGTACCGACTCTATTCGGGGGCCACGGAAACTTTGGCCCAAAACCCGGCCGATCTCGGTTTGGGCAGCGACTGCGTTTTGTCACAGGCAACCGTTGTCCAACCCATCGAGTATATTTTTGAAATCGATCCCTCCACCAACCCCAATACAACAGGGGTGGCTTGCCGTATTTTTGCTACCCTCACCCCGGGAACCTATATTGCCATGAGGACCCTCGGCCTTGCCGTCAACCTCCAGAATAGCACCAGTTCGTTTCGGGTCTCGATCTCCTCAAACGCTCTTATTGTCCCTTAAAATAAAACTTTCTTGCATTTAAGTCAAATGCGTGTATTTTTTTCCGGAATCATGGGAATTCTTTGTGCATTTTTTAGAATTCATCTAAAATTTTGCCCCAAAGTCGGAACTTGAGGATACAAATAGAAAGGGATTCAGGTCCCAAATATCTTTTGGAGGATGATACAAAATGTACCAAACGAAACATTGGTCAAAAATCGCAATGGCAGCTCTCGTGCTCGTTTCCGTGGTTGCCTGTGGAAAATCAAGACAAGTGAAAATCTCTGCGTCTGATGTAGAAAGAGCCACTGCCCCAGCAAAACTTCCGGCTGATCTAGAAAAATTATGGAAGAACCGACAAAACGAACAGGATCTTAGACAAGCACTTGTTGGTTTAGAAAAATTTGCATTAGAGAATCCTCAATATGCAGATGTGAAAGTTTTACTCTGTCGCGGAAATTATCTTCTAAGTGACGGACACCTTTGGTTAAAACTTACAGGTGATGCTGATGCTGACGAAAAAGTAAAAGAAGAATCTATCCAATTCTATGATGCCGCGGTGACTTGGTGTGAAGCTGCACTTGCAATGAATGCAAAGTTCAGAGACAAAGTAGTCAAAGATAAACTAGAGATTGAAAAAGCTTTAGATGTTCTTGGACCACAAGACATCGATGCTCTTTATTGGAGATATGCATCTCTTGCAAAATGGTCACGTTTAGTTGGATTTACAACTCTATTGTCCAACCGTTCGAAATTCTCTGCAATGATCAACCGTGCAAAAGAAATCGAAAAAACGATGGGTAAAGAATATTTCTACTCTGCGACACTTAGATATGACGCAGCAAGTAACGCTCTTTCTCCAACCGGAGACAAAAAATTAGCAGACAAATTGTTCGAAGAAGCCATTGCAAAACACCCTAATTACTTTGCTGTTCGCGTTCTATATGCAGAAAGCCGCCTAAAAGGAAACGAAGACAAATTCAAAAAACAATTAGAATATGTCCTAAAAGGCAAAGCGGCATCTCTTCCTGAAATCGAAGCAGATCAAATCGTAGAACAACGAAAAGCCAAGAAATTACTCGACGAACTATAGTCATTTTACTAGGAGAACTAGATGTTTTTAAGACAATTAAAGTATTTAGTTTGTGTAAGTATCGCCCTCACCATCAGTGGGGGTTTATTTGCTCAAACGACCGTTAAGTTGGCAACAGTGGCACCGGAAGGATCTCCGTGGGCGAACGAACTTGCCAAAATCAAAAAGAAAATTGAATCAGAATCGCAAGGGCAAATTAAATTCAAAATTTATCCCGGTGGACAAATGGGTGGAGAAAACGAAATCCTCCAACAAGTCATTCGTGGAAAACTGCAAGGTGCTGGTCTCACAGCGGGTGCACTTGCCAATACTGTCAAAGAACTAAACGTTTTAGAGATTCCTTATCTATTTAGTTCTTATGCACAAGCAGATTGTGTTCTAGATGATCATTTACAAGAAGACTTTCGTAAATTATTTGAAGCAAAAGGCCTAATCTTTGTTACTTGGGCAGAAAATGGATATCGTTCCATCGGAACAAAATCGGCTCCTGTAAAAACACCTGAAGACCTAAAAGGTGTCAAAATCAGAATCCAAGAATCTCCAGTGCACATTGCTTATTGGAAACAATTGGGTGTGAGTGGAATTCCGATTGCCATCCCAGAAGTTCTTCCTTCCTTACAAACCGGTGTAGTAGAAGGTTTTGATAACACTCCTCTCTTCACTTTAGCAGCAGAATGGCAAACGGCGATCAAATACTTTACTTTAACTCGCCATATTTATCAACCAGCGGCAATTCTTTATTCGAAAAAGTTTTGGGATACCTTAAACGACGAACAAAAGAAAACTCTAATGGGAGAAGGTAACAAACTCGCGCCAGGTGCTAGACAAGCCGTTCGTTCTATCGAAAAAAACATGATTGCTACTTTGAAAAAAGCCGATGTGGTCGTGTATGAACCAACTAACGCAGATTTGGCTGGTTTTAAAGCGGCAGCAAACGCGGTTTCTGGACAAGTCATTAACAAAATTGGTGGCCAGTCGAAACAAATTTTCGACAAAATCCAAAAAGCCAAAGCAGCTTGCGGCGGATAGGTTAAGGAAGGATATAGATACATGAAATTCGTCGAACGAATTCTAAACACTTTGAGTTTCGGCGAGAGATGGGCAGGGGGGATTTGTTTCCTTCTGCTCACTCTTCTCATGATTGCTGACGTTTCCAAACGAGAAGTAATCGATAAAGTTTTCGGTTGGGTATTGGAAGCTACAGAAGCTTATCCAAACACTGGTTTTGCTGGTTTTGTGGGAGATTGGAGCGTTTACATTGCCGAATCCATCCACGGAGGGACCTCTGGATTTTTAGAATGGCTCGGCCTTGGTGGAATCATTTGGGCACAAAAACTTTCCCTCTATTTTATGTTATGGGGAGGACTATTTGGTTCAGCCCTTGCTAGTGCTAAAGGCTCTCATCTCCGTCCAGAAATTGCAGACAAAGTATTACCAAAAGCATTGTTACCTTACATCAAAATTGTAGAGCAGTGGGTAATTTCCTTTTTCTTTTTATTTTTAGCCTACCTATCTGTCATTTATGTTCTAGAAAGTATCAGTTTAGATGAAGTGAATCCCGTAACAGAAATTCACTTGTGGAAAGTCCAGATGATTTTTCCTTACATCTTTCTCTCTATGGGTTTTAGACATTTGTGTTATGGAATTTTTCCGGCACTCATTCCTTCCGATATCAATGAAGCTACAGAAGCATTGGAACTTGCGGAAGCGGAACTTTTTGAACCAAACTCACGGGGGAATCGCTAATGGGTTCTTGGGGAATACTCCTACTCTTACTCGCTTTAATTTTACTCAGACAACCTTTGATTGTGCTTATGGGTGCGATCACTGTGTATTGTTATTACTTTTTACCAGATCCACCTCTTGAGTCCTTCCATGAACTCAACAGTATCATCGGGGATTTGTTCTTTGCTGGAGATAAGGAAATCCTACTTGCGATTCCCCTATTCATCATTGCAGGGAACCTAATGACCCATGGAAGTATTGCCAGACGACTCATTCGGATTGCCCAAGCGATGACAGCTCCTATTCCTGCGGGCCTTGCGATTGCAGGGGTATTTTCCTGTGGGATTTTTGCTGCCATCTCTGGATCTTCTCCTGTGACTCTGATTGCCATCGGTGGACTGATGTATCCTTCCTTAACTAAGGCCGGCTACCCTACTCAGTTCTCTATGGGACTACTTGCCTCAGGGGGAACTCTTGGGATCATCATCCCACCGAGTATTCCTATGATTGTGTATGCGATTATGGTGGGAGTTTCGGTTACCGATCTTTTCATCGCAGGGATAGGGCCTGGAATTTTACTCATGTCACTTCTAATGATCTACTCTGTGTTACGCGCAGGGAAAGTGGGTCGAGGAAAATGGGACTGGGAAGAAATCCGTATCGCATGGAAAGAAGGTGTTCTTGCCCTTCTAATGCCCGTGGTGATTCTCGGTGGAATTTACTCAGGATTTTTTACGGCCACAGAATCAGCAGCGATTGCAGTATTTTATGCCATCCTTGTAGAAGTGTTTATCCACAAAGAACTCAGTTTTCCTAAGATCCCGAAGATCATGGCGGAAAGTGCAGAAATGCTTGGGATTCTATTTCTTATCCTTATCCTTGCGGTAAGTTTAAACAAGTTCATGATCGAAAACGAAATTCCTCAGAATTTGGTAGCCACTATGTCCGGACTCATTTCAAGCCCTGTGACCTTCCTTATTGGTGTAAACATATTGTTACTCATCGTGGGAATGTTTATGGATATCATGAGTGCGATCCTCGTTTTAGCGCCACTACTCGCGCCAATGGCTGTGAACTATGGAATCAACCCAGTCCACTTCGGAATCATTATGATTGTGAATTTGGAAATTGGCTATTTGACTCCGCCAGTGGGAGTGAACCTATTTGTGGCTTCTGGTATCTTCAAACAACCGTTAGGTAAGGTCATCCAATCGGTAGCACCGATTGTTGGGCTCTTTCTGATTGGCCTTGTTCTTATTAGTTGGATTCCAGATATTTCGCTCGGTTTATTGGGTGGAGAAGCGGCTGCAGCACCAACGCCTTAACCAAAACCGACTCATAGATCATTCTTTTTGCCGGAAGGTTTGAACTTCCAATAGGTTCTATGGCAAAAAGAATTGAATTTGAGAAAATAAAAAAAGCCGGGGATTTTCTTCCGGCTTTTTTTTTAACTCCACCAAACTTTAAGGCGTTCTAAAGAATCTTTGGCATCTTTTGCCCAAAGGCTTGTAGAATGTTTTTTTAAAATCTCTGCATAGACTGAAATTACGGGTTCTAGGTCCTTTCTCAATTGGACAAGTTCCTTGTTTAAGTTATCCGATAGTTCAATGGGATGGAGATCCCGTTTTTCATAATAACGCAAAATTGCTTTGGTTTCTTTTTCCTTAGCTTGTTTGTATTCATGAAATATTGGATCTTTGGAGGGTTTTACCAAAGGAGTGTTTGTATCCCCATCTCCATTCCAGTCTCCACTTCCCTCTGCCGAAACTTCCTCTTCGGGATGGATCAGAAGATAATCTTTTAAGGATTCGTAATGTTTGTTTAGTTCCAAAAACATAACATCACTGGTAAATTCGCCGGAATCAGGATGGTATTTTTTTGCTAATTTATGATAGGATTCTTTGAGTTCGGATTCCGTAAAACCGAGAGAGAGACCTAAAAAATGGAGGGAATCATTTAACAGTAATTTTTTGTCCATGAGAGGCCGGAGGACTGCATCAAATGCGATTTTAATCTACGTTTGATACTGAATTCCCAATATTCTTTTTTACTCTCATTCATTTCGAAAACAAGCAATTCTTGCACTTTCTCTTGTAGATTTCTGGCCGCGTCTAACCGTTCAAAAACAGTTTCGGAAATGGCAATCTCCTCTTCTGAGTAAACTTCCATTTCCTGTCTTTCCCAAAGTTCCCGGTCTACCTCTTCCAACTTCCGCACGAATGTTTCATTTTTAAATTCTAACTTCACAGCCGTGTCCGCATCTCTGTAAGAAAGTAATTCTTCTTCTCTTTTCAAATTGGAGATAAGAGAATCCAAGTATTGGATTTTTTTCTGTAAAAGTTGTTTGGTCGTTTGTTTGGATGAAATCATAGATTTGTGAGTATTATTCAATTATCCAGTAATCGAAATTCCTGTAGGTCTTGTGCCGGGAGCAGTATTTGGATTCGGAGTGTCTTTTTTTTCTAACTCTTCCCAAGAGATTTTTAACTCAATGAGGATTTTGATACACTCTTCGATGATCACTTTGTCCTTTAGCATATTCGCTTCTAACAATCGTTTCTTCAAATAAACATATAAGGACAGAAGGTTATTTGCGACTTCTTTCCCCTCTTCCATATTGAGAGAAAGTAGAAGTTCTGTGATGATGTCTTGGGTTTTAATGATATTGTTGTTCACAACATCATACTTTCTGGGAGTCATATTGTCTTTTGCCACACCAAGGAATCGGATGGCTCCGTCGAAGAGCATCACAATCAATTTGATTTGGCTAACGGTAGATATCTCATTGGCTTTGTATTCATTGTAAGCAGAGGCACCGGTTTTTCTCGCAAGCGACATTTTTTTCTCCTGAGTATTCCCATCGACCAAAAAGGATACTTGCTTAATGACCCAAGTGAATATTCTTAGAATATCACATGGGAAAAATAAAACGTGCCGTTTTTTTGGCCTCAGGAAGAGGATCCAATTTTACCGCTTCTGTCGAGTACATTCGAAAAAAAAAGCTAAAGCTCGACCTGGTGGCCCTTGTAACAGACAACCCAGAGGCCAAGGCTCTCGGGATCGCCAAATCCTTTGGAATTCCCACAAAAGTCATCCCGTATGCCACCTATACACAAAAGACGGACTACCATAAGGATTTACTCCTTCAAGTGGAAAGTTTAGATCCAGACCTGATTGTGGCTTGCGGGTACATGCGGATTCTAAAGTCCGAATTTGTACGCCGGTTTCGAAACCAAATCATCAATGTCCACCCAAGCCTACTCCCGGCATTTCCCGGTCTCGATTCCCAAAAGCAAGCCTTGGACTACGGAGTAAAGGTGGCAGGTTGTACGGTTCATTTTGTAGAGGAAGGTGTGGACACGGGTCCCATCATATTGCAAAAAGCGATTGCCATTGCCCCCGAGTGGACCGAAAAAGAACTATCCCTTGCAATCCTTGCGGAAGAACATAAAATCCTTCCTCTCGCTATACAACTGTTTTGTGAAGATAAATTAAAAATCAAAGAACGAAAGGTAGAAATCCTAAAATGATCGAAATCAAAAGAGCACTTGTATCCGTATCCGACAAAGCCGGAATTACGGAAATCTGTTCCTTCTTAGCTAAAAACGGTGTGGAAATTCTTTCCACCGGTGGAACCTATGATGCCCTCTCCAAAGCAGGAATCCCTGTGAAAAAAGTAGATGAATTTACTGGTTTTCCAGAAATCCTCCACGGCCGAGTGAAAACCCTCCACCCAAAAATCCACGGGGGGCTACTGGGTGACACAACCAATCCTGACCATGTCAAACAAATGGAAAGCAATGGAATTGTTCCCATCACTCTTGTCATCGTGAATTTGTATCCCTTTGTCAAAACAGTGATGAAACCAGATGTAACCTTGGAAGATGCTATCGAAAACATTGATATCGGTGGGCCATCTATGCTCCGTTCGGCGGCAAAAAATCATAAAAATGTTGTAGTTCTCACAGATCCAAAAGATTACGAATCCTTCCAAGCAGAGTTTACCAAAAACAAAGGAAAAGTTTCTCGTGAAACAGCTTTCCAATATGCAGCCAAAGTTTTTTCGGAAACCGCTTCTTACGATTCAGCAATCTCCACTTTTTTTAATAAAAAATTAGATATCAAATATCCGGACAAAATCACTTTAGCTTTTAACAAAAAACAAAAACTTCGTTACGGTGAAAACCCACACCAAGACGCAGCTTTTTATGAACCACTATTTATCAAATCACAGTTTGAAGCCTTACAAGGAAAAGAACTTTCTTTTAATAATATGTTGGATTTTGATGCAGCCTTCCATGTAGCAAGCCTACTTCCCAAAAATGCCGTCTCCATTGTAAAACATCTAAACCCATGTGGGATAGCCTTTGGTGAAACAGTTTTAGAATCTTTTGAGCTCGCAAGAAAAACAGATCCTATTTCTGCTTTTGGGGGAATCATTGGAATCCATGGCCGAGTGGAAAAAGAATCGGCAGAAGAGATGACAAAAAACTTTGTTGAAGGTGTGATTGCCGAAAGTTTTTCAGACGAAGCTTTGGAGATTTTTGCAAAAAAACCTAATGTTCGTTTGATCCCCATTGCCAAGTTTGATGAAGCTCTAGATGAACTGGATCTTCGTTCCCTACACCATGGCCTACTCATTCAAAATCGCGACTATGATTTGATCACTAAAGACAAATTGAAAATTGTTTCGAAAAAACAACCAACAGCAGATGATTTAGAAGGTTTGATGTTTGCTTGGAACTGTGTGAAGTTTATTAAATCGAATGCGATTGTTTATACGGACCAAAACTCAACTCTCGGAATTGGAGCGGGACAAATGTCACGAGTGGATTCGGTAGAACTCGGGGCAATGAAGGCCCAAAAAGTAGGCCTCTCGGTTGTGGGATCTTATGTGGGCAGTGATGCTTTTTTTCCTTTCCGTGATGGGATCGATGCCATTGCCAAAGTGGGTGCCAAGGCAATCATCCAACCAGGTGGTTCTATCCGAGATGAAGAGGTGATCCAAGCTGCTGACGAACATGGTCTGATTATGGTCTTTACTGGAATGAGGCATTTCCGTCACTAATGGAATTTTTTCTTTTCCTTCTATTCCTCGTTTTCTTTTGTTTGGTGACGGCCGTAACTACCTATTACGTAAAGATACTTTTCTTTTCTGCCAAAACCAACTACAGAAGAGAGGAACTAACAGACATTCGTGGGGATGTATTCCGCATTTGTCTGGATGTTCTGGAATCAGGGGGAAATTTGGTTTATGGGGTCGCATCCTTTTTCGGAGCGGCCTTATTCGTTTGGCTTTGGTCTCTTCTAGGATCCTTACTCGGGGAAAAGGGACCTGGCCCCCTTGAACATATCTTCCATATGCCGATCTTTTTTTTGGCTATTTTCTTTTCCTTTCCCTTCCTAAAAGAAGCCTACCGGGGAGAAAAATACCTGGCTCTAGCCAAACCTGTTCTCTCTGGCCTGGCTCTCGGAAATTTGTCTGCGGGGGCAGTCCACTATGGGCTTGACCGAGATCTTTTCTTTTTATTTTATCTCCTCCTACTTCTTTTACAAATTCCCGTTCTTGTTTTTCTCTGGAACCGAGAGCCAATTTTTGGTATGAGTTTTGAGGAAAGTCCATCTTCCTTTTCCTATGAATCGGAAGACGATTGGGGTGCACCCACCTCCCCAGACCAGTCAGAAAACAACTCTTGGGAAGCCGAGGAAGACGGTCCCTTTACAAACGAAACTGACGAGTTTGGACTGGGAGATGACCCCTTCCCGGATGAATTTAAGTAAGAAACGGGTTCTCTTTTTTCCTCGTTCGGCCGATAGAAATGGTATGAAGAAATACCTAATTTTCCTTCTTTTTTGCCTACCAGGATTCCTTTCTGCTCAAACCGAAATTCCCAATAGTTTGGATGGATTTGCAGAAGCCTCTTGGGGGATGACCTTTGAATCCATTCGTGAAAAATTTTTATCGATGGCAACTAATCCGGAATCAAAGGAAAAGATCGAACTCTTAAATGAGAAAAAGGATGAAAGTCTCCTCATCAAACGAAATGGTATCTTCTATCTCTATCGCTTTTATAAAACCCCGGAGCTTTTGAAAGAAGTTCGCCCTAAACAAGGAGCGGCGGAAGCAGATCCTTCCCTGGATGGAAAAACAGAATTCCGTGAAAACGGGATTTTGTTTTCTGTAGGTGTGACCTTCAATCTGGTCCCATCAGAAAAAATCAAAGAGAAGATGGAAAAAAAATATGGCAAACCCAGAAAGGAATCTATTGGAGATGATAAGGTCTCCGGAGCTGCCATTTGGGAACTTGTGGAAAGAAGAGAGAATCCTCCCCGCGGTGGATTTGCCGTTGTTTGGAGAGAAGGTTACAAAAAAACTCCCTATACTCGCAGGATCGATTACTTTTCTGCCAATCTCAAAGAGGTCATCGCTAAGGATTATGTCGATTTCTTCAGTGTTCAAGAAACAAAAACCTTGCGGGATTTAATCCCGTAGTTACCCTGTCTCGTGAGGCTTGGCAAACCAATGCCAAGCAGACGAGGCAAAATGAATTTATTTTTAGACACAGCCAACATAGACGAAATTAAAAAAGTCCATGAACTTGGTCTCCTAGATGGGATCACCACGAACCCATCCATCATCGCAAAATCCGGCCGTAAGTTTACGGAAGTCATCAAAGAAATCTGTAGTTTTGTAAAAGGTCCAGTAAGCGCAGAAGTTCTTGCAACAGATGCTCCTACGATGATCAAAGAAGGTTTAGAACTTTCTAAAATTGCAGAAAATGTTGTTGTTAAGGTTCCACTCATTCCAGAAGGAATCAAAGCGGTAAAAGCATTCTCAGAACAAGGAATCCAAACCAACGTAACCCTTTGTTTCACTGCCAACCAAGCCCTTCTTGCTGCCAAAGCGGGTGCAAGCTACATCTCTCCTTTTGTGGGTCGTTTGGATGATATCGGTTATGATGGATTGGAACTAATCTCAGAGATCCGAGATATTTATGACAACTATGGAATTGAAACACAAATCCTTGCTGCGTCAGTTCGTCACCCCATCCACTTCAAAGAAGTGGCCCTTCGTGGTGCCGATTGTGTGACCCTACCTTACTCTGTATTTGAAATGCTTTTTAAACACCCACTCACCGATAGTGGCCTAACAAAGTTTATAGAAGATTCCAAAAAACTTACCTGGTAAAATATTAAAACCACACCACCGGATACTTTCGGTGGTGGACCAAATTATTGATTACTAAAGCATTTACGAGCAATATCAAAACTCCGATTAACACCGGAAATAGAATAAAATCCGCTCCCACTCCTCCAAGCACTCCAATCATTGCAGTAGCGCCACCTGGCGGATGTAAGGTGTGAGTCCAATACATTACAAAAATCGAAAGTCCCACAGAAAATCCAATAGTGAAAAAATTGGTTCCAAGAGTTGCCACAAGAATCACAGCAATGGTTGCAGAAATCAAATGTCCCCCAATTAAATTTCTAGGTTGAGACAGAGGTGCATCGGGAACAGCAAATAAAAGCACCGCCGTTGCCCCAAACGAACCAATAAGAAGCGAATGCCCGGATAAATTGGTAATCGCGAGGATCGACCAAATGGATACAGTGCTACTAATTAGACTCCAGATGGCAAAGCGAAGGGAACGTTCTTTCCGTTTTACCGATAGGGGTGCTTTGATTTTGCTGGGTAAACTTTTAAATCTACTTTTCAGCGTAAGTCACCCAAATCTCTTTCATCTGATCGATAAAACAAAAAGCAGATTGGTGGGAAGCATCGTTAAACAAATCGCAAGTTCCGGCTTTGTTCCAATTTAAAGGGAATGCACCATAGGAAGTAGCGAGTATTTCTATCTCATCCCACCAAACTTCCTTTATGTGAAACTTTTCATAATATTTATAATAATCGCCATAGACTTTTGGCCAAAGAACCAAGGTTTTGATCTGGTGCTCCTTTGTGAGCTCCAAAAATGCTTTTACATAAGGTTTTTGTGATTCACCAAGCGAATAACTGCTCATATACAAACTTCCAATCCGAAGTGTATCTTTTTTGATCTTTTCAACCGGATTGGCTTGTACCCCATACATCAAATATTCACCCTTTGTAAAGTTGATGAGTTGAAATTCTTGATTGTAGAGAGATTTATATTCTTTGAGTTTTTTTTGTTTCAGTCGGGTGCTAAAAAGGGATAGGTTTAATTCGACACTGCGAATAGAAAAAACTGTATCTAAAAAATAAGCCCATTTTTCTTTCAAAGGGATGTCTTTCCAAACTAGATCTAAACAATCGTTGTCGCAACCCATTCTAAGAAAAGGTGATAAAATAAATCCTTTATTATCATCAAAGGCCTCTGGACTGAGCGATAAAATGACAAACTCAGGTTTGACACCTGACTCCAATAGCTTTTTTAATTGGATATAGGAATTCATAGGAATTCCTTGTGGGCTACTGAAATTATATAAAGTCCAGTCTTTACGGTATGGTTCAGGGATCCCTAATTCCGAAAAAGGATACGAACGTGAGTCACCAAAAACAAGTGCTAGTTTTTTCTCATCAACTTCTTTGTCAGCTAATAGTCGTTTGGCTAAAACCTTTCTTTGGAAATAAAAAACAGAGTTACCTGCTTGGAGGAACTCCTCATGAAAGACTGGCAAAAGGAAAATTTTATCTACCAAAAAGACAAAAAAGAAAAGAACCACTGGATATAATAAAAACTGTTTTGATTTCAAAAACACAAATCCCCTAACCTCACCATTTTAAGAGCTGATTGGATTCTTCAACCAATTTAAGGAGTCGGTTTTCCAAGAACCTGCTCTTCGGTGATCACTTTGTATTTTCCTTCTTCGAGCACAACGTCTCGTAGATCCAATTTTCCAATCCGAATCCGATAGAGATCAAGAACCACCATTTCCTTTGCTTTACACATTCTGCGAATCTGGCGTTTTTTTCCTTCTTTTAAGATGATACTGAGATAACTCGTAAATCCAGGAGGAGTCTTTTCGGGAACCACATTCGCTGGTTTCACAGCAAGGGCTCGTAAAGTTTCACCACCTTCCCTTACACCTAACATAAATTCATCGGCTATTGGCTTCCATGCCACAGGTTGTTTCAGGCTAATGATGTATTCTTTATCAATTTTATTTCTAGGGTGTGTTACCTTCTGGATAAAATCTCCATCAATGGATAAAAGCAAAAGGCCCCTGGAATCTAAGTCCAATCGGCCAGCATAATTGTATTTTTGAAAGGCTTCCGGCAAAAGGGAGAAGATGGTGTTCTCATGAAACTTATCCTCGTGGGAAGTTAAGTAACCAGGAGGTTTGTTAAAGGCGATAATTTTGGGTCGCTTTAAAGATTCCTCTTCCATTTGGACTGACTTTCCATCAAAGCTGATCGAATCACTCTCTTCGACTTGAAAGGAAAGATCTGTGATGGTACTTCCGTTGACTTTGATTCGGCCAGCAAGGACCAATTCTTCCACTTTCCGACGGGAACCGAGACCTAATTTGGCTAGAAATGCGTTGATCCTCATGATTTTCCATTTTACAAAGTGGCCTCATTTCAAAAAGTCTAAAGAAGGTATGAATCCTTTAAAAAAGAAACCTCGGTCAAAAAATATCAGCCCCCGGATCCAGCTTCCCGAGTGGATGAAAGTCCGAGTAAGTTTTCCGACGGAAGGAGATGCCCTAACCCAAGTCAGAAAAGAGGTAGAATCCAAACAACTTCATACGGTTTGTGAATCTGCGAGCTGCCCGAACCTCAACCATTGTTGGAACAGACGCACAGCAACCTATATGCTTTCCGGAGACATTTGCACAAGGCGCTGCCAATACTGTGACGTTGCTTTTGGAAAACCGAAGGCCTTAGATTTGGAAGAACCAGAGAAAGTGGCAAGGTCAGTCTCTGCACTAGAACTACGCCATGTAGTTCTTACCGCTGTCAATCGGGACGACTTAAAAGACGGGGGAGCCGGCCACTTTGCCGAAACCATTACCAAAATCAAATCTTACCGTCCAGAATGTTCCATAGAAGTACTCATCCCTGATTTTAAAGCCAAAGAAGAATCTTTACAAGTCCTCTACGCCTCAAAACCCAATATCATCAACCACAACATTGAAACCGTGGAGCGATTGTTTCCCGCAATCACTCCTCAAAAGAACTACAAACGTTCGTTAGAAGTTCTTTCCCATATTGCAAAACATGGATTTTTAACGAAAAGTGGCCTCATCCTTGGTCTCGGGGAGAACGAAGAGGATGTAAAACAATGTTTAGAGGATTTGTTCGCAAACGGGGTTCGAATGCTCACCATTGGTCAATACTTGCAACCAGGCCCCACCCATTATCCGGTTCAGGAATTTATCAAACCAGAAACGTTCCAATTTTGGAAGGAGTATGCATATAAAACGGGATTCAAAACCGTTGCTTCTGGGCCACTGGTTCGCTCTTCTTACCATGCGGATGAATATTTTTCCGACGAAGCCACTAATTAGTCCGAAAGATAAAGTATGGACCAGGAACAATTGGAGGCATTCCAAGAGGAACTTGCCAAAACATTCTTTTTCTCGATTCTAAAAGATTTGAGTGAAATCGGAGAAAGCCTAAATGACTTCGAAGTTAAGGTCCTGATCCAAAAAGCTTTGTCTCACTCTCCCGATTTACAAGTCGAGTGGGGAGATATGGACCATTTTGGAAATAGTACCTTACTTGTAAAATACCAATCCAATTTACTGCTCATCGAAGCAAGCCCACTCATCAGTGCCATAAGAATCCTCTGGAACGAATACAAATCCAAAGAATCATAAATCCTCCCTTTTATCATTCTGTTTTAAAGTAAGAACCTAGAACCTTCGAAACCAATTTGTACATAAAAAAAGCCCGAAAGATTTCTCTTCCAGGCTTCTTTTCTACTTAAGGGTTGGTTTATTTAGAATTTAGATTTCTGTTGAAGGTCGTAAATGACTTCTTCTACATTGTCCATATCAATTCTTTTAACACCATTTTCAGTGTGAACAATCAACTGTCCGTTTTCTTGGTTGATGATCGCGCCAATCACTGTTTTACCATCGACTAATACGATTTTTTCAATTCTTTCGTAGTAGTTTACGATGTCTTTTTTAGACTTAAATTCTTTTGGTTGGTTAGCCAAAGAGTCTTCGAATTTTTTCTTCTCTTCTTCTTGGCGTTTCGCAACATCTTGTTCGATTACATGTCTCTTAGCATCGATTTCTTGTTTTTTCAACTCATCTAACTTTTCGGTTTGAGCTGATTCGCTAAGTCTTGTGATCTCTTGGGCAGTTTGTTTATCAACTGTCACGATTGTTTTGATTTCTTGCTCTTCGTTTTTAGTAAGTTTTGCACTTTCAACAACGAGTTTTTCTTTTTCAGAAGTTTTGAATGCTTTTGTCAAATCCAAAGACTTGATGTCAGCAGAAGACTTCGCAAGGTCAGCAGATTTAGCTGATTGAGTGGATGCTTGGTCTTTCTCTAAGATCACTTCTGCTTTCGCAAGTGAGTCTTGAAGTTTTTTCAAATCGGCATTTCCAGAAATTTCTTCTGAAGAAAGTTTTTCTAAAGCAGGAACACGTGGAGCAAATGCAACCGCACCTTCAACTACTTTTACTTTCGCAGGTTTTCCTTCTGCAGCTTCTACGATAAAAGACGTTCCCCGCACACCCGCAATTGCAGTCGGTGTTACGACAGTAAAGTTGTCTTCTTTCTTAGCTTTGTTGACCTTCGCAAATACCTTTCCAGAAACCAGAGCAATTTGAGTGTCTGTAGTTCCTGAATTGTCTTGGGAAAGTTTAGCAAAGTCAATAGCGGACTTAGGAGAGATACGAATGCTCGATCCATCCGCAAATTGGATGTCTACTTTTCCATTGTCGCCTGTGACTACATTATCCCCGGATTTCAGAAGGGCACCAAGCTGTGCTTTTTCTTCTGTTTGGTCTGCGTGTTGGATTTTTGAATCTCCTACCGCAAATACGACTACCGCAGATAAATCTGCAGCTTTTTTAGGTGCTTCGGACACTTCTGCGTCTGGTTTCTTACAAACTGTAAGACCAGTAAAAAGAAGCGCGAGGCCCATTATGGTTAGTTTCGATGCTTTCATATCGTCCTGTCCCTTAGTGAAATTCAACTTTCGTTACTCTCTAATCAACAAACTGGGGCATAAGAAATTCCCAGCTTTTTTGTATTTTTTTCTAGAATGAAAAAAAATTCATTAGTTCGGAAAAAAAATAATTTAGTGACCGGATTTGTAAACGAATATTCAGTATTTTTCACTGAAACTAGCCATTTTCAAGGGAAAAGAGGGGTTTTTTCGGGAAAATCGCTTTGTCTAAGATCAAGGAAGAAAAAAACTCCCATTATGGCTGAAACCTCCACACTGAACCAAAGACCCGCCTCCTCCATCAAACTCCTGGAAGAAATGGAGAGGATGTACAAAGACCTACCTATGGAAGCCATCGTCAAACAAGACATCCTAAGACAGGGCATTCATTTTTTGCCAGAATCCTTTTTAGTCAAAGATCCTTATAAATCCAAAGATTATTTTATCTTCTCCTTCGATCATATCCCTCTTGCCGACCTAAAAGACGGGGCAGACACCAAAGCTCCTGAGGAAATCAAAATCTCAGGTGGCCATTTTGGCCTTCTAAAGACAGTGATTTCCACAAGAAACAACCCAAACTCCCCATATAAAATGAAATCAAAGGCAGGGATCCCCACGCTGTTTTTAGAAGAAACGGAGATAGGCAGCGCGGAATATCCGCCCATTCCGTCTTGGTACAGTCACAAAACAAAATCAGGAAAATTACCTGGCGAGGTGGCACCAGTCATCGAATGGGGTTATCTTTTGTATCTCACTGTCTTTCGCAACTGCCAATACTTTGGAAAAGACGAAGAATGTGCTTATTGCGATATCAACCATAACTACCGCCAACAAAAAGGTGCCGGTCGCCCTTATACGGGAGTGAAGGATGTGGAAGATATTTTAGAAGTTCTTTCTTGGGTGGATGCAGAAGACCAAATCGCGAAAGTGTACACATTGACCGGTGGATCGGTCCTTACCAATTTAAAGAAAAAATCAGAAGTGGACTTTTACCTTCAATACCCAGAGGCCATTGAGGCACGTTTTCCCAAACGTTGGATGGGAAAACTAGTGGCCCAAGCCTTTGAAAAGGAAGATTGCCAAAAGTTCAAAGATGCAGGAATCCAAATTTATCATCCCAACTATGAAGTTTGGGACAAAGCACTCTTTGAAAAAATCTGTCCTGGTAAGTCTAGTTGGATTGGTTACGAAAATTGGATTCGCCGTGTGGTGGATTCTGCCGAAGTCTTTGGTCCAGAAAATGTGATTCCTAACTTTGTGGGTGGAGTGGAACTTTCGGAGCCTTGGGGATTTAAGACAGTAGCGGAAGCAATCAAATCCACAAAACAAGGCTTAGATTTCTTTATGTCCAAAGGGATTGTTCCGAGATTTACGGCATGGTGTCCTGAACCTTATACAACCCTTGGCCAACAAGCAGGTCCCCCCCTTGTGTATTTTTGCGAACTCCTTCGCACATGGAAAGAAACCTTTGAACTGTACAGATTGCCCACTCCTCCTGGGTACGGGGAACCAGGTCCAGGAAAAGCAGTATTTTCTGTTTCTGCTTTTATGGATGTGATAGGATATTCTGGACGAAATTAGTCCTTTCCTATACAAAGAAAAAACTAAAATCCGTTTATGCGAAAACAAATCCTACTAACGGGAGTTTTTTCTCTCCTGTTTTTTACTTTTAGTTGTCAGAACCCCGAACAGGAAGAACCATATCGGTTCCGCCAAGGGGTTTTGGATCTCCATGACCTGACTTTTAAAGAAAACACCATTGTCGACTTACAAGGGGAATGGGAATTATATTTTGGGGATTTCCACTACCCACCCTTTCACGGTGAAAAACAAATCACAGGTTATTTGGCCATCCCGAGTTCCTGGCAGGATGAAGAGTTTGGTGGAGAAGAATTGCCAAGGTCAGGACATGTCACCTTACGAGCGTTCATTCAAATTAGCAAACAAACAGTAGGCCAAGAATTAAGAATTTATATTCCGGATATTGCTTCCTCTTATCGATTTTTTGCCAATGGGGTTCTGATTGGTGGGCAAGGAAAACCAGGCATCAACAAATTTGATGATACGCCAAGAATCAAATCTAAATACTATACTCTCATTCCGGATAAGGAAGTGATCGAACTTGTATTTCATATTGCCAACTATGATAATAATTTTGGTGGATTTTGGGCCATCCCGAGTTTAGGAAATAAAAATGCCTTAGATCGGGAAAAGATGCTCTCCATTGCCCGAGAACTTTTTTTACTGGGAGCTCTTGTTCTGATTGGTTTGTATCATTTTGGATTGTATTTTTACAAACGAAAAGAAACTTCCATCTTCTACTTTGCCATCTTTTGTTTTTTACTTGGGATTCGTTTGGCTTTTACTGGAGAGCGGTATATCTTGGAATTATTTCCAGGTTTCCATTGGCCTACGGCTTTTCGTATAGAGTTTGCTTCCTATTATTTTGCCGTTCCCATTTTTTTATTATTTATCTACTCTCTTTTCCCCGAAGAATCTAACAAAAAATATGTTCGTTATGTGTTAGTCACAAGTATCGTCTTCGCACTCACACTTCTTTTACCAATTTCAGTATTTACCATTTTATTGTATGGGTTTCAAGCCTTATCTTTTTTTACCATAGGGTATGTCATCCATATCAACTTAAAAGCAGTGTTTAACAAACGACCCAATTCAAAATTGTTTTTTTTAGGACTTTTGGTTTTAGCATTTTCTGTGGCATTTGATA
This sequence comes from Leptospira abararensis, assembly GCF_016918735.1. Classification (GTDB taxonomy): domain Bacteria; phylum Spirochaetota; class Leptospiria; order Leptospirales; family Leptospiraceae; genus Leptospira_A; species Leptospira_A abararensis. Next base: position 257,630 of record NZ_JAFFPR010000007.1, read on the forward strand.
TTTTACGACATAGCGTGAATAACCGTGGGATTGGACTTACCCCTTATGCCCTACTCTGTTTTATTTTTATTCAATCACTTATACTTTCCAGTCGCATTGCCAATGCATTTATCAGAGCGGAAGAATTAGCGATGAGTTTAAAGATTAGTAACGAATCGCTACTCGCAGTCACAGAAAATCTGGAACAAATTGTTTCCGAAAGAACCTACCAGTTGAATTCGTCTTTAAATCGAATCAAAAAAGACCTCCTCCTTGCCAAAAAAATCCAACAAAAGATTCTCCCAGAAGATGGAATCAAGTTTGAACATTTAAAAATTCATTTGTATTTTCAACCGCAAGAAGAAGTGGGGGGAGATTTTTATGATATCTTTGAGTTGGATGATGGAACGATTCGTTTTTTTGTAGCAGATGCCACGGGGCATGGAATCCAAGCAGCACTCTACACCATGGCAATCAAATCAGAATACGAAGCCATCAAACGTTTCATTACCAAAACCGATGATTTAATGAACCATCTCAACCAAAAGATTCAGAATAAATTCTCTGGATTAAAAATTGTATTCTCTGGTTTTTTATTGGACATAAACACGAACACAAAGACCATCTACTACTCGTCAGCTGGTCACCCCAATCAAATTTTTCAATCAGGTGACAAGCAAACCATTTTAGATCGTACGGGAAATATCATTGGGCTTAAAAAAGACCAACCCTATACACAAAAACAATTCCAAATGGCAATGGGAGATAGAATTCTTCTTTTTACCGATGGAATGTTGGAACAAAAAAATGAGTCCAGAGAAGAGTTTGGAATGGATAGAATCCAAAAGATTCTAACGGATTACCAAGGAAAGGAATCGGAGAGAGTGCTTGCAGAACTCGTCATCCAACTGTTCCTCTTCCAAGGGAGAGAAGAACAAGAGGATGACCAAACAATGGTCTTAATTGAATGGGAAAAAACTTCTTAAAAGTTTGGAACCAATCTTTATTTTTTTAGGAAAAGATTATCCACACCATTCTTTTCAAATTCAGCATCATACTTTTCTGCTTCTTTAGTTACCTTAGCTTCGTAATCTTCTGGGCTTAGTGCTTCCAAATCTTTTGCTGATACTTTTTGTTCCAAATCTCTTTGGGCAAGTTCTGTAGAAAGATCCGTCCAGAAGATGTCGTCGTTATAAGGTTCGATATAAGACTCGAATACTTCTTGGAAGTATTCTTCCGAGATGGTGAAAAGTCCGTTTTCGGAAACTATGGGTCCTTTATCGCCGCCAGCAGAAAGTTTTTTAAGAAGGGACTGGATGAATTCATCTACAGAAGGGTCTGTTTCTTCGTGTGGAGAATTGCTCACCCATTCGAACACGGCAAGTGCATTCAAAAGGTGTTTTGTTTCTTGGGGATTAAGATCTAGATTCATGATTACCTACTTTGTTTCCATGGAAGCAAGAAACCTTCGCATAGGCAAATCAAAGAATGACGGTGGACCGGTTTTCCTTATAGTTTTGATACATCTGGTCAACCAGGAGACGAAAAGAGGGATCCTCTTTTAGAATTTCCAATTTCTCATCCAGACTCAAAATAGAAAATTTAGGATACAAAGCTTTGGTGACTGCAGGCTTCATACCCAATAAGTAAACAAACGAGTAGTATTGTCAAACAAAAAATACTAAACGTATGTCACGTATTTATGCCTCGATAGACTTTTCTGATTCGTTTCACTCCCTCTTCCATTTCTTCTTTTCCAAGAAAACTAAAGTTCATACGAAAGTTGGATGAAGATCGACTCGCAGGAGAAAATTCACTTCCAGGAACCATAGCAACCCCGCTCGCTAAACAACCTTCCATCAATTCTTTGTCGGAAACCTTGGGATATTCCACCCAGAGAAACATCCCTCCTTCGGGACGGGAAAATTTCGCTTCAGGAAGATACTTTCGCAGTAAAAAAACCAAAGTTTCCTTTTTCTCCGAATAGTAGTTTTGGATGGAACGCAGGTGTCCGTTCCAATCCATAACATCCAAAAGTTTGGAGACAACCACTTGGGAAAACTGGTTTGAATTCAGATCATTTCCTTGTTTGACTGCAATAAACAAGGAACGATAGATTTCTGGAACTACGACCCAACCCAATCGGAAACCCGGAGATAGAATTTTTGAAAAACTTCCCAAGACAAAGGTTAGGTCCCTCTTTTCACGAAAAGAACTGACCGATGGATATACTTTTCCTTCAAAGTCCAAATACCTGTAGGCTTCATCTTCAATGAGGATGATTCCCTTATCATCTAATAGGGAGGCAATCTGTTTTCTTTTTTCCAAAGACCAAGTATAAGTTGATGGATTTTGGTATGAGGGGTTTGCATAAAAAATATGGATTTTGTATTGTGTTAAAATTTCTTCCAACAAGTAAAGATTAGGCCCATCTATTTCCATGGGTACACTAAAAAACTTCGGTTGGTAAGGAGAAAACGCCTGCAAAGCCCCCAAATAAACAGGATCTTCTAATAAGACATTAGTATCCGAATCCATAAACATCTTTCCTAAAATGTCCAATCCCTGTTGGGATCCATGGGTGATGGAAATAGAATTAAGGGACACCCAATAAACATCCGTTAGTTTTTCAGCAATCTGGATTCGGAGTGATTCGTATCCAGAAGAATCTCCATATTGCAGGGCCGTAGTGGAATGATCTCGAACCACAGACTCCACAACGGAACTTAAAATATTTTTTGGAAGTAGATCTGGATTCGGAAGACCTCCGGCAAAGGAAAGCATATCAGAATTTTCTACCGTTAACTTCAAAATTTCACGAATGACAGAAGTCCGAACAAAAGAAGTTCGTTTCGCCGAAAAAATAGTTGGCATTTCCTTTTCCATCGATATAGAATAACAGAAAAGAGTCAATCTGTCCATATACAGTTGATTCATTCTATTCGTATACAGTTATCTTATGACAAAGTACAAACAATTAGCGGAAGATTTAAAAAATGAAATCCAATTAGGATATTATTCAGAAAAAGAACGAATTCCCTCTCTTCGGGAAATTCAAACTCAAAAGTCTTGTAGCCTTACTACAGCCAAGGAAGCCTACCGGATCTTAGAAGAAGAAGGGTATATTTTTGTGGTGCCCCAATCAGGATACTTTGTTCACCCCAACATAGGTTCAGTCATTTCTGGACCACAAAATGAATTTTATCCCGCAGTAGAGGCCGATGACAGAATCCAACAAATCATGCGAACCGTGATGGATCCCAAACTCATCTCTTTTGGTGCGGCGATTCCATCAGACTTTTACCTTCCATTAGGAGGTCTTGTTTCCTCTTTTAAAAAAGCCCTTCAACACAAAGAAATATTCTCTTATGGAGACTTACAAGGAGACCTTGAGCTCCGTGAATGGATTAGCAAACGTCTGTCGATCCAAGGATACAGAGTAAACTCTGATCAAGTTCAAATCACAAATGGGTGCACAGAAGCGATCACATTTTCCTTAGCGACCACAACAGAACCAGGTGATACAGTGATTGTTCCCTCACCTATTTATGTTGGGTTATTTCAAATTTTGGAAACTCTCAAACTGAAAGTTGTTGAAATTCCTTACAGAATGGAGGAAGGAATTTCATCCGATGAATATGAAAAACTCATCAAACGCCACAAACCAAAAGTATTTTTATTCTCAGCTAACTTCAATAATCCGAACGGAATTTTGATGAGTGAGTCCTCCAAACAAAGTTTAGCAAAAATTTCTCATAAATATGGAATTCATTTAGTAGAAGATGATATATATGGAGATTTGTATTTCACTGGAACGAGACCAAAGCCCTTGGTCAGTGATTTTCCATACGATCAAAAAGGTCCAAGATCATTTCTTTGTTCTTCGTTTTCTAAAACCATTGCCCCAGGCCTTCGTATGGGTTGGGTGGCATCCAAAAATGGAATTCGAGACTTAAGTAAACGAACAAGAGCCTATAAAATTTCAGAAAACCACCCCACGCAGATTGCGGTCGTTCAATTTTTGAAATTGCAGACTTACGAAAGACATTTAAAATTTCTCCGCATGGAATACAAAAAACTCACAGAGGAATACACAAAACTTTTGTCTTTATACAGCGAGGGAATTCTAAAAATTCAAAAACCCGATGGAGGATTTGTTTTATGGATCAAATCTCCGTTAGATGGTGATAAGTTACTCAATGAATCCAAAAAAATAGGAATGGCCATTGCTCCAGGTTCTCTTTTTGGCCTTTCCAAACATTGGGACAGCCACTTTCGACTGAATGTATCGGTCGGGTTTTCACCGAAAATCAGAGAGAAACTGTTGCAGTTCTCCAAGTTGTTCTTAAAAAAAAGGAAAAACTAAATTTAAAGTTTTTGGTTGCAAGCAGGAGAACGAGAAACAACGTTTAGGAATATGTCCGAAAACACACGCAAGTATCTGGAAACATCTCAAATCATTCCTTCCAAAGGAATGTCTTACACTATGTATGAAATTGAAGGCCAAGATACAATCTTACGAATGCTTACCTTTATCCCAGACAATGACGAGATCCATATCTATCCCAAACCACCCGTAAAAAAACTATATAAGCCGGAACTTTGTAAGAAGGTAGAAGAAAACGAATTTTTAGGTCTTTGGACAATGGGAGAAGAAAGGAAGGCGGGAAATTAGGCAACCGTGGCCCCGGACAGAATCGAACTGCCGACACGAGGATTTTCAGTCCTCTGCTCTACCGACTGAGCTACAGGGCCTTCGGTTACAACCAAAGTATTTTTTCACATCCCGCTGTCAACGAACCTTTATAAATTTTGTGAGGACAATATGAAGACCCATCGGAAACCATTCGCAACCGCTATCCTATCCACACTCCTTTTTGTTCATTGTGCATCCACCCTCCACAAAACAGGAATTAGCCTAGAAAGATTCAGATCTGACTTAGAAACCAAATCCATTTTGGTAGATAACTTAAACTGGAAGTATACAGAAAAAACCGGTAACGGAGAAACTCTCGTCGTAGTACATGGATTTGGTGGAGACAAGGACCACTGGACCCGGTTTTCAAGGCACCTACCCCAAGGAATCCGAGTCATAGCTCCCGACCTACCCGGTTTTGGAGAATCCGACAAACCAGAAGGAATCATTTACACCCAAGAAGCCCAAGCAGACAGGCTATACCAATTCACAGAAACCTTAGGACTAAAGAGTTTCCACATCGCAGGGAATTCCATGGGTGGTGGCATTGCTGGAATTTTCGCAGCTAAATATCCAGAGAAAGTAAAATCTCTGATTCTTTTTGACAATGCGGGAATCAAAAGCCCGACCCCAAGTGAAATGCAAACGATCGAAATGTCAGGAAAACCGAGCCCCCTCCTACTCACAAGTCCTGAAGATTTTGATAGACTGCTTGCCTTTACTTTTGTGAAACCACCCTACCTTCCTGGATTTTTAAAAACTTACTTTGCAAAAAAGTCCTTTGCCAATAGAGATTGGAACGCATCCATCCTAAAACAAATCAGAAAAGAAGGTTATTTTCTAGAAGGGAAATTGGGAAAAATCCAATCTCCCACCCTTGTCATTTGGGGAAAAGAAGACAAAGTCATCCACTACACAGTGATGGAAGTCTTAAAAGAAAAAATGAAAAGAAAACCAGAGACTATCCTTTTGGAAAATATGGGACATGCTCCGATGATTGAAAACCCTCCCTTGTCCGCCAAACTTGTACAAGACTGGATTTCTAACCCGCAATCACCCAAAAACTAATTAAAAAAATACTTTAGTATTTTTTTTCCAATTTAGGACAAAAAAATACTTGTACTTTCACGGGTTTTTTATGTTATAAACCCCGTGCAACCAAAACATAACAACAAAACATTGATAGGAATTACCGGATCGATTGGGTCGGGAAAGTCCACTGTGCTTGCTATTTTTGGTGAGCTTGGGGCTGAAACCATCAGCTCTGATACCATTGCCCGTGGTTTCACTGAACCAAATAGTCCCGTTATCAAAGAATTGGTTTCCATATTCGGAGAATCCATCCTGGATGCAGGCGGTGTGCCTTCCAGAACAAAGATTGCAGAGATCGCCTTCTCCGACAAATCAAAGCTAAATGCTCTAAACGACCTCCTTCATCCCTTAGTACGTAAATCTTTTTTGGAATTTTTACATTCAAGAAAAGATGACAGCATCATCGCTTGGGAAGTCCCCCTTCTATTTGAAACTGACGCCTACACCCTATGCGACTTTACAGTTACTGTTGCGGTAAAACCTGAGGTGGCTTGGGAGCGAGTGATGGGACGTGGCGGGATGAACAAGGAAGACTTTCAAAGACGGAACCTCTCCCAAATGGACTTAGAGAAAAAAAAGTCTCTCTCCGATTTTGTCGTAACGAACGATAATCAAAGGGAAGAGTTAAAAGAACAAATCGTTATCATCTATTCAGAAATCAAAAAGAGGATTCAAAAATGAAAGAAAGAGTATTTTACGTAATTAACCTAGATAAACAAAGAATTGGAGTTTTGTCCCTCTTTCTTTTTGCGCTTTTCTTTTCGATTTTCTTTCTCGGAGTTTCCGTAGGAAAAGGAAAACAAGAAGAGACCATCACTCGAGCAAAATCTGCGGAGCCATCTCCCGCAGACCTCGCGCTCACCGACGGCTCCATCCCTTCTCCGACAGCTACCAATGTAGCCGATGCGACAGTGGGAACAAATGCAGCATCTTCACTCGTACAAGGAACCAAAACCAAAGAACAAACAAACCTTGGCGCAGAAATTCCAATGGCGGATGTAGGAAACCATCCCTACTTTGTCGAAACTTCCACCGCCAAAGATGAGGAAGAGGAAAGAAAACAACAAGTTGTTGATTTGACAAAACGAACGGAAAAGAAAGTCAGCACAACCAAAGGAGAAGAACGATCCAAAAACTTGGTATCTACCTCCAAACATTCGAAATCGCAAAAAACTTCCTCACAAATTGGGAGTGCTACAAAATCAGAAGGGAAACAATTCACAATTCAGTTAGCAGCCTTTACTAGCAGACAATCAGCTGAGACATTTTTATCCCAACTGAGAGCAGATAACCATGGTAAGTTGGTAGCTAAAACCTTTATCGTAGTAAAAAATGGCTTTTTTGTGGTGCAAATGGGAAAATCAAAAGATAAATCTTCCCTTACCAAAACTCTATCCAAAACTTCCATGCCGAAAGAAATTAAATCCAAGGCTCTGGTTGTGAGTTACCAACCGCTTTCTTAAAAAAGATCGTCAAAAAACCTTGGCCTTCGGCTTTCCTAAAGAAATTTAGGAAAGCCTTTTTCTAATCTATCCTACACCACAATTAGAGAAATTATTTGCAAATTTAAGAAAAGAGCGATTGTCTAATCCCTAGAATGGAAACGCAAGGAATTCCCCACCATAGTCTTACTTATGGAACAAGCAGACTAGCGCCAGCGATCAGTCTTGTGGATCGCGCCAAAGAAATTGAGTTGGCAGAAGAATCCGTTCAACTCCATGTCCACGGAAAATTGGAAGTCATTGCCAATCAAATCCGACGTTTGAAAGAGGAAGCAGAACTAATATTAAAACGTGCAGAAAAGGATATTGAACTTCATAAAGCACGGTGCCAATTTGAAAAAAAACCAGGGCAAACCATTCACCTATATGAAAAAGAAAGTGGATTCTACTTTTCCTTACTTTCTCCGAAAGACTGGGGAGATCATCCTCCTCACTTTTACAAAGGTTCTTATACCATGAACCCTGATCGAAGTTTCACCGAAGTTTTTCTTGATTCCAAGGAATAACACCTAACTTTGAGTTTACTGATTCCAGGCCTAAAGTTAAAAATAAAAGCCACCAAAAGATTATTAGGTGCTATTCTCAGAGGACAATACTTACGATTTGGATTAACTTTAGTAAAGAAACCAGATGGGGATTGGCTGGAAGAAACGGCGATTACCTTACCCGTTTTCGACTCACCTCTCAAGGAAGGAAAACTCCATAACCTTCGAATTGCCATTGAACGAATGAATAATCGTGTTTTACTTCCTGGTAAAATTTTTTCTTTTTGGTATGAAATTGGTGAACCTACCATTGGAAAAGGTTATAAAGAAGGAAGAGTGATTCGCAATGGGACTCTGAGTTCCGAAATTGCTGGTGGACTTTGCCAATTGGCCGGAATCATTTATTATCTTTCCTTGGAACTTGGTCTCCGGATCCTTGAACGTTTCCCCCACTCTCGTGATTTGTATACGGAGAAAACAAGATTCACACCACTAGGTACTGATGCATCGATTGTTTATCCCACAAAGGATTTACGAATCCAAAATACATTCCCCTTTCCATTACTTTTCCATTGGGAACTCACAGATTCAAAACTTACCTTTTGTATTCGAACCAAAGAACCTTTAAAACGAAATAAATTGAATTTCCAACAAACGACAAAAAATGGATTTTCGAATGTGAAAGTCTTCTTAGAATCAGAGGAAGATGGCAATTCCCTCTTATGTTCTTCCGATGATTATCTATTGTAAAAAGAGAGGAATCGTTCTCGGAATTTTTCTCCTCATTGTTTGTTTACAATCGGTAGTTCAATTTAGTTCAAATTTTGCCTATGGTGCGGATGGCTATTATTACGCCGCACAAGTAAATTCTTATCTCACCAAAGGACGATTCTTTAGCCCAGATTCTTCTCCCATTTTGTATGGACTTGTCTATTTTTCCAAACTAGGAACGAGTATAGTTGCCACGAATAAAATTTTTGTCTCGTTCATCGTTGGTATATTATTCCTTTCGGGTTATAGGCTAGCAGTCCTTGTAACAAAAAAAGTTTCTACTTCGATCCTATTTGGAATCCTCCTTGTTTCATCTTCATTTTTGCCTCATTTTAGTTTTAACTTTATCAAAAACTTGGGTGGGATTCTATTTTTTATTTTATTTCTTACAGAACTTTGGATTTTGGAGCAAAACAAGAAGAAAGGGAAACTAACAATTTATATTCGGTTGGGTTTTAGTTTTTTACTGGTTTTTTTCAGTCACAAACTCACGGCAGGAATTTCCTTTTGTTTTCTACTGGCCTGGGTTTGGAAACAAATTCCAATTTCTAAATTCTTTCGTTTTTGTATCCTAGTGGGATTACCATTTGTCCTTATGGGATTGGCTCTTGTTTTTCCTAACCTTCTGCACTGGAATGATTTAAAAACCATTGTATTAGAAGATTTAAAATTTCAATGGCTATCTCCTTTTTACCAATATGCGAAAATTTTTCCGGAATTTATTTTTGAACAAATCCTATTTTTTGTCTCACCCTTTGTTTATTTGCTGACACGTTCCCAACTAGACCAAAAATCCAAGTCTTTCTACGATCAATTATTTGTTCTATTCTTTTTACTCTCACTTCCTATCTTTAGTTATACGGCATTTAGTTTTCCGTTTCGATTGTTTCTACTTGTTTTTATTCCGGGAAGTATTCTCTTACTCCCCGCACTTACCAAAATCAAATCAATAGTTTGGATAATCTTTCTGTGTGTTTTCCTAATTCTGTATCAATGGTTTGCAATGATTCGTGAAAAAGACTTCAATAACCAAGACTATAAACTCTACTCGATTTTAATTCCTCTGTTTCAATTTCCGAAGGATAGTTTGATTATTGTTCACCAAGGGTTTGATTATTTTATCTGTTACAATAAAGCAGGAGACGCATTTCACTTTTTGCCGGAAGAGAAACATAAAAAGCGACCAATTTATCGGATTGCGTATGGAGTGTCCGCCGCAGAATATAAAAAACACCTACCAAAAGAGGTAAAGATCCAATATTTGCCCGGATTTTATTCTGTTTTGGAAGAAGGGAAATGGCAGGAGTTTCTAAAAGCACTTCCTGCCGAATCAAAGGATCGTATTTTGGATTGGAGGAATCCGCATACTTATAGAACCAATACGATGTTACGAAATGAATCTTTTAAGGTGTCGAGTAAGAAGATTTAGTATAGGCAAATTCACTTGCACAAGCGACATCTTTTTCTTTCTTTTCTCGAAATAACAGAAGTTTGTCGTTACAAATATAAAAGTAAACATCTTCTTTTCCAGTAACAGGATAGGTGCTAAGAGAAACCAAATGGGTATCTGAATCCGAATATCCAAAGTATGCATTGTTGTAAGCTGTTCTTTCTTCTTCCGTTTGCGGATATTGGATAAAAATAGATGGGCGAACCATTCTTGATTTTGTATCCAGAACTAAATGGTCCGAGTAAACATCAAACACACCCTCTAACTTTTCACTGATTCCCGAATACTGATTGAATTCTCTGTAAACAAAACTCTCTCCATCAAACTCGATAGTATTTGTACATTCCATACGATCAGGAAGTTTGCAAAAAACAAAATTTCCTTGAACGGCGGCAATCATGACCTCCCGAGATTCTACTTTGGTCATCGAAAGATAACCGCCGAACACCCAACCAGTGATTTCTTTGGATTGAACCCGATACCAATATGCAGAAAGACCGTCGATTTCCATATCCTTCTCTGATCTCTCCAAAACTTTCACTTCATCGCCGAGTTTTAGCTTTCCTACTTTCTCGCCATCTAAGGTAGGAGTTTTTCTCGCGTTAAGGATAGTGGCGGAAATAAAAGCATTTTTACCCAACTCTATCGTTGGTGTTTTTTTACACTGAAAGAAAACAAAGGGGATAAGGATGACCAAGATCAGTTTCTTCATGAGGGAAAGATTGATTTTGGGGAGAAATTTTGGCAAGAATAATTGCAAAGTGCAGAAAAAGAAATACCACCTAATTTAATATAGGTGGTTCGGTAAAAAAATACTATTTGATAAACAGAGAGGCCAAAGAAGAAAGTTGGGAAGTGATATCACCACCTGGTTCTTTTCCGTCTGGTGAAAGATTATCGATCACTACTGGCAATAAATTTCCAATGAGACCAGCAGTCGCTTCTGAATCCAATCCTACCTTTTTTGCCAACTCTTGAATGGATTCATTTCCGAGGACTTTCATCACATCATTGGCACCAATGTTTACATTCTCTCCTGTTCCGATCCAAGAAGAGGCAGCATCTGCAAATCCTTTATCCTTAAACTTTTGCACAATTCCAGAAACCCCGCCATTCTCCTCTACGATCTTTTGGATCCCAGAAACGACTTGTGGATTGTTTTGTACGAGCTCAACGGCCTGAGCTGCAACGGCTTTCAAACTTTCAAAAAAACTCATGCAGAGGAGGTTACTTAAAGATTCCGAAAAGGAAAGAAATTTTTTGAATTCTATTTTTTATTTACCAAATTTTGATTCAAGATTGTCCTAAAAAATCCAAGATATTTCCCAGAGGAATAGAGGACAGAAATCGTTGTTATGCGAAATTTTAATAGACTGAATTTAGTTTAGAGAATAGAGTTTTAAAAACTCTATGTCAGGCATAAAAACTAAACTACTACTTTCGTTAGTAATGATTAGCTTAAACCATTGTATTCTCACTTGGGGTAATCTTCAAATGATGAAAAGTAAAGATGCTTCTATTGAAATAGCTCCCAAAAATGTGATGGGGATTACTGTATCAGAAAACAAGATTTTTGCAAAAGTTAAATTTTTAGAGACATCTACGGATGATACGGATCGTTATTTTGATAGAAAACATGAACTTTGTTTTCTCCTACCGGAGAAACAAAAAACTTATCCGTATCAATTGTCTGTTCCAGATGCCGTTCCTTGTCCCGATCCTTTTCCAGGTAACCACTTCCAATCTTTAGAAAAAACGCATGCCTTACTCTTTGTCAAAGATTCTTTAATTTTAAAATCTCCTGATAATTATGATATATTCTGCGAGTGTAAAAACTTCCCGTTAGAGAAAGAAATCAAAAATATATTAGTGGGTAAGGGAATTTTCGAAGGTATCTTTTTCGTTCAATTCCAGGATGGAACCGCATATAAATTTTATTCACAAACACATTATAGTTTTTGGGAAAGAAAGGAAGAGAAAAAGGAGGGAATCTTTTCCCAAATAGAAATAGAAGAATACCTAAATTCTACCTCATGTAAACATTTTAAACAAGGTCTCTGCGGAAAGGAATATAACAACCCGGATTTGGGTGACAAAGTAGCGGATTATTTTCCCTCACAAAACATCGTCCAAGTGGATCCAGACATGGGACTTCTTTCAGTTATGTATACGGACTCTCAATTTTATATTGCAAAAGTAAAAGGAAGGAGTGATATCACAGGAAAGTATTATTCCTTTTCGAGAAAAAATTCTCCACTCAAACATTCCATTTCTTATATTGAAATCATACCAGATGCCAAACCTTACAAATCCAGAACCAAATACGAAAGAGTTCTATTCATTCCGGTTTTCTTAGTTGGCGACATTCTCACGTCGCCATTTCAACTCATTTACATTCTTATCGCATTAAGCCGATGATCAAAAAAAAGGTAGGTACATATGAAAAACCAAGGAACACTTTCAACATTCTTATTTTTGTCACTCGATGGATTCTACAAAGGAGAAAGCGAAGATATCTCCTGACATTCCCATAGTTCCTAAATTCTCGAAAGAAAACCTAAACTCAGGAAACACATTGGTGTTTGGGAAACGAACCTTTCAAACGATGGAATCTTTTTGGACAAGTAAAGATGCTTTCCAACTCTATCTCGTTGTCGCCAAACCAACAAAAAACGCTTATAAGTTAGTCCTTTCGCATTCGAAACTCAAGTACCACTTGGAACCATACGGAAGCCTTGGAACCTAACTGGCTAGAACACATAAAGCGGTTAAAAGAAGAAGGAATCAGTATGACAATTTTAGGAAGTGGAGAGGTTGTCAGACAATGGTGTGAGTTAGAGTTAATCGACCATTATTCTCTGATGATTGACCCAATTGCTATAGGAAAAGGAGAATCTTTGTTTGCGGGCTTAAAATCGGCCCAATCCTTAAAACTCGAATCGACGAAAACATTTACCTATGGATCGGTGCTCCTCAGTTACAAAAAACAAAAAACACCCTTTGTATAAATTTTAAGCATTTCCAAAAATCCTCGGAAACAATTAAATACACGGCCAATACAAAACGGGTAAATCTTCCCTTCCTCTGTTTTTATTTTCCCACTAGAATAATTTATTGCGTTCCCATCCCAAAGACCTAACATCAATCCAATGTTAGCCTTCCCCAACCATGGTAAATAAAACATTCATTCAATCTTTGAACCTTCGACTTCTACCACTGCTTTTATCTTTAGGACTCGGGGGATGTTGGGCCAATCCCTTCACCCACCCACCAATTGAATGTTTGATGAAGTTATCCAACTTTCTTTGCTCTGACAAAGATGTTTTAAAACGATGGTCACCTGCTTATTACCTACTCTTACTACCCGAATCTACTGTTACGATTTCCAATCTCACCAACCACTCCATAGTCGAAACGGGATTTGTTGTGGGAACCGTCCCCCAAGGTCCAACCTTCGTCAATGTAGGAATCGATGACGCACCACCCACCCAAGTGCCCGTGATTGATGGAACTTGGCGCTATGCCCTACCCGCCAAAGCGATCACAGGTACCTTTTGGACTTATGGAAGCCTTCATACCATCTACGCCCACTTACCTTATGAAAAATCCAATACCATCCAAGTGCGAATGGGAACCAATCATGATACCGATGGGGACGGATATCCTGATTTGATAGTTTCGGCATCGGAAAGTCTTTCATTTCAGGGGTATGCTTATATTTATCGAACAAATTCTGTAACCAAACAACTTCCAACTACTCCGAATACAACACTTACTGATGGTGCATTGTCTAACACATATTTTGGTTCAAAAATTAGTTCTGGTGACTACAATGGAGATGGATATGCAGATGTATTAGTCGGAGCGCAAGCTTACGGATTGTTTCCGGGAAGAGTTTACCTTTTTTTAAGCCGAGGCCAATCTGGCATAACTTCACAAAATTTGAATTCTGGAGGAGTGGCAGATGCTATCTTCTCTGGAGTAGCCGGTTCAGGAAGACTCGGTAGTTTTATCGTTAGTGCCGATGCCAACAATGATGGATATGATGACGCAATTTTTACATCACCCTGGAATCGAGGTGCCTACATATTCCACAGCCTGGGCGCCAATGGATTTACCTCGCAAAACACAACTTCAGCAAACTTCACTTATATTTCCGCTGTCTCAGATAATTTTGGAAGCCATACGGTCGCAGGGGATGTCAATGGTGATGGTTACCAAGATTTAGTTATTGGTGCACCTTACTATTCTTCAAGGTTAGGTCGAATTTATTTGTTCCTTTCCAATTTTGGAACCTTACCGAATACTCCTCAACAATATTTAATTAATCCACTCGAATCATCCAATTGTCCCGGTGTTAATGGGTGTCAATTTGGAAGTAATTTTGTTTTGGACTATTTTAATTCTGACAAATGCATCGATCTTGCCGTTGGTTCTTATGCCTATAATTCCAACCAAGGTATTGTTCACGTTTTTCATTCCACATGTGATCCAACAAATCCTTTTGGAAATCCACCAAACGTTTCTCTTATCGGGCCACCTACAACCAGTTGTAACGGAAACCTATGTAATTTTGGGGGAACTTTAGCTTCTGGAGATACGAATGGAGATGGATTGCCTGACCTATTGATTGGAGCCCCCGGCGCGAGTGCCGGGATTGGAGACGTATACTTAGTGTTAAACGATCCAATTACAGGTTTTCGGAATATGAACCTGAGTGCTGGCGGATCTGCCGATAGCCTCTTTTCCGGTTCCGTATCTGTTGGTAATTTTTCCATGGGACTTCAGTTCCAAGATACCAATGCAGATGGGCTTCAGGATATCGTGATCTCCGAACCGACAACCGCTAATCGGGTCTATACCTTCCATAGTGTGAGAGGTAGCGTACCCGCAAGCCAAAACTTAAATGGAAGCGGAGTGGCTAGCCAAACTCTTTCTCCGCCGGCAGGTACATTTATGGGTAATTCCATTGCATATTGGAATACCAAAGTAAAAAGTTATTTTTGGGCATTGGTAGTGAAAACAAAAGAGTATATTGATATGATATAACAAATGTTGGTTTGTATAGTTCCCCTGGCCGCCTCGCAACCATTTGGTGGTTTTGAATTTGAATCAATTCAGCGACCGCGCTTTTCGTTCCAATCTTTTGCTTCGCAAAAGGATTTCCACTGCAATCGCTGGCGGAAGAAATCTTCATCCCCGAACAAATCATAAATTTAATTTTGAGAATGCATACCCAATTTATTTCCTTCCGTATCCAAAAACAAAGCATAAAAACCCATCTCTGGACTAATTTGAGTTTTCGGTAATATGATCTTCCCACCGCTCTTTTCTACTTTGTCCAAGGTTATTTGTAAATCATTTCCGACATTTAGATATACCAAAGCACCATTGTTAGTTGGAACGTAATCATTCCCTTTTATCAGCACAACGTTAACTGAACCATTACCGGCTGGTAGCACACCCATTTCCGTATCTTCCATTGTCATCTTTTCGATGGTAACACCAAGGATTGTTTGATAAAACACAACGGCTCTTGCTAAATTTGTAACAGGAATTTCTACTATCGAAATCATATTCTTCACACCTTTTTTACTCTCAACTTCAGTCGCCCCATTAAAGCTATTTCCATTCTTACAAGTGGCAAAACTAAAACCTAATAACACCACGATGATAATAAACATTGATCGATTCATTCTTTACTTACCTCTCCTAATCCACTCATTCTACGATACAAAATCATACAAAAATTGTAAAATTGCGACAACTCATTCTTTTTCGTAAAAAAGAGAAGAGAGGAACATTCCATCATCATTAAAAAAATGTTTTGGACTGACCCCTGTAAACTCTCGGAAGTCCTTAATGAAATGTGCCTGATCAAAATAATCACTCTCATAAGCAATTTGGGTCAAATTTGGAAGTTGTCGATTCAGAACCAATTTCAAAGCCGCTTGCATACGGATAATTTTGCCTAGTTTTTTGGGAGAAAGCCCTATTTGTTTTAGAAATTTTCTTTCCAACTGTCTTCTTTTGGTTCCATCGTATGTGCTAGTATAGTATTCACCTGACAGTTTCGTAAAGAAGCAGTGGTCACACATCCTCTAATTAGAAAAATGATTTT